>NZ_CP095462.1:1227500-2455000 GCF_023022965.1 Ectobacillus sp. JY-23 | reverse complement strand
CTGGAATTTCATATCCCTTTGTTCGATATACCTTTCCTTTATTAGTAAAGAAGAGAATATGGTCATGTGTTGAAGTTGTCAGCAAATGCTCAACAAAATCATCGTCATTTGTACCCATTCCTTGTACACCTCGGCCGCCGCGCTTCTGCGTTTTATACGTGGAAGCAGGCAGTCTCTTAATGTATCCATTATGAGTTAGCGTAATAACTATATTTTGTTCCGGTATTAAATCCTCATCCTCTATAGACTCAAGACCGCCAGAAACGATTTCTGTTCGACGCATATCATTAAATCGCTCTTTAATTTCTAACAATTCTTCCCTGATGATTTCTAGTACTTTCTCTTCATCAGCTAAAATAGCTTTTAACTCTGCGATTAACTGTAGTAGCTCTCTATATTCATCTTCAATCTTATCTCGTTCTAAGCCTGTTAAACGTTGTAGACGCATATCAAGAATCGCTTGCGCTTGCTTATCACTCAGATTAAAACGCTCAATTAATCCTTGTCTTGCTTCCTCAGTGGTGCGAGATCCACGAATTAAACTAATAACCTCGTCTAAATGGTCTAGCGCAATTCGCAACCCTTCTAAGATATGAGCACGTGCTTCCGCTTTTTCAAGTTCATATGCTGTACGTCTCTTGATAACTACCTTTTGGTGCTCTAAATAGTGATATAAACACTGCTTTAAATCTAAAACCTTAGGTTCACCATCTACTAGAGATAACATGTTGATACCGAAGCTCGTTTGCAAAGCTGTTTGTTTATATAAATTGTTCAGCAATACATTGGCATTAGCATCGCGTCTAACTTCCATGACAATACGCATACCATTACGATCTGATTCATCCCTAAGGTCAGTGATTCCATCTATCTTTTTGTCGCGAACTAGTTCAGCAATCTTTTCAATGAGTTTTGCTTTGTTAACTTGATAAGGTAGCTCACTCACTATAATAGATTGACGATTGTTACTGCGCTCTTCAATTTCTACCTTCGCGCGAATTATTACACTGCCTCGCCCTGTTTCATAAGCTCGGCGAATTCCGCTTCTTCCCAAAATTTGCCCCGCAGTAGGGAAATCTGGGCCAGGAATAAACTCCATAAGTTCAGAAATGGTAATATCAGGATTTTTACTTAGCGCCAGTATTCCATCAATGACTTCTCCGAGCTGATGAGGCGGAATATTTGTTGCCATTCCGACAGCAATTCCTGTTGCTCCGTTAACAAGTAGATTAGGAAAACGTGCAGGTAATACAATTGGTTCTCTTTCTGCACCGTCATAGTTATCTTGATAATCAATTGTGTTTTTGGAGATATCTCGAACTAACTCCATTGAAATTTTAGACATTCTTGCTTCCGTATAACGCATAGCTGCAGCTGCGTCTCCGTCAACAGATCCAAAGTTACCATGACCATCTACTAACATATAGCGCTGGTTAAAATCCTGTGCCATACGTACCATTGTGTCATATACCGCAGAATCACCATGAGGGTGATACTTACCAATAACTTCTCCTACAATACGCGCGGATTTCTTGTACGGTTTATCCGCAACAATACCTAAATCATTCATAGCATACAAAATTCTTCGATGTACAGGTTTTAAACCGTCACGTACATCAGGTAAAGCACGAGATACAATAACACTCATAGCATAATCTAAAAATGAAGAACGCATCTCTTGGCTAATATTTATTTCTCGAACTCGAGCTTGTTGGTTGTCTGACATCCGCCAGCACCTCCTCTTCTTTCGAACACATCTTGTTTATATGAAGAGAAAACAGGAATATTGCATTCCTGTCATTCTTTTAAATATCAAGGTTTTGCACGTATCTTGCATTGTCTTGGATAAAGTTTCTGCGCGGCTCTACCTTATCTCCCATCAATGTCTCAAAAGTTTCATCTGCTTCAATAGCATCTTGTAGATTTACTTGAAGCAATGTCCGCACCTCAGGATCCATCGTTGTTTCCCAAAGCTGTCCTGGATTCATCTCACCAAGACCTTTATACCGTTGAATACCTGGTTTTGGCTGAGCAGGTAGTTCAGAAAGTGCTTTTTCAAGTTCTTTATTGTTATAAGCATATTGAACTTTCTTTCCTTGTTGAATCTTATAAAGAGGTGGCTGTGCGATATACACATATCCATATTCAATAATTTGACGCATATAACGATAGAAGAACGTTAACAATAGAGTACGTATATGAGCACCATCTACATCAGCATCGGTCATAATAATAATCTTATGATAACGAGCTTTCTCAATATCAAAATCTCCACCAATACCTGTACCAATTGCTGTCACCATTGCACGTACTTCGTTATTAGATAGAATCTTATCTAATCTGGCCTTCTCTACGTTAATAATCTTTCCACGAAGTGGTAAAATTGCTTGAAAATGACGATCACGACCTTGTTTCGCTGAACCACCAGCAGAGTCGCCCTCTACAATATATAACTCGCTAATTGACGGATCTTTCGTAGAGCAATCAGCTAGCTTTCCTGGTAGACTCGAAATCTCCAGCGCATTTTTCCTACGGGTAAGTTCCCTTGCCTTCTTTGCAGCAACCCTTGCTCTGGCTGCCATTAAACCTTTTTCTACAATTTTCCTTGCAACGGACGGATTTTCAAGTAGAAACTTTTCAAACGTCTCAGAGAAAACAGACTCTGTAATAGTACGAGCTTCACTGTTACCTAGCTTTGTTTTCGTTTGCCCTTCAAACTGAGGATCTGGATGTTTAACAGAAACAATTGCAGTGATTCCTTCGCGCACATCTTCCCCAATTAAATTGCTGTCACTTTCTTTAATTAAATTGTTCTTTCTAGCGTAGTCATTAATAACACGAGTTAAGGCAGTTTTGAAACCAACTTCGTGTGTACCACCTTCATACGTGTGAATGTTGTTAGCAAAGGAGTAAATATTACTTGTGTATCCTTCATTGTACTGCAACGCAATCTCAACATTAATGCCATCACGAGAGCCTTCAACGTATACAGGTTCTTCATGAATTGCTTCTTTTGTACGATTAAGGTGCTCTACATAAGACTTAATGCCGCCCTCATAGTGAAATTCTTTTTTACGAGGATTTTCACGCTTATCTTCAATCGTAAGCTTAATACCCCTATTTAAGAAGGCAAGCTCACGAAGGCGATTTGCCAATGTATCGTAGTCATACTCTATAGTCTCAGTAAAGATCTCTGTATCGGGTACAAAATGTATAGTTGTGCCCGTATGATCAGCTTCACCAATAACCTTAAGATCTTCTGAAGGTACACCGCGTTTATATTCTTGATAATGGGTTTTCCCTTCGCGATATACGTATACATCTAACTTAGAAGACAAAGCGTTAACAACTGATGCACCGACGCCATGCAAACCACCGGAAACTTTATAACCGCCTCCACCAAACTTTCCTCCAGCATGAAGGACCGTCATGATAACCTCTACAGCAGGTCTTCCCATTTTTTCATGAATACCTACAGGGATACCACGGCCATTATCTTTAACAGTAATACTATTGTCTTCCTCAATAACAACATTGACCTCTGTACAATAGCCAGCGAGTGCCTCATCAATACTATTATCTACAATCTCCCATACCAAATGGTGTAGACCTTTAGCATTGGTAGAACCTATATACATACCTGGACGCTTTCTGACTGCTTCTAGGCCTTCAAGAACCTGAATTTGACTTTCATCATATGTCTGCTCTTGCGCTTGTTTCTGTTCCATTGTCACACTCATCACCTACTTTTCCATTTAACAGATACTCATCTGTTTATCGTACCGCTTGTTACCCGAATTGTTTTTGCTTTTTTTAGAGTTTCATGCTCAATGCCATCTACACTCGTTGTTGTTACGAATGTTTGCACTTTCCCTTGAATCGTATTTAAAAGATGAGACTGACGATAATCATCCAATTCTGATAAAACATCATCTAATAGAAGAATAGGGTACTCTTTTACTTCAGAATGAATCAATTCTATTTCAGCCAGTTTTAAGGAGAGGGCGGTTGTACGTTGTTGACCTTGCGAACCGAAAATTTGTACATTTTTATCATTAACAAAAAAATGTAAATCATCTCTGTGGGGACCGATCAAAGTTGTACCTCGAAACATCTCTCGCTTTTTAATAGTCTGAAAATTTTCGTAGTATACTTCTTTCATCTTCGACAAATCCATTGATTCTGATACATCTATGCTAGGCTTGTACACAATTTTCAACTCTTCAAGTCCACGGCTAATTCCACGATGTATAGGTGCAGCCCATTCTTGTAGAAGTTGCAGAAATTCAAAGCGCTTTTTTAAAATTTTAGCACCGTGTTCAATTAACTGAATTGTAAATATATCAAGCATTGCCGCATTTTTAGGTGTATCTTCTGTCATGGATTTCAATAAATGGTTTCTTTGCGTTAATATTTTTTGATATTGACTTAACTCATACAAATATACAGGCGCAATTTGTCCAAGTTCCATATCTAGAAAACGTCTTCTAATCTGGGGGCTGCCTTTTACCAGATTTAAATCCTCTGGAGCAAACATAACAACATTCATTTCGCCGATATATTGGCTCAATTTTGATTGCTCCAGATGATTAAGTTTAGCTTTTTTCCCCTTTTTGGAGATCAACAGTTCCATCTGTATCGCAGAATGCTTTTTTTGAAGCATCCCTTTTATTTTACCATACTCTGCATCCCATTGGATAAGTTCACGATCATTTGGTGTACGGTGGGATTTAGCCATCGCTAATACGTAAATAGCCTCCATGAGGTTTGTTTTCCCCTGAGCATTTTCCCCTATAATGACGTTTACCTGATTTTCAAAAGTTACTTCCAGATGTTCATAGTTACGATAATGCTGCAGTTCCAGTCCTTGAATATACAAAGGGATCCTCCCTTATTTAAGCCTTTACTTGAAATGTACCAAATCCAGGAATCTCAATTTTATCTTGATTATACAATTTACGTCCACGACGATTTTCTGATTCTCCATTCACATAGATTTTATTTTCTTGAAGAAACCATTTCGCTTCTCCACCTGTTTGAATTACGTCGGCAACTTTCAAAAACTGTCCTAATGTGATGTATTCTGTCGAAATTTGAATGGTTTTCATTACATTCGCTCACTTTCCGAATTTGTTCATTCTTTCATTGTACTAAAAAAAATAAGAATAGAAAAGGATTGGGCCAATAAAAGGATAATGCGCGTTTCTGTCTAGTTTGGATAGTAAAAGCCGCCCTGATATTTTGGCGGCTTTTTACAAAACGTATAAAAACTTGAGACCTTTTAAGCTTTGTTTTTTAGTATGTGCGAACAGGCAAAATCAGTTGCACAATGGAATCATCATTTGGCGTACGAATTAAGAATGGACGCATAGCGCCTGTAAAGCTAGTTTTAATTTCTGTGCTTTCTAACGCTTTTAATGCATCCATCATATATTTTGCACTAAACGAAATTTTAAGCTCTTCTCCCTCTATGTTCTCGCATTGTATTTCTTCTACCACTTTACCAATTTCAGGAGAGTTTGAGGAAATTTCAATCATATCGTTTCCTAGAGTAGATAATTTGACTACATTGTTTCTTCCATCTCTGGCAAGTAATGAGGCACGATCAATGGCCTGTAAAAATTCTTTTGTGTTTACCATGATATCAGTTTTGCTACTATCTGGAATTAAGCGTGATGTATCAGGATAATTCCCTTCTAATAATCTGGTAAAGAACAAGAGATGCTTTGTTCGGAATAAAACTTGATAATCTGTGATGACGATATCGACCATTTCTTCAGATTCATCAAGAATCTTACTTAACTCATTTAAACTTTTGCCAGGAATTACAACATTAGCTTGAAATTCTGCAGCAAGTTTTCCAGCTGCAATTTTTGCTTTTCGTAAGGCTAGGCGATGACTATCTGTTGCAATACAAATCAATTCACTGTTATATACCCTCCAGTTTACACCTGTCAAGATCGGACGTGTTTCTGAGGTCGATACAGCAAACACAGTTTGTCTAATCATATGTTTAAGTAAATCTGTAGGTAGCTGAAATACATTTTGCTCCTCAATTTGCGGTAATAGTGGGTACTCTTGTGCATCTAAACCATTTAAGTTAAACTCAGCTTTTCCTGATTTGATTTTAGTCATGAAATGATTTTCCACTTCAATTTCAACTGTATCTTTTGGTAGTTTTTTAACGATTTCACTAAAATATTTCGCTTGCAGCACAATACTTCCTGCTCGTTCAATATCTACAACGGACTTACCATTTTCTTCAGTTGGAATAAAAGATTCAATAGAGATATCGGAATCACTTCCCGTTAATGTCACACCTTCTTCATGTGCAACAATTTTTATTCCAGTTAAGATCGGAATTGTTGTCCGAGAAGAGATAGCTTTCATAACATCTTGCACACTACGGACAAGATAATCCTTCTGAATGATAAATTTCATGAAAAAATCCTCCAGTCATTTTAATACTTTCTAGTTAATTAAATAATAATAAAAAATTAGTAGTAATAGTAATAGTACTTGTTGATATGTGGATAACCTTTGTGGAGTAAGGAAAAAACAGTCTATCAACATGTGGATAGACTGTGTGTAATTACAAGGATGTTATTCACATTATTCGACTAGTTTTTCAATATATTACGAACTTCGTCGAGCTGTTTTTGAAGTTGTGTGTCGACTTTTACAAGTTTAGAAATTTTTTCGTGCGCATGAATAACAGTAGTATGATCTCTACCTCCAAATTCTTCTCCAATTTTAGGCAAAGAAGAATCAGTTAACTCACGAGACAAATACATTGCGATCTGCCTTGGAAAGGCCACAGATTTAGTACGTTTCTTCGCTTTAAAATCTTCTAATTTGACCTGAAACAGTTGACCTACCGCTCTTTGAATTTCTTGTATTGTAATTATTTTGGGCTTTGCATTTGGAATAATATGCTTTAATGCTTCAGCAGCTAAGTCTGCATTAATATCTTTATTAATTAAAGAGGAGTAAGCAACAACACGAATTAGTGCACCTTCCAATTCACGAATATTCGAGTCGATTTGGTTTGCAATATATAACATGACTTCATTCGGAATATCTAACCCCTCTGCTTTTGCCTTTTTACGTAAAATCGCAATTCTCGTTTCAAGGTCTGGCGGAGTGATGTCCGTAATTAGACCCCATTCAAATCGAGAACGCAACCGATCTTCCAGTGTAGGTATCTCTTTTGGAGGGCGGTCGCTAGAAATTACAATCTGTTTACTTTCTTCATGAAGAGCGTTGAATGTATGGAAGAACTCTTCCTGTGTTTGTTCTTTTCCCGCTAAAAACTGAATATCATCTATAAGAAGTACATCTACATTTCGATATTTATTGCGAAAATCAACAGCTTTATTGTCACGAATCGAGTTAATAAATTCGTTTGTAAACTTTTCTGAAGAAAGATATACCACTTTTGCGTTTGGATTATGTTCAATTACATAATGGCCAATCGCATGCATAAGATGGGTTTTTCCCAATCCAACACCACCGTAGATAAAGAGAGGATTATAGGCTTTAGCGGGCGCTTCAGCCACCGCGAGGGATGCAGCGTGAGCGAATCGATTGCCGGAGCCTATTACAAAAGTATCAAACGTATATTTTGGATTTAACATACTTTGTGGGATGTTATTGGGTTCATCTTGCATTGCTTTTGCTTTTTTTGTCGAAGGATAGTCAAACTCCTCTTCTGCTTCAACCTGAGGGATGATAAAACGAACCTCTAGTTCTTCACCTGTAACCTGATATAAAGTCTCGGATATAAGATTAGAGTAATGTGATTCAAGCCAATCGCGTGCAAAATCATTTGGAGCGATGACAGTAAGATGGTGTTTTTTTAAAGAATGAGCTTTAGTGGACTTAAGCCAAGTTTCAAAGCTGGGTTTACTCACTTTTTTTTCAAGCTCTTGTAAAGTCCGATTCCATAAATCTGTTATATTTTCCAATAGTATCCCTCCTTTATCAAGAAATAATGAGGTGTTCAAGTTTTGTACACCTCATGAAAATGCACGAACGAATATTTATACATACAAACTGAAGTTTATATTTTGCATGGAATAAAAAGTGTTTAAATACACAGGCTGTGGACAAGCGGTTATCAACATGTGATAATAAATGTCCACAAGTTATTCACAGTTTGTGGATAATAATATACAAACCAAAACTTGTACAAAGGTGAAAACAAAAATATAATATCAAAAAAAAGCAGTATTATCAATGTGTTTTAAAAAGTTATCCACAAAATCAACCTGTTGTGGAGAAAAGATATTCCCAACACGATATACTGTGTAAAAGGTTGAAATATAGTTGTGAACAGTTTTGAGATCGAATTTGTATTATCCACAAATTTAAAATTCATGTGTAAAAACCTGTGAATAGGATAAAATTGCATATAAGATGAAAATTGCTATAAGCATTGACATTTTGCTGGTGCATTAACTATAATTTATAAGACTGTCTTTTACAGTTAATCCTCAGGGAGGTGTCATATAATGAAAAGAACTTACCAACCAAATAAACGTAAGCGCAGCAAAGTACATGGTTTCCGTAGCCGTATGAGCACTGCTAACGGCCGTAAGGTTCTTGCAGCTCGTCGCCGCAAGGGAAGAAAAGTATTATCTGCGTAGACCACTGATCGCTCAGTGGTCTTTTTTCTAGGGAGATGAAAAAGGTCCAATCAGAAAAGGCGGCATGTTGATTGGACTTTACATATACCGCTGAACGAAATACAGGAGTGTTGAAACGGATGAAGAAAAAGAATAGAGTGAAGAAAAACGCGGAATTTCAAGCGGTATTTCAAAAGGGTAAATCCAGTGCAAATCGCCAATTTGTACTATATAGTTTAGACAAACCTGGTCAAGATGAGTTTCGTATTGGATTGTCCGTAAGTAAAAAGGTAGGAAATGCCGTGGCGCGTAATCGAATAAAAAGGGTAATTCGCCAAGTATTCACAGAATTAAAACAATGCATAGATTCCGAAAAAGATTTTGTTATAATAGCAAGGAAGCCCTGTGCAGAAATGACATATGAGCAAATGAAAAGTAGCTTGTTGCATGTTATGCGTAGATCGGGTATGAAAGTGCCTAATCAGGAGCAAAAAGAAGGATAAAAAGGGGTATACATAAAAGGAGGAAGTAGTCCGTGAAAAAGAAAATTACTTTTCTGGTTATGATGATGGCATTTATGGCTATTATCACCGGCTGTAGTGAAGTTAACAAGCCGATTACACCGGAAAGCGAAGGCGTTTGGAATGAATATTTCGTGTATCCGCTTTCTCAGTTAATTACATTCTTTGCCGAATTGTTTAATAATGACTATGGGTTAGCAATTGTTGTTGTAACAATTATTATTCGCCTAGCATTATTACCGCTTATGATTAAGCAAACGAAAAGCACAAAAGCTATGCAAATGTTGCAGCCTGAAATGGTAAAACTACGAGAGAAATATGCGTCTAAGGACCAAGCTACACAGCAAAAGCTGCAACAAGAAATGATGCAATT
This sequence comes from Ectobacillus sp. JY-23, assembly GCF_023022965.1. Taxonomy (NCBI): domain Bacteria; kingdom Bacillati; phylum Bacillota; class Bacilli; order Caryophanales; family Bacillaceae; genus Ectobacillus; species Ectobacillus sp. JY-23. Next base: position 2,445,479 of record NZ_CP095462.1, on the reverse strand, counting down.
GTATCAAAAGCACGGTGTCAACCCGTTATCTGGCTGTTTGCCGATCTTTATCCAAATGCCTGTTTTATTTGCGTTTTATCATGCAATTATGCGTACAATGGAAATCAAACAGCACAGCTTCTTATGGTTTGATCTTGGACACCCTGACCCATTGTATATCTTGCCAGTTTTAGCAGGGATTACAACATTTATTCAACAAAAGATTGCTATGAAGGGGACACCACCAAATCCACAAATGACGATGATGCTTTGGTTAATGCCAATCATGATCTTAATTTTTGCGATTAACTTCCCTGCAGCTCTATCTTTATACTGGGTTGTTGGTAATATATTCAGCATTGCACAAACTTACTTTATTAAAGGCCCGACCTTAAAAGAAAAAGAAGAGGGTGCAAGCAAGTGAATGCGATAACCGCTAAAGGTCAGACTGTTGATGAAGCTATAGAGTCCGCTTTAAGGCAGCTGCAGGTTCCGCGTGAGCAAGTTGAAATTCGAGTTATTGATGAAGGTAAAAGAGGTTTTCTAGGCCTAATCGGTAACAAACCTGCTATTGTAGATGTAATGATTAAGAAAAATGCTGCCGATGAGGCAGAAAAGTATCTCAAAAATATTATTTCTGAAATGGCAATAGATGTACAAGTCGAGAGAGAATCAAAAGGGAAAGAAATAACCTTTATTCTATCCGGTTCGCAAGTTGCGTTATTAATTGGAAAACGTGGTGCAACCTTAAATGCGTTGCAACAGTTGACACAGCTTGTTGCAAATCGATATACAAAGCAGTATATTAACATAACTTTAGATGCTGAAGATTATCGAAACAAACGTAAGAAAACGTTGGAACTCTTGGCTAATCGCTTAGCTAAGCAAGTATATACGACAAGAAAACAAGTAATACTTGAACCAATGCCATCGTTTGAACGTAAAATTATTCATCAAGTGCTGGCTAGTCACCCGCATATCAATACGACATCAGCTGGTACAGAACCGCATCGACATGTCGTTATAGAGCCAAAATAGAGATACAATAAAAAGCGTCCAGATTTATTTCTGGGCGCTTTTTCGAATTTTCTACATGAAATATTTTGAGACTATACCGGACGTTAAGTTTTATCTTAGGTCATGTTTCTCTTCTTTCAGCTGATCAATGAAAACAGGAAAATTCATTATACATCTTTATAGGATAAATAAATCTCATCACAGTAATTCACATTAAAGATTTATCAATATCAACATTTTGTTTTATAATATGTTACGCGTGCTACTTATCCACAGTGGATAAGTTTATGGTGTTTTTAGCAAGGATATAATAAAAAGTAAATATTCTTTTGCATGCAGTAATGATATGGTATCCTAATGGTTTAGTGATAAAATTAAACGTTATTTATAGAGAGTTAATTAGTAAGTGAGGTGAACAAGATGAAGTTCGATACAATTGCTGCAATTTCTACAGCATTAGGAGAAGGGGCTATTGCAATTGTCCGCATAAGTGGAGAGGAAGCGGTAGAAAAAGCGAGCCGCATTTTTAAAGGTAAGGATCTGAAGACGGTTCCAACACATACAATTCATTACGGTCATATTGTGGAGCCCGATTCTGGGCGTGTAATAGAAGAAGTTATGGTTTCTGTGTTACGTGCGCCAAGAACATTTACAAGAGAAGATATTGTTGAAATTAATTGCCATGGGGGATTAGTTTCTGTAAATAAAGTATTGCAACTTATCTTAGAACAGGGTGTTCGATTAGCAGAGCCAGGAGAATTTACCAAGCGAGCATTCTTGAATGGACGAATTGATTTATCGCAAGCAGAAGCTGTTATGGATTTGATTCGGGCTAAAACTGATCGAGCTATGAATGTAGCTCTCAATCAGATGGAAGGACGATTATCAAAGCTAATTGGTCGTTTACGCCAAGATTTATTAGAAACGTTAGCACATGTTGAGGTTAACATTGATTATCCAGAGTATGATGATGTAGAAGAAATGACACATCAGGTTTTGATTGAAAAGGCAACACATGTACGTGATGAAATTCGAGATTTACTTGAGGTTTCTAAGCAGGGAAAAATTTTAAGAGAAGGCATTGCAACTGCTATTATCGGGCGGCCGAATGTAGGAAAATCATCTCTTTTAAATAGTCTGGTACAAGAGAAAAAAGCAATTGTTACAGATATTGCAGGCACAACGCGCGATGTCATTGAAGAGTATGTAAATGTTAGAGGCGTACCGCTTCGTTTAATTGACACAGCAGGTATTCGTGAAACGGCTGATATTGTAGAGCAAATTGGTGTAGAGCGCTCAAAAGAGATGATGGAAAAAGCGGACTTGGTGTTGCTTGTTTTAAATTATAATGAACCTATTACAGAAGAAGATAAGAAGTTATTTGAAGCTGTACAGGGCAAAGACTATATTGTAATTATTAATAAAATGGATTTGCCTAGAATAATCGATTTAAACCATGTTAAAGAGTTGGCTGGAGATAGCAAGATCATCACAACTTCGTTAATTGAAGAAAAGGGCCTTAAGGATTTAGAACAGGCAATCGCAGATTTATTCTTCGAAGGATCCCTAGAAGCGGGCGATTTAACATATGTTTCTAATGCACGTCATATCGGATTATTAACACAGGCAGAAAGGACGATTGCCGAAGCGGTAAATGCCATTGAAGCTGGTATGCCAATTGATATGGTGCAAATTGATTTAACAAGAACTTGGGAAATACTTGGTGAAATTACAGGAGATACTGTACATGAAAGTTTAATTGATCAGTTATTCTCCCAATTTTGTCTTGGGAAATAAGATGGGAGGAATAAAAAGTGGGATATAATGCTGGTTCATATGATGTAATTGTAATTGGAGCCGGTCATGCAGGCTGTGAAGCAGGACTTGCAGCTGCTCGCATGGGTGCTAAAACATTAATGTTAACAATTAATTTAGATATGGTTGCTTTTATGCCATGTAACCCTTCAGTAGGAGGACCTGCTAAAGGAATTGTGGTGCGCGAAATTGATGCATTGGGTGGCGAGATGGGCAGAAACATTGATAAGACCCATATTCAGATGCGTATGTTGAATACAGGAAAAGGGCCTGCTGTTCGTGCTTTACGAGCACAAGCAGACAAGTTTGCGTATCAGCATGAAATGAAGCGCACCATCGAAAATACACCAAATTTAACATTGTTTCAGGGCATGGTAGAGCGTTTAATTGTCGAGGATGGTGAATGTAAAGGAGTAGTAACACAAACAGGAGCTGAGTATACAGCGAAAACAGTTGTTATTACAACAGGTACGTTTTTGCGCGGCGAGATTATTATGGGCGATTTAAAATATTCCAGCGGTCCAAATAACCAACAGCCTGCCGTTAAACTTTCAGAGCATTTAGAGGAACTAGGATTAGAGATGGTTCGCTTTAAAACAGGTACACCGCCGCGTGTAAATAGCCATACAATTGACTACAGTAAAACAGAAATTCAACCCGGAGACGATGTTCCCCGTGCGTTTTCCTTTGAAACAACAAAATTTATTATGGACCAAATTCCATGCTGGTTAACATATACGAGTGAAAAAACGCATCAACTCATTGATGCAAATTTGCATCGTTCTGCAATGTATTCAGGTATGATTAAAGGGACAGGACCGCGTTACTGTCCGTCAATTGAGGATAAAGTGGTACGCTTTCACGATAAACCAAGACATCAAATCTTCTTAGAACCAGAAGGGCGAAATACGGAAGAAGTATACGTACAAGGCCTGTCCACTAGCTTACCGGAAGATGTGCAGCGCGAAATTTTAAAGACGATTCCAGGTCTGGAAAACGTGCAAATGATGCGTACTGGTTATGCGATTGAATATGATTCTATTGTACCAACACAACTTTGGCCGACTCTTGAAACAAAGAAAATTAAAAATTTATATACAGCAGGACAAATCAATGGAACATCTGGTTATGAAGAAGCAGCTGGTCAAGGATTGATGGCAGGTATTAATGCTGCATGTCGCGCTTTAGATAAAGAAGAAGTGATTCTAGACCGATCACAGGCTTATATTGGCGTCCTTATTGATGATTTAGTAACCAAAGGTACAAATGAGCCATATCGCTTGCTAACATCACGAGCTGAGTATCGCCTGTTGCTTAGACACGATAATGCAGACCTGCGTTTAACGGAAACGGGGTATAAAATTGGATTGATTCCAGAAGAGCGCTATCAAAGATTTGTCGAGAAAAAAGAGAGTATTGAGAAGGAAAAAGCGCGTCTTTCCGGAATTATTATTAAACCGAAGGCTGAAGTACAAGAATTAATTCGTCAGGCCGGCGGAGCGGAATTAAAAGATGGTATTCGCGGTATTGATTTGTTGCGTAGAACTGAGATGACATATGAGCATATTAAACAAATCATTCCAAGCGAAGAGGACATTAATGCTGATGTCGCAGAACAAGTGGAAATACAAGTAAAGTATGAAGGATACATTGAAAAATCTTTACAGCAAGTAGATCGTATGAAGCGCATGGAAAATAAAAAAGTACCTGTAGATATTGATTATGATGCAATTCACGGATTAGCGTCAGAAGCACGTCAGAAGTTAAAAGAAGTGCGTCCTTTATCGGTCGGGCAAGCTTCTCGCATCTCAGGTGTAAATCCTGCGGATATTTCTATTTTACTTGTATATTTAGAACAAGGAAAAATCGCAAAAGTATCGAACCAATAAAGAAGTAGGAGATTTAGCGATGAATATAGAGCAATTTCAATCTATGCTGGGAGAAAAGGGAATTACCCTTTCTCCTCTTCAATTGCAACAATTTGAAATATATTATAAGACGCTTGTTGAGTGGAATGAAAAGATGAACCTTACAGCTATCACAGAGAAAGAAGAAGTGTACTTAAAACATTTTTTTGATTCTGTAACAGCTGCGTTTCATTATGATTTATCAAAAGAATATACAGTTTGCGATGTAGGAGCGGGAGCTGGATTTCCAAGTATTCCTCTAAAAATATGTTTTCCAAACCTTAAGGTTACAATTGTAGACTCTTTACAAAAGCGAATATCATTTTTGAATCACCTGGCGGCTGAATTAGGTCTAGAAAATGTAGCATTTTATCATGATCGAGCAGAAACGTTTGGCCGAAAAGAAGGAATTCGTGAAACTTTTGATATTGTGACTGCAAGAGCTGTTGCAAGATTGTCTGTTTTAAGTGAACTATGCTTACCTCTTGCTAAAGTAGGCGGGGTATTTATTGCTATGAAAGGCGCAGCTGCACAAGAAGAATTGGAAAACGGCAAGCATGCTGTTCAAGTGTTAGGCGGAGAAATTCGCAATACAGCAACGTTTCGTTTACCAATTGAGGATAGCGAACGAAATATTATCATCATAGATAAAAAGAGAAAGACTCCTAAGAAATATCCACGTAAGCCAGGTATGCCGAATAAATTACCTATTGAAAATTAATCCTTAACACAAGGCAAAATTGAATAACGTATCTTTATGTTTCACGTGAAACGTTTTGTATAAAGCAATCAATAGGATTTTTAAGGGTGGTGGAGTACAATGAAAAACACAATTTCGCGCTTCTTCGGATTGGGAGAAAAAGAGAGTATTACCGAAGAGATTGAAGAGCGATACGACGAAGTTAAGCAAATTCCAGTGAGTCATATTGTACCAAACCGTTATCAGCCTAGAACGGTTTTTAATGATGCTAAAATTGATGAACTTGCTTTAACCATTCGTACACATGGTATTATTCAGCCTATCGTGGTTCGAATGTACGAGGCAAATCGTTATGAGATTATTGCCGGGGAAAGACGTTTTCGAGCAGTTAATAAATTAGGGTGGGAAACAATTCCTGCTATTGTGAAAAATATGAGCGATGCTGAAACTGCTTCTGTTGCACTTATTGAAAATCTGCAGCGAGAAGAATTAACTTCAATTGAAGAAGCTATTGCTTATCAGAAACTTCTTGATTTACATAATCTTACACAAGAAGCTTTGGCACAACGGCTTGGAAAAGGACAATCAACAGTTGCAAATAAACTGCGCTTGTTGAAATTGCCCGGGGAAATTAAAGACGCGTTGCTAGAAAAAAAGGTTACAGAAAGACATGCTAGAGCTTTAATTCCGCTAAAACAAGAAGAATTACAATTAAAAATGTTACAAGAAATTATAGACAGACAGTTAAATGTAAAACAAACAGAAGAACGTGTTACAAAGATTTTAGAACAGGAAGCACCAAAACCGAAAGCGAAGCGTAAAGCTGTAAGTCGTGACATGAGAATCGCCATGAACACCATTCGGCAATCTCTTCAGATGGTTGAAAATAGTGGCGTTACAATTAATTCCGAAGAAGAAGAGTTTGATGAATATTATCAAATTACCATAAAGATACCAAAAAAACGTTAAATCACCACCAAGAAGAGTCTTTTTAAAGGCTCTTTTTGCATGCTCAGTATATCTCCCCATGTACTTTTGTATAAACTTATATGCCAACAGAGGCAGGAATATAGAAATAAGTTTTGAAGTTTTATACAGAAGTAATCAGAAAACAATCTATTCATGTTACAATAAGACTAGTTTAATAGAATGTGTAAAAGGAAATCGGAGAGAAAGTTTGAGGGTAGGTGACATCATGGGAAAAATCATTTCAATTGCTAATCAAAAAGGGGGCGTAGGCAAAACTACAACTTCTGTAAATTTAGGGGCTGGATTAGCGTGTTTAGGTAAAAAAGTGTTACTTATTGATATTGATGCACAAGGAAATGCAACTACAGGAGTCGGAATTGAAAAATCCGATTTAGATCGCTGTGTATATAATGTGTTAGTAGAGGATGCGGAAATTAGGGAAGTTATTAAACCTACAGCTATTGAGGGATTATATGTTATTCCAGCTACTATTCAGTTAGCCGGTGCAGAAATTGAGCTTGTTCCTACAATCTCAAGAGAAGTACGTTTAAAAAGAGCATTACAACCTATCCAAGATGAATATGATTATATTATTATTGATTGTCCGCCATCTCTTGGTTTATTGACTTTAAATGCTCTTACAGCCTCAGATTCTGTTATCATTCCTGTTCAGTGTGAATATTACGCACTAGAAGGATTAAGTCAACTATTGAATACAGTACGTCTTGTACAGAAGCATCTAAATAAAGATCTTTCCATACAGGGTGTGTTGTTAACTATGTTAGATGCACGAACCAATCTAGGGCTACAGGTAATTGATGAAGTAAAGAAATACTTTAGAGATAAAGTGTATCGTTCTATAATTCCCCGGAATGTTCGCCTTAGTGAAGCACCTAGTCATGGAAAACCAATTATGCTGTATGATGCTAAGTCGAAGGGGTCTGAAGTATACTTAGATTTAGCAAAGGAAGTGATCGCAGGTGGCTAAAGGTCTCGGAAAAGGAATTGAAGCGTTTTTTCATAATTTAGAAGCGCAAGAGGAAGAAGTAGTTAAAGAAATAGAATTAAAACAACTTCGTCCCAATCCTTATCAGCCGCGTAAATATTTTTCAGAACAATCTATACAAGAATTGAAAGATTCTATTATTGAACACGGAATTTTACAGCCTATTATAGCTAGAAAAAGTATAAAGGGATATGAAATTGTTGCTGGTGAACGTCGATACCGAGCAGCAAAAGAGGCCAAACTTCAAGCGGTCCCGGTTGTTGTTAGAGAATTTACAGAACAACAAATGATGGAGTTAGCGCTTCTTGAGAATTTACAGCGTGAAGATTTAACACCTATAGAAGAAGCAAAAGCATATGAAAAGCTCATGCAAGCATTAAATCTAACACAAGAACAATTAGCACAGCGTGTTGGTAAAAGCCGTCCCCATATTGCAAATCATGTTCGGCTTCTATCTTTGCCAGAGAACATACAAGATGCAATTTCTCGTCAGGTAATTTCTATGGGCCATGGAAGAGCTTTACTGGGTTTGAAACAAAAAGAGCAGTTGGATAAGTTGGTAGAACAAATCCAAGAAGAAGATTTAAGTGTTCGTCAGCTCGAGAAACTAATTCAACAGCTGAACGAACATGTTCCACGTGAAACAACAAGAACAAAAAAACAAAAGAATGTCTTTATTCAAGAACAAGAGTCTCTTCTGAGAGATTATTTTGGTACTGCAGTGACTATCAAAGAGTCTAAAAATAAAGGTAAAATTGAGATTAAATTTGTAAATGAACAAGATTTAGAACGAATTTTAGACTTACTAAAGCGAACGTAAACAAACCATCTATCTTAGATGGTTTGTTTATTTATGATATGATAAAGCATAATCGGCTCTTTGGATACCTTTAGCAATAGTATCTGCCATTTTCATTACTAAGCTCAATCTTGTGTTTTGTAAGACAAAAAATTCCATAAATCCGTGAATATTTACAATACCGTGTATGTGGATATTACCTACTGCAGGCAGTTGTTTATTCATCGCGGCTCCTGGTTTACTTGGTCCCTTCCCTATAGAAATAGCACCCACATTCTGGGATTTACCAAGACATGCATCAACAGCTACAATAAATGGTGTTACATGTTCCTTTTGAATAGTGACCAATGTTTCTTCTAAATTTAAAGCATGAACAGGCTCGTCCAATGTACCGTACACATGAAAGTTACGAATATTTTTTTCTAGGAGTTTAGAACCTACTAAAGGACCTAATGAGTCTCCTGTTGAACGATCTGTACCGATACAAACAAAAACGATAGGTTGAGAATGCTCTGGGATGTAGGAGGAAATCGTGTGTCCTAAACGAAGGCTAGCAGCTTCCTCATCATAGAAAACAGGAGCGGGCTCTTTTTCTATGAAAGGATATTTTAAACGAAACGATCCTATATTCAAGTTCATCCATCCTTTGGCATAATAGTATCAGTATATATACAAACCTTCCTTTTTATACCTGGATATAAGACATAAAAAATAAAGAAAATGTAAACATAATTTTAAGGATGATATACAAATTTCTGTTACAATAATAATAGTGCTGAACTGGACAGTGTTTAGCGCTTACGTAAGGTAAGGATATAATTTGTAGACCTTCCTTGCCCCCACATATAAAAATATCAATCGTATTCGTGTAGTAAAGAGAGGTAATAAAATGAGTTGGTTTCAAGATAAATATGACAGCTTTGTAGCGTATATCACCAATCCAGATGTTTGGATTAGTGCTTCGTTAGGCATTTTAAAAATTATATTCATTATCGCCATTGCAAGTATTGTAATTCGGGTAGGCAAAGCAATTATTCAAAATGCGTTTCGTATTAACAGTAAATCGCCTCTTCAGATTTCAGAGAGAAGAACAAATACAGTCGCTAAGCTGCTTCAAAATGTCATTACATACGTAGTATTCTTTGTAGCAGTCATTATGATTTTAGGTGTATTAGGTATTGAAACAAAAGGTTTACTGGCAGGTGCTGGGGTTATTGGTCTAGCAGTTGGTTTTGGTGCACAGAACCTAGTTCGCGATGTAATTACAGGATTTTTTATTTTATTAGAAGATCAATTTTCAGTAGGTGACTATGTAAGATTAGGTAAGTTTGAAGGTGTGATACAAGAAATTGGACTTCGTACAACGAAAATTAAAAGTTGGACTGGAGAACTTCATATCTTGCCAAATGGCAGTATTAAAGAAGTAACGAATTTTTCATTGAGCAACAGCGTAGCCTTTGTTGACGTAAGCATCTCCTATGAAAGTGATATTGATCGCGCCGAAAAAGTAATTGAGGATTTATTAGATGAATTACCAATGAAATATGAAAAGATGGTAAAACGTCCAGAGCTGCTAGGTGTTCAAAGCCTAGGTGCGTCCGAGATTATACTTCGTGTTGTATCAGAGGTTGAACCAATGCAACACTTTGCTATCTCACGAGCTTTACGAAAAGAAATTAAACTAAGGCTAGATGAACATGGTATTGAAATTCCATATCCACGTATGGTATTGTACAACCGCGAGGAAATGGGCAGTAAGCAAGTAAATTAAATATAAGAGGTGTTTGGCATGGAACAGAAGGAATTTGGTTTGCATGATGTGGTGGAAATGAAAAAGCCTCATCCATGCGGCGCCAACCGCTGGAAGATTATTCGAATGGGAATGGATGTACGTATTAAGTGTGAAGGGTGCTCGCATTCTGTTTTAATTCCCCGCCGAGAATTTCAGCGTAAAATAAAAAAGATTTTAGTTAAACATGAGGAGTAGACTGCAGAGATGCAGTCTATTTTTTGTGGCTGAAAGAAACGCTTCCACTTTTTATATTGGTTGTGTTAAAGCCTGATCCTGCTGTGGGAAAAGCGAGTCAAAAGGAGACCCCGCAGACGAATCGTGCTGATGAGCCTGACTGTCATAGAAAAGCGAACCCCTGTAACGGAAAGTAACAACAAACTTTAAAACAGCCTTAATATTAAGCTACAGAGGTTCGCTCCCCGTTTCTTCTTCACTTGTCAATTGCTGTGTTACTCACTATAATGATGGAAGGTAAAAAATATGTGGTTGGTGGTGCTGAACGCTGGTGCTACGACTGTTTATAGGAGTTGAAAACAATGGGTTTAACAGCTGGTATTGTAGGATTACCGAACGTAGGTAAATCTACTCTTTTTAATGCGATTACGCAAGCAGGTGCAGAATCTGCAAACTATCCATTTTGTACAATTGATCCAAACGTAGGAATTGTTGAGGTGCCGGATGCGCGTTTAAATAAGTTAACAGAATTGGTACAACCAAAGAAAACTGTACCGACTGTGTTTGAATTCACTGATATTGCAGGTATCGTAAAAGGAGCAAGTAAAGGGGAAGGTCTTGGTAATAAATTCCTTTCTCATATTCGTCAAGTAGATGCGATCTGTCAGGTTGTACGTTGTTTTGAGGATGAAAATATTACTCATGTAGCAGGTAAGGTAGATCCAATTGCAGATATTGAAACGATTAACCTAGAGTTGATTTTAGCTGATCTTGAGTCGGTTGAAAAACGCATTGATCGTGTTGCAAAGCTTGCCAAACAGCGCGATAAAGATGCTGCGTACGAGCATGGTATTTTAGTGAGGTTGAAGGAAGCTTTTGAAAATGATCAACCAGCCCGTACAGTTGAGTTTACAGAAGAAGAGATGAAGGTTGTTAAAGGCATGCACTTACTGACAATCAAACCAATGCTTTATGTAGCCAACGTTGGTGAGGACGATGTAATTGATCCAAGTGGTAATGAATACGTACAAATGGTGCGTGAATTTGCTGCGAAGGACAATGCTGAAGTTATTGTTGTTTGTGCAAAGATTGAAGCCGAGATTTCCGAGCTTGATGAAGAGGAAAAGAAAGCCTTTTTAGAAGAGCTAGGTATTGAAGAGTCAGGACTTGATCAATTGATTCGTGCAGCTTATCACCTACTTGGATTGGCAACATACTTTACAGCTGGTGTACAAGAGGTTCGTGCATGGACATTCCGTAAAGGTATGAAAGCACCACAATGTGCAGGTGTCATTCATACAGACTTTGAACGCGGCTTTATTCGCGCGGAAACTGTTTCATATGAGGATCTTGTGCAATATGGATCTATGAATGGCGCTCGCGAAGCAGGACGCGTTCGTTTGGAAGGTAAAGAATACATCGTACAAGATGGCGATGTTATGCACTTCCGTTTTAATGTATAATGTGGTGTTCTCTTTGAATGAGTGCCCCCTCATATTGTTAAGCCGTGGGAATTAGGAATCAGACTCTTTGATTGTCCGCAGAAAGCAAACCCCTGCAATGGAATCACTAGATGTATGGGTTTTTATTTAAGTAAAAGTTGTAATAAGACTTGGCGATCTAATTATTATATTGCCAAGTTTTTTCTATTTGTATGAGTTGCTTCCCCTAACTTACTATGATATAATCTAAACTCGTGAGTGATTACAAAAATTGCTCCTTGCCCGTTTCGGGCCGTTTAGTCCAAAAGGAGGTGACAGTGATGAAAAAGTACGAAATCATGTACATCATCCGTCCAAACATGGAAGAGGAAGCTCAAAAAGCTGTAGTTGAGCGTTTCAACAACGTGTTGAAGGACAATGGTGCAGAAGTAGAAAACGTTAAAGAGTGGGGTAAGCGCCGCTTAGCTTATGAAATTAACGATTTCCGTGATGGTATCTACATGCTTGTAAACGTAAATTCTGATGCAGCTGCAATTCAAGAATTCGATCGTTTGGCTAAGATCAACGAAGATATCATCCGTCATATCGTCGTAAAAGGTCAAGAATAAGATATATAGGGGAGAGTGGTTCGGATGATGAATCGCGTTTTACTCGTAGGTCGCTTAACTAAAGATCCGGAATTGCGTTATACGCCAAATGGCATCGCGGTAGCTACTTTCACGTTGGCAGTAAATCGCACGTTCTCAAATCAGCAAGGCGAACGCGAAGCTGATTTTATTAACTGTGTTGTATGGAGAAAGCCTGCTGAAAATGTGGCGAACTACCTGAAAAAGGGAAGTCTTGCCGGTGTGGACGGTCGTCTTAGCACTCGTAATTACGAGGGACAAGATGGTAAACGTGTGTATGTGACAGAAGTTGTTGCGGATAGCGTTCAATTTTTGGAGACAAGGTCAAGTGGAAACAACGAGCAGCGTGGCTCATTTGCACCGCAGCCATCGGGCTTTGGTTACAATGATCAAGGCTCTAACCCATTCGGATCTTCTGGGAATAGTCGCCCTAGTGCGCCTCGGAACGATGATCCATTTGCAAATGCAGGTCAACCGATTGATATTTCGGACGATGACTTACCGTTTTAATATAATCTAGTCAAACAAAGAATGGAGGGAATTGCACATGGCTATGGGTGGACGTAAAGGTGGACGTGGTAAACGTCGTAAGGTTTGCTTCTTCACTGCTAACGGTATCACACACATCGACTATAAGGATGTAGATCTTCTTAAGCGTTTCGTTTCTGAACGTGGTAAGATCTTACCTCGTCGTGTAACTGGTACAAGCGCTAAGTACCAACGCAAACTTACAATTGCGATCAAACGTGCTCGTCAAATGGCACTTTTACCGTACGTTGCGGAATAATAACTAGTAAATACACAGTAGAGTCTCCTCTACTGTGTATTTTATTATATAAAGCGAGGATTCTTAGATGAAAAATACAAGACTGATTACTGAAGGCGCCGTTTTACTGGCTGTGTTCATTATCTTGCTCTTGGCAACAATGTATATACCGATCTTAAATATTATTTTACTATTTGCTTTACCTTTACCGTTTATTATATTTTCTTTAAAATATGAGTGGAAATATGCACTAATGCTACTATTAGCAGCCTCTGTTATTACCATATTAGTAGCTACCCCTCTAAGTATTACAAATGTACTTACTTTTGGAACGGCAGGAATTGTAATTGGCCATTTATATAAAAAGAAAAAGAATCCGGCTGAAATTCTTGTGACTGCAACAATTATTTATGTTTTAAATTTAGTAATACTGTATGCTGTAAGTGTGATTTTCTTTGAGTATAATTTTATTATACAAATGCAGAAGATGTTAAATGAGTCAATTGCTATGACAGAGCAATTTATTGCGGCAACTGGCGCAAATGCAAACGAAAAACAATTACAGCAGTTAAAAGATATGCCCGCTTTATTAGGGTATCTTATGCCCTCAATGGTTATATTAGGCGGTTTTATGATGTCTTGGTTTACGATTTTGCTTGCTGGTCCTATCTTGAAAAGATTGCGCTTTCAAGTACCTGCTTGGCCCCCTTTTCGTGATCTTCGTCTCCCGAAAAGTATTGTAATTTATTACGTCATTTTTATATTAATCGCAGCTTTTGTAAAGATAGAAACAGGTTCGTATCTTTATATGGCTGTATTGAATATAAATATTATATTTCCTCTATTGATGGCTTTGCAGGGCTTTTCTTTCTTAGCTTTTCTTTTTCACTCAAAAGGATATCCTAAAGGGGTATTAATTTTCGTCTGTATTCTTGTACTGTTTGTACCTATTTTATTTTCTCTTGTTACGTTCTTAGGTATAATTGATTTAGGTTTTTCTTTGCGAAAGTATATAAAGTCATAAAATATCAATCACTATATTCATGATATCGGTATTAAGATAGGTTTCAATATGGTTAAGTTTTTATGTGGGAGTTGAACGTATGCCAGAGTTTTATAAGAAACAAAAGTTTCTTTATCCTATCTACTCCCTTGCTTTTTTGACTCTTGTTATTATTACGGTTCTTACGTACTATGACTGGATCCTGGGGGTTTCTGCGTTTGCAATCTTTTGTCTTGTTATATTTTTTCTTATTAAATTTGAATTATTATTCCGTAAAAGTTTAGAACAATACACATCAGATATGCTGACAAGAGTAAAGAAGGTAAATGATGAGGCTTTGAATCAAATGCCTATCGGTATTTTACTTTACAATAAAAATTACGGAGTAGACTGGGCTAATCCTTATTTGTCTTCTTGCTTCGGACAATACTCTTTAGCAGGCTGGCATTTACATGACCTAGCCGATACTTTACTCTCCTTTGTACGTCAAGAAACAGATGAGGATATTATTACACTTAATAAGCGTAAGTTTCGTATCTTTGCTCGTAGAGAGGAAAAGTTAGTATATTTCTTTGATGTAACGGAACAAACACAAATTGAAAAGATGTATGAGGATCAAAGAACGGTATTGGCTATCATTTATTTAGATAATTATGATGAAATTACACAAGGACTAGATGATCAACTTCGTACAAATATCACAAGTCAGGTTACATCTGTTTTAAATGATTGGGCTCTCAAGTATGGTATTTATCTTAAACGTGTGTCCTCTGATCGCTTTTTTGCTGTTTTAAATGAGAGTATTTTAACACAGTTAGAAAAAGGAAAGTTTGATATTCTTGATCAGGTAAGAGAAAGCATGTCTAAACGCAATATCCCATTAACATTAAGTATTGGCGTAGGCTCAGGTGTGCTCTTATTACCTGAGTTAGGTACACTTGCTCAGTCTGGTTTAGATTTAGCTCTTGGACGAGGCGGGGATCAGGTTGCCATTAAACAAGCAACAGGCAAGGTGAAATTTTATGGCGGAAAAACAAATCCTGTAGAGAAACGAACACGAGTAAGAGCACGCGTTATCTCGCATGCATTAAAAGACTTAGTATTAGAAAGCAGTCATGTTATTATTATGGGGCATAAAGCACCAGATATGGATGCAATTGGTGCTGCAATTGGTATACTAAAAGTAGCGCAATTAAATGAACGGGATGGTTATATTGTTATTGATGAAAATGATTTGGATACAGGTGTAAAACGTCTGGTAGAAGAAATTAAACATAATGATGAATTGTGGTCACGTTTCATTAGTATAGAACAAGCTCTAGAGTTAGCATCGAATGACTCTTTGTTAGTAGTGGTAGATACGCATAAGCCTTCTATGGTTATTGAAGAACGACTTCTTGATAAAATTGAGAACGTGGTTGTCATTGACCACCATCGTCGCGGCGAAGAATTTATTGAAGAGCCGTTGCTCGTATATATGGAACCATATGCTTCTTCTACTGCAGAGTTAGTTACAGAACTACTGGAATACCAGCCTAAACGGTTAAAACTCAATATGTTAGAAGCTACTGCTTTATTGGCGGGTATCATTGTTGATACAAAGAGCTTTACATTTAGAACTGGAGCAAGAACATTCGATGCAGCTTCTTATTTACGTTCACATGGTGCAGATACGATATTGGTGCAAAAGCTCTTGAAGGAAGATATGGAGCATTACTTAAAGATTGCAAAAATGATTCAAGATGCGTATATTTATAAAAATGGAATTGCTTTAGCAAAAGCAGAAGAGAATCAATATTGCGACCAAGTGTTAATTGCGCAAGCTGCTGATACATTGCTCACTATGACAGGAGTGACTGCTTCTTTTGTAATAGCTAAGAAAAAAGACAGCACAATTGGAATTAGCGGAAGATCCTTAGGAGATGTAAATGTGCAGTTGATTATGGAGAGCCTGGGCGGCGGTGGTCATTTGACAAATGCGGCGACTCAACTACCAAACAGCAATCCTGACGATGCAGAGCAAAGGCTTCAAGAAGCCATTGATGAATATTTAGAAGGGGGAAATAAATCATGAGAGTTATTTTTCTAAAAGATGTAAAAGGAAAAGGTAAAAAGGGAGAAATTAAAAATGTTGCTGACGGCTACGCACATAACTTTTTATTAAAGCAAGGCTTAGCACAGGAAGCAACAAATGCAAATGTTAAAACACTAGATGCGCAAAAACGTAAGGAACAAAAGGATGCGGAGCTAGAACTAGAAAAAAGCAAAGAGCTAAAAGGCAAAATTGAGCAGTTAACTGTACAGTTAAAAGCAAAATCCGGTGAAGGTGGTCGCCTATTTGGTTCCATTACCAGCAAACAAATTGCAGATGAATTGCAAAAAGCGCACGGTATTAAAATTGATAAGCGTAAATTTGAAATGCATGATGCAATTCGTGCGTTAGGTCACACGAACGTTCCTGTTAAGTTGCATCCACAAGTAACAGCAACATTGAAGGTACATGTAACAGAACAATAAAAGAATGCAGAAAAGTAGACATGGGGGCAGTGATTTTTCGCAGCACAGCAGCTGAAAGATTACTGTCCTTACGTATGAGGAGGTTTTTAAAGTGAGTGAAATCAATGACCGCACCCCTCCGCAAAATATAGAAGCCGAGCAAGCTGTATTGGGGTCTATTCTTCTTGAGCAGGAAGCGCTCACGGTGACCTCAGAGATACTAATGCCGGATGATTTCTATCGTACTTCTCATCAAAAGATATATCAGGCGATTTTAACACTCTCAGATAAGGGAGAACCGGTTGATTTAGTAACGGTCACTGCAGAACTTGCCGATCAAAACTTGCTTGATGAAGTTGGTGGGGTTTCATATTTAGCAGAATTGGCCAACTCTGTTCCCACAGCTGCAAATGTAGAGTTTTATGCCCGCATTATTGAGGAGAAATCCGTTTTGCGTCGCTTAATACGTACAGCCACTACAATCGCTTCAGAAGGATATGAACGTGAAGATGATGTTGAAGGACTACTAAGTGATGCTGAAAAGAAAATTCTAGAGGTAGCCCAGCAAAAAAATACAAAAGCCTTTCAAAATATTAAAGACGTGCTAGTTGTAACGTATGACAAGATTGAAACATTACATCATCGCAAAGGCGATATTACTGGGATTCCGACAGGATTTACAGAGCTTGATAAAATGACTGCCGGTTTCCAGCGAAACGATCTCATTATCGTTGCAGCACGTCCATCTGTAGGTAAAACGGCCTTCTCTTTGAATATTGCCCAAAATGTAGCAACCAAAACTGATGAAAATGTAGCAATCTTTAGTTTGGAGATGGGTGCAGATCAGCTTGTTATGCGTATGCTTTGTGCAGAAGGAAATATTAACGCGCAGCGTTTGCGTACGGGAGATTTAACACCGGAAGACTGGGGTAAGCTTACGATGGCAATGGGAAGCCTTTCAAATGCCGGTATTTATATTGATGATACACCTGGTATTCGTGTAGGTGAAATCCGAGCAAAATGCCGCCGATTAAAACAAGAGAGCGGTTTAGGTATGATCCTTATAGATTATCTACAGCTCATTCAAGGTAACGGAAAAGGTGGAGAAAACCGTCAACAAGAAGTCTCTGAAATCTCCAGGTCCCTTAAGGCGCTTGCGCGTGAGCTGCAAGTTCCTGTTATCGCACTTTCTCAGCTCTCTCGTGGTGTTGAATCGCGCCAGGATAAGCGGCCGATGATGTCAGATATTCGTGAATCTGGAAGTATTGAGCAGGATGCTGATATTGTTGCTTTCTTATATCGTGATGATTACTATGATAAAGAGACTGAAAAAAAGGATATTATTGAAATTATTATTGCGAAGCAACGTAATGGCCCTGTTGGTACAGTAGAACTTGCTTTCGTTAAAGAATTTAATAAATTTGTTAACCTGGAACGTAGATTCGATGAACCAGGTGCTTAAGCAGGCATAAAAATGACAACACATCACATGATAAGGATGTGTTTTTTTTTTGCATATAGAAAATTTATATAAAGCTTTGATTTTTTTAAATTAGGTTGTGTTAAAGCCTAATGTTGATCATTTGCACTTGTTGATGGGAGTGAAGGGGTGAAGACTCCTTGTGGGAAAAGCCAGTTAAAGGGAGACCACGCAGGCGCATAGCGCTGAGGAGACTCACTGACCGCCCACGGAAAGCGAACCCCCGTAACGGAAATCAACAATGAACTTTAACAGAGCCTACAATTATAAAATGAACGAACAAAAAAGGTTAATATAAATAAAATGTTCGTATTTTTATTGACATCTTTGTTCAGTTTGGTAAAATGGTAAGTGTTTGATGAGATCGTTTGAAATATTTGGAGGTGCTTTGAATGTCTTCAGTAGTAGTTGTAGGAACGCAATGGGGCGATGAAGGAAAAGGAAAGATTACAGATTTTCTTTCTCAGCATGCAGAAGTAGTAGCACGCTATCAAGGCGGAAATAATGCAGGACATACGATTGTTTTTAATGATACACGTTATAAACTTCATTTAATTCCATCCGGAATCTTTTTCAAAGAAAAAATCTGTGTAATCGGTAACGGAATGGTTGTTGATCCGAAGGCTTTGGTAGAAGAGCTTGCATACTTACATGAACGCGGTGTTAGTACGGAAAATTTGCGAATCAGTAATCGTGCTCATGTCATTTTACCATATCATCTGAAACAGGATGAACTTGAGGAAGAACGTAAAGGCGCAAACAAAATTGGCACAACAAAAAAAGGAATTGGACCTGCCTATATGGATAAAGCTGCACGTATTGGTATCCGTATTGCAGATTTGCTAGAAAAAGAAGAATTCCAAGAGAAGCTAGAGCGCAACTTAGCAGAGAAGAATCGTTTGTTTGAAAAAATGTACGATGCAGAAGGCTTCCGTATGGAAGATATTTTTGAAGAGTATTATGAGTACGGACAACAAATTAAACAATATGTATGCGATACTTCTGTCGTATTAAATGATGCACTTGATGAAGGTCGTCGTGTATTATTTGAAGGTGCGCAAGGTGTAATGCTAGATATTGATCAAGGAACGTATCCGTTTGTAACATCCTCTAATCCAATTGCAGGCGGTGTAACAATTGGTTCGGGTGTAGGACCTTCTAAAATTAATCGCGTGGTTGGTGTATGTAAGGCATATACAAGTCGTGTAGGAGACGGACCTTTCCCTACGGAATTATTTGATGAAATTGGTCATCAAATTCGTGAAGTGGGTCGCGAATATGGTACAACAACAGGACGCCCTCGCCGTGTAGGTTGGTTTGATAGCGTTGTTGTAAGACATGCTCGTCGTGTGAGTGGCCTTACTGACTTATCGTTGAACTCTATCGATGTATTGACAGGTATCCCAACATTAAAGATCTGTGTAGCTTATAAATATAAGGGAGAAACGCTACAAGAATTCCCTGCAAGCCTACGTATCCTTTCTCAATGTGAGCCAGTTTACGAAGAGCTCCCAGGCTGGACAGAAGATATCACTGGTGTGAAAACATTAGACGAACTTCCAGAAAACGCAAGACATTATGTGGAACGCGTATCTCAGTTAACAGGTATTCCGTTATCTATGTTCTCTGTCGGACCAGATCGTAACCAAACAAACATCATTCGTAACGTATATGGTGTGTAATAATTGCTATACTTGACAAAGTAAGGTATAGTAAGAAACAGAAGAGCCCATTTTATGTGGGTTCTTTTGTTTGTGATTTTTTTAAAAAAAGTATTGCAAAGTGAATTGAATCTATGATAATATGAATATTGTCGTCATTGAGATATTCGTGTCAAGCTAAAATGGTTTACATACTAATAAGCGTGTTGCACGAATACTTTTTATATTATGAGCCATTAGCTCAGTCGGTAGAGCACGTTCGAGTAAGCTACGAAGCGAAGCTACAGCGTACTCATCGAGCAGCTACTTGCGTAATCATACTGAGATGAGGACGTCAATTTAAAGTTATAAGTATGTTACACGAATACTTTTTCACATCATGAGCCATTAGCTCAGTCGGTAGAGCATCTGACTTTTAATCAGAGGGTCGAAGGTTCGAGTCCTTCATGGCTCACATGCATGGCCCGTTGGTCAAGCGGTTAAGACACCGCCCTTTCACGGCGGTAACACGGGTTCGAATCCCGTACGGGTCATTTTAATACTAGGTTCCGTGGTGTAGCGGTTAACATGCCTGCCTGTCACGCAGGAGATCGCGGGTTCGATCCCCGTCGGGACCGCCATTTTGTTTTACCGCATAGGCGGTTTTACATAGATAGTTTGGCTCGGTAGCTCAGTCGGTAGAGCAGAGGACTGAAAATCCTCGTGTCGGCGGTTCGATTCCGTCCCGAGCCACTTCAAAAAAGCAGAGCGGGCCCGCTCTGCTTTTTTATTTTTATAGACAATTAAACGAGGTTCATTTAACAAAAGACTCCTTATTTAAGCACTAAGGCTGATAGTGTTAGGAGTTCACAATGTTCCTGTTTTACAAATGTATGCACATCTTTTAAAATAAGAGTAAGAACGCCTCTAGCCTCTGCTAGAGGCTTTTGTGTAAAAATGATTTCTAGGAGGAATGAAGAAAATGATGGGAAAAAAGATTTTAGTCGTTGATGATGAAAAACCAATTGCCGACATTTTAAAGTTCAACCTTGAAAAAGAAGGCTTTGAGATTGTCATGGCGCATGATGGTGAAGAAGCCATTGAAAAAGTGGAAGCTGAGAAGCCAGACATGGTTTTATTAGATATTATGTTACCAGGAAAAGATGGACTAGAGGTATGTCGTGAAATTCGAAAAACATATGAGATGCCTATCATTATGTTGACTGCTAAGGATTCTGAAATTGATAAAGTATTAGGGCTGGAGTTAGGCGCGGATGATTACGTTACAAAGCCTTTCAGTACAAGAGAATTATTAGCACGTGTTAAAGCAAACCTACGTCGTCACCAACAGGTTGGCAGCGCAGAAAAAGAAGAAAACGCAGAAATTATAATTGGACCGGTTGTAATTAACTCAAACGCATATAGCGTTACAAAGCGCGAAGAGAGCATTGAATTAACACATCGTGAATTTGAACTGCTTCATTATCTAGCAAAGCATCTTGGACAAGTTATGACTCGTGAGCACTTACTACAAACAGTGTGGGGCTACGACTATTTCGGAGATGTTCGTACAGTAGATGTTACAGTACGCCGCTTACGTGAGAAAATTGAAGATAATCCAAGTCATCCCACACTCATTGTGACACGAAGAGGTGTAGGATATTATCTTCGTGATCCAGAGCAGGAATAATAGATGAAAAAAGTTGGTTTTTTTCAATCTATACATCTCAAGTTCGTCCTTATTTATATGCTCTTGATTTTATTGGCCATGCAAATCATTGGCATATATTTTGTAGGCGAACTCGAGAAAAGACTTCTTGATAACTTTCAAACATCATTAACCAAACGAACAGATTTACTTGCGTATAATTTGCGCGGGGAATTTTCTAAGGAACGAGAAAAGGATGACCCGATTGGTGTAGCAACGCAAAAGCTTTTAAAGAGCTTTATATCAGGTCCGAATGATGATGTACAGGAAGTTCAATTTATTGATGAAAATAGTCGAGTGCTGGCAACATCCAACTCTTCTAATGAGGCCGCTATCGGGCGTAAAACAAATGATTTACGAGTAAAGCAGGCTCTTGTCTCAGGAAATGCACCTGAACCTAAAATGGAGCAAAATGCTGAGGGTGAACGTGTACAAGTAAATGTGGTACCACTTATTGTAGAGGAAAAGACGAAAGGTGTTATTTACATTACAGCTTCAATGGAAGATGTATACGGGCAAATGAAAGAAATCAATCAGATTTTTGCTACAGGAACTGTCATCGCATTGATTGTTACTGCTGGTCTGGGGATATTACTTGCACAAACAATTACCCGTCCGATATCTGATATGCGTAGACAAGCAATGGAGATGGCTAAAGGAAATTACTCTCGTAAAGTAAAGGTATACGGTTACGACGAAATTGGACAGCTTGCGTTAGCGTTTAACAATTTATCAAAAAAGTTGCTACAAGCAAGGGCTTCAACAGAGAGTGAAAGACGCAAACTCACATCTGTCTTATCTCACATGACAGATGGTGTAATTGCCACAGATCGAAAAGGAAGAATTATTTTATTAAATGATCCTGCAGAAAAGATGCTGAATGTTTCACGTGAAACAGCTTTGGATCAACAAATCCTTGAGATGCTAGGCATTGAAGAAGAATATACATTAGATCAACTATTTCAAGAGCCGGATTCAGTTCTTTTGGATTTTAGTACACGTGATGAGCCTTATATTTTACGAGCGAGTTTTTCTGTTATTCAAAAGGATACTGGTAAGGTTAATGGTCTTATTGCCGTTTTATATGATGTAACTGAACAAGAGAAAATCGATAGAGAAAGACGTGAGTTTGTAGCAAATGTTTCACATGAGCTACGTACGCCGCTTACTACGATGCGAAGCTACTTAGAGGCTTTGAGTGATGGCGCTTGGCAGGATCCAAACATTGCACCTAACTTCTTGTCTGTAGCGCAAGATGAAACAGAACGTATGATACGTCTTGTAAATGATTTGCTTCAACTGTCTAAAATGGATAGTACAGAGTATCAATTAATGAAGGATTGGGTAGAGTTTACCGAATTCTTTAGTAACATTATTGACCGCTTTGAAATGTCTAAAGAGCAAAATGTATCCTTTAAGCGTGCTTACTCTAAAAAGAGTCGCTTCATGGAGATAGACGAAGATAAGATTACACAAGTTTTATATAATATTATTTCTAATGCTTTAAAGTACTCGCCAGAAGGTGGTACCATTACGTATCGTTTACGTGAGCGAGCGGATATGCTTGAAATTAGTATCAGCGATCAAGGTATGGGCATACCGAAGGAAAACGTAGATAAGATATTTGACCGCTTCTATCGTGTTGAAAAAGCGAGATCGCGTCGCATGGGTGGTACAGGGCTAGGACTTGCCATTGCTAAAGAGATGATTAAGGCGCACGGAGGAGATATTTGGGCAAAAAGTGAAGAAGGAAAAGGAACAACTATTTACTTCACCCTGCCGCTTGGAAAAGAGCAAGAGGATGATTGGGAATGAATATTGAAAACTTTAAAACCATTTTATTAATAAACCTTGTGGCAATCAGTCTTTTTCTATCCTATAGCCTATGGACATGGCAGCCAGCATCTGACTCAACTTCAAAACAAAAATATGTGCAGGAAGATACTGAAATACAACAAAAAAAGGTAGCTGATTTCATCTTTCCCACACAAATGCTGGTACATCGTGAGAATGATCATATTGTTAGCATGAAAGGCTCCGATATAGCAGCCATGTATCATGCATTGGAAGAGGGTGAATTTGATAACTTCAGAGATATCTCCAATAAAATTCCTAGGGAGGAATTTTTATCTTTTGTTCATGGAGAATTTAAAACAGAGTTGGTTTTTAATACAGATATCACTTTTACAACTATGCGAAATATATTTTCCATTAAACATAAGGGATTAAACTCTTACAGCTTTGATCGTATCGTCATCCACCTACCTCCTGATAAACAGGAAGAAGAACTGAAGGTTTATTTCATCTCCTATGATTATCAAAAGGTATATGAAATGACCATGACAGGTTACGCAGTACAGCAGTTAGAGATGATTCAAAATCAATTTGTGGAGAAGGCCGCACAGAAGTATTTTATGTATCGTGTTAGTGACCAGCGCGCAATCTTTTTGCCTGAAACAGAACAAAAAATGCCGAGCATCCCTTACATTGCTAGCGAAATGTCCCGGGATATGCTAAAAAATGCTTTGTTCACAGATCCACGGTATGTAAAGGAAGAGGAAACAAAAACAGAAGAGAGCTATACTGATGGAACAAGACTTTTGCAGGTAAAAAAAGACAAGCGTATGATTTCTTATGAAAACTCTGCTGTTGCAGGAAATGGATATGTAAGCAGTAGCGCCCTAGTCCAAAAAAGCATTGATTTTATCAATAGTCACGGTGGTTGGACAGATACGTATCGGCTGTATGATGTGAATGCTAAGAGAGGACAAACTTCTTTTCGATTATATGTGGATAATAGCTATCCTGTTTTTACAAGAAGCGGAATCGCTGCATTAAAACAATCCTGGGGAACAGAGGAATTAAGTAAATATGAAAGACCTCTTCTGCAGCTAAATTTAAAAGGTGAAGAAGAAGACGTAATGCTACCTTCAGGACGTGCTATTATTGCACAGCTAACAAATGCGACAAGTCACAATGCAAAAGAATTGCGAAGCATTTATATAGGATATGAAATTATTCCGCAATCAGGAAGAGGCGGAGGAACGGTCAACGTCATCAAATTAGAGCCGATATGGGTAATAGCTTATAAATCACCGAAAACAGGTATATATTACAAACGATTTTCTGGGGTAGAAGGAGGAGATCTGATTGGATTGGATTAAAATAAAAAATATTTTTATTATTACCTTTTTAATCTTAGATCTTTTCCTTGTTTATCAAATTTTTGAAAACCGAAATAACAATCAGTTAGAACAAATTGCAGTTACCACACTTGAAGAGCGACTTGAGGAAGATAATATCACGTATGTTGAACTTCCAAAAGAACCTACCAAAGCAGCTTATATAACAGGTAGACGTAAGGTTTTTAAAGATGAAGAAATACGCTCTTTAAAGAATCAATACGCAATTTTAGAAAGCGAAAATATGATTGTAAGCAAGTTAAAAGAACCACTTCCTATCCCTAAAAATGATAAGGGGTATTTTTTTGAGGAGTTTCTACGCACATATGTATTAGAGGGAACAAGATATAAGTATTGGAAAGCGGAAGAAAAAGAGCGCAAGGTTTATTTCTTTCAGCAATATAAAAATCAAAACATCTTATATAACAACGATGCGATGGTTGTATTAGACTATAACGAGAAAGATGAAATTACTTCTTATACGCAAACAATGCTTACTAATATTTCAGAAATGGTAGGAAGTAAAAAAGATCAAGAAATTATTACATCTGTGAAGGCGCTAGAGGCTCTTCACTCTAAAAATGAACTTAAACCAGGAAGCCGTGTAACGAAAGTAGAGATTGGATATTATACAATTGTTACACCTTCTTCAGGTGCGCAGGTCATTGCGCCTACTTGGCACTTTATGATTAATGGAAAAGATGATTTTTTTGTAAATGCGAGAGAAGGACAAATTTTTAACATTGGCAAGGATAATAAACAATGGAGTGAAGAAGAATGAGTTTACATTTCAGTGTACTTGCCAGTGGAAGTACAGGCAATATGTTATATGTAGGAACGGAAAATCAAAAACTGCTTGTCGATGCGGGACTAAGCGGAAAGAATGCAGAAGCCCTTTTTCAGCAGGTAGATGCAAATATAGCCGACTTATCAGGTATTCTAGTAACCCATGAGCATAGTGACCATGTAAAAGGACTTGGGGTACTTGCTAGAAAATATAAGCTCCCGATATATGCGAATGAAAAAACGTGGCGCGCTATGGAACACTTAATTGGAAACATTCCAACCGAACAAAAGTTTATCTTTCCAACAGGTACCATAAAAACATTTGGTGATATTGATGTAGAATCCTTTGGCGTATCTCACGATGCTGCGGAGCCTATGTTTTATGTTTTTCATCATGATAATAAAAAGCTCACTATCATTACAGATACAGGATATGTGAGCGACAGGATGAAGGGTGTTATTAAAGGCTCTGATGTGTTCATTTTTGAAAGTAACCATGATGTAGAAATGCTGCGAATGGGTCGCTATCCATGGAGCGTTAAAAGAAGAATTTTAAGTGATGTTGGCCATGTATCCAATGAAGATGCTGCTTTGGCCATGTACGATGTAATTACGGATCAAACAAAGCATATTTATTTGGCGCATTTAAGCTTAGATAACAATATGAAAGAGCTGGCAAACATGTCTGTGTCTCAGGTACTACAAAGTAAAGGGATCGATGTAGGACGCTCTTTATTTGTGCATGATACAGACCCAAAAGAAGCCACAAAAATTCAATACGTATAATTAGCTCTTTTGGCAAACACTATAAAAAAGGTTTGCCAAAAGGATAGGTGATATCGTAATGGATTTTAATCGTAGAAATGATAAGGATGGACATAAAAAAATTATTTTCTCCGGTGTCGCAGGAGCATTGGTAGGCGCTACTTTATTTGCTTTTGCGATACCAACGTTTCATAAGTTTGGTCTTATTCAAGAGGGTGACGCAGAAGCAAGGCAAACGCGGCATTACGTGGCACAGGCAAAAGACGAATCTGCAAGTGATGTTCGTTTTGACTTTGTAAGTGCTGTTGATAAAGCATCTGATGCAGTAGTAGGCGTTATTAATATTCAACAAGACAGCTTTTCTGAATCTGATGCAGAAGCAGGCACAGGATCAGGTGTTATTTATAAAAAAGGAAACGGAAAAGCGCATATTGTTACAAATTATCACGTAATTGAGGGTGCTAATCGTATTGAGGTCAGCTTAAGCAACGGAAAAAAAGTGCCCGCTGAGCTACTAGGCGGAGATAAAGTCATGGACTTGGCTGTTCTTCAAATTGATGAAAAGTTCGCCGAGAAAGTGATAGAAATTGGAGACAGCAATACAGTAAAGCGCGGCGAGCCGGTAATTGCTATTGGGAACCCGCTTGGTCTTGAGTTTTCAGGAACTGTGACGCAAGGTATTATATCCGCTAATGAACGTATTGTACCTGTTGATTTAAACAATGATCAGCATTACGACTGGCAGGTAGAAGTATTACAAACGGATGCTGCCATCAACCCTGGCAATAGCGGCGGTGCTTTAGTCAATATAGATGGAAAACTGATTGGTATCAACACGATGAAAATTGCGGCTAAAGAAGTAGAAGGTATTGGTCTTGCAATTCCAATTGCTAGAGCACTTCCTATTGTTGCCGAGCTTGAGAAGAACGGTAAAATAAGCAGACCATATTTAGGTGTAGAATTACGCTCACTTAATGAAATTCCAAGCTACTACTTTGAAAAGACTCTGCGGCTTCCAAGAGATGTGGTAGAAGGGGTTTGTGTACTAGATGTTCGCAGTCCTTCTCCTGCAGCACAAGCAGGCTTACGAGAATACGATGTAATTACAGAGATAGATGGAAAGCCAGTTCGAAATATTATCGAATTCCGAACGCTTTTATACGGCAAAAAAGTAAATGATAAGATGAAATTGGTATTTTACCGAGGTACAAAGAAGGAAACGACGACGGTTACACTAAGTGGTGAAAATTATTAATTCACAGGAGAGGTGACTCTCCTGTTTTTTGGTTGGTTAACTATTGATAATGAATAGTCAACCGTAACATAGGATAATGAGGAGAGATGTAAATGAAAATTGCCTGTTGCTTAGAGCACGTAGAGCTGGCTCTTGATATTATTGTGGACGAATTTGAGGCTGCTCCTGTTATACACAATGTGGAAAACTCATCAACAACTTGTGAATATTGTCAAAATAAGGCGATGTATGTAGTATGTAATCCACAAAAAGAAGAATAAAGCGTTATGAATTGTGGATATGTTGATAACTTCTGTGGATAATTTGTTTGTAAAGGAAGGTCCAAGCTGTGAATATTTCCATTATAACGATTGGAAAATTGAAAGAAAAGTACCTGAAACAAGGAATAGAGGAGTATGTAAAACGACTTTCATCTTATGCAAAAATAGAAATTATTGAGCTTGCTGATGAAAAAGCACCGGAAAATTTAAGTGCTGCTGAGATGGAAATGGTAAAAGAAAAAGAAGGTATTCGTATTCTCGAAAAGATATCCGACGACACGCACGTTATCGCTTTAGCCATTCAAGGAAAAATGAAATCATCAGAGGAGCTGGCAAAGGAAATCGATCGTCTTGCCACGTATGGAAAAAGTAAGATTGCGTTTATTATTGGCGGCTCACTTGGTTTAAGTGATCAGGTAATGAAGCGAGCGAATGATAGTCTATCTTTCTCCAAGATGACATTTCCTCATCAGCTTATGCGGTTAATTTTGGTGGAGCAGGTATACCGGGCGTTTCGAATTAATCGGGGGGAACCATATCATAAGTAGAGGTAAAAACTCTTGAGGATAAAGAGGCAAATTCATTTCACCTTTGGGTATTGTAGATAATTGTTCCCAAGATGAATCGCCAAATAAGTCATGCAAGAGGACAGTGTACTTTGATTTGTGTAGGTTTTCAAAGTCGAATTCTAATTCAACTGATTCAATAGCTCGCTTACGTTCTGATAGAGATATGACTTTGATTTGCAGTGGAAGCTTCTGTGAAGTGCGATTACACAGCGGTAAAAAACATATACATTATTTGCGGCAAGACAGATATGGAAAAAGGCATTGATGACCTGGCAACACTGATTCAAGATTCTTTCAAATTTGATCTGTACGGTGATTCCATCTTCCTGTTTTCTGGATGGAGTAAAGATCGCTACAAATGTTTGTATTTTGACGGCGACGGCCTCGCGATGCTTTATAAACGCTTGGATAGTAGGAAGCTTCAATGGCCCAAGGATGAGAAGGAAGTTCGCAATTTGTCTCAACAGAAGCTGCACTGGCTTCTTGAAGGGTTATCCATCCAACAGCCAAAGGCCATCCCACAATCACCGAAAGTTGTATGTTAAAGCAATTTTATCGTTATTTCTTCTATACAGCATGTGGAAAATAGAATAGCCGTATATCTCATGAAAAATGAATGATATACGACTGTTTGTGATGCGTACTGTGAAGGTGCGCCGGAAGAACACCTCGCGGACCAGGAGAGAGGGTAAATCTGAGGCTAGGTGTCCCGCAAGAGAGTCTTGCGGACCAGGAGAGAGTATAAATCTGAGTTTAGGTGTCCCGCAAGAGAGTCTCGCGGACCAGGAGAGAGTATAAATCTGAGTTTAGGTGTCCCGCAAGAGAGTCTCGCGGACCAGGAGAGAGTATAAATCTGAGTTTAGGTGTCCCGCAAGAGAGTCTCGCGGACCAGGAGAGAGTATAAATCTGGAGTTAGGTGTCCCGCAAGAGAGTCTCGCGGACCAGGAGAGAGGGTAAATCTGAGTTTAGGTGTCCCGCAAGAGAGTCTCGCGGACCAGGAGAGAGGGTAAATCTGAGTTTAGGTGTCCCGCAAGAGAGTCTCGCGGACCACGAGCGAGGATAAATCAGAGTTTAGGTGTCCCGCGAGAGGGTCTCGCGGACCACGAGCGAGGATAAATCAGAGTTTAGGTGTCCCGCGAGAGGGTCTCGCGGACCACGAGCGAGGATAAATCAGAGTTTAGGTGTCCCGCAAGAGAGTCTCGCGGACCAGGAGAGAGTATAAATCTGAGTTTAGGTGTCCCGTAATATTGTTCATCCCTGCAATTCTAAGTTTATTGACGTATAAGATCTATCAAAATGAACACACCCATTGATACAAATAAAAGATCCCGCCAAATTATACATATCAACTAGAACGACTAAAACAGGCAAGACTGAAACATTCTTCAGTGGCACATATGAACAACACCAACAGACAACCTTTTATACTGTTGTACGAAGCATTTCAAAAAAAGAAACGATTCATTACGCGAGGAAGCTATATTTATCTCTGCGAAAGTGTAGCATATTTAACATGGGTAAAAACAATCTGTTACAAACAGCACAGATCATAAGCATCACAAACGGAATACAAGTATTCTTGAACGATGGGCGCATTAAAATAGACAATAATCCGGCTGAACATACCATTCGTCTGAATATCATTGTCGAAAAAACTGGCTGTTTTCCGTAAGTGAAGCTGGTGCCGAGGCCAACGCTATCTGTCTGAGCATTGTAGAAACTGCAAAAGCAAATGGAATGGATTTCTATCAGTACCTCGTGAAGTTACTGACGTATCTTCCCAATCTAGAGATCCAGCAATATTAAATCAATACATACCCTGGGCTAAAAATATCCAAACAATATGTGGAAAATAAAATAACCGTATATCTCATGCAAAAATGAATGATATACGGCTATTTGTGTTGCGTACCGTGAAGGTGCACTTATTTTTATAATTCGGGTGTACTGTGTTTCTGCATTTATATTTGAAAATAAGTTGTTAACCATGATATAAGATAAAAGAAGTAAAAAATTTGGCTTTATGTTTTTGACCAAGTGTTTGCAGTTGTATTCAAAACGAGAGGATTTGAGTTTGAAATGATAGATAATTTTTGGCGTGACTTACCAAGACCATTCTTTGTACTTGCACCAATGGAAGATGTGACAGATGTTGTTTTTCGTCATGTCGTAAGTAAAGCTGGCCGACCGGATGTTTTCTTCACAGAGTTTACAAACTCGGATAGCTATTGTCATCCAGATGGCAAGGATAGCGTGCGTGGCCGTTTGCTTTTTACAGAGGATGAACAGCCAATGGTGGCACATATTTGGGGAGACAATCCCGAATATTTCCGTCAAATGAGTATTGGTATGGCAGAGTTAGGCTTCAAAGGTATTGATATTAATATGGGCTGCCCCGTACCGAATGTGGCATCGAGAGGCAAAGGGAGCGGCCTTATATTGCGTCCAGACGTTGCGGCAGAGCTGATTCAAGCTGCAAAAGCGGGCGGATTGCCTGTTAGTGTAAAAACCAGAATTGGCTTTGAGGATGTTAGTGAGTGGGAGTCGTGGTTAACGCATATTTTAAATCAGGATATTGCGAACCTGTCTATTCATTTACGTACCAGAAAGGAAATGAGTGAAGTAGCTGCACATTGGGAGCTCATTCCAGAAATTAAAGCATTGCGCGATCGTATTGCCCCGCATACACTATTAACCATTAACGGAGACATTCCTGACCGTCAAACAGGGCTGCAGCTGGCTGAACAATATGGTATTGACGGTGTGATGATTGGGCGAGGTATTTTTAAAAATCCGTTTGCATTTGAAAAAGAGCCGAAAGAGCATAGCAGTAAAGAATATCTTGATTTGTTAAGACTGCAGCTAGATTTGCAGGATCATTATGCGGAAATAGTGCCGCGTTCGATAACAAAGCTTCATCGCTTTTTCAAAATCTACGTTAAAGGGTTTCCTGGTGCTGCTGAGTTAAGAATAAAGTTAATGAGCACGAGATCGACAGATGAAGTGCGTGCATTGCTTGATAGCTTTGAAAAAGAATGTTGATGGGGCAAGAACAGTGAGATGATGTCAGTCTCAAATAGTGAGAGAAAAAATGTGTACCGATTTGATTGGGATAAAAGGTATATGGTTAAGAAAGTTAAGGAGAGAAGAGAGGACAACAAATCCTCTCTTTTTTTATGCAAGAAGCAATGATATGCATTAATAAAGCTGAAAGCACTTCTAACATCTGTTTCCAAACTGTAACAAAATATACCTAATCATTAAGCAAGATTAACATGTACTTAAAATTTATCGTGTTTAATAGAGTTGTGAGAGACAAATTACTAGGAGGCAGTTAGGATGATTAATAAGAAACTAGTAAAAAAGGGAGCAGCTTTAGCGCTTGCCCTAGCTATTACAGCTCCAGCACTAGCACCTGCAGAAGTAGCTGCTCAGAATAAATTTAAAGTAGAATCAGTTAAGTTTAATGGAATGAAGGCACCTACTACTGTTGACGAAATGGTAAAAACATATACAAACGCATCAGTTACAGTAAAGTATCAAAATGGGAAAGAGAAAACATTCCCGTTAATATACAAAACTTTGTTTAAATCAGAAGATAAAGTAGCAACAGTAAAGGGAGAACGAGTTCCTGCGGGTACACCAATTGATGTGAATGGAAATCCTATTGTTGATCCAAGTAGCCCAGAAAAAAAATACTTTGTTTCAGATGCACCAGACTCAAATACAATATTGAACCCAATTAACGGTAAGTTATATATGATTACGCATTACGAGTATCAAACGGTTGATGCTGCCGGGAAATCAGCTTATGGATTAGTTCCTGCTTCTATGTCTTTAACGGAATTGAATCAAAACTCAAAAACAGGAGAGCTTAAAGCAAAATCCGTTAAAAAAATTGATTTTTCTGCAGTAAACGGCCTTTGGATTCCTTGTAATGGCTCTATGTCTCCATGGAATACGCACTTAGGCTCTGAAGAGTATGAGCCAGACGCACGTCAATTTTTAGATACACAATCTAAAACAAGAAGCCAAGTAGAAACGTTTGCTCAGTTTTACTTTGGAGATAAGTCAAAAGCAAATCCATACTACTATGGCTTTACGCCAGAAATTACAGTAGATAAAAAAGGTAAAGCTTCGGTCGTGAAGCATTACAGCACTGGACGTATCTCGCATGAATTAGCTAAGGTAATGCCGGATAATAGAACTGTTTATTTTGGTGATGATGGTGGGAATACAGGATTATTTATGTATGTAGCCGATAAAGAAAAAGATTTATCAGCAGGTACACTATATGCAGCTAAATTTAAGCAAACAGGTTCTGAAAATGGTGGTTCTGGTGATTTAGAATGGATTAATCTAGGGCATGCGACGGATAAGGAGGTAGAAGATATCATTAAGAGCGGCATCACGTTTAATGATATTTTTGAAACGTCAGAGGTCCCTGCTGAAGGTTTTACAGCCATTAAGCAATATTCATACGGTAAGATAGAGTATTTAAAAGTAAAGCCTGGTAAAGAAAAAGCAGCAGCTTTCCTAGAAACACGTCGTTATGCAGCTATGCTTGGCGCAACAACAGAGTTTAACAAAATGGAAGGTGTAACGTTAAACGAAAAAGATAGAAAGCTATACCTAGCAATTTCTGACCAAAGCAAAAGTATGGAAAAGGATCCGACAGGAAAAGATCCGGCCGACCATATTCAACTACCAAAAATTAAATCAGGTGTAACGTATGAATTAGGGTTGAAAAAAGGTCAAACAGATAGCAAAGGAAAAGCGATTCATAGCTCCTATGTAGCTCCTTCTATGCATGGCTTAATTGTAGGTGAAGATCTTCCTAAAGCTGATGCTTATGGTAATACAGCAAATGTAGATAAAGTAGCTAACCCAGATAATCTAAGCTATTCTGAAGCAATGAGAACACTCTTTATCGGTGAGGATAGCGGAAACCATACCAATAACTATGTTTGGGCTTATAATGTTGATACAAAAGAGTTAGCGCGTATTTTATCTGTTCCAGCTGGTGCAGAAGCAACCGGATTGAATGCTATAGATAACAGAAATAACTACGCTTATATCTTTAGCAATTTCCAACACCCTGGTGATGAGATTGCTGATAGATCAATTACAGCGGTTAATAAAGATGAGTTATTGAAGGCCGTGGATGAACAGATTGGAATTAATAAAACAGGTGGTATTGGATATATCTCTGGTTTACCTTCTTTTACAAAGATGTCTGATGCTGTATCTAAAAAATCTGTAAGTAAATAAGCTAAAATCAATAAAAAAAGGCAACTACACAGCTATTTAATAGCTGTGTAGTTGCCTTTTTTGATGTAGGTTAATACTACTTTTATTAGAATACTTGTAGTTGAAACTACAAGCTAAGAAAAGAATGTGTTCTTTCATAAAGAGGCATTGCAGTCTATATATGTACGCTTGTACATTCATTTCTCCTATGCAATAATATATCGTGGAATAATACTGATTTTTCGTAAAATAAAGAGGTGAAAGGATGTCCAAAAATTCGCCGCTATTGACCATTGTGGTACCCTGCTACAATGAAGAGGCTGTATTGGGAGAAACAACAAAGGAATTAACAAGAGTAATGAATCGTTTAGTTACGGATGAAAAGATTAGTGACGCAAGTATTATCTTATATGTTGATGATGGAAGCGCAGATCGGACATGGGACATTATTGAAGAGCAAATTGCCTCTCATAAGTATGTAGAAGGCTTAAAGCTAAGCCGAAATTTTGGGCATCAAGGGGCGTTAATTGCGGGCTTAGAGACGGCGAGACAATTCTCTGATTGCGTTGTTTCAATTGATGCAGACCTCCAAGATGATGTAGATGTGATTTATGAATTTATAGAGAAGTATCAGCAAGGCTATGAGATTGTTTATGGTGTTCGTGATAAGCGTGATACCGATACGGCTTTTAAGCGAAATACAGCTTTGGGCTTTTATCGGTTAATGGGGAAACTGGGTATTAAGCTGGTGCCTAATCATGCTGATTATCGATTGATGAGTAAGCGAGCTCTAGATGAGTTTGTAAAGTATCAGGAGGAGAATGTATTCATTCGCGGCATTGTACCGCTATTAGGCTTTAAGGCAACTAATGTATATTACAATCGAAAAGAGCGTTTTGCAGGAGAATCAAAATATCCGTTAAAAAAGATGCTGGCATTTGCTTGGGAAGGTATTACATCATTTAGTATTGTCCCAATCCGCTTTGTATCAGCGCTTGGATTCTTTATGGTGTTAATTGGAATCGGGATTGCGATTTATACCTTGTTTGCTAAGCTTTTTTCAGAAACAGTTAGCGGGTGGACTTCGCTTATGTTATCTATTTGGATGGTTGGTGGTATACAGCTTCTTGCTTTAGGCATCATTGGTGAATACATTGGGAAGATTTTTAGAGAGACGAAGAAGCGTCCAAGGTATACGATCGAAAAAAACAGCTATGTAGAAAATCAAGAAAGACATTTGATGAATAGTAAATAAATGTACATAGTATCTGATGAGTGATTATGGTACTTTCATAGGCTAGACAAGTAAGTTATGTTCCTACCAAGTATCTGATATTAAGAAGAGGTTAAAGTATGAATTTAAAGATGTACCGATGGATCCCTATTGTATTACTTTACATCATTCTGGTTGTATATCATCAAGTCGTCTATCTTGTGCCTGGTGATGATTTGAATTTTCTAAAACTGACTCAACAGTATTCTCTACCTGGGTATGTATATATGAGATATTATGATTGGTCAGGGCGTGCGTTCTCAGAGGCGCTAGAATATATCACACTAAACATTCCTTTAATAATATGGTATATCTTAAACCCACTTTTTTTAATGGGGCTTGCATATGGTCTCGTAAGAATTTGGAAAGAGAAGGTTGATATTCTTGCATTTTTTGCCGCTTTCGCAATGATTGGTTATTTTGCACAAAGTACGTTAAGCGCAGCTTTCTTTTGGGTTACAGGCACGCAGTTTTATTTGTGGCCCCTTACGCTAGGTTTGTTTGCCATTACTCCGTATGCAGATAAAGTGCTACGCGGTCGTGAGGATTGGGATAATCGATACTTTGTACTGTGTGTAATATTAGGAGTTTGTGCTTCTATGGGTACAGAGCAAATTTCCTTATGCATGACAGCATTTGCGGTGCTGTCTCATGTAGCGATACTCATACAACGTAAGAAGCAAAGCAAGCGTTTATTGTTGTTTACTGCCCTTATGGCAATGGGAACGAGTATTTTGGTATTTTCTCCTGGAAACAAGGTGCGAACAATTGAAGAGGCGGCCTACTGGTATCCTGGTTTTAATGAGCTCAGCATCCGCGATCATTTCTATATTGGCTTTAGCTGGGCATTTGAGCGTGTATTTATTGATATGAAGTTTATCGTCTTGCTACTGACAATCGTAGTACTAGTGGCTTATATGAGAAAGGAAACGAAAAAAGGAATTTGGACAGCATATACGCTTATCTTGTTGGTGAGTATTAGTGTATATGCCCAAATGAGCAAAGTGGGCACGCGGGAATTATATATGTTCAATGAAATTAAAAAGTTTGATATTAGTGCTAATATATTGGCTCTTAATGACCAAGCATTTTTAATTGCATTGCTTCCTTATATATTCTGGATTGCATATGGGTTGTTGCTTTTATATGTAATGATGCAGGTGACGAGAAGTCGATTTTTTGTGCTTGTATGTGTACTTGCTGCAGCGTGTTGTCTAATCGTTATGTTTTTCTCCCCTACTATTTACGGTTCGGGAAACCGTTCCTTAGCAGTCAGCTCTGTATTGCTTTCGCTTGTAACAATAGGAATATTAATTGAAAATCAACTGATAAGAACTTCAATGGCTGTATATTTCATTGGTTTATTTGCTTTATTAAACTTTGCTCATATGTATTCCAAATGGTTTAGAGACGGTTTTAATTCATTTCTTTAAATAAGACGAAAAAAGGGTGTTCCGTTACTTTTGGAACATCCTTTTTCTATACATATAAGTTTTTTATGTTTCATGTGAAACATATTTTCGTTACGATTTAAAGGTCCAGAGTTTATTTAAGATGAAATTATAAAAAACATTAAAAAAAGTGACTATTACTTGTGCCGGAAATTCAGATATAATAAATACATCTACCAAGCAAAAAAGTAATAGCAAATTAATTAGCAAAGACGAAATATAAACACTAATAAATTTTAATGCTTGCCCGGCTGTTCGCTTTTGTTTGAAAACGAAGGATGAGCTTAAAAGATAGCCATTTAAAAGACCTGCACAATAAGCAAGGGTGCTGGCAAGCAGGTATGGTACATCAGCGTTTAATAAAAAGTAGTATACAATAAGTGAAATAGATGTATTTGTCACGCCGACAATACAAAACTTAATAAATTGTGCATGTTTTTGAAACAAAATCTTTATAGTATTCAATGTATAATCCTTTCAGTCCTTACATTCTGCAGTATGTATAAGTCTCATAAACCTATATAAAGTTGAAGAACAAGCTTCCATTCCAACTATATCATTCGAGGGTATCTATGCCAATAGGTTCTCCGCATCCATTCATGCTTGAGGTATGTTTACCTATTCAAACACTTTAAGGATTATTTTAGTAAGATACTGCTTTTTTGCTCTCTAATGGCTTTTACAGTAAAAGGTTCTTGCAATAAAATGTAATAATATAATGAACGATTCAGGTATGCATATGATAACATTAGATATTTTAATATTTTAAATATTTCTGATATAATATAATGAGGCTATGGATGATTCGGAGAAGATATGCATGTAGGTTATATTCTTACTTTGCTTTAAGGCCGAAACATAAGTGTCTATATCTTTTCTGCAAATCTTAGGGGATAAGGATGGGGAAAATGAGTAACAGACAAACAAGCACAGACGTTATTTTAATAGGTGCCGGAGTCATGAGTGCAACTTTGGGCGCATTACTAAAAGAGTTAGCACCAGAATGGGAAATTAAAGTATTTGAGAAACTTGCAAATGCAGGAGAAGAAAGTTCTAATGAATGGAATAATGCAGGAACGGGTCATGCTGCACTGTGTGAGCTTAACTATACATCCGAAAAATCCGATGGATCAGTAGATGTTAGCAAAGCGATAAAGATTAATGAACAGTTTCAGCTTTCAAAGCAGTTCTGGTCTTATCTTGTGAATAAAAACGTGATTCAAAATCCACAGGATTTTATTATGCCCATACCTCATATGAGTTTAGTGCAAGGAGAAAAAGATGTAGCCTTTTTGAAAAAGCGTTTTGAAGCGCTTTCAAAAAATCCGTTGTTTCAAGGAATGGAATTTTCTACGGACCCCGAGAAGTTGAAAAAGTGGATGCCACTTATTATGGAAGG
This sequence comes from Ectobacillus sp. JY-23, assembly GCF_023022965.1. NCBI lineage: Bacteria > Bacillati > Bacillota > Bacilli > Caryophanales > Bacillaceae > Ectobacillus > Ectobacillus sp. JY-23. The sequence goes on along the minus strand of NZ_CP095462.1, from coordinate 2,407,970 downwards.
ACGTACATCTCAGGAACCGATGGCAGCTACTAAAATCGACTCAGGGACAGACGTAAACTTTGGTGCTTTAACACGCATTTTGTTCAAGCATTTAAAGAGTAAACATGTTCAAATTCACTATAAGCATAGTGTTGAGAATATTAAACGTGCAAATGATGGCTTATGGGAATTGAAAGTGCGCAATATAGATAGCGGTGTGGTTGAACACCATGCTGCAAAATTTGTGTTTATTGGGGGCGGGGGCGGAAGCTTGCCGTTGCTACAAAAAACAGGTATTCCTGAATCCAAACAAATTGGTGGATTCCCAGTAAGTGGTCTATTCATGGTATGTAAAAACCCTGAGGTTATAGAAATGCATCATGCAAAAGTATATGGTAAAGCGAAGGTTGGCGCTCCACCAATGTCAGTGCCACATCTTGATACGCGATATATCGATGGTGAAAAAACATTATTATTTGGACCGTTCGCTGGTTTTTCACCAAAGTTTTTAAAAACAGGTTCATATTTTGATTTAATTGGTTCCGTAAAGCCAAACAATGTCCTTACAATGTTAGCAGCAGGTATAAAGGAGATGGCTTTAACGAAATACTTGATTCAACAGGTTATGTTATCGAATGAAAAGCGTATGGAAGAATTACGCGAATTTATTCCAAATGCTAAAAGTGAGGATTGGGATATTATTGTAGCTGGTCAACGCGTACAGGTTATTAAGGATACAGAAACAGGCGGAAAAGGAACACTTCAATTTGGTACAGAAGTAGTTAGTGCGGCAGATGGTTCTATCGCGGCATTATTAGGTGCTTCTCCAGGAGCTTCTACTGCAGTTCATGTTATGCTTGAAGTATTAGAAAAATGTTTCCCAGAACAAATGCATGCATGGGAAGCTAAAATAAAAGAAATGGTTCCTTCTTACGGTATATCATTAACAGGAAAACCGGAATTGTTTCAACAGATTGACACTTCCACATCCGAAACTTTGGGACTGTGCAAAAAAAAACTGGTTTATAGTTAATTTGAGAAGTAGATAGGAGAAAAAGAGGGGGATTTTAAAAACGCCCCCTCTTTTTCTTGCTAGTTTAAATTTCATCTTCATCATTAATAAATATAGTTAGAATGGAATCTAATGCTTCAGTTCCGTTAGCTACTGCGTTTACTTTATTGACATATTTCTCGCCAATTAGATGCTTTAAAGGTTGTTTTACCTTGTTGAAGTATTTAAATGCTTCTCTCGCCATTTCATCCCATACTGTATAATAGGTTAAATAATCGTTGGCAGTCACTCTTATTCTTGATGTACCTTCTTCCGGTATGCATTCAAATGTCTCGTCTTCTCCCATCGCTCCATAATCAGCTGTCAATTGTTCGCCAGGTTGGATATCCCTCGCAGCTAATTCAAAGTCATATGCAGTATCTACGCAATTTGGATTGAAGCTATGATTCATGTATCTCGCATGATCCCAACATAATACATACTCCCCCTCACGATCTTCGTAAGCATATTTATATATGAACTCTTTTCTAATAGCGTCAAGACTTTCAATATACTCTTCACTAAGAATCATATCTAAGTCATCTTTAATCCAAACGATAGTCCCTTGTGGAATGAATTTGGTTGCAAATATACCAATCCCTACTTCTTTACTTACATATCGAATTTCTGTATCTGGATGCATCATTTTCTTTTCCTCCTTTGTATTAACCAGCTTCAATATATTTATGCGTGTGTTTTATAATTGGAGTAGATTTTTGTCCCATCCTCAAACTACGATAATATAAACTTAAAAAATGATTGAGCACCTAAGTATTTCTAAAATTAACCCTAATTTTTTTTAGTCAACACGTGTTACACTGAAGGAAATAAAAAATAAGATAGGTGCAGCAGATATGAGGGAGCAAAAAATACGAGCTATTTTGAAGAAAGAATTAGTAGTTGCATTGGGGTGTACGGAGCCAGTAGCAATCGCGTTAGCCGCTGCAACAGCAAGAAGCTATGTGATGGGGGAGGCAATTGAATCTCTTCATTTAGAAGCTAGCGGAAATATTATTAAGAATGCGAAAGCAGTAGGTATACCTGGTATGAAGGCAAAAGGCCTCACGTTTGTTGCTGCGCTTGGAGCAGTAGCAGGCAATCCCGACAAGCAGCTGGAAATTTTAAATGGTCTTACACAAGAGGATGAAATGAAAGCGTTAGAGCTAGTAGAGGAAGGAAAAGTAACAGCGGCGCAGGCGTATACATCAAAGCGGCTTTATATTGATGTGTATATCAAAACAAAATCACATACTTCGAGAGTTGTAATTTCTGATGATCATACAAATATATCTTTAATTGAAGTAGATGGCGAAGTAAGGTATCAAGGTAGTTGTGAGGATGGAGCTTCTACATCAGAACAAACAGTGTTACATGGACTTACAATAGATGAAATCTTCGACTGGGTATTGCAGGCACATCCAGAGGATTTGGTGCTCGTTCAAAAAAGCATCACATTAAATCGAGCAATTGGTATGGAAGGCCTTTCTGGTACGTACGGATTAAATGTGGGACGGACGATACAGGAAAATGTAAAAAAAGGCTTTCTATCAAATGATTTAGCATCGGCAGCAATGGCATTAGCCGCCGCAGGATCGGATGCGAGAATGGCGGGATCTATTCTACCTGTTATGGCAAACAGCGGAAGTGGAAATCAAGGGATTGCTGTTACTCTTCCAGTTGTAGCGGTTGCAGAGCGACTACAGGTTTCTGAGGAAAAGCTGGTACGCGCTGTGGCTCTCAGTCATTTAATTACCATTCATATTAAATCTAAGTTTGGTCGTCTTTCCGCTCTATGTGGTGTAACTGCTGCAGGAATGGGAGCGAGCGGAGGCATCGTGTATTTGCTAGGGGGAGGACTTGAAGAGGTAAAGTCATCCATTCAGAATACAATTGGTAATGTTTCCGGTATGATTTGTGATGGTGCTAAGGCAGGTTGTGCAATGAAGGTGTCTACTTGTGCTAATGCTGCTGTTCAATCCGCTCTTATGGCAATCAACCAGCAGAGGATTCAGTCGACAGATGGTTTTATTCATGATGATGTCGAGAAAAGTATTGAAAGCTTCTGCAAGCTTGGAAACGAGGGAACGAGACAAACAGATGAGCTTATCTTACAGCTCATGATGGAAAAGGAATCTGCCTTAAAGGGGAGCGTTTAAAAATAGGTACTGTCTGTGATGACAGTACCTGTTGATTTTATTCTTGTTTGAGAAAACGCCAAGCATAGTCAACCTCTAGATTTATAACGCCCGTAAAGACAAATAAAAATTGGCCTCCATAAGGATTTCCTATGTAAAGGGGTTTACTATATTTTGCGTGTTGACAATACATATGACACTTGTATACACTACGTGAGAATTCACTATAAAATAGGCAGTAAGATGGAGAACATAAATATGAGCATTTCAAATAGAATTGAGTGGATTGATGTATGTAAAGGAATAGGGATTTTTTTCGTGGTGCTCGGCCACACCATGATTGATGGTATGGCGAGAAGTTATATCTATTCGTTTCATATGCCGCTTTTCTTTTTCATTTCAGGTTATTTGTTTTCGACAAAAAAATATGTTACTTTTAAAGCATTTTTAACAGCTAAAGCGAAGACGTTACTCATTCCGTATATAAGCTTTTCTATTATTGCGCTCATCGCACTGAAGGTGCTGGTTCATCAAAGTATAGATGTAACAAGCTTTATAAAAGCATTTGTTATGTCAAAACGAAATGAAATTTATTATAACGATCCGTTATGGTTTCTAACGGCTTTATTTACAATTGAGGTTATGTATTATCTATTTGATAAGTATGTAAAAAGAAAATATGTCGTAATGATAGTTGCTATTTTAGTAAGCTATTATTCTTTTCTTATCTTTAACCCATTAGCGGGTACTCATGTTTTGCCGTGGAGCTTAGATCAATCTTTATATTATCTTATTTACTTTGGTATTGGATATTTTATAAAAACAACAATTCCAATGAGAAATGAGTTGAAAAGATCTTATGTGTTAATAAGTGGTGCTGTGATACATGTGTATATTGTCTGCAACTCTACAGACGTTTTTAATATGTGGAAAGATATTACTGTATACGGTGTATTTCCAGATAGTGCTAATGTTTACCTTTACGATATAGTAACGACGCTATGTGCGATTAGCTTTTGGATATATGCCTCGAGCTATTTATCTTTTATGAAACCTATAACATACATGGGTAAAAACTCTTTAATCATATTAGCATTGCATATATGTGTAGGATTCAATCTTGTTCATCAGCTCTTTTTACAGAGGATTTTCCCGAAAATTGGATTATCGATTGAAAATCCTAATATGTTAGGTCTTTTCTTTACTATTGCTTCGCTCTGTATACTAGTTCCTTGTATACATGTGATCAATCGATATATACCCTTTATACTTGGGAGGATTAGTGTAAAAAAACAATCTCAATCTCAAAGGAGAGCTGCTTAATCTATAAATTTTTATGCAGTATACAAATATTACAGATATAATATAGTTATAGATGAATATAAAGGGGACGAACTGGATGGAGGCAATTGTTAATCAATTAAAAAAGCACTTGCGCAATATGAAGGTGTACGAGCTGTTAAAAGCAAATCCGCTATTAGCAAAAGTGAATGCAGGCTATCGCGCAAAGCAAACGCAAGAAAAAAGCAAGAAGCTGCAGGAGCATGGATTACAAGCTCTAGCTCTTATGAAAGAAGCTTTGCTTGCAACCAAGCATGAGTTTTGGTTAGATTATGGGACATTACTGGGCGCAATTCGTGAAAAAGATTTTATCGGTCATGACTTTGATATTGATTTTGGTGTGCTATATATAGACAACGAAAAAGTAAGGCAATTGGAAGAACAATTGCTTACTAAAGGTTTTTCTAAGTCACGAACATTTGACTTAGATGGTCGTATTGTAGAAGAAACATATCTTTATGAAGGCGTTCATATCGATTTGTTTTATTATGAAAGTAGTGCACCGGGGAAAGTAAGTTGTTATTCCTTAGAAGCGGGTGAACATACAAAGTATACGTATCCAGAAGGGCGAGAAGAGATTACAAATCTAGTTGTGAAAAAGATTACCTCATCCTTCAATGGGACTACTACAATTGATTTTAAAGGCCATACATTCCCTGTTCCTTCTAATTACCATGAGTATTTAACAGACAATTACGGTGAAACATACATGATTAAGAATGCTAACTGGGATTGGACAACATCTGTTTCTAATTTTGAAGTTTTGAATCATCAAGGTGTAACTAAGGCAGTTATATACAAATAAGCAAAATTATATATGTTATAATGAAGCATAGAAAAAATAACCTTAATCTATAGATTAAGGTTATTTTAATGCTAGGTAAACTATGGATAAGGAATGAAATGAATGAATCCGTCATTATTTAAAAATACCATCTATAAAATCATACTGAATGCTTTTAACTTAGTATTGCCAATCTTTGTAGGGGCATATGTAGCTCGTACCTTAGGGGCTACCTCAATGGGAAAGGTACAGTTTTCCGAAACCATTTTTATGTACTTCTTTATTTTTGCAACGTTTGGTGTATATCAGTATGGTATGCGGGAAATGAGCCGTGTTAAAGGAAATCCGCAGAAAGTTAGTCAGCTATTTACAAGTTTATTCACGATTAGTACAATTACAAGCTTGCTTTCATTAGGGTTATATATTTTAGTGGTATATACAGGATATGGAGAGCGTGATATATTTCCTATTCTTTTACTATTCTCATTTAACTTTCTTTCTAATATATTCTATGTAGAATGGGCGAATGAGGCGTTAGAACGATATGGATTTATTACATTAAAAACAGTCATCTTACGTTTAATTTATGCTGTACTAATTATTGTCTTTATTCAAGGGGCGGAGGATTACACTCAGTACACCATTTTATTAGTGTTGTTTATGTTTTTAAATAATATTGTAAGCTTTGTGTATGTAAAACGTCATATTCCATTTTCATTTTCAAATCTTATCTTAAAAAAACATATTAAGCCTTTATTTTTAATGGTTATTTTTTCTAACGCCAGCATTTTATACACGCAGCTAGATCGATTCATGCTTGGTGAATTTTCAAGCGCAAGCAACGTTTCATACTATGTAGTTTCACAGCAAATTATGGGTATTATTAATATGCTAATGTTAAGTGTTGTGCAGGTCACAATTCCAAGGCTTTCCTATCTATCTGAAAATGAAGGCGAAGAAGCATACATCAGCGTATTAAATCAAGTTTCTAAGGTATATTTTTCAACCTTGTTTCCGGCCGCATTCGGTCTGTTCCTCATCTCGGATGTGGGGGTCGTTCTATATGGCGGTGTTGAGTTTACGCCTGCGGGAGCTGTATTAGCTGCCTTTGCGTTATACATGATTACATTAGGGATGGAATCTATCTTATCTAATCAAATTATGTATATTAAAGAAAAAGAACATATATTAGTTAGAATTGTATTTATTGGTGGTATAGTTAACCTACTATTAAATGTTTCCTTAGTTGTATCGGGTTACTTAACGCCATTATATGCTGTATTAACAACCGTGCTTGCTAATGCTGTTCTAGTAGGTGTGGAATATTGGTATATAAGAACAAAGCTAAAAGTTGCATATCGAATGTTTGAGTGGGCCAAACTAAAATACTTTGTCTACTCCTTGTCGTTTTTGCCTGTCTCCTATCCAATTAAAGTGTTCGTAGATAATATCTTTGTAGAGATAGGTTTGTTAGTTATTGTAAATGCTAGTTTATATATAATGATTCTCTTTGTGGTAAAGGATGAAGTTTTATACTTATTCATTAATAAAATTCGAGCTAGATTAAAACGCTTTTAAGTATGAGAAGCACGCAGTATATAAGCTGCGTGCTTTTTATATAGCAACAGCTTTTTGTAAATATTACTTTACGTAAAATTAATAAAAGTTAAATAAAATATTTACATATTAAACGCCCTGTGTCATGATAATCTTACATTCAAAAATTGAATCTATAGGGCGGAGATGGGATGAAGCAGGAAGAATTAAGCATTTTAAATGTGATTAATAATAAAACAGATGTAAGTCAGAAGGATATAGCTCAGATGTGCGGTGTATCTGTCGGTAAGATTAATTATATGATTAATCCACTAATTGAGCAGGAGTATATTTATAGAAAACGAGTAGGAAAAAGCACGCGCTATCATTTAACCGAAAAAGGAATTGAATCACTAACACAAGGACTCAGCAGTCTGCAAGACAACCGAGTAAACATTCATCATCGTTCATTTAAACCAATTAAGCAAGCTGTCATCTTGGCGGCGGGCCAGCGTAAAGAATTACAAAATCCGGCCGGCTTAGCCGATTTAGATGGACAAGTATTACTTGAACGTAATGTCGAGATACTGAAAAGAAATGGTATTGAAACTATTGTTATGGTTACAGGCTATAAAAAGGAACTATTTACGCGGTTTAGTGAAGATGAATCTATTACAATTGTAGAAAACAATCAGTATAAATGGACAGGCACAATGATTTCTTTAGCGTGCGCTGCAAAATATATTACAGATGACTTCCTATTATGGGAATCAGATATTTTAATTGAAGAGTACGCGATTTCTAAGCTGTTAAAGCATGAAGAACGTGATTGCGTTCTCATTACGAATGAAAGTGGCTCGGGTGATGAAGCATTTGTTGAAATTAGAAACGGAAATTTATACAAAATTACAAAAGATATTCATCAGCTAAACAAGATAGATGGAGAAATGGTGGGTATTAGTAAAATTTCCTACAATATGTTTAAGCGGCTCTTAACAGAATTCAAAGATAATCGCAATCCATATGTAAATTACGAGTATTTGTTGTTAGATGCGGCTAGACACTACAAACTAGGTTATTTAAAGGTCCCTGATGCGGTTTGGGCGGAGATTGACACACCACAGCAATACCATAATGTAGTGAACTTTGTTTATCCGAGGCTTAAGCGAAAAGAAGCGGAATATCAAAAACAACAGATTAAAGAGATTTTACGTGAAGCGCTTCAGCTTAATGAAGAGGAACACTTTGTAATTGAGCCGTTTGGCGGTATGACAAATAAAAACTATAAAGTAACGCTGCGTAATAAGGAATATGTATTGCGTATTCCTGGAAATGGTACGGAAAGCATGATTAATCGATATGAAGAAAAGTTTAACGCTCGTATCGCAAGTGATTTAGGAATTGATACACCTATTCTTTACTTCAATGAACATACAGGTGTGAAGGTAGCAGAAATGATTCCAGATGCGGAAACCTTAAATGCAAAGAGCGCAAAGCGTCAAGAGCATATGCATTTAACTGCAGAATTGCTGCGGACCCTTCATACTTCTCAGGCTGTGATGAAGAATAGATTTGACGTATTTGAAAAGATTGAGGAATATGAGCTGTTGTTAAAACAGGCAAACGGTGAAAACTTTTCGGACTATAAGGAAACACGTGCAGCAATTATGTACATGAAAGATATATATGAAGCTTTAGACGTAACGCTTACACCTTGTCATAATGATACATTACCTGAAAACTTTGTGAAAAGTGGAAGCGGTAGAATGTATTTGATTGATTGGGAATACAGCGGTATGAATGATCCGATGTGGGACGTAGCGGCTCATTCGTTAGAATGTAATTTCTCTCCTGAAGAAGAAGAATTATTTCTTCAGCTCTACTTTGGTCAGCCGGCAGAAGAGAAAATCAAAACACGTATATTGCTTAATAAAATTTTTCAAGACTTTTTATGGACTATCTGGACCCAGATCAAAGAAGCACAGGGCGATGATTTTGGTACGTATGGAATAGATCGTTATAACAGAGCGAAGGCAAACTTAACGCAATTATTTGAGCGCGTTTAATACAGAGGGGGATATATGATGAACAAGGGGCAAGGAAAAGGTATTTTTTTCGGATTATCTTCAGGGATACTGTGGGCACTTGATACCGTATTAATTGGAATTGTTTTATCAAGAGCCGTATTTTTATCAAACGAGCAAGTGATTTTTTTGGCACCTTTGGTAAGTACTTTGCTTCATGATATGTTGTCTGCTATCTGGATGGCAATTTATATGTTGTTCCGCGGTGAACTCAAACAAACATTTTCTAAACTAAGGACGAAAAGCGGCTTGTTTGTTGTATTAGCAGCATTAATGGGTGGTCCTGTAGGTATGACTGGTTATGTGTTAGCAGTAAAGTATATCGGAGCCTCTTATACAGCTTCTATCTCGGCTGTTTATCCAGCTGTTGGCGCATTGTTTGCGTTTATCTTCCTAAAAGATAAATTAGGTCTTAGAAGTTGGTTTGGTTTATTAATTAGTATTGGCTTTATCTTTTTCTTGGGCTACTCTAATGAAGGAATAGCAACTGAAAGTTATTTACTTGGATTTTTCTTTGCAGCAATGTGTGTTGTTGGTTGGGGACTAGAGTGTGTTATTATTGCATATGGTATGAAGGATGATGAAGTAAGTCCGGAGCAAGCCTTGCAAATCAGACAGCTTACATCAGCTCTTACTTTTGCGGCCATCATTATTCCGGTGTTTGGCGGTCATTTCTTAACAGTGGATGTTTTGATGAGTAAAGAGCTTCCGCTAATTGCAGTCATTGCTTTAGCAGGTACAGCATCGTATGTATTTTACTATAAAGCAATCAATCATATCGGACCTACAAAGGCAATGGCACTCAATATCACATATGCGGCATGGACAGTTATTATTGGTATGATTGTACTAGGAACAGCCTTCTCGCCAAAGCTATTGCTTTGCAGTATTGGAATTATTGTTGGCTCAATTTTAACAGTAGCAAGTCCAAAAGAAGTCATTGGTATTAGTTTTAGAAATGGAGAAAAGAAAACGGCATGAGAGCGATATTACTAGCAGCAGGAATGGGAACAAGACTACGACCTTTAACATTGACTACGCCAAAATCGTTAGTTGAAGTAAACGGGAAACCGATGCTAGAAAAGCAAATCGAATTCCTTCGTGAAAAAGGTATACAAGAAATCATTGTGGTGACAGGCTATTTGCATGAGAAGTTTAACTATTTAACTGAGAAATACGGTGTTACGCTTGTTCATAACGATAAATATGATCAGTATAACAACATTTACACTATGTATTTAGTCAAAGAGTATTTAACGGATTCTTATGTAATTGATGCGGATGTATACTTGCATCGAAATTTTTTGCTAGAAAATCCACAGACTTCATTATACTTTAGTTCGAAAAAACCTGATTTTAAAAATGAGTGGGTTTTACGATACGACGAAAGTGATCGTATTTACGATATTGAAGTACGAGATGGAACTGAGGATTATATCCTTTGTGGTATTTCCTATTGGGCAAAAAGAGACGCAGAGAAGATACAAGCAAGTTTAGAAGAGTTTATTGCAGATGGAAATTTCACAGATTTATATTGGGATGATGTAGTGAAGCATAATTTGCCTTCCTTACAAGTACATCTACATCGCATTCAAAGCGATGATAGCTTTGAAATTGATTCTCTTGAGGATTTGAGAAAAACACAGGAAATCTTAAAGCTGGAGAATATAAAATAACAGTGTATATCCCTTATGTATAAACAAAGAGCTCCCAATCATTTGGGAGCTCTTTGTTTATACGATTCTCTATTAAAGAGAATATATTAATTGCGGATAAGGTAGTCGAATGCACCTAGTGCTGCAGTGGCACCTGAACCCATGGAGATAATAATTTGCTTATAGGCGCTGTCCGTGCAGTCGCCGGCCGCAAATACGCCAGGGATACTTGTAGCACCATGCTTGTCCACAATGATTTCACCGAAGCGTGTGCGTTCAATCGTATCGCCTAACCATTCTGTGTTCGGTACCAGGCCAATTTGAACGAATACGCCTTCCAGTTCAATGTGGTGAACTTCCTCTGTGTCGCGATCCATATAGCTAATACCGTTCACTTTATCAGTACCTGTAATTTCTTTTGTTTGCACATTTTTCAGTACTGTTACGTTAGGAAGACTATATAGACGCTCTTGTAGTACTGCATCTGCCTTTAACTCTGGCATAAACTCAAGAACTGTTACATGCTTTACAATACCTGCAAGATCAATCGCAGCTTCGATACCAGAGTTACCACCACCGATAACAGCCACGCGCTTGCCTTCAAACAGAGGACCATCGCAGTGTGGGCAATATGCGACGCCTTTGTTTTTGAATTCTGCTTCGCCAGGAACGCCAACATTGCGCCAACGTGCACCTGTAGAAAGAATGACAGTTTTACTTTTTAGAACAGCACCGTTCTCAAGCTCAACTTCAATAAGATCTTTCTTTTCCAAACGTTTTGCACGTTGTAAGTTCATGACATCAACGCCATACTCTTTCACATGCTCTTCCAAGCCTGCTACAAGCTTAGGACCTTCAGTTTGTTTTACACTGATAAAGTTTTCAATCGCCATTGTGTCCATAACCTGACCACCGAAGCGCTCCGCTACAAGACCTGTACGAATGCCTTTACGTGCCGCATAGATTGCTGCACTGGAGCCTGCCGGACCACCGCCAACAATCAGTACATCATAAGGCTCTTTATCCGCAAATTCAGAAGCGTCTGGGGCGCTGCCGATTTTCGCCAGAATTTCTTCAAGCGTCATGCGGCCGCTGCCGAAGGATTCGCCGTTTACGAAAACAGTCGGTACTGCCATGATATTTTTGCTTTCAACTTCTTGCTTGAAAGCTGCGCCGTCAATCATGGTATGCGTAATACCTTCATTTAAGATACTCATTAGATTAAGCGCTTGTACCACATCAGGACAGTTGTGGCAGCTTAAGCTAATATAGGACTCAAAATGGTATTCGCCTTTCATATTTTTAATCTGATCAATTAGCTTTTGATCTACTTTTGGGGCTCTGCCGCTAACCTGCAGCAAAGCCAAAACAAGGGAAGTAAACTCATGTCCTAGAGGGATACCGGCAAATGTTACGCCCGTATCTTCTCCAATACGATTAACGCTAAAACTTGGTGTACGCGATAGTTCTGCGTGTTCTACTTTAATTTTAGGTGACATAGTGGCCAGTTCGTCCACTAGAGTCAGCATGTCACGGGATACTTCGTCCGTTCCCGCGCTGACTTTAAGCATTATATCGCTCTCTAATAATTGGAGGTACTGGGCCAACTGTGCCTTTATATCTGCATCTAGTAACATTTGTATCAAACTCCTTAGATTTTACCTACAAGGTCAAGGCTTGGTTTAAGTGTAGCGCCACCCTCTTGCCATTTAGCAGGGCAAACTTCGCCTGGGTTGTTGCGCACGTATTGTGCTGCTTTAATTTTGTTTACAAGTGTGCTTGCATCGCGGCCAATGCCACCTGCGTTGATTTCAACTGTTTGAATAACGCCATCTGGATCGATGATGAATGTTCCGCGCTCTGCTAAGCCGTCTTCTTCGTTTAATACGTCGAAGTTGCGAGAAATTACATGAGAAGGGTCACCAATCATAATATACTCAATTTTACCGATTGTTTCAGAAGTATCATGCCATGCTTTGTGCGTGAAGTGAGTATCTGTAGAAACAGAGTATACTTCTACGCCAAGTTCTTTAAGAGCTGCATATTGATTTTGAAGATCTTCTAGTTCTGTAGGGCATACAAACGTGAAGTCTGCAGGATAGAAGCAAACAACGCTCCATTGACCTTTAAAGTTTGCTTCTGTAACGTCGATGAACTCACCTTTTTGAAAAGCCTTTGCTGAAAATGGTGCTACTTCTTTACCGATTAATGCCATTTGAAAATCCTCCTAAAATAAAAAGTTTTAGTGCAATAACACTTTGTAATAATTCTAATTCGATATTAATTATTATATAAATCCTATTACTTTGTCAAAGGAAAAGCATATATATTTTTAAAATTGTTGAACGTAAGGAAATTTACATGCTGTGTATACAAGGCGCTGTAAGGCGAATTTTACGCATTATAGGCATCTTATAGGCTCTCTATGTAAACAAAAATCACGTCAATTTGCTGCTTATCCTTCTATATCTACCAATTAAATTTTTACCTATCTTATATTTTTCATTCATGAAAATATGAAGTATAAAAAAATATTCTGTTTTTTGGATATTGTTTACATTATAATAATCTAAATACGATATCATTTTCTAAAAATAGGAGAAAGATATATGAAAATTTTCAAGCAATTACGTAAGTCTAATACGTTTTGGTTATTAGCAATACTGATTGTTTTAAAAGCTTCTTTAAAATTACAAGGCATTGAAACACAAATAGGTATATTTTTTGATATAGCTATAGGTGTGACTATTCTCATTTTAGCGCTATTCACATTTTATTTTATGCATAAGGATTTACAAGACTATGCCCAAGAGCTAGAAGAATCGCGTGAAAAAATGAATAATATATTTCAAGCGCTGGATATAGCAGTTTGGTCACATGATCTTGTGGAAGATACATTATTAATTACATCGAAAATAGAAACGCTGTATGGTTATTCGCTGCGACAATTTTACCAAGATAAAAACCTATGGAAGAAGGTTATTATACAAGAAGATATACACCTGTTGCTAGAACGCCAAACAGAGCTTCTTAAGGGAAACCCGGTAACAAGCATATATCGTATTCGCCGTGCTGATGGAGAGGTACGCTGGATTCAAGATAAGGGCTTTCCAATATTAGATGCGAAAGGGAATTTTGTACACTTTACAAGTGTACTCATGGATATCACAGACAGAAAAGAAAGTGAAAGCTTATATCAAAGCTTAGTAGAAATGTCACCTGACAGTATCGCAGTTGTGAGCGGCGGACGAATTGACTATGTGAATGAGGCGGGATGTCAATTGCTTGGAGCTAAAACACAGCATGATTTAAAACGCATTTCAATAGAAGCTTTCCTTGATAAAGCAACATTACAAAAAATCAGAGAGCATCGTTCGCAAGGTGAACCAGTCAACCGTTTGGAGTTGGTTATGCATAATCTCAAGGGACAAGAAGTACAAATGGAAATGTCTATGAGCGAGCTGTTTTATGAAGGGCGTCCTGCCGTACAAGTCATCGGTAGAGATATAACAGATCGTAAACAGTCTGAAAAATCCATGGAAATGTTAGCATATTATGATTCCTTAACAGGTCTGCCTAATCGTTATAAATTTCGAAAATACCTAGGAGAATTATTACGAGATCATAAAACAGAAGGCTTTGTAATTATGTTTTTAGATTTAGATCGTTTTAAAATCATCAACGATACCAAGGGACATACGGTTGGCGATAAGCTTTTGCAGGGCGTAGCAGATCGATTGCATACATCTATTACCAGTAACGGTATTGTGTCAAGACAAGGCGGAGATGAGTTTATTGTTCTGTTGGAACATGCAAATATACAAGAAGCAAAACAAGTAGCAGGAGACATTTTACATGCATTTGCGAATCCTATTGATGTTGAAGATGACCAGTACTATATCACTCCTAGTATCGGAATTAGTATGTATCCGCAGGATGGAGATAATGTAGAAACGCTCATTAAGCATGCGGATACTGCAATGTATGCGGCAAAAGAAAGAGGTAAAAATACATATCAATTCTATACAGCTCATTTAATGGAGCGTTCTGCACGTAAAATGGAATTAGAAAATGATTTGCGTAAGGCTCTGAGCAAACAGGAGTTGCAAGTATATTATCAGCCACAAATAGATTTACAAACAGGAGTCGTCACAGGGATGGAGGCGCTTTTACGTTGGTCGCATGAGAAATATGGCTTTATATCTCCTTTAGAATTTATCCCAATCGCAGAAGAGAGCGGCTTAATCGTTCCGTTAGGCGAGTGGGTCTTAAGGCAAGCCTGTCAGCAAAATAAAAAATGGCAGGAAGAGAAAATTGCATGTATCCCTGTTGCGGTAAACTTATCTGCCCGTCAAATGCAGGAAGAAAACTTTATTGATAGGATGATACAGGTACTGCATGACACGGAGCTGACACCTCAGTTTTTAGATTTAGAAATCACGGAGAGTGTAGTGCAGGATATTGAAAACTCCACTGTAATTTTACATAAACTCAGAGATCTTGGGGTTAAGCTGTCCATTGATGATTTTGGCACAGGTTATTCGTCTTTAAGCTATCTCAAGCACCTTCCAATCGATAAAATAAAAATCGATAAGTCTTTTGTTGATGATATTATTCATCATGAAAATCAGGGTGCCATCGTTAAAACAATTATTGATATGGGGCACAATCTTCAATTCAAAGTCATTGCAGAAGGAATTGAGAAAGAAGAACAGGTTGAGTTTTTAATGAAACATGGATGTACCATGGGACAGGGTTACTTTTTTAGTCCACCTTTACATACCAAAGAAATGAAAAAATTCTTATTGCGAGATAAGGAAGTATTGGAAAGAGCATAATAAAGAAATGAAGAAAATGTGTAAGTGGCGAAGTTTAAATTTCACTTTAGCCCATATGGTACTATAATATATAAGGGACAACATACATAGGAAGGAATGAATATTATGCCAAAACAACAAATTGGAGTTGTCGGTGTAGGTGTTATGGGAAAAAGTCTAGCGCTTAACTTCGAAAGCAAAGGTTATTCCGTAGCCCTTTATGATATCTCAAAAGAAAGAGTTGACGCGATTATCGCTGAAAATACTGGAAAAAACTTGGTAGGTACAAGTGAAGTTCAGACTTTTATCGATTCCTTAGAATTGCCACGCAAAATTTTATTGATGGTAAATGCAGGTGAAATTACAGATAAAGCAATTGATTCTTTACTTCCTTACTTAGATGCGGGCGATATCCTTATCGACGGTGGTAACACGTACTTTGAAGACACGGTTCGCCGCAATAAAAAGCTTGCGGAAAAAGGTGTTAACTTCATCGGTGCTGGTGTATCCGGCGGTGAAGAGGGCGCTCTAAAAGGTCCTTCCATCATGCCTGGTGGTCAAAAGGAAGCCTATGAAAAAGTAAAGGATATGCTTGAGAACATTGCAGCAAAGGTCAATGGTGAGGCTTGCTGTTCATATATCGGTCCAGACGGAGCGGGACATTACGTTAAAATGGTGCATAACGGTATTGAATATGGCGATATGCAGCTTATCTGTGAGGCATATTTCTTCCTTAAACAAACACTTAATCTGAGTGCGCAAGAGTTTCACGAGATTTTTGCAGAGTGGAACAAAGGTGAGTTAAATAGCTACTTAATTGAAATTACAGCAGATATCTTTACAAAGATTGATGACGAAACAGGAAAGCCGCTTGTTGACATGATCTTAGATAAAGCTGGTCAAAAAGGTACAGGAAAATGGACAAGCCAAAGTGCGCTTGATTTAGGCGTTTCCTTGCCAATTATCACAGAGTCTGTATTCGCGCGCTGCATCTCCGCTTTAAAAGAAGAGCGTATTCATGCAAGTACAGTGTTGGCAGGCCCTGAAAAGTTACCACTAGGCTTAAGCAAAGAAGAATTAATTGAGGCTGTTCGTCAAGCGTTATACATGAGCAAGATTTGTTCCTACGCACAGGGCTTCACACAATTGAAGGCGGCGTCTGAAGAGTACGGATGGAACCTTGACTTTGGAAGTATTTCTATGCTTTGGAGAGGCGGTTGCATCATTCGTGCGGCATTCCTACAAAATATTAAAGAAGCTTACGAACGTCAAGCAGACCTGCCAAATCTGCTTCTTGACCCATATTTTAAAGAAATTGTAGAAGCGTACCAAGGGGGGTTACGTACAATTATCGCAGCTGCGGTACAACAAGGAATTCCAGTGCCAGCATTCTCAGCAGCTGTTTCTTACTACGACAGCTATCGCACAGCCACTCTGCCTGCAAATTTACTGCAAGCGCAACGCGATTACTTCGGTGCACATACGTATAAGCGTATTGATAAAGAAGGAACTTTCCATACACAATGGAAGTAAAAACAGCATATGTGGCTTAGCTGCTAAACAAAAAACCGAGCCGAGGCTCGGTTTTTTATTATATAGAATAGTCACTGTCATCTCCGATTGGCCACCAGTGGAAGCCATCTTGTGCCAGCAGATCATCAGCAGCCTTTGGTCCCATAGAACCGGCAGGATACAGCTCAAACTCACTGCTTGTATCTTCTTTCCATGCTTCAGAGATTACATCAACAAATTTCCAGGATAGTGCAACTTCATCCCAGTGTGTAAAGTTTGTTGCATCACCGTGAATTGCATCGTTAAGAAGCTTCTCGTATGCTTCCGGTGTATTGATACCGTCGATGCAATGATTGCAATAATCCAGCTTAGCCGGTGTTGTTTTATCAGTCATCCCAATCTTTTTACCATTTAAAATCAGTGAGATACCTTCATCTGGCTGGATATGGATAATAAGAAGATTTGGATGAACGTTATTTTCTGATTTAGAGTACAGATTCATTGGCAATTCTTTAAATTCAACTACAATCTTTGTAGATTTTTCTTGCATACGCTTCCCTGTACGGATATAAATCGGTACACCTGCCCAGCGGAAGTTGTCAATCATCAGCTTACCTGCGACAAATGTCTCTGTACGAGATTCTGGGTTTACCTTAGGCTCACTGCGGTAGCCAGGTACTTCTTTTCCATTCATGGAGCCCGGACCATACTGACTGCGAACGAAATATTGCTTTACCTCATCCTTTGTCATTGGGCGCATAGCACGTAATGCTTTAATCTTTTCACTGCGGATTTCTTCTGTTGTTAAGCGAATTGGTGGCTCCATCGCAAGCAAAGCTACCATTTGAATCATATGGTTTTGTACCATGTCGCGCAAGGCGCCTGACGTATCATAATAACCACCGCGGTCTTCTACACCAAGTGATTCACTGGAAGTGATTTGAATATTAGAGATGTGGCGATTGTTCCATAACGATTCAAAAATCGCATTGGCAAAACGGATTACACCAATATTTTGAACCATTTCTTTGCCTAGATAATGGTCAATACGGTAGATTTCATCCTCCGCAAACGCTTGTCTTAAATCCTCGTTTAGCTTCTGCGCAGAAGCGAAATCATGACCAAATGGTTTTTCAATAATAAGGCGATTCCAGCCTTGTTCATTGGTTACACCTTCAGACTTTAAGTAGGAAGCAATTGTTCCAAAGAACTCCGGTGCCATTGCCATGTAAAACATGCGGTTGCCCGGGATAGAAAATTCTTGCTCTAAGCTGTTTAATAGCTCATGTAAATCTTGATAAGAAGCTGCATTGGTAACATCAAACGCAAGATAACGAAAATGAGAGAGGAATTCCGTTAGGTCGCCTTCAATAGAAATATTGGAATCCTGCAAGGAAGCAGTAACATTTTCACGAAAAACTTCATCGCTCCACTCTCTGCGCGCCACACCTACTACAGCGAAATTTTTGTCTAGCGTACCTTTTTTGTACAGATTGTATATAGATGGGAAAAGCTTCCGTTTCGCTAAGTCGCCTGTTGCTCCAAAAATAACCATGGAGCAATATGTATGATTGTTCATGACAAACCCTCACCTTTATTAATTTATAAGAAATATTATTCCACAAAACAATAACATAATCCCGAATAAAGCAATCTCCTATTTCCAAAAAAACTTCATAATAGCCGTAAGTACCTTAAAAAGTATAACCCTTTTTATAATAGTTATCAATTTCTTGCTACATCATTTCGTATTAAGCGACATAAAAGTGATAAAATGAAAATGGATAAAGAGCTGAGAGGATGAAATCAATGTATATGACAATCGCAGAAACGGCGGAGTATTTATCACTTCCAGAAGCAACAATTCGTGCATTAGTTGGACAGGGTAAAATTAGAACTGTTCATGACGGCGAGCAGTACCTCATCTATAAAGACCAATTTGCTGACCATATGAAGCAGGTAGAAAAAGCAAAAAAGCAGCTTGCTGAATGGAACAGCGAGCCACTTCCCGAGGATATTGATATTAAGGATGAAGATTGAAGCCTTTGCGATGCAAGGGCTTTACTTAATAGTGAAGCCTTCCTCATCTAGATATTGAGCTGCTTCTCGATAGGAGTTGAATGTACCATCAAGGTTTAAACCAGCATACACATTCCACAAATCGTCTTCTTCCACAAGCGTGAGAGTATGTCCTTCGTCATTGATCCACTCTTCTTCAAAAGCAGGCTTATCAGGAACCGCTATCTCTTCTTCTGATAGAGACAAAATGGACTGCTCGACAATTGTGCGAAGCGCATCCGCTGAGAAATCACGGATATTGACCATACCCTTGTCGTTCATTTCATACCCATTCAGATATTCCCCATATACAAAGCCATTGCCATTTGGGTGCAGGTGATAAACAACCACTTTTTTCTCCTTCACGCTGCCTTCAAAATGGAAATTCACGCGCCCTAACGACACGTTTTTTCGCTCTAATTCTGAAAAAGATGAGATAATTGCAAGTTTTTCTTCAAAAGTTAGCATAATGCCTCCAAAATATATGATGAGTACTTATTATAGCATAAGAGCAAAAGCAAACAAAAAGCCAGCCTCCCCTTTACCAGTAAGAGGAGGCTGAAATGTGTGAATAGCTGATTAGAACAACTTCGTTGTCCAGCTCTCGCAATTCCATACTTCAGTCGCAACCTCACGATAGAATTCCGGTTCGTGACTGATAAGTAGGATGCTACCTTTGTAGGCTTTTAAGGCGCGCTTTAACTCTTCCTTCGCATCTACGTCCAAGTGGTTGGTAGGCTCGTCCAGTACCAGCAGGTTTGTCTCGCTATTTACTAGCTTACACAGGCGTACCTTCGCCTTTTCTCCCCCGCTCAGGACTTCTACCTTGCTTTCAATATGCTTTGTTGTAAGGCCGCATTTTGCTAATGCAGCACGCACTTCGTATTGTGTAAAGGAAGGAAACGCGTTCCAAACCTCTTCAATACAAGTATTGTAGTTGGATGTTTTAATTTCTTGCTCGAAGTAGCCGATTTGCAAGTAATCACCGCGCTGAACGCTGCCAGAAATCGGCTTAATTTCGCCTAAAATACTCTTTAGAAGTGTTGTTTTACCAATACCGTTTGCACCCATCAAGGCAATTTTTTGACCGCGCTCCATTTTCAAGTTTAAAGGTCTAGAAAGTGGGCTGTCATAGCCAATAACAAGATCCTTCGTCTCAAAAATCAGCTTGCCGGATGTACGACCTTCCTTAAAATGAAACTCCGGCTTCGGTTTTTCCTTCGCTAGCTCAATCACTTCCATTTTATCAAGCTTTTTCTGGCGGGACATTGCCATATTTCGTGTAGAAACACGCGCTTTATTGCGGGCAACAAAGTCTTTTAGCTCGGAAATTTCCTGCTGCTGACGCTTATAAGCAGACTCCAGTTGTTGTTTTTTCACTTCATAAATCTTTAGGAAGTTATCATAATCACCCACATAGCGATTCAATTCTTGGTTTTCCATATGGTAGATTAGATTAACTACACTATTTAAGAACGGAATATCATGGGATATCAAAATAAATGCGTTCTCATATTCCTGTAGGTAGCGCTTCAGCCACTCAATGTGCTTTTCATCTAGGTAGTTGGTAGGCTCATCTAGCAATAAGATATCCGGCTTCTCAAGCAATAGCTTCGCAAGCAGAACCTTTGTGCGTTGTCCCCCGCTCAGGTCGTGTACATCACGATCTAGGCCGACATCATCTAAACCAAGTCCGCGCGCTACCTCTTCTACTTTAGAGTCAATAATATAGAAGTCATTGTTAGTTAAAGTATCTTGAATGACCCCAACATCTTCCAGCATTCTCTCTAGCTCTTCAGGAGTTGCTTCTCCCATTTTCTCATAAATACCGTTCATCTCAGCTTCCATATCAAAGAGATATTGAAAAGCAGTTTTTAAGGCATCACGAATTGTCATTCCTTGCGACAAAACAGCATGCTGATCCAAATAGCCTACGCGCATATGCTTAGACCATTCAACTTTCCCTTCATCTGGCTGCAGCTTGCCAGTAACAATGTTCATAAAGGTAGATTTACCTTCTCCGTTGGCCCCGACTAACCCAATATGCTCGCCTTTTAATAGGCGGAAGGAGACGTTATTAAAGATAGCGCGGTCGCCAAAGCCATGACTTAAATTGCTTACTGATAAAATACTCATCTATGCATACACCTTTTCTTTATAGTGACGTAGTTGAAACTTCTCTATTGATTATAACGAAGTTGCAGGGAGGATTAAAGAGGGCAAATTATGTAGTACAGATAACACAAACTATATCATACAGTTTATTTATGAGAGGTACGAAGAAGCGGCAGACTATATGTATATGCTTCTCTTTGATTTTTGTATATCTATATAATAATTAGGCTCTTTTATAAAAGATTGTTGTTTTTAGATAGGTTTCTTTGTTTCAGGTTGGTTGGAGCGGAAATCAACCACTCCCCATTATTTGTTACATAGCAACAAAGTTTGCGAAAACAGCCAATAATTATGAATATATGTACCATTATTTCCCGAAGGTCTTTGTTAATATATTTTCTTTGCAGTCACACGATATATCGTCAAAAAGTGTTAAAATAAAGGAATGAACTTTATGAGGCAGTCAAAGGAGACTTTATAATATGCTGCGTGAAAGAACGGATATGGAAGGAGGAAATGCATTGAGTTATACAATAGATCATACCGGCCAGACCTCCGATAGCTTGATTTTAGAGCACTATGGCCTCAATGAACTGAATTTCGAGTCGGTAAAAAACTACCGGCAGCGCTTTGCGGCGGTCAAGCCGGATCATCCGTGGAATGCGCTGGAGTTAAAGGAGTTTCTTTATAAAATCGGTGCCTGGGGAAAGATTCGTAATACAAATAAAGAAGGACTGACTTTGGCTGGCTTATTAATGTTTAGTGAAGAGCGAATGATTACAGAAGTTTTGCCGCAATACTTTCTTGAGTATCGTGAGAGTTTGGGAAATAATGAAAATCTATCTTGGTCCCATCGATTTACTTCACAAGATGGAACTTGGTCTGGAAACATATACGACTTCTATTTCCGAACATTAGATAATATAAGGAATAGTATGTCTGGTGATCTTGGAGTTGAACAAGCTACTATTTTTCATGAAGCGATTATAAATGCGATTGTACATGGAGATTATTATGCAGAGGGCGGTATTGTAATCGAGAAAACACAAGATGCATATATATTCACTAACCCTGGTTATTCACGTGTTGCAGCAGAACAAGCTCTTGAGGGCGGCATTAGCAATTTAAGAAATCCCAATCTATTTAAAATGTTTATTATGATTGATTTATGTAAAAGAGCTGGCTCAGGTATACGCAATATGGATGTAGCGGCAAAACAGCTCAATTGGATCATGAGGTTTACATCTGATTCGGAAAATAATAAAACGAATCTTACCCTGAAGATATATCCTATGATTGTACCTATAGAAGAGGCATTTTTGTCGGGATGGCAGGAAAATGAGGACTCCTATACTAACGGTAGAAACTCCGATAATAAAGATTACAACTCCTATAATAAGGTTAAAAACTCTTATAATAACGATTTTAACTCCGCTAACAAAGACGTAATCTCCGTGAATAAAGAGTTTGGCTCCGATAATAAAGATTACAACTCCTATAATAAAGATATTGTCGGAAATAGTGAATCAACGAGGTCCATAAATAACAAAATGAAGGATTCTGTCGAAGTGCCTAGTACTGAAGATATATATGAAGAGGTGCTAGAGGATGATATAGAAGCAGAGCTATGGCAAATAGCTGAGCTAGCCAGGAAGAAAAAACGCCTGTCTCCAGACGTGATGGAAGATATTATTTTGCAGCTTTGTGCCAAGCGTCCATTGAGACTTAAGGAGTTTGCTTATCTGCTAGAGCGAACACCGGATGGTCTGAGAAACAATTATTTAGCTAAGCTTTTAGATAAAGGCAAAATTAAGTTAAAATACCCGAATCAGGTGAATCATCCAAAGCAAGCATACGTGATAAAATAGCGGACTAATTAATAGTTAAGGATTATATATTGAAACCTAGGTAAAGGAAGAGTGAGGATTACTCTTCCTTATTCTATTTCCTAGGTAATGGAAAGGAGGCATATAAATGGCTATATGGAATCCAGAATATATCGTCACACAAGAACTGGCAAAACGCCTAATTGAAGAGCAGTTTCAAGAGTTGATACCTGTTAAGCTCTCTTTATTAGGAGAGGGCTTTGATAATACGGTTTACCTGGTCAATAACATGTATGTATTTCGTTTCCCGAGACGAGGCATTGCCATCCCGCTTTTACAGACAGAAGGAGAAGTATTGCCGTTCCTCGCTGAGCAGTTACCTCTTGCTGTGCCGGAACCAGTCTATTATGGAACAGAAACAGAGCAGTATCCATATCCTTTCCTCGGATATAAGCTAGTAAAGGGACATGCTATTATGCAGTTATCTTCAAAGCAACGAAAAAAGATGGTTGAGCCGCTTGCCCTGTTCTTACGTACCCTACATGATGTACCGGTGCCTGATGGAGTGACGTTTGATGAACGAGATCGTTTGCATATTGAAAAGCGGAGGCCTATGCTACAAGATTATATCGAACGTATCGCAAGCCTAAATCTATATGACGTAACCTTTTTAAGAGAATACGCAATCAATATCCCGCATTGCGAGCATATAGCCCGGGAAACGCTTGTACACGGAGATCTTCATATCCGAAATATGATAGTGGATACGGAAGGGAATTTATCAGGTGTGATAGATTGGGGTGATATGCATCAGGGGGACCGTTCCGTGGACTTAGCGGCAATTTATACATTATTTGAACCGGAAGATCGTCGAGTGTTCTTCGACATATATGGAACAGTCCAATATCATGAACGAGAGCTGGCGAGATTTCGGGCCATTTTTACAAATGCTGTGCTTCTTCTATACGGATATGACAAAAGCGATGAAGCGCTTGTCAAATTAGCGCAGAACAGCTTGTATCTTGCGCTGACGAATGATGTCTAAATATCAGAATGCTTTTCATTTATGTACAAAACGTCTAAGATATAGAATAGAAGAAACCGGAAAGGATGTTTAGATGAAAACAGTTGTATTGGCGGAAAAGCCGTCTGTTGCCCGTGATTTGGCACGTGTATTAAAGTGTGGTAAAAAAGGGAACGGTTATTTAGAAGGAGAGCAATATATCGTAACATGGGCGCTTGGTCATCTGGTGACACTTGCCGATCCTGAGGCTTACGATGATAAATATAAGTCATGGAAAATAGAAGATTTACCCATGCTTCCAGCTCATTTGAAACTTGTGGTTATTAAACAAACGGGTAAACAGTTTCAGGCGGTAAAATCGCAGCTGCTTCGTAAGGATGTAAAAGATATCGTGATTGCGACAGATGCGGGACGCGAGGGCGAGCTGGTCGCACGCTGGATTTTGGAAAAGGTGCAGGTGAAAAAGCCAATTAAACGGCTTTGGATTTCATCTGTTACGGATAAAGCGATTCAGGAAGGTTTTCGTAAGTTGCGTGACGGCAAGGAGTATGAAAATTTATACGCGTCTGCGGTCGCGCGCGCGGAAGCAGATTGGTTCGTCGGTATTAATGCAACGCGCGCTTTAACATGCAAGCATAATGCGCAGCTATCCTGTGGCCGTGTACAAACACCAACGCTCGCAATTATCGCAAAGCGTGAAGAAGAGATTAAAAGCTTCCAGCCAAAACCGTTTTATGGTGTAACCGCCATCGGTAAAAATGTAAAGTTTATCTGGCAGGATGGGAAGACAAAGGAAACAAGAACATTTTCTAAAGAAACGGGAGATGCGATTGTAAAGGCGGTACGCAATCAAAAAGCGAAGGTTACAGAAGTGCAGAAAACCTTGAAAAAAACGTATGCGCCGCAGTTGTATGATTTGACAGAATTACAGCGCGATGCAAACCGTATTTTCGGCTATTCTGCCAAAGAAACGCTGTCTATTATGCAAAAGCTGTATGAACAGCATAAGGTGGTCACGTATCCGCGTACGGATTCCCGTTATCTTTCAACAGATATGGTAGATACATTGAAGGATCGCATTGCGGCTTGTAATGTAAAGCCCTATGCAAAAATTGCTTCAAGGTTGCTGCAAAAGCCAATTAAGGCGAGCAAATCCTTTGTTGATAACAGCAAGGTTTCTGATCACCATGCGATTATTCCAACAGAAGAAGCTGTCTTGCTTAGTTCCTTGAGCGATAAAGAGAGAAAGATTTATGACCTTGTTGTAAAGCGCTTTTTAGCGGTACTATCACCAGCCTTTGAGTTTGAGCAAGTAACGATTCGTGCCACAATCGGGAAAGAATCCTTTGTAGCCAAAGGGAAAACAATTCTTTCACAGGGCTGGAAGGAAGTATATGATAATGACTTTGAAGAAGAGGAACGTGAGGATGTATCGGATCAGGTTCTTCCATTCATTGAGCAAGGAGAAGAAATTGAAATTCTAAATATCTTGCAAACAAAAGGTGAAACCAAGCCGCCGGAGCGCTTCACAGAAGGAACGCTTTTGTCTGCGATGGAAAACCCAGCAAAATATATGTCCAGTGAAAGCAAGGATTTAATTCAAACGATTGGAAAAACAGGCGGTCTTGGTACTGTCGCGACACGTGCAGATATTATTGAGAAGCTGTTCAATAGCTTTTCACTTGAGAAAAAAGGGAAGTATATTCATATTACTTCTAAAGGGAAACAGTTGCTAGAGCTTGTTCCAGAGGATTTAAAATCGCCGGCGTTAACCGCCGAATGGGAGCAAAAGCTTGAGGCAATTGCGAAGGGAAACTTAAAGAAGGATACCTTCTTAAAAGAGATTCGTGAATATACGAAAACGGCTGTACATGAAGTGAAAAATAGTGACCAAAAGTTTAAACACGACAATATAACAGCGACGAGATGCCCGGATTGCGGCAAGCCGATGCTTGAGGTAAATGGTAAAAAGGGCCGTATGCTTGTATGTCAGGATCGTGAATGCGGTCATCGTAAAAATATTGCCAAGCTGACCAATGCAAGATGTCCAAACTGCCATAAGAAGATGGAGCTTCGCGGTCAAGGTGACGGACAAATCTTTGTCTGCAGCTGCGGTCATCGTGAAAAAATGAATGCATTCCAAGAGCGCCGTAATAAGGCCAAGCAAGGGAACGTATCAAAGAAAGACGTGGCCAAGTATTTGAAGCAGCAGGATGATGAGCCAGTAAACACAGCATTAGCAGATGCATTAGCGAAGTTTAAATTTAATAAATAAGAAAAAGGCGTTGTGCATGTGCACAGCGCCTTTTAATCTGCAATGA
Organism: Ectobacillus sp. JY-23; assembly: GCF_023022965.1. Classification (NCBI taxonomy): domain Bacteria; kingdom Bacillati; phylum Bacillota; class Bacilli; order Caryophanales; family Bacillaceae; genus Ectobacillus; species Ectobacillus sp. JY-23. The sequence goes on along the minus strand of NZ_CP095462.1, from coordinate 2,381,732 downwards.
TCACTTCAACTCCGTAATGGTCTGACACAATCGGGCGATTATTCTCATTGAAAATAACTGTTGAACGTTCGACTGCAACCGGCTTATTCGTTAGAATTAAATCAAGGCGAAGGTCTGCTTTGTTTTGATCCCAGCCGGCAATTTTGCCTTTTACGGTAATCCCGCTATCTTTTTCCTTTGCGAGGGCAAATGTATCATACAAGCCTTTTTCGAGTAAATAGTCGTACCCTTCACTGCGAATAAAGGCATTGTTATTAAAATCGCCCATCAAGTAAAAGATTTCGTTTTGCTGCACGTGCGCAAGCAAACGATCCGCTTGATACACGAAAGGCTCTTCTTCATCTTCCCACCAACCAAGGTGGCAGCTGTAGAATGAAATAGGCTTTCCGTTATATTCAATAGTGATACCAACGATTTTACGTGTTTTCCAATAGGATGTATCTTCGCTTTTAGAGATAAAGAAGGAAGCTTGGTCAATGATAGGATGCTTTGTTAAAAGCGCCAATCCTTCTTCGTACACATCATAGCCGATATGAGCAAAGTCCCATACATACTCGTATTCAGAAGTACCAAGCTGCTGCAATTCTTCAAGCAAAACCGAAGCGAAATTTTTCGCTTCGATGTTAGGGTCAATGGATTGGCTTACTTCTTGTAAGGCAACCACATCATATTGCTTTTCATGTATTGCTTTCGCAATGTCACGAATTTTTTCCCATTGCTTGTCTTCCTGCCAGGAGTGACAATTCAGCGTTAAAAGCTTCATCGCTTTATGCTCCTAAAAGGTCTTGAATATCAGATTTCAATACATCTGCTTTTGGACCGTAGATTGCTTGTACACCTTTGTCTTTTAGAATTAGGCCTAATGCGCCTTTATCTTTCCATTCCTTCTCAGATCCAACAGCACTTGGATCTTTTACTGTTACACGAAGGCGTGTCATACATGCATCTACATCTTCAATGTTATCTGCACCGCCAAGCAATTGAATTAAGTCAGCTGCTAGAGAGCCGTCGTTTACATTGTTATTGCCAGATGCAGCTGGTGCCTCATCTTCAATGTAGTTTCCATTACGACCAGGTGTCGGAAGGTTGAACTTTTTAATTAATAAGCTGAATACACCAAAGTTTAAGGCAAAGAATGCAAGTGATGCGAAGACAAAGTTAATTAAGTCTTTTGTTAATCCTGCTTTTACCATCATCGGTGTTCTTGTTAGTAATTCGATGAAACCGAATGCGTGAACACGAAGGTTAATGATATCGGCAAGCGCGAATGCTAAACCTGTTGTAATTGCGTATACTACGTACAGAACTGGCGCTACGAACATGAACATAAATTCGATTGGCTCTGTAACACCTGTTAAAAATACTGCAAGACCTGCAGAAAGGAACATTGGCTTATATTTGTGACGCTTTTCTTTATCAACATTCATGTACATCGCAAGAGCTGCACCGATTAGTGCTGCAGTAGAACCGATAACTTGTCCCGCTTTAAAACGTGCAGGGTGAACATCGCCAAGCAATGCCTCGTATGCAGCTGTTTTACCTGCATCTAGTAGGTTGTTCAAATCTGTAATCCATGCCAACCACAGTGGATCTTGACCCGCAACGATTTGACCTGCTTTTGCACCTGTTAGAATTTTATAAGTACCGCCAAGCTCAGTGTAGTTCATTGGTACCGTTAACATATGATGCAAGCCGAACGGAAGTAAAATACGTTCTAATGTTCCATATACAAATGGCGCGATAATTGGTGCTGTATCTTTTGATGTCGCAATCCAACGACCGAAAGAATTTAATAGACCTTGTACAAATGGCCATACAGTTGCCAAAATAAGTGCCGCTGCAACAGAACCTACGATAACAACGAATGGTACGAAACGCTTACCATTAAAGAATGCAAGTGAGTTAGGTAACTTATTGTAGTTGTAATACTTATTATAAAGAGAAGCTCCCAAGAAACCGGAGATAATACCAACGAATACACCCATGTTTAAAGCAGGTGCACCTAGAACAGAAGTGAAGTAATCCTTAACAACAAGCTCTGCTCCAAATAAAGATTTAACCGTTGCGCCTTCTTTTGTTAGCATATCGCCGGATACACCAAAGATTGCTCCGGTAATACGGTTTGTTAAGATAAATGCGATAAGTGCAGCGAATGCGCCGCCAGCACGATCTTTTGCCCAAGAACCACCGATTGCTACAGCGAACAGGATGTGCAGGTTAACAATGATACCCCAACCGATATCCTCCATGATACGTGCAATCGTTTGTACAAAACCAATGTCTCCTGCAGACATTCCAATTAATTTACCGATAGAAATCATTAGACCGGCAGCTGGCATAACAGCTACTACAACAAGCAGCGCTTTACCGAACTTTTGCCAAAAGTCGAATGAAATCAATTGTTTCATTTTTGACATATGTGTTCCTCCTTTTATGGTAACGTTCTCATAATGCAGAAAAAATAAAAAACTAGAATAATAGCGTGAAGTTTTTGTGCAAATAAGTGCAATCGCTTGCACTATCCTATTCTAATAAAAGGGCTTTCATAAATCAAGAGGAAAAAATTATTTTTTTGAGGTTTTATAAAACAAAAGGAAACATTCTTTGGAGTAGAACGTTTCCTTTCTTATATACATAGCTTTTAATTTACGTGTATGATGTAGTTAATCAGTAATGTATATATCAAAATATTTCCAATTGTTACAATCCAAGAAGAAGTTTTTGGATTGCGGTTTACTAAATTGTTGTTGGATAATAAAAGGAATAAGAATGATGCGATTGGAACGAAATAACGTCCTTGAACACCTTTAATAACAGGATCTCCAACACTTGTAAATCCAACGTACAGTGCTGTCATTGTTAAAACGACTACTGCAATAATAATAAAGGCAAATAGTACTTTATTGAGCGCCGTTAGCTTCATATGAGCATCTTCTTCCGTTTGTATCATACCAAATAACACCAATAATATAAGGAAGCTATCAACGACAAATAACGGTGTAGCATAAGAGTAATTGGTAGCGATTTGTCCAAGTATCCCCATTAAGTAAGGCATGGCTTGTGAAAGAAAAGAGCTAAGTAAAATTTTCGTGTACGTAATTGGATTGGTTAACACGAACTTAACCTGGTCAGATGGAGATACTCCTGCATAACCACGTAAATCTGGAACAGACATGTTTTTCATATTAAGCAGGTTCCATATAATAAATGGAATTAAACATCCAATGAGCACAAGTACAAACTTTTGAAGATAATCTTTCTTATTTTTAAACTTTGCTAATGGGATAATTAGAAACATAAAGATAATTGGTATATATACAATTTTTGATAGTGCAATGAAAATACCGATAGCACTAGAAATAATCATATGCTTTGTGCGTATGGCATCTGGCTTTCCATATGCCAAGTAAAGCATATAGCATACAAATAACAATGCAGAAGCATTTGTCATGCCATCTGCTGACAAGGATGAAGCGTGAATTAAGCTCATTGGCAAAATGGCTAATATAAAAAAGAATAGCTTTTTAACCGGTACAATTTTTAAACTGTAGTATGCAATCGCTGTGTAAGCAGCGAAATTAAATAAACGGCCTAAAAATAGCATAAGTAGTGGCGAATCAAATAAAACGCGTCCCAATATCAACCCCAAGCTTTGTGGGATGTACACCAAAGGCGGGTATGAAGATGCATAATTTCGAAGGAAAATTCTCTCCTCCGACTGTAGCGGAATATCCAATGCTTCCTTTACTAGGCTATATTTGTAGCCATCCTGATGTATATATCGAACACTGGTTACAGTGTCAACGAGGCTTTTGGGGATATAATTTCCGACCTTACCGTCCACAATTTGGTTGATAAATTTCCCTTCTGAAACTTCAAAAGCCCTATAATAGTGTTCAAGCTCGTCAAGTTGATCAAAAGGAGGAACAATAAGAGACATGACGACTCCAAATGGAATAACAATCGCTAAAAACGCTTTATGAAGTACATGTTTATATTTTAAAACGAGTAACGAAGACACACCGAACATGATAAAAAAGATAAGTGTAATAAAAGCAAGTTGTTGCTTAGTAAGAAGGGGCTTATTTTCAACATACATGACCTGAAAGTATAAATCCCCTGTTCGATTGATCCCGTCAATTGTAAATGTACCATCCGCATAGGAATCTTTAGAGCTTTTCCAAAGAGTAAAAGATTTCCCAGGTAAAGTATTCGTACTTCTTAAAGTAAATTCATATGTTTTTCCTTTTGCGTTTTGAACAGCAGGAAAGGAGAAGCTGTTGATACCATCCTTTAGCTGTTGTATCTCAATGGTTGTTTCAAAGAGTGGCTGCGATTGCCCCGCTTCTTTTAATTGGAAAGAAACAACGCCTTGATTTTCTCTTTGATAGGTACCGACAGATAGCTGCACTTTTGAAAATGTATCTTTAGGGGAAACAAAAGATTGTGAAACAAGCATATTGTTTCCAAGCTCACCCATAATCGCATTACTCTCATTTTGGGATACAACTGTATGATCCATCTCTCTAGGTACTAAAAAAAGAGAGCGATGGTCGTACATAAACAGTAGAAATGAAAGCAAGGTGAGTAGTATTAAAAGGCCATGAAGCCAATAGCTTTTCAGGACTGATTGAAATCTAGACATAATGAGTACATACCTCTTTACGTTTTTATTTTACGATTAAATACACGCCAAATAATATAACTCCTGTCCCAATCCACCTTGTAATAGGAATATGTTCTTTAAAGATAAGGAAGGCGATGATTAGTGAAAATACATATGCTAAGCTTTGCAATGGATATAAAAAGCTTAAAGGCAGTTTAGATAACAGATACATCCATATCACGGTAGCTAATATGTATAATACAAAGCCTAAAAAGATAAGGGGCGAGAAAACAAACTGAAAGAATTTCTGTACAATGTTTCCGTGCAGCTGCATATTTTCCATTCCAAGCTTCCATGATGTTTGGCCCAAAACAAGGCACAAGATGTTAACTAAGATTAATACATATTTCATATATCCATCCTCTTGCTTTCACGATTTTGGCTTTGTTTATAAGCCTCAAAGTCATTCTTTAAAATACCAACTTCTTGAGACAATTGACTAAGCTTATTAGAAATACGTGAAATTGTAAGTGTGAGGCTGAAAATTAGAAAGAACTGAAACATAAAAGATAGAAGAAAAATAGCATTTACAGGCTCTTGGATACTTAGTGCATCGGCAACAAAGGTTGAGATGTTCGAGAATGAAGCCAATAAAATATTTACAATACAGAAGAATAACCACAGGAGAGAATACTTTAATTCCAGGTTATATTTTCGTATCATATTGATAATAAGAAAGAAAGTAATTATCGATGCTATCAATAGGATGATTTGCAGTTTTACTGTAATCATAAAAAGCTCCTTTCAATAGGAAAAGTAGGTAAATCTACTGGTAAATCCTTTATGTTAAACCGTATTTACGCAAATTATCAATAATAATAGCTAATGAAACTTTGATCATGTAATACACAGATTTGAATGCGTTGATACTGGATTCTCCACCCATTCTTTCATTCATAATAACTGGTACTTCAGCTACTTTATAATTATTGCGAAGCAAATACACAATAGATTCTGGCTCTGGATAGTCGACCGGGTAACGCTGGCTAAACAACTCAATAACCTCGCGATCACATGCTCTAAAGCCTGATGTGGGATCTGTGATTTTTTGTTTTTGCAGCAACTTGATTAAAAAACTGAAATAGGTAATCCCTACACGCCTCATAAATGTAGATTGAAAGCCTTCTTTATTTAAATATCTGGACCCAATTACTAGATTCGCTTTTCCTTCTACAATAGGTTGTATAAGACCTTCAATGTAGGAAGGGTTATGCTGTCCATCTCCATCGACTTGAATAGCTATGTCATAGTTATGCAGCTTGGCGTATTTATAGCCTGTTTGTACAGCCCCGCCAATCCCTAAATTACAAGGTAAATCGACAACATTTAACCCGAATTCGCGACAGACTTTTGATGTTCTGTCTTTGGAGCAATCATTGACAACTAATATATCAACATTATTTATATTCTTAAATTGCTCTACAACATGTTTAATACCTTCTTCTTCATTGAATGCGGGGACAATTACCAAAACCTTCATCATAATAGACCTCCTATTAAGTAAATATGTTCGGTACAAGGTGTTGGAAAGCTCGGATAACAAAGCTTGTAATAAAGAATGCTGTATTTATAATTTCCAAACCAATGAAAATCTTATGTTTGCCATGTGCTGGAAACAGCTTTATCCGATATTTAGATTACCATATCAACCATGAATCTACAATGTTCGTCAAAAAGTACACTATAAGAAAAGGGTATCCCGACAAAGGATACCCTTCTTATGAATGCTTTACTTCTTCGCCTATAGCAGGGTCTGATTTTAGCACAGGGAAATGGACGTTGTAATAAAAAGAAACCACTCTGACAACAAATGTGATAAATAAGCATATATAGAGAGCGAATATATGCGATACACTATTATATGTTAAGAGAAAGCTTACTGCGCCTAGGATTGAGGCAATTGCATATACTTCTTTGCGAAATACATAAGGGATATCTTTTGCGAAAATATCCCGCAAGATACCGCCACCAATACCTGTAATTAAGCCCATTGAAACAACCAAAAACGGCTCATGTACATGATTCATGACAGCGGCGTTAGCGCCTACTGCTGTGAATACACCAAGACCTACTGCATCTGAAAGCATGATAACATTTTGTAATTTCGTAATTCTTTCATAAAAAATACAAGTGATAAGAGCCGTCCCTACACTAACAAAAAAGTAAATCGGTTTAATAAATGCGACAGGAGGGAGATGACCAATCATTACATCGCGGATGATACCACCGCCTAAAGCTGTAGCTACTGCTAAGCAAATCACTCCAAACCAGTCTAGTCGTTTCTTCATTCCTACCAATGTCCCAGAAACTGCAGCAGCTATGATGCCGATAAAGACGAAAATATTAATTAAAAGCATTTCTTGTAACCCTCTCTATTCCATACTTTATATCTTGATTTGCTAATGAATAGAGAAACTATACAATAAAGTATTCCAAATGACAATCGTTGTTTTGCGACATGCAAAAAATGGTGTAAAAGATGATAAGAAAGCGTTTATTATAGTAGATTTGCAGCCTGAAGTTCTAATCTTTAGAATATGAATTTGAAATATGTTGTAATATGATAATTGTCTTAAAATGAATTAAACTAGGATAAAAGATCATCTATTATCAAGCGAACAATAAGTTTCTATCGCATTTGTTATTGCACGTATTATACAATGATAAAGAACTTTATCGATAGCAAAATAAAGTAATGCCATTAGGAAAATGATTCTTTATATGCTATCTTTTAGATTACGTAACAATAGTCTGCAATAAAACTACATATGGGAGTTCAGTGAATGTCTGTTAAAAAGAAATTGGTTACCAACTTTGTTTCCTTAGCAAGTGTACAAGGGCTAAATTTTATTCTACCTCTCATTACCATTCCATACTTGCTTCATGTATTAGGACCTGATAGGGTGGGGTTAATTAATTTTGCTCAAGCTTTTATTCAGTATTTTATTTTATTTACGGATTATGGCTTCATATTTGTAGCAACAAGAGATATCTCCCTAGCGAGGGAAGACAATAAAAAGCTTTCCGTTATCTTTTCTACAGTCATGCTAGTGCGGACGCTATTGATGCTGATTAGCTTTATTGTGTTGATAGTTTTACTTTACACGGTACCAAAGTTTAAAGCGGACAGTATGATTTACATCTTAACTTTCGGTATGGTGTTAGGAAATGTTCTGTTCCCGATTTGGTTTTTTCAAGGAATAGAAAAGATGAAAACAATCTCAATTTTAAATGCAATTTCTAAGGTTATTTTCACTCTAGGTATCTTTGTATTTGTGACAGACGAATCAAAGTTTATGTACGTACCTATCTTTAACTCGTTAGGATATATTGCAATTGGTATCATTGCTATTTATGTAATTACATCACACCACGGTATTCATTTTGTAAAGCCTTCTAAAGAAGATATTATGTACCAGTTAAAATCGGGCTGGCATATTTTTGTATCTAACATCATGACAAGCTTATATACGACAAGCAACGTCTTTATTCTAGGCTTCTTTGCAAGCAACACCATTGTCGGATATTATTCTAGTGCAGAAAAAGTGGTCAAAGCTGTTTTGAGTATTATTACGCCTCTTGTTCAAACCGTCTATCCGCATTTAAGCCGGGCGCTACAAGAGTCTAGGGAAGCAGCAATTGCCTTATTGCATAAAGTATTCTTGCTCGTTACAGTCCTTATGGCTACATTATCCTTATTTGTTGGAATTTTTGCGGCACAGATTGTTGAAATTGTATTCAAGTATGAAGAAATTACACCTATCTTGCAAATTTTAGCAGCGTTTCCGCTCATATTGGGTTGGGCCAATGTGTTCGCCATTTTAACAATGATTAATTTTGATTATAAAAAAGAGCTGTCTCGTATTTATATTGCGGCCAGTATATTCAGTGTTATATTAATGTTTCTGTTAATTCCTCAGTTCAAACAATACGGAACTGCGTGGACAGCTGTTTTGACGGAGGCGTTTGCGACGAGCTTAATGGCAATCTTCTTATGGAAAAAAGGCATTCATGTTTGGAAGTGGCGGGGAAAATAAAAAAAGGAATCGGGCAACCGATTCCTTTTTTATTGTTGTTTTTCATTTGTGATAGTATGCTTTTGAGCTGTATTTATTTCTTGCTGATTTGCTACAGATTTATTTAAGTGAAGATGATCAAGAAGCTTATTAGACAGTGCTTTGCGATCTTTCTCTTCTACATTGTAGTACCAAAGCTCATCGCTCATAATCTTACCTTCTCCCGGAATTTCAATCTGCTCAACGTTGAAGGCGGCAGATTTATAATGAGATTGGATATCCATCATTTCTTTAAAGGTTAAGTTTGTTTTAATGTTTTGTTCTAAAGCCTTAAGAACTTTGTCATACTTCGTTAAGGAAGAGAAGCTAGCGCCTTTATCTAGTATTTTTTGAATGACTTCACGCTGTCTTTTTTGACGACCAAAATCACCGTTAGGGTCTTCTTTACGCATTCTCGCATACTGCAAAGCTTGTTCACCGTCTAAATGAACAGCTCCTTCCGGGACATACACGCCATCTAGTTCGAATGCAAACTTGTTGTTGACGTCAATTCCTCCTACCGCGTCTACAATATCACGAAACCCTTCCATATTAACTTTAATATAGTAATCAATAGGAATATCTAAGAAATTTTCTATTGTCAATATAGATCCTTCAATGCCGCCATACGCATAAGCATGGTTAATTTTATCCTTTTTATTCATGCCTACAATGGTTGCCCGAGTATCTCTTGGGATACTGACCAATTTAGTTGATTTCATTTGAGGATTTACAGTTAATACAAGAATGGAATCTGTTCTTGAATTTTGTCCTTCACGTTCATCTACACCAACCAAAAGTACAGAAAAAGGATCTTTTTCCTTGAATTCAAGTTCTTCTTCACGCTTTTCGGATTTTGTTCTTGATATAGAACTATGCATCTTATCCGTAGCTTTTGCGACGTCTAAATATAGCTTATATGCAAACCCTGCTCCTAATAACCCTACAAAAAACAAAGTAAATAATAATATACGTGCAATCGTTTTCTTTTTACTTTTCTTTATGTTTTCTCTTGAAATGTTCATATAATTGTCTTCCTTTTGCTTGTTTGTAATGACTTACTTAGAAAAGCAGCTACTAAACTATCAATATACCAATTCTGAAAAATTAGACATTTAAAAATAAAAAAATTCTGAATCAGATAAGGCGTCATCACCCGCCTAAAACTAAGTCTAACACTAAATTGCGAGTTGTCAATATTGTGTACAAATTAGGTATAGTTAGTGTTATAATGTTAATTTGTTAAAGGGTAGGTACAGTTTTCTATTTGTATTTCACATAATGTAGGATGTAAGGTGAACACTCGCCTGCTCTATAGTAGTTATGATGATAAATTTGTATGAAGATATACAAGATAAGTAAGGGATTTTAGTTTTAAATCGTTTGTTACAGTTACATGAGATATGATTTGAAAAGGAGCATCATAGGTTCTGCTTCAATATAAGGAGAGTGAAAAAATGGGTGCAATGGTCGCTGTTAGTATAGTAACATACAATAGTAAACATATCTTTAAGGTATTAGATAATATTAAAGAAGAGTTCGACGGTGACGAACGTTTTCGGTTCGTTATCTTTGATAATAATTCAGAAAAAGAATATCAAGAGCGTTTAGCAACTTATAAGGGCCTCGTAGATCTTACATTTTATCATGAAAATAATGGTTTTGGTTTCGGTCACAATTATAATTTAATGCATGCAGATGAGAAGTACTTCCTTGTTTTCAATCCAGACATTATTTTAAAAAAGCAAGATTTATTGAATATGTTGGAAATAATGGAGCAGCAAGGTGATATTTCTCTTTTAGTACCCAAGGTATTAAATGCAGACGGCACGACGCAACATTTAGTACGTAACCGTGTTTCTGTTTTTGATTATGCGCTTAGATTTATCCCTTTCCAGTTTGTAAAGAAAATGTTCAGCAAACGACTGCATTCATATGAATGCCGAGACCTACCTAATGATAGAAATGTTGATATTCGTATCGGTTCAGGTTGCTTTATGCTAGTTAGGGCAGAAGCTTTTAAACGCGTAAATGGCTTTGATGATCGTTATTTCATGTACTTTGAAGACTATGACTTATGCTTAAAACTTAGACAGCGAGACGAGCGTGTTGTGTATACTCCGTTTTCCGAAGTAATTCATTACTATGAAAGAGGGGCACACAAAAACTCCAAGTTATTTAAAATTTTTATGCAATCTATGTATAAATTCTTTGATAAATGGGGTTGGAAACTGTTTTAAACATAAAATATAAGTTCGGCTACATTTATTTCAGGAGTGAGAGGATTAGTGAATAAGTTTGAAAAATGGCTGTTAACAGTGTTTTTTATTGAGCTTTTCGTCGGCGGTGGCGGTAGGCTGATTGACTTTGGTGTGTTATCGATCCGTCAGGTATTATTCCTTTTGGTTGTTGCGACTTTCTTGTTTAGAATTATAAAAACCAGAGCCTTTTTTGATAAAAAGGTAAATACATTTTTGTTATTTGATCGAACAGCAATCGCGATTTATATGTTAATGGGATGGTTTGTAGTCAGTGCAGTGATAGGTGCTATTAATGGAAATGCCTTATCAGTGATTGTAATGGATTTTCTTCGGGTTGCATTCTTTGCATTGTACTTCCCGCTCGCATATTACATTTCTAAAGATAGATATGAAAAAGAAACTATTATTACCATTTTAAAGTATTCTTCTTTAGGTGTTGCTGTTTTTACAATTGTTATTTCTCTATTAGGAAAGACTGTATTTAGTAGCAACTTTGCTTCTTATTACTACTTTTTAAATGATGTAATGAATGATGATTTATTTTTTAGACCGAGTCACAGCGTGTTCTATAAAAGCCATTTCTTTGTGTTAATGGGTGTATTCCTTTCTTTGAATGCATTATTAAGCAGAAAATATTCTAAGCTTGACATTGCAAATGTTGTATTAGGTTTGATATCAATTGTATGGTCAGAGACAAGGGGCTTTTTATTAGCGCTTATGTTTGGCATTATGTTCATCGTGTTCCTTGATGTTAAAACATTTACAGATGCAATCCGTGGCTTGAAAAATAAGTTTTTGACAGTTGTACAATCTAAAGTTATGCTGCGTAAAATCGCGGTATCACTTATGATTGTCGCTGCTGTGCCATTTATGTACAAGTACATGACGATTGAGCGCTTTGGGCAGGATGTCGCGGCTCCTACGCAGGAAGGCACAGAATCATCGAAAGGCGATAAAGCGGAGCAAGAGATTAATGATGTCAGTGTGAATGCACGTCTTGATTTTATTTTGGCGTCTAAAGATCTTGTTTTTAAAAGTGTACCTGATTTTGTCGTTGGTAGTGGCTATGGAACAGAAATTGCTGGTCGTGATACAGGAATAGAAATGAGCTTCTTGGATATTTTAGTGGAGCAAGGAATTATCGGACTAGCACTCTGGCTGTATGTATGCTTTATTTTATATTACAACTACCATATGTATTATGTGAAAAAAGGGGTTCCTGATACAAATGATGTATCTTTGCTTGCTTGTATAGCAGCGCTAGGACTTTTAACAAATATTAATCCGTTCATTAATAATCCATTGGGAATCGGCTTTTTGTTAATCGTATTAGTATTATCTAAGCGTAAAGCGGAATCGATTAAAACTACTGCATAATAGATGCAGGTAAAGAAGGTATTTGTATGAAAACAACAATTGTAATGGTCCTCTACAATCAAAAGCTACAGGAAAGCAAAACCTTTGTCACAATCGAACAGATATTACTCAATAATAAAGGCTTTACTGGGCAATATGAATTCATCGTGTATGACAACAGTTTAAAGCCGCAGGAAGTTCCTGCTACTGCAGGTATAACTTATGTGCATGATGAACGAAATCTGGGGATTGCACAGGCTTATCAGTATGCTTGGGAGCAGGCAAAACAAAATGGTAGTGAATGGCTGTTGCTATTAGATCATGATACAGAGTTAACACCAGAGTACGTAGATACATTTTTTCAGTTAGAGATAAATCGAGATGAAATAGCCGCTGTTGTACCGATGGTAATGTGTGAAGGAACGATGATTTCTCCTGTTTTCAGCCATACGTTGCAACCTTTAAGAGGGAAAAAACCGGTTGCAGGTAAGCAGGAGCAACCGGTTATGGCTATTAATTCCGGAACGGCTGTAAATATGGCGTTTCTCAGTGAAATTGGCGGTTTCACACAAGAATTCCCGCTAGATTTTTTAGATCATTGGTTCTTTTATAAGGTGTACGAAGAGGGGTATAAAGTACTTGTCTCTCCTGTGACTCTCGAGCATGAGTTGTCTGTGATGAACTATGATACAGTTTCCTTGAACAGATATAAAAGCATCATAGGTTCAGAACTGAAATTTTATAAAAAATACAAGCGTCATGTTTTAAAACGATATAGATTGCAATTAATGATGCGAGCAGGAAAGCAGTTATTGTTTGTGAAAAACAAAAAAATCGCTCTGCATACGTTGCGCACATTATTAAAAGTATAGAAAGGATTTCTGTCCATGATATCAGTATGTATAGCAACATATAACGGAGCTGGCTTCATTGTTCGGCAATTAAATTCTGTGCTATCGCAGCTTAGCGAGCAAGATCAGGTCGTAGTGGTGGACGATGGCTCTAAAGATGATACAGTGCAGGTAATCAAAGATACTTACGGCAATAGAGTCGAGGTTTACGTGAATGAGCGTAATGCTGGTGTAATCAAAAGCTTTGAAAAAGCAATCTCAAAAGCGCGCGGCGATATCATCTTTTTGTGCGATCAAGATGATATGTGGCTTGCTAATAAGGTAGAAACAGTCGTAAATGAATTTAGAACTACAAATGCATCGGTTATTGTGCATGACGCATATGTAACTGATGGAGACGGTGAAATCATTCACGAATCTTGGAATGCCCATAATAACAATCGTGAAAAGGGCCTGATCGGTAATATCGTGAAAAATAGCTTTACTGGATGCTGCATGGCCTTTAAAAAAGAGATTGTTGGGGATATCATACCGTTTCCAAAGTCTATTGAGATGCATGACCAATGGATCGCGTTGGTTTGTATGATGAGTAAGCGTAAAATAGTGTATATCCGCAAGCCATTGATGAAATATGTTCGCCATGGCGGAAATGTAACAGGTATGCGAAAGCGTTCTTTCAATGAGCAGCTCAAAGGAAGGCTAGGTACCATTAAAGCAGTCATGCAATATAAAGCTACGCATTAAAAAGTTAAGTTATTATTACTAAATGGTTACAATATAAGATATATGTTGTTCGTATTTGTGTGGTTTCATTATAATGTGAGGTGCGGTGTATAAAGCACCTCTTATCCATGAAAAGGGTAAACTAATTTGCAAGGAGATGGGATGTAATTATGAAGGGAATTATATTAGCAGGCGGTAGCGGTACACGCCTTTATCCGCTTACAAAGGTCGTTTCTAAACAGTTGTTACCTGTATACGATAAACCTATGATTTACTATCCACTTTCTGTTTTAATGCTAGCGGGCATTAAAGATATTCTTGTTATTTCTACACCACAGGACATTGAGCGTTTTGAACAAATTTTAGGTGATGGCTCTGATTTTGGCATTCAACTTACATATGCTGTACAGCCGCATCCAGGTGGTTTGGCACAAGCGTTCTTAATCGGCGAGGAATTTATTGGGGATGATAGTGTTGCGCTTGTGCTCGGCGACAATATTTTCTATGGACATGGCTTGACGCAATTATTGCATAATGCAGCACATCGTGAAGAAGGTGCTACCGTATTCGGTTACTATGTAAATGATCCAGAGCGCTTTGGCGTCGTTGAATTTGATGCGGAAGGTAAAGCTGTTTCTATTGAAGAGAAGCCAGAAGAACCTAAGTCGAATTACGCAGTAACAGGCTTGTATTTCTACGATAATCGCGTAGTAGAAATTGCAAAAAGCATTAAGCCTTCAGCACGTGGAGAACTTGAAATTACAGATATTAACCAAAAATATTTAGAGCTTGGGGCTTTAAATGTTGAGTTACTAGGTCGAGGCTATGCTTGGTTAGATACAGGAACGCATGAATCTTTACTAGAGGCCTCTCAATTTATTGAAACAATTGAAAAACGTCAAACGTTAAAAATCGCTTGCTTAGAAGAAATCGCATATAAAATGGGTTATATCTCTAAGGAAAAATTGTTGGAATTGGCAGAGCCATTAAAGAAAAATCAATACGGCCAATACTTAATTAAGATTGCAAATCAAACGAGATAGGTGAAAATATGAATATTGTCAAAACAAAAATTGAGGACGTAGTCATTTTAGAACCAAAGGTTTTTGGTGACCATCGCGGTTATTTTATGGAAAGCTATAACAAAGACCTGTTTGAACAATTAGGGCTGACCCAGGATTTTATCCAAGATAATCAATCCCTGTCTGTACCGGTCGGCACATTACGTGGCTTGCATTTTCAGTTAAATCCGAAGGCACAGACAAAAGTAGTGCGCTGTGTAACAGGAGCGATTTATGATGTGGCAGTTGATATTCGCAAAGGCTCTCCTACTTATGGTCAATGGGTAGGTGTAATTTTGAGTGAGCATAACAAGCGTCAGCTTGTTGTACCAAAAGGTTTTGCGCACGGCTTCTGCACATTGGTACCTAACACAACAGTTGCCTACAAGGTAGATGAATATTACTCTCCTGAGCATGATGCAGGCATTCTTTGGAACGACCCAGCACTGAGCATTGATTGGCCAGCAAGCAACCCAATTTTATCGGAAAAAGACACAAAGCATCCTGTATTAGCAGAAGCAGAGATTAACTTCGTATACGAGAAATAGGAGGATTACAATGAAATTACTAGTAACAGGCGGCGCAGGCTTTATCGGCAGTAACTTTGTACGCTATATGGTAAATAAATACCCTCAGTATCATATCGTGAACTTAGATGCGTTAACATATGCAGGTAACTTAGAGAATTTAAAAGACATTGAAGATGCTTCAAACTATACATTTGTTAAAGGTGATATCGCAGATCGCGATTTCATCAACGCTTTGTTTGAAGAGTATAAATTTGATTATGTATTAAACTTTGCGGCAGAATCTCATGTAGATAGAAGTATTACAAATCCAGATATTTTCGTGCGCACAAACGTGCAAGGCACACAAGTATTGTTAGATGCAGCGAAAAATATCGGTGTAAAGAAATATCTACAGGTTTCTACTGATGAAGTATATGGCACGTTAGGTGAAACAGGTTACTTTACAGAGGAAACACCACTTGCAGCAAACAGCCCATACAGCGCGAGTAAGGCTGGTGCAGATTTGTTAGTACGTGCATACAATGAAACATTCGGCTTGCCGGTAAACATTACGCGTTGCTCTAACAACTATGGCCCGTTCCATTTCCCAGAGAAGCTGATCCCATTGATGATTATCAATGCGCTTCATGACAAGCAGCTTCCTATTTACGGAGATGGATTAAACGTTCGCGATTGGTTACATGTAGAAGATCATTGCCAAGCAATTGACTTGGTTCTTCACAAAGGCCGCGATGGTGAAGTGTACAACGTAGGTGGTAACAATGAGCGTACAAACATTGAGATTGTAAAGACAATTTTGGCACACTTGAACAAACCTGAATCTCTTATCAAATTCGTAGAAGATCGTCTTGGTCACGATCGTCGCTATGCAATTGATGCAACAAAATTGCGTACAGAGCTTGGTTGGGAGCCAAAATATAACTTTGACACAGGTATCGAGCAAACAATTCAGTGGTACTTAGATAACAAAGACTGGTGGGAAAACATCATCTCCGGTGAGTATCAAGAGTACTTTGAAACACAATATGGGAAGAAGTTAGAGGCTGAGTAATGAGAGTTGTTGTAACGGGAGCAAAAGGTCAATTAGGTCAGGATGTAGTCGAGCAGTTGCAGCAAGGAGATTATACAATTTACGCATTAGACCGTGAATCTCTTGATATTACAGATGAACAGGCTGTGCAAACGTATATGGATGAAGTAAAGCCTGATGTAATTCTGCACTGTGCCGCGTATACAAATGTCGATCAAGCGGAAAGCGATCAAGAGAATGCATATCGTGTAAATGCTTTGGGTGCAAAATATTTAGCTAAAGCAGCGCAAAGGCATAATGCTAAAATACTATATGTAAGTACGGACTATGTTTTTAACGGTACAGCAACGGCACCATATGAAGTAGATGAGCCTACAGCACCGCTTGGTGTATATGGGGAAACTAAGCTTGCTGGTGAAAACTTTGTACAGCAAATAACGGACAAGCATTTTATTGTACGTACTGCATGGGTATTTGGCACAAAAGGGAATAACTTTGTGAAAACGATGATTCGCTTGGGCAAAGAACGCGGTGAGATAGGTGTTGTTCATGACCAAGTAGGTTCTCCCACATATACAGTTGATTTAGCACGCTTTATGATTGAGCTCATGCAATCTGAAGCTTATGGCATTTACCATGCCACGAATGAAGGCGTATGTTCTTGGTACGAGTTTGCACAAGAAATCTTTAGACAGGCAGGTATGGATGTGAAGGTATCTCCGCTTACTACGGAGCAATTTCCGCGTCCGGCGCAGCGTCCGAAGTATTCTGTGCTGAGCAAGAAGCGTATCACAAGTGAAGGCTTTACGCCGTTTAGAGAATGGCAACAAGCGCTTGCTGCTTATTTAGAAGAAGCAGGACAGAAGAACTGACCATAGTGTCAGTTCTTTTTTTAGACTTTAACAGGATGCTTCAAAGATATATGCGTACGGCAAAGTAAATTTTTAGGATATAACAATTCTTTATGATATCATAGTACAGATAAGTATGTGCGAAGGGGTGCCGTAACATAATATGAATAAGCGAAAATCCATGGAACAAGTAGTGTACGAAACAATTAAAACGGCTATCTTAGCTCGAGAGATTGCACCTGGTACACAATTGGTTGAGAATACAATTTCCGATAAATTAAAAGTAAGCAGAACGCCAATTCGAAATGCAATTAAAAAGCTGCAGGAGGAAGGGCTTGTGACAATGGTTCCCAATCGAGGAGCTTTTGTCATGCAGCCTACACGTGCAGAGATTATGCAAGCGTTTGAATTTCGAACGGAGTTAGAGTGTATGGCAGTACCGCTTGCCCTGCAGCATGTAACCAAGCAGGACATTGCGGAGTTAAAAGAAATGATGATAGGAGAAAGAGAAGCTTATAAAGAAAAAGACATTTTAACATATATTACAATTAATAAAGCATTTCATTTATTCCTTGCAAAAAGAACAGGAAACAAGTTTCTTATTGAGACGTTAGATACATTGCTTAGGAAAATAAATATATATTTAATCTTGTATGGTGTATTCAACTATGTAAGCCTAGATGAAGTTACAAATTTACAGGATCATGAGAGAATGATTACGTTTATTGAACAAAAAGAGGGTGAAGCGTTGCAATATTTAATACGCATGCACCTGCAAACAAGTTTGCATGAGCTTGAAATTGATAAACTGCAATATAAGGCTTTAGAGGATATTTTGTAGGAAAATATATAAGTGCGAGTTAGAAAATAAGCATTTGTTAGCTAGGAATGAAAAACAGTTATGTTCAGTGCTTAAGAGGAGCGCATGTATAGATATGAAGAGAATTGCGCTTTTACGGTTCTGGTAGAACAAATACTTGTATTTTACTATACATAAGGAGAATATAGAATGAAACAAACAGGAATCTCCAAGCGCAAGCTGCTTGGTGTAGCAGGACTCGGCTGGTTATTTGATGCAATGGATGTGGGGCTCTTGTCTTTTGTTATTGCGGCTCTGCAAAAGGATTGGAACTTAAGTGTGCAACAGATGGGCTGGATTGGAAGTATCAATTCGATTGGCATGGCTGTTGGTGCACTTGTCTTTGGACTATTGGCAGATAAAATTGGTCGCAAAGGGGTCTTTATTATTACCTTGTTGCTGTTTTCAGTGGGAAGCGGTCTATCAGCACTAGCGCCAACATTATCTGTCTTCCTTGTACTAAGATTTCTAATCGGTATGGGGCTTGGCGGAGAATTACCAGTTGCATCTACACTGGTTTCGGAAAGTGTACAAGCAAGTGAGCGCGGGAGAGTGGTAGTCCTTTTAGAAAGCTTTTGGGCGGGCGGTTGGTTAGTGGCTGCATTAATTGCTTATTTTATTATTCCGCATTACGGGTGGAAGGCAGCTATGCTCATCAGTGCGCTGCCAGCCTTTTATGCATTATATTTAAGGCTGAACCTGCCAGACTCTCCGCGCTTTGAAGGTGCAGTTCAGAAGCAATCTGCCTGGGAAAAGATACAAATTGTTTGGTCATCCACATATGTAAGACCAACAATTATGCTTTGGATTCTATGGTTTTGTGTGGTGTTTTCTTACTACGGCATGTTTTTGTGGCTACCGAGTGTTATGGTCCTAAAAGGATTTAGCTTAATTAAGAGTTTTGAGTATGTCTTAATTATGACACTTGCCCAGCTTCCTGGTTACTTTACAGCTGCTTGGCTCATTGAGCGTGCTGGTCGTAAATTTGTACTAGTTTCTTATTTATTGGGTACAGCT
The DNA here is from genome assembly GCF_023022965.1 of Ectobacillus sp. JY-23. NCBI lineage: Bacteria > Bacillati > Bacillota > Bacilli > Caryophanales > Bacillaceae > Ectobacillus > Ectobacillus sp. JY-23. The sequence continues at coordinate 2,362,472 of NZ_CP095462.1, read as the reverse complement.
GCAAGTGCTTATTTTTTCGGTGCCGCGGAATCACTAGCTATGCTCATTACAGCAGGAGCATTTTTATCTTTCTTTAACTTAGGTGCATGGGGCGCTTTATATGCGTATACACCAGAGCAGTATCCTACAGCTGTGCGTGGGACAGGAGCAGGTATGGCAGCTTCTTTTGGACGAATCGGTGGCATATTGGGACCTCTCTTAATTGGTTATTTAGTTGCCCGAAACGCATCAATTACCTTTATCTTTACTATCTTCTGTATCGCAATTTTAATCGGAGCACTATCTGTGTTGTTTTTAGGGAAGGAAACGAAACAACAAGAGCTTGTATAAGAAAGAAGCTCCATCACATTCCGCTTTTTAAATAAAAAGCGGAATTTTTGTATGTTAGGGGAGGAATTTGTCATTTTGGGACGAATAGAAGCAGATAGATAAGCATTATATCTATAACAAGAAACAGCTAAAGCAATTAGTGCAGTTTACAGAAGCTAGTTATATAGACAGCAAAGAGGGGCGGATGACGGATGAAGGTTTTGGTTGTAAGTGAAGTACCTGAGCATAAGTTGGAGATTGAACGTGCATTTCAACGCGGTGAGGTAAAGGCAAGCTTTGTGGAAGCGAAGGTAGGTATAGAAGCTATTAAAGCAGCAAAGCGTTATGAACCGGATTTTCTATTTTTAGATGTCCATGTTTCAGACGAAAGCGGTCTCGAAATTGCTGAGTTGCTGCATCAACTCAATTTACAGGCAAATATTATTTTAATGGGAAATAAAGTAGATTATGCAATAGAAGCCTTTCGACTTCGGGCATTTTATTATTTGCTACAACCATTTCATGAGGACGATCTAGAGTATCTCGTATATTTAATGCGTAAAGAACATCTTCGTTGGTGTCGTGCTCTTAGTCATAAGCTACCGATTGAAGAACAGGACGGTATTGCTTATATATCACCGCAAAATATCATTTATGTAAGTAAAAATAAAGAAAACAAGACGGTTTCCATTTATACAAAAGAGGGCCACTTTACTTCTACTTATACGCTACAGGAGTTGGAAGAAAAACTTCATGTACACCAATTCCTGCGAGTGCATAAAAGCTATTTGGTTAACTTGCCCTATATAAAGGCGTTAAAGCCTTACTATAATGGAACGTACAATTTATATACGGAATACTATAGTGAACCTATTCCGGTCAGTCGAAATTATGTGCGTATTTTGCGAAATAAATTAGAGATATAACAAGTTATCGGCAATTTTTGACATCTTACCTCATCATATTTTCATTATAAGGGATATTTTATTTTATTATTCTGAAAATTTAGTATAATCCTCCTGAAGGCGTAACAAGGGGGGAGTTATTTGAAAAGTATAAAGTCTATTGTATTATGGGGAATCATTTCTGCACTTGGTGCAGCGGGATTTGCAGTATTGGCATTGAACCGCGGAGAAAGTATTAATGCCATTTGGTTGCTTGTTGCAGCTGTATCTGTTTATGCAGTTGCCTATCGTTTTTATAGTAAGTTTATCGCGCAAAAAGTTTTTCAATTAGATGATAACCGAAAAACACCGGCTGAACTAATGAACGATGGAAAAGATTATGTTCCCACAAATAAATGGGTATTATTTGGTCATCACTTTGCAGCAATCGCGGGAGCTGGACCGCTTGTAGGCCCCATTTTAGCAGCGCAGATGGGCTATTTACCTGGCACACTTTGGATTGTTGTCGGCGTAGTATTGGCAGGTGCTGTACAAGATTTTATTATTCTCTTTGCGTCTACAAGACGAAATGGAAAGTCTCTTGGGGAAATGATTAAAGAGGAAATTGGTCCTGTAACCGGCTTGATTGCAATGGTGGGTATTTTAGGAATTATGATTATTTTATTAGCGGTACTGGCGCTGGTTGTTGTAAAAGCATTGGTGGGAAGTCCTTGGGGAATGTTTACAATCGCAGCCACAATCCCTATCGCATTCTTTATGGGAGTTTACATGCGCTACATGAGACCCGGGCGCGTTGGGGAAGGCTCTATCATTGGTGTTATTTTACTTTTATTATCTATTGTAGGCGGGCAATATGTCGCGGAAACACCTGAGCTTGCAAAGTTGTTTACATTTAAAGGTGAAACCATCGCACTTATGCTGATCGCATATGGATTTATCGCATCTGCTTTACCGGTTTGGCTCCTTTTAGCACCACGTGATTACTTAAGCACCTTTTTAAAAATTGGTACCATTGTAGGTTTAGCAATCGGCATTTTAGTTGTTGCACCAAACTTGGAAATGCCGGCTGTATCCAAGTTTATTGATGGAACCGGTCCTGTATTTGCTGGCAACTTGTTTCCGTTCTTGTTCATTACAATTGCCTGTGGCGCTGTTTCCGGTTTCCATGCATTGGTTTCTTCAGGTACAACACCGAAGATGATGGAACGTGAATCACACGCTCGTCCGATTGGATACGGTGCGATGCTTATGGAATCTTTTGTGGCCATTATGGCTCTCATTGCCGCATGTGTACTAACACCTGGTACATATTTTGCAATTAACAGCGCTCCAGCTTTGATTGGTACAGATGTGGCGCAAGCTGCGAAAACAGTAACGTCATGGGGCTTTACAATCACACCGGATGATCTAACAAATCTGGCGAAGAATGTAGGAGAAGAAACCATTCTTTCTCGTACGGGAGGGGCACCAACCCTGGCAATTGGTATGGCACTTATTTTTTCTAAAGTAATTGGCGGAAAAGCATTAATGGCATTTTGGTATCACTTTGCAATCCTGTTTGAAGCATTGTTTATTTTAACGACAATCGATGCAGGAACGCGTGTAGGACGCTTTATGATTCAAGATATCATGGGAAATGTGTACAAGCCGCTTGGTCGAACAGATTCAACCTTATCAAATATTATTGCCACGGCGCTATGCGTATTTGGGTGGGGCTACTTCCTTTATCAAGGCGTTATTGATCCGCTTGGTGGGATTAACACATTGTGGCCATTGTTTGGAATTGCAAATCAAATGCTAGCTGGTATTGCCTTGCTTGTGGGTACAACAATTCTATTTAAAATGGGTAAGAAGGCCTATGTATGGGTGACGCTTGTTCCAACAACCTGGATTCTCGTTGTAACGATGACAGCTGGCTATCAAAAGCTGTTTCATGAAAATCCTAAGATTGGTTTCTTATCTCATGCCAAGGTATTCCAAACTGCTTTGGACAAAGGAACGGTATTAGCACCAGCGAAAAATACGGCGCAGATGAAGCAGATTATTACCAATGATTATGTAGATGCCGCGTTATGTGCATTCTTTATGATTGTTGTATTGGCAGTATTGCTGTCCGCAGCTCGTATTTGGGTTAAGGTGCTTCGCAATCAAGTAGTAGAAATGAAAGAATCCCCGTATGTTGCAAGAAACGAGGAAGGGACTAGAAATTATGCGTAAGTTAAGGGGACAATGGCGTGAATTTATTAGCTTATTAGTTGGTGTTCCAAGCTATGAAAAGTATGTAGCATACATGAAGGAAAAGCAGCCCTCGCAGCCAATCTTATCACGCAAAGCCTTCTTTGCAGATGTACAAAAAGCCAAGTTTGAAACAAAAGCAGGCAATGTTTCTCGCTGTTGTTGATCATTTTAATAAGATAGGAAAAGCTCAGAGTAAAGCGCTCTGAGCTTTTCTGTTTTAGTCGATAAGATGTTGATTATGTTGTGTTTGTAGGAAGTGTAAAGTCTGTGTTCTGTAATTGATAAGATAGCATTTGTTCTAAATTTGATGCAGCAATCGGTGGGCTAATCAAAAATCCCTGTGCATACTGACATTCATGTTCTTTTAAATAAGTAAGCTGTTCAACGGACTCAACTCCCTCAGCAATGACTGTCATGTTCAACTGTTGTGCCAAAGAAAGCAGCGTTGAAGTGATAATTGTACCGTATCCAGGATTCGGCAGGCAGTCGATAAATAATTTTGCAATTTTTATTGTTTGTGCTGGAATTTGTTCTAAGGAAGCGAGAGAAGAATAGCCTGTTCCAAAGTCGTCAATTGAAAAAGATATGTCATATCCCTGTAGCTCTTGCAGGTTTGATATAACAATGCTTTCTTTTTGCATGAATACGCCTTCTGTGATTTCTAACACAAGTAAATGTGGTGGTAATGAAAATTCTTCTAATATAGCTATTACACACTTCGCAAAATTTGGTTTATACAAGCTTTTAACAGATATATTGACTGAAATACGGATAGATGAAAGTCTTAGTCTCATCAGCCTGTCAATTTGTTTACAAGCCTGTCGAATCATCCAAATATCAATCGTTGTAATTATCCCCATTTCTTCAGCGAGGGGGATAAATAAATTAGGAGAAATTAGTCCTAACTTAGGGTGCTTCCAACGCACTAATGCTTCTGCAGCTTTTACTCTATGTGTAGTGATATTCATGATAGGTTGGTACAAGACTGTTAAACTATCATGATTAATTGCTTCATATAAATCATGTAATAAAAATGGGCTGGGAGCAGGCAATTGTGTACTTGGTTGATACGTACGATATTGATTTTTACCACCTTTTTTGGCGTTATACATAGCAATATCAGCGTGTTTAAGCAAGGTTTCTACATCTGTTCCATCCTGCGGATAGCGTGATATCCCAATGCTAGGGGTGACATGAAGGGTGAAATCATCCACAACAAAAGCAGGTTCAAACGCTTGCAGCAATTTTTTCGCTAAATAAATGGCAGAATCATGATGATCGGATTCGATTGTAAATATTGTAAACTCATCTCCCCCTAATCGAAATACGCTTCCATCTTTACCGATACTTTGTTGTAAACGATCTCCCACATGCACAAGCAATTTGTCACCGATATTATGGCCTAAAGAATCATTGATGTGCTTAAAGCGATCTACATCCATATACAGGATAGAGAACGGATTCTTTGCAAGTACAGCCTCTTCTATACGTTTATAAAATAATCTGCGATTAGGTAATGCTGTGAGTGCATCATAGTAAGCCATATGTCGAATTGTTTCTTCTTGTGTTATATGTTCTGTAATATCGACAGCCATTACATAGATACCAGTTACCTTATGATCTACAAGAATAGGGATAAAAGTCACATTTAGATGAACGATTTGCTTATCGATTTTTAATAGTCGCAAACATGCAGATTGAGATGATCCGTCCTTGGTTTTTTCAAACAATTCCAATGTAGCTGCAAGGTCTTCTTTGACAATCCAATCTGTAAAATATGTATTTATAAGGTGCTGTCTTGTAAAACTACCTAGAGCGAGAGCTGCTTCGTTCACATCTAGAAAGCGTCCTTCTAAATCTAATGAAATAACAGCATTAATATTTTGCTCAAAAAGTGACTTATATCGCTGCTCACTCTCATCTCGCGCTTGTTTAATCTCAGTCTGTTCGATTGCCAATCCCGCTAAATAAGAGAAAGTATAAAAAAACTCAATATCTTCCTGTGATGGCTTCTTACAATACGTATGATAGATTGCAAACGTACCAAGCACATCATTGTTAGAAGAAAAAATAGGAAGAGACCAACAAGATTTAAGGTCATGACTTAATGCGAGCTCTTTATAATGTTCCCAGTAAGGGTCCGTGGCAATATCCTCTACGATAATTAATTGTTTTAGATAAGCAGCAGTACCACAAGAGCCAACACCTGGGCCGAATTGAACCCCGTTCAATGCATGCGTGTATGTATCAGGTAACTTTGATGCGGCGCCATGATACAAGCGCCCTTCTTTTAGTAATAAAATAGATCCTATAATATCAGGCTGTATTTGTTCTGCAGTGTAGATAATTTCCTCTAAAATAAGGGTAAGCGGCATTCCTTTTGCAATGAATTCTAAAAGCTTCTGTTGTCCGCTTAATAAATCGTCCGTCTGTCTATGGAATTTGTCGAGGGTCGCGAAAAAGTGCAGGTGTCCCTCGCTATCTTCTATTAATCGAGCGTATTGTTGAATAAGGATGTAATCTTGATGTTTACTTAATATGCGAAATGAAATGTATTCATGAGAGCTACATCTTTGAAAATAGGAAGCAACTGATTCTCTGTCTTCAGAATGTGCAAGAGATAATAAAGAAGATCCTAAAATATCCTGAAGCTCCCAGCCGAGTAGGACAAGACCATCTTCATTTATGTCTAAAATTTCAGTTTTTTTATTCATTGTAAATTGTAATGAAGGTTTAGACGAGTGTCTTTTCAAAGAGGATTGATACTGGTTAGTTCTCATATAATAAACCTCCTATCTTGAAATGATATGAATCCTCTCTTAAAGGTTGCGTGATATAAAAGGTTAATTTCATTTAAAATTCAAAAAACAATATATAACGATTAAGTTTTCGTAATAAATCGAACATATCGATGTTAGTAAAGGTACTTAATTAATAAAATGAAAAAAGAAGGTAGTAGAAATAAAGAAATAATTTCCATGTACTCAAAAAATATACGAAAATAATTATAATATAAAATCTAATTTACTGCCATTTTATTTGATTCGCCTTCTCTTATCAACTTGTATCTCTTGCAGGATACGGCCTCAATTGGGAGGTATGTGTTACGTGAAGGGTGTGTTAAAGCTGAATATGGATTGGACTGGAGACAATTGCTGACTGCCCGAAGAGAGCAAATCCCTGTTGCAGAAATTAAAAAAGAAGGGAATGATGTTTTTTCCTCGTATTGAAATACAAGAGGGGAGATGGGAGCTTGCTAGTAAAGAGGTCAGTTTTTTCGCAAAGTAGCTATCGATTTAATTGTGGAAAAGAAATTCCCATTCAAATCGGTTATGAAACATACGGTACTTTGAATAAACAAAAAGACAATGTAATTCTTGTCTGTCATTATTTTAGTGCGACAAGTCAAGCGATCAGCTGGTGGGGAGACTTAATTGGAGATGATAAAGCAATAGATACGAGCCGTTTTTTTGTAATTTGTACAGAAAATCTATGTAACGTTCAACAAAAAAATCCCAATGTTATTGCAACTGGCCCCGCTTCTATAAATATTGCAACAGGAAAGCCATATGGGATGGATTTTCCAGTATTCACTTTTGCAGACATGGTCAAAATTCAAAAAGAATTGCTTGCTTCTTTAGGTATTCAGAAGCTACATGCGGTGATTGGTCCTTCCGCTGGAGGAATGATTGCACTTCATTGGGCGGTTAAAGAATCGAATATGGTAGAACGCTGTATTGGTGTAATAACAAATGCGCAAAGTCCAATTTTCACATCATGTAATGTGCTACAGCACGCCATTCGTGCAATACAGCTGGATTCGAATTGGAATGGTGGTCAATATTACGGAAAAGCAGAGCCTTTTGAAGGACTTCATCTAGCTGCTCAAATGATGTACACAAATGCGTTTAGTACAAAGTGGTATGAAGATATGTACAAAAGTAGTCGAGAAACGCTACAAGCCCCGCAAGATATGGAGCGAGCGGTGGCGTACGAGATAGAAATCTATGAAAAAGTAAAGGAAAACATCACCTATTGTGATGCAAACCACTGGCTTTATACATCACGTGCTACTATGCTGCAAGATATATCAGCCGGTTTTTCAAATATGCAGGAAGCGCTGGAGCGTATTCAAGCGAAGGTTTTATTAATCTCTTGCTATGAAGATACTCTGCAGCCTGCATATATGAGTGAGGAAACTGTAAAGCAGTTACAGGTGCTTGGAAAGAAAGCTAGCTTTTTTGGATTTCATAGTATATACGGACATATGGGGGGGATTTTGGATACGCATCTTTTTGCAAAGCAAGTGGAGGAATGGCTGGCAGATAGATGAGCCATAGGCAGGAATAAGCAGCCAAATGGCTGCTTACTTTTCTTTTCCGGCGCCAAACTTGCGGTATGCCCCGTGATGTGTTGGTCCAACATATTCATTTAATGTGAAAGAATGGCGGATGGCATCTGTAATAAATGCTTTTGCTGTAGAAATAGCTTCTTTTACAGGAGCACCTTTCGCAATTTCAGCGGCAATTGCTGCTGAGTATGTGCAACCAGCACCATGTGTATTTGATGTCTCTATTTTATCGGATTCTAAAAGATCGAATGTTTCTCCGTCGAATAATAAATCGATGGCCTTTTCTGTTCCTAGCTTACTGCCGCCCTTAATCAGGACATATTTTGCACCTAACGCATGAATCTTTTGCGCCGCTTCCTTCATATCATCTAAGCTATTAATTTTTACGCCGCTCAATTGATATGCTTCAAATAAATTAGGTGTAACAATTAAAGCTTTAGGAACAAGAATATCGCGCAAGGCATCGTTTGTTTCAGGATGAAGCGCCTCATCCGCACCTTTACAAACCATTACCGGGTCAACGACAACGTTGCGAAGATTGTGTTTTTCTAGCTCGTCTGCAACCATTTCAATGATTTCAACAGATCCCAGCATCCCTGTTTTTAATGCATCAACACCGACGCCCTCTATTACAGTCTCTAGTTGTGGTTTTAATGTAGAGGCTGCAATTGGAAATACATTATGTGCCCAACCTTCATGCGGATCCATTGTTACAATTGTCGTTAAAGCTGTCATTCCATATACACCAAGCTCTTGGAATGTTTTCAGATCGGCTTGAATTCCGGCACCACCGCTTGTATCGGAACCAGCAATTGTGAGTGCTTTATGTAATGTCATCTGTTTGTACCCCCATTGATGTTTTTTCTTTATTATAGTCAATGATACACATACTGTAAAACAAAGAGGAACGACATAGGACACATGCTACAACGCCCATTTTATTTCGGACGTGCGCAAAAGCATCGTATAACCATATTATATCTTTGTACACACATCTTAGTAATATATAAGGAGGCACAAAGCTATGTACGGTTACGGTGGTTATGGTGGCTGCGGCTATGGTTATGGCGGCTTTGCTTTAGTGGTTGTATTATTTATCCTTTTGATTATCATTGGTGCAAGTTTCCTTGGTTATGATGGCTAAAAACTATTAGGCCCTTGTGTATACAGGGGTCTTTCTTTATATACGGCTGTGTTAAAGTCCAATGTTGATCATTCGCACTTGTTGATTGGAGTAAAGGATGTGAGACTCCTCCGGGAAAAGCGAGTGAGACCCCGCAGGTGCATAGTGCTGAGGAGACTCCCTGACCGCCCGCGGAAAGCGAACCTACGTAACGGGAATCAACAAAGAAATTTAACAGAACCTTATGTACAAAAAAATCCTCTAGTATCCATGTCAGTTTTCTTTGTTTTACATACCTTGTACTAAAGACATGTTTGATTGAATAAGGGAGGATATTAATGAAAGAGAGCTTTGAATTTGAGGACAAGTTTGATAAGGCACTCCTAAGAGAAATAAGTGAAAATGAAAAAAAAGACGCTACATCGCCTGCAATTATTCCTGTTATTATACAGATTAGCAAGGATTCTTCTGTGAAAAAATTACAAGATTTAATTATGTTAAGGCCTGAAGAAAAAGAAGGGTTAAATATTATTAATCTGAAGTTAATGGCTGCGCAATTATCTATTAAAAGCTTAAGACAATTAGCAAGATTAAAGGATATAGAAAAAATTTACTGCGATTATAAAGTAAGTACGAATTTAAATATAGCCACAGCAGCAGTGGGGGCGAATTTTACTAGAAACACGTTTGGATTGACAGGCTTGAATGTAGGAATTGCAATTGTTGATACGGGTATTTATCCACACCCTGATTTTGTTACGCCTATCAATCGCATTGTCCACTTTAAGGATTTTATTAACGGTGCAACAGCACCATATGATGATAATGGTCATGGTACACATGTCGCGGGCTGTGCCGCTGGAAATGGGTCTATTTCGGGAGGATTATACACGGGGGTTGCTCCAGATGCTTCATTAATTGGAGTAAAGGTATTAGATAGTAGTGGAGGCGGCTCAGCTTCTACCGTTATTGCTGGAATTGATTATGTTATTCAAAATAAAGCACAATTCAATATCAAAATAATGAACCTATCGCTAGGAGGACCACCCACATTAACATACTCCGACGATCCTCTTGCGCGCGCTGCTGCATTGGCTATAGATGCAGGTATTTTTGTTGTAGCTGCTGCAGGAAACAACGGAGCAGCACTTTCAGTTGATACCCCTGGCATTCATCCAAAAGTTGTAACCGTAGGTGCTATTGATGATTTGAATACAGCTAGCATTTCTGATGATGTAAAAGCACCTTACACAAGTAAATCCCCTACAATAGATGGTTTATTAAAACCAGATTTATTTGTGCCAGGCAGTAATATTACGGCTGCTTATTCACCCAATTCTACACTTGGTTTGCAAAATCCAGGGGCTATCGTGGGTGGTACGTATATTACATTATCGGGAACATCCATGGCTACGGGAATTTGCTCTGGAATGGCGGCTTTAATTTTGCAGGCATATCCCCCGTTTTCACCGGAGAAGGTCAAGCTAACGATGCTGCAAAGCTTACAGTCTTTTACTTCTGTACGTGAAGGATATCTATTGATGCAACAAATTTTCAAACTATTGTTATCATGAAAATAGAGAGTATCTCCTATGGAGACACCCTCTTATTCTTCAGACGACTCTTCTTTATCATCTTCCTTTTGTGTATCTTTTATTTCTTTTTTATTCTTTTTATCCACGTCTGATTTCTCACTTACCTCCTGTGTTTCTTCTTGAATTTGACCAACTAGAGATAGGACAGACCCGACGGCTTGCACCCAGCTACCTACGAATATAATTGTTTCATTGCGATCCATTATAAGTAAGCCATTAGGTCCAATCTCTTTTTTTGACTCTTCTTTCGTATCCACCCTCTTCTCCTTGTCAGATGGATCTTCTTTATCAGAAGAAGTTTCTGCTTCTCCCTCTTGATTTTGCTCCTGTTGTTCTTCTCGAAGCTGCCGGATACCCCCAATTGCTTGCAGAGAATTTCCGATTGCTTGCAGTAAGTTTCCTATAATGTTAAAGTTTTGCCCTGCTGCCGTAGGGTCTTCAAATTCATCCCCAAGTGCAGTCAATCCCCCTAGAGCTTGTAGCCAATTTCCAGTTATAATTGCCCTTTGGCCAGCATCTCCGTCCCGATCTAATAGGATACCGGCAACAACAGTTGAATTTCCAGTGGCTTGTATTTCATTGCCTATCTTTTCTAAAGATATGCCATCTTGTCCGTCAGCTTCTAGTGCGTTACCTGTTGCTTGTAGAACATTGCCGTATAGGTCAAGATTACTCTTTAGACCATCGCCTAAAAAAGGAAGCGGTGTACTACCGATAGCCGCGGTGATAGTACCTATGGCAGCTATCGCGGCTCCGAATATTTCTTTAAATTGATTGCTCATAAGCCATGCGTCCATTCTGTTTGTTGTCATCGTATTATATTCAAGATAGGGAATGAGTGATTGTAAAAAATTATTATGTTAAAAAAGTGACCTTAATAAAATAACTTTATGTGATTTACAATATGTGTTTAGAACACGTTGAAAAAGTCTTTGATAATTAAGGTAAATAATTTTAAAAATCAAAAAAATAATTTGACTTTTCTGTGATTTGTATATAAAATCAAGCTAATTTCATACGTCTTATCAAGAATAGGTGGAGGGATCAGGCCCAGTGAAACCTTAGCAACAGCCGGTAACGGAATTGTGCTACATCCTGCAGAATAATGCTGAAAGATAAGAGAAGTATGGTCGAACGTGTAATAGGACTGCTTCTTTTGCCTTTGGGCGAGAGAAGCAGTTTTTTATTTATAGGCTGTGTTAAAGTCTGATGTTTCTAATTGAAACTTGTTGATGAGAGTGAAGGGGTGAGACTAAGAGAGTCAAGGGGAGACATCGCAGGCTCATAGCGCTGAGGAGACTCTTTAACTGTCCGCTGAAAGCGAACCCCTGCGGAAATCAACAACAAACTTGAACAGAGCTATTTTATATCAGAGAGGGTGTTTGAAATGGGAGAGCAATGGAAGCAAGGGACAATTTGTGTGCAGGGCGGATATACACCAAAGAATGGAGAGCCACGTGTACTGCCATTATATCAAAGTACAACTTATAAATATGATACACCAGACGACTTAGCAGCTCTGTTTAATTTACAGGCGGAAGGCTATATCTATACGCGTATTGGTAACCCAACTATCAATGCGTTTGAGCAAAAGTTAAGTCAACTGGAGGGCGGCGTCGGGGCAGTAGCTACCGCGTCCGGTCAGGCTGCCATTATGCTGGCGATTTTAAATATTTGTAACGCAGGAGATCATCTTCTTTGCTCATCCACAGTTTACGGAGGCACCTTTAATTTATTTGGCGTGAGCCTACGTAAGCTCGGCATTGAAGTTACTTTTTTTGATCCAAACCTACCTGCGGAAGAAATTGTGAAGCTAGGCAAGCAAAATACAAAGCTTGTATACGGAGAAACGCTTGGAAACCCGGCGATGAATGTACTTAACTTTGAAGAGTTTACAAAGGCAGCAAAGGAGCTTGATGTACCACTAGTGATTGATAACACACTGGCAACGCCTTACTTATGTCAACCTTTTGCCCACGGTGCTAATATTGTCGTGCATTCCACAACAAAGTACATTGACGGTCATGCCAGCTCTCTTGGAGGAATTGTGATTGATGGCGGTAATTTTAACTGGGATAACGGAAAATATCAGGAACTGGTTGAACCGGATGCCACGTATCATGGTGTACAGTACGTAAAAGACTTTGGTGCCGCAGCTTATATTGTAAAAGCGCGCGTACAACTGCTTCGCGATTACGGAAACTGTATGAGTCCGTTTAATGCATACATCAGCAACATTGGCCTCGAAACGCTCCATTTGCGTATGGACCGCCATAGTCAAAATGCGCTAGAGATTGCAAAGTGGCTTGAGAAGGATGAACGCATCAGCTGGATTCATTATCCAGGTCTCGAAAGCAGTACGCAGTATAGCTTGGCGGAAAAATATTTGAAAAAGGGCGCTAGTGGTGTACTAACATTCGGGGTAAAGGGTGGTGCAAACGCAGCGAGGGAGTTTATTGAACAAGTAAAACTAGCGGCACTTGTTACACATGTTGCAGATGCGCGTACATCGGTCATTCATCCTGCCAGCACAACGCATCGCCAGTTAACAGAGCAGCAGCAGCGCCTCGCAGGTGTGACACCGGATTTAGTCCGCTTATCTGTGGGAATTGAGGATGTGGAGGACTTGATCGCAGACCTCAATCAAGCGTTATCAGGAGGTAAGCAATATGCCCATTATCGTGGATAAGGATTTGCCAGCTCGTCAGGTTCTCGAGAGCGAAAATATTTTCGTGATGACAAAGGAGCGGGCAACGACGCAAGATATTCGGGAGTTAAAAATCGCCATTCTCAATTTAATGCCCACCAAACAAGAAACGGAGGCGCAGCTATTGCGTCTGCTTGGAAATACGCCCCTTCAGGTTGATGTACACTTGCTTCATATGGAATCTCACCATTCCAAAAATGTATCGAAGGAGCATTTAACTAGCTTTTATAAAACATTTCGCGATATCGAAAATGAACGCTTTGATGGCTTGGTCATCACTGGTGCGCCTGTCGAGACACTTCCTTTTGAGGAGGTAGATTACTGGGAAGAGTTAAAACGAATTATGGAATTTTCAGTGACAAATGTCACTTCTACGCTTCATATTTGCTGGGGGGCACAAGCAGGTCTTTATTATCACTATGGGGTGCCGAAATATGACTTACCTCAAAAAATGTTTGGTGTGTTTGAGCATGAAATAAAAGAGCGCAACCTGCCGCTGCTTAGAGGGTTTGATGAACGTTTCTTTGCCCCTCACTCTCGTCACACAGAAGTACGTGCAGTAGATATTGAGAGTGTTGCTGATCTGCATGTGTTGGCGTGTTCAGAAGAAGCTGGCGTCCATCTTGTGGCAGATAACGCCGGTAAGAATATCTTCATTTTGGGGCACAGTGAATATTCGAGAGATACGTTAAAGAAAGAATATGAGCGCGATATCGCGAAAGGTATACCTATTAACGTACCTAAAAATTATTATCCGCACAACGATCCAAATCAAGAGCCGTTTGTGGCTTGGCGGAGTCATGGAAATTTACTTTTTTCAAATTGGCTCAATTATTACGTCTATCAAACAACGCCTTATATCTTGTGATAGGTTGAATATAAGGTTGCAAAAAGGCAGCAATGACTGCCTTTTTATATATACTTTTCTTGAGATTTAAATGAAGTGTATTTGAAAACGATTACTATACGCAAAGTGATTTTTTATATTCTGAATGTTCAAAAAACATTGTTTTTAAAATATACAGCCTATATAATTGCAGATAAATAAACGAAGGGGTGGGGAAAGATGGTTGAAATTAAAGTAGGACTACTAGGTCTTGGAACTGTTGGCAGCGGGGTAGTCAAAATTATTGCATCTCATCAAGATCGCTTGGCTCATCAAATTGGCTGTCCTGTTAAAGTTGCGAAGGTGCTTGTGCAAAATCCGGAAAAAGAAAGAGATGTCGCCATCAATCCTGCCCTGTTAACAACGGATGCAGATGAGGTTATAAATAGTGAGGAAATTGATGTCATCATTGAAGTAATGGGCGGTGTAGAACAAGCAAGACAATGTATACTGCAGGCGCTGCGAAATGGGAAGCATGTTGTGACTGCAAACAAGGATTTGATGGCTCTGTATGGAACAGAGCTGCTTGCGGTTGCCAAAGAGCATAAATGCGACCTTTTTTATGAGGCGAGTGTTGCGGGAGGTATTCCGATTTTAAGAAGCATTGTGGACGGTTTTTCATCCGATCGCATCACAAAGATGATGGGGATTGTAAACGGTACAACAAACTTTATTTTAACGAAAATGTCTAACGAAGGAAAAGCATATGAAGATGTATTAAAAGAAGCGCAGGACCTCGGCTTTGCGGAGGCTGATCCAAGCTCAGATGTGGAAGGTCTAGATGCGGCACGAAAGATGACAATCTTAGCAACACTCGGGTTTTCAACAAATGTGGAGCTGGCGGATGTCAAGGTTAAGGGAATTACATCTATCACGGAAGAGGATTTGGCATATAGCCGTGATCTCGGTTATACGATGAAGCTAATCGGGCTTGCAAAGCGGGATGGCAATAAACTTGAGGTCAGTGTAGAGCCAACTTTATTGCCGAATAAGCACCCGCTTTCTTCCGTTCAAAATGAGTTTAATGCTGTATATGTATATGGAGAAGCTGTGGGGGAAACGATGTTTTATGGCCCGGGTGCGGGAAGCCTGCCAACTGCGACGGCTGTCGTATCCGATCTTGTCGCAGTTATGAAGAATATGAGATTAGGTGTAACAGGAAATAGTGCGGTGTCCCCGCAATATGAAAAAGTTTTAAAAGAAGATCGAGAGGTTCTGGCTAAGTACTTCCTTCGTTTGCATGTGAAGGATGAAGTGGGTGTGTTTGCTAAAATTACCTCTTTGTTTTCTTCCTATGATGCTAGCTTTGAGAAGATTATTCAAATGCCACTTGAAGAAAAAGGCGCGGCTGAAATTGTCATTGTAACACATCGTGCGACGCTGGAAAACTATCAAACTCTTTTACATAAGCTAGAGGAGCTAGATGCGGTAAAGTGTGTGAAGGCAAGCTATCGAATTGAAGGTGACAGCAAATGACATGGAAGGGATTATTAACGCAATATAAACAATATTTACCGATTACAGCCGAAACACCGCTTCTTACACTTCACGAAGGCAACACACCACTTATTCATCTGGAAAAGCTTTCAAAAGAATGGGATATAGAGCTATATGTCAAAGTAGAGGGGGCGAATCCAACCGGATCCTTTAAAGATCGCGGCATGGTCATGGCCGTTGCAAAGGCTAAAGAAGCAGGAAGCAAGACAGTGATTTGCGCCTCTACAGGTAATACCTCTGCTTCTGCCGCTGCTTATGCGGCACGCGCTGGTATGAAATGTATTGTTATGATTCCCAATGGAAAGATTGCGTATGGGAAGCTAGCCCAAGCTGTTATGTACGGAGCGGAAATTATCAGCATTGATGGCAACTTTGATCATGCCCTGCAGATGGTACGCAAGCTGAGTGAAGAGGCACCTGTAGCACTTGTAAACTCAGTTAACCCGTATCGTTTGGAAGGGCAGAAAACGGCTGCCTTTGAAATTTGCGATGCGTTAGGGCAGTCCCCAGATGTATTAGCAATCCCTGTGGGCAATGCCGGTAACATTAGCGCATACTGGAAGGGCTTTACGGAGTACCATGAGGAAAAAGGGACGGGGCTGCCGCAAATGCGCGGCTTTCAGGCATCCGGCGCGGCGCCAATTGTACGCGGCTATAAAATTGAAGAACCAGAAACAATTGCGACTGCCATTCGCATTGGTAACCCAGCAAGCTGGGATAAGGCTGTCAAAGCTGCCATTGATTCACAAGGTAAAATTGATGAAGTAACAGATGAGGAAATCCTTGCTGCGTATGAGTTGCTTGCGCAAGCAGAGGGCGTTTTTGCCGAGCCAGGCTCCTGTGCGTCCATCGCAGGGGTTCGCAAGCAGATTGAGCGCGGCGAAATTCCAAAGGGCTCCCGTGTCGTTGCCGTCTTGACAGGGAATGGCTTGAAGGATGCGAATACCGCAATTGATGTGAAAAACATAAAACCAATTGTACTTCCGAATGATGAAAAGGTTGTGTTTGCACATATTCAGGGGGCGGTGCTTCAATGACGCTTCCCATGTTTACGATACAAGTACCAGGCAGCACCGCTAATCTGGGGCCGGGCTTTGACTCAATCGGCCTCGCGATTAATAAATATCTACAAGTAGATGTATATTCCTCTGACTCCTGGCTTTGCGAGGCAAAGTCAGCGATGCTGGAGGGAATCCCGAAGGATGAAAGTAATTTATTGTTTCAAACGGCGCTTGCCGTCGCTGCCGAATATAGCGTAACCTTGCCATATTGTCGCTTAGAAGTGACGAGTGATATTCCGCTGACGCGCGGCCTTGGAAGCAGTGCTTCTGCTATTATTGCGGGTATTGAATTGGCAAATACACTTTGTAGACTGAATATGACCATGCAAGAAAAACTGGATATCAGTTCGATTATGGAAGGACACATGGATAACGTCGGTGCATCGCTTTACGGTGGTCTTGTTGTTGGAACATACGATGGACAAAAGGCTATGCTTGTTCATCAGCAAATTGATCAACTGGAGCTTGTCGCTATTATTCCTTCCTATGAGCTTAAAACATCAGATGCCCGCAGCGTACTTCCTGCCACGCTCTCCTATGCGGAAGCTGTCCAAGGCAGCGGCGTCAGCAACCTGTTAGTGGCTGCTCTGTTAAAAGAAGATTGGTCTCTGGCAGGAGAAGCGATGAAACGAGATTTATTTCATCAGCCGTATCGTGAGTTGTTCGTCCCGGAGCTCAGAGCACTGCGCGCCATGCCTGAGCATCCTGATATATACGGATACGCATTAAGCGGAGCTGGGCCTGCAGTTCTTTGTTATGTGAGAAAAGGAGCGGCTGCCTCCATACAAGCAGAACTCAGACCCTACTTTTCGGATTGTGTTGTAGAGGTGCTACAAATTGTGAATGAAGGTAGTAAAGTTGTTATACATTATGATGAGACAATTCAAAGCTCATAAACGCATTATTTTGTAAGGTTTATTGTTAAAAAATTCATAACTATAAAAAAGTTAGGGTTCATAAGACCCTAACTTTTTCTTTTGCGAAAGCGTTTTGATATAATGTGTGCAATTACGTAAAGAGAAAGATGGTGTATGCATGAGACCTGGTGTTATTAAAGTACTTCTTGCCATTACAGTGGCATCCTTTATCTTGTTTGCCTACGGATTTGTGACAGGGGTCCAGGATGTACTGCAGCCGCGCGCCTCTAATGTGCCGAAGCAGGCGGAAGTCAAAATCAAGACAAAGAAAAATGATACCCTTCAAATTGTGAGTTTGGGCGACTCTCTTACAAGAGGAGTAGGAGATAAAAACGGAACGGGCTATATCGGGCGTGTGAAGGAAGGTCTACAGGAGGAGTTTGATCAAAAGACAACTTTAACGAACTTAGCTGTAAGCGGTGCGAAGGCTCCGGATTTAATGAAGCAGCTTTCTGACAAGGGTGCCCGTTACACAATTGGGCAGGCGGATGTCATCGTATTAACAATTGGCGGAAATGATCTTTTCCCTGGCTGGGAAACATTAGTTAATACTGATTTTACACAGTACCGTCCAGACACAGAGACATTTCAAGCGAATGCTAAAACAATCTTGACGAAAATTCGTGAAGTAAATCCAGATAGTCCAATCTTTTGGATAGGCTTATATAATCCATTTGAGGATATTCCGGAATTAAAGGGAACATCACGTATCGTCGCGGACTGGAATAGCTCTTTAGAGAAAACGGCATTAGACTATGAACGTGTGTATGTAGTGCCGACGTTTGATTTATTTCAAAGTAGTGGAACAAAGCTACTATACTCCGACCATTTCCATCCAAACGAAGCGGGATATGCATTAATGGCAGAGCGTCTTTTGCACAATATGACAACAAAACTGGATGTAGCTAAGAACGGAGGTGCAGAATGAGTACGGTATTGGCGGTAGATGGGTTAAAGAAGGTAATCGGTAAAAAAACGATTGTGGAACATATCTCTTTTGAAGTAAAATCCGGCGAGGTGTTTGGCTTTTTAGGACCAAATGGCGCCGGCAAAACAACAACCATTCGTATGCTAGTAGGTCTGATTAAGCCAACAGAAGGTCGAATTGCCATTGGCGGTTATGATGTGAGGCTGGATTTTCGCCAGGCGATGAAGCAAATTGGCAGCATTGTAGAGAATCCAGAATTATATACGTACTTAACGGGCTGGGAAAATCTGAAGCAATTTGCGCGCATGCTTGGTGATGTGACAGATGAAAAAATCATGGAGATTGTCAAGCTGGTTCATTTAGATCAGCGCATTCATGATAAAGTAAAAACGTACTCACTTGGAATGAAGCAGCGTCTGGGTATTGCCCAGGCCTTGCTTGGCGATCCCCAGCTATTAATTTTGGATGAGCCGACAAATGGGCTTGATCCAGCTGGTATTCGCGAGCTACGGGAGTTTGTTCACAACCTTGTGAAAGAGCGCAATATCAGTGTATTTATCTCGAGTCATTTGCTAAGTGAGGTACAAATGATGTGCGACCGCGTTGCTATTATCAATCACGGTAAAATGATTACAGTTTCTACTATTGATGAGCTCATTAAAAAAGCAGCTGATAAAGTGGAATGGATTGTTACGCCAGCAGAAACAGCGGAAAGTATGCTGCTTGCGGATCCTGCAATTAGCGAGGTTACTCGTGATGGAAATATCGTTGTATGCCGCATGCCTGTCCATATGATTAGCGCATATAATAAAGCTTTTATTGAGAAAGGTGTAGAAGTACAAGGCGTGCGCGAGGTAGCGGTAACACTGGAAGATTTGTTCATGCAGTTGACTGGAGGTGGAAGCAATGCGTGAATTTTTTAACCTTGTATACAATGAATCAGAAAAAATCTATCGCAAAAAACGTGTTTTTGTAATCGCATTAATTTTAGTTGTGCTCATTCCCATTTTCGTATACGCGCAGTTTAAGCAGGTAGAAACAACAATCAAGCGTCTCGGGACATCAGACTGGAAGGTAGCACTGCAGCAGCAGATTGTGGATACGCAAAACAGGCTCAACAATTCCCGCTTACCAGAAGAGTGGAAACAGTGGCTCCAAGTAAGTGTGCAGCAGCAGCAATACTATCTCGACAATGATATCAACCCGAATGCACCAGGTGCGCCGACGTTTGTTCGTGCATTTATCGAGCAAGGCATCACGCTCTTTATTCCGCTTCTTGTGATGATTGTTGCGATTGATCTTGTATCAGGTGACCGCAGTGATGGCACGATTAAAATGCTGCTGACGCGACCGATACGAAGGTGGAAGATCTTGCTTAGTAAGTATGTGACGATGCTGTTATTCGTTTCCTTCATCGTCCTGCTTGTCGGTATCATTGCTTATGTGTTATCTGGGATTGTATTTGGTTATGGCGGCTGGCATTTACCAATTTTAACAGGGTTTGTGGTAGAAAATGGAAGTCTAAATACAAGTTATGTGCATCTCATTCCGCAGTGGAAGTATATTTTAATGGCATATGGTCTTGCCTGGTTCGTCGCGATTGTTGTCGGCACCATCTCCTTTATGGTTTCGGTCTTGATTCGCAATACACCAGCTGGCATGGGTGTGATGCTGGCTGCACTTATTGCTGGTGGCATTCTAAGCGGATTTGCAACAGCTTGGGAAGGCGCTAAATATATCTTTAGTGTAAACATGCAGCTAACAGATTACCTATCAGGGCAGCTACCAACCTTAAAAGGCTTGTCCATGGGCTTCTCACTGATGAATTTAAGTATTTGGGGTATTGTTTCTCTCATTATTGCGTTTGTGGTGTTCACACGGCAGGATATATCGAATTAAAAATAAAGTAGCTAGAACGCTTGGATTTCTATCCAAGCGTTCTAGCTTTTAGCAAGTCTTCTGTTTTAATTTTAGTGTTCATGTGGTGTGTTGCAAATAGCTGCTAATTTTCTGATTTCCTTACACATACTTTGATTTACAGGATAAACTTCTTCTAAATAACCTAAAATGGTAAGAGCGGATGCTGGTACTTGCTCATATCCTTGTAGCATTTGTTCTATTACTTCTGCGAATGCTGGAAATCTTTTTTCTACACGTCTCTCGTTACCAAAAATATCTGGATAGTATGCTACTTCTTGTTCAATTAGATGGAGTACAGATAGGATGTTATCTAATGCGTGGCTTTGAACAAATTTCATACCAGATAGCTTTTCGCCCCTAGCGTACCTACAAAGCCCCACATATAAGTTTGTCAATGCTTCATTGATAGCGAGGTTTAATGACTGTTGTCGTATCAGCGGTGCCTTTCTTACAGGTGATACAATATCTAGATTCTGAAAGGAAGGATCTTTCCACACAATGCGTCCAGGAGAAAATAAAATGTGTTCCATTTCCTCTTCTTCAAATATGGCAAACTCACCATATATTCCGTCTTCAAACAATATCTTATAACCGTCTTTTGTATTTTTAAACGAATAAGCCAAAGGATGAACAGATTCAAGCCAATCTAATTGATTAATAAACCTTGTTTTCAAGGTAGGCTTTGCAATCACAAAAAAGTCCAAATCGGAATACTCGTCTAAGCGTCCTAGCTCATTTCCAACTGAACCAAGTCCTAGTAAAAGCAAGGCATCCCCTGTTTTTTCTAAACTAGCTCCAATCTCATTGAGTCTTTCTAATAAAAGTTTTTCTCTCATTTTAGTGTCCTTCTCTCAGTTAAAGTTCGTTGCTGTTTTTCGTTACAAATTCCACATTTCACAGGCAGTCAGAGAGAGTGCTATGCGCCTGCAATGTCCATCCTATCCACTTCATGCAACCAACTAATTATTAACGTGTGCATTACTTAGAAAAAAGAAGATGTGCACTATTGGCTTCTTCGTTTCTGAAAGACATTCTTACCTTGCGTGACGATAGTCTGCGCAAGAGATAGCCAAGCATTATACGATGGCTTTGGTTCTTTTCCTTTTCCTATGCGCTCAAGCTGCTGCTCATACCAAATCATCTCAAGCATGGCAGCGTTATCAATGGCCTTAACACCTGTTTGGATAGGCGGTAGCTGCCGCACTTTCATGTCACCGGCCAGTATTTTCTTAGGCAAGTCCGGTTCTACTGCAAGAGGACGAGCTAAACCAATCATATCGGTTGCGCTGCTTGCAATAGCTTCAGCCATACCCTGCGGCGTGCGGAATCCGCCTGTGACAACAAGTGGTGTTTTGACAAGCTCTCGCACCCGTTCCGCATATTCTAAAAAATATGCCTCGCGTTTTTTCGTACTTTCCTTCATATTTCTGCCTGTCATGCTTGGGTTTTCATACGTGCCTCCTGAAATCTCAAGTAAGTCAACTCCAGCCTGTGCCAGTTCTTTTACAACTTGCATAGACTCTGCTTCTGTAAAGCCACCGCGCTGAAAATCAGCTGAGTTGAGCTTTACACCGATTGGAAAGCTCCTTCCAACCTTGTAGCGGATGTTATAGTACACTTCTAGTAAAAACTTCATTCGATTTTGCAGCGATCCTCCCCATTCATCATTCCGTTGGTTATGAAGAGGTGATAAAAATTGGCTGATGAGATAGCCGTGCGCGGCATGAATTTGTACGCCAGTAAACCCGGCGCGTTTTGCAATTGCCGCTGCGTTTCCGAAGCGTTCAATTAAATCGTAAATTTCTTCCGTTGCAAGTGCGCGGGGTGGGGCGAAAAAGCGCCCTATATCACCGGCAAGGGGAATGGCACTCGGTGCAACAGACTCCTTTGTCAATACAGATAAGGCTTGCTTGCCGGGATGATTCAGCTGCATCCAAAGGTGTGTGTTATGCGCTGTACCTGCCTTTGCCCACTGTTTGTACCGATCTAAATCATGCTCATGCTCCAGCACGACGTTGCGGGGCTCTCCTAAGGCGCGGCTGTCTATCATGACATTGCCCGTTACAACCAGACCGGCTCCTCCATCTGCCCATGTCTCGTACAGAGTGGTAAGAAGTGGAGTAGGACGGTGATCTACGGTTGCGAGCCCCTCGCTCATCGCAGATTTAAAAAAGCGGTTTTTGATTATGGTGCCGCAGGGAAGTGTAAGCGGCTTGGCTAATACATCTATGGTCACGTTCATCGCCCCTTTCTTTATTATTGTATCATGCGGTCATTGCTTTTTCATAAGCACAACGTGTACGATGGTGGGAAGAAATACATAGAAGGGATGAGTATAGATGGCACCGATTTTTAAAAACGACTGGCAAAACCTGCTGGAGGAGGAGTTTCAAAAAACGTATTATAAGGAGCTCAGGGAATTCTTAAAAGAAGAATATGCGACACAAACCATATATCCGCCTGCGCAAGATATTTTTAATGCGCTGCATTATACAAGCTACAGCGACACCCTCGTTGTTATTTTAGGGCAAGACCCATACCATGGTCCCAATCAAGCACAGGGACTTAGCTTTTCTGTAAATGAAGGCATAAAACAGCCCCCGTCATTAAAAAATATTTTTAAAGAGCTACATAGTGACATGGGATGCCCTATCCCCAATCACGGTTCCTTAGTAAAATGGGCTAAGCAGGGTGTGCTGCTTTTAAATACGGTATTGACCGTGCGGCAAGGAGAGCCAAATTCTCATAAAGGAAAGGGCTGGGAGGTTTTTACCGATCGTATCATTGAGCTTTTGAATGAACGTGAAAAACCAGTTGTTTTTGTGTTATGGGGCAAGCATGCACAAGCAAAAATACCTTTAATTACAAACCACCCAATTATTGAGTCCGCGCATCCAAGCCCTTTTGCTGCAAATAAAGGCTTCTTTGGAAGCCAACCGTTTTCAAGAATAAATGAACATCTTGTAAGAATTGGAGAAAAGCCAATTGATTGGTGCATATAAAAAGAAGAGGCAATCGCCTCTTCTTTTACACAAGTGCTGGCTGTAGTATGAATGTTTCTACAACCTTCGCAACGCCATCATTCATGTTTGTATCTGTTACGTAATTTGCTCTTTCTTTAATGTCAGCCGGTGCATTGCCCATCGCAACCCCAAGCCCGGCAAACTCAATCATCGCCAAGTCATTGTAGCTATCGCCCACAGCGATAACCTCCTCACGCGTAATGCCCAGTTCTTGAATTAAGTGGTTCAAGCTTGTTCCTTTCGTTACGCCAGCTTCTGTAAATTCAAGGAAAAATGGCTTAGAGCGCATAACGCTTAGCTCGTCCTGTAATTCTTCCTGGAGTTTTTTCTCGGCAATTGCCAAACGCTCCGGATCTTCCATCATCAACACTTTTACAACTGGCTCTGTGACAGCTTCTGGCAAGCTATAAATCTCAGTAATCGGCAAACCTGTGATATCGGCTTCAATTTCCGTATACTGATTGTTTGCCTCTGTTACAATCGCATCGCCTACATACGTATGCATAAATAAGTCCTCGCGGCGACTGATGTTATATAGACGGTTTACCATTTCTGGAGAAAGTGTGCTGCTAAAAAGCTCCTCGTTTGTGTGACAGTTTATAATTTTAGCACCATTAAAAGATAGAATAAAGCTGCCGAACTCTTCTAGACGAAGCTCCTTCGCGATATCAAGCATCGCATAAGTTGGGCGCCCTGAGGCAAGCACAACCTTTACACCAGCTTCTTGTGCCTTCATCAAAGCTTCTTTGGTACGAGGTGAAATCGTATGATCATCACGAAGTAGTGTATCATCTAAATCTAGTACTATCATTTTATAAGTCATATATACAAATCCTTTCTGAGATGGATTTCATAGCTTTATCCTATCAACAAACAAAAAAGAGCGCAATGAGAGAAGTTTTCCAACTCATTTGCGCGGTTGCCAAGCATCTAACACAATTGCCATAACAGCACCTAGAACTAAGCCGTTGCTTAAAAAGGAAGCGAGAAAAGGCGGCAGAGAAGTGTAGGCTTGAGGCGGGATAAACATAACGCCGATGCCTGTAAATAAAGAAAAACCTACAATCCGAAACATTCTTTCTTTGTCTGTTACACTCTCAAACTCTTTAAAGGCGAGCCCTAGCATTCCTGAGAATACAGGAAATAGAGCGGCGTAGCCGACTGCTGGTGGAATGCCAGCGAACAAAGCGGTTACCCCTGGGAATACGCTCATGATTACAATTAACGCCGAGCCGAGAATGAAGGGCAGGCGCGTATTGATTTTGGAGGAAGAAATAAAGCCTGCGGATCCCGAGATTGCTACAGGCCCTATAGCTGAGAACAAACCGCCAAGGAGCTGACCAACTCCTGAGAAAATACCAGCTTGCTTAAAGCGATTTTCTGCAAAAGAAACATCTTGTCCTGCAAGTACTTGTTGGACAACGCGAATGCTCGCTAGCATATTTGTAAGCAGTAGTAATGTAACAAACACCACCGTCACAATCATATTAGTCTCCATGCGAGGAAGTCCAAACACAAATATACGGGGCAACGATATTATTTGTGTTATGGACGGGAGAGGCTCAGCGAAGCCGAACCATGCAAATAAGCCCCATCCAAGCAGCATACTGAACAAGACAGAATATTGACCAATTACAGGTATTTTTTTAAAGAGTAACGAAGCAAGAATAATACATAGAGAAAGCGCAAGGATTCCACCTTGTACCGTGTCATGATTTTGCCCAAGGCCTGCCATGCCCTTTAAGAAGGAACCGCTTAGCTGCGCCACAAGCAAAAATAAATAGGTACCGATAACTGTAGGTGTAAAAAATCGTACCAGCTTATCAATTAAGCCAAATACACTTAGTAATATGCAAAGTATACCGCTTAGCATAAACGCATACTGCATGACGCGCAGCGTTTCTGTTTGTGAGCCGAATAAAACGATGCCAAGTCCGGCATACAGGGACATCACGCCCCACCATAACCCTGCCGGTCCCTCTTGAATGGGCAAGCGATGCCCGAGCCATGCCTGCAAGATCCCGGCGATTCCAAGTACAAATAGCGTACGCTGGACGAAAGCGAGCGCCTCCGCTCCTTCCAAATCGTATCCAGCGGCGATGCTGATGGGGACAACAAGGCTACCTGCTAAAATAAAGAAAGCCCATTGCAGAGCGACCAGTATCAATTTCATTTGTATCAACCTCTTTCTGTAGTAAAGGAGAGTTCCAAATTGTACCTATTCTAGTATATAGGGATTTACAGGAAAGAAAAAGGGAGAATGTTTATGTACGCTTACAAACAGTTGGTTATCGCAGCAATTTGTATGGCTGCAGTAATCGTAGTTGGAACAATTGGCTTTATGGTTCTGGAGCCTCTCAATTTTTTTGATTCACTTTGGATGACAATGATTACCGTTTTAACAGTAGGATATGGTGATGCGATTCCGCAAACAACGGCAGGTAAAGCCTTTGCCCTCACCATTATTCCACTTGGGATTGGAATTGTCACGTACGCGATTGGTGCGGCTACTGCGTTAATTATTGAAGGGGAAATTTTTCATATGTTTGGGAGGAGAAGGATGGAAAAGAAAATAACAGCATTAGAGAAGCATGTCATTATTTGTGGATATGGCAGGGTTGGAGCGCAAATTACAGAGGAGTTACAAAGCAAAGGTATTCCTTTTATCGTCATTGATAAAAAAATGGAGTTCGGATCCGAATTGGTTTATATTGAGGGAGATGCGACCGAAGATGAGGTTCTTCACAAGGCCGGCATTACGAAAGCGGCTGGCTTAGTTGCAGCCCTTCCTAACGATGCGGAAAATGTCTTCATTACGTTAACGGCGCGCGGTCTCAATCATGATGTACAAATCGTCGCTCGTGCGGAAAGAATAGAATCAGAGGAAAAATTACGTCGGGCAGGTGCGAATAAAGTAATCAATCCTTCGAGTATTGCAGGAAGGCGCATGGCAATGGATATCATGAAGCCATTGAGCGTGAACTATGTCGATACTATTTTAACGACGGGAGAAATGTTTGGCATTGAGGAAGTACGGATTGGCGTAAACTCTCCTTTAGCGAGGAATACACTGCGAGCAAATGCTATGCGCGGTCGGTTTGATGTGACTGTATTGGCAATATTACGAGGCGAATCTGTTATTCATAACCCTGCCGATGATGAAATTTTGCAAGAACATGATATGATAATAGTGTTTGGACCGTCGAAAAGGCTAAAGAGTTTAGAAGCAGCATGTCAAAATAAGAGGTGAATAGGATGCAAATTGCAATTGATGCAATTGTAAACAAGTTGATGAAAGAAATGACGTTAACTGAGCAACACAAGCATAACCCACAAAAAGTAAGAGAGCATTTAACGGCTGTTCGCGCGTTATGCGATTTAGTATTAGAAGAGAATATGCAGGAGGTGCGTTCTGCTCCGTTAACGGAGTCCAACCCTGTAGTAACGCAGACAATGACGCCGAAGTACCTGCAGGAAAACGATGCAAACGGCGGTTCTCTTTTGGATTTCTAATGAGTAAAAGGGGTGTAGGAGATGAAGCTTTTTTTCGTATTAGGTAGTGTATTTGCATTTTTAGCAGTAGCGCTTGGTGCGTTCGGCGCACACGGACTAGAGGGAAAAGTAACGGAGCGTATGCTGCAAAACTGGAAGACAGGTGTTACATATCAAATGTTTCATGTTGGCGGGTTGTTTGTCATCGCTTTTCTAATCGGTAAGCTTGGCCAAACATCCATGCTGACGGCGGCCGGCTGGCTGATGGTTGCAGGTATCCTTATTTTCTCTGGCAGTCTGTATGTTATGGCATTGACAGGTATAAAGGTATTAGGGGCAATCACACCAATTGGAGGCTTGGCGTTCCTAGCTGGATGGGTGTTAGTAGCAATTGCGGTTATGAAAGGGATGTAAAAAGATTGGCGAGTGCTCGCCAATCTTTTTTATGTGGGCTGTATTCGGCCGATAGAAGAGTGGAATTGGCCGATAGAAGAGCAGTTCAGCCGATAGAAGAGCGGAACGGAATACTAGGAAGGAGTTAGTTTAAAGCGTCAGCGTTCTAAATAAGAAAAAGCACGGGAATCCCGTGCTTATCTTGGGGCGTATGTGGCAGCTCCTTGTGGGAAATAGATAATCTCTTCAGGAAACTCAACGTAGTCTAGGTAAATCATTAATAGTAAGTAACGCTTGCCGCTTTCTGGCTCACTGATAATGAGGTGATCGCGGCCTGCTGCTTCAATGATGCCTTTATAGGCCTGCGTACCAAGGGAGCTGCCTCGCTCATATGTCATATAAACAGTTGCTTGTTTGCCTTTGTTTAAACGTAGGATGTTTTCGATGTAAGATTGCTCAAGTGGCAACATACCTTGTGACATTGCGTATTGTGCCTGTGCGGCCTGTACTTGCTGAGGACTCGGCTGGGCTGGTGGCAGCTGAGAACCTGCTGCTTGATAAAAACCGCCTCCGTTTCCGTAATATGGACCTTGATTCATACGTAAACCCCCTTATTAAATAGAGAATACTTTTGGACAATCGCTTCCTGATGGTTGGAAGAAGCAGTGCTTCTTGTAGCGCCCAGAATTTTTTTGATTGTACCAAGTCGGCGGACATGCACCAGTTGGTCTGAAGAACCATAAACCGAAGGACGCTGGCCAGAAGCGATCGCCTCTGACAACTCGGCGTGCCAATTCAATATCGCTATCTCGCGCTCGCTGATAAAAGTAACCTTTTTGTGTAGCCTCAAAACCACCAGGATTTTGAAAGACCATTTGCTGCAAGTTACGAATCTTTTTAAAGTCCAAGCAATCTCCCAAAACACGGTTCACGCCGACATTGCCGACCATCAGCATGCCAAGCTGCCCTTCACCTTCTGCTTCTGCCCGTATCAAACGTGCTAAAAGCTTAACGTGTTCTTCGTTGTAAGCGATAACCCCCATACCTTCACCCCGTTTTTCATACGTGCGCAAATCGTTCTCAGGTGTTTATGAGAAAAAACCAGAGTGAATCCATGCGTTGAAAAGCAAGCTAAAAAATGAACTCACATAGTTCATACCTATGAGATGGCAAGTCAACTTATGACTAAGAAGTGGACAAATAAAAAAGGTGCCCATTTGGACACCTTGTGGATTATACTTCTAGAAACTTCCCGATCTTCTCTACTGAAAGAATATTGCCGACAAAGAAAGAGCCGAATTCGCCAAAGCGTGCACTTACTTCATCAAAGCGCATTTCGTATACAAGCTTTTTAAATTGAAGCACATCATCAGCAAATAAAGTTACGCCCCACTCATAGTCATCAAACCCAACAGATCCTGTGATAATTTGACGTACTTTTCCAGCATATTGTCTGCCAATTTTACCGTGGCTGTACATCATTGCTTTGCGATCTTCCATTGAAAGCATGTACCAGTTGTCTTCACCGTTGCGACGTTTATCCATTGGATAGAAACAAACATGATTCATTTTTGGAAGAATTGGCTTTAAGCGCGCCATAATTTGTGGATTTTCATACGGGTTCTCGCCTGCAGGAAGATAGTTGCTTAGCTCGACTACAGATACATAGGAGTATGCAGGAACCATATATTCTGCAAGCTTTGTTTTATTGAATTCAGTTTCAATTTCATTTAATTCTTCCATCGTTGGACGCAAGATCATGAACATGATGTCTGCCTTTTGCCCCACGATAGAATAAATCGCATGACTACCTGCGCCAGCTGCTTCCGTATCATTCCACTTGCTTACGATATTTAAAAATTCCGCGATCGCCGTTTCACGCTCATCGCTCGGAAGTTGCTTCCACGAAACCCAGTCCATTGTACGGAAATCATGTAAACTGTACCAACCATCTAGTGTTTGTGCTGCTTCACTCATTAGGGTCACCTCATTATGTAGATTGTCATATCCTTACTATAGCACAAAAGCGGAGCAAAACTAAAATCGTACATAAAGCTGACACAATTATTCCTGAAAATTTTTAATATATAATCATTTTGTGTTTCCTCATTTTTTAAGCCGATAAAGTTTAAATTATATACAAAAAGCTTTATCCTAATGGATGGAGTACATTTTTGAGGAGGCTTTACGAATGAGTGATTTATTTGCAGTGTTAAAAGATAAGCTACACGGAAAAGGCACGACGATCGTCTTCCCGGAAGGAACGGATGAGCGCATTTTAGGTGCAGCTGAAAGATTAGCAAAGGATGAGCTTGTGACACCGATTTTAATCGGCGCTAAAGGCGATATCGAAGCGAAGGCACAAAGCATGAATCTAACATTAAGCGGCGTTACCATTTATGATCCGTCTACATACGAAGCAATGGATGAAATGGTTGCTTCTTTTGTGGAGCGCCGTAAAGGAAAAGCATCTGAGGAAGATGCACGTAAAATTTTACAGGACGAAAACTATTTTGGCACAATGCTTGTTTACATGGGCAAAGCGCAAGGCCTTGTGAGCGGTGCGGCGCATTCTACAGCTGATACAGTACGTCCTGCTCTGCAGATTATTAAAACAAAGCCAGGTGTAACAAAAACTTCCGGTGTTTTCATCATGGTACGTGAAGATGAAAAGTATGTGTTTGCAGATTGCGCAATTAACATCTCACCTAATGCACAGGACTTGGCTGAAATTGCAATTGAAAGTGCAAAAACTGCAGACTTGTTTGGCGTTGAGCCACGCGTAGCGATGCTGAGCTTCTCGACGAAGGGCTCTGCGAAGTCTCCAGAAACAGACAAGGTAGTAGAAGCAACGCGCATCGCAAAAGAAATGGCGCCTGAGTTAACTTTAGATGGCGAATTCCAATTCGACGCGGCTTTCGTACCGTCTGTAGCAGAAAAGAAAGCGCCAGGCTCTGTTATTAAAGGTGACGCGAATGTATTCGTATTCCCAAGCCTTGAAGCTGGTAACATTGGCTACAAAATTGCACAGCGCTTAGGTAACTTTGAAGCAATCGGACCAATCCTACAAGGCTTGAATATGCCTGTTAATGATTTGTCTCGCGGTTGCAACGAGGAAGATGTATATAAGCTTGCTTTAATTACAGCGGCGCAGGCTTTATAAGTGTAATAAAAAAGAGGCTGCGTCGCAGTCTCTTTTTCTATACAAGCACCTTATTATTCCGTTCCATCACGCGCAGCAAATGATGCTCATATAATTCTGCCTCCTGTGGAGAGAGCGCCTGTGCGCGCAAGCCACTTCCCATGCTTTGCAGGGACTGAAACAGACGAAGCATTAAATCCTGCACCGTAATGTGCTGCCCAAGCAGTTCGGATAGGGATGCCATCGTTTCTGGTACAATGGTTGGGAATGTAAATTTAGTTTCTTCATTTTGCAAGGCAATATCATAAAAGTCGCGAATGGTCTGTGCACGCTCTGAGCCGCTGCCATCCGCGCATAGGTAGATTTGTACGGCAATGCCGCCGCGGATGCGGCGCTGGGAGATACCTGCGAACTTTTGATTGTTAATACTTAAGTCATAGCTGCCAGGGCAGTAAGAGCCCACTATTTCTTTAGCCTCAATCATAGCCGGAAAATCGCGAAGCATATGCTGAATCAAGCTATACATGGCATCGTAGCCTAAATTAATATCAATACCTTTCTCAGACTCGCGCAGAATTAATGAAACATTCAGCACGCCCTCATCCAATACAACCGCTAATCCGCCGGAGTTGCGTACAATCACGTGATAGCCGCGTTCCTTAAGCAGGGAGATGCCTTCTTGTAGGTGAGGCAGTCGCGTATCTTGAATGCCCAGTACAATTGTATCGTGATGCACCCAAGAGCGCATCGTAGCGGGTGAATCTCCGCTGCCGACCACCGTACACAGCGTGTCGTCCATCGCGAAGGACTGAAGCGCATGAAATTGCGGTCCCATACTCGACTGGTCGATAATGCGCCACTCGGGTTGTTTTAAAATATCTATATGACTCATAAGACAAACTCCTTACGTTCTACAAATTAACATGACTGATATGTATATTATAGCATTCATTGCATATATAAAAACAGCTTGCAGGTTATCCCTGCAAGCTGTTTTTATATTACTTTAATGTACTTGCTTCATACATTTTTAGTTCAATTGGTGCAATGACAAAGTCCTTGGCACTCTCGGAGAAAGTAGTAAAGTGAGCGCTTGTGTTATGTGCAGAAACAGCACGTAGATCCTTCCATGCTTCTACCATGATAAACTCATTTTCTTTTTGTGCATTTTTCGTTAATGTGTAGGAAATGTTTCCTTCTTCAGCACGAGATGCTTCTAATAACGGAGTGATTTCTTGTAAAAATAGAGCTTCTTTTGTTGCATCAATAGTTAAGGTTGCATGAATAATAATCATGGTAGCCACTTCCTTCATAAGTTTTATTATTTCCACTCTGCTACGCGGTCAACAGGAAGGCGTACAGATTGATAACCTGCTTCTTCTGCTTTACCGATGGAGATAAGCATAACCGGAACGTAACGGTCTTTTTCCATACCAAAAGCTTCTGCAATTTGATCTTTTTCAAAGCCACCAATTGGGCAAGTATCATAACCGTGTGCACGTGCAGCTAGCATAAATTGCATAGCTACTAAGCCACCATCGATTAGTACGATATCCTTCATTTGCTCTGGTGTTACATTAGCATATAAGCCGCCAATCGCTTCTAGCTGACGCTCTTTTACCTCAGCCGGCATGTAACCAAGCTCAACAGCGCGGCCGTAGATTTCTTCTGCGTAGTCGAAGTTATTTAGATCGCCGAATAGCGCAATCATTGCAGAAGACGTTTCTACTTGTAATTGATTAAAGCGTGCTAAAGGGGCAAGTGTTGCTTTTGCTTCCGGACTCTCGATTACAACAAAACGCCAAGGCTGCATGTTAACAGAAGAAGGCGCTAGCGTTGCAGTTTCAATAATTTGTGTCATTTCTTCTTTTGAAATTTTTACGTTTGTATCGTATTTACGAACGGAACGTCGACCTTTTACAATTGTATTAAAATCATTAAGCAAAGTTGTGTTTGTCATGGTTGTTCTCCCCTTTTTATAAACTGCGTTCTGCTTTTATTTTGGCAATGTTAGTTCCAATGCGCTGTAACAGCTGAAGGGTTATATCAATCTCTTCAGGAGAAAAACCTTCCAGCATATTAGTTACAAAATCAACCTTCTCGTCCCATAACGAAGCCATTTCCTGTCTTGCTTGAGGTGTTAACTTTACAAGAGTAATGCGATTATCCGCATCGCTTTTTCGGCGTGTAATTCTTCCGCTCGCTTCGAGTTGTTTAAGGTGACGAGTGATCGCTGCATTGTCAATCTGCAGTGTTTTTTGCAGCTGAGATTGACTGAGTTCTTCTGATTGAAACAACTGATTTAAGATCTCTAAGCGCGATTGACTGACGCCTGTGCATTTTTCAAACGTGGTTTCCAGCTGAACCTTTAATGCTTTTAGCTCGTTTAAAATATCTATTTCTTTTGAATGCGGCACGCGTTACCTCCAAACCTTTGGTTAAATAATTGACATGTCAATGTTTGATACGTCAATTAATATACACCTATAAATATATAAAAGCAAGTAGTATAGTTTAAATTATTAAATTCTAACATTTCAGCAAAATAGATAAATAAAAAACCGCGCATAATGCGCGGTTTGTAAAACGTTTTCTGTATATCTAGAAATAATTGTTATTTTGAACTAGAAATACACAATGTTTGTTCTTCTTTTTGGGATAAATTCTTACTCAGCAATCTTCTCGAGATTGCCGTTACGATCCATTCGGAAGCTTGTCGTAGATCGTTCTTCGTCTTCAATCAATGCAATCTGACGCGCACGATTCATAATCTTTAAGATGGTTTCGTAGTCTTCTTGAATCGTTGTAGATTGCTGTTCCATTTGATTGATTTTATGTGCAAGCTCTTGATTTTGGCGAGCAAGTTCGGCTGCTTCACGTTTAAGTCTCTCATTCTCTCTCTGCAATGCCTCGGCTTTGGCTCCGCTACCACCGACTGTTTGCAAAAACTGAATCACATCCGCCATTGTAAGCTGTCCACCAGAATAGCGCGGCATTGCAGATACAGTTTCCTCAAAGCTTTCCATATCTTCATCAATTGGTGCGGTAAAGGCCGATACGGGAGGCTTATATAGCAGTCGTTTTTTCGCTTGTTCGCCGCCTGCCGCTCTCATTCTCTCTTTTCGGTGCTTTTTAGCCATTTGTAAGGCCTGATCGTATGTGTAGCGAACAACAGCATTCCAGCGAAATCCGCACGCAGCAGAGGTACGATTCAGTTTATCTCCTACTTCTTCAAATGCGTTTAGCTGTGTACTACCCTCACGAACATGGCGCAAAACAGTCTCCGCAAGCAATAAATCGTCTTCTTCAGTCCAAGCATCTTGTCTTACTTTCATAGATTCATCTCCCTAGTTCATCGAATTTATAATTTACTATTTTTAGAATGGACAAAATCCATATGATTTATACAAACCTTTCATAAAAATGGTAGATTACTCTGCGCTACTTGCATGACATCTAAAAGAAAGGTACAATACCTTTTGTATTATCTCCAAGATGCGAAAATAAACACCTGCAATTTTGTTGATACAAACCAGATAAGATATAAAGTACATGTGGTTCTTCCGACATATGGATGATTAAGAAACGAAAACGCCATCCATTTTCTTTTTTATCTAGGCTCTGTTAAAGTTTATTGTTGATTTCCGTTACGGGGGTTCGCTTTCCGCGGGTGGTCAGGGAGCCTCCTCAGCGCTATGCGCCTGCGGGGTCTCCCTTTGACTAGCTTTTCCCGCAGGAGTCTCACCTTCACTCCCATCAACAAGTGCAAATGATCAACATTAGGCTTTAACACAGCCCTTATCTAAAAAGAATGTTGGTTTTCTACTTGTACCGCTATAAATGGTAAATACTATGTAGTAAAAGTTTGTGATAGAGAAGGGATGTACAATATGGGAAATGAATTTCGTGTATGCGATGATTGTCAAGCAACGAACTTGAAAACATTGCTACCGCGCCTTAAAAAGGTAGATGCAGATGCTGATATTAAAATTGGCTGTCAGTCATATTGCGGACCAGGACGTAAAAAATCCTTTGCGTTTGTTAATAATCGTCCGGTAGCAGCACCAAACGAGGACGAGCTCATTAAGAAAATTGAAGACAAGCTAGGTAAATAAAGCTAAGCACTTCTTATACAAAAGAAGTGCTTTTTGTATATAATATAGATATCACAGCCTAAAGGAGGAGCTTCCTTGGTATATACAAACGGCAAACTGGATGAAAAAAAGGTGTTCAAAGACCCTGTACATAAGTATGTCCAAGTTCGTGATAAAGTCATCTGGGATTTAATTGGAACATCGGAATTTCAAAGACTGCGCCGCATCAAACAGCTCGGTACAACCTTTTATACATTTCACGGTGCTGAACAAAGCCGTTTTAATCATTCTTTAGGTGTGTATGAGATTGTGCGCCGTATGATTGACGATGTATTTGACGGCAAACCACATTGGAATGCGGAGGATCGCTTGCTTTGCTTATGTGCCGCACTTTTACATGATTTGGGACACGGACCGTTTTCGCATTCGTTTGAGAAGGTATTTCACTTAAATCATGAAAAGTTTACACAGCGAATTATTTTAGGGGATACCGAAGTCAATCGCGTGTTGCGCCGCGTCGGTTCGGATTTTCCGCAGCGCGTGTCGGATGTGATTGCGAAGACCTCTGATAATAAACTGGCTATCAGTATGATTTCTAGTCAAATTGATGCCGATCGAATGGATTATTTGCTTCGTGACGCATACTTTACAGGGGTTAGCTATGGTAATTTTGATATGGAGCGTATCCTGCGTGTGATGCGACCGCAAGGTGATCAGGTTGTTATTAAGGCGAGTGGTATGCATGCGGTAGAGCATTACATTATGAGCCGTTATCAAATGTATTGGCAAGTGTATTTCCATCCTGTCACAAGAAGTGCAGAAGTGATTTTAACGAAAATTTTGCATCGTGCGAAGGCTTTACACAGTCAGTACTATACTTTTAAATATGAACCTGTTCACTTTTACTCGCTATTTAAGGAAGAAGTGACACTTGAAGATTACCTGAAATTAGATGAAAATATTATGTATTACTATTTTCAAGTGTGGCAGGAGGAGGAAGACGGTATTTTGCGCGATTTATGTCGCCGCTTTATGAACCGTAATCTGTTTAAATACGTCGACTTCATCGAAAAGCAACATGGCTTGAATAACTGGGTGGAATTAAGTAGCTTATTCAAAAAAGCAGGGATTGATCCGGAATACTATCTTGTGGTGGACTCAACGTCGGATTTGCCCTATGATTTCTACCGCGCAGGTGAAGAAGAGGAACGACTTCCAATTTTACTGCTTATGCCAAATGGTGAGCTTCGCGAGCTATCAAGGGAGTCTGATATTGTCGAAGCGATAACAGGCAAAAAACGCACAGATCAAAAACTGTTTTACCCGCATGATTTAATTTATGAGGATGGTAAAAAGGGAAAAGTGAAGGAGAAGATTATTTCTTTGCTGGAAGGAAAAGCATAAGGCGCGCATAGCGCGCCTGTGCTTCTACTCGTCGCTTAGACGCTTGCCGCCTACTGCGTAGTGGTTTTTAGACATTTCTTCAATAAACACAACAATCTTATCAGCTGGTGCACCAGTTGTTTCACTTACTGCTGCAGTGACCTTCTCTGCCAGAGCTTTCTTTTGTTCTTCAGTGCGACCTTCCAGCATTTTAACCGTTACGTATGGCATATGTATCGCTCCTTTGTATGAAATTACAATCTTATTATAACGAATTTGGAGCGCTTCCACCCAAGAAAATGTATGATATAGATAAAAATAAATATATTGGAATAGAGGAGATGAAGAATGGAACACTTTTTCGCATATCCGCTTCAAGATATCCCGTTGGTTTTGCTGGCGCTTGCGGCCGCTTTGTCCGTCCATGAGTTTGCCCATGCATATGTAGCATATAAGTTTGGGGATCCGACAGCTCAAAAGCAAGGGCGTCTCACGTTATCACCGCTTGCACATTTAGATATTGTCGGAACGCTGGCTATTTTACTGCTTGGCTTCGGTTGGGCAAGGCCTGTTCCGGTGAATCCGTATTTCTTTAAAAAACCGCGCCTTGCTGGTATTTTAGTTTCTGTTGCCGGTCCTGTCAGCAACTTAATACTCGGGACAATTGGTTTAGCAATTTGGTATGCGTTAATTAGCTTTGGCGTGGTAGATATGGTACCGGAATCTGTGACAGAAACTTTATCGCGCTTTTTTAACATCTTCATTGTATTAAATATTGTGTTGTTCGTGTTCAACCTGTTGCCACTTCCTCCGTTGGATGGCTATCGCATTGTGGAGGACCTCATGCCGACAAACATCCGCGCTAAAATGACACAGTTTGAAAACTACGGTATTATTATTTTCTTGATCTTGGTTGTAACGCCACTTGATCAATATACAATTCAGCCAATCTTTAATGTTGTTGTACCAAATATCTTGGATACATTACAAAGATTACTGGCACCTATATTCGGATAATAGGAGGTTTTATATATGGAAGAACAACCAAAGAAGAAAGCAATTGGCTTCAATATTATTAAGGATGATTCTACAAGCGGCCACGGTGGTTTTGGCGTTGGAGCGCTTAGCCTTGAAAATATGTCACCTGTCTTTGTAGATGTGGAAGAGGGCACTGCCTTCGTTGATATGGGGGCAATGCATGCGCGCAGTGTGGTGGAAAAAGGCATTAAGTTTTTGCCAACGAAAGGTGAAGTGCCGAATGGAAAGCCATATTGGCTTGTATGGGTAACAATTGAACGTTTACCAGAGGGTCCTTATTATGCGGGCGTAACAGCCTGTGAAATGACGGTTGACCGCGAAATCCGCCGCGGTTACAAATCATTGCCAGAACATGTGAACAAAATGGATAAATCCTTAAAGCGACACATTATGGTCGATTATATGGATGAAAAGTCCAAAAAGGTGCTGAGAGAATTTCTACAGCAGCACGATGCAGGCATGTGGGAGAGATCAAAGGAAGAACTGAAACAAGCACTTGCATAAGTAGATGTGCGGAGAAGAAATACGAGAGCAACTGATTTGATAATTTGGTTTTATCCGCCGGGATTACGTCGTAGGTTTTCGTTCTTCTCTCTATCTAAAAAAGCTTGTTTTCTTACCTTGTGAAAAGGTAAGATTTCCAGTAAACTAAAAACGAACCTATCTACAGGAAAAACTAGGACAACAAAAGGTCTCCGCAGTTTTGCGGAGACCTTTTGTATTACCATGGCATATAGCGTTTCCACCAGCCGTTTTTCGCATCTTCCTTCGCTTTAATCTTCATGCTGTTAAAATCTTCTGTACCATCGAGATGCTCCATGCAGTGATCTGTCGGCTCTGTTCCTTTTACAAAATACATCTTTACTTTGATTGGGCAGCCTTTGGTTGCGATTTTTCCATTTTGCGGGTTAATATCAAGGGCAACAGTTCCCGATGTTTTCTCAAAGGTTTCTTCAGGCTCCTCTGCCAGACCTTCCTCCATAATTTTAGCCCATATTTCCTTTGCGTAGCGCTGTTCAGCGGCATCTGTTAGCTCTTTCTCTCGATCGTAGCCAGTCCAAACCCCTGCAACAAGCTGAGGTGTAAAGCCAATCATCCAGCTGTCTGTTTTTGTTGAGCCGGATTTGCCCGCATATGACCGCGATAGCTTGCCGGCAATTGCCTGACCAGTAACAGTCGCATAGCCGCTCAGCTTTTTATTAAACATGCCTGTCATCATTTCAGTTACAACAAAGGCGTTATCTTTATTTAAAACTTGCTTATTTTTCACATGTGCATCGTATAAAACAGTACCATCTTTATCGAGAATGCGTCGGATGAAGATTGGCTTAATTTGCTTACCGCCATTGGCAAGCATACCGTAGGCATTAATGATTTCAAGCGGTTTTACAGGCTCACTGCCTAGCGCTAACGACGGAATTTCTTTCATCTCACTCGTAATTCCAAATTCCTTGGCGGTTTTTACGAGCTTATCCATTCCTAAAAACATGTGCGTTTTGACGGCATATACATTATCTGAGACTGCCAGAGCCTGCGCCATCGTGACAAAATCCTCAGCATAATAGTTCTTATAATTGGTTGGTTGATAGGTTGATACGCCATCCGACAAGGAAAAGGTTGTATATTCGCTCTTTAAGCGTGTCGCCGGTGTAAAGCCTTGTTCTAGGGCTGCATAATATAGAAGCGGCTTTATGGTTGAACCCGGTTGTCTATATGCTTGTGTGGCGCGGTTGAATTGACTTCTTTTATAGTCGCGTCCACCGATAAGAGCCTGCACTTCACCTGTTTTAGGGTGCATGGCAACAATCGCTGTCTCAAGCTCTGTAGAACTTGGAATCATAGAGGCAGCTTGTTCCGCAATTTCTTGTAGCTTTACGTTTAGTGTGGTATAAATTCGAAGCCCGCCGCGTTCTAATGTTTGCTCGTCCATATGCAAATCGTTGGCGAGAGCCTGCTGGACGGCGTCTTGAAAGTAAGGGGCTATTTCTAATGCTTCCTGCGGCTTCAATGGTTGCAGCTTTAGTTTTTCAGCTCCTGCCGCATCTTCTTGCTGCTGTGTGATGAAGCCCTGCTCATGCATTTGTGCTAGAATGAGCTTTTGTCTTTGCTTCGCACGATTTTCGTTCAAATAAGGGGAGTAGTAGCTCGGGCCTTTTGGAATTCCGGCAAGCATGCTGGCTTCTGCTAAGGTTAGGTCTTTTGCATGCTTATTAAAATATAAGCGCGAGGCTGCCTCGATACCGTAAGCGCCGTGCCCGTAATAGATAGTATTTAAATAGCCTTCTAATATTTCAGCTTTATCGTAGTTTACTTCTAGACGAATCGTATAAAGCGCCTCCATCAGCTTGCGCTTCCACGTTTTATCATGACTTAAATATAAGTTACGAGCATACTGCTGCGTAATGGTACTTGCACCCTGTACCATCGCCATTGCTTTTAAATCGGCAATAGCTGCGCCTGCAATTCTCTTCATATCGAACCCGTAATGGTCATAAAAGCGCTGATCTTCAATTGCTAGTGAAGCTTCCCTTAGAAAAGGAGAAATATCATCAAGCGAAACCCAATGTCGATTCTGTCCTGTATGACTTTGTCCAATAACAGAGTCGTCATTTGCATAAAATACTGTCGTTTGTGGGACGGAAACGGGCGGAGGGCCAGCAATTTTCGCACCGATAATAAATAAGGAAATCCCTGTGGCGATGATAATTGAAGCAGTTACGCTTATAATAACAAACGCACGAATATACTTGGCCTTATTTGCAATTAGTTCCATAGGAGACCCCCAAAGTACTTTTTTAGAAGAAAATATAGAGTCACAGCACGTGAATCTGCCACTTTTCTTACTATTATTGGGAGTTTAGGGTATTTTTAAACGAACTTTATTAACTAGAAAAAACAAACGGAAGCCCGAGTCAGGACTTCCGTTTGTTTAGTAAAGAAAATGCTCGCTCGGGCCAGTCTGTAATAATAACATCCACGCCAAGGTCAATCATAGACTGTAAATCCTGTGGCTGATTAATTGTGTAAGGCCGTAGTGGATAGCCTTGTTGCCTTGCCTCTAAGACAAATTCGGGAGTTAGTAATCTGAAATTTGGGTGAAGCCCGTGCGCCTGGTAGTTGCGGGCTTCCTGAAGCGGATTCTGCAGCGGGTGATGGTACAAAATAGCGCGCTCAATATCAGGTGCCAAATCTCCTAGCACAGCGACAGATTCATGATTAAACGATGATAAAATAACACGCTTTTCCATATTGTATTCCCGCACCAGATGGATAACCTTTTGCTCCAAATTTGTATAGCGAATCATATCATTTTTCAGCTCAATATTTAAAAGCAGGGTATTGCCTTGCATCCATGTTAATACTTCTTTTAAAGAAGGAACATGTTCTCCTCCAAAACCGAAGTAGCTTCCAGCGTCGAGCTGCTGTAATTCGTCCAGCGTTTTTTCACAAACAAGCCCGCTTCCATTCGTTGTTCGATCTAATGTTTCGTCATGAATGATTACAACCTCGCCATCTTTGGATAAGTGAACATCTAGTTCAATACCATGGGCGCCCACGCGTTCAGCTTCACGGAAGGCAATCATGGTATTTTCCGGATGTGTTCCTTTCACGCCGCGATGCGCAAAAATAAGGGGTAGGTTCATATAAAAAGCTCCTTTCTACCTGTATGTTAATTTTGGGGATCTTTTAAAGTTCGTTGTTGCTTTCCGTTACGGGGGTTACGCTTTCCGGGGTCTCCTTTTGACTCGCTTTTCCCGCAGTAGCCTCATCTCCTTTACTCCAATCAACAAGTGCAAATGATCAACCTTAGGTTTTAGCAAAGCCAATCTTTAAAACCTAAGGTTGCGTTAAGCCACACACATCGTCCGTATACCTCTCCTATCGAAAAAGAATGTCAGTTTCATAATTATGAAGAACTTTATATAGAAACACAATGAAGTTTACAAAAATTTACATAAAATAAGGAAAATTCATCAATCTTTAGGATAATCATACAAATTTTTAATGATGAATTGCTATACTCGTGTTTGTTGAGAAAATAAGCAAGGGGGTTTACGGATGCAAGGAAGTACGGTGACGGATAAACGAGCCGTCAAAGCAAAATCACATAAACAAACAGTAAATATAAAGCGGCTGTTTAAGCACTTAGAACCTTATATTTATTTGCTGCCTGCATTTTTAATTTTCTTCTTATTTGTTTACTATCCTTTTTTTAAGACGATTGTAACTAGTTTTCAGCTGACAAATATTGCGGGAAAAGCGGTGGGATTTGTAGGATTGAAAAACTATAAAGAGCTGTTTCTTTCACCGGAATTCCATAACAGCTTGCTTGTAACAGTAACATTTGTTGTATTGATGTGTGTGCCTGCGATGATTTGGACGATGATGTATCACCCGAGTATTGGAGTTGTCAATTACATATTGGGCAAGGAAATTCCATGCCATTTAACTCTTCTACTCCGTTAGTTTATTACAACAAAACAGCCTTTAAAGAAGCTGGTTTAGATCCAGAAAAAGGCCCGAAAAACTTTGATGAGCTCATGGAATACTCTCAAAAGCTTACAAAGAAAAACGGTGATAAAACAGAGCGTCACGGCTTTGCATTGGCAACATATGGATGGTTTTTTGAACAGCTCCTTGTAAAACAACAGGCCAATTATGCAAACAGCCAAAATGGCCGCGCAGATAAAGCAACAAAGGTTGATTTTGATACAAACGGAGCGGGTTTGAAGGTCTTTGAATCTTGGAAAAAGCTATATGATACAGGAGCAGTTGTAAATTTAGGACGTAAAACAGATGAGACAAAGAGTGCTTTTATTGCCGACAAAATTGCGATGACAATGGATTCTACGGCTGCACTAAAAGATATTATGAACGGTGTGGGCGCCCGTTTTGAAATTGGAACAGCTTACCTGCGGGCAGTTGACGGTTCTAAAAACGGTGGTGTTTCTATTGGCGGTGCATCACTGTGGGCCATGGATAAAAAGGATAAAGAGAAGCAAAAGGCTGCTTTTGAGTTTATTAAGTTTATGGTATCTCCTGAGCAACAAGCATTTTGGAGCAAAAATACAGGCTACTTCGCTGTAACAAAAAAAGCGTACGATTTACCTGAGTTAAAAGAACACCTACAAAAGTTTCCCCAATTCCAAACAGCTATCAATCAACTTCATGATTCACCCAAAACAGCTACAGGAGCATTGCTTGGTGTGTTCCCTGAAGCACGTCAAACGATTGAGCTGAATCTAGAAAAAATGATTTAAGGTCAGTCCACACCTGAAGGAGCTATGAAGGATGCTTCAAAAACGATTAATGATGCAATTGCAAATTACAATAAAATCAATGTGAAATAGAATTCATGTCAACCTAGGTATCCCTAAACTAAACGGGATACCTAGGTTAATTGTGAACCACTATACTAGCTATATTGTAAGGTGCGGTTCCTCTGATGCTGCTAATTGATACTTGTTGATTAGAGCCAACACATATAAAGGGAAACGAAACAACAATAAAATTTAACAGAGACATACGAACAAAGCCCGGATGCTTATTTTGCATCTTTTAAGGGGCTTTGGATGGTAATGCCTGTATGCTGAATATGCGTTTTAGGGTGCAAATATACCTTTATTTCTCGAAATCCTTTTGCATTCCAGTTGTTTTTGAGTTTTTCCCACTCAGTAGGGTGTGTGCGATAAATTAAATCGCCAAACCCAAAAATATCTGTTCCATAATGGTGAGCTTTTGTAATAGCTGCATGTGAGACATATTTTACACGATGATTAAACTTATCCTCTAATCGTGCAATGGTTGCCCTCTTGCTTATGTCTATTTTACATCCAACCTCCGCTACGTTTCCTTCGATATCAAAGTAAATGTGAATAGATGGCTTCCCTTTCTCCATACGAACCTTAATATGTGATTTGGCACGAATGACCTCGATGTTAACCCATTCCTTTTTATTGCACGCTACAGCGCCCACAGTGGAATGGACTTTATTCGTAATATAATTATAGCCCTTGCTTTCACTTTCATTTAACCAGCCGACTAAGCGATCTTTTCGAAAGATGGCTACGCTATCCAAATGTAATATGGCATTTGGTAACACTCGATTTGCATTTTCATTGCTTGCTCCATGTTTAGTAGAGCCTTCTACTTCTATACCTGTGAGAACAGGTTCTTTTCCAGCTCTTGTAATATCGCGAACTAACTCATCCATCTTTATCGCTGTCGTAGGTGCCCAGTATCTTTCTGACATCTCCAAAGAACGAAAAATCTTATTGGCAGGAATCTTTTCAATAGGACTCATAATGCTTAGTATCGTTCGTGCTGATTGTTCTCTGGAAATTAACACGTAAAAATCCTTCCGCAATTCTGGATCACGCATGAGAAATTCTAAAATATTGCTGATGCCCTGCTCGCGCGCTAAAGCTTCTGAAATGACCATTAAACGAAGGTGGGCAAAATAAATTTTTCGTGGCGTTTCTTTTGTTAATCTTCTAATCGCTTCAAAAATAGTCTTTCCAGATGTGGAGTAAGTTGTGACAGGGGAGCGATTACTACTGCCCCCTTGTGCAGAAATGGCGCTTGGGTTGACAATTTGGATAGAGATATTATAAATATCACCTTTCTTATCGATTGCCAAAGCAAGTGCAATTCCCATGTCATTTAGTTCTTTTTTACTGCTACATCCCGTTAAGCTGCATGAGAGAAACAAGAGGCAAGTTATACATAGTACGACACGGTTCATTCTGTATCCCTCACAGTTTTATCACTAGATGACGAGGGCTTGCGCAGTAACAGTAGAACGGGAAGTATAAATCCTGTTACAAATGCATAGAATGGCCAAACCTTGGCACTAAACCAGATGAACATCACATTTGGGCTCATCGTAATGGAATAAATCAGTATAATAACTGCCAGTGGAATGATAAGGTAGCTGTATAACTGTAGCTTAAGTATGTCACCGAGCAGTGTAACACTAGCCCAAAATGTGATAGCAATTTTCAAAAATAAAGAGATAAACCATAAAACAGCCATAATAGCTTCAATTCGCTCCAAAAAATAAGCCAGTTT
This sequence comes from Ectobacillus sp. JY-23, assembly GCF_023022965.1. NCBI lineage: Bacteria > Bacillati > Bacillota > Bacilli > Caryophanales > Bacillaceae > Ectobacillus > Ectobacillus sp. JY-23. The sequence goes on along the minus strand of NZ_CP095462.1, from coordinate 2,318,399 downwards.
AATATGCTTTGCCAGCTCGTAGCTTGGATAGAGAAAGGTGCTGGTTAATTCTGTGCTCATTACCAGAATGCTTTGCAGTGTGACTGAAACTAAGATGAGACCACCAAATAAGGAACCTAATATAAAAGGTTTTTTGAGACTCGCTTGTGTTTGCACGAACGGCTGCAAAACCAAAAAGACAGAGAGTTCAAGAAAAGGGAAACCAGTAAACGAAATGACGCCCTTTGTAATATCTTTGTATGCGAGTGGAAATAGAGGGAGCATATTTCGGTATTCTATCTCCGGTGCAACCAGAAAAAATAGTAATATAAATAAAATGAAAAAAACGGGAAATAAGAGTTCGCCAAATCTACTTAAGGAAGTTAAGCCAAGTTTAGTGGCGTACACGATGAGTGACATGAGAACAATGTGAATTTGCATAATCGGTGTTTCTGTCAAAATTTGTGTAGTCATAAAGTCGCCCATATCACGCAAAACAAGAGCGGTCAAAATCATGAAGAAGACAAGGTAATACACACCAAATAGAGCTCCAAGCCAATTTCCATATAAATTGCGTGCATATGTCACTAAAGAGGTTGTACCTTGCCTTGCACCTAACGTGGTATATAGCAACGATAATAAAACACCTACTCCTAAAGTAATGATACCGGCAATCCAGCCCTGTTGCTGAGCGGTAGAAACCAATGTAGAAGGGGTAAGTAAAATAGAGCTACCTATAGTGAAAAAGAATACTAAGATGAAAAATTGATAGCGGTTTATTCGTGCGTGCAATGCAAATCACCTCCTTAGTTAAGTAACCCATAAATCCAATTTGCAACAGGCATGAACATGTAATTAATGAGCACCAATGGGTTAGGTATAGGGATTTTTAATATATATAAGATACTTAATCCGAAAGCGAGAAACATAAGGAAGCTAAATATATATAAATCAGAAAACCTTTTCTGTTTTCGTAAAGAAGAGCCTTCTAGTAGGAATGCAATGATGAAAAAAACAATTACGATGATAAATTTGGTCATGTTTCATCTCCTTGTTTTGTAGCCGTTCTAATTTCATTTTGTGAATGAAACATTTTAGGCCGCTTGTGCATCGCCCATCTTGGTAATCGTAAAAACGTATCTTGCTGATCATTTCTATTAAACGGGCCAAGCGGTGACATATAAGGGACACCGAAGGATTGTAAATGACAAAGATGCAGCAAGACGGCAAATAAACCTACTACTATGCCGAACAAACCAAATGATGCACCGAGCAGCATCAGGATGATACGCAGAATTCGCTGCGGAAACGACATAGCAAAGTCCGGAGAAATAAAGGTTGTTAGGGCTGTAATGGAAATCACAATGACCATAGCAGGTGACACAAAACCTGCCTGTACGGCAGCTTCTCCGAGAACAAGCGCACCTACGATAGAAACGGCGTTACCAATCGCGCGAGGCATACGGATGCCAGCTTCACGTAAAATCTCAAACGTAAATTGCATTAATAAAGCTTCTATGAAAGCAGGAAATGGAATGGCATCTCGCTGCGCTGCAATGCTGATGAGCAGGGTGGTAGGAAGCATTTCTTGGTGATATGTGGTTAGCGCAATATAAAGTGCTGGTGCCAAAAGTGTAATGAAAAAGCAAGCAAACCTAAGCATACGCAGCATGCCATAATCGCCCCGGTTATAATAATCTTCGGCAGCTTGGAAGAATTGAATAAATACAGCAGGTGCCGACAATACGTATGGCGTACCGTCTACAAAGATTGCGACCTTTCCTTCAAGAAGATCAGCCGCAATCACATCTGGGCGCTCTGTATTGAACATGGTAGGAAAAATCCCTCTCTGTTGATCCGCAATAAACTCTTCAATATAACCGCTTTCTAGAATCGAATCGGTCTTGATTTGCTTCAATCGTCTTCTAACCTCGTTGACAATGTCCTCATTGGCTAAATTTTTGACATACATTATACAAATAGCCGTCTTGGTGACATCACCAATTTCCATTCGCTCCGTCCATAAGTTTGGATGTCTAATTCTTTTTCGAACAAGAGCAATGTTTGTCACTAATGTTTCATTGAATGCTTCCTGTGGACCTTTAATAACGGTTTGATTCTGGGGCTCACTCACCGTTCTGTGCTCTATTCCATTCGTATCAATCGCAATTCCTTTAGGGATACCTGCTATAATAAGAACGGAATGACCAACCAAAAGGGAGGATAGTGCCTCTTGTGCGGTCAGCAATTCTTTTGTGGAGCCGATGGGAATGCGGCTTTCTACTAATAATTGCTCCAAATCCTCTGCTGAAACGCTCATCAAGTATTCCAGGAGATTTCTAATAGTTTGTTGATTAGCAAGACCTTCCGTATAAATGAACAAGAAAGATTGGGAACTTATATGGAAGGTTTTATAGATAATATCAGCGCTATTGCCGGTTGCTTTTTGAAGCAGACTGGCATCATGGCTTATATGACCGGTCAGCAATTGCGTTTCGGACAGCTCTTCTTTGAGAGGCAGCGGTATCTCAAACGTTTTGCTTTGTTGTTTTTTCATTTGGGAAAAGTGCTGTTTTTTTTGTTCAGACATGTTTATCTCCACATTTTGTACAAATATATTTTCCTTAATTTCCCCTTTTCAGTAGAGAATATGTGAGGGGGATTTGTATATAATGTGAGAAGTATATAAGGGAAAATGTCGAACTTTGTAAAAACTTTATCTTTTTTTCGCATTTTAACTATACATTTTTTATGATTTGTTTTATTTTGTATAGGGAACATTAAGTTTCGTACACATTACGAAGAGAAAGGCGTGATTAAACAAATGGGATTATGGTTTACTGAAAAGCAAACTGAGAACTTTGGTATCACAATTAAAATCAACCGCACTTTACATACAGAGCAAACTGATTTTCAAAAGCTTGATATGGTGGAGACAGAGGAGTTCGGCAACATGCTTCTATTAGATGGCATGGTTATGACTTCTCAAAAGGACGAGTTCGTATATCACGAGATGGTAGCGCACGTACCTTTGTTTACGCATCCAAACCCTGAAAACGTACTTGTAGTAGGCGGCGGCGACGGCGGTGTAATTCGTGAAGTATTGAAGCACCCAAGCGTGAAAAAAGCAACGCTTGTTGAGATCGATGGCAAGGTAATTGAGTACTCTAAAAAGTACTTACCTGAAATCGCTGGCGAGCTTGAGAATCCACGTGTTGATGTGAAAGTTGACGACGGCTTTATGCACATTGCACAAAGCGAGAACGTATACGATGTAATCATGGTTGACTCCACTGAGCCAGTAGGTCCTGCGGTGAACTTGTTTACAAAAGGCTTTTACTCAGGTATCTCCAAAGCGCTTAAAGAAGACGGTATCTTTGTAGCGCAAACGGACAACCCTTGGTTCACACCTGAATTAATTACAAGCGTATTTAAAGATGTAAGCGAGATCTTCCCAATCACGCGTCTTTACACTGCAAACATCCCAACATACCCAAGTGGTCTTTGGACGTTTACAATCGGCTCTAAAAAGCACGATCCACTTGAAGTGAGTGAAGAGCGTTTCCATGAAATCGAAACAAAGTACTACACGAAAGAGCTTCACAAAGCAGCATTCGTGTTGCCTAAATTTGTTGGCGATTTGATTAAATAATGACGAAAGAACGCCTTGTAAAAGGCGTTCTTCATACATAAGGAGGAATGTACCATGCGTTTTGATGAAGCGTATTCCGGTAATGTATTTATTAAAAGTCATCCTAATTATGAAGAGTCCGAAGCAGTCATCTATGGTATGCCAATGGACTGGACAGTAAGCTTCCGTCCGGGCTCCCGTTTCGGTCCTGGCCGCATCCGCGAGGTATCCATTGGTCTTGAGGAATATAGCCCGTACATGGATCGTGAGCTAGAAGAAGTGAAATACTTTGATGCAGGCGATATCCCGCTACCATTCGGCAATGCACAGCGCAGCCTTGACATGATTGAGGAATACATTGATGGCCTATTGGCTGACGGTAAATTCCCAATTGGTCTTGGCGGTGAGCATTTAGTATCTTGGCCGGTTATTAAAGCCATGTACAAAAAGTATCCAGACCTTGCGATTATCCATATGGATGCACATACAGATCTTCGCGATAACTACGAAGGCGAGCCATTATCTCACTCCACGCCAATTAAAAAAGCGTGTGATTTAATCGGTCCGAAAAACGTATACTCCTTTGGTATCCGTTCCGGTATGAAGGAAGAATTCCAATGGGCAAAAGAAGTGGGTATGAACTTATTTAAGTTTGATGTACATCAGCCGCTGAAGGAAGTATTGCCAAAGCTGGCGGGCCGTCCGGTATACGTAACAATCGACATCGATGTACTTGACCCTGCGCATGCACCTGGTACAGGTACGCTAGAAGCAGGCGGTATTACATCTAAAGAGCTTCTTGCTTCTTTAGTTGAAATTGCAAACTCTGATGTGAAGGTTGTTGGGGCTGACCTGGTAGAGGTTGCACCTGTGTATGACCACAGCGAGCAAACACCGGTAGTCGCAAGCAAAATCATTCGCGAGATTATTCTTGGTTTGGTTCAAAAGAATAAATAATACTTGTTTGTTATAACCCCTCTCTTTTTTTATAAGAAGAGAGGGGTACTTCTTTTTTTACAAGACGACAGGGCTTTTTTTTGGTATGATGAAAAAAGTGTGTTTTAAAATAAAGTACTTATGCTGAAGATGAACGTATATGCAAAAAGGATGTGCAAACACGTGGACAAGCAAACGAACGGTGTGCCGGTGCATGTGAAATTTGTAACGCAAATTCGCGACGGTGCGCGCAAGGAAACTATTGCATTTGACACAAATGGTCTATACTATGAAAAAGGTCAAAGTACGTACCTGACATTTGAAGAGCCAAATGAGCAGGGACAGGTAAAAACCATCGTAAAAATACAAGACGAGACAGTGCGCATTATGCGCTCCGGTGCTCTTTCCATGCGGCAAATGCATGTAAAAGGAGAGAAAACAGAAGGTGTGTACGAAAGTGTCCTTGGTACATTTCAGCTGGAAACGAAAACAGACAATGTTCTGCTCGAATGGTCGGAGAAAACGAGAAAAGGACAGTTGTTTTTAACATATACCCTGCTTCTAAACGGAAGCGATGCGGGTCGCTATAACATTACAATTCAATTTAAGGAGGAGACGAAATGAACTCTTTGGAGCAAATCAAAGACTTATTAAAAGAAGAAATAAAAGCAGCGGTTATAAAAGCAGGCTTGGCGATAGAAGAGCAAATGCCAAACGTAGTGCTTGAAGTACCGAAGGATAAAGTGAACGGCGATTTTTCTACAAATATGGCAATGCAGCTTGCACGCGTAGCGAAAAAAGCTCCTCGCATGATTGCGGAAGAGCTAGTACAAAACATTGACCAAACAAAAGCATCTGTAGAAAAAATTGATATTGCCGGACCAGGCTTTATCAATTTCTACATGGATAACAGTTATTTAACAGATTTGATTCCTGCCATTTTACAAGCAGGAGAAGCATATGGCGAAACAAATACGGGTCAAGGTCAGAAGGTACAGGTCGAGTTTGTATCCGCCAATCCGACAGGCGATCTTCACCTTGGTCATGCGCGCGGCGCGGCAGTAGGTGATACACTTTGCAACGTACTTGCGAAAGCGGGTTATGATGTATCACGCGAGTATTACATTAATGATGCAGGTAACCAAATTCATAACTTGGCACTGTCTGTGGAAGCACGCTATATGCAGGCTTTGGGTATGGATAAAGAAATGCCGGAGGACGGCTACTATGGAGAAGATGTTATTAATATTGGTAAAACGTTGGCAGCTGAATTTGGCGACCAATACGTGAACGCAGATGAAGAAGAGCGTTACAACTTCTTCCGTGAGTATGGCCTGAAATATGAATTAGAAAAGTTGAAAAAAGACTTGGAAAGCTTCCGCGTCGGTTTTGACGTATGGTATTCGGAAACGTCTCTATACAAAAACGGTAAAATTGATGAAGCTCTTGCAGATTTGAAAAAGAGTGGTGAAATCTATGAGCTTGATGGTGCAACCTGGTTCCGTTCCACAACATACGGTGATGACAAGGACCGCGTATTAATTAAGCAAGATGGATCTTACACATACTTAACGCCAGATATCGCATATCATCGCGATAAAATTGAGCGCGGCTTTACAAAGCTGATTAACATTTGGGGTGCGGATCACCATGGTTACATCCCGCGTATGAAGGCGGCAATTCAAGCGCTTGGTCATGATCGTGATACGCTTGAAGTTGAAATCATCCAAATGGTGCAGCTGTATCAAAACGGCGAAAAGATGAAAATGAGTAAGCGTACAGGTAAAGCCGTTACGCTTCGTGAATTGATGGAAGAGGTTGGCGTGGACGCAATGCGTTACTTCTTCGCAATGCGCAGCGCGGATTCTCATCTTGATTTCGATATGGATTTGGCTGTGTCTAAATCCAATGAAAACCCAGTGTACTATGCACAATATGCGCACGCACGCGTATGCAGCATTCTACGCCAGGGCGAGGAATTAGGTTTACCGGGAGAAGGAGAAATCAACTATAAGCTAATTAACTCTGAAAAAGAATTTGACTTGCTTAAGAAAATGGGTGATTTCCCCGCTATCGTGGCAGACGCAGCGCAAAAACGCATTCCGCATCGCATGACAAACTATGTGTTTGAATTAGCATCTGCGCTTCACAGCTTCTACAATGCGGAGAAGGTGCTGGACCGCGACAATATGGAGAAGAGTCAAGCGCGCTACGAGCTAATGAAGGCTGTACAAATTACACTGCAAAATGCATTAAAACTAATTGGTGTTTCTGCGCCGGAGAAAATGTAAATATACTAGTAAAAAAACGCTTCGTTTCTGCAAACGAAGCGTTTTTCTTACAAGGGGGCGCTGTGCATGTATTTAGATGTCCAGAGACTTCACAAACAATCGTATGAAGATGGATATCAAATGGGAAACGCTATTCCATCACAAACCGCATTGCACGACTATACGGTAAAGCTTCGTTTTCTACGCCGCAAGTCATTTGAGGAAGGATGGTCTTGGCAAGTCAAAGAAGATATATACGTAGATATTTTACGGATGTGTTACCGAAGAAAATGTTCACCACCGCTTTTCCTACTAGAGCGCGACTCAGGTTATTTACATCATTATTTTCTGCGTTACTTAGAGGGGCTTGAACAAGTCGTAAAAGAAAGAGAACTGTAAAATGGCCGATAGAAGATATAAAATAAGTCTAAAGCCTGTGAAGTGAGCAGAAATTCATGAAAAAAGTAAAGGAAGAGCAGCTGCTCTTCCTTTTATAATTGCGTTAAAATAATAGGTTCGCCTTTTGTCACCACGACAGTATGTTCGCATTGTGCCACTAGACTTTTGTCTGGTGTTACAAATGTCCAGCCGTCGCCTGATTCGATAATATGGTTGGCACCTGCGGAAACGAATGGCTCTATGGCTAGAACCATGCCCTCTTTTAGGAGCATACTATCCATTGGATCAAAGTAATTTAAGATGTGCTCAGGTGCTTCGTGCAGGCTTAACCCTATGCCGTGCCCAGTTAAATTTTCAATCACATTAAAGTTATTTTTTCTAGCTTCATTCATTACAGCGCGGCCGATTTGATTTTTACGTGCGCCCGCTTTGGTTTTTTTCATCGCCGCCCAAAATGCATCTACAGCTGCTTGACATAGACGCTCCTTTTCTGGGTCATTGCCAAGCACAAATGAAATACCTGTATCTGCATAGTAACCGCCAAGAGCAGCTGAAATATCAACATTTATGAGGTCGCCCTCTTGAAGTACGCGGTCACCAGGGATACCGTGCGCCACCTCTTCATTCACGCTGATGCATGTGACACCAGGGAAATCATATTCTTTTTGCGGCGCGGAGTCAGCACCATGCTCATCTAGCACACGCTTGCCGATTAGATCGAGCTCTTTCGTTGTCATGCCCGGCTTTGCGGATGCTTTCATTTCTTCGCGTGCCAGCGCAACAATGCGACCGATTTTGCGAAGGCCCTCTAAATCTTGCTCATTACGAATAATCATTATGACACTTCCTTCTTCTAAGTCCTGACATGATAGTATCATTTTTCCCGAATTCCTTCAAAGTTTTCATGGTAACAAAAAGGGAAGCTCATTTATCTATAGTGAGCTTCCGACTTTTGTAAAAGAGCTATAATTTCTGTTTCAGGAAGAGGCTTGCTGATATAAAACCCTTGAATATGGTCACAATCTTGCCGCTTTAAAAACTGCCACTGGGCATTTGTTTCGACGCCCTCTGCAATTACAGTCAGCCCTAGATTCTTAGCCATCATCACAATTGAAGAAATAATAGCTTCCTCTTGTCTACTCGTTCCAATTTCTCGAATAAATTCACGGGCAATTTTCAGCGTATGAATCGGATACTTTGTTAAGTAAGATAAAGAAGAGTAGCCAGTACCAAAGTCATCAATGGAAATTTGTACGCCGAGCTCTTTTAATTGATGTAATTTTTTAATAACCTGCTCTTCTTTCTTCATCGCAATGCCTTCTGTAATCTCAAGATCCAACAGGTGCGGCGGCAACTTTGTTTCCTTTAAAATATGGGCAATTAAACCTACTAAATTTGATTGATTAAATTGTAAGGGAGAAAGGTTTACGCCAACCTTTAACTCGTATCCTCCATCTCTCCAGGTAGCTGCTTGTTTACAGGCAGTTCGAATAATCCACTCACCCATTGGTATAATCAATCCTGTTTCTTCAGCAAGTGGAATAAAAGAAGCCGGAGAAACGAGCCCAAGCTTTGGATGGTGCCAACGAAGCAGTGCTTCAAATCCAACAATGCGTTTTGTCGCGAGATCGACCTGGGGTTGATAATGCAGCACAAGCTCTTCATTTTGAAGCGCTCTGCTTAGCTCCCCCTCCAGGAAATGCTTTTCATCCTCTACATCACTCATTTTGGCCGCATAAAACATATATTTATTTTTACCACTTGCTTTTGCGCGGTACATGGCGATATCTGCATGCTTCATCAATTTTGTTACGTTTGTACCGTGAGAAGGATACATGGCAATACCAATACTTGGTGTAATTTTTAGCTCGTGGCTGCCTATGTATACGGGTTCGTTCAACAACTCCATAAGCCGCTCAGCGACAAGTGCAGCACTTTTTTTAGAGAACACATCTGTAAGAAATACGGTGAACTCATCACCTCCCTGCCGTGCAACGACGTCCTTAGAGCGCAGTGCACTGGCCAATCGTTGACCAATCTCAATTAGCAGCAAATCGCCTACATCGTGTCCGAGACGATCATTAATTTTTTTAAAGCGATCTAAGTCGATAAATAAGACAGCGACCATCGTTTCTCTTTTTGTTGCCAGCTTCATCGCCTCTTCTAAGCGCATTTCAAATTGCCGCCTGTTTGCGAGCCCTGTCAGTGCATCATGAAATGCCATATGCTCAACTTGCTGCTGTTTTTCTTTTAGCTCCGTCATGTCTTTCGCAATACCATACATACCAATGCACTTTGTACCAAGCATGGTAGGTATGAAAGTAACTTGCAGATGTGTTTCATTAAATAAAATATCAAAGGTTTGTGGCTTGCCGCTTTTGGCATGGCGAATGGCATCTCTTACCACGTGTCTGTATGGATCTGTCACGTAATTTAAGAGTGGTCGCCCTGCCAGCTCTTTATGAGAGTAGTGAAAGATGTTGGTACAAGAAACATTCATCGCTTGGAAGTTTCCGCTTGTATCCAGAGAAAACACAGCATCTGGATGATTTTCAAATAATGTTTTATAATGAAGTTCATTTTTGGCAAGCGCTTGTATACCTTCATTTATCTTATCTTCAAGCCGCTCCTGTAAGGATTGATAAGTTAAAACGAGTGTCCGATTTTCTCGCCACATATAAAATTGGCGAAAGCAAAGTACAATACACAGAGCAAGTAGCACAAATTGTGGATATTGATGCGACGCTGCATTTGTAACAATATCGTGTAACAAAATAATAATGACTATATACGGAAGAAAAAAGCGAAGGTAGTGGCGATTGGTAATATATTTATGCGAAGGGATATCATCTGCCATTTGTGATTGAAATTGTTCCATGTAATCGCCTCCTTGAAAAATCATAGCTGTATTCAAATTTTATTACAAAAATGTAAATATAACGTTAATTGAATATTATAATTTCATTGAAAGAGGCGCTATACCTCAAGGGTAGCGCCCCCTACTCGTTTAAATCCTCTTATTTTCGCCATTTCATCCATCAGCTTCAGCAATGCTTTATCCTTTGCTTTGCTTTCAATCATCACATCAAAATCTTTACCGTATGCTTTAGTGACTTGAAGAAATGGCTTAATGAATTCCAAATCTACATAATCCGCATGCGCACGAAATTCTTTTTCTGATTTAGGGGAAGAAAGATGAACCTTAGGCGGCAAATCGACATGATTCCACGTAGCAAACACGTGCGGCCATAATTCTTCCGCTGTTTGTTCTCCTGGATTGGCCAGGTGATGATGGTAGTCAAACACAAGAGGAATCTGTTGCGCTTGGCATACGGCTAATGTTTCTTGGGTTGTATATGTTTTGTCATCATTTTCAAGTGTCATATGCTGCTTCACATGTATCGGCAATTTTTTAATATTATGATGAAAACGCTCGATTGCTTTTGGTTTATCACCGTAAGCACCACCTACGTGAATGTTTAGAAAACTATTCTCCTCCACACCCATGGCTTCAAGAAGTTCATAATGATAGACCATATCTAGTACTGCATTATCTGTAATATGAGGCTTATCACTTGTGAATAGTGTAAATTGATTGGGATGAAAGCTAACACGCAGGCTATGCTTGTTAATCAGAGCGCCGAGCTCCTCCCACATATCCCGGAATAAGTCGAGATAGGGGAAATCAACCTCCGGGTGCGTAGCGAGCGGCACGATAGAGGACGACATGCGATATAGCGGGATATCGTGGGCAATATTATAATGTATGGTTCGCATGGTATGTGTAATATTTTTCCTGATGATATCATATAATCGCTCCTCACGCTCTTGTTTTTCAAGCTGCTTCCAGCGTGTAAAGGTCATTGTCTTGGCGGGAGAGCAATCCCATAGTGATAGGGCATGGGATACATAGCCGAATCTGATTCTCATAGTCGTCTCCTTTACAGAAAAAATGCGATAATGCTGGCAAACCATTCCTTGCATCGCTGCGAAAATGTCGGATTTGAAATATCGGTTAAGGAAAGTATCCGAGAGTTCTCTAGGTCTTGATCTACTTCCTTTTTAACGGTTTCTAAAAAAGGTGAATCATACATAATACAGTTGATTTCATGATTCATATATAAGCTTCGTAAGTCAAAATTTGCAGTTCCGATATCACAAATACGACCGTCAACAGTTACGATTTTTGCGTGAAAAAAACCATCTGTAAATTCATAGATGACACATCCGGCGCGAAGCAGCTTTCTGAAATAAGGAAGCTTAGCTTCTTTCACCAGTGGATGATCTGCGCGCTCCGGTACTAAAATTGCTACGCGAACACCGCGCTTGGCAGCGGCAATCAACTCGCGAAGTAGCTTGCGGCCCGGGATGAAGTAGGGTGTTCCAATATATAGGTCTTGCTGAGCCTCTTGGATAAGTTCTAAAAAGGTGTGCTGAAGGTATGTACCGTCTGTTGGTATAAACTGATGTTTTGTCTTTCCTTTTTGAAGAGGCGGAAAGTATTTGTCTTCCTTTGTTAAGTTTTCTCGTGTTTCATCACGCCAATCATGCAAAAACTGCATTTGCAAATCCTGCACACCTTCTCCAACTACGCGTAAATGATAGTCACGCCATTTGCCGAGTTTAGGATCATGTCCCAAATATTCTTCTCCGATATTAAAGCCACCAATATATCCGATGCTGCCGTCGATAATGGTAATCTTACGATGATTGCGCTGGTTAATAGAGTACAACAAGTAAGGAAAGCGCGGGTTATGACAAAAAGAGAAATGAACACCACTTGCACGTAGCGCCTGAATGCTCTCCTTAGAAAGGTGATGGCTTCCAATTCGGTCCAGCAGCAAGCGCACCTCTACGCCTTCTTCTGCCTTTTCCTTGAGCATACGTAAAAATTTCTGACTAACGTCATCATTATTCACAATGAAAAATAAAATATGTACATGCTGTTGCGCTTGTCTTATATCTAGAAATAACTGATCATATAAGGTCTGACCATATGTATACAGTTCAAAGTCGCTATAACGATAAGGAAACGACCGACTCTTGGCGCGCCGCACCTGCGCGCGCCGCCCTAATTTTAAATCTAGCATAATCCATGCAATCACAAGAACGAGGAAGAGAATGATATAACGCATAATAAGCTCCTCCTTTAATGGGGAAAGAGATAGAATAACAGCTATTATTTTGTGCAATTGTCCTGTTTATATCCATAAGAATATAAAGATGACAACTGTTTATATATGCTTGTATAAACTTATTGAAGCGGACCTGCCAGCTAGACTATTGCAAAAAATTCTTTTGTTATATAACAAAAACAGTTGACTGAATGTTCATTCATAATATAATAAAGATAGGTAAAATTCAGAAGATTTATTAGTTTCAAAATGTTTAAAAAGGAGTTACAATTATAGTAATTCCTCAAATCATTTTTATGTGTACAGAGAGGGGATAAAGCATGAATATCTGGCTTCTTGTGAATTGGCTGGCTTTTCTCGCAATTACGGGTTATGGGGTATACCTGTTTGTGTACTTAGTTTTAACGAGAACCGCCTACATCAAGTTGGGAAAAAAGATTGAATTTGATAACAAGGTTAAAGAACGTTTAGAGCTTGTGAAGGTCAATGTATTTGGGCAGAAAAAGCTTTTGAAGGACAAAAAGAGTGGCATTATGCACGTAATGTTCTTTTATGGTTTTATTCTGGTGCAGTTCGGGGCAATTGATTTTATCTGGAAAGGTCTTGTGCCGGGCTCTCATTTGCCGCTTGGTCCTTTATATCCAGGCTTTACGTTCTTTCAAGAAATCATCACTTTACTCATTTTAGCTGCAGTATTGTGGGCTTTTCACCGTCGCTATATTGAGAAATTGGTACGCTTAAAACGCAATTTTAAAGCAGGCCTTGTTCTTATTTTTATCGGCGGTCTTATGCTTTCGGTATTGGTCGGAAACGGTGCAGGCATCATCTGGCACGGACATGAGTTATCGTGGAGCGAGCCGATTGCATCCGGTATTGCGTTTTTGCTTTCTGGCATTGGTGAGACGGGCGTCATTGTTATTTTTTACATTGCTTGGTGGATTCACCTTGTTATTTTATTAACGTTTTTAGTATACGTGCCTCAATCGAAGCACGCTCATTTAATAGCTGGTCCTGTAAACGTTTTCTTTGGTCGCCTTGGCAATCCAGGCAAGCTTGAGAAAATCGATTTTGAAGACGAATCACAAGAATCCTTCGGGGTAGGTAAAATTCAAGACTTTAAGCAAAATCAGCTCATCGATTTGTACGCTTGCGTAGAGTGCGGTCGATGTACAAATATGTGTCCGGCAACAGGTACAGGAAAGATGCTGTCGCCAATGGATTTAATTCTAAAGCTGCGCGACCATCTGACGGATACAGGTGCCGCGGTTACATCACGTACACCATGGGTACCGGCGTTCGCATTTGCCAGCACACAAGGTAATCAGCTGGCGATGGCAGCGGGACAGCAGGAATCAGCGGCTGCATTGGCGTACAGTCCAAGCTTGATTGGCGAGGTTATTACTGAAGAAGAAATCTGGGCTTGTACAACGTGCCGCAACTGTGAAGATCAATGTCCAGTTATGAATGAACATGTTGATAAAATCATTGACCTGCGCCGTTATCTTGTACTAACAGAAGGCAAGATGGATGCGGATGCACAGCGCGCGATGACTAATATCGAGCGTCAAGGCAATCCTTGGGGTCTAAATAGAAAGCAGCGCGAAACATGGCGTGAGGCGCGCGAGGACGTTCATATTCCAACGGTGAAGGAAATGTCCAAAGCAGGCGAGGAGTTTGAGTATTTATTCTGGGTAGGTTCTATGGGTTCTTATGATAACCGAAGCCAAAAAATTGCACTTTCCTTCGCGAAGCTGATGAATGAAGCAGGCATTAAGTTTGCGATTCTGGGCAACAAGGAAAAGAACTCTGGTGATACACCGCGCCGCCTTGGCAATGAATTTTTGTTCCAGGATCTCGCTGTGAAAAACATTGAAGAGTTTGAAAAAGCGGGCGTTACAAAAATCGTTACGATTGACCCGCATGCTTATAACATCTTTAAAAATGAGTACCCAGACTTTGGTTTACAGGCCGAAGTTTATCATCATACAGAACTGTTGGCACAGTGGGTACAAGAAGGAAAGCTGAAGCCAACACATGAAGTAAATGAAATAGTCACATATCACGACTCTTGCTACCTTGGCCGCTATAACGAGGTATATGAAGCGCCGCGTACTGTATTAAAAGCGATTCCAGGCGTACGCATCGTAGAGATGGAACGCAATCGCGAAAAAGGAATGTGCTGCGGAGCGGGCGGTGGCTTGATGTGGATGGAAGAACATGCCGGTACGCGTATCAATGTCGCGAGAACTGAACAGGCATTAACGGTGAATCCGTCTGTTATTAGTACAGGGTGTCCATATTGCTTGACGATGATTAGCGACGGAACAAAGGCGAAGGAAGTAGAAGAATCTGTTCAAACGCTTGATGTGACCGAAATTCTGGAAAAATCAGTAGTTGGGTAAAGAATCCACACAACTTAAGAAGAAAAGAGGTGCAGACTGCACCTCTTTTCGTCGCAGCGAAGCTGAGCGTGCGTTCATCTTATGATGAGCCTTGCGTGTTGTCTATTCTAGGGGTATGCAAGAACAAATGGAAAAAGGGGGATTTTTTCATGGGAAAAACAGTCATTGTAGGAGCTGCCAGAACACCAATTGGCAAATTTGGAGGCACACTCAAGCATGTGAAGGCTGCGGAGCTTGGGGGAGCTGCGATTCAGGCTGCACTTGAGCGCGCGGACGTAACACCAGATATGGTGGAAGAGGTTATTTTCGGTACGGTTGTACAGGGCGGTCAAGGCCAAATCCCATCCCGTCAAGCAGCACGTCATGCGGGTATCCCGTGGGAGACGCAAACAGAGACGATTAACAAAGTTTGTGCCTCTGGATTGAGAGCGGTTACATTGGCGGATCAAATTATTCGTACCGGCGATCAATCTATAATCGTTGCAGGTGGCATGGAGTCTATGAGCAATACACCATATATTTTAAAAAGCGCACGCTGGGGTACGCGTATGGGTCACGGAGAGATGCTGGATTTAAATATCTCTGACGGTTTATCTTGTTCATTTACAGGCGTTCATATGGGGACGTACGGCAATGCGGTTGCTGAAGAAGATGGAATCTCTCGTGAAGAACAGGACCAATGGGCGTATGAAAGTCATCAAAAAGCGGTAGCTGCGCGCGCGCGATTTGCGGAAGAGATTGTTCCGGTTACAATACCACAGCGTAAAGGCGAACCCATCATTGTGGCACAGGACGAAGCTCCTCGTGAGGATACAACAACGGAAAAGTTGGCGAAGCTAAAGCCTGTTTTTGGCGGCGGTACAATTACGGCAGGGAATGCACCAGGACTCAATGATGGCGCAGCTGCGCTTGTGCTGATGAGCGAGGAGCGCGCTCAAGCAGAAGGAAAAACGCCGATTGCGACGGTTATTGGTCAGGCGGCGATTGCTGTAGAAGCGAAGGACTTCCCGCGCACACCGGGCTATGTCATCAATGCGCTGTTAAAGAAGACGGGCAAAACAGCGGCAGATGTAGATTTATTTGAAATTAATGAGGCGTTTGCAGCGGTGGCGATTGCAAGTAGCCGTATCGCAGGACTTGATATGAATAAAGTAAACGTAAACGGAGGAGCAGTAGCGCTGGGTCACCCAATTGGAGCAAGCGGTGCGCGCATTATTGTTTCTTTGATTCATGAGCTAAAGCGCCGCGGCGGTGGCATCGGTGTTGCGGCTATCTGCAGCGGTGGCGGTCAAGGTGACGCCATTATGATTGAGGTACATTAAGAAACGGGTGCCCCGGGCATGCCCGGGGTATTTTTTTAGTTAATATAAGAAGTTGGCTGATACAGCTGAAAAATGGATCGATAGCTTAAGAGATTCAGGGGATGAGGTGAATTCTACATCTCTCTTCTGTACCTAAGTAAGTTTACATAAAAAACAAAGGGGATGGAGCAATGAACGTAGGACGAATTGTCGTCATAGGAGCAGGTCAAATGGGATCAGGGATCGCACAGGTTTGTGCCGCAGCTGGATATACAGTAAGCATGCAGGACCTGAAGCAGGAGCAGCTTGATAAAGGAATGGCAATCATTGCGAAAAATTTGTCTCGCCAGGTAGAGAAGGGGCGTTTAACGGAAGAAGACAAACAAGCGACTTTAAGCCGCATTACGCCAACAGTAGATGTATCCTGTGCAAAGGAAGCGGATTTAATCATTGAGGCAGCGGTAGAGCGCATGGATATTAAGAAGCAAATTTTCAAGCAGCTGGATGAAATCGCACCGCAGCATGCCATTTTGGCGACGAATACATCCTCCTTGCCGATTACAGAGATTGCGGCGGTAACAAAACGACCGGAACAAGTCATAGGTATGCATTTTATGAATCCGGTACCCGTAATGAAACTAGTAGAAATCATTCGCGGCTTGGCAACAACGGATGCGGTGTATGAAACAATTGAAGGCATTACAAAGCAAATCGGTAAAGTACCGGTGGAAGTAAATGATTTTCCAGGGTTTGTTTCCAATCGTATTTTATTGCCAATGATTAACGAAGCAATTTACGCCTTATACGAAGGTGTTGCGACAAAGGAAGCAATTGATGATGTCATGAAACTGGGCATGAACCATCCAATGGGACCGCTTACGCTTGCTGATTTTATCGGCTTAGATACTTGCCTTTATATCATGGAGGTTCTACACGAAGGGCTTGGTGACAGCAAATATCGTCCGTGCCCGTTGCTTCGTAAATATGTAAGCGCCGGTTGGCTTGGTAAGAAAACAGGACGCGGCTTCTATATCTATGAATAGGCGGTGACTATATGAAGCTACTATTTACAGAAGAACAAGAAATGATGAGGAAAATGGTCAGAGATTTTGCGGAGAAGGAAATCGTTCCGTTTATTCCTATGATGGAACAAGGCGAGTTTCCGCGCGAGGTTATTCGTAAAATGGGAGAGCTCGGTCTTATGGGAATCCCTATTCCTGAGAAATACGGCGGCGCAGGTATGGACTTTATTTCTTATATTTTAGCGATTAACGAGCTGTCACGCGTGAGTGCCACAATCGGTGTTATTTTGGCGGTTCATACTTCTGTAGGAACGAACCCAATCTTGTACTTCGGTACAGAGGAACAGAAAAGCAAGTATGTCCCGAAGCTTGCTAGCGGCGAGTATTTGGGGGCTTTTGCTTTAACAGAACCGAGCGCTGGCTCAGATGCCGGTAGTCTGAAAACGAGAGCTGTTAAGGAAGGCGATGTATACCGCTTGAACGGCTCCAAAGTATTTATTACAAACGGCGGGGAGGCAGATACGTATATTGTGTTTGCATCTACAAATCCAGCGGTCGGCAAGCGCGGTATCTCGGCATTCATTGTAGAAAAGGGAACCCCAGGACTTATCGTAGGAAAAGATGAACATAAAATGGGTCTGCATGGATCCCGCACGGTACAGCTTACGTTTGAAGATATGAGAATTCCGGTAGAGAATTTGCTTGGCAAAGAAGGAGATGGCTTTAAGGTTGCGATGGCAAACCTGGATGTCGGCCGTATTGGGATTGGAGCACAGGCGCTGGGAATCGCTGAGGCGGCGCTGCAGTGCGCGACCTCTTATGCAAGGGAAAGGGAGCAGTTCGGTAAGCCTATTTCTGCCCAGCAAGGTATTGGCTTTAAGCTAGCTGATATGGCAACGAGTGTCGAGGCGGCAAAATTGCTTGTATATCGCGCGGCATCCCTGCAGGCACAAGGAATGAATTGTGGCAAGGAAGCGGCTATGGCTAAGCTTTTTGCTTCACGTACTGCGGTTGACGTAGCAATTGAGGCGGTGCAGGTATACGGGGGATACGGTTATACGACCGACTATCCGGTAGAGCGCTATTTCCGTGATGCGAAGGTATGTGAAATCTATGAAGGCACGAGTGAAATTCAAAGAATGGTTATTAGCAAGAGTTTGTAAAACAGCTCTCTTTTAGGAATAGAGAAGAACCGGCGGGCAATGCGGAGCCCACAACTCATATGTAGGAAACATGAAAACAATATAAGGGGGATTATACGATGCAATTCAAATTAACAGAAGAACATGAAATGATTCGCAAAATGGTTCGAGATTTTGCTAGAAATGAAGTGGCGCCGACTGCGGCAGAACGTGACGAAGAAGAACGTTTTGACAGAGAAATTTTTGACAAAATGGCTGAGCTTGGTTTAACGGGTATTCCTTGGCCGGAAGAGTACGGCGGTATCGGTAGCGATTACCTAGCGTATGTGATTGCGGTAGAAGAGCTTTCTCGCGTATGCGCCTCTACAGGTGTTACACTGTCTGCTCACACATCTCTTGCCGGTTGGCCTATTTATAAATTTGGTTCAGAAGAACAAAAGCAAAAATACTTACGTCCGATGGCAGAAGGAACAAAGATCGGCGCGTACGGCTTAACGGAGCCAGGCTCAGGCTCGGATGCGGGCGGTATGAGAACAACAGCGAAGCGCGATGGTGATCATTATGTATTGAATGGTTCAAAGATCTTCATCACAAACGGCGGCATAGCTGACATCTACGTTGTGTTTGCTTTAACAGATCCAACCTCTAAGCAGCGCGGCACAACTGCTTTTATTGTAGAAAGCAATACACCAGGATTTTCTGTTGGTAAGAAAGAAAGCAAGCTTGGCATTCGCTCTTCACCTACAACGGAAATCATGTTTGAAGATTGCCGCATTCCTGTTGAGAATCGTCTTGGTGAAGAAGGGCAGGGCTTTAAAATTGCAATGCAAACACTCGATGGAGGCCGCAACGGCATTGCTGCACAAGCGGTGGGAATCGCACAGGGAGCGTTGGATGCTTCCGTGGAATATGCAAAAGAGCGTGAACAATTCGGCAAGCCAATCGCTGCCCAGCAAGGCAT
Organism: Ectobacillus sp. JY-23; assembly: GCF_023022965.1. Lineage (NCBI taxonomy): Bacteria > Bacillati > Bacillota > Bacilli > Caryophanales > Bacillaceae > Ectobacillus > Ectobacillus sp. JY-23. The sequence goes on along the minus strand of NZ_CP095462.1, from coordinate 2,299,221 downwards.
TGGGTTTAAATTAGCGGATATGGCAACGAGCATCGAGGCAGCTCGTTTATTAACATACCAAGCGGCATGGCTTGAATCAGAAGGCTTACCTTATGGAAAAGAGTCAGCGATGTCCAAGCTATTTGCAGGTGACACTGCGATGAAAGTAACAACAGAAGCTGTGCAAGTCTTTGGCGGCTATGGCTATACAAAGGATTACCCTGTAGAACGCTTCATGCGCGATGCGAAAATCACACAAATTTATGAGGGTACACAAGAGATTCAAAGGTTGGTAATTTCTCGTATGATTACCAAGTAATACAATCCGCCCCTTTTTAATATAAAGCCTAATGTTGCAAATTGGCACTTGTTAAGGGGGTAAGACACCTGCGGGAAAAGCGTGTCAAAGGGAGACCCCGCAGGCGCATAGCGCAGAGGAGGCTCCCTGACCGCCCGCAGAAAGCGACCCCCGTAACAGAAATCAACAACGAACTTGAACAGAGCTTACATGAAAGTGAGGGCTTGCGGTTAGGGCTGAGGAAAGTTCATGCCCAGGAATAGCTGTAGGTAGAGAGATGGATTAGAGAGCGAGGTGAGGGAATGGCAAAACATAATGTGCATGCTTCGGTGAAGGATGAAAAGCTAGTGATGAAGCGGCGCGAGCAGATGGTAAAGGGTGCTGTGCAGTTATTTAAGCAGAAGGGTTTTCATCGTACAACAACACGTGAAATTGCAAAAGCAGCAGGCTTTAGTATCGGGACGTTGTATGAATATATACGTACAAAGGATGATGTACTGTACCTAGTATGTGACAGTATTTATGACAACGTGAAGGAACGCCTTGAGCAAGCGCTCAGTCTGGATAAAGTGAGTGTGTTGAGCTTGCGGCAGGCAATCGCTAACTACTTTAAAGTTATGGATGAACTGCAGGAGGAAGTGCTCATTATGTATCAGGAAGCGCGTTCTCTTTCTAAGGAGTCCATACCTTATGTGTTGAAAAAAGAGCTTGAGATGGTTCAGATGTTTGAGGATTTATTGCGACAATGCGCTGAAGATGAAGGAATTTCGTTAACAGAAAAGGAGATTGGCGCAATTGCTCATAACATTTTTGTCCAAGGTCAAATGTGGGGCTTTCGTCGTTGGGTTATGCAGAGATTATATACATTAGAAGAATATACAGAACTGCAAAGCAATTATTTACTGTACGGTATGTATATGAGAAAAGAGGAGATGGGGAAATGACTGTGGTTGAGATCTATCGTCCAAAGCATAAAGTTCGATTTGTTACGGCTTCTAGTTTATTTGATGGTCATGATGCTTCCATTAACATTATGAGACGTATCCTGCAGGCAAGCGGGGCCGAGGTCATTCACCTGGGACATAATCGTTCTGTAGAAGAAATTGTGAATGCCGCTATTCAAGAAGATGTACAGGGAATTGCGATTTCTTCTTATCAAGGCGGCCATGTTGAATACTTTAAATACATGTACGATCTTTTAAAAGAAAAAGGTGCCTCCAGTATACGTATCTATGGCGGCGGGGGCGGTGTAATCATTCCGCGGGAAATCGATGAATTGCACGAGTACGGCATTGCGAAAATCTTTTCGCCGGAAGATGGGCGCCGCCTAGGCTTACAGGGAATGATTAATGAAATGCTGCAGGAGTGCGATTTCCCGACAGTGGGCGACCTGGTGAAGGAATTGGATCAGACGGAACAGTTGAATGCGGGTAGCATTGCGAAGCTAATCACGCTAGCTGAGCAGAGTGTCGGGGTTGGTAATGATGTATTTCGAACATTGGCGGAGCGTGTGCAGCATACCGCACCGGTTCTGGGGATTACCGGAACGGGCGGTGCTGGAAAAAGCTCATTAACAGATGAACTCATTCGCCGCTTTTTGCATGAATTTAAAGATATGAAAATTGCCGTTATTTCTATTGATCCAACAAAGCAAAAAACGGGTGGGGCTCTGCTTGGGGACCGCATTCGTATGAACGCGATTAACTCGCCGCGCGTATATATGAGAAGTCTTGCGACGCGTGATTCGCGTTCTGAGCTGTCACTTGCAATTCAGGATGCAATTACTGTCGTAAAAGCAGCAGGCTTTGATTTAATTATTGTGGAAACGAGCGGAATCGGCCAGGGAGATGCCGGCATTACAGAGTACAGTGACCTTAGTATGTATGTTATGACCAGTGAATTTGGTGCGCCGACGCAGCTTGAAAAAATTGATATGATTGATTACGCAGACCTAATCGTCATCAACAAATTCGAACGCAAAGGCTCAGAGGACGCTTTGCGCCAAGTACAAAAGCAGTATCAACGCAGCCGTATGCTATTCGAATTACCTCTTGAAGAGATGCCTGTGTATGGCACCATTGCCAGCCAGTTCAATGATGCGGGTACAAATACTGTGTTTTTAAAGCTAGTGGAATTAATTAATGAGAAGACAAAGCGCAATTTAGAAACGCAAACGATTCAAGCAGGAAAAGTTGAGAAGCAGCACGTCATTATTCCAAACGAGCGCCGCTATTATTTACGTGAAATCTCTGATGCGGTACGCGGCTATCATAAGCAAACCGAGCAGCAGGCAAAGGTTGCCGAGCGCTTGTTCCAAATAGAAGGCGCCCTAGAAGCCATTTGTGAGCAAAGTGCGGATGCGAAGGTATCTGAAACGTTGCAAGAGGTGAAACGCAGCTATGAGAATGCGCTCTCTCCACAAGCGAAGCTGATTTTAGATACATGGGATGATGTGAAAAAGAAATATAGTGGGGATGAGTTTGTCACAAAAATTCGGGATAAAGAAATTCGCACAAAGCTACATACCATTACACTTTCCGGTACTAAAATTCCAAAAGTGACTTTGCCTAAATACAGCAACTACGGCGAGATTCTGCGCTGGGTACGCAAAGAAAATGTACCAGGACAATTCCCTTATACAGCAGGTGTATTTCCATTTAAGCGCGCCGATGAAGATCCGAAGCGTCAGTTTGCCGGGGAGGGAACGCCGGAACGTACGAATCGCCGTTTTCACTATTTGTGTAAGGACGACAATGCAAAGCGCTTAAGTACAGCATTTGACTCCGTTACCTTGTACGGAGAAGATCCATCTTATCGCCCAGACATTTTCGGAAAAATCGGTGAGAGCGGTGTGAATGTATGTACACTCGATGATATGAAAAAGCTGTATAAAGGGTTCGATTTATGTGCACCTTCTACATCTGTTTCAATGACAATTAACGGACCTGCGCCAATCATTTTGGCAATGTTCATGAATACAGCAATTTCGCAGCAAGTTGAACTAAAAGAAGCTGAGCTAGGACGTACTTTGACAGAAGAAGAGTACCTGCATGTAAAGGCGAAAACCTTACAAACAGTGCGAGGTACCGTACAAGCGGATATTCTAAAGGAAGACCAAGGTCAAAATACGTGTATTTTCTCTACTGAGTTCGCGCTGCGCTTAATGGGAGATATTCAGGATTATTTCATTCAAAATCAAGTGAGAAACTACTATTCTGTTTCCATTTCTGGCTATCATATTGCAGAGGCCGGGGCAAACCCAATTTCACAGCTTGCCTTTACGCTTGCGAACGGCTTTACGTATGTAGAGTATTATTTAAGCCGCGGGATGAAAATTGATGATTTTGCACCAAATCTATCATATTTCTTCAGCAATGGCCTAGATGCGGAGTATTCTGTTATTGGTCGTGTTGCTCGCCGTATTTGGTCGATTGTAATGAAGGAAAAATACGGTGCCAACGAGCGTAGTCAAAAGCTAAAGTACCATGTACAAACATCGGGGCGCTCTCTTCATGCGCAGGAAATTGCATTCAATGATATTCGCACTACATTGCAGGCTTTGATGGCACTGCATGATAATTGTAATTCTCTTCATACAAATGCGTATGATGAAGCCATTACAACACCAACGGAAGAATCTGTACGCCGCGCGATGGCAATTCAGCTTATTATTACAAAAGAGCATGGGTTAACAAAAAATGAAAATCCATTGCAGGGCTCGTTTATTATTGAAGAATTAACCGACCTAGTAGAAGAAATGGTATTGCAGGAATTTGATCGCATCAATGACCGCGGGGGTGTGCTAGGCGCGATGGAAACGCAGTATCAGCGCGGTAAAATTCAAGATGAGTCCATGCATTACGAAATGCAAAAGCATACAGGAGAGCTGCCGATTATTGGTGTAAACACATATTTGAATCCAAGCGCTGCGGTTGAAGAAGATATGAACAATATGGAAATTGCCCGCGCTTCATATCAAGAAAAAGAAACGCAGATTGTAAATCTACAAGCATTCCAGGAAACGCATAAGGACCAAGCGGCGGTAGCACTAGCCCGCCTTCAGCAAACAGCAATCGCTGGTGGAAATATCTTTGCGGAATTGATGGAAACGGTAAAGGTAGCTAGTCTCGGACAAATTACGAAGGCTTTATATGAAGTAGGCGGACAGTATCGCCGGAACATGTAAGGGAAATCATTTTGATTTCCCTTTTTTAATAGGGTAGAAAGAATAGTAACTAAAGTTGCTCAGAAGTCTCCGCTTCAAGTGATAAAGCCAATAAGTGGGGGTAGCTCACATGCTACCAGGTATGAAAAAACATCTTTTTTTACGTTCCATATATAGCATAATCCATATAGAATTGTTTATAATGAATAGTATGTATTTTTTTGTACAGGCCTATTAATGCATTATTTTGAGAGAAAGGAAGTGCCTCGACCGTGAATTTACAACAGTATTCACCAGAAGAGTTAAAAGAACTATCCATGATTGAAGTAACGTATTCAATTATGGAAGGCAGAAAAGAAGCGATTGAGTTTTCACAGCTTGTGAAAGAAATCTCTAACGTGCTTAATTTATCCCAAGAAGAGGTTGCGGCAAGAATTGCTCAATTTTATACAGATTTAAATATCGATGGACGGTTCATTACAATTGGAGAAAACCGTTGGGGTTTGCGCAGCTGGTATCCGTACGAACAGATCGATGAAGAAATTTTACCGCAAGCAAAGCCTAAGAAGAAGCGCAAGTACGACGAAGATGAGTTCGACGATTTTGTTGCGGAAGATGAGGACTATGAAGATCTTGATGAAGTAGAAGATCTAGAGGACTTGGACGAGTTGGATGAGGATCTAGAGGACTTAGATGAAGACTTAGAAGAGATCGATGAAGAAGAACTTATCGATGAAGATCTGGATGAAGAAGAAGATTTCGTAGATGAGGATGAAGCGGAGTACGATGAAGTGGAAGAAGAGGAAGAACTATAAGCCTTGACTTTTCCACAGAGTCTATGTAGAATCATTTTTGGGCTCTTTAAAACAGATACAACTACGTTTTATATAAAAGAAAATAGCTCCCTACTATTAAATAGGGAGCTATTTTCTTTTTTTGTTTAGAAACATAAAAAAATCTAACAATAAAACATATGCTCCTTACATACGTTGCAAATTGCGACGTTTTATATAAGCTCATGATGAGCGGGACCAAAACGACTGAAGGGAGATTTTCTAATGACTAAGTATATTTTTGTAACAGGTGGCGTTGTATCATCTCTAGGTAAAGGGATTACGGCTGCATCTTTAGGAAGACTATTGAAAAATCGTGGTTTAAACGTGACAATTCAGAAGTTTGACCCATATATTAACGTGGACCCGGGAACAATGAGCCCTTATCAGCATGGTGAAGTGTTCGTAACAGATGATGGTGCAGAGACTGACTTGGACCTTGGTCACTATGAGCGCTTTATTGACATCAACCTAAATCGCTATAGCAACGTAACAACAGGTAAAGTATATTCTTCTGTTTTGCAAAAAGAGCGCCGCGGTGATTACTTGGGAGGAACTGTACAAGTTATTCCTCACATCACGAATGAAATCAAAGAACGTGTATTCCGTGCAGGTCGTGAAACAAACGCGGACGTTATTATTACAGAGATTGGAGGAACTGTAGGAGATATCGAGTCTCTTCCTTTCCTTGAAGCTATCCGTCAAATCAAGAGTGATATTGGCCGCGATAACGTAATGTACATTCACTGTACGTTAATTCCTTACATCAAAGCGGCAGGTGAAATGAAAACAAAGCCAACGCAGCACAGTGTAAAAGAATTGCGCAGCCTTGGTATTCAGCCAAACATTATCGTAGTACGTACGGAGCAGCCTGTTTCTCAAGATATGAAGGACAAGCTTGCACTGTTCTGTGACATTGATCCAAAGGCAGTAATTGAAGCGCGCGATGCAGACACATTATATGCAGTACCGCTTGCGCTTCAAGAGCAAAACATGGATCAAATCGTTTGCGATCATTTGAAATTGGATTATAAGCCTGCAGATATGCAAGAGTGGCAAGCGCTTGTTGAGAAGGTTCGCAATCTGTCTAAGAAAACAAAAATTGCATTGGTCGGAAAATATGTAGAGTTGCAAGATGCGTATATCTCTGTTGTAGAAGCATTGCGTCATGCAGGCTATACTTTCGATGCGGATATTGAAATCAATTGGATCAATGCAGAGCACGTAACAGCTGAAAATGTAAAAGAATTAATTGGTGACGCAGATGGTATTCTTGTACCTGGCGGCTTCGGCGATCGCGGCGTGGAAGGTAAGATTACAGCAACACAATACGCACGTGAAAACAACGTACCATTCTTAGGTATTTGTTTAGGTATGCAGTTGGCTTCTATTGAGTTTGCGCGTAATGTGCTTGGTTTAGAAGGAGCAAACTCTTCTGAAATCAATCCGGATACGAAGTATCCAATTATTGACCTTCTTCCTGAACAAAAGGATGTAGAGGACTTGGGCGGTACACTTCGTCTTGGTTTATACCCTTGTAAGCTTGCTGAAGAAACAAAAGCTTTCAACGCATATGGTGAGCCTGTTGTATACGAGCGTCATCGTCACCGTTATGAGTTCAATAATCAATTCCGTCAAGATATGGAAAAAGCAGGCTTCGTATTCTCTGGTACAAGCCCTGACGGTCGCTTAGTAGAAATTATCGAACTAAAAGACCACCCTTGGTTCGTGGCATCTCAGTTCCATCCGGAATTTGTATCACGTCCAACAAGACCGCAGCCACTGTTCCGCGACTTCGTGCATGCGTCTCTTATTCATAAGGAAAGTAAATAATCCGAGGCTAAGCCTCGGATTTTTTTATTTGAAATTGCAGGACTGCATGTCCAACGGATAGAAATCTGCCTCAAATCATAAAAAATCCATATTATTTATAATATTTAGAATATTTTATAAAATTTATGTAAAATTGTGTCTCTTTCTAGTATAATCTACATAACACCCTTCCATTTACACATCCAGAATATAACCTCACGTTATTTTATCCCGATTGCTGTAATAGAACAACCAACTAGAAAGGGGGACTTTTATGGTTCACTACCTGATTCGGCGTGTCATTTCCATGTTGTTTACGCTGCTTGTCATCGTAACGCTAACCTTCATTTTAATGCACAGTGTGCCCGGTTCACCTTTTAATGAAGACAGCGGCAAAGCAACAAACGAAGCAATCATGGCTAACTTGAATGCCAGGTACCACTTGGATGAACCGCTTTACATGCAGTTTTTTTATTATTTGTCTTCTCTCGCTCAAGGAGATCTCGGAATTAGTATGAAGCAATCTGATACGTCGGTGAATGAGTTGCTTGCTAGAGGATTTCCGGTAAGTGCCGAGCTTGGCACGTACGCAGTGTTGCTTGCCGTTTTGACAGGTGTCTCTCTCGGGGTACTTGCTGCGCTTCGTCATAATGGTGTTATTGATTATCTAGCAATGACATTGGCGGTAATCGGCATTTCCGTACCAAGCTTTATTATGGCAACCTTTCTTATCCAGCAAATTGCAGTGAATTGGGGCATTTTACCCGTCGCTACCTGGACAAGCTGGAAGCATATGATTTTGCCTACGCTCTCTTTGGCTACTGGTCCAACGGCAATTATTGCTAGGTTGACACGAAGCAGCATGCTCGAGGTGCTTACACAGGAATATATCCAGACTGCACAAGCAAAAGGACTACACCCTGTACGTATTGTTGTGGTTCATGCACTAAAAAATGCGATGCTTCCTGTTGTGACAGTGCTAGGTACATTAGTTGCGAGTATTCTAACGGGCAGCTTTGTCATTGAAAAAATTTTTGCGATTCCGGGCATGGGCAAGTACTTTGTGGAAAGTATTAATAATCGCGACTATTCCGTCATTATGGGAACAACGGTTTTTTACAGTATTTTGCTGATTGTTATGTTGCTATTAGTGGACCTCGTATATAGTCTGCTTGACCCGCGCATTAAGCTTCATCAGCAAAAGTGAGGTGAATCATCATGGAAAATATGGAAGCTTTATTTGTCAAACGAACACAAAAAGGCAATGTAGAAGCAGTGGTTAGGCCTTCATTATCCTATTGGAAGGATGGGTGGAGAAGGCTAAAGCGTAACAAGTTAGCTTTAACAGGTCTCGGATTTTTACTATTTTTATTGATTGGAGCTGTCTTAGGTCCAATCATCTCTCCTTATGATGTGGCGCATCAAAATGTCGTAGAAGGCAGCCAGGCACCAAGCAGTAAGCATTGGTTTGGCACAGATGAATTAGGAAGGGATTTATTTGCGCGAGTATGGTATGGGGCGCGTATCAGCTTGTTTGTAGGGGTTGTCGCTGCACTTATTGATATGACCATCGGTGTATTGTACGGAGGTATTGCAGGATACAAAGGCGGAAAAACCGATCACTATATGATGCGGTTTGTTGAAATTTTATATGGAATTCCATATCTACTGGTTGTTATTTTACTAATGGTCGCAATGGGACCGGGCTTACATACCATTCTGATCGCTCTTACTATCACCGGCTGGGTGGGTATGGCACGTATTGTGCGTGGACAGGTGATGCAGTTGCGCTCCTATGAATTTATTTTAGCCTCTCAAACATTAGGAGGAAGCACGCTGCATATTTTACGAAAGGGACTGCTTCCGAATACAGTTGGCCCTATTTTAGTAAATATGACCTTGTCTGTACCTGCGGCTATTTTCGCAGAGTCTTTTTTAAGCTTTCTCGGTCTTGGTATTCAGGCGCCGTTTGCGAGCTGGGGTGTACTTGCGAATGATGGCTTGTCGGCAATTTTAACAGGCGAGTGGTGGCGATTGTTCTTTCCGGCATTTTTCATCTCACTTACGATGTTTGCATTCAATGTTCTCGGCGACGGATTGCAGGATGCCTTAGATCCGAAGCTTAGAAAGGGGGATTAATATGTCGTTTGTAGATGTAAAAGGATTAAATGTCTCATTTCTAGCTTACGGAGGCTTTGTTCACGCTGTTCGAGACGTATCATTTTCAATTGAACGCGGTGAAACTGTTGCGCTTGTCGGCGAATCAGGATCCGGAAAATCTGTGACTGCTAAAAGCATATTTGGCATGACGCATATGAATAAGAATGTTCGCATGGAAGGGCATATTCACGTTGCAGGGCAAGATGTGATGCGGTTATCTCCGAAAGAATTGCGGCAGTTACGAGGTCGCCGGATGGGAATGATCTTTCAAGATCCTATGACGAGTTTGAACCCGACGCTTACTGTAGAAACGCAGTTAACAGAAGGGATGATTACTCATCTTGGCTTTACGAAGAAGCAAGCACGTAATCAAGCACTTGAACTACTTGACTTAGTTGGCATTGACAACGGTAAAGGTCGCCTCAATCAATATCCGCACCAGTTTAGCGGTGGACAAAGACAGCGCATTATCATTGCGATTGCGCTAGCGTGTAATCCGACTTTATTAATTGCGGATGAGCCAACAACGGCACTAGATGTAACCATTCAGGCGCAAATTTTGGAGTTGCTCCAAGATTTAAAAGAAAAGCTGGATCTATCTGTTTTACTAATCACGCATGATCTTGGTGTCGTAGCGCAAGTAGCAGACCGCGTTATGGTCATGTATGCAGGAAAAATTGTTGAGACAGGCAACAGCGAATCTTTATTTAAAAATCCTGCCCATCCATACACCAGGGCATTGCTAAAAAGTGTGCCTCATATGCGGAGGCAAGGAGGCGTTTTAGAAAGTATACCGGGGACACCTCCAGACTTGTTTCAGCCGCCTCGTGGTTGCGGATTTGTAGACAGATGTGCCTATGCGATGGATATATGTGCAGCAATGCAACCACCTGTGTTCCAAAATAGAGGACAAGAAGCTTCTTGCTGGCTCCACGATGAGCGGGCAAAGAATCTTTTTCCTGATTTTCATGAAAGAAATATTCTAATTAAAGGGGGATTACGATGAAAAAAGGGTTTGCGATTGTCATGGCAACAATGTTAGCAGTGTCTGCAGGATGTACGGCAAAGCAGGAAACAGCAACAACGGAAAAAGGAAAAGCAGAGAAAAAGGTATTGCGTCTGAACAATGGGAAAGAACCAACAAGCTTTGATCCGCCAATCGGTTTTGACAATGTATCTTGGGTACCTCTGAACAACTTGGGTGAAGGGCTGACCCGTCTTGGAAAAACACATAAACCGGAGGCTGCTGCGGCTGAAAGCTGGAAGGTATCACCGGATGGGAAAACATATACATTCAAGCTACGTAAAGATGCCAAATGGTCAAATGGCGAACCTGTCACTGCAAAAGATTTTGAGTTTGCCTGGAAGCGCATGTTGAGCCCTGAGCTTGCATCTTCCGCTGCTTTCCTTGCTTATTTTATTGAAGGTGCCGAAGAGTACAATACAGGCAAGGGGTCTGTTGATAACGTGAAAATAAAAGCTGTTGGTGATTACGAGCTTGAGGTTGTGCTTACAAGCCCGCAGGCATTTTTCTTGAGCGTTATTTCTAACCCATCCTTCTTCCCGGTACCGCAAAAGATTGTGGAGAAGGATCCAAACTGGTTTAAAGAAGCAGCTACATTTGTTGGCAATGGACCATTCAAGCTAACAAAGTGGGAGCATGGCAGTGAAATGGTATTCGAGAAAAACAAACACTATTGGGACAATAAGTCCGTTAAGCTAGATGAGATTAAATGGGCGATGGTTAACGATGTAAAAACAGAGTATCAAATGTATAAAACAGGTGAGCTTGATGTTTCTAGCGTTCCTGCAGAATTAGCTGAAAAGCTTCTGAAAGATGGTGAAGCAAAAGCTGAAGATCAAGCCGGTATAGAATTTTATCGTTTTAACTTAAAGCAAGCGCCGTTCCAAAATGCTAAGATTCGTCAAGCATTTGCGATGAGCATCGATCAGGCGAAAATTGCACAATACGTAAAGCGTGCAGGACAAAAACCAGCATACGGGTTTGTTGGGTTTGGTTTTAAAGATGCGAACGGGAAAGACTTCCGTCAAACGAGCGGAGACCTGTTGAAAACAGATACGACAAAAGCGAAACAGCTGTTAGAAGAAGGAATGAAAGAAGAAAATTATAAAACATTACCTGAAGTAACGCTGACATACAACACAAGCGATACAAATAAACCGGTAGCTGAAGCGATTCAACAGATGATTAAAGAATCACTTGGTGTGGATATTAAGCTAGCGAATATGGAATGGAATGTGTTTTCTACAGAGCAAAAAGCAGGCAAATTCCAGTTCTCTAGAGGCTCTTTCTTAGCTGATTACGGTGATCCGGTTAACTTCTTGGAAAACTTCACGACAGACAACTCTATGAATCGCACAAGCTGGAGCAGTACGCAGTTTGACGAATTAATCGCTAAGTCCAAAAAAGAAGGCGACGAGAAAAAACGCTTTGAATATTTATATGAAGCTGAAAAGCTACTGATGAAGGACGCATCAATTGTACCGCTTTACTTCTACAATCAAGTGTACTTGCAACAAGAAAAAGTAACGGGCGTTGTCCGTCATCCTGTTGGTTATTTAGAGTTGAAGTGGGCTGACTTAAAATGAAAGAAACACCATCGCCGCGGCGGTGGTGTTTCCGCTAGGGGAGGGAAAAGAATGCTAGTAAGGGTACCAGTAGCGAATGTATGGACGAAGCCTGTAGAAGGTTATGAGCTTGCTTTGTCAGAGCAAGGATTGATGAAGGAATGGACAGAAAGTTTAACCTTGGAGGGGCGCATGCAGTTATGGAAGGAAAATGTACTGCAAACGCAGGTGCTTCTTGGCGATGAAGTAGAAATCGTGAAAGAAGAGGGAGATTGGGCAGAGGTACGTGTGTTATCTCAGTCCTCTTCTAAGGATAAAAAAGGTTACCCAGGCTGGATGTATAAAGGGCAGCTTCGTGAAGGAAATCTGCAGGGAGAGCGTTTTGTTATTACTGTACCAGAGGCGGAGTTATTTGATGAGGAAGAACGAGAGAAACAACGAATTGTGTATCAAACAGTGCTTCCGCTCGTGAAAGAAGAAGGAGATTGGGTGTTTTTAATGACACCTGACGGCTTGCGAAAAACAAAACGAGAAAATGGAGCGGCAGGAGCCGATTTACTTACTAATGGAAAACAGTTTATTGGCTTGCCGTATCTGTGGGGCGGCACGAGTGCTTTTGGATATGATTGCTCCGGATTCACGTATACACTAGCTCGTTCTGTCGGCGTAGACATTCCGCGTGATGCGCATGATCAAGCAAAAGCGGGAGAGGCAGTTGAACGCGCAGATATGCAACCGGGTGATTTATTGTTCTTTGCCTATGAGAATGGCAAGGGTGCTATTCATCATGTAGCTGTATACGCTGGAGAAGGGCAGATGCTGCATGCTCCTAAAACAGGTAAGTGTATTGAGGTCATTCCGATTGAAGGTATTTATGCAGAGGAATTATGCGCAATTCGCAGGGTGATATAATGAATAACTTACATGAAACAGTAACGTTGTTATTGGAAAAAGTGGATGGACGCGTAAGCTTGTGTATAGAAGGGGCCTATACATATGCTTATCATGCGGAAGCATTACATGTGCCGGCAAGTCTAATTAAAATGCCTATCTTATGGGCGGGGCTTCCGCTTAATCAGAATGAGCAAGTTCTTCCCCATACATTAGCTAAAGTAGGTGGTAGCGGTATTATTGACAGTTTATCTTCCGGTGCGACGCTTACCGTACGAGACTTATTAACCCTGATGATTAACGTATCTGACAATACAGCCACCAACTGGCTCATTGAGCGAATTGGTAAATCAGCTATTCAAAGTTCTATAGCGGAAGCAGGGCTTACGCAGACCGCACTGCAACGCTATATGATGCAAAGCCCAGAAGAAGCAGGCGGTGACAATGTAACGTGTGCAGCAGATATGGTGAGACTGTTGCGAGTTGCCGATCATTCGCCGCAGCGTGATGCGTTCTACGCCCCGCTTCTGCAGCAGCAATTTCGCAGTCAGTTACCGGGACTTTTAGAGTATAGCGATGTCGAGATTGCCAACAAGACAGGAAGCGTGCGCGGCGTGTTACATGACGCGGCTCGCTTCCGCCGCGGCGCATGTACATTGTATGTAGCGGTGCTCATGTCTGACTTGCAGGATGTAGCGCATGCTGGCTATATACAAGCTCGAATTGGTTCTGCATTAGCAGAATGGATGCAAGCACAATAAAAGCATGGCAGCTGCCATGCTTTTATTAATACTCAGATAAAATTTCTTTTACTGTAAACGCAAGACCATAGTAGGCAAACAAAGCAATAATGCTACTTGGAAAGCCATAACGCACACCCTCATCATCGGGAATCAACGCTTTCAAAAGTTTTGTATCAATATGAGCATCCACATATTGCTCAAGAGACTCCGTTCCTTCTTGTACGGCAGAAATGCCCACAATCGCATGACCCTCCTCTTGTAATCGCTTTGCCAGAGAAATCGCTTCTTTGTCTGTAGAAAAGCGGCTTACAATCATAATGCGGTCTGCATACGTTACTTCATCTACGCATAGTTCTTGGGCACCTTGCAGTGGTTCGGCACCGTACAGAGCTTCTGCTACTACAGCCTGCATTTCGTGCGAGCCGTATATGTGAATGTGTCCGTCCCCCACTAAGGCCTGCGCTAAAATGCGAGCGCCATCCTCTATGTTCATCTCTTCCTGTTCCGCAATACGCTTAAAATAGCCGCTAATTTGCGTTGAAAATATCTTTAACATCCTTCGTTCTCCTTTTACCAATATCTATGAGGTCATGCTGTTCGTTTTACTACATCAGTATGCGATACATATGACATGCATATGCCCTAAAACCATGTAAGCACTGACCGCAGCTATACAATACCCATTCTTCTCTCTCAGCTGAAATCATTTGTTTTTCTACTTGTATACCTATTATAAAAAATTTCACTTAAAATCTGAAATAATAAGGTATACAATTAAGATAAGAAGGAAATTCAATACCAAAAAGAGAAATAGTTTGAAACTGAAGAATTAGGATACATTATATTTTATCAACTGAAAGGCTGTGGGGAAAATGAAAGGGAAAATTTTAATTGTGGATGATCAATACGGTATTCGTATTTTATTAAATGAAGTGTTTCAAAAGGAAGGTTACCAGACTTCACAGGCAGCCAATGGTTTTCAGGCTATTGATATTGTAATGAAGGACAAGCCTGATCTTGTGATATTAGATATGAAAATTCCAGGTATGGATGGAATCGAGATTTTAAAGCGAGTAAAGGCAATTGATCAAGATATTAAAGTTATTTTGATGACAGCATATGGTGAGCTTGATATGATTCAAGAGGCAAAGGATCACGGTGCGATTATGCATTTTGCAAAGCCATTTGATATTGATGAGATGCGTGAGGCAGTAAGACAAGAACTTACTGTAAATGCATAATGATGTGTCAAATTTAGAAAATAATTACGAAAAAACGCTTTCATACTGGGCTTTCCGGGTGAATTCAGTTGAGTTTTCTTGGTCAAGTTGGTATCCTATGTAATGTAGAAAAAAGTCCGGTATCATTCAATACATATTTTTTTTGCGGTTGCTAAAACTATACAGGAATGTATCGGATGTAAAATTTGTTTTTCTAGGAGGATTCAACATGCCTTTAGTTTCCATGAAAGAAATGCTTAATAAAGCATTGGAAGGTAAGTACGCTGTCGGTCAATTCAACATCAACAACTTGGAGTGGACGCAAGCGATCTTAGCTGCTGCTGAGCAAGAGCAATCTCCTGTCATCCTTGGTGTGTCTGAAGGTGCAGCTCGTCACATGGGCGGCTTCAAGACAACTGTTATGATGGTTAAAGGTTTAATGGAAGATATGAAAATCACGGTTCCTGTAGCAATTCACTTGGACCATGGTTCTAGCTTCGATAAATGTAAAGAAGCGATTGATGCAGGTTTTACATCTGTTATGATCGATGCTTCTCACCATCCATTCGATGAGAACGTAGAGACTACAAAGAAAGTAGTAGAATACGCACATGCGCGCAACGTATCTGTTGAAGCTGAGCTAGGTACTGTCGGTGGTCAAGAAGACGATGTAGTTGCTGAAGGCGTAATTTACGCAGATCCAAATGAGTGCGCTGAGCTTGTAAAACGTACAGGCGTTGACTGCTTAGCTCCAGCATTAGGTTCTGTTCATGGTCCTTACAAAGGCGAGCCAAACCTTGGCTTTAAAGAAATGGAACAAGTTCGCGACTTAACTGGTGTACCATTGGTATTGCACGGCGGTACTGGAATTCCAAAGAGCGATATTGATCGTTCTATCTCTTTAGGTACATCTAAAATCAACGTAAACACAGAAAACCAAATTGCATTTACAAAAGCAGTACGCGAAGTATTGGGTGCAGACGGTGAAGTTTACGATCCACGTAAATACATCGTTCCTGGCCGTGAAGCGATTAAGGCTACAGTTGTAGGTAAAATCCGCGAGTTTGGCTCCAACGGCAAAGCGTAAGCATTGCTTTTCCATAAATTTTATACAGCTTGGAAACCGTCTAGTCTTTTAGACGGTTTCCTTTCGTTGTATAATGAAAGCGGCAACAATTTACAAGAACAGACAAAAAACGCAAGAAAATTGTCTATACTGTAGAAGTATAGGAAATTATGGGGATAAGGAGGATTCACAATATGAAGTTTTTTATTGATACAGCGAATCTAGAAGAAATCAAAGAAATCAACAGCATGGGGATTCTAGCAGGTGTAACGACAAATCCAAGTTTGGTAGCCAAGGAAAAAGGGGTATCCTTCCACGAGCGTTTGCGTGAAATCACTGCTGAGGTAGAGGGCTCTGTCAGCGCAGAGGTAATTGCGTTAACAGCAGCGGAAATGATTGAAGAGGGAAAAGAATTAGCTGCTATTGCACCAAATATTACAGTAAAGGTACCAATGACAGCTGACGGTTTAAAGGCAGTAAAGGCGTTCAGTGAGCTAGGAATTAAAACAAACGTTACACTCATCTTTAACGCAAACCAAGCTTTGCTGGCAGCTCGTGCCGGCGCAACCTATGTATCTCCTTTCTTAGGTCGATTGGATGATATCGGTCAAGATGGCTTAGAGCTGATTGACACAATTTCGGCTATTTTCTTACAGCACAATATCAGAACAGAAATTATTGCGGCGTCCGTGCGTCATCCTGTACATGTAACAGAGGCTGCGCTGCGCGGTGCACATATTGCTACCATCCCTTATAAAGTATTTGGACAACTGATGAAGCATCCGTTAACGGATAAGGGAATTGAACAATTTCTAAATGATTGGAACAACCGATAAGCTGAAAAGGGGTGCAAGATGGAAAAATTACTTATTGAAGGCGGTATGCCCCTACGTGGGACAGTGCGTATCAGCGGCGCAAAAAACAGTGCAGTAGCACTTATACCGGCTACAATTCTTGCGGAAACACCAGTGACAATTGGGGGCATTCCCAATATTTCAGATGTAGGTGTACTTGGAGATTTATTAGAAGAGATTGGCGGAGTTGTTACGTTTGATGGACAAGATATGACCGTAGATCCTTCTAAAATGATCGGTATGCCACTTCCAAACGGTAAGGTAAAGAAACTACGCGCTTCTTATTATTTAATGGGAGCTATGCTTGGGCGTTTCAAAAAGGCTGTTATTGGTTTGCCGGGTGGTTGTCACCTTGGACCACGTCCTATTGATCAGCATATTAAAGGCTTTGAAGCATTAGGGGCGCAAGTGACAAACGAGCAAGGCGCTATTTATTTACGTGCTGATGAGCTGCGCGGTGCACGTATCTATCTTGATGTGGTGAGCGTAGGAGCAACCATTAACATCATGCTTGCGGCAGTTCGTGCCAAAGGCAGAACTATTATCGAAAATGCAGCAAAAGAACCGGAAATTATTGATGTTGCCACTTTGCTTACAAGTATGGGCGCGCGTATTAAAGGAGCCGGTACAGATGTGATTCGCATCGACGGCGTAGATTCTTTAAAAGGCTGTTATCATTCTATTATCCCAGATCGCATTGAAGCAGGTACATTCATGATTTTAGCAGCAGCTGCAGGTGAACGCATTATAATTGATAATGTCATCCCGCAACACCTTGAGTCCGTAACGGCTAAGCTTCGGGAAATGGGTGTACAAATCGAGACTCTTGATGATCAAATGATTGTGACAGGCGGCAATGACCTGAAGACAGTAGATATTAAAACACTTGTTTATCCAGGATTTGCAACAGATCTTCAACAACCGTTCACATCCTTGCTGACTAAGGCAAAAGGGACAGGTGTTGTAACTGATACCATTTACGGCGCGCGTTTTAAGCATATTGATGAATTGCGTCGTATGAATGCCAATATTAAGGTAGAAGGCCGAACTGCTATCGTCAATGGCCCGGTTGCCTTACAAGGTGCCAAAGTAAAGGCAAGTGATTTGCGAGCTGGTGCAGCTTTGGTAATTGCCGGGTTAATGGCACGTGGTATAACAGAAGTAACAGGACTTGAACACATTGATCGAGGGTATGAGGATTTAGAAAATAAATTGCGCGGTCTCGGCGCGCGTATTTGGCGAGAAAAGCTGACAGAACAAGAAATTGAGCAGGTGCAAAACTCGTAAATTGCGTAAAAGGGAGATGGGGAGAAATGGAAAGAAGTTTATCGATGGAATTGGTTCGTGTTACAGAGGCGGCAGCACTATCAGCAGCGCGTTGGATGGGACGTGGTAAGAAGGATGAAGCAGATGATGCGGCAACATCCGCTATGCGCGATGTATTTGATACGATTCCAATGAAGGGGACTGTTGTTATCGGAGAAGGCGAAATGGATGAAGCGCCGATGCTGTATATTGGGGAAAAGCTCGGCACAGGCTATGGCCCACGCGTAGACGTGGCAGTCGATCCACTAGAAGGGACAAACATCGTATCCTCCGGCGGTTGGAATGCGCTAGCTGTCTTGGCAGTTGCAGACCACGGCAACTTGCTTCATGCGCCGGATATGTATATGGATAAGATTGCAGTTGGACCGGAAGCAGTTGGTGCTATTGATATCAATGCACCAATTATTGATAACCTCCGTGCAGTTGCAAAGGCAAAGGGCAAAGATATTGAAGATGTTGTAGCGACTATTTTAAATCGTCCGCGACATGAACATATCATTGAAGAGATTAGAAGAGCTGGTGCCCGCATTAAGCTAATTAATGACGGTGACGTGGCTGGTGCAATTAACACAGCTTTTGATCATACAGGTGTGGATATTTTATTCGGATCAGGTGGTGCGCCTGAGGGTGTGCTTGCGGCAGTTGCACTAAAGTGCCTCGGCGGCGAGCTGCAAGGCAAGCTTCTGCCGCAAAGTGAAGAAGAACTGATTCGTTGTACAAAGATGGGCATCATTGATGTGAATCGGGTTTTACGTATGGAAGACCTTGTACGAGGTGATGATGCAATCTTCGCAGCGACGGGCGTAACAGACGGCGAATTGCTGCGCGGCGTACAATTCAAAGGAACGGTTGGTACCACACATTCTGTTGTTATGCGTGCGAAGTCCGGTACAGTTCGCTTTATTGATGGACGCCATAGTCTCCAGAAAAAACCAAACCTGGTCATTAAATAAGGCTCTTTTCTAAAAGATTGTTGTTTTTAGATAGAATTCTTTATTTCAGGTTGGTTGGACCGGAAGGTGCGAGACTCCACAGGCTGTAAGCCGAGGAGGCTCACCGCACGCCCC
Organism: Ectobacillus sp. JY-23; assembly: GCF_023022965.1. NCBI lineage: Bacteria > Bacillati > Bacillota > Bacilli > Caryophanales > Bacillaceae > Ectobacillus > Ectobacillus sp. JY-23. The sequence goes on along the minus strand of NZ_CP095462.1, from coordinate 2,280,218 downwards.
GCGGAAATCAAGCATGCCCCACTACTTGTTACATCGCAAAAAAGTTTGCGAAAACAGCCTTAAATAAAAGGAGGGTGTCCTAAGGGGCACCCTTTCCATACTGAAAAGGAAAGGTTTATTTTTACCATTCTTATGCTGTATCTTTCAAACAAGCATTGATTAAACCTAGAAAAAGAGGTTACAATAGGGAATATTAATCTGCATGTATTTACATCTTTCATAATACCTTCCGTTTTTTCCTTTCTAGATAAGTTCAATTTGTCTTCTGACAGACTGCCGTAGCCAATATATAATTAAAATTTACTGAGCCAAAGGTATCTGGTGGATGCCGTTGAATTTATGAAAAATAAATAGAATAAATTAAAGTGTGGTGTCCCAATGAATTTAACAATTTCAGCATTAGAAGGCATGAAGTTAAAAGAGCTTTATGAACATGCGAAGAGTTTTAAAATTTCCTACTACAGTAAACTAACAAAAAAAGAGCTGATTTTTGCTATTTTGAAAGCGCAAGCAGAAAAAGAAGGCTTTTTCTTTATGGAAGGCGTTTTAGAAATTATTCAATCCGAGGGATTTGGCTTCTTACGTCCAATCAATTACTCCCCAAGCTCTGAAGATATTTATATTTCCGCATCGCAAATCCGCAGATTCGACTTACGTAACGGTGATAAAGTATCAGGGAAGGTTCGTCCGCCAAAAGAAAATGAGCGTTACTTTGGTTTACTGCAGGTAGAAGCAGTAAATGGCGATAATCCTGAATCAGCGAAGGAGCGCGTTCACTTTCCAGCGCTTACACCGCTATATCCTGACCGTCAGATGAAGCTGGAAACAGAAGCGAAAGGATTATCAACGCGTATTATGGATCTTATAGCACCAGTGGGGTTTGGTCAGCGTGGTTTAATTGTCGCACCTCCAAAGGCTGGTAAAACAATGCTTCTAAAGGAAATTGCGAACAGCATTACAACAAACCATCCAGAAGCAGAGCTTATTGTATTGCTAATTGATGAGCGGCCGGAAGAAGTTACAGATATTGAACGCTCTGTAGCCGGTGATGTAGTAAGTTCAACATTTGACGAAGTACCAGAAAACCATATTAAAGTGGCAGAGCTTGTGCTTGAGCGTGCGATGCGTCTTGTTGAACATAAAAAGGATGTTGTAATCTTAATGGATAGTATTACTCGTTTAGCTCGTGCATATAACCTGGTAATTCCCCCAAGTGGGCGCACACTATCCGGTGGTATTGATCCAGCAGCCTTTCATCGTCCAAAACGCTTCTTTGGTGCAGCGCGTAATATTGAGGAAGGTGGCAGCTTAACCATTCTCGCTACGGCACTTGTCGATACCGGCTCTCGTATGGATGACGTCATTTATGAGGAATTTAAAGGAACGGGTAACATGGAATTGCATTTAGATCGCGCACTTGCAGAGCGTCGTATCTTCCCGGCAATCGATATTCGCCGCTCCGGTACGCGTAAAGAAGATTTACTCATACCAAAAGAGCATCTTGATAAACTATGGGGAATTCGCAAGGCGATGACGGACGCACCAGATTTTACAGATCGTCTATTACGCACATTGCGTAAAACAAAATCAAATGAAGAATTCTTCCAAATTGTATCAAAAGAACAAAAAAGCCCGGTCACAATGAAATAGCATAGAACACACAATGTGCCTGTACTTGGTTCATCATGTGTTCCTAAAAATACTAAAAACAGGTAGTTGCAAAATCAATTTTACCTTGTTATAATTTCATCATGTGTGTTTCATCGATAGACTATGCTGGTATAGCATTTGATGAAAAACTCTGTTTCTAAAATGATTCAGGGCGGAAGGAGATGAAAAGAATGAAACAAGGAATTCATCCAGATTATAAGAAGGTTGTTTTCATGGATACAAACACTGGATTCAAGTTTTTAACTGGTTCTACAAAGTATTCTGCTGAAACAATCGAATGGGAAGACGGTAACACTTACCCACTAATTAAAGTGGAGATCAGTTCTGACTCTCACCCATTCTACACAGGACGTCAGAAATTCGCTACTGCAGACGGACGTGTTGATCGCTTCAACAAAAAATACGGCCTTAAGTAATAGCTGCGTTCCTACGAATGATATGGAAATAAAGCAGGCAAGCACCGCTTGCCTGCTTTTTTTAGGCATAAAAAGCGAGCGAAAGCGCTTCGCTTACCACGGAAGCACGGGGATTCCCGTGCTCCGTTTTTGAGATTACGCTTCTTGCAATGAGGAGGCTTATTATGTACTTAATGAATCGAAACGGCTGGATTGAAGTCATTTGTGGCAGCATGTTTTCCGGTAAATCAGAAGAACTGATTCGCCGTGTGCGCCGCACACAATTTGCAAAGCAAAAAGCAGTTGTGTTCAAACCCGGCATTGATACAAGATATAGCGAAGAAGATGTTGTCTCGCACAATGGCGCTAAGGTAACCGCAATTCCTGTTTCATCATCACTGCAGATTTTGCATCATGTAACAGAGGAAATGGATGTAATTGCAATTGACGAGGTGCAGTTTTTTGATGATGACATTGTAGAGGTTGTTCAAACATTAGCAAACCGTGGCTACCGTGTCATTGTGGCAGGACTTGACCAGGACTTCCGCGGTGTTCCGTTCGGGCAAGTTCCGGCGCTTATGGCAATTGCGGAGCATGTAACCAAGCTACAAGCTGTATGCTCATCATGCGGCGCACCTGCAAGCCGTACGCAGCGTTTAATTGATGGCAAACCAGCAGGCTTTCATGAGCCTGTCATCTTGGTCGGGGCATCAGAATCCTACGAACCGCGCTGTCGTCATTGCCACGAGGTACCGGAAGAATAAAAACTCGCTAACCAGCGGGTTTTTTTCAAAGGGCGCTACTTTGTAAAACTACAAAAAAACAGATATACTAATTATAGAATGAAAATGTTGAGGTGAGTGACGTGTTAGATCGTTTACAAGCTGTAGAAAACCGTTACGAAAAACTGAACGAACTTTTGAGTGATCCAGCTGTTGTTAATGATCCAAAAAAGCTTCGTGAGTATTCGAAAGAGCAATCTGATATTCAAGAAACGGTAGCGGCATACCGCGAATACAAAAGTGTTCGTGAGCAATTGAAAGATGCAAAGACCATGCTTGAAGACAAATTGGATGCGGATATGCGTGAAATGGTAAAAGAAGAAATATCCGAACTGGAAACACAGGAGCAAGAGCTTTCTGATCGCCTGAAAGTATTGTTAATTCCAAAAGATCCAAACGATGATAAGAACGTTATTATTGAGATTCGCGGTGCTGCAGGCGGAGACGAGGCAGCTCTGTTCGCAGGTGATTTGTACCGTATGTACAGCCGTTATGCAGAGATGCAAGGATGGAAGCCTGAGGTTATTGAAGCGAGCCCAACAGGACTTGGCGGGTTTAAAGAAATTATCTTTATGATCAATGGGAACGGCGCTTACTCTAAAATGAAATTTGAAAATGGCGCGCACCGTGTACAGCGTGTACCTGAAACAGAATCAGGCGGCCGCATTCATACATCTACCGCCACTGTGGCCGTGTTGCCAGAGGCGGAAGAAGTAGAAGTAGAAATTCATGAAAAAGACATTCGCGTTGATACATTCGCATCCAGTGGACCGGGCGGACAAAGCGTTAATACAACAATGTCAGCCGTTCGTTTAACGCACTTGCCGACAGGCGTTGTTGTATCGTGTCAGGATGAGAAGTCTCAGATTAAAAACAAAGAAAAAGCTATGAAGGTATTGCGTGCCCGCGTGTATGATAAGTTTCAGCAGGAAGCGCAGGCGGAATACGATCAAAACCGTAAACAAGCGGTGGGTACGGGCGACCGTTCCGAGCGTATCCGTACTTACAACTTCCCGCAAAACCGTGTTACTGACCATCGCATCGGTTTGACAATCCAAAAGCTTGATCAAATTCTTCAAGGGAAGCTTGATGAGTTTATCAATGCTTTGATCATGGACGATCAAGCGAAGCGCATGGAGGCAGCGGAATAATGCGCGTGTACGAAGCCCTAAAATGGGCTTCTTCTTTTTTGCGGGAAAAAGGACGTGAAGAACATGCTGCTGAAGTACTTTTGCTTCATGTATTAGGGGTAAATCGAACAGAGTTATTAATGCAAATGCGCGATATACTGGACGATGCACAAATCAATGCTTTTAAAGATATGGTGATTCGTCATGGTGAGGGAAGTCCCGTTCAATATATGATTGGGCATGAAATGTTTTATGGCAGACCCTTTCACGTTAACGAGGAAGTACTGATTCCAAGGCCGGAAACGGAAGAGCTGATTGAAGGTGTGCTGCAGCGCATTGAAACTCACTTTGGAAATGAACGCTTAAAGGTCGCAGATATTGGAACAGGAAGCGGCGCAATTGCCGTTACATTAGCACTTGAAAACAAAAACCTGCAAGTTACAACCGTGGATATTGCCGCAGCTTCCATTGAAGTTGCAAAGAATAATGCCAAAATGCTGGAGGCAGAAGTGACATTCTATCACGGTGATCTACTGCAGCCTTTCATTCAAAATGGTCAGAAGCTTGATGTGGTAGTTTCTAATCCGCCTTACATACCGCAGCGCGAATGGGAAGAACTTTCCCCGGTTGTAAAAGATTACGAACCAGTACGCGCGCTTGTCGGTGGAGAAGATGGACTCGACTTTTATCGCCGCTTTATGATAGAACTGCCGCAGGTACTGCAACCAAAAGCACTTGTTGCCTTTGAATATGGGGCAGGACAAGGAAAAGCCATCAAGAAAATGCTTGCAGACACCTTCCCTGAGGCTCGCGTAGAAATTGTATATGATATCAACGGCAAAGACCGCATGGTATTTGCAACAATCGGATAAAAGCGACTTGCACCAAAAGTCGCCTTTATCCCTTCCTTATTCGAGACCACCTCGCTACATGATGGTCTCACCAAGAACGAGGCGCACATAAGGCCCCACCCGCAACAACCCAAAGCCCGTTCCTCTCTCTAATCTAAAAAAATCTTTTTTTAGATTACTAGTTTAGAAACAAGCAAACCTGCCTACACTGTTTTATTAGAAGGGACGGTGTGGAGGATGAAGAAACAGGTTATCGCATTTCTTATTTTATTGGTGATCGGTGCCCAGTTCATGGCGCATTTCGGATATATGCAAGCAGAAGCTAAGGTTATTCCAAATGAGGCAATTCGCCTGCGAATTCTGGCTAACAGTGATTCTGATAAAGATCAGGCATTAAAACGTAAAGTACGCGATGAAGTAAAAGCACAAATTGACACATGGGTAGCTGATTTAACCTCTATTGAAGATGCGCGTACCATCATTCAAAGCCGCATCCCAGAGCTTGAGAAGACAGTTGCAAAGGTATTGAAACAAGAAAAAAGTAATCAAAGCTATAAAGTTGAGTTCGGTAAGCATGTAAAGTTTCCAACAAAGCAATACGGTAACTTTTTATATCCTGCCGGTGAATACGAAGCGGTGCTTGTAACTTTGGGAGCAGGAGAAGGTGCGAATTGGTGGTGCGTACTTTTTCCGCCATTATGCTTCTTAGATTTTGCGAGTGGTACCGCTATTAAAAAACAAGAAGTAAAAAAAGAGTCTCTAGCAGAAGAAAAAGCTGTGGAAGAAATAGAAGAAGTAGAAGAAGCTGAGAAGGAAAAGCCAGTCGTTCAAAAGTCAGCTGAGAAAAAAATAGCGAAAGTGCAAACGAAAAAAATGGACATAAAGCGATTAGCAAAGGAAGAAAAGCTGCTAGAGCAAGTGGTAGCTGCCGCTGAAACGGAATCTGTAGAAGAACCTGAAGCTAAGATGGAGGTAGAGATAGAAGAAGAGCCAGAAGTGAAGTTCTTTTTGGTAGAAGTAGTCGCATCTCTATTTTCTAAATAAGTTCTAATCGGACATCCCCTGCATATAGTGAAAGTAAAGGGGGTGTCCGTGATGCGTTTTGCAACGGAGCGGGATGTGGATAACTTAATTGCATTTTTAGGACAAGCTGATATTGACGGTAAAAGTATACGTGAAATATACGCGCAGTTTATGGTTGTTGAGGATGAAAACGGAACAATCACAGGTACAATTGGTTATGAAAAGGCGGGAAATCAAGGTTTGCTTCGTTCACTTGTTTTGAAAAGTGGGGTTGATCAAGCGCAATTGTTGTATTTGATGCAGAGCTTTTTCTTCTATTTAGAAAAGCAAGCTGTGGAAAAGCTATACTTAGTCACAGATAAAAAGCAATCTGTACCGCTGTTTCATGCCTTTGGTTTTGAAGCTGTGGAAAAGTCTGATGTTCCAAATGCTGTTAGTGAACTTCAGCACTTTAAAAGGAGCATAGAACGCCCCGGATCCTTTATTTTATGTGGAAAAACAGGATTGTAAGAATTGTCAGCTATTCACAAAGTTATCCACTGAATCCAAAGGTTTATCCACAATCCGTGGATAAACCTTGTTTGTGTTTTATATAATGCTCATAGTAAACTGTGTAATACAAGGGAAATTTACGAAATAAGGGTGTGAAGGAAGTTGAAAATGAAGTATTGGTCTGTGGATAAAGATGTTGAAAATGAAAAAAATTATCCACAAATACATGAAGCGGCGATGTTGCTTCGTGACGGAGAAGCGATTGCTTTCCCAACAGAAACAGTATATGGCCTTGGTGCAGACGCGACAAGTGATGCGGCAGTGACAAAAATTTTTGAAGCAAAGGGCAGACCGAGCGATAATCCACTCATTGTCCACATTGCAAGTCAGTCGCAGCTGGAAAAGCTGGTTTCGGATGTTCCTCCCATTGCGCGTGTATTGATGGAGCACTTTTGGCCGGGTCCGCTCACCTTAATTTTTCCAAAACGAGACGGTGTTTCCACAAAGGTAACTGCAGGTTTGGATACTGTTGCTGTGCGCATGCCAGATCATGACATTGCTTTAGCTCTTATCGCAGCGGCCGATGTGCCAGTCGCAGCACCGAGTGCAAATCGTTCGGGACGACCAAGTCCAACGCTTGCTTCTCATGTGAAAGAGGATTTAGAAGGTAAAATTGCCGGTATTGTAGACGGAGGAGCTACGGGTGTCGGGGTAGAGTCCACGGTGCTTGATTGTACAGGCAATGTTCCGGTCATTTTACGTCCAGGCGGGGTTACGAAAGAGCAATTAGAAGAAGTGATTGGTGCAGTTATGGTTGATCCGGGACTTGAAAGCAATGTGGAGAAGCCCAAATCGCCAGGCATGAAGTATACACATTATGCGCCAAAGGCCCCGCTCGTTATTGCGGATGGATCAACGTCATTTGTGCAAGCCCTTATTGACGAAGCGAGGCAGGAAGGCCTGAAAGTCGGTGTTCTCACAACTGCGGAACAAAAAGGTAGTTATAAAGCAGATCAAATCATCATATGTGGTAAGCGTGAGGATTTATCCACAGTCGCCGCTGGTTTGTATGAAGCACTGCGAGGCTTTGATAGTACAGATGTAGATGTAATTTACAGTGAAGCATTTCCGAAAATTGGAATTGGTATTGCGGTGATGAATCGCCTTGTTAAGGCTGCTGGTCACCAGGTCATAAAAGAATAGTCTAACTCTCCTTGGACGTGCATATCTTTAATTAGCAGGTCCAAGGAGGGAAGACATGAATATTCAACATATTATCGGAGAGATTTTAACTCTCACCATCATGGCATTTGCCCTTGGGCTTGATGCCTTTTCTGTCAGTCTTGGCATGGGGATGGTTCGTCTTAGACTGAAACAAATCTTTTACATAGGGCTGACAATTGGTGCATTCCACGTTGTGATGCCGCTGCTTGGCATGTTAATTGGGCGGCTACTGTCAGCACGATTTGGTGAACTTGCGACAATTGCCGGCGGTATTCTGTTAATCGGGCTGGGTTTTCATATTATTTATTCCAATTTATTTGGCTCGGAAGAAAGCAAAGTCGCACCATCCGGTCTTGGCTTATATCTATTTGCTTTTTCCGTCAGCTTGGACAGCTTCTCAGTTGGCTTAAGCCTTGGTATTTATGGAGCGCGTACATGGGCGACCATTGTCATTTTCGGCTTAGTCAGCGCATTTCTAACATGGTCAGGCCTGCTGCTGGGGAGACATGCCACAAAAGTACTTGGCACATACGGCGAAGTACTAGGCGGTAGTATTTTAATAGGATTTGGTTTGAAACTGCTGTTTCCGATATAATGAAAAATCCACTTACACCAGAGTGGGTTTTTTGATTTGTGGGAATATCCTCTCAGGAGCTTAGCCGTCACCATCACAAGATAAAAAATATCTTTAAAATTATAAAAAAACGATCCAAGTGTTATTTTCTTTCGTTAGTTATATAGAGAGGGAAATCCTCTCTTTGCTCTCTGGATGAGAGCGCCTGCTTTCCTTTTCCGCCCTGATGACGGGTACCCTAATTGATGGGCTGCTTCCCCAAGAGGCAGCTCTTTTTTATTGTTACTTGTAGATAAACAGATGTAAATTTATGGGATTGTGAAGGCGCGATACCTACAGTAAAATAATAGTAGAGAAAGAGTAAAATGGTATAAGGTAGGGGGAGTATATTGTCACAAAATTGGTTTCAGACAATAGTAGATAGCGTAATCCGAAAGGTACAAGGAACGGATGAGATAAAGGGGGAAATTGTGTTGTTACCCAGTGAACAATCTATTACGGTGCAGCTAAGCCAGAAAGAAGCATTTTTTCTGTTTCAAAAAATGGGAATGCAAGAGCTACCGCTAGCGAATCCCTTTGTAGGTAAGAGTACCGAGGAGATGGAGAAAGAATGGCTACAGGTAAAAGCTGCGTTAATCAAAGATGAGATTTTGGAAGAAAAAAGAGGAAAGCTGGCTGTTGAACCAGTTACATATACGCTTTTACAAATCTGTAAGCTTAGCAGCGTTGTTTCTCGTCTTGTTTTGCACGGTGAAGAACCGATGGATGGTCATTATTATTTTTCCTCGCAAAAGATTGTAGAAGTAGAGAGTGGCCAAAATGAAAGTGAATGTACACTGAATACCATAAAAGACTTTGAAGAGTATCTGGATTCTTTAGGTAACTACTATATCCAAGCGAATGATACATCAGCGTTGGATATGAGGGGTGCTATAAGTGTAAGTGGTTATGAAGAGCTGATGAAGAACTTACCGCAGCTTCGGAAAGAAGGAATTCTTGATAGACTGCACATAGAAAACATATCGGCGGAGCTTGCGGAGGCTTTTGCATCGTCTTTGGTAGAAACAGAGAGATACGGTTCTTATGCAGTTTCCAAAAGAGTCAAAAGCGGCTGGGAGACCAAAGGAGTAGGCTTTGTTATCGGCCACACAAACAACTGGATTATCGTTCCAAACGTCGAACAAGCTGACATTTACACCATAGGCGATATAGAGCTTATCACGTATATGTATGACATGGTGACGGAAGCACTGTAGTGTAAAAATGGGGAAAGGCGGTATCGCTATTGAGTAGAATTGTTGTAACAGAACAGTATTTAATGTCATTAAGTAATGAATTAAAAGCTGCAATGGATCACCTGAAGCAGGTTGACAGTAAGGTCCAAAGATCATTACATGCCATTCCGTGGGAATCTCAAAACCGTGGAGAAATTTTAAGTATGTACGGTTCATATCAGCAAAAGCTGCGTATCGCAAATGAGCAATTAACAGCACTGTCTAAATTTGTGGATACGACAAAAGAGAACTTTATAAAAGCAGATCAATCATTCCTTGGCATGAAAGGATTTAATGGGATGGCACCGATTGACGGGCTAGGCAATACGTTTGGTACTGTCACGGGTGCATTGGCAGTGGCGCATGTTGGTTATAAGGTAACAAAGGACGGCTATAAAGTTGTAAAGCAATTAGATAGACATAGACCGCGCATCCTCGTTAGAGAAGATCATCAATCTGCAGCCCATCAGAAAAGAATGAAGGGCCGGGAACATAAAATTTATTACGTGGACCAAATAAATAAGCAGCTTGCGAATGGTACGGCGGATGCAAAAACAAGGGAAGTTGCAGCAATGATTAAGCCAGGGAGTGCCGTGAAAATGGCACTCAAGGATAAACTGGGGTGGGCCAGTGTTGCAATAGATACTTATAACGATACATCCGATAATATCAAAAGCGGGGCATCAGGTGATAAAATTGCGGGAGATATTATGGGAAATGTAGCTGTAGGAGCGGCTACAACGGTAGGGGCAGCGGCACTTACAGTGGCGATTTTGCCGGCGGCTGTACCCGCACTGGGGATAGCGGCTGCAGGATTTGCAGTTTCTGTCGGTGCTACCTATATCGCAGAAGGCATTAAATGGGATGTGGACACAAATGGCGATGGGGAGGATGATACGATTAAAGATATGGTAAAGACCGGAGCGCAAAAAGTATGTTCGACTGTTGCTGGTTGGTTTAAATAACATTATGGGGGCACTAACAGCATGAATAAAGCTATAGCCTATAATAAAAAAGCTCTTCAACAATATATGTTTTTATATCCCGTTAGTGGTGTTAGAGAAAATCTAGTAGCGCTTATAGTAGGGGCGGATGTTTTTATAGTTGTTCTCACCCTAGCCCCGCCGTTTCAGCTACTATATGCAGTTTTGCTGTTATCCCCAATTGCCTTTCTGAATATATGGGCAATTTGGATTGCCATTCATCCTCGGAAACGAAGTGTGCAATATATCTTGTTTCGCGGGGTGTTTGGTGTTGTATTTTCGTTTGGGTTAATGACGTTAACACAAAAGATGGCATATGGCATGATTGGCTTACAAACGCCGCTTTATTTTATTGTGTCTTTTAGTCTATACGGTCTAGCACTTTATGGATATACAAAGCGTCATATTCAAAAATTAAAAGAGCCCATTAAAAACCAAGAGATGGCAGGGAAGTTTGGTGGCAGTTTAGCGGCGGCTGTTGGATTAGGTTATCTTGTCGCAAATGTAAGCGTGGGGTATGCTACACAACAAATGGTGGCTGTTGTTTTGATGAGTGTGTTTACCGTGCTTTCGTTCGTTACGTTTCACTTTATCATGGAGCTGCATCGCTACTACATTATTAAAAAGTACAGCTAAACAAGAGGGGAGACCGCTATGAAATATGGGAAGGACAAGCTATTGCCTAATGGGTCGATTGTGCTGCTGAAGGAAGGTGAAAAGCGTTTGGTTATTTACGGACGCAAGCAGCTGCTGATGCGACAGGAGCCCGTCATGTATGATTATATTGGCTGCTTCTATCCAGAGGGCTATATCAACCCAGATTATACATTTGTGTTTAATCATGAAGATATTGAAGACATCGTCTTTGTTGGCTTTTCTGATGAAGAAGAAGAAAAGTTTGCAACATTGCTCGGGGAATAAAGAAGAAGCACCACAGTCTGTGGTGCTTTTATCTATTTAAGTCAGCTTCTCTAAAGCGCTGCGCAGTACTTTGTAGCTTAGCTTGTGTTTGCTGTAAACCCTCTATGTAATGCTCTAGAGCGGCAGTACTTTGGTTCAATTGATTCAAAAACTGCTGATGCTTATTTCCTTCCCACTTTCCCTGTGAATCTGTTCCTAACCGTTTAATCTTATTGGCAACTTCTCGGCATTCGGTGCTCGCTGCCGCAAATTGCTTTGCAATTCTATCTAATTCTTCTGGTACGACATGAATTCTATTACGCAATATTCTTCCCCCTGTAAACACTTTTTTACAGCTATCATACCATGGAAATTAATTGTAAATGAATGAAATTCTATTTTTTAGAGAAAAGTGATTCAAGCTATATTTCTGTGTATTAGGTAGGTGAAGAGCAATGAAGGAGGTGGCAATATGTTCAACGAAGTATTGACGAACCTATTCAATGCGCTACGCAGCATTATCGGTATTATTATTTTACTTGTGACAAGTATTTTGTATGGTAAAAAAGGTGCTCCAATTTACTATTGGAGCACCTTTTTATGCAAGTATGAGTGAATAAAAGAGCTAACCCTTATGGACGTTCAATTTCAAATTGCTCTCCTAACTTCGCGTAGCTGTTACCCGCGAGGCGGCTGATGGGACGCAGTCCTGTAGCATTGATTCGTCCGTTTTCGTAGAGATGCTCTGCTACGTGGAAGCGGACAACCTTTCCAATTAGTAAATCACAGGCCGGGCCGTCCCCTAGGGGAATCGCTTGCTCGAGCAGGCATTCCATGCGGATACTGGCTTCCTGTACACCTGGCACGGCAATGACCTCGCTCGGTACTGGCGTCAGCTTAGCGAGCTCAATTTCACTTTCATGAGGAGGAAGCTGTGCCGCTGTCATATTAATCGCTTCCGCATATGTTTCATCGGAAATATGAACCACGAAGGCGCCAGTTTCTATCGCATTGCGTGCAGTGTCCTTTTGTAACCCGTTTTGTCGCTGAACAGACACAGAAATAAGGGGCGGGTTTGCAGTTACAATATTAAAGTAACTGAACGGAGCCCCGTTATGGACGCCATCTTTTGAGAGTGTAGTTACAAATGCTACAGGACGAGGGATAATACTCCCTGTCAGTAGCTTATAGTTATCTCGTTCACTTTGCGTGCGGGGATCAATACTGTGCACAATGCTTCCTCCTCTGTATTATTCGTTTTTTTGTAGCCACGTCTTGGCGGCTTCTACTTCACTTCGTGTCAGCTGATGACCGAAGCTTTCCCAATGTACATGTACACTTGCTCCGGCAGCTGTTAGCAGGGCTTCTAGCTCTGTTGTTTCCTGCGGCGGGCAGATCGGATCATTTGTACCAGCGCTGATGAAGACAGGGGTTCCTGTTAGGTCTGGCAAAGGAATCCCTCGGCGCGGCACCATTGGATGATGAAGGATCGCGCTTTTTAGGGCATTCTGATAATGGAAAAGCAAACTTCCGGCAATGTTAGCACCGTTAGAATAGCCAATCGCAATCATATTGTTTCTGTCAAAGCCATACTTCTGGGCTGCTTCGTCTAAAAAGTCATGTAACTCTTTTGTGCGAAACACCAAATCTTCTTCATCAAATACGCCTTCTGCTAAGCGTCTAAAAAAGCGCGGCATGCCGTTTTCTAATACATTCCCACGTACACTCAGTATACTATAAGATGGAGCAATAAGATTGGCTAGCGGCAATAAATCGGTCTCTGTTCCGCCTGTACCGTGCAACAATAACAGGGTAGGAGCGGTGGTATCCGCTCCTTGTTTATAAATATGCTTCATCACAGGTCCTCCTTCAGTACACGTACCTCAGCTGGCAAGAGGATGCGCTCTAGCTCAGCGCGTTTTGGCTCAAGCCATGGCGGCAACAGCAGTTTTTCTCCAAGCTGTTCAAACGGTTCGTTATGCAGGAAGCCTGGCGGATCTGTCGCAATCTCAAATAAAATCGCGCCTGGCTCTCGGAAGTAAATTGCATTAAAATACTGACGGTCCACAATTGGTGTGACTTGATGACCGTGAGCGCTCACATGTTCCCGCCATGCCTCGTGGTCGGAAAAGTCATCGGCGCGCCATGCAATATGATGAACGGTACCCACGCCCATGCGTCCTGGAGCCATTGTGGTTTGTTTGACATCAATGATATTGCCAAGGTCTCCGGATGCGCGGAACCGAATGAAGTCACCTTCTTCACCAACTCGTGTAAGTCCCATTACGTCTGTCAAAACGCGCATCGTCCCAAGGGGATCGGCACTCAATAGGACAGCGCCGCCAAACCCTTTAATAGCATGCTGAGCAGGGACGCCTCCAAATGCCCAAGCACTATTTGGTCCTTCCTCGCGTTCTGTAATTTCCAAATGCAAGCCATGGGGGTCATCGAACTCTAAATACATTTCTCCAAAGCGTTCATATTTCGTAACGGCAAGCCCGAATTTACTTAGGCGATCCTCCCAAAATGTGAGGGATCCCTTCGGAACAACGTATGTTGTAACGCCGACCTGCCCAGAACCGATGCGACCCTGATAGGCATCTGGCCAAGGGAAAAATGTGATGATTGTGCCAGGACTTCCTTGCTCGTTACCAAAATACAGGTGATATGTTCCTGGGTCATCAAAGTTCACCGTTTTCTTTACGAGACGAAGTCCTAACACGCCTGCGTAAAAATCAACGTTTTCTTGGGGATTACCAACGATAGCTGTTACATGATGAATACCTGTTGTGTGTTTCATATTCTTCACCTCTTCTGTAAAATCTTGAATTCGAGATATCTATTATAATAAAGTGTAAGCGCCTGGTCCTATTAACGCAACCCCAATTACGACTACAATCAGCATCAAATTATATTCGTATCCGTTTTGTGTAACCCAAAATCCATTTTTACCGTGTACAGTCAGAATAGCAACTAGCATCGATCCTGCAATTAGTATTGCTCCTGCCCAAGTAAAAATTCCTGCTGCGAATAAAAATCCGCCTAACATTTCTGTAGCACCTGCCATAAAAGCCATAAATACACCCGGTTTTAAACCAATTGATTCCATCCAGCCGCCTGTTCCTTTTAAGCCATAGCCGCCAAACCAGCCAAATAATTTTTGCGCACCGTGCCCCATAAATACAATCCCAACAAACAAACGAATTAATAACAACCCAAAATCCATTAACATATTTAAAACCTCCTAAAAGTTAATTAACTTACTTTATGTAAGTAATGATACTTTTGTTACTTACTTTTGTCAAGTAACTATTTTTAAAATCCATTAAAATTGTAAAGTCTAAACAAGTGGAACAAAGTTGTTAAGATTTTTGGACAATTATCCTCAAAGTAGAAAAATGAAACAAAATTACTTTATAATATGAAAGTAAGTGTAAAGGAGGACGTAACATGTTAAAAAAATTATTTGGTTTATCAAAAACAAAAAAAGATGAATTGATTGTAGCGCCGCTTACAGGTGCTGTTAAAAATATTGAAGAAGTGCCGGATCCAGTGTTCGCACAACGTATGATGGGCGACGGGATTGCGATTGTTCCTGAGGAAGGTGTGGTTGTATCTCCGGTTGATGGTGAGGTTGTACAGTTGTTTCATACCAAGCATGCAATCGGTATTAAATCGAGAAATGGTCTTGAAATTTTAATTCACGTTGGCTTGGAAACAGTTAATCTAAATGGTGAAGGATTTGAAGCACATGTGACTACAGGTCAGCAAGTAAAAGCAGGTGACAAGCTGATTACATTTGATCTAGCGTTTATTTCAGAAAACGCAAAAAGTACGATTACACCTATTGTCATTACAAATGGGGATGTATTCGGCGCGGTTGATAAATCACTTGATATTCGTGCTGAAAAAGGTACAACACAAGTGATGAAGGTAGCGCTTGAGAAGTAAAAATAATACGTATTGTTATCTTGTAGTTAAAAAAACGCGCTTTCCATATGGGAAAAGCGCGTTTTTTAGGCTTTTTTAAAGCCTACTTGATAATGGACACTTGCTGATGGGAGTGAGGGAGGAGGCTCCCTGACCGCCCGCGGAAAGCGAACTCCCGTAACGGAAATCTATAACGAGCTTTAACAGAGCTTTTTATAAAGTGAATGAAGTTACAAAGCGCGGGCATAATAGTTGACGATACATACTAGGTTTGTTATGATTGTGTCAGATTTAGTTGTGCACAATCTAAATGAGGAGTTCTACAAATGAATAAGGAAATACTAAAGCTTGAAAATCAACTTTGTTTTTCGGTTTATGCGTGTTCCCGGGAAATTACACGCCTATATCGTCCCTACTTAGAAGAATTGGGTCTTACGTATCCGCAATATTTAGTGCTGCTTGTGTTATGGGATAAAGGGCCTTCCCTTGTAAGGGAATTAGGAGATGAATTGTTCTTGGATTCCGGTACGTTAACACCGATGCTAAAACGTATGGAGACAAGCGGACTGGTAACGAGAGAGCGTTCGTCAGAAGATGAGCGTAAAGTGTTTATCACTTTGACAAAAAAGGGAGAGGCATTAAAGGAAAAAGCATATTGTATTCCTGAAACTCTTCTACAGCAAAGCGGTGTTTCTCCAGCTGATTTTTCTAAGTTGCTGGAGCAAAGCCGTTCGCTTTTACAAAATATTCATCAATACAATGAAAAAGGAGACTAACAATATGGAACATTTATACACTGCAAAAGTAACAGCGACAGGTGGACGAAACGGCAAGGTTGTTTCTGAAGATAACGTAATCAATTTAGATGTAAAAATGCCAAAGGCACTAGGCGGTCCTGGCGGAGAGGCGACAAATCCAGAACAATTATTTGCGGCAGGATACGCAGCTTGCTTTGACAGTGCGCTTAACTTGGTAGCTCGTACAAAGCGTGTAAGTGTTGGAACAACTGAGGTAACAGCTCATGTTTCCATCGGTAAAGGAACAGATGGCGGTTTTGAACTTGCGGCAGTATTAGAAGTAAAGGTACCTGGTGTATCTAAAGAAGAGGCAGAGCAGCTAGTGGCGGCAGCGCACCAAGTTTGTCCTTACTCTAAAGCAACAAGAGGCAACATGGATGTACAATTAAAAGTAGTAGAGTAATACAGGAGCTGTCCGTCAATGCGGACAGCTTTTCTCATATACGCTATACTAAGGGTAGGAAAACTTTATATAGTTTGAATTACAAGAAACAGTATAACCTAAAGGAGGAAGTATACATGCGTGTCTTATTCGTTTGTACGGGCAACACATGCCGAAGCCCGATGGCCGAAGCACTGCTTAGGCATCACGGCCAAGATGTATTCGAGGTAAAGTCTGCAGGTGTATACGCTGCACATGGTAGCGATGCTTCCACTCATGCAAAAGAAGCGCTTAGTGAAAAGGGGATTTCAATCGAGCATCAGGCATCACAGCTACAAGAGGAGCAGTTGCTTTGGGCTGATATTGTGCTAACCATGACAGAGGGACACAAGCAAACCATTTTACACTATTTCCCTGCAGTAAAAGAGAAAGTCAGCACATTATTTGAAGCAGCTTCCGGTATAAAAGGTGATATTTCAGATCCGTTTGGCGGATCTTTACGGACATACCAACAAACGAGAGATGAACTTGAAAATTTAATTTTAAATTTTATCAAAAAGCATAGCAATCACTAGTATGAAGTGATATGTTTCATTATGTATAAAAGGTGGAGGTGTCAGGATGAAGGTAGTTGTAGCATCAGACCATGGTGGAATCAATATTCGTAAAGAAATTATTGGACTGTTGGAAGAGCTAGGTATTGAATATATAGATTTAGGATGCAACTGTGAGGGCTCGGTGGATTATCCTGATTTTGCATTTCCAGCAGCAGAAATGGTCGCAAAAGGCGAAGTGGATAAAGGGATTTTAATTTGCGGGACAGGCATCGGTATGTCGATTGCAGCTAACAAAGTGAAAGGTGTTCGTTGTGCACTTGTTCATGACACATTTAGTGCAAAAGCGACAAGACAACATAACGACAGCAACATGCTTGCGATGGGTGAGCGTGTGATTGGCCCTGGCTTGGCGCTTGATATTGCACGTATTTGGCTATCGACTGAGTTTGAAGGTGGACGCCATGAAAAGCGAGTTGGTAAAATTAAACATTACGAAGCGTGATGCATTGTAGAAAAAACACCATGAATAGTTGTTCCTTACATTTCGCAAGCGTGATATAATTTGATGAAATATTCTAGAATCGGCAGTGTAACGCCGAACCTTATTAGACAGTTGGTTCCGCAAAATGCCGTGAAAGGAAGAATGGCGATGAATGAGTTAGCGCATTTAAAAGAACAATTACAAACGGCGCTTTCGGATTTTCAGGAACAGGCTCTTTTAAAAGAAGGAAGTATTTTTGTGGTAGGCTGCAGTACAAGTGAAATTATTGGCTCACGTATCGGTACATCCGGAACGATGGAAGTTGCGGAGATTGTGTTTAAGGAGCTTCTTTCATTTCAAAGCAGCACAGGTATCGCTTTGGCATTTCAGTGCTGTGAGCATTTAAATCGCGCCTTAGTTGTAGAAAGAGAAACGGCTCTCAAGCATGGATTTGAGCAGGTAGAGGTGTTGCCGGTTCGTTCAGCGGGCGGTGCGCTCCCAACGTATGCGTATCATAATCTTAAAGATCCTGTAATTGTAGAGTTTATTAAGGCCGATGCTGGTATGGATATTGGCGATACGTTTATTGGCATGCATTTAAAGCATGTAGCTGTGCCGATTCGCACGAGTGTAAAACAGATTGGTCATGCGCACGTCACAATGGCGAATACGCGTCCGAAATTAATCGGCGGCGCTCGTGCAGTATATGCAGTCAAACAAGAATCATTTACGTGTCAATAAGGCTATCTATACAGATAGTCTTTTTTTGCGCGGTGAAAATTGCCAAGCATGTGCACCCCGCTTATGGCCCCATACTAAGTCATCTTGTAAAAAGGATGTGAAAACATGAATCAAAATAAAGGTTCCCTACAACGTTTTGGCGGCAATGTGAAAGCGGGCGCAAAAAAGGCAGATGCAGAATTCGCACGTGAAATGCAGGCAAACGCAGAACGCGATCAGTTGATTAAGCAATCTAAACATAAATAATTAGTAAAGCAGCCCAAACGCGGGCTGTTTTTTTTGTAGTGTTTGAAGAAATCGGCCGATAGAAGAGGAATTCGGCTGATAGAGAGGTGAATTTGGCCGATAGAAGAGGAGTTAGGCCGATAGAAGGGTAAATTCGGTCGATAGAAGAGGAAGTTAGGCCGATAAAAGAGTGAATTTAGCCGATAGAGGTGCAATAAAGTGTGGGCTTCACTTTTGACTTTTCGGTTTGTAGAATTTATTCTTTCACTATTAAGTACAATCATGTTAGAATGAAGTTGAAAAATGTGAATGTTAAAAGGAATCGTGCCTTTATAATTCGTGTTTTTAATATTTATAACGAATATAAATGCGTAAAGTCTTGGTTTCTTTCAGCGAAAAGGGGGATTTTCATGGAGCATTTAAAGTTGCAGGATGAAAAAGTGTTTCAAGCGATTATGGCCGAATTAGGAAGACAACGTTCTAAAATTGAATTGATTGCTTCTGAGAACTTTGTTAGCGAAGCCGTTATGGAGGCACAAGGATCTATTTTAACGAACAAGTATGCGGAGGGTTATCCTGGTAAGCGTTACTATGGTGGTTGTGAGTATGTGGACGTAGCGGAAGACATCGCAAGAGATCGTGCGAAAGAGATTTTCGGTGCGGAGCATGCGAACGTACAACCACATTCCGGTGCACAAGCAAACATGGCTGTTTATTTTACTATTTTGAAACAAGGCGACA
Source organism: Ectobacillus sp. JY-23 (assembly GCF_023022965.1). NCBI lineage: Bacteria > Bacillati > Bacillota > Bacilli > Caryophanales > Bacillaceae > Ectobacillus > Ectobacillus sp. JY-23. The sequence continues at coordinate 2,261,065 of NZ_CP095462.1, read as the reverse complement.
CAGTGCTTGGCATGAATTTATCCCATGGTGGTCACTTAACACACGGTAGTCCAGTTAACTTTAGCGGTGTGCAATATAACTTCGTAGAGTACGGTGTAGACGCAGAAACACATGTTATTAACTACGAAGATGTAAGAGAAAAAGCAAAGCAACATAAGCCAAAGCTAATCGTTGCAGGTGCAAGTGCGTATCCGCGTGAAATTGACTTTAAGAAGTTCCGTGAAATTGCTGATGAAGTTGGCGCATATCTGATGGTTGATATGGCTCACATTGCTGGTCTTGTAGCAGCAGGTTTGCATCCAAACCCAGTTCCTTATGCTGACTTTGTAACAACAACAACGCATAAAACATTGCGCGGTCCTCGCGGCGGTATGATTTTATGTAAAGAAGAGTTTGCGAAAGCAATTGATAAATCTATTTTCCCTGGTATTCAGGGCGGTCCACTTATGCACGTTATTGCCGCAAAAGCTGTTGCATTTGGTGAAGCGTTACAAGATGAGTTCAAAGCATACGCACAAAACATTATAAATAATGCAAAGCGTTTGGCTGAAAGCTTGCAAAAAGAAGGACTAACTCTTGTTTCTGGCGGCACGGACAACCACTTAATCTTAATTGATGTTCGCAACCTGAACCTAACGGGTAAAGTAGCGGAGCATGTATTGGATGAAGTAGGTATTACAGTAAATAAAAATACCATTCCATTTGACCCAGCAAGCCCGTTTGTAACAAGCGGTATCCGTATCGGTACAGCAGCCGTTACAACACGCGGTTTTGGACTAGAAGAAATGGATGAAATTGCATCTTTAATCGCATTTACGCTGAAAAACCACGACAACAAAGAAGCGCTTGAAGAAGCAAAGCAACGTGTGGACGCGTTAACAGCGAAATTCCCAATGTATCCTGAATTATAAGAATTTTTCCAAAGGGCTGTGTTTATCAAACACAGCCCTTGAATATTGAGGGCGTTTTCTATACAATCGTACATAGTGCAAAAAAACGTCCGAAGGAGAGAGTATCACATGGGAAAACTTTACGTATTTGATCATCCTTTAATTCAGCATAAGCTCACATATATCCGCGATAAAAATACGGGTACAAAGGAATTTCGTGAACTTGTAGATGAAGTGGCAAGCTTAATGGCTTTTGAAATTACACGCGATCTTCCTCTTGAGGAAATTGAAATTGAAACACCGGTAAGCACAGCAAAAACAAAAGTAATTGCGGGTAAAAAGCTTGGAATTATTCCTATTTTGCGTGCAGGTCTTGGAATGGTAGACGGTATCTTAAAATTAATCCCTGCTGCAAAGGTTGGACATGTAGGTTTATATCGCGATCCAGAAACATTGCAGCCGGTTGAATATTATGTAAAGCTTCCTACTGATGTGGAGGAGCGTGATTTTATCGTTGTAGATCCAATGCTTGCGACAGGCGGATCTGCGGTAGAAGCAATCAACTCCTTGAAAAAGCGCGGCGCAAAAAGCATTAAGCTTATGTGCTTGTGCGCAGCACCTGAGGGCGTAGAAACGGTTCAAAAGGCGCATGAAGATGTAGACATCTATCTTGCGGCACTTGATGAAAAATTGAATGATCACGGCTATATCGTACCTGGTCTTGGCGATGCTGGTGATCGCTTGTTCGGCACAAAATAAGAAGGGGATTCCCCTTCTTTTTTTATGGGCCACAATCTAATTGAAGTCCCTGCAGGTGCTTAGTGCCGAGAAGACATCGTCAGCACGGAATTTTTTATTTGTAAATTTTTATAATTGCACAAGCTAAGCAAAAGGAGGTTATAGTATGATTCGACTGATTTTGCTTATCCTGTGCGTATGGGTATCACCTGTCCATGCGATGACGTTCCCGGATCATCCGAAGGCACCTGTACAATATGAGAATGAACAAGAGGTTGTCATTATTGAAGTAACACCAGATCGCTTACGAGACGTACAAGCGCATATACATAATCGTTATCCAAATATAACAGTGCGCGCTGTATATCAAACCGCATTACATGGATTAAGTGTAAAGGGAAGGCGTCGTGAACTGCGGGAGCTATATCAAATACCAGGCGTGGAGCGTGTTACACCGGTCACAACCTACAAGGCTCATATTAATGAAAGTGTAACATTGATTGGCGGGCAGGCCGCACATGGCTACTACGATGAAAAGGGAAATCGATTGACGGGCAAAGGTGTGCGCGTTGGTGTAATTGATACAGGGATTGACTACGAGCATCCGGATTTAAGACGAAATTATCGCGGTGGCTATGACACGTTTGACGATGATACGGATCCGATGGAATCTAAGAAAGTGGGACCGACTCTGCATGGTTCTCATGTAGCTGGCATTATTGCGGCGAACGGTAAACTGCGCGGCGTGGCACCCGATGCCACAATTATTGCTTATCGCGCCCTTGGTCCGGGCGGAACTGGCTCAAGTGAAACCGTACTGGCTGCGATTGAAAAGGCTATTGAAGATAAAGTAGATGTTTTGAATTTATCGCTTGGCAACGAGGTAAACGGTCCGGATTGGCCGACAAGCATCGCTTTGGACCGAGCGGTAGAAAAGGGGATTGTGGCTGTGACTGCTTCAGGTAATTCTGGTCCTGCCATTTGGACGGTCGGGTCACCGGGTACCGCTTCTAAAGCCATTGCAGTCGGCGCTTCTTCTCCGCGCCTTCGTATACCTTATATTGAGGTAAGCGGACGAAGCTTACGGTTAGACATGATGGAGGGATCGCCGGAATGGAATATCTCTCGCTCTTTACCTTGGGTGCATGCCGGTCTCGGTAAAGAGATAAAAAACGCGGCAGGAAAGATTGTTGTGTTAGAGCGCGGTGCCCTTACCTTTTCAGAAAAAGCAAAGCGCGCTCAAGAAGCGGGGGCTGAGGGCGTCATTATCTTCAATAATATGCGCGACTCCTTTCAAGGAGCGGTAGAAGGGGTAAATATTCCGGTTGCTGTTTTATCAGGTCGCGATGGAAAATGGCTATTATCGCAGCAAGGCGCACTGATGGGGACGGTCTTTCGAGAAGAGCAGGATGTATTGGCTTCGTTTAGTTCGCGCGGCCCTGTAACGCAAACCTGGGAGATTAAGCCTGACCTTGTTGCACCCGGGGTCAGCATTCATAGTACGGTGCCCGGCGGTTACCTTGCTTTACAGGGAACAAGTATGGCGGCGCCTCATGTAGCCGGTGCGGCAGCGCTGCTTCGGCAAGCGCATCCGGAATGGAATCCAGAGCAAATCAAGGCGGCGCTCATGAATACGTGCAAGCTACTATATCAAAATGGGAAGCCATATGCGGTATACGAGCAAGGAGCAGGGAGACTACAAATTGAGAAAGCGTTACGTACAAAGACGCTGCTGTATCCGGCGGCGCTCTCATTTGGACTACTAACAGGGCAAGCGCGCGTAAAAGTGGATGTCACGATTGAAAATCGCACGGACGCGCCCCGTACCTATATATTCCAGCCTCCGCCTGCGGTAACGGGTATACAATGGCATTTGCCGCATACATTGTATGTAGATGCGGGTGGGAAGCGCACGGTCCCCGTAGAGGCGGAAGTAAATGCGGCTTTTTTGCGTAATACCTTGCATCAAGGATACCTTACAGTAGTAGGGGATGGCGATATGGTGCAGCTGCCGTACCTGTTTTTTACAGGGGAACCCAATTACCCGCGCATTATGGGCTTTCAATTTGCGCAAGGAGACGGAGAAGGTATATATAAATATGAAATGTATTTACCGGGAGGTGCGGATGAGCTTGGGATTGTCCTCTATGATGCGGCAACATTTCGCTATATTGATTTCTTAGATTATCGTCAAAATGTGACAAACGGCAGGTATGAACAAACTATATTAAACAAACAATTTTTAAGAGGTACTTATAAGGCGCTTATCTTTGTTAAGAAGGGAAATAGGGAAGATACATTTGAGACTTTGCTAACATTTTCTTAGAATGGTATTTTGAAGTTGTGAAAAATGAAATCAAGCTGAAATTTTTCGCTTTTTTTCGATTTCTCGTTGACACTATTAAACACACTATTGTATGCTAACAATGGCGATAGATGGTAGGGCTTTCAGTGACAAGTTTCCATCTATTTTTTGACAAAACAGTGACAGTTTTCATTTTTTAAAACGATGCTGTTAAAAATGAGTTACTATTATCACATCACAACTTTTCTGCACGACTTCCCCACACTTGTTTTGGAGGGATTAACGTATGCAACAAAATCGACGCAATCCTCTGAAGGGCTACGCTCTTATGACAGGGATTCTTTCCCAGTTGGTAGGTTCCATTCTTATCGGCATTTTTTTTGGAAAGTGGATTGATGAAAAAGTCGGTACGTTTCCTCTATTTCTCATTATCGGTTTGCTGCTTGGTCTCGCAACGGGCATTTACGCAATGATCATGCTCATCCAAAAATTTAACTCAGGAGACCCGCAATGATTACAATGCATGAACTTGTCCGAAGACAAACGAAATACACGCTATACCTTACCGCGCTTTTTGTACTAGGTTGGGGTTTTACTCCTTACCAAAAGGTGTTTCTCGGTATGGCATTCGGGACAGCCGCAGGCTTATTGGGTTTGCGTCTTGTCGCATGGAAAACGGACAAGCTGTTAGATCGTGTAGAGCGAGGGGATGCAAAGGTGCGTTTTAAAGCGAATGCAGTTAGTACATATCCGCGCTTGGCTGCTATCGGACTTGGCATTATTTTCGCCGTGCGCTATCAGCATATGATGGAAGCATGGAGCTTTGGACTTGGATTGTTGACAGCATATCTTGTCATGATCATAGATTTTATTTACTTACAGTATGGAAGGGAAGAGAGGTGAATTACTGGTGGAACACGGTCAGTTAAAAGAGTTTTTAGGGTTAACGTTTGACATGTCTAGTGTGATGATGACGACGGTCGCAGCCGCAATCGTACTTATAATTGCTGTAGCAGCAACGCGTACGTTGGCACTGCGCCCAACGGGGATGCAGAACTTCATGGAATGGGTTATGGATTTCGTGAAGGGAATTATCAACAGCACAATGGATTGGCAAACAGGCGGTCGCTTCTTGACGCTTGGGGTTACTTTAATCATGTATATTTTCGTATCAAACATGCTTGGATTGCCATTTATGCTTTCCATTCACGAAGGAAATGAACATATTGCATGGTGGAGATCTCCGACATCGGACCCGGCTGTAACATTAACATTAGCCGTGATGGTAGTTACCCTCACCCATTATTATGGTATTAAGTTGAAGGGTACAGGCGAATACGTAAAGGGTTACTTCCAACCGATGCCTTTCTTGTTCCCGCTAAAAATCATCGAGGAGTTTGCGAACACATTAACATTGGGTCTGCGTCTTTTCGGTAACATTTATGCGGGTGAGATTTTGTTGGCTTTGCTTGCGGGACTAGGCACAAGCGGTGCACTAGGTGCTGTCGGCGGCGGTATCGCTATGGTGGCTTGGATGGGCTTCAGCGTTTTCGTAGGTGCAATTCAAGCATTTATCTTTACTATGTTAACAATGGTGTACATGGCTCACAAAGTTAGTCATGATCATTAATAAATTTTAAGAAAAAATATTTTTTTCCAATACAAAGGAGGACAAATTAAAATGAGTTTAGGTGTAATCGCAGCTGCAATTGCTATTGGTTTATCTGCACTAGGTGCTGGTATCGGTAACGGTTTGATCGTATCTCGTACAGTTGAAGGTGTTGCTCGTCAACCAGAACTTCGTAGCACGCTTCAAACAATCATGTTCATCGGGGTAGCACTAGTTGAGGCCCTTCCTATCATCGGCGTAGTTATCGCGTTCATGGTATTAAACAAATAAGGAGCAATCCTTGCATGGCGAAGATCGTGGAAAAGCCGTCTTCGCCATTCTTTTAATAAGGCGCGGCCGACAAGCGGCGGCGAAATATATGTGCCAAGAATCACGGCTTTTTTTTGTCGAGTTGAAACTACTGAAGGGAGTGAATCCTTGTGCTTTTAGGAGCTGCCATTCCATATGGAACGATTGTATACCAATTGGTTATTTTCCTAATTTTATTAGCTTTGCTTCGTAAATTCGCATTTGGACCTTTAATGGGTATTATGAAGCAGCGTGAAGAGCATATTGCCGGAGAAATCGAAGCGGCTGAAAGAAACAATGCTGAAGCCAAGAAATTGGTAGAAGAGCAACGCACAGCTATGGCGCAATCTCGCCAAGAAGCGAAGGAATTGATTGAAAGAGCGAAGAAACAAGCAGAAGAGCAAAAAGAAGGCATTATCGCTGCTGCTAAAGCGGAAGCAGAAGCTGTAAAAGCATCTGCTGTACAAGAAATTCAACGTGAAAAAGAGCAAGCACTCGCTGCTGTACAAGCGCAAGTTGCCGCTCTATCCGTTCAGATTGCTTCTAAAGTAATCGGAAAAGAGCTGAAAGAGGAAGACCAAGCTGCGTTGATTCGTAACTACATCAACGAGGTAGGCGAAGCGCGATGAGCAAAGATATTGTAGCTAGCCGTTATGCAGTCGCTCTTTTTAAGCTTGCAAAAGAAAAGCATATGCTGGAGACGTTTGAAGAGGAGTTGCGCACGGTTAAGGAAGTTTTCCAAAACACAAAGGAATTACATATGTTCCTTGAGCAGCCAAATATCTCCAACGAGAAAAAGAAGGATATGTTAAAAACAGTATTCTCTTCTTTATCTCAACCAATGTTAAACACACTATGTCTTCTTGTTGATAAACAACGTGAAGACATTGTAACGGATATTGCGGATGCGTATTTTGAGCTAGCGAATGCGGAGCGCAACATCGCAGATGCTACTGTGTACTCTGTTCGTCCTTTAACGGAAGATGAGAAAGCAGGCATTGCTGAGGTGTTCGCAAAGCGCGACGGCAAAGATGCAATTCGTATTAAAAATGTTGTGAACACAGAGCTGCTTGGCGGCATTAAGGTTCGCATCGGCAACCGTATTTATGACGGAAGCCTGCAAGGAAAATTGGCGCGTATTCAACGTGAACTTTTGAAGAATAGATAGGGGTGAAACGCATGAGCATCAGAGCTGAAGAAATTAGCGCACTGATTAAGCAACAAATCGAAAACTATCAGTCTGAAATCGAAGTTAGCGATGTTGGTACAGTTATCCAGGTTGGTGACGGTATCGCACGTGCTCATGGTCTTGATAACGTAATGGCTGGGGAGCTTGTTGAGTTCTCTAACGGCGTTATGGGGCTTGCGCAAAACTTAGAGGAAAACAACGTAGGTATTGTTATCTTAGGACCTTACACAGGTATCCGTGAAGGTGACGAGGTTCGCCGTACAGGCCGCATCATGCAAGTACCAGTAGGTCCTGAATTGATCGGACGTGTAGTAAACCCATTAGGACAACCTGTTGACGGCTTAGGCCCAATCAACACAACAAAAACTCGTCCTATCGAGAGCCCGGCTCCTGGCGTAATGGATCGTAAATCCGTACACGAGCCGCTTCAAACAGGTATTAAAGCGATCGACGCTCTTGTGCCAATCGGCCGCGGACAACGTGAGTTAATCATCGGTGACCGCCAAACTGGTAAAACAGCAGTAGCGCTTGATACAATCCTAAACCAAAAAGACCAAGATATGATTTGTATTTATGTAGCGATTGGACAGAAGGAATCTACAGTTCGTAACGTAGTAGAAACACTTCGTAAATTCGGCGCTTTAGAATACACAATCGTTGTTACGGCATCTGCTTCTCAGCCGGCACCATTACTATACCTTGCTCCTTATGCGGGTGTAGCTATGGGTGAAGAGTTCATGTACAACGGCAAGCACGTTCTTGTTGTATACGATGACCTTTCTAAGCAAGCTGCGGCATACCGTGAGCTTTCCCTATTGCTACGTCGTCCTCCAGGCCGCGAAGCATATCCAGGGGATGTATTCTACTTGCACTCTCGCTTGCTTGAGCGTGCTGCAAAACTTAGCGATGCAAAAGGCGGCGGTTCTTTAACTGCACTTCCTTTTATCGAAACACAAGCAGGGGACGTTTCTGCTTACATTCCGACGAACGTAATCTCCATCACAGATGGACAGATTTTCTTGCAATCTGACTTGTTCTTCTCCGGTGTTCGCCCAGCGATCGATGCGGGTACTTCCGTATCCCGCGTAGGTGGAGCTGCACAGATCAAAGCAATGAGCAAGGTATCTGGTACACTTCGTCTTGACCTAGCATCTTTCCGTGAGCTTGAAGCGTTCGCGCAGTTCGGCTCTGACCTTGATAAAGCGACACAAGCGAAGCTAAACCGCGGTGCTCGTACAGTAGAAGTATTGAAGCAAGGCTTGCACAAACCACTTAAGGTAGAAAAGCAAGTTATGATTCTTTACGCACTAACACGCGGCTTCTTGGATGATATCCCAGTAGCTGATATCCAACGCTTTGAAGACGAAATGCTTGCTTGGATGGATTCTAACCGTGCTGACGTATTGGAGCAAATCCGTACAACAAGACAGCTTGCAGAAGACGACAAAATGGCTGCTGCAATCAACGACTTCAAAAAAACATTCGCGCCTAGCGTTTAATGAATAGGGCTATTACAGCCCATGGTTGATGTTGAAGCTTTGTTGATTGGAGCGCAAGGCATGAGCTGCGGGAAAGCGAGTCAAAGGTAGAACCCACAGGCGTTAGCCGAGGAGGCCTCCTGACTGCCCGCGGAAAGCGAATGCCTGCAGCGGAAATCAACAGGTACAAAGCATAGCCATAAAAAGCGGAATCGGCCGGCGCCTTGGTGCCGGTCGGTAACGCATGAATATGCCTACTTCCGACTAAAAGGTGGTGAAAACCTGTGGCATCTTTACGCGATATAAAAGCAAAAATTAACTCCACGAAAAAGACAAGCCAAATTACAAAGGCGATGGAGATGGTATCCGCTTCAAAGCTGAACCGTGCTGAGCAAAACGCACGCGCATTCGTACCTTACATGAACAAAATTCAAGAGGTAGTAGGAAGCGTTGCAAACGGCAGCAAAGGCGTGAACCACCCGATGTTGACAGCTCGCCCTGTGAAACGTACGGGATATATCGTCATCACTTCTGATCGTGGACTTGCCGGCGCATACAACAGTAACGTGCTGCGCGCGCTAAGCAGAACGATTGAAGAACGTCATAACATGGATCCAAATCAATATGCAATCATCGTGATTGGACGTGTCGGCCGCGATTACCTAAAGCGCCGTAACTTCAACATCATTGATGAAATTACAGGTCTTTCCGATCAGCCTGCATTCGCGGACATTAAAGACATCGCATCTCGTGCGGTAGCTATGTTCACGGATGGTGCATACGATGAACTGTACATCCATTACAACCATTACATCAGCAAGATTCAACAAGAAGTGGAAGAGAAGAAAATTCTTCCTTTGACTGATGTAGAAACGAAGTCCACAACTCTTTATGAGTTTGAGCCTTCTGAAGAGGAAATCTTGAAAGTGTTGCTTCCACAATACGCAGAAAGCCTTGTGTACGGCGCTTTGCTGGACGGAAAAGCAAGCGAGCACGCGGCGCGTATGACAGCGATGAAAAACGCTACGGACAACGCACTCGATGTTATCGACTCTTACACACTTACTTACAACCGCACTCGACAAGCTGCGATTACGCAAGAGATTACGGAAATCGTCGGCGGCGCGGCGGCATTGGAATAGCATGAACGAGGCTGATCAGGTAATCTGAAAGCCAACATGAGGAGGGAAACCGATGAATAAAGGACGCATTACCGCTATAATGGGTCCCGTTGTAGACGTAAAGTTTGAAGACGGCAAACTTCCTAACCTCTACAACGCCCTTAAAGTAACACATGAAGGAAATGACACATCAATCAACCTTACATTAGAGGTTGCGCTTCACCTTGGCGATGATACAGTTCGTACGGTTGCGATGTCTTCTACAGATGGACTTGTTCGCGGCATGGAAGCTGTTGATACAGAAGGTCCAATCTCTGTTCCTGTAGGTGACGCAACACTTGGTCGCGTATTCAACGTACTTGGCGATCCAATCGACCTTGACGGCGAAGTTGCGACAGATGTACGCCGTGATCCAATCCACCGCCAGGCTCCTGCGTTTGAAGAGCTTTCTACAAAAGTAGAAATCCTTGAAACAGGTATCAAAGTAGTAGACTTGCTTGCTCCTTACATCAAGGGTGGTAAGATCGGTCTATTCGGTGGTGCCGGTGTAGGTAAAACGGTACTTATCCAAGAGTTGATTAACAATATCGCACAAGAGCACGGTGGTATCTCCGTATTCGCAGGTGTAGGTGAGCGTACTCGTGAGGGTAACGACCTTTACCACGAAATGAGTGATTCCGGCGTTATTAAGAAAACAGCGATGGTATTCGGTCAGATGAATGAGCCACCTGGTGCACGTCAGCGTGTAGCTTTGACTGGTTTGACAATGGCTGAGTACTTCCGTGATGAGCAAGGTCAAGACGTACTTCTGTTCATCGACAACATCTTCCGCTTCACGCAAGCTGGTTCTGAGGTATCCGCACTACTTGGCCGTATGCCATCAGCGGTAGGTTACCAGCCGACACTTGCGACTGAAATGGGTCAATTGCAAGAGCGTATCACGTCTACAAACAAAGGTTCCATTACTTCCATTCAGGCAGTATACGTACCAGCGGATGACTATACGGATCCAGCTCCTGCAACGGCGTTCGCTCACTTGGATGCAACAACAAACCTTGAGCGTCGCTTAACACAGATCGGTATTTACCCAGCGGTAGATCCATTGGCGTCTACGTCTCGTGCCCTTTCTCCTGAAATCGTAGGTGAAGAGCATTACACAGTTGCACGTCAAGTACAGCAAACATTGCAACGCTACAAGGAATTGCAAGATATCATCGCAATCCTTGGTATGGACGAGCTTTCTGAGGACGATAAGCTAGTTGTACACCGCGCACGTCGTGTTCAATTCTTCTTGTCTCAAAACTTCCACGTAGCTGAGCAGTTCACAGGTCAAAAAGGTTCTTATGTACCTGTTAAAGAAACAGTACAAGCATTCAAAGAAATTATCGAAGGTAAACACGATGATCTTCCAGAAGAGGCATTCCGCTTAGTAGGACGCATCGAAGAAGCTATCGAGAAAGCAAAAACGTTAGTATAACAGGTCTAGGAGGGACTATTCATGAAGACAATTCAAGTCAGTATTGTAACTCCTGACGGACCGGTATACGAAACAAACGCAGAGATGGTCAGTGTAAAAGCAGAGAGCGGGGAAATGGGGATCCTACCGGGTCACATTTCTACAGTAGCTCCTTTGCAAATTAGTGCGGTTCGTGTAAAAGTGGAAGGCAAAACGGATTATGTTGCAGTATCTGGTGGCTTTATTGAAGTTCGCCCGGACAAAGTAACAATTCTTGCGCCATCTGCTGAAGTCGCATCTCACATTGACGTCCATCGTGCGAATGAAGCGAAACGCCGTGCAGAACGCCGCATCGGTGAAAAGCAGGCAAACGTGGACTTCAAACGAGCGGAGCTTTCCTTACAGCGTGCTGTCAACCGTTTGAACGTTGCGAATATGAGATAATAACAAAACCGCAAAGGTATATACCTTTGCGGTTTTTTGTATGAAAAATGGAGGTATGACTACGTTCATCTACATGGATGGGCATGTGTTCACAGTTGGTGAGGGTACCTCTAAGGTTGAATGTAGAAGATACTCATGTTTATTGCTTCACATACAGTGATATTTCTTTCTTCCGCATTATGGATTATAAGAAGATAAGAATCATCCCAATCAATCCTGCTGCTAACACGTAATACAACATAGGTACGAGTGTCATCCAGATAATGGTTCCTTCTTGTCCCGTTAATCCTATTACGGAGGCTGCTGCTACGACATTTAATCATATCCAATTCGTTTATTCGTAGTCATATCCTTGTCCCTTTTCACATATATTTGTACGAGTTAAGAACGGGGGGCTTGTATGATTGAAGAAGCAAAAATAATGGCTCGTTCTGCCTTGGACGGGCGATGGAAATTAGCAGTGGGAGCGATGCTTATATATATCGTTTGTGTATTTGTATTTGCTTATTTGACACTTGGGATTGTATTTTTATGCATGATTTTACTTATAGGTTCAGCGTTTGAATCCGTATGGAATGTGGTCGTATATGTGTGCTATGGAATAGGTATATTCGCGATAAGCTCCTCATTGGCTTTTGGCTTCTTACATATATGTATGAAGCTTGCAAAAGGAGAGCGCACCAGCAAATATGATGTATTTCGGTATTTACACACTGCGAGGCAAATATGGACAACTGGTAAGGCAGTAGGGTTAGTAAGCTTATATACATGCTTGTGGTCACTGTTACTTATTGTACCAGGTATGATAAAGGTATTCTCTTATTCTATGACGTATTTTATTTTGCTAGAGAAGCCGCATTATACGACGCGTCAAGCAATAGAAGAAAGCAATGCACTGATGGAGGGACAGAAGCGCAAGTTGTTTTTACTTATGCTTAGGTTTACCGGCTGGATCTTGCTTTGCATTCTTACGTGCGGCATCGCATGTTTGTGGATTATACCGTATATATGTGTGACGATAAGTCAGTTTTATTTAAAAATCTCGCAAACAGATATAGAGCTCAGTATAAATCTTGTGGAGTAAAAGCTGCTGGAATGAGCGGCTTTTTGTACGTATGTATATAGTGAATCCGTTTGAATAGTGAATAAATTTTCTCTTAACCTTATAAAAACATGTTATTATACATGTAGTTCAATGGAAATCTTCACTACGTAGATGGATAAGGGGAGAGGCATATGTTAGAGGGAGAAATTATTAAATTTTATCGTAAAAAAGCTGGTCTTACGCAAGAGCAGCTAGGTGAAGGCATTTGCTCGACAACACATGTCAGTAAAATTGAACGAGGGCAAACCGCCTATTCTCCAGAGATTATTACACTCTTTTCGGAACGTTTACAGATTGATATAGAAAAAGAAATTGAATTTGTGCAAGGAATGAAAAAGCAACTTCATAACTGGCACAATGCTATTATTATGCAAAGAACGAAAGAAATTGAATCGACCAAAGAGAAGCTGGAGAAGTTTTCTTTTATTGAATCATCTATGTATGCGACGTTATATCAATTGCTGCGGGCCAGATATTTCATCATGCACAATGATTTAGGACAAGCTCATAAGCTGTTACAGCAAGTGGAAAAAGAGTATGATCAGCTTTCTTTGTATGAGAAAAACTTACTGCAGCACGTGCGAGGCATTTATTATATCTCCGACTATACGAACTTCACCATTGAAAACCAGCAAAAGGCGATAGAAGTGTTAAAAACGATTCGCATGGATGAATACGGCAATCCGGAATACTACTATCATTTAGCAATTGCTTATCATTGTATCGGTGTTAAGGTCATGGCGTATTTGTATGCAGATAAAGCCTTGCAGCACTTTAAAGAAACAAATAACTTTTTAAGAGTGATCAATGCAGAATCCCTAATGCTATTGCAAATCCGTGGTGATATGTATCTTGATTTCGAGGAAACCGTCGAACGTTATCATAACCTAATTGATGATAGTGAAGCTCTTCATGACGCTGAGAAAAAGATTATGCTACTTGGAAACTTAGGTTACGAATACCATAAAAGAAAAGAGTATATAAGCGCGCAACAGTGCTATAAGGAAGCGTTAGATATGGCAAACAAAGATCATCCATCTTATCTCTCGCATTTATATAATTATGTGCACAATGCAATAGAGGGAAACACATTACCTAGAAACGAGCTTGAGAGGATGACGAAGTACGGCTTGGCGATGGCTAATAAACTCGATAATCACTTTCATCAAGTGGTGTTTGAATTGCTCATGCATCAAAGTAAAGGGGATCCTGAGCGATATTACACGTTTTTACAACATACAGCTCTGCCGCTGTTTCAATCTAGCAAGCATGTTGGCATGATTAATGAATATGGACAAGCACTGTACCAATATTATAGGCAGACGGAACAACATGAAAAAGCAGTTCAAATTGCAGATATTTTTATGGAGAATATCGATATGTAAAAAGCAGGCTGTTCCAAAAGTAGAACAGCCTGTTCTATGTCTGATGCAGACCAAAATGTGTTTAGTTTAGGCTCTTTTCTAAAAGATTGTTGTTTTTAGATAGGTTTCCTTGTTTCAGGCTGGAGCGGAAATCAACCATTCCCCACTACTTGTTACATCGCAACAAAGTTTGCGAAAACAGCCTTAGTTTATACCTAATATGGATTTAATGCTGGTGATGGTTTCTCCCTGATAAGATTGTTGCGGCTCTGGTGTGTTTACTACATAATCATTTTGTTTTAAGTAATTGAGCTCCATCAACTTAAAGTCTTTTGCATCAGTTTTCCCATCAAAATTGATGTCTGTATTACGGTTGCTTGTTTCCCAATGTGTTTTCATTAAAATGGCGTCATGAATATCAATAACATTATCTTTATTAACATCACCGGCCTTTGATTTGATGGTGTAATAGAAAATGCTTTCCCCAGCATAGTACCCGGCTTCTTTTCGGCCAATTTCAAGCGGCGCATACGTAGCGAAGTGTCCAGGCACATCAATCATTACTGTATATACTTGCTCCGCGGCTGGTAGCTGATTGATATATATCTGTCCATTTTTTTGGATGTCCGCATTGTATATGTTACCTTTCGCATCTTGTGCCTTTACAGTTGCGCCAATGGCTGTGTAATCCATTGTATAGTTGTAGCTGCCGTCCTCCTTGTAGAGTCCTTCTGCTCCGAGCTGGGCTTGTATCTTAGAATAAGGTGTGTATATAGGCAATAAGCCTACTTGTGTATAAGGTCTTACTGTAGTACCATTCACATCTTTATAATAAACATTGTATGCATTGAACAGTTGAGACAAAACGGGGATAAACTCTTCCGCTTTTGTGTCTGCAATAATATCAAAGAGTGGAACATCGCCGTTCAAGGCATCGCCTGTCACCTTCATATTAACTGTGTTACTCAAGCTGGTCGTTCCTTTTGTAGTTACTTTGAATTCTGTATTTTCCGGCAAGGAGGCATGCTTACGGAATTCTACGGAATCAAAATACTTTGCTACATAATCTAAGGTAAATGAGAACTCTTTCGCATTCTGCAGGCCATGGCTATAGAACGTATACGTAACTTTATCTCCCATAGTAATCGCTTTTTGATTTGGCTTGGCATAGAAATACTGTGTACCCGCTTTAATATAGTAAATGGTTTGTGGAGGTAGTGAATTGCCTGCACGGTCGCCACTCGTCATTTGGATGGCCTGAACAGTTCCAGGACCTGCGACTACAATTTCTTTAGTAAACCGGCCGTTTTGATCCGTGGTAATGCTATAATTCGGTCCGTATGTTCCGTAATATACCTTGTTATTCCCTTGTGTCACGTTAATGCCAAACGTATTCATTTCACCTACTTCATTGTCTATCACAGTACCAGACAAGGTAACGGTTGATTGTCCTGGGGCTAGCTCTACAAAAGGAAGCTCACCCTTAGGCATGGCATTTGTTTGGTCTAATGTTAATGCAGGGGCGCTGTTATCTAAATATACATAATCTGTATAGATAAACTGCTTACCGCTTAAATTGGTGCCAACTGCTTTAATTTTATAAACCCCATCCGGTGCTAGCACAGATGTATATCCAACTGGCTTTTTTGCATTGCCGGTAAACGGATAATATCTACCGGAAAAGGCACCTGACAAATAATAATCAAAATCAATTGCCGCACCTGCTGTATAGATAGATGTAATCAATCCAAGGTCTTTATTTGATTTGGCATCTACTAAAATAAAATCTAGTGTTTGCATAGATGAATTGAATTTAAAATCTAAATCTGTTGCTTTCACACTGTACGGATTGCGTATACGATTTGTTGAAAAGGAAGGAGTGTGTACTTTAAAATAGTCCAATCCTTCATCAACAACACGCATGCCAAATGGAATTTGATACGCCTCTTCTGGATTATGCTTATTCACGATATGAATGTAGCCTTCGTATGTTCCTCTCTTGGCTGTTTTTGGAACCAGAATGTAAGCTCCTAACTCTTTTTTTCTATGTTTTTGTACAACGATGGAGGTATCCGATAGTTTGACGATAACACCGTTTTTCTTTGGATCCAAGGAGCCCTGCACGCCAATATTGTAAACAACAGAGAGTTCATACTTGGTTGTTTTATCACCATTATTGGTAATAGATACTGTCTTTTTATCTGTAAATGCCGGTGCATCGCCTACCGGAATAAAGCCGTAGCTAAGTCCCCCTGTTTCTTCTTCTATCAGGGTTTGTTCTCCATTTTGCATATACGGTGTTTTATCAAGAACAGCTATCTCTGTGTCGGCGTGAATGGCTTCATAAGGGTCGACTCTGCCTGCTCCCGTTTCAAACACGCTGTATGTACCTTTTAAGGGATCAGCAGTATTCATCAATGCCGTCTTAATATCTGCTGGTGTGTATTCTGGATGTGCCTGCAGAAGCAATGCTGCTATGCTCGCCACATGAGGAGAGGCCATGGACGTACCTGACATTCTGAGATAAGCGGAGGAATAATCAGACGTATTGTTTTTGCTGTTGATATAAGAAGGTACGGTCGATAATACGGTTACCCCTGGTGCCGTCACTTCAGGCTTGATATCGTATAATGTACCAGAAGGCCCCTTTGAGCTAAAGCTTGCTAATTCATCTCCTGGTAAATTTGCTGTGCCGGTCGTTCCCAGTGAGATGGTTGGTGTACCACCGTTGGTAAATAGCGCATGAACCGCTACTCCTGCTTTGTTTGATAGCGAAAACACGGGAATATTGCTATTGCTTTCCCCCAGATAGTGCGGTATATGGCCTTCGGTTGGATTGCTGTTATAAATGATAATACCTGCTGCTCCGTTTTGTTGTGCGTAATACATTTTTTCAGCAAGTGCATACGTACCTCGAGCTGCAAAAGCAATTTTGCCCTTTACGTCTTTTCCTATATAATCCTGTGCACCGCCTAGCCCCACATTCACCATCTCAAAGATTTTTCCGGACAGGTTACGAAAATCATCGGTCCACTTTTTGGTCATTAACTGCAATGTGTCCTCAATCTGCGTACCATTTGCTTCGAATCGACTTTCAAATGTGGTTACCTGAATAGAAGCTGAGCTGGCACCAACTGTTAGAGCTAAAGCTGCCGCCCCTGGAGACCCTAGTGTATACATACCCATGTCACCCTCATTACCAGCTGCTACTACAGCGGTTATACCGCTTAGTACTGCATTATCAATCGCTAAACTTGCTGGGCTTAATGGGTCATTTTGAAAGGAACCTAAGGAAAGGTTAATGATGTCCATTCCGTCAGTAATGGTTTTATCGATAGCTGCAATAATATTCGCGGTAGCACCACTTCCATAGGGTCCCAAGACACGATACATATAGAGCTCGGAATCCGGTGCAATCCCGAGAACCTTGTGGTCGGAAGTATTCTTAGCACGCCCGGCGATTGTTCCTGAAACATGTGTGCCATGAGAAGTGTAATACGTACTGCCATTCATTGTTTCTTGCTTACCAGATTTCTTCCAATCATCATATGTTGCTTCCATTGGATTGCTATCACTATCTACAAAATCATAGCCGCCCTTATAAGCGTCTTTTAAATCGGGATGGTGATAATCGATTCCTGTATCAAGGACACCAATTTTAATGCCCTTTCCCGTAAAGCCTTCTTTGTGTAACTGATCAATTTTTAAAAAGGAAATGCTATCGACCTTTGTTTCATTTGCTTCTCCGTCTATTTGGATAGGAGGAGTAATATGTACTTGTTTGTTGCTATAAACAGCTTTCACGACATCGGATTGCAATAGCTTCTCAATTTGATTGGCAGGAAGTGATAATGCTACGCCGTTTAAAGCATATTTATAGGTGTGTTGGATCTGGTAATCATCCTTACCTGATTTTTCATTTTTACCTATTTTCTCTTGAAGGTGCTTTTTAAATTGTACATGAGATTGCTCTACATTGTCGGCGGCTGCTTGCAGAGATAGTTTTTCACCCTTAGCCGCTTGTGCTGTTTGTGCAACTTTGGCAGGAAGTTCTTTAAATTCTACAATAACTGATACTTCTTCCGTGCTTGTTACATCTACCTCCTGTGATAAACGTAAGCCCGTCTTCAGCTCGTGTCTCTCCAGATTTTGCAGGGCATTCCGTTGCTCTGGTGTCAAATTCGCCAACAGACTTTCTGTGGAAGCTTGCGCATATGCAGCATGTGGTTTTACTGGAATTGCTCCTAGTAAAAGCACTGAGCTAACAGCTAAAGACATCAAATACCTGGCTTTTCTCTTTCCTTTTTTCAACATAATCCCTCATCCTCTCCCCTTAACTGACAAAATTCTCTTTCAATTCATTCTACAAGAAAACTGGCAATGTTTGAATCGGGGGAATTTTTTGCATTTTTCCTTATATATGTCATTTGTTTGCATTTATAAAATACGCTCTGTTAAAGATCGTTGTTGATTTCCGTTATGGGGCTTCGCTTTCCGCAGGCGGTCAGGGAGCCTCTTTAGCACTATGCGCCTGCGGGGCCTCCTGCTTTGAATCCAATCAACAAGTGCCAATTATCAACATGAGGCTTGAACACAGTCACAAAATAAAAAAGCATCCGACGTTGGATGCTTTGCGTAAAAATCTATTTTCTTTTTCTACTTGTCAAACTGTATGTGTAAATCCTGCACATGTATACCGGTACCAGACATTTCAACTTTCATATTTTCTTCTTGCTGCAGAACTTGTATATAAACAAAACCTTCCTGTTCCATTTCAGTTCCTTGCTCAATTGTAAGACTGAGCTGTTAGGCAGGGTTAATGATGAACGATAATTTCTCCCATATGTAAGTCCCCTTTAGATATTGTATTTCTTTAGCCTATACTGCAGACTTTGCCTGCTTAATCCTAGCATCCTTGCAGTTTTAGAGATATTCCCGCCATTCTCCTGCAGCAGTTGTTTAATATAAATTTGCTCTGCTTCATCAATTTTTTTCTTTAATGGTGTTTGTTTTGGCATTTCAGGTGCATGCCGTTTGGTAATACGGCCAGGTAAGTGTGAAAGCTGGATGATATCTTCTTCAACCAGGTTCATGGCGCCTTCAATCATATGTTCGAGCTCACGAACATTTCCCGGCCAATCATGATGGAGAAAATATTCTTTTACATGCTCATCAATGCCTGTGACCTCCATATTAAATAATGCATTATATTTTTGAATAAAGCCTTGCGTCAGGAGCTCGATATCCTCAGTGCGCTCTCGTAGAGGAGGAAGAAATAAGGTAACGACACTGAGACGGTAGTACAGGTCCTTACGCATGCGGTTATGTGTAATAGCTTCGATCGGATCTTCATTCATCGTAGCAATGAGTCTGACGTCGATTTCTTTCTCCTGCGATCCCCCGACTCTGCGAACGGTTCGCTCTTGAATCACTCGAAGCAATTTTGCCTGCAGGTGAGGACTTAAGGAGTTAATCTCATCAAGAAGAAGGGTGCCGCCGTTTGCTTCTTCAAACAGACCAGGCTTATCAATCGCCCCTGTGAAAGCCCCCTTTGCTGTACCAAACAAAGTGCTTTCCATCAGCGACTCGGGGATCGCTGCGCAGTTTTGAGAAATAAAGGGCTTCGCCGCACGGGAGCTTTCATTATGAATGCTTTTGGCGAACACTTCTTTCCCCGTCCCAGTCTCTCCGATAAGAAGTACAGAGGAGGAGGTCCGCGATGCCCGCCTTGCTTCTTGCACCACTGCTAAAAAGGCAGGGGACCGCCCGAGCATCCGATCGAAGGTAAACTTCGTTTTGCGTTCTAGATCTGTTTTTTCAATCGTTCGTCTTAGCTTGGTAATATCTTTTACAATCTCAACGGCTCCTTTAATTTTACCGTTATAGATGATAGGAACAGTATCGTTAATCGTTGTAATCTCCTTACCGCGATTGTTGAAATAAGTCTGGGTAATATTGCGTCTTGGCTTTCCTCTAAGTGCATCCATCAGCGTACTGCTTTGATTGTCTTTAAAAGCAAATACCTCAAGCGGGCTTTTATTCAGCACCTCATGCTTGTCCATTGATTCAATCTCCATCATCTTTTGATTATAGATAATGGTTTTACCATCTTCATTTACTGCATGAATGCCAATATCAAGTTCATTTAGAAGGTATTCATAAAATGTTTTTACGTCCAAGCTGTGACCCTCCATGTGCAAAATATTCTGCCTTTATTGTATGATTATTTTGCGGTGGGTGCAAAATAATTTTGCGTTTTTGCGCAAATTTTGAAGGTTTTTCGTATATGTAGATTGAATTACATAGTTGGCATACATTTTGCATTGTAACGTGTGGAGACTACAAATAAGGGGGCTTTAAAGATGACGACAACATCTCGTACAGAGCATATTATTGAACAAACAAATCAGTATGGTGCAAATAACTATCATCCACTGCCAGTCGTAATTGCGAAAGCAGAAGGTGCTTGGGTATACGATCCAGAAGGCAATAAATATATGGACATGCTGAGCGCATATTCCGCGGTAAACCAAGGTCATAGACATCCTAAAATTATTGCTGCTTTAAAAGAGCAAGCAGACAAGGTTACGTTAACATCCCGCGCGTTTCATAATGATCAGCTAGCGCCTTTTTATGAAAAAGTAGCTAAGCTAACGAAAAAAGAAATGGTATTGCCGATGAACACAGGTGCAGAAGCGGTTGAAACGGCTGTAAAGGCTGCAAGACGCTGGGCGTATGATGTGAAAGGTGTGGCGGAAAACCAAGCGGAAATTATCGCATGCGAAGGCAACTTCCATGGTCGTACGATGACGGCAGTGTCATTATCCTCTGAAGCGGAATATCAGCGCGGCTTCGGTCCGTTCTTGCCAGGCATCAAGCTGATTCCTTACGGAGATTTGGAAGCATTGAAGGCGGCAATTACACCAAATACAGCGGCGTTCCTATTAGAGCCTATTCAAGGGGAAGCGGGTATCGTAATGCCAACAGAAGGCTTCTTAAAAGCGGCTCAACAGCTATGTAAAGAGCAAAATGTTTTATTGATTGCGGATGAAATTCAAACAGGCCTAGCCCGTACAGGAAAAATGTTTGCTTGTGACTGGGAAGGTGTTACACCTGATATGTACATTCTTGGTAAAGCGCTTGGCGGCGGCGTATTCCCAATCTCCTGTGTAGCAGCGAACCGCGATGTTCTTGGTGTGTTTAACCCGGGTTCCCACGGCTCCACATTCGGCGGAAATCCCCTTGCTTGTGCGGTTTCTATCGCGGCTTTAGAAGTATTGGAGGAAGAGAAGCTGGCGGACCGTTCTATGGAGCTTGGTGCATATTTTATGGAGAAGTTAAAAGAAATTAACAACCCAATGATTAAAGAAGTGCGTGGTCGCGGCTTATTTATCGGTGTGGAGCTTGATCGTCCAGCACGTCCATACTGTGAACAATTAAAAGCAGAGGGGTTACTATGCAAAGAAACGCATGAAACAACAATTCGCTTTGCACCGCCATTAATCATTTCTGAAGAAGATTTAAACTGGGCAATCGAGAAAATCCAAAAAGTATTAGCGTAAAAGTGAAGGGCTGCGGGGGGAACCGCGCAGCTTTCCTTTTTTCTATAAATATCAGAATTTTAAAAACAAAATAGTAAACGCTTACATTTACTAGAGGATGCAACAAAGGGGGATTTTTATGTTACAGCAAGATAATGGGTTAAAGCGTGAACTAAAAAGCCGTCATATTTTTATGATTGCCCTAGGAGGCGTCATCGGTACCGGTTTGTTTTTGAGCTCCGGTTATACGATCAATCAAGCCGGGCCGGGCGGCGCCCTTCTCGCATATCTAATTGGCGGATTTGTGATGTATTTGACGATGCTTTGTCTAGGGGAATTGGCTGTTGCAAATCCGCATGCGGGTTCCTATCAAACGTATGCTACGCAACACATCTCACCGGGAGCGGGATATGTTGTAGGATGGATGTCGTGGCTAAACTGGTCGGTGACAGTTGGTCTTGAACTGATTACAGTCAGTATTTTAATGAAGCGCTGGTTTCCGGATGTTCCTTCATGGATTTGGTGTGTAGTATTCGCAGTTATGCTGTTTGCGATCAATGCATTGTCTACAAAAAGCTTTGCGGAAGTGGAGTTTTGGTTTTCCAGCATTAAAATTATCGCTGTGCTAGCATTCATCATCCTAGGCGGCGCCGCTATGTTTGGGTTCTTAGATATGAAAAATGAACCAGCGCCATTTTTCAGTAACTTTACAGACCATGGCGGTTTATTCCCGAACGGTGTGCTGGCAATTTTAGTAACAATGATCGGGGTGAACTTCTCCTTCCAAGGAACAGAGCTCGTCGGTATTGCAGCGGGGGAAAGCGATAATCCTGAAAAAACAATTCCAAGAGCAATCAATAACACAGCATGGCGCATTCTTATCTTTTTCATTCTTTCTGTGTTCGTATTGGCAGGATTATTTCCGTGGGAAAAAGCGGGCTTGGTAGAAAGTCCATTCGTTGTTGTCTTTGACAGCATTGGTATCCCATATGCAGCTGATATTATGAACTTCGTTATTATCACAGCGGTATTATCGGTTGCCAATTCCGGATTATACGCGACATCTCGTGTACTTTGGTCTATGTCTTCGCAAGGTATGGTGAGCCCAACCTTCAGCAAGCTTTCTAAAAAAGGCGTTCCAATCAATTCATTGATTGCTAGTATGACAATTGGCTGTTTATCACTGCTTTGCGGTGTTTTCGCTGAAGATACCGTATATTTATGGCTTCTATCCATTGCTGGCTTTGGTGCTGTGTTCGTTTGGGCTTCCATTGCGCTTTCCAACCTGCTTGCAAGAAGAGCGTTTGTAAAGAACGGAGGCAACGTAAAAGATTTGAAATTCAAAACGCCTTTATATCCGTTCGTTCCTTTATTAGCTTTATCTATGAACACCATTGTAATGGTAAGCCTTGCATTTATTCCAGATCAACGCATGGCACTGTATTGCGGGATTCCTTTCTTGATTGCATGCGCGCTGTACTACCGTTTTGTCGCAAAGCATAAAATGAAAGAAAACGTACCTGTAAAAAAAGGCGCATAACGCGAAAAAGGCACGGATCTCCGTGCCTTTTTCTGTTGCGGTCGTGGATTTAGCAACCTTTAAGGAAAATCTGGCAACTTTGCGAATTTGTTTGGAAACTATGCCTCAAATAGCACCAAGAAAGGCAGTTGCATCTTCGACAGAGAGAGGTCGACTAAAATAGTAGCCCTGCACCTGGTAGCAATTATGTTTTTGTAAAAATACCATTTGCTCGTGTGTTTCCACACCTTCCGCAATCACGCAAATGCCCAGTGTACTCGCAAGCGAGAGGATGGCGGTAATGATAGCTTTGCCTTCGTCGCTGTTATCTGCCATATGAATAAATTCTTTCGCAATCTTTAAACGGTCTAGCGGGTAAAGCGGCAGATAGGCTAGTGATGAATAGCCGGTACCAAAATCATCAATTGAAACATGAATACCAAGCTCTTTCAGATGCTTTAGTTTATTGAGAGTTTTTTCTTCATTATCCATGGCAATTCGTTCCGTTAGCTCTACATCAAGAAGGTCTGGGCGGAGACCGGTTTTGGATAGGGTAGACGTAACCATTTCTAAAAAATTGTCATGATTAAATTGCTTTGTTGACAGGTTTACCCCTACTTTCAGCACATATCCCATTTCAGACCATGTCTTCATTTGT
Source organism: Ectobacillus sp. JY-23 (assembly GCF_023022965.1). NCBI lineage: Bacteria > Bacillati > Bacillota > Bacilli > Caryophanales > Bacillaceae > Ectobacillus > Ectobacillus sp. JY-23. The sequence continues at coordinate 2,237,339 of NZ_CP095462.1, read as the reverse complement.
CTACACGCCTCCTGCAAAATCCATTCTCCTATTGTGACAATCAGGTTTGTATCCTCCGCTATGGGAATAAACTCGTTAGGTGGAATGAGTCCTAGAACCGGATGCCGCCAGCGCACCAAAGCTTCCATCCCGATAACGGTGCGGCGATTGGTATCCATCTGGGGTTGATACACAAGGAATAATTGGTTATGCTGCAGTGCTTGATACAAATCCTTTTCTAGTCGTAATCGTCTTCGCATTTTGCAACTCATCTCGTCAGTGTAAATAGAGTAGTTGTTTTTTCCGTTGTTTTTGCTGTGATACATAGCTAAATCGGCGTGTTTTAATAAAGATTCTGCATCTTCTCCTGCATAGGGATATACGGCAATGCCAATGCTCGGTGTCACATACAAGGTATGTCCTTCAATTAGGAAGGGCTCCTGCAATTCTTTTAAAATATCAGAGATGCTTTCATCAGCATCGCGTATTAAAATGGTAAACTCATCTCCACCTAAACGCGCCAGCCTTGCGTAAGGAGGAAGGCAACGCTTTAACCGTTCTGCTGTCTCTACAAGCACCAAATCTCCAATAGAGTGTCCTAGCGTATCATTAATGACTTTAAAGCCATCTAAATCGATGAATAACACCGAAAATGTTGTTCCAGATTCTTTGGCTGCATGAATCATGGTTTGCAAATCATTGTGAAATGTACTGCGATTGGAAAGGCCAGTTAAGGTGTCGTGGAAGGCAAGAAAGTTGATTTGCTTTTGCTGCTGCTTGCTTTCCGTAATATCTTTTACCATGACATAAATACCAAGAACCTTTTGATCATCCACAATGGGAACGGCAGTCAAAGCCAAATCGTAAATCATGCCATTTTTATGAAGACCGCGTACTTCAAGAGATGTGGCCTGCCCTTGTAGAACGTATCGGTAGGATACCAAGAGACGCCGCACATCCTTTTGATAAATAAATTCCTTGTAACTATGCCCAAGAATTTCAGATACCTTATACCCAAGCAAAACAGTCCCCGCCCTGTTTACCTGTTGAAATCGCCCTTGCAGATTAATCGTAAAAATGGGATCCGGGTGAAATTCGAATAAAGACTTAAATTTTTGTTCACTTTGCAAAAGAGCTGCCTGCTGCAGTAACAAATCTCGTGTGCGTTCTTCAATTCTAGTGCCGAGCTCTCCATTCATTTGCTGCAGTTGTATCAGCAGCCGTTTATTTTGTATTCGTATCAAGGTTTGGCGAAACAATACAAAACAAAAGGTTACACAAATTGCTACCATAACAGGATAAGAATGTGTCTGCGTCAAGATGACAAACCCGCCTAAACACACCAAAGCGAGATAAGATAACCAAGATTGTACATCCCCGGCCTTCTCTCCTGCATATCTTGATTCTCCGGTATCTAAAAGGCCCGCCGCTGCAGTCATAATCATCGAAATTTGATAAAGAGGATTTATTAATTCTATAGAAAATTTATTGTGTGAGAAATATAAAATACTATAAAGAGAATCAACCGCAACATATAAAAAAGTTGAGAGAAGAAGTAAATACAAAACCTGCTTAGACGAAAATGCGAGTGGTTGAAAATATAAGCTAATGCATACGAGTAAAAGCAACAGATTAGCAAATGGATATATGATTTCTATTAGTTTCGTTACAGATGAAAAACTAGAACTATTCCAAAAGTGTTGGATAATAAAGTAGTATTCCAGTGTTACTGCAGCAATAAAAGTCGTGCTAATGTCACAAAAGATAAAGAGCTTTTGCAGTAGTGAATACGTGTACGTAATCTTATAAGAGAAGGCGATTAAATAGTAAATCGGAAGCAATAAAAATAAAATATTAGACGCTTGCACATAAGGGAATAAAGAATAACCGAAAGTATCTTCGAAAAACCATAACATGTCACCGAGTAAAAACCCTACACAACCAAGCAATAGAAGAAACCAGAATGACCTATTTTCTTTAGGCTGTTTTCGAAAGGTGTAAAATAAAAAATATACAGCAATAGCATCAATAAGTAAGCAAGAGGTGTTGATGCCAATATTCTGAATGAATATATCATTTTTAAATAAAAAAAACCATATATAGTGAAAGATAAGGTATATCAAGGAAAAAAGGGTAAGCAAAGATAAGTATTTGTTTTCCTGTACAGTCATTAGAACACCTCAACAATAAGAACTACAAGTATATATTCCGTATTCAGCATATCTTACCGACATGGGATTTTCTAGTGAAATATAATAGTTTTAAAAATTCAGAATTGTACACTCGATATAACACCATGGCTATGAAAAATTTGGTATAATTTCTGTAAACCTACTTTTTAAATCATGAAAAAATGATAAAAAATAAAGTAGGCTCATATGATTGTATGGAACAATGATAGCACGGGGGGAATTTCATGTTCAATGTGTATCAAAATAGCTATGCAATTGTAATTGTATTTTTGCTGCTTGGCATTTTATTGCCAATTGTAGCACTAACAGCAGGCAAGCTGCTACGGCCAAACCGACCGAGCATTGCCAAGCAGACCACCTATGAAAGTGGCATTGAGCCTTTTCATGAGGCCAATATTCGCTTTCATGCACGCTATTATGTGTTTGCGTTATTGTTTGTTATTTTTGATGTAGAAACTGTATTTTTATATCCATGGGCGGTAGCTTACGAGGAACTTGGCTTATTCGCTCTCATTGAAATGCTAATCTTTGTCATCATGTTATTAATTGGGCTTTTATATGCTTGGAAAAAGAAGGTGTTGAAATGGTTATAAATTTTGAGCAAATGCACCCTGATGAGCGCGCTGAGCTAGAGCGCAACATTTTCTTTACAACGCTTGAGCAGTTAAAAGGATGGGCGAGAAGCAATTCGCTTTGGCCGATGACATTTGGTCTTGCCTGTTGTGCAATTGAAATGATGGGTGTAGGTTCTTCCCATTACGATTTAGATCGATTTGGTTCCTTCTTCCGTACATCGCCGCGCCAGTCTGACGTGATGATTGTGTCAGGAACAGTGACGAAAAAAATGGCACCTATCGTAAGAAGATTATATGATCAAATGCCGGAACCAAAATGGGTAATTGCTATGGGATCGTGTGCGACTGCCGGAGGACCTTACATAAAGTCATACGCAGTTGTGAAAGGAGTCGATCAAATTGTACCCGTTGATGTGTATATTCCCGGATGTCCTCCCAATCCAGCTGCTTTAATTTATGGAATCAATAAATTAAAGGAAAAAATTCGCTATGAAGCCAAAACCGGAAAGCAGGTGACCAACCGGTGAGCGAAGGGAAAAGTTTGGAGGAGCTGAAAAAAGAGGCAGCAGCTAAGGCAAAGGAAGAGGCGCTGCGAAAACGAGAAGAGAGAAAAGCGAAAGAATCGGCAGAAACGCAAGAAAAAGAGAAAGCGCTGTCAAAACCTGAAGAAAAGAGTAAGGAATCGACAGAGGATGAGCTGATACGAGCGAAAAAAGAGGCAGCAGCCAAGGCAAAGGAGGAAGCGCTACGAAAACGAGAAGAGAGAAAAGCGAAAGAAACAGCAGAAACGCAAGAAAAAGAGAAAGCGCTGTCAAAATCTGAAGAAGAGGGTAAGAAATTGACAGAGGACGAGCTGACACGAGCGAAAAAAGAAGCAGCGGCAAAGGCAAAGGCTGCTGCGCTTGCGCGTATGCAGCAAAAGGAAGCGGTCCAAACGGATTCGACCGAACCACAGGGTTCTTCTGAGGCCGAAAAGCAAAAGGCAATTGCTTTAGCGAAGGCAAAAGCTGCCGCGGCAGCCAAAGCGAAGCTAGCGTCGAAAGGGGAAGCGGGGTCAGAGGACGAGAAAGCAAAAGCAATCGCCGCAGCCAAAGCAAAGGCCGCCGCCGCGGCCAAGGCGAAGCTAGCATCGAAAGGGGAAGCGGGGCCAGAGGACGAGAAAGCAAAAGCAATCGCCGCAGCCAAAGCAAAGGCCGCCGTCGCAGCCAAGGCGAAGCTAGCGTCGAAAGGGGAAGCGGGGTCAGAGGACGAGAAAGCAAAAGCAATTGCCGCAGCGAAAGCAAAGGCCGCCGCCGCGGCCAAGGCGAAGCTAGCGTCGAAAGGGGAAGCGGGGCCAGAGGACGAGAAAGCAAAAGCAATTGCCGCAGCGAAAGCAAAGGCTTCGGCTGCAGAAGAAACGGCAGTCATCGCACCTTCCGTGAACCAGCCTCTATTAGATCGGTACGTTGCGGTTCTTACAGCGCATGTAGGTGCAGATGCTTTGGAAGACGCCTATATTAATAGATTGTCAAAGGACGTGCCGACGCTTGTTGTGAAGCGGGATGCATATTATGAAGTAATGGAGTTTTTGCGCAAGAATGAGCAGATGGCGTTTGATTATATGTCAGAGCTGCACGGTACGGATTTTGTGACGCATATGGAGGTATATGTGCATTTATACTCGTATCGCAACCGGCAGCCGGTGGCGGTGAAGGTGAAGGTCGACCGTGAGAAGCCGGTGTTGTCTTCGGTGGCTCCGCTTTGGCAGGGAGCGGATTGGCCGGAACGTGAGGCATATGATTTGCTTGGCATCGTATTTGAAGGACATCCCAACTTGAAGCGCATCCTATTACCAGATGATTGGATAGGATATCCACTTCGCAAAGATTACGAGCCTTTTGACGGGGAGGTGTAACTATGATTCGTACAGAGGAAATGCTGCTTAACGTCGGGCCACAGCATCCGAGCACGCACGGGGTATTTAGGCTTGTAATTAAGATTGATGGTGAGATTATTAAAGAAGCAACGCCGGTTATCGGTTACTTGCACCGGGGAACAGAGAAGCTTGCGGAGGACCTGCAGTATACGCAAATCATTCCATATACAGACCGAATGGATTATTTGTCGGCGATGACGAACAACTATGTGATTTGCCACGCGGTCGAGACGATGATGGGTCTTGAAATACCAGAACGCGCTGAATATTTACGGGTGCTTGCGATGGAGCTCGGACGTGTGGCGAGTCACCTTGTATGGTGGGGTACGAATTTGCTGGATATCGGAGCTGTCAGTCCATTTTTATATGCGTTTCGCGAGCGCGAGATGATTATTAATCTACTAAACGAACTCTGCGGCGCACGCCTCACCTTCAATTATATGCGCATTGGCGGCGTAAAGTGGGACGCCCCAGATGGCTGGATTGAAAAAGTGGCCGCCTTTGTTCCGTATATGCGCGAGCAGCTCGCCGGCTATCATGAGCTTGTATCTGGAAATGAAATCTTTTTAAGTCGTATCAAGGGTGTGGGCATTTACAGTGCCGAGGACGCCCTAGCCTATTCTCTAAGTGGTGCCAATCTCCGCTGCACGGGTGTAAATTGGGATTTGCGCAAGGATGAGCCGTATTCGATTTACGACCGCTTCACGTTCGATGTGCCGGTCGGGGAGACGGGGGATGCCTGGGATCGGTACATGTGCCGTATGCAAGAGATCGAGGAATCACTAAAGATTATCGAGCAAGCAGTTTTGCAATTCCCAGGGGATGGCCCTTTTTTAGCTAAGGTACCAAAGATTATTAAAGCGCCAAAAGGGGAAGCCTTCGTCCGCATTGAATCACCGCGCGGCGAGATTGGCTGTTATATTGCAAGCGATGGAAAAAAGGAGCCGTATCGCATCAAGTTCCGGCGTCCGTCCTTTTACAATCTCCAGATTCTTCCTAAGCTTCTAAAAGGAGAAAACATTGCGAACCTCATTACAATTTTAGGCGGCGTCGATATCGTGCTCGGGGAGGTAGATGGCTAATGGTACAGCGGCTCTTAGAGGCGAGTCCAGGCTGGACGACCTTTTTCATCTTTTTTGGCTTGGCGACAATGCTTTTGTTTATGGTGCTCGGCTTTGTTACATACGGCATTCTAGCAGAGCGTAAGGTTATGGGCTTTATGCAAGGCCGTATTGGACCAAACCAGGTCGGGGGCCGCTTTGGTTTATTACAGACGGTGGCGGATGTATTAAAACTATTAATTAAAGAAGATACGATTCCGAAGGCTGCCGATAAACCGCTGTTTATTTTAGGTCCGGTTATCGCTTTTGCGCCGGCATTCCTTGTCTTGGCTGTGATTCCTTTTACAGATGCATTTCGCTTTGCCGATATCGGTGTCGGGCTTCTATATTATATTGCGGTGTCTGGGATTACGACGGTGGGCATTGTAACGGGGGCATGGGCTTCTAACAATAAGTACTCGCTGCTTGGCGGCATGCGCGCCGCCGCACAAATGATTTCCTATGAGATTCCGCTCGTTATGAGCGTGATTGGTATTGTGTTGTTGACAGGAAGCATGAACCTGCTTGATATCGTATATGCACAGGAGCGGGTTTGGTATATCTTTTTACAGCCTGTTGCGTTTTTAGTCTTTTTCATTGCGGCTGTTGCGGAGCTGAATCGAACCCCGTTTGATTTACCTGAGGCGGAATCGGAGCTTGTATCTGGTTACCATACGGAATACTCTGGGTTTCGCTGGGCGTTTTTTATGCTGGCAGAATATGTGTACTTTTTTGCGATGACCTCGCTGATTACAGTCCTGTTTTTAGGCGGATGGCTGCCGGTACCGTTTCTGGCCTTCATTCCGGGAGCTGTTTGGTTCGCACTTAAGTTTGCGGTTGTTATGTTTATATTGATTTGGTTCCGCGTCACGTTCCCGCGCTTGCGTGCTGATCATTTAATGGAGTTCGGGTGGAAGGTGCTGCTGCCAGTAGCGCTGGCAAACATCTTTGTAACAGCTTTACTGAAAGAGCTGTTCTTCTAAGGGGGATGGAGCATGTTAGGACTGCTGAAGGGACTTAAATACACGCTACAAAACTTATCAAAGGAAAAGGTAACATATGATTATCCGAATCAACCCATACCGCTTCCGGACAGATTCCGCGGTATCCAAAAGTTTTATCCGGAAAAGTGCATTGTGTGTAACCAATGCGCGCAAATTTGTCCGACCGACTGCATTCAGCTAACGGGTAAAAAGCACCCTGATCCTACGAAAAAAGGCAAAATCATTGAGACGTACGATATCAACTTTGAGATCTGTATTTTATGTGACCTTTGTACTGAGGTTTGTCCGACGGAAGCAATTGTGATGACAAATAACTTTGAGCTCGCGGAATATTCGCGCGATGATTTGTTTAAAAATTTGGAATGGCTTGATGAAAACGATACGAACATTAGAAGGGAGAACAAAGCATGAGCGGCGGATTTTTAGCTTTTTTAGCACTTTCCGTTATCGCGATTGCTGGTGGTGTGCTGATGCTGCACCTCACAAAGGTGATGCATATGATGTTGGCGCTCGTCTTTACATTTCTTAGCATCGCCGGCTTGTATTTTATGTTATCGGCAGAATTCGTCGGTGTTGTACAAATCTTGATTTACTCTGGTGCAGTGACAATCGTGATGATTTTTGGCATTATGCTGACGAAGCATGATGCAGAAAGTGAAGGAAACAGCGGATGGCGTTCACTGCTTGTCTTGATTGGCGTACTTGCCTTTGGTGCGGTGATGTATTATGCCGTAAACCACGTGGATTTTAGCGCAGCGACAGAGGCGCCGCTTCATGAAGAAAATACAAAGCAAATTGGTGTTTTATTGTATACAAAGTATATCATTCCATTTGAAATTACTTCGGTGCTGCTGCTGGTGGCGCTTGTTGGCTCAATCATTCTAGCAAAGGGCAAGGAGGAAAAAGAGCATGAATGATATTCCTGTCGCAGGTTACCTCGTGCTTGCCATTATCTTGTTTTGTATCGGTTTATATGGTGCATTAACCAAGCGTAATGCGGTCATTGTCCTCATTTGTATCGAATTGATGATGAATGCCGCAAACTTGAATTTAGTCGCGTTCAGCAAGCTAGGTCTCTTTCCAAGTTTAAACGGGCAAGTATTTTCGCTGTTTACGATTACCGTAGCGGCAGCAGAAGCAGCGGTTGGCCTGGCCATTTTAATCGCGCTGTATCGCAACCGCCGAACGGTAAATGTGGATGAAATGAATACATTGAAGAGATAAGGAGGGATGATGATGAGTTATGCATGGTTAATACCGGTGTTTCCGCTTGTATCCTTCCTTATTTTATTGTTTGGACGCTTGCGGGAGCGATCGGGCTTAATCGGCTCATTGTTCATGTTGGCATCCTTGGTGGGGGCAGTCGCCGTGCTTGTGGAGCGATTGACAGAGCCTACACTGTACAAGGAGTGGACGTGGCTGGTTATCGGAGAAAGAACCATTACCATGGGCTTTAAAGTAACGGCGCTAAATGCCTTAATGCTTGTGATTGTAACGCTTGTCAGCTTTTTGGTACATGTATACGCAAATGGTTATATGAAGGGAGATGCGCGTATTTCCGTCTTTTATGCGTACCTCGGCTTATTTACCTTTGCGATGCTCGGTCTTGTGTTATCTCCCAACCTTCTGCAGCTGTACATATTTTGGGAGCTGGTCGGTCTCGGTTCCTTTTTGCTGATCGGCTTTTACTACTTTAAGCCAGAAGCGCGCGCCGCTGCGAAAAAAGCTTTTATAATGACACGTATCGGTGATGTAGGCTTATTCATTGGGATCATTCTTCTTTTTTGGCAGGCAGGTAGCTTCGAATATGAGGCTATTTTTACAGCTTTGTCAGAAGGTGCTGTGCCAGATAGCATGATTACCTTAACTGCCATTTTAATTTTTATCGGCGCAGTTGGAAAATCAGGTCAATTTCCGCTGCATACATGGCTTCCTGATGCAATGGAAGGACCGACGCCTGTGTCGGCTCTCATTCACGCCGCAACGATGGTAGCAGCTGGTGTGTACTTGGTGGCAGCGATGTTTCCGTTATTCGAGGCAAGTGAAGCGGCGATGATGACAGTCGCCATTACAGGCGGATTTACCGCTGTTTTCGCCGCAAGTATCGGCTTGGTACAAACCGATATTAAACGTATTCTAGCATTTTCGACCGTCAGTCAGCTCGGCTATATGATGCTTGCGCTTGGTTCGGGTGGATACGTTGCTGCTATTTTCCATTTAACGACACATGCATTCTTTAAAGCATTGCTGTTTCTAGCAGCTGGAAGTGTCATCCATGCTGTGCACACACAAGATATTACGAAAATGGGTGGCTTATATCGGCAGATGAAAGTGACCGGCACTCTCTTTTTAATCGGAGCAATGGCAATTAGCGGCGTACCGCTTTTGTCAGGCTTCTTCAGTAAAGATGAAATTTTGCTTGCGGCGTGGCAAAACGGCAACTATGTATTATTTACTTTAGGAATGCTGGCAGCCGCATTAACTGCATTTTATATGTTTCGTTTATATTTTCTGGTTTTTACAGGAAAAGCGCAGCGCACTGGTCATGAATCACCGGGCGTGATGACCCTCCCAATGATGGTACTCGGGGCTTTGGCTGTACTTGCAGGTTATCTCAATACGCCTTGGTTCGGTACTTTTTTAGGAGACTGGCTTGAAGGTGATGTATTGCTTTCAAAGCATGGACATGGCCCGGCTTGGATTATGATTATGGCTACGGTTCTTTCGTTGGGCGGGATTGCAGTAGCTTACGTAATGTACAAAGGTCCTCGTACAGAGCAGGAACGTTCTATGTTTTATATAATTTTGCAAAATAAATACTATGTAGATGAGTTTTATGCTTTGACTGTTCTTCCTCTCATCAACATACTAGCGAAGCTTATGCAGGTAATTGAGCGTGTGGTAGAGGGAATTGCACAAGGGATACGCGGTATTGTCAGCGGAAGCGGAGGTCTTGGTGCGAGGCTACAGAGTGGCCAGGTGCAGACCTATGGTGCAGTTGTGTTTGTCACACTTGCCGCTTTACTTGTCATTGTAGTAGGGGGGTATTTCTCATGAATGCAATATTGATCCTGTTCGTATTCTCCCCGCTCTTAGGGCTTGCATCGTTGCTGTTTACAAAGCGCTCGATGCTAGTAGGAATACTCGGCACTCTATTTCCACTCGTTTGTGCGCTTGTCATGTATCAATCATATGTAATGGGTGCATCATTTTCATCGTTTTCCTTTTATACAAACTGGTTCCAGTTTGGCAATTTTGAAGGGCAAAATCTATTTCAAGTAGCGTTTGAGCTTGGGGTAAACGGTTTTTCCTTTATGATGATGTTCTTAACAGCTGTATTGGCGCTGTTGGCAGCTTTCGCAGGCCGAAACATTACAGAAGGTGCGAGAGGTTTTTATGCCTTGCTACTTGTATTAGAGATTGGCATGCTCGGGGTATTTGCCGCTGAGAATCTTCTATTATTTTTCTTCTTTTTTGAACTTACCTTGCCGGCGATGTTTCTTCTTGTTGGGAAGTGGGGACGGTTTGGCAGCGAGCAAGCTTCCTACAGTTATTTAATCTACAATGGCATTGGCTCGGCTATTTTGTTAGTTGTGTTTGTCATCTTATTTGGTAAGACGGGAACGACCAATTATGAAGGTATTATGCAGGCGCTACAAAGCGGACAAACGATTGGTCATGTATCGGAAGAGCTGAAAATGGGGCTGTTTATTGCACTGTTTATCGCATTTGGAATCAAGCTGCCTATCTTTCCGCTTCATCGCTGGATGGTGCAGGTGCACGTACAAGCACCACCGGCAGTTGTTATGCTGCATGCTGGTGTATTGCTGAAAATCGGAGCTTACGGGTTAGTTCGCTTTGGACTTGGGCTATTCCCAGAGCAATTTGAGCGCCTATCGTTTTGGATCGCTGTAATTGGTATGGTAAATGTATGGTACGGCGCATTATTGGCGCTCATCCAAACAAATCTGCGCAAAGTACTTGCCTATTCTAGTATTTCTCATATGGGGATTGTACTAATTGGTTTGGCAGCAATGAATGAAGCGGGCATAAAAGGGGCTGTATTTCAAGTTGTATCGCACGGTTTAATTGCTGCGCTGCTGTTCTTTTTACTTGGTATTTTGGAAGATCGGTTTGGTACAAGTGATCTTGCAAAGCTTGGAGGTCTCGCAAAAAGCATGCCGTTGTTTGGCGGATTTTTACTGGCGGGCGGGATGGCTTCGCTTGGATTGCCAGGCATGTCAGGGTTTATTAGTGAATTTTTAGCATTTCTCGGTTTGTTTCAAACCATGCCGGTCGTTGCGGCAATGGGAGCGTTCGGCATCATTGTAACAGCTGCCTATGTGCTGCGGGCCGTTCTCTCAATTACATTTGGAGAAGGACCGAATGGCCGTGATTTGTGCGGCTTGGAAATTGTACCGGCTGCAGCCTTGCTCGTACTTATTATCGCAATTGGTGTTGTTCCTGAATTACTTGGCGGGCCGATCGGGTCTGTACTGCAAATGGTGGGGAGGTAGTCGCAATGGATATGGAAATGCTGCTGAGCTTGCCCTGGGGCTTGATGCTGCCAGAGTTCATTATCGTTGGTGCTGCTGTACTCCTTTCCTTGCTGGACCTGTTTGACATTGGAAAGCGAAAGCTTGGTTTGCTTGCCATCTTGGCTGTGCTATCATCGCTGGTAGCGCTAATCTTTTTGTATAACGATCCCGCAAGTGACATTTTATACGGTACCTTCGTGCTCGATGGCTTTTCAAAAGCCTTTAAATCGCTTTTACTTGTAGGCGCTGCACTTGTGCTCATGCTTGCGCTAAGCGACTATGAGAAAAAAATGATTGAGGACCGCAGCGAATATTTTTACCTGTTTTTAACTGCCTTGCTGGGTGCGATGATTATGACATCGAGCAATGATCTTATTACATTGTTTGTAGGCTTAGAGCTGTTGTCCCTTTCCTCCTATATTTTAGTGGGAATTCGTAAAACATGTACTGCTTCCAACGAAGCCGCGATGAAATACGTAATTAACGGCGGTATCGCCACAGCAATTACACTGTTTGGGATGAGCTACCTGTATGGCCTAACCGGCACGACAAATGCAACCGAGATGATGGCTGTGCTGCAGGGGCAAACAAGAGGCGATGTGGAACTACTTTTATCCATTGCCTTTTTACTAACCTTCGTTGGCTTGGCATTTAAACTGGCGGCTGCTCCGTTTCATATGTGGGCGCCTGACGTATATGAAGGGGCGCCGACACCAGTGACCGCTTTTTTAGGGACTGTATCTAAACTAGCCGGCTTTGTAATTATGTTGCGCATCTTCCTGCTGATCTTTTCAGGAACGCCAGCCGGTACAACAACAGTGATGGATAAGATGCAAATTTACATTGCGGTATTGGCGGTAGCTTCCATGGTGATTGGTAATGTTGTTGCACTAAAGCAGACGAACGTAAAGCGGATGCTGGCTTACTCCGGTATCGCACATGCCGGTTATTTACTGGTTCCGTTTGCTACATTGTCTGCTTTCACGCTCGACTCGATGTGGTTTTATATGCTCGCTTATCTATTGATGAGCATCGGGGGATTTGCGGTGCTATACGCAATCAGTCGAAATGGCGATGACAGCGTACATGCTTTTTCCGGTCTGTACCGCCGCTCGCCTTTGCTGGCGATTGCAATGACAATTTTTATTCTCTCACTTGCAGGAATTCCGGGCACGGCTGGATTTATCGGAAAGGTACACATTTTCCTTGGCGCGCTGGCTGGTGATGCTTCTTACTATGTACTACCCGCCATCTTAATGGCGACAACGGTGGTATCATTTGCTTATTATTTTCGTATCCTCCAGCTCATGTTCTTCCGGACATCTGAAGAAGAAGTGTCAGATATCCCTTTCAATTTAAAGGTTGTTATTACCATATGTGCTGTGCTCACAATTGTATGCGGTATTTTACCGTCAATTGGATATGACATTTTTTACGAGAACTTTCCATTTATGAGAGATTTCTTTTACATTGGACAAAACTAGTGATATAAATGATACAGTGAGAAAAGTGCAGAGTGAAGATTCTGCACTTTTTAGAGCTTAAAAAACTTTTTAGATAGTAGATTGTAGAGGTCGCCTTGTGCATAGAAATCGCAGTTCTCCGTATAAAAGGAAAAATGGGATGATAAGGCGAATTGTTTAGTTGTGAAAATGACTTGGAAAATTGTTGGGAAGGGGATTTACTGTGTCGCAAATGTTAGGGCAACAAGCGCTGATAGCGATTATATCGCACCTGTTTTTTATCAGTGTAACCTGGTGGGCGCTTCAAGGACTTCGTATTGAAGAGCTAATGAAAAAAGGAAAAGTGCTGCAAACAAAGGTGCTGCTTGTTTTATTGACAGTGGCAATTGGCTCGTCTGTAAGTAACTTTTTCTTGGATTACTTAGGATATTCGAAAAGCTTGCCGTATATTTTGCAGTAATGCGTGTAATTGGTCTGTAAATGTCGAGTATACTTCCCTCATGTCCCGTCAAAAATGGGAACAGGAGGGGATCGATATGAATAGATTGGTACATTTGTTTATTGCCATGTTTTTTGTAATGGGAATCGTGGGGTATCAGCAAATACAGGCTGTAAAGCCGGAGAAAAAAATAACACAAATACAAGCCGTTTTAGAGAAGAACGGAGCACATATACAAGAGTGGAGCTTGCTTGCTAAGGAAGAAAGTGATGAAGTAAGTGATGTACATACATTTCAAAAGCTGCTGGAGCGTTTAAAGGCGCAAACGGACGGTGCGGATTGGTATGTGGAAAATGCAGAGCAGGGCATGAAGGCAACCGCAATAAAAAAGTTTTCAAATCGTCAAGAACGGCTTGTAGTAACGTGGACAAACGCTCATACTACACATAAAACCTTTATTATTTATGAGGTAAAAGGGAAAAAGTGGGACGAGGGAATTGTTGCGAAAATGGATAAAATTTTTAGTCAAAAACCGACAATTTACACTTGTGTTCGAGCCGTTTGGGGTGATAAGATTGAAGGTGTTTTGCAAAATAAAGCAACAAAAATATTGGAAGACTTAGAAGCTAAGCCCATTGAGACTTTGCAGGAAAGAGCATTCGTCACGGTTTCCGCATATACTGGGAAGTGGAATGACGCCCTTTCTATAAACAAAGAGAAAATGAACGTACAAGTCGCACTGCGTACTGTAGGCGACAAAACGACTGTAGTGGTTGGCACACCAATAATTACGTCAGAGTATTGATAGATGATTTAGGAAATTGAAGACACGGAGGGGAATAATTTGGAAAAAATCATTGTCCGTGGCGGTGGCCGGCTGAATGGTACTGTGCGCGTAGAAGGCGCAAAGAACGCCGTTTTGCCGATACTTGCTGCAACCTTATTAGCAAGTGACGGGAAAAATATCATATCTGATGTGCCGGCTCTATCCGATGTATACACAATTAATGAAGTATTGCGTCATTTAAATGCTGATGTCGTATTCGCAGATGGCCAAGTAATCATTGATGCATCGAAAGAGCTAAACGTGGAGGCGCCGTTTGAGTACGTGCGCAAAATGCGTGCATCCGTTCAAGTTATGGGACCACTTTTGGCACGTAAAGGACACGCGCGCATTGCTTTGCCTGGCGGCTGTGCAATCGGATCTCGTCCAATCGACCAGCACCTTAAAGGCTTTGAAGCGATGGGTGCAAAAGTTAAGGTTGGAAATGGATTTGTAGAGGCATATGTGGATGGAGAGTTACATGGAGCAAAAATTTACTTAGACTTTCCAAGTGTAGGTGCAACGGAAAACATCATGTCAGCGGCTGTGTTGGCAAAAGGTACGACAATCATTGAAAATGCGGCAAAAGAGCCGGAGATTGTGGATCTTGCGAACTTCTTGAACGCGATGGGTGGAAAAGTACGTGGCGCAGGTACGGGAACAATTCGCATTGACGGCGTTTCAAAGCTATTCGGTACACATCACCATGTTATTCCTGACCGTATTGAAGCAGGCACATTTATGGTTGCTGCGGCGATTACAGGTGGGAATGTTCTCATAGAAAATGCAGTACCTGAGCATTTGCGTCCTGTCACAGCAAAAATGCAAGAAATGGGTATTACCATTATTGAGGAAGAAGACGGTTTGCGTGTAATCGGTCCTGATCGCTTAAAAGCTGTGGACATCAAAACGATGCCGCACCCAGGCTTCCCAACTGATATGCAAGCACAGATGATGGCTCTTCTTCTAAAAGCAGAAGGCACAAGCATGATTACGGAAACTGTATTCGAAAATCGCTTCATGCATGTAGAAGAGTTCCGTCGTATGAATGCTGATATTAAAATTGAAGGTCGCTCTGTCATCATGAACGGACCGTGTGATTTGCAAGGCGCAGAAGTAGCCGCAACGGATCTTCGTGCCGGTGCAGCGTTGATTCTGGCGGGTCTTGTATCCGATGGCTACACACGCGTAACTGAGCTTAAACACTTAGACCGTGGCTACGTAAACTTCCACGGTAAACTCGCAGCGCTTGGCGCCGATGTGGAACGCGTAACAGAACAAAATGAAGAAACGGCACAAACCGTATCAGATCTTCATGCATAATCGCAAGGCAGCTTCTATGTTTTTTCCGAAAAGCATGGAAGCTGTTTTTTTGTGCGCCTGAGCGAGCTGGTGCCGCTTTTCTTCCTGTCCAGCTCCAGCGGCTAACTCCTCCGGTCAGAGAACCCCAGCCCATAAAGGCAAAAAGCGCCTTTTTGTGCCGGGAACCTCTTTCCTATGGAGTTAAGCAAGCCCCTTCCGCTTTTCTTCCTGTCCAGCTCCACCAGCTAGGCGCTGTCATCAGAGAACCTCCGCCCATAAAGGCAAAAAGCGCCTTTTCGATCGGAGAACCTCTGATTCTGCGCCTGAGCGAGCTGGTGCCGCTTTTCTTCTCTACTACTGTTATAGTCAGAAATGTGAGATAATATGCTTTTGTTTCCAAAAAATGCTGAGTTGTTCTAAATGCTTGTCCGCTTCCATACATTTAAAGGGTAGAGAGTATGTGGGAGGGAAAGCGATGAAGACAAAACTTGCAATTACACTCGTGTCTAGCTTAACTGCGCTCGTCATCATCGTACCAAGTGCGTTGGTAGTGCCGTTTCACGGAGAGACGAAGCAGCTAACGGTTACAAAAGCAGCACCTACTAAGAAACAAGAGGTGCCTACCGTGAAGAGTGATGTAGAGGTTTCTGTATATCGAAGTGCGCAAAAAAAGGTGGAGCGGGTGCCGCTTGAGGAGTATGTCACCGGTGTGATTGCCGCAGAGATGCCTGCTGATTTTGAGCTGGAGGCTTTAAAGGCCCAAGCGCTGACGGCCAGAACATTCGTTGTTAAGCGAATGCTTGCCGGTACGGGAAATGAAGCGCATGTGACGGATACAGTCGACAACCAAGTATATAAAAATAACGCCGAGCTGCAAAAGCTGTGGGGCAAGGACTATGAGCGGAAAATGAAGCGGATCAAGGAAGCCGTCGAAGCAACGGCAGGACAAGTTCTTACATATAAAGGAGAGCCGATTACTGCCTCGTTTTTCTCAACAAGCAACGGCTACACTGAGAATTCCGAAGATTACTGGACCAGTCCCTATCCATACTTGCGCAGTGTGAAAAGTCCATGGGATAAAGAAGCGCCGAAGTACCAAGCGGAAAATAAGATGGATATAAGTAAATTTCAACAGGCGCTTGGTGTGCAGATTCCTCCGACTGGTGAGGTGGCTAAAGTTCTTGAACGCACACCAGGTCAGCGCGTCAAAACAGTAGAGGTAAATGGTAAGAAGCTGTCAGGACGTGAGGTGCGCGACAAGCTAGGTCTCCGCTCCACTGACTTTTCCTTCAGCCGTCAGGGCAACACGATTGTTGTTATCACAAAAGGCTATGGTCACGGCGTGGGTATGAGTCAGTACGGTGCTAATGGTATGGCAAAGGAAGGAAAAACATACCAGGATATTGTGAGTCATTATTATCAGGGTGTCGAAATCACAGGGTTAAATCAATATGAAGGAAAATTAACGGCGAGAAATTGAGAACACAGTCCTTAGGAGGGCCGTGTTTTATCATTATATACGTTTTCTAGAAAAAGGAATTCTTGGATAGAAGATATGCGTTCCTTTTGTTAGACTGTAAACAGAAGTTGCAAGAGGAGGAGCATCGTGGAACTACATACGTACTATCAGAAAAGAGCTAAGCTGCGCTTTGCCTTAGGTACTATTCTATTGCTGTTTGCTTTATACGGTATATATAAATCGGGAAAAGATCTTGTGATTGGCCAGCTGTTGCTTGTACTTACAGCTTCAGCTATTTGTTATATTGCCGGTTGGAGACAACTTTCTTTTAGTAAGCAACAAGAGAGGACTACGTAGCTTGTTATTTCCCGCACGGTAATATTTCGCCGGACTATAACTTCTTTTTCAATCATGAAGATATTTCAGATGTTTTACACGTAGGATTTATGAATGAAGTGGAGATGGAGTTTCAGGAATTATTTAAAGAGAGAAAGAATAGATAACTTCTGGAAAAATAGAGTTATAGGTGGAAGCCGGCGTTTGCTTTTGATAGACTGTACATAGAATAGTGTACATACGAAGAAGGGAGCTGGCAGACACTTGTACAGACAGAAAAAGCCTGTCTCGTTTTATGTGTTCTTCCTTCTGTTTTTGAGCGGAGTGGGGCTGACGGTATACAGCTTGCTTTTATTGAACCAAACGCAGAAGGTGCAAACGGACGGTATTAATAAAATAGAAATTACGAAAAGCGGTGTGTACAAGCTATATCATGAATATGAATTTATAGATGGCGGCAACACGGTGAAAATGCCTGTTTTTTCGGCAATCGAAAATGTGACCATTCGCTCGGAGGACGGCACAAAGGCTGAGGTGTATGGGTCTCCTGTTAAAGGTGGTCATAAGGATGGTACAAGTCGCTTGCGTGAAGTTGGGATTGTGAAATTCGCAAAGGCGGGCTGGTACACAGTGCAAGTTAAAGGAAGTAAGGATCCGCTTCGTTTTCATCTGCGTCGTAGCTCGGACAGGCCGCTTGCGGCAACGGGTATTGTATTGATTGTGATAGGTGCTTTGATGTGCACCACGATTGAAAAGCGTTTGCGTGAAATGTAAATTATACTTTACCCTATTTTTCATAATTTGGTATACTGTAACATAAAACAAATCTTATGATGATAGGGGATAGGGCTCTGAATATATTATGGGATTTTGACGGTACGTTAATTGACAGCTATTGTGTATATGTGTCTAATTTTAAGAAGGTGCTTGGTGAGCATGTGCCTCGTCACGAAATTATGGCAAAGCTGAAGGTGTCGATTCCCTATGCGCTTTCGTATTATGGCGTGTCGGATGAGGAAATTGAGTCGCCATCTTCGTATCGTCCGTTCGCTGGAGCGGCACAGGTGCTTGGGCAAGCGAATCAAAATGTAATCGTGACGCATTATCCGAAGGAAGAGGTTATTCGTATTTTAACGCATTATAGTTTACTGGACTATTTTGTGGAGATTATCGGCCCGGAGGACGGGTTCCCCAAAAAGCCGGATGACCAAGCCTATCGCTATTTACATGAAAAGTATCATATTGATCTTGTTATTGGAGATCGTGAGGTTGATTTGATTCCGGCCAAGCGCCTCGGGATCAAAACTTGCATGTTTCAAAATTTGCTGGAACCCGGCGCTGATTTTTATGTAGAGTCGTATGAACAACTTTCTCGTATTTTATATTTAAAAGAGATTCGGGAGCTGTCCGGATGATGAGACAGCTCTTTTTATAAAAAGGAGTGAGCATATGATTCAGAAAGAGCGGCGTATACCGCTGAAGATTAAAAAGTTAGAGGCACTGCTGCGTAGGCTACCGAGCAGTCACCCAGAACGGAGCAAAGTCGAAACAGAGTTGTCTAAAGGTTTAACAGGCTTTCATGGTGAACAATCCCTCAATTATCATCTTTCCTTTTTACCTCATTATCATATCCTTCATGACCTGCGACTTCCTACTATGCAGGGTTATTTCCAAATTGATACGCTACTGGTTTCTGAAACCTTTCTTATGATTATTGAAATTAAAAATATTGCCGGTACATTGTTTTTTGATCAAGCGCAGCGACAGTTAATTCGTACATATCGCGATAAAGAAGAGGCGTTTCCAGACCCGCTGCTGCAGTCGACGCGTCAGCAATTGCATTTACAAGAATGGCTGGTTCGTCATGGATTTCCGCTTGTTCCGGTCTGTTATCGCGTTGTCATTAGTAATCCAGCTACGCTTATTAAAGCGGACGGACGTTTGCGTAATGTTGTTCACGCGGCAGCGCTTCCAGCAGAGGTAGAGGGGAACGTAGACATAGAGTATACAAA
The DNA here is from genome assembly GCF_023022965.1 of Ectobacillus sp. JY-23. Lineage (NCBI taxonomy): Bacteria > Bacillati > Bacillota > Bacilli > Caryophanales > Bacillaceae > Ectobacillus > Ectobacillus sp. JY-23. The sequence goes on along the minus strand of NZ_CP095462.1, from coordinate 2,218,202 downwards.
CTTCCTCTAACAGAGTGACTGTACCAACCTGCAAACCAAGTGCACAAACATTTGGCCGATAGAAGGTAGGATTCGGCCGATAGAAGAGAAGTTAGGCCGATAGAAGGTAGGATTTGGCCGATAGAGAAGAAGGTCGGCCAATGATGAGTGTGAACAAGTTAAAAACGGCGCTAGCGGCGTCGTTTGATGAGTGTTATTAGCAATAAAAGTAGTGGTACGCCTGTTTGAAGGGGAAGGTGCAGATAATAGGGAACCACTTCTAATCCAACTTGGATGTGTTCACTAAAGTTGCTGGCCATACGAGGTGCGTAGATGATGAGTATGGCAGCTATGATGATGGTAATGATGTGACAGTATTTGGTTTTTAATTTGAATACATCTTTTAGACCGAGTGCGCCGGCATAAAAGAAGATACTGATTTTTACGAAGCCGCCAACAATAAGGGCAGACAGGGCTACTGCGTCCAAGCGCTGAATGATTTCGCCGATCCGGACGCGGCTTACGCTGAGAAGGAGCGGGAACTGAACGATTTCAGCATAGGTGACACCAAGGATACAGATGTTGAGAATAATCGTTGCACTCAGTACAATGCCGCTGACAATAATGGCTGCAAACCCTGCGCGAATGGCACTTTTACGATTGTTAGTGTGCTGCATTAGCATGGTAAATACAACCATTTCGCCAAACGGAAATGTATAAATTAGGGGAAAAGCCGCCTGAATGACAGGCCTGATTCCATTTTCAAGCATAGGAAACAGTCGTTCCACATGAATGATGTTAGAAAAAAACATCGCTACTAAAGTCATCCCACCTATTAATAGAGAGGCAATGAAGAGTAGGCCGCCTGCTCGTGCAAACACTTCAAATCCATTGCATACAGAAAAAAGGACTGTCACCATCATAACAATCATTATGACAATGAGAGGTGTACTGTCCAAAGAAGATGTGGTAAGGAGCTCACCAAAGTCTCGCAATACACGAGCTGAGATATAGAAAAAGTATAGAATATATACGATAGAAATGGCGCCGCCGAGCCAGGTGCCAAGTAGCTTTCGCAAATAACTGGTGAGTGCCATGTTATGTACATTGTATAAATAGGCATAAACAGCGAATAATGGAAGACCTACAAGCATCCCGACTAATACAGCAAGCCATGCATCCTGCTTCGCTTCTGTACCTAAACTGATAACAATGGAACTACCAATTTCAAATAAAAACATGAGGGCAAACAGCTGCTTACCACTAATGTTCATGTTTTGCATATTGTCGCTCCTTTCTACGCTGCTTAATACTATCTATAATCAACAGCATCACAGGAATCAAAACACCGTATATAAGAACAAGTGGTGTCCAGTACTCTGAGACGTAATTAAAAAAGTAAGGAGCGTTTGGAACCATTAAAATACTGTAAGGTACAGAAATCAGCATGATTGGGCCCAGCAAAATCTTAGGATTATGTACTGCGAAGGTGTGAGCCATGCTCGTCACACAGCCGTATAAACAAACAGAGGATTTTACAAAAAAGGTAATTAACCAAATGACACCGATAATAACCTCTAAGCGTTGAATGAAATTACCAATATTCACTTTTTGCGCAAGTGTATATACAGGATAAATAGAGTTTGCAGTTAAGCCCACCCCTAAAATCAATAAAGAAAGTAATACAATTAAGACAATGACAAAGCCACCTACCAAAATCCCGATAAAATAAAACTTACGGACCTCTTTGACAGCATGTACGTGCGGTGCAATCATTAAAAAAATAATGAGATCAGCATAGGGAACACCAAGAACGGTAAAAGTGCCGCGAGTAATCGGCGCCAATCCGTTTTCCCATACGGGCATAATATTGTGCCAGTCGATGAGCGGTACAAGCATCAATACAAGCAAGATAAAAAAGCACATAATCCAGGGGACGAATACACGAGCTGTGCGTGCAAGATTTTCAATTCCGCTTCGAACGGCAAGAGTGACAACTGTGAAAAAAACAATGATAATCGCAACAAGTGGTGTGTCGGGCAATAAAAGAGTAGCAATTAAGTCTGACACTTGACGAGACAAGCCGGCTGCTAACGTTAAAAAATAAAAAGTAAATAAAAGTGCGATGCAGCCGCCAATCCATTTCCCGAATACGATCTGCAGACATTGCGTAAAGGTCTTGTCAGGATATCTTTTATGAATCTCAGTATACAAAGGTACGAGAAGTAGAGAAATGGGTATTGCAATAGCAGCTGAGATCCAACTGTCCTGCTGCGCATAGGGCGTAACGAGGTTAGGGACGTTTAACGTCGAGCTGCTGACAATGAACATAAAGATCAATATAAAAAACTGCGCCCCTGAAATGTGCTCTTTGCGCACGTTACGCCCTCCTTACGCCTAAAGTATCATTCAGCCATTCGCTGAACGGTTTGACAAGCATCGCTAACCAATCAAGCGGATTTGGAACCGGCAAATGAAGAATGACTGCTGATGAAAGCAACGTTCCGCTTAGCAGTAATACACCATACACGATGAGATCACGTTTTCGCTTTTCTTTCCGAAGAGGCGGTATCTCAAATACACTAATTCCCACTGCAAATAACACCACCATGACACAACCGAGCAACATATTAATCCCTCTTAATTTCTTTTAAATAAGATTTCCCTGTATTACCCGTTCTCCAAATTTTGATATCTGGATGAAAGCGGATAGATGCTTCTAAGAATCCTTTATCATGCCAGGTATGCTTCATCCTTTTCCAAGCTTTTGGATCAGCTCGGTGCACGGCTTCTCCAAAACCAAAAATATCACTATGGAGTTCACGAGCGCGCTTCACAGATTCGGTAGTCAATTGCCGATTTACTTTTTCAACTAATTTTTCTGCTTTCTTAATTACATTAGGATCTGTTAAATCCATATTGCACTGCACCTCACTAATGTTCCCTTGTGCTTTTACATAAACATCAATGTAGGCTTTGCCGTTCACTACGCGCGCTTTTATTTTAGAAGAGGCGCGCATAACCTCCATTACAAATAGACCGCCTTCAGGCCAATAAACCTCCCCTACTGTTGTACTGACCTTTCCAACAATATAATTGAGTCCCTTACTTTCCCGCTTATTCAGCCAACCAATAAGCTGATCGCCGCGAAACACGCCCAAATCATGATATTGCAGCGTGCTTTCAGGATACACCTTATCTAAATTTTGCTTGGTGCCTCCTTTTTCCTCACTTCCTATAAAACGAATGCCTGTCAGAACAGGTGATGTACCGGAGGAGGTCATTTGGGATATCAATTCATCCAACTGCGTCGCATATGTAGGGGCCCATACCCGCTGAGAAACTTCTAATGATTTGTAGAGCTTTTGCGCTGGAATCTTTTCAATTGGACTTACATTTTCCAACACAGCAAACCCTGTTGTATCACGTGCTAAAATAATATAAAAGTCCGAACGCAATTCTTGATCTCGGTGCAATAGCTCTAAAATCTTAGCAACCCCATCTTCAGCTAGCTGTTCACTCAAGACTAAAATGCGCAAATGTCCCAAATAAATTTTACGCGGTGATATAGTTGTCATAAGGCGTAAAGCCTCATGCAGTGTTTTTGACTTTTGTTTGTATATGGTAACAGGCGCTCGACCGCCCGTACCAAGGCGCGGTGTTACTTCGTTTGGATCTACAACCTGCACACTGATTACATATTGCCCATCCGAGCTTTTATCAATCGCCATCCCAACAGCGATTGCGAGTTCATTCAGTTCACGTCGATTCCAGCACCCCGTTAACACGAGAAGCATGACAGAAAAAATAAGAACAGATCGCTTCATGTTGTTCCCTTCTTTGGCCGAGGCATCGGCGTTTTATTACGTATGTTATTTTGCTTTGAAAATTCAGCAGGTCGCCTACGAAGCAACCAATGCGGTAACCGAATCAGTGTATCCTGCGGTGATGTTTTGTGCGTCGGTGTAATCGGCGCTAAATATGGTACGCCAAACGAGCGCAAGGAGCATAGATGAACCACCATTAAAATGAGTCCCATGGTAATACCGAATAAACCAAAGGAAGCCGCCAGCATCATGAGCAAAAAGCGTAAAATTCGAATTGCAATAGATACGTTGTAAGCTGGCAGTGCAAAAGATGAGATGGCCGTAATGGAAACGACAATTACAATTGCGGCGGATACGAAGCCAGCTTCTACGGCTGATTGCCCAATAACGAGTGCGCCGACAATCGAAATGGTTTGTCCGAGCGGACGCGGTGTGCGTAATCCAGCTTCACGTAATACTTCAAAGGTAATCTCCATAATGACAGCTTCCACAAATGCTGGAAACGGAATGCCCTCGCGCTGAGCTGCCAGACTGATGAGTAAAGGAGTCGGCAGCATTTCCTGATGAAAGGTCGTAATCGCAATATAAGCGGACGGTGCCAACAGTGCGATAAAAAAGCTGGCATAACGAAGTAGTCGCAATAAGGAAGAAACAAGGGAGCGTTCGTAATAGTCCTCCGGTGTTTGAAAAAATTGCACGAACAAAACAGGAACGAGTAAAACGAAGGGTGTTCCATCTACAAAGATGGCAACTCGTCCTTCTAGCAGTCCCGCCGCCACTACATCTGGTCGTTCGGTGTTAAATACGGTTGGAAACGGAGACAAAAAGCTGTCCTGGATATATTCTTCGATATAACCGCTTTCTAAAATGGCGTCTGTATCAATGCGATCCAAGCGCTCATATAATTCCTTTACAATATTTTCATCGGCAATCCCATTAATGTACATTACCGCAATGTTTGTTTTGGTAACCTTTCCGATATGGCGCTGCTCACAGTACAGATTTTCATCATGAATTTTCCGGCGTACGAGCGTAGTATTTGTACGTAATGACTCTGAAAATGCTTCGCGCGGTCCACGAACAACTGTCTCTGAAGATGGTTCATTAACACCGCGATCCTTCCATCCGCATGTTGGCACCGCTAACCCTTGCTCACAGCCTTCGATAAATAAAATGGTATGTGCGTCTAACATTGACATCTTTACATCCATCATGATGTGTAAATCATGAACCTCTCCGGTAGCTATGACAGAAGTTGTAATATAGTGAAGGAGCTTTTCCGGTTCGTGTGTACCGTATCGCTTTATATGCTTTTCAGCTATTTGCATAGCTTGAATAATAAATTCACTGATTGCGGTTTGGTCGATCAAACCTTCTATATAAGCCAATCCGATGGGAACACCAATGTTCATTTGTCGTGTGACGACATCGGCACTGCTTCCGAAGGCTTTATTAATGGTATCTATATTTGCTTGTACGCTGCTGGTGAGCTTGTTTTCTTCTTGTTTCGGTGCCGGTTTTTGTGGCTGTTCTGGAGGTGGTTGTATTCGTGAACCGCCATGACCATCAAACCAATCCATGAATTGCTCCCCCTTTCCCATTTATTTCATTATTTGTTAAGGAAGTAATTTCTATGAATGATGGTTAAAAATTATATATTTGACGAATTTCTACAAAAAAACATGCATAAAAATCTTTGTTTTGTCGAAAAGTAATGAGTTATACAGCGTATAGATTGATTGATTCTTGTTCAAACTGATTGCTGAGGTGATAATCAAATGAGAGATGGAGAAAAAAAATCTCGTAAAGTAGTGAAGTTTGGTCAAAAACGTTGGGTATTTCCAACTGTGTACATCGCGTGTGCAGCTGTAATCTTAACAGCGACGCTTTGGTACCAATCGGCAGACAAAAAAGAAACAAAGAAACCAACTGCGCCATATAGCCAAAATAATGAAGGTGCGGTTCCAGTAACGAAAGCAACAGAAGTTGTGAAAATGCCGGTTGCAAAAGTAGAAAACGCGGTTGTAAAGAAGAAATTCTACGATCCTACTGCAACACCAGAAGAGCAAGAAGCAGCACTTGTATTCTATAACAACACGTATTCCGCAAACACGGGTATTGATATTGCATCTAAAGATGGCAAGACATTTGACGTGACAGCAGCTATCAGCGGAACAGTAGTAAAGTCTGAAAAAGACTCCCTACTTGGTTACGTTGTAACAGTCGACAGCGGCAATGGCATCACAGCGTCTTACCAAAGTCTTGAAGGCGTAGCGTTGAAAGCTGGTGACAAGGTAGCACAAGGCGATGTGATTGGTAAAGCAGGCCTTAGCACAATCAGCAAAGAAGCTGGTTACCATGTACACTTTGAGCTTCGCAAAGATGGCGTAGCGGTAAATCCGCAAACGTTCTTCGATAAAACGGTAGCTGATATTAAAACAGCACCTGTAACAGCACCGGTGAAAAACGAAGACAAAGAGCCAGCGAAGGACGAAAAGCAAAACGCTGATAAAGAAGAGCCTGCAAAGGACGAGAAGCAAAATACAGATACGGAAAAAGAGCCAGCGAAGGATGAAAAGCAGAATACTGAGAAGGAACCTGCTAAGGAAGGCACTGAAAAACCGAATCAAGAAGAAAATAACTAAGTGGCCAAACAGCCGCCCAACTGCGAATACGCTTGGGCGGCTGTTTTTTGTCGTAAACCTGCTTGTCCCCACATATATATGAAGAAAAGGAGGGGGACGAACATGTCATTAACCGTAACGCTCATTATCTTATGCATCATTGCATTCTTTATCTTCTCTATTCTGATCCTAATAACAGGAAGCAAAGGCCCTCCATCTTATCAGAACTTTGAAGTGGACAAAGAAGAAAAGCTGCCGGACTGACCGGCAGTTTTTCTCTGTGTATAGAGTTTGGCCGATAGAGAGTAGAGTTTGGCTGATAGAGAGGCTTACCTAGTTGGTAACGCGCAGAATTTGATGTGAAACCGCATGTTTTTCTTTTATAATGGAATAAAATGGGGGGATGAAAATGAGCGAACGTATTTATGTACGATTATTTACACGCGCGGATGCGGCGAAGCGCTTAGAACTTCAAATCAAAAATCGCGCGTTTTTCGAGCGGTATGCCATGACGCGTGATGACAGCTATTATACGCTAGCGGCGCAGGAGGATTTGCTTACATATTTGGAGGAAGAAGCGCAGCACGACAGGCAGTATGGATTTGGGATTTATAAAAAAGAAAATAATGAACTGATTGGTACGATTAGTTTATTCCAGATTGTGCGAGGTTCCGTACAAGGTGCGTTTATTGGCTATTTCCTTGATGAAGCACACAATGGTCAGGGATATATGACAGAAGCGGTGCAGCTCATTGTTGCATATGGCTTTCATGAGCTGAAGCTACACCGCATTGAAGCGGGTGTTATGCCGCATAACATCGGCTCGATTCGTGTGCTGGAAAAGGTGGGCTTCCATAAGGAAGGACTTGCGCGTAAAAGTGTGAGAATTAAGGGCAAGTGGGAAGATCATCAAATGCTGGCAATTATTAATCCAAATGACTAGGAGCATAGCATATGTTTTTAAAGCGGATTACTTTACTAAACGAAGGCGTATCAAAGCAGCAATATCCGTTTTCCATTCCTGCCATCCGAAGCCTACGTGAGCTTGATATTACGAAGCCGGTCACCTTCTTTGTTGGAGAAAACGGCTCTGGTAAATCAACACTATTAGAGGGAATTGCAGATAAATGTGAATTTGCCCTTGGCGGGGGCGGTCGCAATAATACATATGAAGTGCATGCCTCGCAATCTGCGCTAGGAGCTTACCTGCGTTTGTCGTGGCTGCCCAAAGTGACGAACGGCTTCTTTTTACGCGCGGAAACCTTCTATCATTTCGCCTCGCATCTTGACCATTTGGAGCATCCCGGTAAATATGCCGCATACGGCGGACAATCCCTGCACGACCAATCGCATGGCGAAGCATTTTTATCACTATTTCTCCATAGATTTAATAAAAAAGCAATCTACCTACTCGACGAGCCTGAGGCCGCGCTTTCACCAGCACGGCAGCTCACCTTTTTACGAATTATGCACGACTTGACAAAAAGTGGGAATGTGCAGTTTATCATAGCTACGCATTCACCTATTTTGCTGGGTTTTCCTGATGCAACGATTTTGCAATTTGATGAGAATGGCATGAGTCCAATTGAGTACGAGATGACAGCGCACTATCAAATTACAAAATATTTTCTCTCACATCGAGAGAAAATGCTGGAGGATTTGTTTTATGATGAAAAATAGGAGTAAGGTGGGAGACTTATGTCTTTTGATGAGGGACAGACCTATAATAATGGAAATTTATCCATTCACAACGTGACTATTAAGTATAAAGGCACGTTGTATATTACAAAGCATATCTACAGTGTGACACAAGATGAAGATAAGCCTAAGCGTCCTATTAATGCATACGTTGGCTTTGCGGTAGCACTGATTGTAATTTGGCTTGCAGATTATTATTTTCGTCAGCAACCAAATAATGCAATATGGATTGTTCTTGCGGGTGTTAGTTGGATGTTTTTGACTAGCATGTATCGCCGTATATTTGCGAACGTGACTGTGTATAAGTTGAATTTGCATATCAAAGACCAACAAGAGCCTGTTCAACTTGAATTTACAAAAGAAGAAGAGCGCAATAACGCATATATACGCATTCAGCAAACGATTGAGAACAACCATGCGCGCAGTCACATTTGACAAAGAAGCAGACATTTCTGCTTCTTTTTTTATTTTTTTATGCTTAGTCCGCAAATTTGTACGGAATGTAGCATATATCTGTAATGGGCTCCATACAATGGTATAAACCCAACAAAGAGAGTGTTTGAGGTGAGGAACCGTGGATCAGTTTATCATAAATCAGCGTACATCGAAATCCGACATGCAACTCTCGAACTTACAGCTAGATGAAGCGCAGCGAGTCTCATTTCACTCTTCTTACATCTTAGGGGAGGCGAGTGGTGTGCACGATTACATCAAAGAGAGAACAATCAAGATTGGTAAGTATATCGTGGAGACAAAGAAGACGGTTCGTGTGATTGCGAAAGAATTCGGCGTATCAAAAAGCACAGTTCACAAGGATTTGACAGAACGCCTGCCGGAGATCAACCCGGAATTGGCCAACGAGGTAAAGGAGATTCTAGATTACCACAAATCCATTCGTCACCTCCGCGGCGGCGAAGCCACAAAGCAAAAGTACAGAAAAGAAGACACAGTTGTTGAAAAAACAGTAAGGCAGTAAGACCCTCTACGGGCAGTGACATTGTCGCTGCCCGTTACGCGTGCGCTTTCCCCTCCTCTTTACTCTTCTTCCATAAATTTTCCGACAAAAATCGCGTCGGCTTGTTACGTTTCCCGAAAAGTTATGATAGAATCATAAATTAGGTATATAAGAATTCGGTGCTCGTTTTCGGGCAATAATCAAGGAGGCACAAACTGTAATGTTTTCAAGAGATATCGGGATCGACCTTGGTACCGCTAACGTTTTGATTCATGTTAAAGGAAAAGGTATTGTACTAAATGAACCGTCCGTTGTGGCGATTGATCGTAATACAGGAAAAGTACTTGCAGTTGGAGAAGAAGCGCGTCGCATGGTGGGTCGTACACCAGGCAACATTGTCGCAATTCGTCCGCTAAAGGATGGCGTTATCGCTGACTTTGAAATTACAGAGGCAATGCTGCGTCACTTCATTAATAAATTGAATGTAAAAGGCTTTTTGTCCAAGCCTCGCATTTTGATTTGCTGCCCGACAAACATTACATCTGTTGAGCAAAAAGCAATTCGTGAAGCTGCTGAGAAATCTGGCGGTAAGAAAGTATATCTAGAAGAAGAGCCAAAGGTAGCTGCAATCGGTGCCGGCATGGATATCTTCCAGCCAAGCGGTAACATGGTCGTAGATATTGGCGGCGGTACAACTGACATCGCGGTTTTGTCTATGGGTGACATCGTTACATCTTCTTCCATTAAGATGGCCGGCGATAAATTTGACGCCGAGATTTTAAGCTATATTAAACGCACGTACAAGCTTCTAATCGGGGAGCGTACATCAGAAGAAATCAAAATCAAAGTAGGTACTGTATTCCCAGGCAGCCGCAACGAAGAAATTGACATCCGCGGTCGCGATATGGTAACAGGCCTACCGCGTACAATTACTGTGCGCTCTGAAGAAATTCAACAAGCATTAAAAGAAAATGCAGATATTATTGTACAAGCTGCCAAAGGCGTATTGGAGCGTACACCACCTGAGCTTGCAGCTGATATCATCGACCGCGGCGTTATCTTGACAGGCGGCGGCGCACTTCTGCACGGCATTGATATGCTGCTTGCAGAAGAATTGAAAGTACCGGTTCTAATTGCCGAAGATCCGATGCAATGCGTTGCGAATGGAACAGGCATTATGCTAGATAACATCGACAAATTGCCACGCCGAGCATTACTATAATATGAAAGCTGCCAATCTATGGCAGCTTTTTTCAAAATGTGTTTACATTCGTAAATTTGCATGCTCTTTGACATATTCTCGAACATATTGCTATTTCCTTTTCTTCATAATTGTTATAAAATGATTTACGAAAAATGGATGGATTTTGAAAATGGTAGTGGACGAGCAATATCATAAACAAGGAACGCATATTTCGTACAGAAAGCAGGGATCACATGAAAAAGAAAGTGCTTTTATGGATAGGTGGTATTATAGGCGTTCTTTTAATTGGCGCAGGTATATATGCCTACAATGTATATAGTAAGGTTTCCAAAACGCTTGAAGGTGTACATCAACCACTTGAGCGGGAGTCTTCGCCAAAGCGTACGGAGCAGCCGAGTATTAAGCAGGCGGCGCCGATTTCTATCTTATTGATGGGTTCTGATCCGCGCGGCGATGAGCGCGGTCGTTCTGACTCACTTATTTTAATTACATTGAATCCGACACTGAAATCCATGAAAATGGTCAGCATTCCGCGTGATACGTACACGGAAATCGTAGGAAAAGGTATTAAAGATAAAATCAACCATGCATACGCATTCGGCGGCGTTGAGATGTCTGTGAACACAGTCGAAAACTTCCTGGATGTGCCGATTGATCACTATATCGAGGTAAACATGGAAGGTTTCAAGGATATCGTAAATGCAGTGGGCGGCGTTGACGTGAACAACGATTTAACATTTACACAAGATAACCATACATTTGCAAAGGGACCCATTCACTTAAATGGTGACGAGGCACTTGCGTATGCTCGTATGAGAAAGCAAGATCCGCGCGGGGACTTCGGTCGTCAAATGAGACAGCGTCAAGTGATTCAGGCTGTCATTAAAAAAGGTGCGAATGTCTCTTCGCTAGCGAACTACGGGAGCATCCTAACTGCGATTCAAAAGAACGTAAAAACAAGCTTAACGCAAGATCAAATGTTTGAAATTCAACAAAACTATCGCGAAGTGCGCAATAGTAATGAAGAAATTCAGATTGAAGGAAAAGGTCAGATGATGAATAACATCTGGTACTATGTCGTTGCGGAACAAACGCGCCAGGAATTGTCTAAAAAGCTACGTGAGCATTTGGCATTGCCAGTGCAATAAAACAAGGAAGGCACTCTTTTCGGGGTGCCTTTTCTAATGTGAAAAGGGGGAACATTTTGAGAAAGTTGTTTTTCGGCACGGGGATCATCAGCCTCTTTCTTCTGATTTGCATCCAAAAGCCTTTTTTAACGCTACAAGAAAAGCCAGCCCATGCAGATGTTATCATTGTGTTAAGCGGTGATCAAAAACGTCTGGAGAAAGCAGCCGCATTGTATAAACAGGGATACGCTCCATACGTACTCCTGTCAAAGTCCGACTCAAAGCGTTTTTCAGTGGAGAAGGCTGTAAAGCTAGGTATATCAAGAAAGCATATTATCGAAGAGAAACATGCCACAAGTACATATACCAATGCTTTATATACGAAGGAGCTATTGGAGAAGAGGCAGTTTCAAACAGCCATCGTGGTGTCTTCTGATTATCACATGAAGCGTGTGCAACTAGCTTTTGAGAGGGTATATGATGAAAGTTATCATTTTTTATATGTACCGTATGAGGGAGATTGGTGGAGTGATATAAGACGTACTGCAGTAGAGTATGTAAAGCTTTCTGGTTATTTTATAAAATTATACAAATATATAGATTTATAAGGTCAAAACAGATATCCAGATTATCAAATTGGAAGAGTTTTGCTTTGTGTTTTTATAACAGTGATAGTACACTTATAAAAGTAAATCATGCCAGTAATTTCATAATCTTGTTATGAGATATTGAATAGTAAATGAAAGGGTATAGACATACTAACCTGTAGGAATAAATGGAAATGCAATTTTGAAATGGGTGGAGAGTTGGCTCGGTTGAAAAGAGTGCTAATGATTACGCAAAATTTCTATCCTGAAATCGGCAGTGCCGCTAACAGGATGAAAAATATATATATGGAATTGAAGGAAGCTGGCTATGAAGTGACGGTGCTTACCCCTTCTCCTAGCTATCCAAATCAAAATTTGTATAAGGATGAAGCTTACTGGACAGATGAGCATATTGAAGCAGATGTTGTACGAATTCATCCGAAAACGAGAAAGTACACACATAACATTTTTAAGCGTCTTATGCTGTATCTTGAGGTGGCTGCAAGGCTTATCTTATGTACTTTGCGCCTGAAAAAGGAATATGATTATATATTTGTATCTACACCAGCCATCTTTATACCGCTAGCTGGTATATTTGCTAAACGTAAAATGAAGGCTAAATTAATTCTGGATGTAAGGGATTTGTGGCCGGATTCGTTGATTGGTGTAGGAGTCTTTCAACAGCGCTGGGTGCTGAAAAGTGCATACTGGCTAGAACGATTTATCTACCGGCATGCAGATCATATCATTATTAATAGTCAAGGGTTTCGAACGTATATAGAAGCAAAAGGAATTCCGCCTCAGCGCATTTCGTTTATGCCGAATTCTTTAACGGATAGTGAACTGCATATGTTACCGATGGATACACAAACAGAAAAGGTGACAGTTATTTATACAGGTAATATTGGACTCGCCCAAGACATTATGAAGCTGATTGAAGTGGCAGAGCGTATGCAGGTGTATGAAGATATTGAGTTTGTAATTGTGGGGTATGGTTACAAAAAGAATGTGGTTAAGGAATTGATTCAACAGAAAAACCTTACCAATATACGATTTTTAAAGCCAAAGAATCGACAGCAAACTTTAGAAGAAGTCGCAAAGGCGCATATTGCGTATGTGAGTTTAAGTGATAAAGAAGTTTTTGAAACAGTTTTGCCCGGTAAAGTCATTGATTATATGTGTGTTGGCAAGCCTATGGTGGCTGATGTGTCCGGTTATGCGCATCAAGTAATTAAAAAAGCGCAATGTGGTATTGTCGCAGTGACGCGTACATCAGAGGAGATTGAGAGAAGTATTCTCAGGCTGGCACAAGACCCGGGATTACGTAAACAACTTGGAAAGAATGGACATGCGTATGCTTATCAAGAGCTGCGCTGGAAAACAAATATTGAGGCTTTACTTAGCATAATGGAGGAGAAGCATGTCTAAAAAGGTATGTATGTTTGTATGGAACCACTTTACGAATGACGCACGTGTATTGCGTGAATGCACAGCGCTTACGGAAGCCGGCTATGAAGTGGATTTAATCGCGATTCATGACTGGAAAAATGAACAACTACTGAAAAAAGAGCAACGGCCGGAAGGGTTTACAGTATATCGCGTAAATAATAAGTTGAAAGTGCTACCTAAGATGTCCGGTACGGTTAAGAGAGTAAAACGACTAGTCTTCAAAAACGTAATGACAAAAGCGGTAGCTGCTGTATTTGTATTGCTTGCGCTATGGAAGCTGTTTGTTCCAACTATGCTGCTTCTTTTCGCGGCGATGGTACTTTCGCACCCTAAGATAGGTACACTGTTTTTGCGAGCTTCTATTGCCACGCAGATGGTGCTTAGAGGCATGAAAAAAAGCTACGATATTTATCACTCGAATGATTTAAACACGCTGCCGCAAGGAATTGTGTGCGCTAAGCTCTTAAGACGACGCAAGCTGGTCTATGACTCTCACGAAGTACAAACAAGCCGAACAGGATATGATAGTAAAATTTACGGCATTATGGAGAAACTATATTTGCAATTCATCGATGTTATGATTGCGGAGAATCACACGCGCGCAAAGTATAACGAAGAACTGTACGGATTTTATCCTGAGGTTGTGCATAACTACCCTTTTGTCACACGACCGGAAAATAGTTCTGCAGTGAACCTGCATGAAATGCTGCACATACCGAAAGAAGAGCCAATTTTATTATATCAAGGCGGTATCCAAAGTGGACGCGGTCTGGAAAAGGTAGTACAAGCGGTACCCCTAATAAAGAGGGGTGTAGTAGTATTTATTGGGGACGGTCGTATTAAACCGGACCTTGAGAGGCTTGTTGATGAAATGAAAATTCACGATCGAGTGAAATTTCTATCTAAAGTGCCTGTAGAGCAATTACCGCACTATACCAAAAATGCATACTTAGGTTTTCAAGTTTTAAATAATACAAACTTTAATCATTACTCTGCATCTTCAAACAAACTGTTTGAATATATGATGAGCGGCATTCCGGTGGTGGCATGTAGTTTTCCAGAAATTCAACGCGTTGTTGAGGGCGAGCATACTGGTGTATGTGTAGACTCTCACGATCCTGCATCAATTGCAGAGGGCGTTAACTATTTGCTCGATCATCCTGAAGAACGTGAGCAGATGCGTCAGAATGCGTTCCGCGCACGTGAAAAATATAACTGGGAACATGAGAAGGAAGTGTTTTTGGAAATTTATCAACGCATGTTTGTATGACGATCTATTAAAAGTGCTGTTATGAGTGGTGTGCTATATATTTTAAACAAGTTGGGGGGAAGCATCCGTGGAATCATTAGAAGATTTAAAGATAAAGAACAGTCAATTAAACAATCGCTTATCCTTGCTAGAGGAACGGACGAGGGTGTTGCAAAAAGAGCTACAGCAGCAACTAAATTTACGTGAGAGCGAGCTAGTTGAATTAAAAAGATACCATGATAAGCTTACTTATTTAGAGAAGCGTTACAGAGCCTTAAGCAATTCAATATTAGGTAAGGTGATGCTAAATTACTGGGCGCTACGAAAAAAAGTGAAGAACCGCTTGCATAGGTAGGAGGAATTGTTAATGAAGGACTATATCAGTGTTAAGTTAGATGAAATTCAAAAAAAGAGAAGATGGTTAAGTACGGATTACTCTTTAGGTGAGGGGACAAATCTGGTCAAAGACGCATTTCGCGTTATCAATGTTGGGAAATTTCAACATTTAACTTATACGGATTGGTATATTCCGAATCACAAGTCATTAACGTTTAATCGATCCAATGCAGAGTTTCAAGTGAACTTGAACAAAGGTGAGTCTTTATACGTGTTGCATAAAGAACCAAACTCTCACTTTAATCAGGTTGGTGAGCATGCGATTGCAGTTGAACGTAAGCAGTTTCCTGTTATTTTTGAAGGCAATCAAACTGGAAGCGTTGATATAAGACTTAGCCTTATTTTCTATACAAATGGTGAGAAAACAGAGGTAAAGGAAATTCCTTTCAATCATAAAAGCTTTATCGTTGTACCTGAAGGCGCGGACTATATGCGTTTGGCTATCCGGATTGCAGGACAAGGAAGCTTCTATATCAGTAATATTGTAGTTGGAAATATGGGTTATTGGTTACAAAATGAATTCAATGAAGCAAATCATCAACCATCCGATTACCAACAGTATATTGCGATGACGAAGGATAATTTGTTTGATGTATCTAAAGATTATCAAATTATATATTATCCTCAGCAGAACATATTACAGTCCAAAATGAGTGGGAAAGAATTTTCTTATTTGGCTTGTTTTGAGAAGGCAGGTTTACAAGAAGCACCTAAGGAAACAGTTTTACATCCCAAACCTAAGCACTATTACGAATTTTATGCAGGTGCTGAAGTGACAGGAGATGTGAAGTTGTCCTTGTTGATAACGGAATATCGATACAGCAGACGTGGAAACATACATCAAATTCCGTTCCATAGTCGAAAAGTACTTCAATTTAGTGAAGACACAACACATATTAAGATACTGCTTCGAGTAAGCGGGTCTGGATTTGCGATGAATATGTATCTTGGCTTTAATGAGCATCCTGTACAAATTACAAACGAAGTAACATTTAGTCTGCATAGTACAGATTGGTTTGGTGCTAATAAAGCGATACAAATGGCAAATCATGAAGATGATTTAGTAGCGAAAGTGGATGTTCCGCAAGATAAAAAAATGTATGTATCTTATAAAGAAAAAAATAACAGCTTTGGCTTGCTTCCTGAGCATCATATCATGCCTGTTCGACCGCAATTTATATATGAATTTTTGGTGCACGCGGAAATGGAAGAAGGTATTGAGCTGTTGGCAATGCTTATTACTTATAGCAAAACAGAAAAAGTAAGTGTATTAAATATAAAGTTAAATGAGCCTGTGATTGTGCAAGTCCCACCGCATGTAACTAGTTTCCGCTTTGCTTTTCGTATCGCAGGTGCTGGTAACTTTAAAATACGTGAAGTTACGATTAAGGAAATGGAAGTAGTGGCTTCAGACTCTACACTACATTGGGGTAGTCACCGCGAACCTGATGTATTAGGACTAGTGGCACCCAAATCTTTAGAAAAACTTAGAATGGCTGTTATTTTTGATGAATTTACTACAGCCTCCTATAAGCCGGAATGCGAATTAATTACTTTTACACCTGATAACTGGCTAGAAGTGTTAACAGAAA
The DNA here is from genome assembly GCF_023022965.1 of Ectobacillus sp. JY-23. NCBI lineage: Bacteria > Bacillati > Bacillota > Bacilli > Caryophanales > Bacillaceae > Ectobacillus > Ectobacillus sp. JY-23. The sequence continues at coordinate 2,201,515 of NZ_CP095462.1, read as the reverse complement.
AACGACCAGATATGTTGATGGTAGAATCAGCCTGGAACGGAAATGGTGGCAGTTGGAACAAGCGTGTAGGGTATTACGGCGAGGAAAATATGAAGCCGTTACACAATTTATTGCAGTGGTGTAACGAGAACGATATTCCTACAGTGTTTTGGAATAAAGAGGACCCTGTGCATTTTGAGCGTTTTATTGATACGGCTAAACGATTTGACCATATCTTCACAACAGATGAGAATATGATTCCAAGTTATTGTGAACAAGCCGGTCATGACCGTGTATATGCACTGCCTTTTGCGGCGCAACCAGTGATTCATAATCCCATTAAAATTGTGGAAGAGCGTGAAAATAAAGCTTGTTTTGCCGGATCGTATTACCGTCATCATGAAGACCGTAGTGTTGATATGGACAGAGTGCTAGATAAAGCTGCAGAATATGGTTTGGAGATTTTCGATCGAAACTATGAGAAAACCAAGAAAGGCTTGATGCCAAACCATCGTTTCCCAGAGCGTTTTGAGCCTTATATCAAAGGCAGCTTAAAATATTATGAGATTGACAAAGCTTATAAGGGCTACAAAGTTATGATCAATGTAAACACAGTAAAGTATTCCCCAACTATGTTTTCGCGCCGTGTATTTGAAGGATTGGCGTGCGGTACACCTGTTGTAAGTACGTATGCACAGGGGATAGAAGAAATTTTCGGAGATTTGGTGTATATCTCAGAAAATGAGGCGGATATTGAAGATGCGTTTCGTCTGCTTTTACGTGATGAGCAAGCATATCGTCAAAAGGCGTTACTTGGTATAAGAGAGGTATTAAGTAAACATACGTATACGCATAGATTGGGTGATATTGTACAAAAGGTAGGCTTACAATTTAAAAAAGCTTTGCCAAAAGTGACTGTTTTGGCGTTTGCTCATTCAAAAGAGGAATTTATGCATGCATTGGAGGCTTTTAACCAGCAGGCGTATGAAAATAAAGAGCTATATGTGCTGATTGATAAATTTGAAGGCTATTTAGACTTATTTTCTCAATATAACCAAGCTTCCATTAAAACCTTTATACGAAGCTATATGCATAATTATCAAAATATCTTGGAATGGATTCCAACACCATATGTTGCTTATTTTGCGAATCATGATTATTACGGTAAGTATTATTTAACAGATTTAATGTTAAGCACTACATTTACTAACAGTGATTTTATTGGAAAACATACGTATATGGCAATGCAGAGCGGAGAACTAACAGAAATACAGACAGGAGCGGAGTATGAGTTTGTGGCGTCCCTGGCGGCAAATCGCACTGTTGCTAAAACGGATGTATTCAGTAAAGAACCTCTGGCAGAATTACTAACGAATCTTGAACAAGGTATGGATTTCTCACGTTACTTTAAATATGGAAAAACAATGTACAGCAGTGACAAATATAACTATATTTCTGGAGCTTATCATAAAGCTGGTCGCGCGCAACTTGAAGCAATGAAAGATCAAATTGAGATATGAGGCAGGAGATTATGAAGAAAACAAAAATTGTTTTTGCTGGACACGATTTAAAGTTTGCACAATTGATTATGGACTATCTAGAGAAAGAAGGGAGCTATGACCTGCGAGTCGATCAGTGGGCAGGTCATAACGTCCACAATACGGAACAAAGTAAAGCATACCTAGCATGGGCAGATGTTATTGTATGTGAATGGGGACTTGGAAATGCAGTATGGTATTCTCATCATAAGCTACCTCATCAACGTTTAATTGTACGTATGCATAGACAGGAGCTAGATACCATTTATCCTAAACAGTTTTATATGGATAACATTGATGCCATTGTAGCTATTTCACCTCACATTTATGAAGAGTTTTACCGGGCATTCAAAATTCCGCGTGAGAAAACGTATATGCTTTTCAATACGTTAGATGTGGAAGCTTTAAATAAAGAGAAAGAGGATACAAACACAGCGAAATATCATTTAGGTATTATTGGGATTTGTCCGAAAATGAAACGTTTGGACTTAGCGGTAGATATTTTGGAAAAGTTGTGGTTAAAAGATTCTCGATATAAATTGTTTGTAAAAGGAAAGCTACCACAAGATTACAGTTGGCTTTGGAAGAAGGAAGAGGAACGTCAGTATTACGAAAACCTATTTGAGCGTATTAATGAAGCGCCTTGGAAAGATGCTGTAGTATTTGATGGGTTTGGTTCGGATATGGATGAATGGTTTAAAAAGATTGGCTTTGTATTATCTACAAGTGATTTTGAAAGCTTTCATTTAGCCCCAAGTGAAGGTATGGCGTCTGGAGCGTATCCGGTCATTCTAAATTGGGATGGCAGTGACACAATCTATTCTTCCCATTACTTATTACAAGATGTAGATGAATGCGTGACACGAATTGAAGAAATAAACGCATTAGATGATGAGCAAATGGAACGTGTTAGAGAAGAGGTAAAGGAATACGCTTCAAATTTTGATATCCGAATTGTTGGAGCGCGTTGGCATTCATTGCTTCAGCAACTAACAACAGTATAGTTGCTGGTCCAGTTTCCTTATTTGGAAATAAAATGGTATGGATAACGATTGGCTTAGTTGTTAGTATGAAAGATGTTAAGTGCAATATGCACGTTATAAAACTGGAGGGAAACAAGAGTGGATCAAAATCTTCCTTCTCACTTAAAAACAAATAAAATACAAGCTATTATTGATGCATTACCAGGCAGCCGTAATAAAGATTTTCTACAATCAGCTAAGCTCATGGTTACCAGAAATGCATACACATTGCCTCCGTTTGGAGTGGTAACTTACAAAAGTTTGGTTGATTGGGAAGACAGTAGGTCTCGCAGTTATTCTAGATTAATTCATGGACACACCTTTTTAGGATGTTTGATTGAAGCTTATAGAGAATCCGGACAAGTTCAATATCTTACAAAAGGTATGGATTTAATCAGGGATTGGATTCAAAAACACACCTTTGAAACGCATAAAGGAACAATGGCTTATCACGACGAAACTACCGCATTGCGCTTGCAGTACTGGCTACGCTTCTATATCTTTGCGCAGACAGTGCTCTCAGCGGAAGATATGTGTTTGCTGGAAGAGAGAATGTGGACAACAGCAGAACTGCTAAGTGAAGATTTTTTCCATTCCACAAATACAAATCATGGTATGTTTCAAGATATGGCGTTGCTTTTCTTTGCAGCATATTATGGTGATACGAATGAACGAAGTATGTTTTATAAACAGCTAGCAGTTAAACGTTTGGAAGACTATTTCTTATCAACCTTTACAGCAGATGGTGTTCATAAAGAACACTCACCATCGTATCATTTAATGGTGGCTTCCTATATTAAGAAACTGGTAGTATGGATGAATGATATAGATAAAGAAGTAAGTAATTCTTTCTTTAGTATGTATAAAAATTCTGAGCCGTACTCGGTTCATATTATTAGACCTGATGGATATCTACCGCCCCTTTGTGATACAGAGGCAAAATCAGTATTAGAAAGTAGCTATGGTAAATTATATGATAGCAATGCATATTTATATGCTGTAACAAAAGGTAAACAAGGGGAAGTCCCGCAGGAGACAGATAAAGTGTTTGCAGAAGCTGGCTATGCTATTTTTAGAGATGATTGGAATAAAAAGGATAAAGCAACATATGTGTTGTTTACCGCAGCTTATAATGCGGATTATCACAAGCATAGCGATGATTTAAATCTCCATATTTACGCAGGTGGAGAGATTATCACAGAAGCTGGCCCAAACGGATATAATTATCAAGACCCCTTTACTAAATACGCTTATTCATCATTTGCACACAATACGCTTGTTGTTGATGGTAGAAGTTTACCGAGAACAGATAAACAATATGACAAGGTATACATTGCTGATTATCATATAGAGCAGTCGCAAGCGGAAGCTACAGGTATAAATTTGCGTTACGAAGGTGTTGCTCATAAGCGCCGTGTTCAATATAAGAAGGAGCAACAGGTAATACACGTAACAGATACTGTAGAGTCTTCGGATGAGCATGAGTATAAGTTACTTTGGCATGTTGCACAAGATATTCGTGTACGTGTTTGGGAAAATACAGTTGAGTTGTTCCGTAAAGGTACAAAAGTAATGGAGATCTTCATCTCAGCAAGTGTACCTGCACAAATTAAAATAATTACAGGGCAAGAAAAACCACAGGTGCAAGGCTGGGTGTTCCCTAAAATGGAGGCTAAGCTACCTGCCACTGTAATTGAAGTTACAATGCGTGGTACGAATGTCTTTTGTGAAACAGAATTTCGCATGAAAGATTTTGCTTTGAGAGGAGATTTTGAAAAACGGTCTGCTCTTATAACTGAAACAGCAACACAGTTGCTACCAGATAATGCAATCACATACACTTTACATCCTGCAAAAGCGGAGAATAAAAATAAGCTTTTAGTCGTTTTTTGTGATCAAAGTAGTCAAAGCAAGTACAATGAGCATTTGCAGTATGTATCTGTTAATAAACTATTTATCACCAGTGTGAATATAGATTCTGAAATACCTTGTGTTGAAGAAGGCCGATACGAAAAGGAGAATGCTGTAATTGCATTGATTCAACGGATTATGTCTTCGCACTCTGTATTGCACAAGGATGTAACATTAATTGGTGCTGAAAAGAATGGATTTTCCGCTTTGTATTTCGGTGCAAAATACCAATTTGGTCACATTATAGTAAGTAATCCACAAATGCAATCTAATGAGCACTTGATTAATGAGAACAATGCAGCGGCTATTGTACAGTATGTTACAAAAAGCAATATGCCCCACTGTAATCGGTACTACGATAGGTTACTCCTAGATGCCTTTTCTCAGATTTTGCAAAGCAATATGAATCTGCATATAAAAGTGGGTGTTAAAGGGCATAAATACATTTCGTATGTAGATAATGTGCGTGACATATGCTTAAATGCGGGATGTAACCTTCAATTGACCACTGAAAACATCACACAGCAGGATTCTAATGCCACATTCTATTCCTATATGTTGCAGCGCGTATGTAATCTTCTTGATATTGAGTATAAGGCGACTACATCGATAAATCATGAACAAAGTCAATTTGTGATGCAAAATGTAAAAATTGAGAAGCAAGATAGTAATAGACTTGTAGCAAAATGTACAGCAAAGGGAAAAGGCTTACGATATGCCTACTATGTATATCGAAACAAAGAAGTTGTTCATAAAACACCATACGGCTTAAATAGCGAGTATGTTTATAATATTGAAGAGTCAGGTGAGTACATGTGCCGCATATATGTTCGTAACGCGGACAAGCAAGTAATTGCTAGGAATACGAATCTCTTGAAATTTTAATCTACTATGATATTAGGGGGATATAACTATGAAAATTTGTACAATGGGTCTTGGATATATCGGATTGCCAACATCTGCAATGTTTGCTAAATACGGTGCTGAGGTAGTAGGTGTGGATATTTATCCAGAGGTAGTGGAGAAATTGAACAGAGGCGAAATTCACATTGAAGAGCCAGGTTTAGGAGAAGTAGTAAAAGAAGTGGTAGATAAAGGCTTATTCAGAGCTTCTTTAACACCTGAAGCAGCAGATGTATTTATTATCGCGGTTCCGACGCCAAACCATAACGATGAGCATAAGTCTTGTGATTTAACATATGTATTAACTGCAACAAAACAAGTATTACCTCATGTAAAAAAAGGAAATGTAATTATTGTAGAATCTACAATTGCCCCACGCAGCATGGATGATTACGTAAAACCTTTGGTTGAAGAGGCAGGCTTTACAGTAGGTAAAGATATTTTTCTTGTACATTGTCCTGAACGCGTATTACCAGGTCAAATTATGCATGAGTTGGTTCATAACAACCGAATTGTCGGCGGTGTAACAGAAGCTTGTGCTGAAGCTGGTGCACGCGTATATGGCTTGCTTGTAGAAGGTGAAATTATTAAAACAAATGCTAAAACAGCTGAGATGTCCAAATTAATGGAAAACACCTTCCGTGATGTAAATATTGCATTAGCAAACGAGTTAACCAAAGTGTGTAACTCCTTAGAAATCAATGCTTTGGATGTTATTGAGATGGCAAATAAGCATCCACGTGTAAACTTGCATAGCCCAGGCCCTGGTGTTGGGGGCCATTGCTTAGCAGTTGACCCTTACTTTATTGTGGCGAAAGCACCTGAGCTTGCGAACATTATTAAATTGTCTCGCGATACGAACGTATCTATGCCCCATTATGTAGTTGATAATGTAAAACAGCTTCTAGCTGGAGAAGAATCACCTAAAATAGCTGCTTTCGGTGTAACGTATAAAGGAAATGTTGATGATATGCGTGAAAGTCCAGCAATGGATATCATTGATTTGCTTCGTAATGAAGGGATCCATGTTGCCGCACATGACCCGCATGTTGTACACGAAAGCTTAGTATCTGCCGAAGAAGCAACGAAAGATGCTCATATGATTTTAGTATTAACAGATCATAATGAATTTAAAGATATGGACTATAACCAATTCGTAGGTTCTATGAAAACACCATTCTTATTCGATACAAGAAATTGTGTTGGTGCAGCGAAGCATGATAAAATGAAGGTTGTGAATTTCGGTAATTTGCATGAATTCCTAAAACAAACAGCTGTTATGGTGTAATGATGATATAAGACTGTTTTCGTTGTGAGTTCAGCAACGAAAACAGTCTTACTACTTTCAAAGACTTATCCGTTCGCTCGTGGTAAAGGGGGGGTTGTGTTGGAAAAGAGAAAAGAGAGCTGGTTTGCACGATTGATGGGGATGTTTGTTCGGGCGGATCAAGAACAACAAATACCTGATGGCTCTTTGCAAGGTAATACGGAAAGTATGGCTATAGAAGAGAAAGCTACTAAGGAAGAGGTGCAACCTGAGAGTAAGGTTGTACCAATTGGCATATTAGGCAGTTGTGTGACACGAGATGTATTCAACTTTGACGAAAAAAAGCAATTTACAATCAATTATTATCAGGCAAGAACATCTTTGGTTAGCTTAATGTCGCCTTCTTTAAAAGTAAAAGAAACAGATATAGCATTAACAAGTGCCTTTCAGAAGCGAATGGTATTAAGTGATTGCAACAAAACCTTCTTCAAACAAATTGCTTTAAGAAAACCGGAATACCTTATTATTGATTTTATTGATGAACGATTTGATGTGATTCAATCTGGCAATGCATTCGTTACCAGGTCACGTGAATTTATCAACAGTAAATTGTCTCAAAATATTCGTAAACATGCCCGCTTCTCTGTTGAAGAAAGGGATGAGCTTTGGAATGATGCTGTGCAAAGATTTGCAGATAAGATCGTAACACTATATGAACCTTCTCAGCTTGTTCTCCATGAAGCATATTACAAAGATAAATATGTTACAAAAGACGGAGAGGTTCGTTCATTTGATGCGGATATCTTAAGTGATAATGAGAAGAATAATCGTATATTACAGGGATTTTATCAGCAATTACAGCAACTCATACCTGGTATCGTAGTAATTAAACCTTCGGAAAAATACCTTGCCTCAGAATCACATATGTGGGGACTATCTCCGTTTCATTATGAGGATGTGTATTACCGTGAGTTTATTACTACCTTTGAAAAATTGTGTCAGTAAGAACACTGTTATGTTTCGGATAGGAGAGAATGGCAGTATGGATATAGCCAATATGAAGTTTGCTCAAATGGCAGGCTCAATCGTATGCAACGGTCGTGAGTTGCATGTGAAATTAAGAAAATCATATGAATTTCAGAAGGAATATGTGGGTAGGGTATGAATGCTATTAAAACAGTACTTCAAGAGCAGTTTCAAAACTTATATTTAATTAGGAGATTATCTGCTTACGAGTTAAAGCAAGCATATGCAAGTAATGCATTAGGGTCGTTATGGATTTTTTTAAATCCTTTAATACAAGTGTCCTTATATTGGCTAGTATTTGGTCTTGGGATTCGTGGCGGGCAGCCAGTACAGGGAATTCCATATTTTGTTTGGATGATTTGTGGATTGATTCCATGGTTTTTTATTAGCGCTGCAACCGGACAAGGCTCAAGCTCAATCTATAGCCGATTAAATACAGTTGCAAAAATGAATTTTCCTTTAAGTATCATTCCAACATACGTAGTGTCTGCTCAGTTATACACACATGGTTTATTATTAATTGTTCTGTTAGGAATCGTAATACTTAGTCAGGGCTTTAGTGATATAAATATATTCGGTTTAATTTACGGTGTGGGCTCATTAACTGTATTTTTGGTGTGTTTGGCATTTGTAACATCCACCTTTTCAACAGTGCTACGGGATGTTCATATGTTAGTTCAATCCTTCATGCGGATGTTATTTTTCGTAACCCCTGTATTGTGGGAACCAAAAGAAAATATGCCGGAATTCTTTTTAATGATAATTAAATTGAATCCGTTTTACTATATCATTGAAGTGTATCGTTCATCTCTTGTATATGGAGATATGAGCGTCTTATTTTCTGGATACACATTGTATTTTTGGACAATTACAATTGTATTGTTTGTGATTGGTGCTACGATGCACATTAAGTTCCGAAAACAATTTGTTGATTACTTATAAAAGGTGAGTAACCACATGGCATATAAAGTGAAATTTAAACACGTAACGAAGCGTTATAAAATGTATAACAAACCTTCTGAAAAAATTCTTGATTTATTTTCAAGTAAAGAGCAAGGCGAGTATCATTATGCTTTAAATGACATTTCTTTTGAGGTTCCTGAAGGTGAAGTAGTGGGAATTATCGGCCTAAATGGTTCGGGGAAAAGTACACTTTCCAATTTGATTGCAGGTGTGACTATGCCAAATGAAGGACAAATCTTTACAAAAGGTACAGCTGCGCTCATTGCTATTGGTTCTGGATTGAACCCACAGCTTACAGGGATAGAGAATATAGAAATTAAAGGATTAATGCTGGGGTTATCAAAAGAGAAGATCAAAGAAATTACTCCTAAGGTAATGGATTTTGCAGATATTGGAAAATTTATTTATCAGCCTGTAAAAACATATTCTTCAGGCATGAAATCACGTCTTGGATTTGCCATCTCCATTCATATCGATCCAGATATCTTTGTAATTGATGAAGCGCTATCTGTTGGAGATCAAACATTTACAGATAAATGTTTGAACAAAATGAATGAATTTAAGGAGAATGGCAAAACAATCTTTTTTATTAGTCATTCTCTGGCACAGGTGAAAAGTTTTTGTACAAAAGCAATTTGGTTGCACTATGGAACTATTCGCGAATACGGAGATGCTTCCGAAGTAGTAGATCATTATATGGACTTCCTAAGGGATTTCAACAAAATGACTATGGAAGAAAGAAGGCAATTAAGAGAATCTCAAATTAAAGAGTTCCAACATGGCTTATTGCAGAATACACCAATTCCTGAGCGAAAAAAACGGAAACGAAGAAAACTTCCCTTTCTTACATTGGCAGCAATAGCAGCCCTTGGAGGTGCTGGAGCTACATATGCTTATAAGCATAATAAGAGCAAGGTACAGGAAAGGCCCGCATCGGTAGTGAAACAACCTGTACAACACAAGACAGAGGAGCAACCTCCTGTTGTACAGAAGAGAATAGCTGTTAAGAATATGCATGTTGTAAACGGAACAGATGTGATGATACGAAAAGAGCCCAATAAAATGAGCTCTCCAGTCATGACCACAGATGTCGGAGAAGTATATGAAGTGATACAAGAGAAAAGGGATGCGGAGCAGAATATCGTTTGGAAACAGCTGAAGTTGAAGGACAGCACACTTGGTTGGATGAGTGTACAATGGCTTACTGGATATGCAACTGATCGAAAAGCTTTACCTGATACGACACTGAATATTTTCAATAAGACGATGCAAGAGGATTATAAGGTAACTTTACTTAGCCTTGCAAAGTACTTTGAAAAAACAGAGGAACAGTTAAAGGCAACATATCCTGTACAACTAAAACAGTCTAAAGTGTCCGGAGAAAAAATTGTTGTAGGCTCAAACCTTGTGTCTTTTATCCTTTGGAAGGATCGAGTATATAACATTACATTACCTGCTTTACAGCTTTCTATATCACAGGCTGCTTCGTTACTAGAACAACCGATTGTAAAGAACAATGGGGTAAATCACATTCTATTTGAAACAGAACGATACTATGTTACTATAACAGAAACAGTTCAAACAAAAGATACAGTTCGTGTATCATTGACACAAAAGTAAGAGGGCGCTATGCTCTCTTTTTGTAGGATATATAAGAATTAAGGAATAGAAAACTTCCGCCTTACAACATAATTTCTATATGTTTGAGGGGGAAGTTATTTTTATCTTGTTTTAATATTATTGTCAGTTATAGTTGTTTTATCTAATTGCGCAGCATTCCCTTTTATAAAAGGACCTTTTATATTCTCTACCGTATTTCCTGAAGCAATCATATCGCCGCGATAACTATCCAAAAGTACTACAAAATTTTCTAAGGAGCTATTGTATCTACTCTTATAAGTATTATTCAATAAATTGACATGGTTACCATAGGAAGTGGCGACAAAACTTCTGCTAAAGCCGGTATGAATGTTATTTTTTATGGTAATATACGTTCCTCTTGTGACAAATCCATAGCTAAAGTTTTCCACATAGTTGTTTTCAAATGTGATGTGCTCAGCGGTAGAATGTGTACCAAAGCCACTATTTCCACTAGCAAGAACACCATCTTTATAGCCGTAAGCTTTCGAATGTCTGACTGTACCATATCGCGAAGGTGTGTCTCCAGAGAAATCAACGCCGCGACGCACTCTCATAAAGGTACTATCTGTAATGAGAGTTTCCGAGCCGCCGTAGTCTTGAATACCATAACCAGATGTAATGTCCTTAGTGGTTCCTAAATTCACATTGGCTTGACTGACCACACTTTGGAATGTTGCATTTAACAATAGTCCCACACGTTGTGAATTTTTAATGGATAATTTATCAAAGTGAGCATTACTCGTATAACTTACTTTCATCATGACCGTGTTATATGGGTTAGGATGGGCAAATGAAACGTTTCGAATTTGTAATTTTGAGTTTGGATAAGCCGTAGCAGTGACAGTTTCTGTTAGATCAACTTTGTAACGTTCTTGTGTGGTGCGATCTAAATAAATAATATTACCTTCTATCTTTGTAATCTTATGAAGCTCACCTTTTGTTAAGTAACCTCGATTATCCCAATACCATAGCTTTGTGGAGCGCAAATGCAGTAAATCTCCCTCTTTCATGCCTGTTGCGTCCTTTACTACTACATACGGTTTATTATAAGCCACATTCTTTGCAACTGTTGTAGAAGCGATTGGTTTGTTTTCAAAAATAAACGCAGTCTCTTCACTTTGCTGCAAAATAGTTGCAGGTGCTTGTGTATAGTCTTTCGTTTCAATTACAATAGATTGCTTGCTTACAAGTGGCCGATCAATAATATAGGTAGCATGATTTTGTAGCTGAACAATTCCCCCAGCGTTTAGCGCTTTTTGTAGCGCCGTGGTATCAGGTTTAGTATCAAATCCGTTTGCGCCAAATTGTTCTGGTGTATGCACCATAGGTGTGGCTGGTACTGCGACAGGAGCAGGGCGCTTCGTAATAGAAACTGCTGGTTTATACCAGAAGCTTCTTAACACAATAAAAAGAGTTACAAGCAAGCAAGAAATAAGTATAGATATCAATAACTTTTTATGTATTTTTTTCATACTACACCTTCTAAATTATATAAGTCTTGTAGCTGCATAAGTGCTACAGGAAAAGATGAATAGCCTCTACAATGTTTGTCACTATAAAATAGAGGGCCTAACATCGTACGTAATAGTTTAACATTAAGTTCAAAATGACACCAATGCTTTTGCACGATACTGTTATTTTATTGTATGATAGGGTCATATTATTTCGCAGAGGTGAAGATGTACATATGAACAGGAAAATAAAGGTAATGACTATATTTGGTACAAGGCCCGAAGCTATTAAAATGGCTCCGCTCGTTTTAGAGCTAGAAAAACATACAGAGCAAATTGAATCTATCGTGACAGTAACCGCACAGCACCGACAAATGTTGGATCAAGTTCTGGAGGTTTTTGGTGTTACACCTGATTATGACTTAAATATTATGAAAGACCGTCAAACATTGCTTGATGTAACAACAAGAGGTTTAGAAGGTCTTGATCGAGTCATGAAGGAAGCAAAACCAGATATTGTATTGGTTCACGGTGATACAACAACAACTTTTATTGCGGGACTTGCTGCTTTTTATAACCAAATTCCAATTGGCCACGTAGAAGCGGGTCTTCGTACATGGGATAAGTATTCTCCATATCCTGAAGAAATGAACCGCCAACTTACTGGTGTATTGGCTGATCTTCATTTTGCACCAACAGCAAAATCCTCAGCGAATTTATTAAATGAAAATAAACAGGAAGCACATATTTACGTAACTGGAAACACAGCTATTGATGCACTGAAAACAACAGTAAAAGATACGTATGAGCATCCTATTTTAACGCAGGTTGGTAACGATCGCCTCGTATTAATGACAGCACACCGTCGTGAAAATTTAGGGGAACCGATGCGGAATATGTTCCGTGCTATCAGAAGACTTGTTGAAGCGCATGCGGATATTCAAGTAGTTTATCCTGTTCACATGAATCCAGTTGTGCGTGAGACAGCAGCAGAAATTTTAGGAGAAAATGGGCGTATTCATTTAATTGAACCGCTTGATGTAATCGATTTCCACAACTTTGCGGCACGTGCCACGTTGATTTTAACAGATTCTGGTGGTGTGCAAGAAGAAGCGCCTTCTCTTGGTGTACCTGTATTGGTGTTGCGTGACACTACTGAACGTCCAGAGGGTATTGAAGCAGGCACGCTTAAACTCGCTGGAACTGATGAGGAAACAATCTTTTCACTTGCGAATGAATTACTATCTAACCAAGAAGCATACGAAAAAATGGCGAAAGCGTCTAACCCGTATGGAGATGGCCATGCTTCTGCACGAATCGTTGACGCGATTATTAACTATTTTAATAAGTAAACATATGCGCATGATAAAAAGCACGGGACGCCCGTGCTTTTCTTACTTATAAACCGTAATCGAATCAATATTTACATTCGAGGCTGACTTACGGGCCCCTTTTGCAACTTTACCCGTCCACTCAATCGTCAATACATGGCGACCGTTACTTAGGCCTGTTTTCTTATAATACTCTGCTTTATATGCACTCGACGTCGCATGCAGGCTAACCTCACTGCTTGCACCATCTATTGTTACCTTAGCAATTCCTTGGTTATTTGCTTTTACGCCGCGCAGAGAGACGCCTGTGCCGTAAAAGACAAATTCCAGCTTAGCGCCCTTTGTATTGGCAACAGCGTAAGAGCTGCCGGATGCGCTGGATGATGAAATGGTGTTCCATGTACCCATGTAGGTGAGGGCGCTAAAGTTATTTTCATATGTTCCTGCTCCAGTGCCGGCGCTTTTTTGAATTTTTAACGTATACTGCCCAGAGCCTGAGAAGGCGGAGGCATCGATGTAGTATGTGCCGGACTTTGGTGCTGTGTATACAACGCCCTCTGAAGAAGTCTTATTCTTTTCCGAATAGGCTACAATACCATCGCTGCTTTGTACTGTTTTCGCACCGGGTCCGTATAGATACACGTCAAAGTCTGTACCGGCTGCACCGGACATCGAAACGCTGAGACGATCGCCTTGACTTAAAGCGATGGCGTACACGTCATCTTTATCAGAGGAGCTCAATGTGTTTGTTACACTCGTTCCTTTAAAAGGTAAACCTGGAATCTCGTTGTCCGTTTGTATGAACACAGCCGCGCTTGCATTTAATAAGCCACCGGACTTTACTGCGTTCGTTAGTGTGGATAGCTTTGTCACACTAGCAAGCAATTTTGCTTTTAAATCTGCGGTTTTATAAGCTGTGTTCGCACTCAGCATCAGCGCCGCTACACCAGAAACATGCGGTGTTGCCATAGACGTACCGCTCATAAAACCATACGAATTCTCAGGTAGTGTGCTGGCGATATGATCGCCAGGTGCGGCTAAATCCACGTACGCTGTGCTGTAGTTAGAGAAATCTGCTAGATAGCCGTCGCTATCAATTGCTGCGACGGAAACGATGTTATCAAGGTCAAAGGCGGCCGGATATTGGGAATACCAATCAAGGCTGTAGCCTTCGTTACCTGCAGCTGTTACGAACAACGCGTTTGAATCGCGGATGGCTTCATATAGAGCTGAGCTGTATTGACTGCCGCCCCAAGAGTTGTTTGTAATTTTCACGCCCATTTTTTTCGCATAGTTAATGGCTTCAACAGCATCAAATGTATTGCCGCCGTCCGGTCCTAAAAACTTAATCGGCATGACCTTCACATTTGGTGCGACGCCGACAACGCCAGTTGTATTAGAAGAAGCGGCAATCGTACCAGATACGTGTGTCCCGTGCTTGTCACCGTGCCAATAGTTGTATACGACGTTGTTGTCATTATAGAAGTTCCAGCCATTTACATCGTCCACGTAGCCATTTTTATCATTATCTATATAGTCGCTTGGAACCTCACCTTTATTCACCCAGATGTTATTCATAAGATCTGGATGGGAAATATCAGTTCCGGAGTCAATCACACCCACAACAACAGAGGCATTTCCTTTTGTTTTTTCCCAAGCTGCTTCTGCCTTAATGTCCATGCCTGCCGTGCCATAATAGCCGTTTACATATTGCCCCGTATTCTTCAGTCCCCATAAGTAGTTAAAATACGTATCGCTGACGCTTTTCGGAGTAGCTGCCGGATAGAGCTTATAATTGGGCTCTGCATATTCTACTTTACCTGTCGCTCGTAAAAGTCGCGCTACCTCTTCAGCCTTCAAACCAGACGTAAATCCCAGCAATGCTAATTTCGCGTTGCCTTTACTTGTCTTCTTTACGGAAAGACCAAGTGTTTTTTCAAGTGCGCCTAAATTCTGTACCTGAACCGCCGATTTAAATTTAACAATCACCTCATTTGCCTTATATGCTGATGTTTTGCTTCGTTGTGAAGCAGTGGCGAATGACTGTTTCTCTTGCTTTTTCTCAGGTACTTGCAGGATGGGAGAAAGCGGTGTACTGCCCTTTTTAACAGGCTCATCCACGCCCGCTGCTTGTGCCTGAAATGGAATCAGTGTGCACAGCAACCCAGCGCTGATTAGTAAGCTTTTTAATTTTTTCACATTGTTTCCCCCTTTGTATGTATATGATTGGCTGTGATATGTGTAGTAGATGAAGTGTAAGTACTTATATATCTAAAAATGTAAATATAAAACCAAACATGCTAATGATAAGCTACAACAGAAGGGGATGCAATCTTTTCCTCTCGCTACAGGTCGACTGCATTCGACAATCGTAAGCTCTTATTTTGCATGTACTTTATGAACCATTATTCTCCTTTCTTTGAAATCTATGATATATTACTCAAGAAAAATATTCCAAAAAATATATATTTCCTTATAATAGGATATGTGTGAGTTTGGTTGAAGTAATGTAGTACGCACAATACCTATTTAGAAGAGGAGCAAGCACATGATGTCAAAGCGAATGAAAAAGGTTTATAGTTTGCTAATCTGTTTTACTTTCATTCTATCTATTCTCAGTCCACTTCGCACTGCCGCAGCCCCAATGGACAAGGCTGTCGAGCTGAAGTTCGGTACACCAGCAACAGGAAAGCTAAAGGCTGGAGAAGAAGCGTGGTTTAAAATCTCTCCAGGGAAAAACGTGTCTACTGCAAGTCACGTGTTTTTCACGGTGAGCGGTACAAGTACACCGCACTTTACCGTGTATGCAGACCTACAAAGTGCACAAAATGAGTTTACATATGCAAATTATGAAAATCGAGTGGATGGATTAGAGTATCCACTTGCTTGGACAGGTCCTTACTATATTAAAGTAGTAGCGGAAGCTGCAGGTGATTACACAATCAATACAGAAGCTGTCACAAAACCGCCGGGTGAGCGCGAAGAGGATGGCGGTATGTGTATGATTGAGGAATCTGTTAAAGGACAAAAAACAAGCCTTCAAACACTTGCGAGCATGCGTACCATTCGTGACTCTTTACTAAACCAAACAAAGGTCGGAAAAGAAATTACTTCCTTGTATTATAAGGTATCGGCTACAACTGTGTTTGATGTGGTAAAGGATAAAAAGTATCGCGATGAAATTTTAAAATACCTCGAGCAGTTACGACCATTGCTAGAGGAGCTTGAAAAAATTGCAAAGGGTAAAAATAGCGATTATACCATCACAGATAAAGACTATCAAACTATCATTGGATTAAAGGATCTTGTATTAAGCAAATCCACGACATCTGTAACAAAAGAAGTAAATGCACAGTGGACGACAGTCAATGCTGTCGGAATTAAAGGTAAAAAACTGAATGTATTGGTTGAGCAGCTGCAGCTCAAGCAAAAATCAAAGAAATACGTAAACAACGAGATTATCGTCTCTGTAAACAATACAGCTGCCAAAGATGCGATGGTAAAGGCGGCGGGAGCTCTATCTGGCAAGCAGGTCAAGGTAGAGGCAATGACAGCAAAGGGTGTTGCAATTGCGAATACATACGTTTTGAAATATGAAGGCAATCAATCACCAGAAGAACTAGCTGCATTATTGCAAAACCATCCGGCCGTTACATATGCAGAGCCAAATCACATCGTGCGCTCGTTCGCAAACGATATTCAATACCAATATCATTGGTCTCTGGAAAATAATGGTCAAGCAGGCGGCGAAAAAGGAGCTGACATCCGCTATAAGGATATCATCAGCCTTTTAGCTGGCAAAAAATATAATAATACGCTGATTGCAGTCGTTGATACAGGCACCAATTACACAGTGCAAGATTTAAAGTCTGTTGTACGCACAGATCTAGATAAAGACTTCGTAAATGAAGATGATGATGCCATTGATGATAATGACCACGGCACACATGTCGCAGGAACGATCGCGGCATTAGGCAACAACAGCTATTCGATGACAGGTATCAACCCGTTTGCTAACATCCTGCCTGTAAAAGTATTGGATGCAGATGGCGGTGGTACGGTGGAACAAATTGCACTAGGTATTCGCCATGCGGTAGATAAAGGGGCAAAGGTCATTAACCTAAGCCTTGGCTCTAGCGAGTTTAGTGAGACCATTGAAAAGCAATTGATTTATGCAAAGCAAAAAGGAGTTACAGTTGTTGCGGCAGCTGGTAACGACGGAGAAGGACAGCTAAGCTATCCGGCAAGCTCCGAATATGTAATTAGTGTAGGTGCAACAGATCCTGCTGATATGCGTGCCGAGTTCTCCAACTTTGGCAAGGGCTTAGATATTGTCGCACCGGGTGTAGGAATTCCAAGCTTGATGCATGACGGTGAAGTGATGTACTTGTCTGGTACATCAATGGCCGCGCCGCACGTTGCGGCTATAGCTGGCTTAATTTACTCCATTAAGCCGAATGTAAAGCCTAATGAAGTACAGCAAATCCTAACAAAGAACACAGTAGATTTAGGTGCACTGGGTTATGATGAAGAATACGGCAGCGGCCGCCTAGATGCATCTCGCGTCTTGCATGCGCTTGGCTTTGCCTATCCAAAGCCTGCAAAACCAACTGTAAAACCGGTAGATGACAACGATACGGTCATCACAGGAACAGCAAAGGCGCAATCTATTATTGTCAAAAATGGCAAATCCATTATAGGTAACGCCCCGGTTGATGCAAAAGGAAACTACACAATTAAAATTAAAGCACAAAAAGCGGGGACTGTTCTGCATGTATCGGCTATCAGTGACAAAGGTGTTGTTGGTGATCCGGTCGCAATTCCTGTAAAAGATGCTACACCACCGGCCAAGCCAACTGTCGAGACGGTAAGTAGTAAATCTACATCTGTCATCGGACAAACCGAAGCAGGTGCAGTTGTAACCGTAATGAGCGGTACAAAAACGATTGGAACAGGCAAAGCAAACAGCAAAGGTCGTTTTTCTATCGCCATTGCAAAACAAAAAACAGGGACAGAGCTCACAATTACAGCGACAGATGGTGCGAAGAATGTAAGTGGAAAGAGCATTGTGAAAGTAAAATAAATGAAATGAGGCACCTGTACAGGTGTCTCATTTTTAGTGAAAGAGAGATACGTGCATAAATCAATCAAGCTTTTTAAAGCAGTCATATATTTCTCAAATAATCTAGTAAATTTTCTTACTTTTCATAAAAACGTGAGAAAATTCGAGGAAAACAAAGCAAAATTGAAAGATATTGTCTATATTTCGGCAATTTTGGGATATTTGCCATTTCCTTTTTGTTGTCAGTCGTCATATAATAAAGACGAATACGACACATGAGGCAAGATGCTTCATTTCAATTTATGAATGAACACTGCATATTGCCTTTCCCCTAACTTGGTCACACGCTCATTTCGGCCTCCGTGTCACTTGTCGAGAAATCGTCATTTGCAAACCGGAAGAGTGTGTGCATTTTTTTTATATTTTAGCGTACATGGTGATTCATGTGCGCTTTTTAGTATGCATCCGAAAAATTACATAGACTTCTTTGCTTACAAGTGTGATAATATAAATTGTATGTAACTTTTATGACCAGATACTAAAGGAGTGGATTATATGTTGGATATCGAACAAATTAAAGAAATTATTCCGCACCGCTATCCGTTTTTATTAGTAGATCGCATTTTAGAAGTCGAAGAAGGCGTACGTGCCATCGGTATTAAAAATGTCAGTGCCAATGAAGAATTCTTTAACGGTCACTTCCCAGGCTACGCCGTAATGCCAGGTGTTCTTATCGTCGAGGCATTAGCGCAGGTCGGTGCAGTAGCTGTACTCAAAAAAGAAGAAAACCGCGGTCGCATCGCCTTTTTTGCCGGCATTGAAAACTGCCGCTTTAAAAAGCAAGTACGCCCTGGCGACCAGCTACGCCTTGAGGTTGAGCTTACACGCGTGCGCGGTCCAATCGGAAAAGGAAAGGCAGTCGCAACAGTAGACGGCGAAGTGGCATGTGAAGCGGAGATTACATTTGCATTAGGAGATAAGAAGGAATAAGATCGCTGCGGCGGTCTTTTTTGTCGCAGATAAATTAAATTAATGTAAAATAATGATTGTAATGGGTAATATAATGTTTATAATTATAAGTGTATAGTTTTAAATAATAATATTAGGATAAATTTATTCTTTATATTCTATATAATATGAACTATAATGTTCTTTATAAAGAATATTAAATACTTTAAAGCTTATAACATTTTTAAATGTGAAGTTAAATGAAAAGGTAATTAGATTCTGTTCATTGAAGAAAATAATAGGTTCATAAACCTTAAATCTGAATATTTTATTTTTAAGAGGTTGTTTTAGTTTGAGTTTCATCATAAAGTGCTGTAGGAGGAATATATGAAGACAGTAAAAAAAGCCATTATCCCGGCTGCCGGTCTGGGAACACGCTTCCTCCCGGCTACAAAAGCTATGCCGAAAGAAATGCTGCCAATTGTGGACAAGCCAACGATTCAGTACATAGTGGAAGAAGCGGTTGCTTCTGGTATTGAAGATATCATCATCGTAACAGGTAAAGGCAAACGTGCTATTGAAGATCACTTTGATCATGCGTTTGAACTGGAACAAAATCTATTAGAAAAAGAAAAATACGCTCTACTAGAAGAAGTGCAAAAGTCTTCTAAAATGGTAGACATTCATTATATTCGCCAAAAAGAACCAAAAGGCTTAGGTCATGCGATTTGGTGTGCGCGTAAGTTTATTGGTGATGAGCCGTTTGCGGTCCTGCTTGGTGACGATATTGTACAAGCCGAAACACCATGCTTGCGTCAGTTAATGGATGAATATGAACGTACCTTATCATCTGTGATTGGGGTACAAACGGTACCAGAAAACGTAACACATCGCTATGGCATTGTGGACCCAATTAGCCAAACAGGTCGCCGCTATGGTGTTCGCAACTTTGTTGAAAAGCCAAAGCAGGGCACTGCGCCTTCTAACCTAGCAATCATGGGCCGCTATATTTTAACGCCAGAAATCTTTGCCTTCTTAGAAAAGCAAGAAACAGGTGCGGGCGGCGAGATTCAGCTAACGGATGCAATCCAAAAGCTAAACGAAATTCAGCGCGTGTTTGCCTACGACTTTGAAGGTAGACGCTATGATGTAGGAGAGAAGCTTGGTTTTATTGAGACAACGATTGAGTTTGCACTGCAGCATCCTGAATTAAAAGAAGGTGTGCTTCGTTTAATGCAAGGAATGTTAGATCGTGAAGTAGTTGTAAGTGAGTAAAAAAGGAAGCAGCAAGGATATACTTGCTGTTTCTTCTTTAAAGGGTAAGAGGTAACAAAGGGAAGGAATGAAAACCTGAACATCGTAGTAACCAAAAAATAACACGTATGCGGTCATATACGCCAAAAAACAGAGGGTTGCATACATTAATTGTGAAATAATTAATATGACGATGAAATAAAGGTTTAATATCCGTTTCGTTTATATTAAAATAATATAAAATGAAATATACAAGCTCCAGTTTACATAATACTTTTGTGCCTAGTAAAGAAAGCATGAGCACATACATTTTATCTCTTGAAACCCTTGGGAGAGTAAGGTAAGATTAAGGTACTGTAGAAATAAAAAAGCCTCGTTTAGAGGATTGGTTGGATAATTATTGGTACGAGCTACAATCGTTAATTCATGTGGATATACAGTATGCTGATCATACACGTTTTTTGTAAGCAGGCATTACAGAGGCTTCCTTCTAGATGTTCATATAAAAAACTCCCTATATCACGGTATAAGGAGTTTTTTCATTTGTACCATGTTTAGAGTGTATATCTACACGTGTCCGTTTTTATCTTATATAGATTGCACTGTCACTGTTGTATAAGGACTGTAATTGCCACTGCTGTCGCGTACAACCACTCTTACTTTTATCCCTGCTGTTTGGACAGGAATAGAAACAGAAAAGGCCCCAGCAGTATTCACCTTTTGTCTACCAAGGATAGTGGCTCCAACCTTTACATAGACAGTCGCATTTGCTTCCGCTGTGCCCGTTACGGTTGTAGCTTGATCTGTAATTATATTTACTTTCGGAGCTAACGGAGCGGTTTTATCCTGCACCATCACGGATGTGTAAGGGCTGTAATTGCCGCTGCTGTCGCGTACAACGACTCGTATTTTTGTCCCTGCTTTTTGCACCGAAATAGGAACAGAAAATCTGCCAGCGGAGTCCACTGTTTTTCTACCTAAAAGAGTGGATCCCACTTTCACATAGACAGTCGTATTGGCTTCCGCAGTTCCTGTTACTGCGGTAGTTTTATCTGTAATGATATTCACGTTTGGCGCTAATGGAGCCTTGTCTTGTACCACAGCTTCTGTCACTTCACTCACATGTCCTGCCTGATCGCTCGCTGTGATGGTAAGCTTTGTGCCCGCTTTTTGAACAGGAATTGGAACCGCAAAGTCACCAGCCGCATCTGCTTGCCCGCTTCCTAATATGCTTCCATTGCCCTTTACTGTTATCGTTACATCAGAACCTGCCGCTCCTGTTACTACTTTGTCGCTGTCACCTACTGGGTTGACTTGTGGTTTTGTGACCGGTCTGATTTGATACACAGAGGAAAGGGTAGTGCCTGTATAATAAAACGCTACAATCTCTTGATACGTTTTACCTAGCTCGCCCATTTTTTTAGCGCCGTACTGGCTCATGCCGACACCATGACCATCACCATTGCCTTTTATGGTAATGGTTGCTTCATTCTCAGCTGCCTCGGTAACGAGGTAGCTCAATATCACACGATTACCAATGATTGCTCTGATTTTGGCAGCTGTTGTACCTGTAAAATTCAACTGCTGTACGGACAGCTTGCCAGCAGAGTCAAATTGATCCTTAATGATGTATGTAATACTGATATCACCTTTCGTCACACGTCCCCCAGATGAGGGTGCATACAATGATAGCTTTGGAATGCTGACGATTTTAATGTCTTTGCCGGCATATCCATTTGCAAGCATCCATGCTTTGATGTTACTGCTGATGTTTGTATCCGTTTCTTTTGTCGCGTCCCACCAAGCACCAGGATTCTTCAAGTCTTTATTAGCCAGATCTATTTGCATTTTTTGCAAAGCTAGCTCCCATGAGATGCTAGTGTCATAGGGATCGCCCTTAATTGTCAGGTAAGGCAAGGCAGTGCTTCCCCAGGCATTTGCATTGGATTCGGTTCTTCCGCCGTTGCTTGCTGAAAATACAGCGCTAATCAGTGCATCTTGATATTTTAGTACTTGGCCGAATGTTTCATCTACCGCTCGATTGCTGTTTTTATACCAAGTATCATTCATATAGCCGCCGTATACCTGATAACGAATGGTATCATCAATGACCTTATTGATATAACCTAACGCATATGTTCTAGCAGCCACCGCTTGCGCCTTTAATGCCTCCGCGTTCCAATAAGCGGGCATTTCCATCGGGACAACCCCTTTAACATAATCCTCTAAAGGCAATGTATTGATGGGCCGGACATACTTTCCGCTTTCATTTGTAAATAAAATATTGCCTAAATAACCTTGCTTACCAATCCACAAGATAGAACTGCTTCTAAAGGGTGTAACCTCCAAACTCGTGAATGCACCTAGATGCTGACTGCCTTTATGTAATGAAACGCCATCACTTGTGGCTTTAATCTGATACTCCACATTCGCCTCGAGCTGCAGCTTCGTATCTTTCACTAAATAGGTACCAGAAGGCTTGATTGTAATCTCACTTTTATTGCCTAAATAGTTTACTAGCTTGACGGAAATGGTTGGTTCGATTGTTTCAGCCTTCACGTCTGTTGAATAAGAAAGATGGGCAAAAACAACGGCGAAAACCAATAAAAGTACATAGAATCTTTTCATTCTTTCTTTTCCCCTTATGTTCAGTATGTTATTTCTAAAGATTACTAGTTTTGCATATCTATTACTATACGTATTATAGCATAGGAATCTCGCAGTATTCTTGGTCATATAACCAGTTAACATGCACAACTCTATAATAAAACTTTATACTTTCTGAAAACGTGGTTGTTACAAAGTGTATAAAGCTAGCTTTTTACCAAACCTTGGAAGGGTAAGGACGAAACATGATACGTATGAAGATAATGGTTGAAACTGCAGAAAAGGAGCTAATCAAACGTTTGTTTAGCTCCTTTTTGTATGTGCTACAATAGATGTATCACAATGGAAAGGCGGCGAAGGGATGCTGCAAATCAACACAACACCGAATTATGCAGGTGTTACTATTTCAGGTGACTTTTTAGACTTTGATGCACTGTATGAAGCACTGCATGAAGTTACAGGAGAAGAGAACGATTTCCCTCATTATTATAGTGCGAAGATACGGGTGTTTGCACTGTGCTATGATTTGCGTCATGCGCTGATGGGAGACCGCGATATTACGTTTATAGACAACGGGATGGATGCGGACAAGATGAAATATATGTCCGTCATTACAAGCGAGAAGAATGTGTATTTGACGATACAAATGCTGTGGCCCGAGCTGTTATTCGTTACGATAGCGCTCAATGATTTTGTAAAGTTGTACGGTGCTAAGCAATCAAAAGATCGTTTTACGTATCTGCAGGATAAGCATAACATCTGGGATCGTAATATCGCACAGGTTCGTATGTTTCAAGCTGCTGTCGCATCGTGTCTTAAGGAAGAATTAACCCCAAATATGTTCAGCCGTACGATGAATATGTTGAACGGCCGCTATTTCTCTGTTGGGGGTTATATAACACAATACATAGATGTTCTGAACGAGCAGTTTTTACAGATGAACAAAGAAAAGCGGATGAAAAGCATTAGCTTGATGGCCAAACGGCTGACAGAATTGAACGGTGACTATCAAGACATCCGTGAGATTGTCCGTGAAGCAGCGGCGCGGTATGGCTGTCCACCTGATGATGTGCGTTTAAATGTGGAGTATCCGGAAGAAATTGAGTGGTAGAAGAGGGTATAGTGCTCCTCAAATACTGTAACAGCTATTACAGAATATGTTTATAATCCGGTATTTGTAGCTACTCAAACAGCACCAGCAAAGCCAAATGTAAATACAACAAAACCAATAACATCATTATACTAGGCGATTTTCTCTTCTACCTCAAAGATTATGGTAGCCATGTGATACCAAGTGCCTAAATTGAATACATTCCATAACCAAACTTAACAATTCCTTTTCACTCTCTTAAAACACCATTGCTACAATAGGTATATAATGAGCTTTTTACCAAACTGTAGAAAGGTAGGGGCGAGCCATGATACATATGAAGGCAACAAATGATGGTGTAGGTGTAACGGTTTATGGTGATCATTGGGATATTGGCATGCTGGTCAAGGTATTAAAGCAGGTTGCGGAGAATGAAACGGAGCCGCAATATAACGGCACAAAGGTTCGTTTGCTTTGCTTGTGTTATGACTTATATGGTGCGCTGATGGGGAATCGGGATGTTACGTATTTAAACTTGCATAAAGGTTTATTCGCCGCAGCATACGGAGAGTCTTGGGAACCGCAAAAGAGCCTGTACGTCGGTACGCGAATTTTGTGGCCGGAGCTGTTGTTTATCATCATGGCACTCAACGAACTGGTCAAACAGGACAAGTATGCAGAGTGGGATGAATCCGCATCGTGTATTCGTTTATTTCAATCGGCTGCGATAACGTGTCTTCAAAGGAATCTGCCGCCAGAGACCTTTGCAGAGGTTGTCAGCCTGATGCAAAGCCCCGGCTTTTCCATTAGAGGCTACACCGGACAATACATAGATGTGTTAAACGCAGAGTTTCTCAATATGGATCCAGACAACCGGCTATCAAGTATTCCGCAGGCGGCTCGGCGCATTGCCGAGCAAGAAGACGATTATCAAGATGTGCAGCATACGGTTCGCAAGACGGCACTTAGACAAAACTGTTGTACATGGGATGTGCGTTTAAATGTAAGATATCCTGAAGAAGTAGGGGGATGAGGTGTCTGTAATAGGCACCTTTTCCTTTCATCATAGATATAAAGCTTTTAATAAGCTTAATCTAAGTTTTTTATATTCTTACAAAAATACAATAAATTGTTATGATGATATTGTACTCTTATAGATAAAGGAGCTTATTATCATGAGAATAAGGCAAGTTGTGTTTTTGGTGAGTGTACCTGCTCTATTCTTGGCGGGGTGTGACAAGATGAATGGGATGACGGGACTGTTCAACCATTTTGTCTCGTTTCTTACTTGGTCGATTGAGTCTTTGGCTGCTGCTTTCGATAACAGCTATGGTTTGGCGATTATTGGATTAACATTCATTATGAGATTGGTGTTGATGCCAATGATGGTCAAGCAATACATCATGCAGGCAATTCGAAAAGAGAAAATGAAGGTGTTGCAGCCGAAGATACAAGCGGTTAAGCAGAAGTATACAAAAGATCAAATCCAAGATACCCCGTCTTTGGCAAAAGAGAGAGATAAGGAAATCCTTGCATTGCACAAAGAGTATGGGGTAAACCCGTTCGCGACGGGATGTTTACCAATTCTAATCCAACTAGTGGTCCTAATTGGCGTTTATTATGCAATCCAATCGTCTCCAGCCATCGCTTCTCATGAGTTCTTATGGTTGCAACTAGGTAAACCAGATTTCTCGCTTTCTTTAATCACAGGTATGGTGTATGTCATTCAAGTGTTTGTCAATAAGGATCAGGGTGCAAATGAAAATATGCCCAAATACTTATCTTACATTGGGTTCATTTCTCCGATTATGATGTTTTCTATTTGTTTGACTGTTCCATCTGCTTTGCCTTTATATTGGGCGATGAGCTGTATGTTCGTAATTGTACAGACGATTTTTGCAAAGAAACTGTTTTATTATAAAAAAGCTAAAGCAGTAATGAGAGGACAAGAAGCATAAAAACAGCCTATAATGGCTGTTTTTTTATGCTACAATTTTCTTTTCTTTGTTGTGCAATCGGATAAAATTTAAAAGGGCATACATGCCTACAGAGAGATAGCTTAAAAACACGAAGGAGACGAGCCATAACCATTGTCTTCTTCTAAATGCCATAATGACACCCCAAATGGCTACAACAAATGATAACAGGCCAGAAACATTGACCATGATGGGTAATTCGTTAAGAGGTATAAGAGAAGATGCGCCATTTTGTGCTCTTTTTGCAGCCTCTTTGGAATATTCCGGCATGCCAATTGCAACAAGTACAGCGGTACTGATGCAGATAATAAGAAGCAATAAGTATTTGTTTTTATTCATATTTGGCCTCCTGTAAAAAACGTTTTTTTGATACGGGCGCCCGGTTTTTAATGATTTGAGGCGCTAAAAATCCTTTGCTTATAAGTGTAAGGGGTCTTCCATTTTGATCTACCTCATACCAACCTATGTATTTGCTAATGAATATCAGATAGAGGAAATGGTAGAGTACATATCCTATGCTTACATATAAAATAAGAGAAAGCATATTAGCTATTAATAAAAAAATCACTATTGCAGTTAAAATGATTGTAATAGTGATGCCAGATATGAATTTGTTTCTATCTACTCCATATGCGATATGTGATTCATCTTCATTTCTTTTCATCCAAAACGCATAAAATAGAATGTCTTCATCATGAGGAGATTTCAATATTGCTCTCACCTTTCTCTATGGGTATTATTCAATATGACCGTCTTTTAATGTCAAAAATCGATCTGCCAGTCTGTTTTTAATGTTCGCTTGATGTGAAGAGAAGAGCATACTACACTTTTGTGTTTTCAAGGATTCTAGGAGTTGAAGGGCCGCTTCAGTTGAATCCTGATCCATGGCAGTGAAAGGCTCATCTAGCACAATTAAAGCAGGTTTGTGAAATATGGCACCTATAAAGGAGAGTTTTTGTTTCATACCTTTGCTATAGGTGCTCGTCAGATTATGAAGATCGCGGTCATTTAATCCTAAGTGATGTAATAAGGCTCTTCCATAACTGATGGATTGCTCATCAAGACCGCGAAAGCCTGCCCACAGCTTAAGGTGCTCTAGTCCTGATAGGTACGAATATAAAAAAGGATCATCAGGAGAAAAGCCGACAAGGTGTCTAGATTTAACCGGCTCAATATCTATATGATAATTCGATACATAGATGTCTCCTGAATCTCGAGATAACATTCCTAGAATGCAATGTAATGTTGTAGATTTCCCTGCGCCATTTTCTCCATTAAGCGCCACAAACTCTCCTTCGTATATAGAGAGATTAACATTCTCTAAAACCTTCTTATCTGTATAGCTTTTATGTAAATGTTTTACTTCTAAAACAGTATTTTTAATTTGGATCAACCTCTTTCTTTTTTATTGAGAGATGGTCGGCACAGGCATGCTTACTTCGACAATTCCAGCGACGATAATTAATGCAGCGGCAGCGACATTAAACATAACTCCTCTTTTAAATTTGGTTTTGGCATTTTCTTTTCGCCTCATAATCAAAAGGATAATAGCTACACATATATATAAATCCCCAGCAGCAGCGATGATAAATGCTGGTATTTCAAAAATACCATGTGGAACTAGTGCCATCACAATGTCTCCAAAGTAATGTTTATCGGCAAAAGCGCCCAATGTGATTCCTAAAGATGATCCATTAATGAAAATGATAGAGAGTGTTCCAATTCCTAGTGTGACAATCCCAGCGGCCATCAGCAATACTACATTCAAATTATGCAGGATTACGGTGTCGTAGTTTAGTTTTTGTGGATCTGGAGTTAGTTCCATATTTAACTTGCTAGCCGAGTAGGCTCCAATTGCGGCACCTAAAATATACACCAGAGTAACTATAAGTGAATACCATGGCATTTTTTTAATCATTGGTCAACCTCCAAGTAGGTCATATAGTTTTGATACATCACGAATTTTACATAATATCCAAAATAGACGATATCAATTAAAGCGCTCGTCAACAAAGTGAAAAGAGGTTCGTTCAAGAAAATTGAAACAGTTACTAGAATGAAAGATTTTATGTTTATAAACAGAAATAAATATAAGCTAGCTGTGAGTTTTCTCGGGCTGAATAGTAAGTGAATTAAGATAGTACTTATACTTAGAGAGCCCAATGACGTAAAACCTAAGTAATACAAGATAAAAGAAATCTTAAACGCTTGCATCAACACAATCCCCCATATGAACAACATGAAACTTATAATGCATACAGAACAACAAAGGGGGATAAGTAAATGCCACTGATAAGGTATCGGCAGATAGTGTAACCTTTTATGCTCCTCAATTTTACCAATAGAAATCTTAAGGATAATAAAAATCAATAAAATAGGTATAGATACCGAGGTGAAGGAAAGTATCACCCTTTTAATAAAGTTGCTTGGAATATCGTGTATGGACCACATAGTGATATATGACATGGTACCCACAACAATAAATGCCATGCATACATGTAAAAGTGATATTCTACCCAATACAATTGAGAGATAAAGAACTAATCCCTTTTGGCTTCTGTTTATAATAAGAGAAGATAAACGTTCATGCCATGCGACTTTAATGCCTTTTTGTGTATTTTCAGTGTAAGCATGATAAATTAACATGAGCATGAAGAGAGACAGTATAATACAAACGCTTATAAATGCTAGCGTATGCCAGATATCTAAATGTCCTAGAATGGCCCAAATAGGATAGGACATTATTAAAACGACCTTTGTGAGTGGAGCTGGTATATCATGTATTGACGGTAAGAAAGTGAAGCCGGCAAATATAAACACACATAATACAATTACCCAGATTTGCAAGTTTGGGGTTTTGGAATTCAGGTTCAGAAAAGTTCCGATTAGGGATGGGAACAATGGCAAACATAAAAAAGATAGTAAGGAGCAAAACAATGATTCTGAAAATATACCTTGATTCACAATAATTGCCAAAGCCACCGGCGGTATGAAAACTATATTGAACAAGTAACCTCTACAAAAACCCATAAATATACGAATATTTAATAAGTCCTTTACTTGTATGGGTAGCTGACGCAATGACTGAATTTCAGCTCTACTAGAGGTGTCGGTCAAAGCCCCTACGCCTAATGAGTTGAATATGTATAAACCGAATAACAATAAAAATATAAAGGGCACTAGTGCATCTAGGTGTTGTGGATTATAAAAGCTGTAATTTTTTTCTAGGTACAGGTATACAGGAATGAGATAGCATAAGGTAGATATACATAATAGAATCTTCCCTAATGTAGTTTTGGGGACAATTCCTTGCGCACGAAAATCCCCCCGCATATAAAGAGGGATGACCTTTTTATATGCAGGGAGATTTTTCTTCATATTCAACAGTTACCAACCTATTATTCCTGCTGTACCTGCAATTGCAATGACACCTTGAATTGTCGCAACAAAAGGTGCCAAGAACGGATACGCGATTACTGCGTACCATACGCCACCGGATGCAATTAATCCAGCAATTGCGACAGCTACTTGTTTCTCAACGCCAAGAGTGCCTACTAATAACCCAGTAAGTTTTTCAACCATGATTGGTTACCTCCAGTAATTAAATTTTTAGAACCCTACAGCTGCAGCAGTTCCCGCTACCGCTAAAATACCACGAAGTGTTAGAACGAAAGGTGCCAAGAAAGGCCAAGCTGCCACTACAGCGGCTGCACCAGCAGATCCTAACAGAGCTACGATTGCCAATGATACCTCTTGATCCAATCCTAACTTTGAAACCAAATGCCCTACGAAATGTTCCATGTTTTTGCCCCCATTCTGATTGTTTTTAGGAAAATAAGCACTGTAACTATGTACTCGTTTTGAAGAAATGCTTACTACCAATATCTAAAATTTAACATTAATTACATTTTAATACAATATAGTTTTTCTTTAGGTTTCATATATATGGATGTATTCTTTCTTAAGGTTTGATTGATAGAATATATCCTTTTTTTCGAGCTGTCTTTAGAATGGCTGGGCTTTGAGGGTTCTTTTCAATCTTGTTCCTTAAGTTTTTAATATGGACATATAAACTTGCGCTATTTGACAATTCTGCTTTTTCCATCAAAATATTTGTTTCAATAATTTGATTTAAATTTTTATAAAGAAATAACAAAATTTTTGCCTCCAGATTGGTCAGAGGAATTTTTTCTCCTTTTTTTAATACACAAAGATTAGAAATGTCAAAAATGACATCTGTATCCAAATATAAATCTAGTGCATGTTTCTCAGAGTGGTTTTCCTCATGTTCTTTAATTGCATCCAAATTCCCTAGAGATAGTAAAGGGTTAGATAAATAAAGAATAGATTTTTGAACACTAATAATGTCCTCAGGAGTTTGATATTCCGTGTTGACCAGCAAAATAGGATTCTTGGAAATTTTTGCAAAATCCATCCAACGTTGCGCTGCAGCTTCGTCCAATAGTTGTGTGTCAATTATTAGTGCAGCTTCCCTACTACTAGAGGGAGGGAGATGAAGAGTATTATAGCTAATGGGGTTTTTTAAGACTTCTATTTGAACCTTTGTGTTATTGAGTACAGTTCTTAGTAAAGATATCAATAAACTGTTTTGAGATATAACGACTAAGTTCATTTTCTCCTCCTATTCTTCTGCTTTTACAGATTGGCTATAAATTTAATTCCTAAAGGAATATTACATATAAGTCAAACAAATATGTATTGATTTTGAATTCGAAACTGTAAGATAATAACATAAAGATGAATGGATTTTTAAGTAGTATAAGATTAAGTAGTTGTTGTTATTTTACAATTAAAACGATGAAATAGTAAATAATATTCTTAAAGTTATTTTTTTCGATACCGATATAAACCTTTATTGAAAAGAATTTCAGGATTTATAAAGGATTTTATATGGTTTCGAATCATATTTAATTCTTTAAGGAATATTTTATAATTGGTATAAGGAGAAGTGATAAGATGAGAGAGAATATTTTGGGAGTTAAAGTTGAGACGGCAAAGGTAGATAGGGAACGCCCAACGCTCTTAGGAACCATTTTTGCACCGTTACAAAATTTTGAGAGAATGAAACGTAATCCAATCATAGTTTTTCCTTTAGTCATTATATTTGTATTGCAAATGACGGGCACAATTATTACAGCAT
Organism: Ectobacillus sp. JY-23; assembly: GCF_023022965.1. Lineage (NCBI taxonomy): Bacteria > Bacillati > Bacillota > Bacilli > Caryophanales > Bacillaceae > Ectobacillus > Ectobacillus sp. JY-23. The sequence goes on along the minus strand of NZ_CP095462.1, from coordinate 2,170,385 downwards.
TTTCCCTTGACACTAACTTTCTTCTCCAAGGAGATGTTCCCAAAGGCTCCGAGGAATTTCTCGTCACTTTCACGAGAATATCTATTATAGCAGCTGGTGGACTCATCCCGTTCGTATACCTGTTTGTATCTTCAGGTGTTCAGTTATTTTTGGCGAAATTTACAAGTTCAGATGTGAAGTTCAAGCAATTGTTATCTTTAAATATTCATATTATGATTATTACTGTGATTTCAATTTGGGTTAATGGTTTAATTAAGTATTTTATTGATGGATCCATGCCCTTTTATGTAACGAGTTTTGGAGGGTTGGTAGAACCTGAGGGTGGATTATTTGGATTTTTAAATGGAATCGAAATTTTTGCAATTTGGCACTTTATTTTAAGAGCAAAAGGTCTTCTAATTGTAGCAGACTTTCCAAAGTCTTTTGCATGGTTTACAGCGTTTTTATTTTTCGCAATCTTACTGTTCTTTAATATCATTAATGGGATGACATTGACTTCGTTTAAATGATAGGAGGCTGAAGGGGAATAGGAAGAGGTAGTAAAGTAAAACGTACAATTCATAAAAAAAGGAGATTTCTAGTTTACTAGAAAATCTCCTTTTCAAATAAAGATGTATTAGATATATAAATCTATTGGAAGGGTATGTTGGTTAGGTAACTCCTCTATAACTAATTGAATAGCATTAGGTGTTAACCTTATTAAAGTGAACATTACAATTAGAGCAAAGAAAAGTGTCAAAAATTTACGCATTACAAAATCCTCCTTATTGTGATAAATGAATACTCCATTCCTTATTTTACATAAAAAGCTAAAAAAATAAACATTTTTTTGAAATTTTAACAAATTTTGAAAATATGTACTCGTCTTAAAAGATAGACCCGACAAGAATGATGCCCTGTTTCTAGAGCAATGTATAAGAACAGGGAGTGATATTTCAGTTATTCAATCTGTGACCCGTTTGATGTAAGTTATTGGAGTGGACTGTATGCTCCTATCCTATTTTTCCTGAAAATATTTTTAATAGGTTTTGTGGCACTTTGTTTTATCTTTCGGTTGTAATTACCACTGGTTGATTGAAGTGAAGGGGATGAGACAAAGCAAGTCAAAGGGAGGAACCGCAGGCGTATAGCACTGAGGAGACTCCCTGACTGCCCGCGAAAATGGAAGTCAACAACGAACTTTAACTGAGCCTATCTTTAAAAACTTCTCCATTTATGATAAGAATTCATATTCTATTGCGAATGTACGGCAGAATTTTGGTTAAAACATAACAATAACAGAATTTCTGTTACTGAGAAAAGCTCTATTCATAGAATTATGAAATACAATATTTTATATAGTGTATAATTCTTTTGTAAGGATACATCCCCCAATTTATTAAAGGTAATATATCAAATATAATAAAAGAATAGTAAAAGTAAGGTTTGGAGGAACAAGTATTGGATGTGGAACAGATTGGCCTTATTATTAAGGATGTGAGAAAAGCTTTGGGATATACACAAAAAGAGCTGGTCGAAGGCATATGTTCACAAGCACAACTTAGTAAAATTGAGAGCGGAAAAGAAAATCCTTCTTCAGTCACTCTTTATAAAATTGCAAAAAAATTAGGTATAGATATCAATTATTTTTTCAACGTGGCACAATCCCCTCAACTAGAGTATATGAAAAATATAAAGGCTGAAATGAGAAAGCAAGTCAGAAATCGTAATTATGGGGAAGTAGCTGCTCTTATTAAGCGTGAAAAAGATAAACAAATCTTTCAAGATATAGACAGTCAACAGTTTTTTTTATGGCATGAAGGTGTTTGCGTGTATTATTTAGAGAGAAATGAAGAGAAAGCTATATCTTTCCTTAAAACCGCTTTGAGAATGACATCCCGAACGCCACATTTTGCTACAGAGCGAGAAATTGAAATATTAAATAGCATTGGAATTATCTATAATGAGACTAAAAAATATGAAGAATCAATAGAAACCTATACGAAAGCATTGCAGTTAATTCATACGGAGCATGAGGAATCATATAAAGTCAAAATCAGGGTCTTATACGGGTTATCTAAATCGTTAACTGCCATTCAAAAGTTTACGGAATCAGTTGATTATATAGATCTTGGTATTAAGGAATGTCTTAAGCAAGAAACGTTGTATTTATTTGGAGAATTGCATTATCAGCAAGGTGTCAATTGGCACCATTTAAATGAAAAAGAAAGAGCTGTACAATTTATGCAAAAAGCAGCCACTATTTTTGAACTTCAACAAAATTATACGTTTTCGGAATTCGTCCATAATAATATCAGCATGCTATAAGTTTGCATGTATTTAATTTTAGAAATAGGATTTTTTTAGATTGGAATAAAGTCAAAAAACGTATGTGTTTACAGGCGCATACGTTTTTTGCTGAGTTGAGATAGGAAGCGTCAAGCAACATACATATAAGATTGTGGAAGCTCATGCGAATTATATTGGTATGTTCAGCAGAACAGGAAGATTGGCACTGAACTAAATTATATGTACAGTAAAATAGCTAATCAAACGTTTGTTTAAGAGTATGTAAGACATTCCCCTAGAGGCAACATCGGTAATTTCATGAAAGTTCTTATTCTTTCATTTATCATATAACCTTTTTATTTTAACTAATAAACGAATATTTTTGCAAACTTTCCACTTTTAGCTTGTATCAAGCATTTTAGGTATAATCAAAAAAAGAAAGGGTGAAAATAATGCATGTAATTGAAAATAATTGGCTGAAAGTAACGATCGCGGAGCTTGGTGCGGAGATGCGCAATGTACTTCATAAGAAAAATGGTCTTAGTTATATGTGGACAGGTGACAGTACCTACTGGGGCCGTGTATCTCCTGTCTTGTTTCCCATTGTCGGTCGACTAAAGGACAACCAGTATCAGCTCGATGGTCAAACATACGAGCTGCCGCAGCACGGCTTTTTGCGGGATGTTGTGTTTCAGGTAGCGGAGCAGAAGGATGATAGTATTTCGTTTGTATGTGAATCTGCCGGCCGTTTTGCGGCGGTATATCCGTATGAGTTTAAAGTGACCATTCAGTACATACTGCAAGAGGCTTCGCTGCAGATTCGCTGGGAGGTAGAAAATCAAAACGAGGAGAAGATGTATTTTTCAATTGGCGGCCATCCGGCATTTCGTATTCCGCTTTTGGAAAACGAGCAAGCAGGCGACTATACGCTGCAGATGACTGCTTCGGCAGGGAAGCAGGTGCATCAATACGAGCTAAAGGACGCGCTCATTGCGGGAAAATGTACGGTAAAGTCATTGGAGGCCATTACGATAGCACCGTCTTTATTTGCAGGTGACGCTCTCGTTTATGACAATATCAACACCGTGACAATGACAAATGCATCCCATCACGGCGTAAAGGTAACACTTTCTGGCTTTCCGTTCGTCGGCATCTGGTCGAAGTATAACGAGAGCGATGGTACAATGGCACCATTTGTTTGCATAGAACCGTGGTACGGTATAGCAGATACGTATGAGACTTCCGGCAATATGAAGGAGAAGCTTGGGGTCAATGTGCTTGAAGCCGGAGAAACGTTTCAATCGGAATATATAATCGCATTTCAATAAAAAATGCAGCAATCTCTCAGGAGATTGCTGCTTCCAGACCATTACCGACCCTGCAAGGAGGGGTTCACCCAAATCGATAATGGTTATATTCAAGAGCTATTGTAGGTTGCTCAGAATATCAGAAAGAGTTTTGCTTTCCGCTTTTTCGCGCGGTTTTTTCGATGGTGTGACCATCTGGTTTTCCAATAGGTAGTTCGCTTGGATATAGCTCATATCCTTTTGATCGACCTTGCCGTCAAAGTTGATGTCGGCTTGGCGATCAGCTGAGCTCCAATGCTCTTTTACATATATGGCATCGTCAATATCAATGACGTTGTCCTTGTTAACATCACCAGCTAGAGCCGGTTTAAAGGTTAGGTATTGTTGCTGCGGCATGCTGTTTGGCTTTCCGATGGTAACAGTCTTTTGAACAGTGAAGTGACTTGGTACATCTAATTCAAACGTTAAGGTTCTACGGTCAGAAGGAAGACCATCCACAATAAATTTCGCATCCTTTAGAATTTTACCTTCGTAGACATTCCCACTCTCATCCTTCACTTTCACAGTTGCACCGAGGGCTAAGTAATCAACATATGTGGTTAGAAGATTTCCAAAGCCATCGCGCGTATAAATGGCTTCACCGTTCAGGTCGCCGTAAAGCTGCGAGTGCTTCGGCTGTACTTTGACGGATGGCTGCGCTGCGCCCGCATTTATTTTTGTACCGTCTTCTTTTGTGAAAACAGGACTTGCTGCTGTTAATGTAACATATTGATCGATATATTTATCGTCTTTTGCCTTCGCTTTTACCTGCAGCAGTGGCATTTTATCCGCTGCCGGAATAGCGCCGTCAAGAGATTTCAATGTAATGGTAATACCGCTTGCTGTTTCTGTTTTCTCCAAGGCAATTTGGCTTTGCCATTCTGCTGGCACTTCGATGCTTTCCACTGTAATGACATTTTTATTAAACTGATAGGTCCATTTGGCTTCTGTCCAGCTTGTGCTGTTGTGAATTGTTGATGTAAAGGTAATAGAATCACCCGATTGTACATCCTTTTGATTAGCTACAGTCGAGATATAATTCGTTCCTTTTCTAACAAAGAAATATTCCTTTTGTGTAGAGGTAGAACCAGCGCGATCCTTCGCAAAAACAGTAAGCGGTAATACTTTCAAGTAGGTTGGGAAGTTACGGTTTACTTGGAAATTTCCACTTGGATCAAGTGTGTACTGCTGCGGGTAGCCGTTTTGATCACGAATAAACAATTTATTGTTACCTTGTGTGACCGCTGCACCGGACGCTGCCGCTTCTTCAATTTGTTTGTCATATACGTTTCCGCTGAATGCAACTGTAGAAAGGGCGGGTTCGATTTCAATAATGCCTTCTGCTAGGCTTGCTTCAACAGTTGGTGCCTCATGGTCTAGAATAAATGGCTTTTCAATAATGGTGTCTTTTCCTTTATCATCCGTAAAGACAAATTTAATTTTATAAGAGCCTGGTTCAGCCACTCTTGTTTCGTAAGCAATTGGCTTTTCTTTATCATTGGTAAACGGGTAATACTTGCCATCAAATACGTTGTAAAGAGAAATCTGTGTGTTTTCCCCAATCCAAGTGCCGTCCATGCTTCCAATAAAACCAAGGTCTTGTCCTTCAGCATTTGTAAGGAAGGTGTCCACGGATTTCATATGGGAGTTTAGCTGGAACGAGCCGCTTAACTGTGTCATAACGGTGTTTCCGACGTCTCCTGGGTTACGGATGGTGGTAAGTATGTCTGTCATATTGACAAAGGCAACGCCTTCCTGAACTTTACGCGCTGCAAACGGAACTTGATAGGTTTCGTCTGGACTGTTTATGTTTGTGAATGTAACATAACCTTCATAGGTGCCGTTTTTGGCTGTGATTGGGATATGCAGCTTTGCATTTACCCCATCTTTACTGCCTGCTTTTACCGTGACAGAAGAAGTTGTTTCTAATACAACCCCGTTTTCCTCTGCCGGTAAGGAACCTTTAAGTGCTTGGTAGTTCACTTTCACTTTGTATGTTTTGTCTTCTTCACTATTGTTTTCAATCGAAATCGTTCTTTCTGCTTCAATCACAGCGCCTGTATCAAAGAACGTGCCGTAGCTTAGTGCACCTGTAATTTCTTTGATGAGACGTTCTTTATGATTACTTCCAATTGTAAAGGTTTCATCGGCAATGGTAAATGCAGCATTAGCGTGTGCTGCTTCGTATGCATCAACGCGTCCTGCACCGATTTCATAGACACTGTTTTGGCTTTTCAGTGCGTCCGCCGTGTTCATTAAAGCGCTCTTAATATCAGACGGACTTTGTTTTGGATTAGCCTGCAGCAAAAGTGCCGCAATGCCAGCTACATGCGGTGTTGCCATAGATGTGCCTGAAAGTTGATCATAAGCCAGCTTGTAATCGCCGATATATCCTTTGCCCCAGTGGTAACTTGGAACGGTTGACATGATGTTGCCGCCTGGTGCCACGATTTCCGGTTTGATATCATAGGTACTGCGTGCTGGTCCCCGCGAGCTATAGAAGGACAGTTTGTCATCGGAAGTGAGTACACGTTCTTTCACTTGATCAAATGTGAAGGTGCCTTCACCTGCTTGCAGCATGCTTTTGAAAGCGCGCCCTTGCTCACCTTTAATAATCTGGGAAGGTATGTGTTCGGGTAGCTCTAGCAATGTGTCCGCTACGTAGCCGTTATCTGTTTCTCTGTAAATGAAAATGGCTTTTGCACCTTTTGCTTTTGCGAGCAATACTTTTTCTTGAAGTGTATTACCTCCTGTGGATACAAGCGCAATTTTTCCCGTTACGTCAACACCTGCATAATCTTGTTCTGTCCCACGATTTACATGTACGATGCCGAGGGTTTGTCCCTTTAGTGCACGCATATTAATACCAAAGCCTGTTGTTAGGTATTGTGTTTCGGTTGTGATTTGCTGAGAACCCACTTTGAAGGTGCCGATAAAGGAAGGCAGTGCCACCTCTGTGTCTGTTGATCCGACCGTAATGGCCAGCGGAGACGTGGCAGGAGAACCAACTGTATATAAATTGGACCCCCCGTTTCCGGCAGCCAATACTGCTGTTACACCAGCGAGGACAGCGTTGTTGATTGCCACCGCCAATGGCTCGAATGGGCTGTTTGAGCTGTTGCCAAGTGATAGGTTAATAATATCCATTTTATCTTTCACAGATTGTTCGATACCACCTACAATATCATCTGTCCAGCCCAGCCCGTATGGACCAAGCACGCGATAGGCAAATAGATCGGCATCCGGTGCCACTCCTTTTGTCGCAAATACTGCGTCGCTTTTCTGCTGTCCGGCAATGATACCTGCTACGTGTGTGCCGTGATAAGTATAGTAAGGCCAGCCGCCACTGTACTTTGGCTTTCCGGACTCCTCCCATTGCTGATATGTTGCCTCCATTGGATCACTGTCATCATCCACAAAGTCGTATCCGCCCTCATAAGCATCTTTTAAGTCAGGGTGATTATAATCCATGCCAGAATCCAAAACACCAATCTTAACCCCCTTTCCTGTTAATCCTTCCTGGTGAAGTTTATCAACACCAAGTGTGGTATGCGGATGGGTGCCTGTATATGCCGTCGCTTTTGCTTCTTCGGTTGCAGGAGGCAAATCCAATTGAACAGAGCGATTTTCCCATACGCTTTTAACAGCCTTAGATTGCAGCAAATGTTTGACTTGGTTTGCAGGTAAGGTTACGGCTACACCGTTATATACCTGTTTGTAGGACCTTATCATCTTTCCTTTTATAGAAAGAGAATCAAAATCCTTTCGGAATGCAGCGTGATCTGCTTCCACACGTTCTTGTGCATCTGTGATACTTATTTCTTTCCCATTTAGCTTTTCCAGTAAAACCGCTGTTTTCGCAGGCTTATTTTTAAATTCGACGATAACAGAAACCTCTTCCTTACTTGTCAAATCAATGTCTGGAGAGAGCTGAAGCCCTGAAGCTGCAGAAGCGGACAAGGTTTGAATCGCACGGCGCTCCTCAGGTGTTAGCTGACTGAGTGCTTGCTCGATGGTGGAATACGTTTGGGCATGTCCAACAGTTGGCGTTGCAGCAGGAATAAAGGTACCGGTCATCATTGCAGCCGCCAAAAGTGCTGAGGTTACTTTCTTTTTCAATGTCTTTCCTCCTTGTCGTTTTCATAGAAACATAGGTGATAGTGTCCGTGCTGTACATTTCTTTCAATGTAACATGGAAGCGGGAATATGCCTATTGGGTTAATTGTAAGCTGGGATGAAGTGCGTCATTTTCTGTTTTCGTAAAAAAATTCGACAAATATTTAAAAAAAATTCGGCAGGAACAGGTGGAAAAGCAACTAAATTGTCACAATTGACAGGGGAAAGGGAGTGTGATAATTAGGGATTTATTTACAGATTCATAAAGGGAATTCGCCAATTTCCCCGAATGATTTACATGTTATTTACGCGCATTTCATACGTAGTCTATACAACTCGTATACTATAAGACTCGTTACAGCTAATTCATCACAAGTGAGGGGACTGGTATTCATGAAGAAGAGAAAGCATTTGGCGGTTGGTTTGGCAGCGATGGCATTGTTTGCACAAACAGCGCCAACCATGCCTGTCACATATGCACAGACGATGTCGCAGGCTTTTATGGAGGAGAAAATTGATATTTTAAAGCAAGAGATGCTGTCACAGGGGATTGTTCATACAGAGAAGCAAATTACCAACTTTAAATCGGAGTCCGGTGTGAAGCAGCGCATCAATATCATTGAAGCAGACCTGCAAAATCCAAATGTGAAGATGATGACGTCAAAGGCTTTGGATGCGGTGGTAGCGATGGATTCTGTGCCGTCACAGGCCAAACGGGAGATGTTCAAAGGTCATGATGTCGTAGCGGCGACCAATGCGGATATGTTCAGCATGACCACCGGTATTAATATGACCACACAAATCAAAGACGGAAACCTCCTTATTAATAATTGTGATGCTGAAGCCATTCGAAAGTTCCCGGTGTTTGGGATTGATGCAACTAACAAACCTTTCATTGACTCTGTCTCTGTAGAAGGTACGCTAACTGCAGGCAGTGAAACCATCCAGCTTGATATGATGAATCGCAATGAAAATAGCGACAATAAAATCGTCGCTTACAATCAATTGCTGAATCAAAAGAAAAAACTTACATATAACACGAATATTCCGTATTTGGCAAACGGCGCGATGGCAGTTGTGAGAGGGGTAAAGAATGCCACGCATCTAAAGGCCGGTGATATCTACGGGGGAACGATTGAAAACGTATATGACAAGATGGAACAAATCGATATTCCCGAGGATGCGATTGTGATAGCCGGTTATGGAAGCAAGGCGGACTGGATTCGGACGCATCTAAAGGCCGGCAACAAGCTTTCGTTTCAGTGGAACATATATAAAGGAGAGAATCGGCAGCTTGCTAATGGCGTGCAGGAAGCAACAGGCTCGCACAGCTGGATTGTACAAAATGGCACTGAGGTCAGCACGGACAAGCTGATTGCTGATTATGGACAGTCGTTTGTGACGCAGCGCAACGCCCGAACAGCGATTGGTATTACAAAGGATCATAAGGTGATTGCCGTAACAATTGATAAAGGTAGTGCACAATTCGCAGACAGTACGGGCGTGAGCTTACCGGAGCTGGCGACCATCATGAAGGAAGCGGGTGCGGTAGCAGCGGTTAACTTAGATGGCGGCGGTTCAACTGAAATGGTGACGCGTCTGAAGGGAACAAGTACGCTTGTGACGGCAAATCATCCATCTGATGGCAATTCTCGCCCCGTTACGAATGCATTGCTGTTTGTAAACCTAGCAGCAAGAACTGGTGACGTTGGTGAGGTAATCATTGATAAGCCTATTACGATGTATAAGGGCGCATCTTATACCTTCTCTTATCGAGCAACTGACGCCAACGGCAACCCGCTATCATCAGCTGTACGTCCGGTGTCTTGGAAGGCAAGCTTTGGCACCATTGCACAGGATGGTTCTTTTACAGCACCTTCTGCAGCAGGAAGTGGTACAGTAAGTGCGCTTGTTGATGGTGTAGAAGGAAAAGCGGATGTGGAGGTTGTGGATCAGGTTGACAGCATTACGCTCAAAGATCAGGGGACGGTCGTTCTGCAGCCAGGTCAAATGAAAACATTCGCGTTCACTGCCATGAAAGACGGGAAGCAGGTTGTCATTGATGGAAACGCCGCAACTTGGTCAATTGATAAGGAAGTGGGCACGCTTTCTAAGGATGGTACACTTATCGTCAATTCCGACATCATAGCTGGCACAACCGCAACAGTAACGCTTAAGGTCGGAGAGATAGAAAAACAGATTCCGCTTATGCTTGGATTGAAGGATATCAAGCTTGATGACTTTGAACACGGCGATATTTCACAGTACACAACGAATAAAAACTTTGTTAAAAGCTATGATATTTCCATTGCAAACGATATTGCAAAAAGCGGCAGCAAGAGTCTCAAGCTCGATTACAATTATGGCGGCTGGACGACTGGAAACGGCGCAATGTATATGATTCCAAAGGGCGACTTAAGCACCAACATCATGCCAAAAACGATCGGCATGTGGGTGTATGGAGATGGCAAAGCACCGTGGCTGCGCGCCATTATTAAGGATGGCAGCAACGCTAACAAAACAATCAACCTCGCGCCGCGCGTTGATTGGATTGGCTGGAAGTATGTAGAGGCACCAATTGATCCATCTTGGACATTGCCGCTTAAGGTTTCACAAATTTATGCGGTAGAGGTAGATAAAACGAATCAAGGCAATCCGAACTATAAAGGTGCGATCTACTTTGATGACATCCGTTTTGTGTATACAAACGAAGAGGATATGATTGGACCGACTTTTACAAGTATAAAACCGGAGAAAAGCGCAGTTTATTCCCAAGATGTAGAATTTTCTGCCGTACTGCGGGATGATAAAACGGGTGTAGATGCATCATCTATTCAGATGATGGTAGACGGCGCAAAAGTAACACCAGCCTATGATGCTGCAACAGGCAAGGTCAGCTATTCCTTGAAAGGACTTACGGAAGGAACGCATACAGTTACCGTGGAAGCGCGCGACTTTGCGGGCAATGTAGCGGTGCCAGCTCTTACAAAAACAATTCAGGTAGACTTGAGTGAAGATACGGAAAAGCCGGTAATAACTAGTGTAACGCCAACGGCAACAGCGAGGGAAAAGACAGCAACGCCGCGCATCACATTTAAGCTGACGGACGAAAAAAGCGGAATCGACGCATCATCAATTCGTGTTGCCATTGATGGCAAAATCCATCCGGTTACCTATGATGAGCAAACAGGCTGGGGCTATACATTTGCACAGGAAGCATTACCAAATGGGTCTTATACGTTTACCGTACAGGCTAAAGATAAAAAAGGCAATGCGCTAGAACCGCTGCAGCGTACGTTTCAAGTGGAGGCATTGCCGCAGCCAAAACGAAAAGACCGTTTTAACATCACATTAATTCCTGACACGCATGTATCTGAATTTGCAAAGCCAATTTTCATGCGTGCCGCACAGGATGATAGCGATTTTATTATTCATATGGGCGATATGGTAGACCAGTCCTCAGCTGCTGAGTGGGCGCAGGTAAAGCAGGATATTGGATTGCTTGGCAGCAAACCATTTTTAACGGTACCCGGCAATCATGAATCGTTCCAGGGTAATCTAAATGAATATATGAATACATTCGGTTCCCCGACGTACCACTTAACGTATGGCAATACGCTTGTAATTGGCTTGAATACGTCATTTGGACAAAGTATCACCACATCAGATAGTACACAGTTTGCTTATTTAGAACAGGTGCTTGCACAAAACAAGCAGAAAAATGTGCTGGTTGTCACGCACAATACAACAAAAGATCGCTTCGGCACACTGCATGAGCTTGATACAGAAGATGCGGCAAGGTTTGAAACCATTCTTGGTAACTATAAAGCGGCACATCCTGATGTGGATATAGATGTTGTGTTTGGTCATCTGCATGTGTTAGATCAGTGGGAGAAGGACGGCGTAACCTATACAGTGACCGGAAATGCCGCAGCAAAAGGCTACGTGAGCAATGCGGTCGGCAATATGCACGGCACAGGTGAAATAGAGGTAACGTCCAAAGGAATGGAATATCATTTCAATCCGTTTGTATCTAATGTACGTATTCTGGATGAAGCGCTTGATCGCACGGGCACGCTCAAGCTGGCGGACGGAGCGAAGCGGCAGTTGAATTTATTCGGTGATTTCCGTGAAGTATCATCTAACTATATTCTGCCAATTTCACAGTTTGAAGCAGTAGATGTGACATGGAAGTCGAGTAATCCGAGGGTTGCTTCTATTGATGAGAATGGCCAAGTAACAGCGCATAAGCAGGGAAAAACAAAGATTACCGCAGAAAGCGGCGGAAAGTCGACAACGATTACAATAGAGGTCGTGCAGCCGAGTTCTATCAAGCCGGTTTCTATTTCGGTGACACCGCATAAGGATACGATTACGCAAGGTGACGTGGTGTTTTTCCAAACAACAGTCACAGATATGTATGGCACACAGTTTGCAGTGCGCTCCGGTGAATTCGAGTGGAGCTCCAGCGATCCATCCATTGCTGACGTCAATTCGATTGGCTTTGTAAAGACTAGAAAGCCAGGAACAGCCGTCATTTCATATGAATTTCAGGGCAGAACAGGAACCTTCCCGTTAATTGTACTGCCAAAGAAATAACAAAGGTCGCTCCGCTACTTGGCGGAGTGGCTTTTCGTCGTCTGTAAAACAAGTAGATGGAAATGCGTTACAATTTAAACCTTGCTTATTTAGGCGGGAAAAACATCAAAGAGATACAAGGTTAATCAAACGTTTGTTTAAGCGGAGATGTGCCCTATGGAGCTAGCGCTCTCAATGGTAACCGGTGTCTTGTGTATCATCACGTGTTTTGTTTGCTGAGGAAAAATGATCTGATGGGATTGATATCTTTGTGATAGTCAAGCAGCTGACTTGGTAATATAAATGCACGGCTGTAGGGAAAAGCCTGTTCTCCAAAAAGGAACAGAACCTCCATAGAACCTTATAAAAAATAAATTATGTAAAATTGCAATAATATAAAAATACAATTAAAATAATATATAAGCATAATAATCTACATAAGGGTGCCATGTGCTATGGTGTTCGTTGTAGCGTTTTTATTGTACGCTATTACGTAAATTACATACAAAAGGGGATTGGTTGTGAATAGTACATACGTATCTAAGTGTGCACCAGTAAGCACACAGGTGTTAAAAAAAAATGCCGTATTAGCGGCGTTAGAGCAAGCGCTGGCGATGATTGAGTTTAACCCGCACGGACAGGTGCTTTGGTCCAATGAAAACTTTGCGCGGACCATGGAGTATAGTGTACAGGAGCTGCCAGGCTTACATCATCGGCAGTTTTGTTTACCTGAATTTGCGAACAGCTTTTCCTATGAAAGCTTTTGGCGCAGCCTGCGTACGGGAAAGTCATTTCAAGAGAAGATTCAACGCGTTACAAAGAGCGGCCGCATCATTTGGCTAGAAGCAACCTATATGCCGGTGCTGACAGAGAATGGTCAGGTCGAGGCTGTGATTAAGGTCGCAACTGATATTACCGATCGTGAAAACAGCATGAATCATGTCACAAATGAGCTGCAGTTGATGGCGGAAAGCTTGAAAGAGCGGGCTGAAAAAGGCGTTGCATGTAGTCAAGAAATTGAGAGTGCAATTGCTAAGGTGGTTGCGGAGACAAACGAAAGCGCAGCAATTTTGCAGATGCTTACATCACAGGCTGAAGCGATTCGCGGTATGGTAAAAACGATTGGTGACATCGCTGCGCAAACAAACTTGTTGGCGCTGAACGCGGCGATCGAAGCAGCGCATGCCGGCGTGCACGGCCGCGGTTTTGCAGTGGTGGCAAACGAGGTCCGCAATCTTGCGAATCGTGTGCAGGAAGCCAATCAACAGGTGCAGGGCAATGTAGAGGATATTACAAATCATGTCGCACAGATGGGCACATCTACAGCACGCTCTGAAGCAGCTATTGCCGAAAGTCAAACGAAGATGCAGGAGGCGGTCGCAGCATTTGTCGCGATTGGCAATGCAGCAGCACAGTTGGATGTACAAGCAAAAACATTAGTGAATCAAGTAGAAAAGTGAGGACAGCCATGCTGTCCTCTTTTTCACTGCAATCGCCCATTGTCGCCAGAGGTGATTGGCGTAAACCAACGTCTGCCCTTAAAGATTTGAATATACCGAAGCATCTCCTCTTTATTAGCAAAATGAAAGAGTTTGTATGTAGAGGCGAGCGTGTGCTCCTTTGTTTTACTGTTCCAATTTGCATTATACATAGCTAACGTGCAGGTGCGGTCAGGATTGACATGTGAAAACAAAAATAAAGCGATTGTTGGATCCTCTTTTTTAAAAATAATTTCTTCTAATTGCTCGTACAAACTATAAATCACAAACGGCTGCTCGGTAAAATGCATGATTTTTTCACCTCTTTTATAGATTTACGATCATAAATCTATGATAATATGTGTGGTTTTTTTTGTAAAAAAAGCGTTTTTGGCTACTAGTTTGTTATTTTTCATTCTAGTCCGTTTTATCAAGATGACTAGAAGGAATGGAAAGAACCATACAGGTAAAAAGAGAAAAATTTATAGTATGAATGTTGTTATTTTAAATATCGTGTACGTAAGAAGACGTAAGAGCATCTGTTATTTGAAGGAAAGTACTGCGCTTCTGAAATAGGGCGACGTGAAAGAAGTGAGATTGTGAGATAAGGTAAGGGTACCGCGGAATATGAAGAAAGGCGCGCCTTTTTAAAGGGGATCGTACCATGAAACCGGCCACGTTTGAGGAAGCTTTGCAGCTGTATGAGAAAATGATTATCAATCAGATGAAAAAGCTTTCACTGTATAAGGATTACGACATGTATTATCAGTGCGGCGTCATTGGGCTTTGGTATGCGTATGAACGATATGAAGAGGGAAAAGGCAACTTTTCCGCATATGCACTGCGTACAGTACGAGGGTATCTACTTCTGGAATTGCACCGCGAAAAGCGATTGGAACAGCGTTTTGTAAATTTAGAGGCAAGCCGCGACCCGGTATACGTACAGGAGGAAGGAATCGACTCTTATGTGTCGTGTTTGGAAGATAGAGAGCGCCAGGTGATTGTAGATAAGTTTGTATACGGCTTTAGCATTGGCGAGATTGCTGCAAATATGGAATTAAATCAAAATCAGGCACGCTACTTATATCGGCGCGCGATGAAGGCGATGCGAGAGCAGGAAAGTAGGTAGGCCTACGTTTCCTGCTGCAAAAGCTGAAAGCTTGATAAGATGTGACCGGCGCGCATAATTTGCTGCTGTGTTTGGTAAACGCTGCAATTGATGAGAAGAGATTCGTGGTTGTGGAAGATTAGGAGAGTTTGTTTGTCCTGGTGACGAAAATCCTTAATATGAGCATAAAAATACCACACGCACTCCCACCTTTGCGGTGAGCCCGAAGGAATCGCGCAGATGCCTTGTTTAAAGCAGAGCGGAATGGGAACATTTTGCTTCAGGTTCAGCAGCGAACGAATCGCATCGCGCTTTCCTCGGTAGCTTGCACCGCTTCGTAAACATGCGGCATTCAACAAATCTCGGCACGTATGCTTAGAATAATAGGTACCACTTCGATCTAAAATCTTAGTCTGATATACCATATCAGCAATAGGTAACATAGCCAAAGTCGTTGGGCCAATCATATAATCCATCAAAAAACCTCCTCCATATCGATATATCACTATTATAAAAGGTAAGGATTTCCTTATGTTAAATCGTACTTTAAGATTTTATATATTTATTGTAAAATTATGTATTATTTTGTTAGAAGATGCCGTAAATCAGTAGAGATTTTTTGGTGAGAAAATGGATTTACATAATTTGGTGCATGTTATCATTCTTTCAGTCATTTAAAACAATTGCGCTTTCAGCGTTTAAAAATTAATCTGGGCTTTGTGCAGTATTTAGGTAAGGATTCGTATGATCCAGCCATTGTAGCAGCTATTATCTCTATGGCGAATCACCTTGATATTAAAATTACGACAGAAGGTAAACACAAGACCAACTACATATTTTGCAAGAGATGGGCTGTGAAGACGCACAAGGCTACTATTTTTCCAAGCCGCTACCACTTGAAACCGTGCAGCAGCTATTGCTTCAGGGACAATTGGTATAATATGATATACTGGTAAAGACTAGGGAGTAAAAGGAGACGAGACAATGATATTAGTCACAGGAGGGGCCGGATATATCGGCACGCACACATGTGTGGAATTATTAGAAGCAGGCTATGAGATTGTCGTTGTAGATAATTTCTCCAACAGTAAACCTGAAGCGTTGCAACGTGTGATGGAACTAACTGAAAAAACATTTCCGTTTTACGATGTGGATTTGCTAAATCGCGATGCTCTTGCAGAGGTATTTCAAAAGCATGATATTGAGGCAGTTATTCATTTTGCTGGCTTAAAGGCAGTTGGAGAATCGGTAGCAAAGCCGCTTTACTACTATCATAATAATATTACAGGAACGCTTGTCCTTTGCGATGTGATGAAGCAATTTGATGTAAAGAAATTGGTATTTAGCTCATCGGCAACTGTATATGGCATGCCTGATAGAGTACCAATTTCAGAGGATTTCCCGCTTAGTGCTACAAATCCATATGGCCGGACAAAGCTCATGATTGAAGAAGTGTTGCGTGATATGCATACAGCGGATTCCACGCTCGGCATCGCGCTGCTGCGTTACTTCAATCCTGTCGGTGCACATCACAGCGGCAGAATTGGGGAAGATCCAAATGGGATTCCTAACAATTTAATGCCATTCATCACGCAGGTGGCTGTTGGTAAACGGTCGGAACTTGGCGTGTTTGGCAATGATTATGACACACATGATGGTACGGGTGTACGTGACTATATTCATGTCGTCGATTTAGCGCAGGGTCATTTAAAAGCGCTTGAAAAAGTATTGAAGGAAACAGGTGTAGAAGCTTATAACTTAGGTACGGGTGTTGGCTATAGTGTCCTGGATATGGTGCATGCATTTGAAAAAGCGACTGGACAAGCTATTCCTTATCAGTTGGTAGATCGCCGTCCTGGTGATGTAGCCGTATGCTATGCAAATCCGGAAAAGGCCGAAAAGGAGCTGGGCTGGACAGCAAAGAAAAGCCTGCATGATATGTGTGCCGATTCATGGAATTGGCAAGCACAAAATCCAAACGGCTATGAGCTTGGTGAAACGGTTACGCAGCAATAAATGACAAAACACTTCCAATTTCGTCTATTTGTGTATTATAATGGTGAAAAATCTCTAGAATAGCGGGTGGAAGCGACATGATTGTAGTAATAGGCGGTGCCGGCTATGTAGGCAGTCACATCGTGAAGGCCTGCATTGATCGCGGGCACCGCGTAGTAGTGCTGGATAACTTGTCAACGGGTCACCGTGTTAGTGTAAGTAATAGGGCAGTGTTTGAAAAGGGAGATTTCGGAAACGCGCATGACTTGGAGCGCGTGTTTTCCCGCTACAGCGTTGATGTTGTGATTCATGTAGCAATGGGTCATCCTGATGAAACGAAGGAAGTTCGCCACATGCCGGAGCGTATGCAGGTATTGCTTTATAAAATGAAGGAATATGGCATCGAGGACCTTGTATTGTCAGAGGCATCTTATATGACGGGGCTGCCGGTGGTGCAGCAAATGTATCAGCAAGAACAAATGATGATACGGAACCTTCTTGCCGCATTTAAGCTGCGCTCAACTACAGTGCGCGCTTGTCACATTGCAGGAGCCACCGAGTATCTCGGTGAAGATCATGAACCGGAAGCACATCTCATACCGCTTCTCCTCAAGCACAGCTTACGGCCAAACGAGAAGCTCCTCTTACATCCGGGATTCGAAGGCGCATATGCACATGTAGCCGATGTTGCAAAGAAGCACGTTCTTTGCGCAGAACGACTGCTGGAGGGAAAAGAACCAATCCATCATGAAATCTATGGTCATACATTCGCAATCGGTGATATTGTTGCAGTCTGCCGAAGCTTAGGGCTACGACCTGATATTTCCTATGAAAAGAGTGTGCTACAAGCCCTTCCTTCAGCTCGAGCATGGCAGTCTCTCGAGGAAATAATCTATTCAGCACTACGCTGGCACATGCTTCACCCAAACGGTTACGAACGAAATCTTGTATATTGAAAGCCTCGACAAACGTCGAGGCTTTTTTTACTCGATAGGAGGTAGAAATCGGCGGATAGAAGAGTGAGATTGGCCGATAGAAGTTAGATTCGGCCGATAGGAAGTCCAAATTCGGTCGATAGACAAGAAGGAAGTTGGTGTGTAGCGCGCTAGAAATGAGAAAACCATGCTCTAGGGGGGAGAGCATGGTTTCACTTGCAATAAATTTTATAGGGTGGGAAAGCCCTGATAGTAGGATGTCCCATTATGCTTCTTTATATACATATAAATGTAGAAAATTTTTCATGTGCAATGTTTGTCGTTTTATGTAGCTTTTTCTTTATTATTACTCTCGTTATATAGTAAGATTAAGATGCGGATTCCGTTAGTTAGGGGGATATATGAGTTACTTACAAGAAATCCTGTTCGTATTGCTTGGGATTTGGTGTGTTTATATATGGCGTCAACATAGCAGAAAACAGACACAACGTAGCCGCAGCGAGCAACAATATTATGAAATGATGGAAATGAACACAGATCCGATTGCCTTTCAAGTCGGACAAACGATTGTATACGTAAATGAAGCGACTGTTCAGTTGTTAGGGGCAACAAGCAAAAACGAGCTGCTCGGTAAGAACGTATTTGAGTTAATTAGTCCATCGCAGTGGAAGTTGGCATGGAAGAATTTTCGAGACCAAAACAATCGCGGGTATGTTCGCTTTTTTGAAACAGAAATGATACGTTTAAATGGCGAGCGTATAATGACAGAAATTGTTTGCCAAGAAGCAATATATCAAGATATGTACGGCATGCGCTTTATCATTCGAGACGTTACACAAAAGCGTGAAACAGAACGCAAAATGCTAGAGGCAAAAGAAAAGCTAGAAGCTTTTTTTACAAACTCGGCCGACCCGATGTATATCATGGATTTGGACCGAAAAATTTTACAGGTGAACCCTGCTTTCGAAGAGCTGTTTGAGATGTCTGAAAAAGAGTTGTATGGTAAAAAGTTTGCTGGTAAATTGCTGCTGGCAGAAGAAGAACGAATCTCTTATGTAAAACGAGCTACATCCGGTCATGTTGTGCGCGATGTCGAGACAGCTGTCGTACGAAAAGATGGGACGCATGTACCGGTCAGCTTGACATTATCACCTATTCGCGACGAAGCTGGGAAGGTTGTGATGTTATCTGGTGTAATGCGCGATATGACCGTGAAGCAACAATATGAGCAAGCGCTGCGTGAGAGTGAATATCGCTATCGAATCATTGCGGAGCATTCAAACGACTATATCTTAACTGTATCTAAGGAACTTGTCACAACGTACGCCTCACCTGCAATTCGTACTGTGCTCGGATATGCGCCGGAAGAGGTTGTGCAGTCTCATTTTTATCATGGGATCCATCAAGAAGACTTGGCGCGTGTGCAAAATGGGATTGCTAGTGTGTTACATGCTCATACACCGACGATTTTAGAATATCGTGTACAAGCAAAGGAAAAGGAATGGGTGTGGATTGAAGCCCGGTTTATCCCAATTCCTGAATTTGATCACATTGTCGTATCAACAAAGGATATTCGTGAGCGGAAGCAATATGAGGCGCAACTCAAAGAGTTGGCATTCTTTGATCCGTTAACAGGAATTGCAAATCGCCGCGCTTTTGAAGAACGTCTGCATTATTTTCTGGAACGCGGACAACCATTTGCGCTTTGTTATTTAGATTTTGATAATTTTAAACAAATCAATGATGTATTTTCTCATGAGGGCGGAGATACTTTTCTAATTGAAGTGGGTCGACGTCTTAACAGTGTAGTCAGAACATCAGATTTGCCTGCTCGCCTGGGCGGTGATGAATTTGTGCTTCTTATTCCTAAGATAACCAAAGAAGGCATGACAAACATTGCAAATCGCATTGTAGAAGCATTTCAGCAACCTTTTCAATATAAAAATCAACACATCATTGCTACTGTGTCTATGGGAATCGCGTTATATCCTTATGATGGAACGGATGCAGAAACCTTGATGCGCCGAGCAGACGAAGCGTTGTATCAAGTAAAAGAAAAAGGGCGTAATGATTTTCAATTTAGCAAAATATAAAAGAGCTGTATTTCAGCTCTTTTTTAGGTTCTAAAGAACTTATCATAAAACCTTGAAAAAATCAAGAGTTGTTTTGTTTTGGAAAAATTTTATAATAATAGTATATAAATAGAAAAGGAGAGCTGTCATGCAAGCAGAACTGGTACAGAAGCCGAAGAGGAAGAAGTGGATTATTGCCGGAGTTGTTGCTGCGGTCATGTTGGTTGCTGGAATTAATATTGCGCTCGTAAAAGGGAAAAAAAGTCCGGCAGAAGCATTACAGTTTGAAAAGGTAACAGAGAGAACCATTCAGAGCACCAAATTAATTTCAGGACAAGTAGTACCAGGTAGCATTGAAAATGTATATGTAGATGTAGCAAAAGGTAAGGTTTCTGAAATTTTTGTAAATGAAGGAGATGTGGTTACAAAAGGACAGAAGCTATTTTCTTACGAAAGCTCTGAGCTTTCACTACAAGTGAAGCAGATTGAGTTAGAAAAGAAAATGACAGCTATGCGCTATGAGCAAGGCAAGGATAAAATTGCTTCCTTAAAGAAAGATATCCAAAAAGCAACGGATGCAGCGATGCGTGAGCCGCTAAACGCGCAGCTGGCAGAACTTGAATTTCAGCAAAAAACAATAGAGCTGGAAATCGAAAAAAATAAGCTACAGGCACAAGAATTGGCAAATCGCCAAAGTGAGCTCATTGTGTACAGCAGTATCGACGGTATTATTCAAAAGCTTGATAAAGACGCCACACAGGCACAAGGTATGGGACAGCCAAAGGCGTTGATGCAAATCGCGTCCAAAGACCCGTATCAAATACAAGGAACCTTAACAGAACTGCAAAAAGGTCAGATCGTAAAAGATCAAAAAGTGACCGTATCAGCTAAAGCTGTATCCGATAAAAAATGGACGGGGAAAATTATCGAGGTAAGTGAATATCCAACAAGTGCTGATTCCGGACAGCTAGCCGGCGGAGGGCAACCTGCGCAAATGGTATCCTACTATCCTTATAAAGCGCTGCTAGATTCTCAGGATGGTTTATCACCGGGTTACCACGTTTCGTTGCAGGTAGAGTTAGAAGCAAAAACCATGTTGGCTGTGCCACGAAGCAGTGTGAAGGAAGATGCAGAGGAGCCATATGTATTTCTTGTAGAGGGAAATAAGCTAAAAAAACAAACCGTAACGACTGGGATAAGCGACGGGGAATGGATTGAAATTTTGGAAGGTGTAACAGCCGGTCAGAGGGTGGTTAAAAAACCTGCCAAAAATGTGAGTGAAGGAATGGAAGTGAAGGGCAATGATTGAGCTCAAGCAGGTATACAAATCGTATGCGCAAGGTGCGTTAGCTGTCCCTGTTCTGCATAATATCAATATTTCCATTGAAAGTGGTGAATTTGTCGCAATTATGGGTCCGTCTGGTTCTGGAAAATCTACGATTATGAATATCATAGGTTGCTTGGACCGCCCGACAAAGGGTGAGTACATATTAAATGATGTGAACGTATTGACTGCAGATGAAAAGCATTTAGCACTGCTTCGTAATCAATATATTGGATTTGTATTTCAACATTTTCACTTATTGCCGCGCTTATCGGCTGTTGAAAATGTAGAGCTGCCTCTCGTTTATGGTGGTTTGAAGAAAAAGGAGCGCCGTGAACGGGCGCTAGAGGCGCTAGATAAAGTGGGTCTCGCTGATCGTGTGGGGCATTTACCGAACCAATTGTCAGGTGGACAAAAGCAACGCGTCGCCATTGCCCGCGCTATTGCGAACAATCCAACCTTTATTCTCGCTGATGAGCCAACAGGAGCGCTTGATTCCAAATCCGGCGAGCAAATTATGAACATTTTTACCAAATTAAACGAAGAAGGTACAACTGTAATCATGGTTACGCACGAGGAAGAAGTTGCAGCCTATACGAAACGGCGCATCTATATTAAAGATGGTGAAGTGATTCAAGATCGGAGGATGGTGATATGACGCTTTGGGACAGCATCAAAATTGCCTTTTCCTCCATTTGGGCACATAAGCTTCGCTCCGCTTTGACAATGCTTGGTATTATTATCGGGGTTGGCTCTATCATTACTGTTGTCGCAATCGGGCAAGGCGGGGAGGCTGCTTTGAAATCACAAATTGTAGGTGACGGTAACAATACCATCAGTCTTCAGTTCAAGCCGAAAGACGACAGTATGTTTGCGATGGTTGAATATACAGCCCCAACCTTTACGCAAGATTCCTTGTTTCAAATTCAAAGTGTTCCCGAAGTAAAGTATGTGATTCCGGTAAATTCCTCATTTGAGCAGCTAGAACACAATGAAAATACCTCATCTGTCCAAATTACAGGCATTACTGAGGATTATTTTGCTATTAATAAGATTAAGGTGACAAAAGGAAGAAGTTTAACCGGCAGTGATTTTGCACAAGCAAATAATGTTGTGATGCTCAATGAACAAGCTGCAAAAGAATTATATGGCGAGGAAAATCCGGTCGGTAAAATTATTGAAATTAAAATGCAGCCGTTTGAAATTATTGGGGTTTACAAAGGAAATGACGAATTTTTTGGTTTGGGCTTTCCTTATATGTTGCTGCCGTTATCCATCTGGCCGGTTATGTATGGTAGTGACGAAATTCAATCTGTAACACTTCAGGCGAAATCACCAGATTTAATGGAAACAGCAGGACAAAAGGCGGTAGATGTATTAAACTTTAATAAATCAGATGAGCTCGAAGGAAAATATGAGGTGCAAAACCTGGAAGAAATCAAAAAAGGTATCTCAAAGGTAACGACTATCATGACGTCCATCATTGGCGGTATTGCCGGTATTTCCTTGCTTGTTGGCGGTATAGGTGTAATGAATATTATGCTTGTATCCGTTACGGAGAGAACACGAGAAATTGGTATTCGAAAAGCGCTTGGTGCGACAAGAGGAAAGATCCTACTTCAATTTTTAATTGAAGCGATGATGCTTACTTTGCTTGGTGGCATCATCGGTATTGGTCTTGGTGTTGGCGGAGCGTATATCGTATCCACATTTGCGAAATGGCCGCCGCTTGTCTCAGGTCAAGTTGTATTCGGAGGCGTATTGTTCTCCATGACATTGGGTATCATTTTCGGATTGATTCCTGCAAATAAAGCAGCGAAGCTTGATCCGATTGAAGCACTACGATATGAATAAAAGAGAGGGAGAGATGAACATGGAATTAGAAACAAACGTACAACCGCAGCAAAAACCATCCTTATTTGGTATGATTGCTTCACCAACCTTACAGTTTGAGAGAATGAAAGACAAAACAAAGGTCGGCTTGCCAATGTTTATGGTTATGTTGCTACTGGCAATTTTGGCAGCTGTGACAACGCAATTTCTACCAACTGCAGAGCAGCTGGAAGGATTTCCTGAGCCAAGCCCAACTACTACCATGATTTTTGCTTTTGTAGGAGGATTAGTTGGGGGATATATCGTACTATTTGTAGTTGCCGCCCTTTATAAAATACTTGCTTTGCTTTTTGGTGAAAGCATTTCATACAAAAAGCTTTTACTTATTCTTGTATTTACTGGCATTATTGGCGTGCTAGGGCAAGCGGTTAATGTAGTACTAATGGCGATAATTGGGGGAGATCAGGTCTCTTATACAAGCTTGGCACCATTGTTTGAGTCAGGTACAATTGCACACAGCATTGCCGGCTCTATCGAGGTGTTTACTATTTGGAATTATGTATTGCTTGTGCTAGGTTTACAAATTGTTGGCGGATTTTCTAAAAATAAAGCAATCGCTTTTGTTGTAACTCTTTTCGTAATCTCTACAAGCATTTCTGCTGCAGTAACATACGTGGGATCAACATTGGAATCTATCTTTACACAAATGTAATGAAAAGGCATCTTCTTCGGAAGATGTCTTTTTTTGTTCGATTTGGAGAACAAAACACTTTGCCAAAATTTATCACATCTGTTAATATGAAAATAGAAATTAATGAATCGTTATGTTCTCCTTAAAGAATAAAAGAAAGAGGGATATATGTGATTAAGCAAAAGAGAAAAAGAATGCTACAGGCTATTTTAGCTGGTGTAATTGTAATTGCGACAATTACTACAATCGCAACGGGTAATGTTCACTTTAAAGAACAAGTTTCGAAACTAACACAAATGACGCCATAAGAGCGGTTCTGTAGACAAATCAGTTCTTATTAATAAGAACTGATTTGTTCGTTAGATGAGCGGTTATTACAAACGTTTATTCTTGATATTATAATATATGGAAAATATTGACTTGCATGACTATGGTTTCTACTATGAAAGATAGATAAAAGTTACATATTTTCATAGCTTGTAAGAAAAGGGGATGTCAATTCATGTGGGCGTACTTACAGCGTCGGGGAAAAAAGTCAATTGTCTTTACGTTAATCCGCTTGTATCTCGGAGTAAAGTGGACGATGGCGGGATATGAAAAAATTAAAAGCGGCTCCTTTAATGCCACCAGTTTTTTAAAAGGAGCATTAGAAAAAGCAAAGGCATCTGGTGCCGATGCTTTGGTTCAAGACTGGTGGGCGGTTGTTATTAAATATCTGTTTTTGCCGAATGTAGAAATCTTGAACTATTTAATCCCGGTGACAGAGCTCCTTATTGGAATCTTCTTATTGACAGGTTCGTTTACACGTCGGTCCTTACAGTATGCAATTGCACTTAATTTCTTATATTTATTGTCGGGTTCCTTGCATGTTAACCCACAAATGATTATCCTATCTCTCTTTTTATTAAAAGTAAAAGAAAATGCAGCTACATATGGCGTAGATGGCTGGATTTTTATCCCTGCTATGCGTAAAGCGGCTCCTCCAAAGCCGACTAGCCCACCCATGTAGGGAAATGCTTGTTTTACTTTTGACATTTCTGTCATAACTATAAAAATGGAGGTGACAGATATGAAATGGCGATATCTTTCAGCAGCACTTGTTATAGTATCCCTGTTGTATTTAGCGAATACAAATCCGGAAAAGGGCGATTACACAGCGTGGGCTTCTAAACAGTTTATTGAGCGTACAGCTATCCACAGTACATTAGCAGAAGCGGAAAAACAAGAAAGTGTAATAGGTGACTTAGCTGCATTTGGTAAATCCATTACAGAGCAAGTGGTAGAGCCGCAGGTGGGACTGATGATCGATAAACACACAAAGCAAAAGGACTATCTCTTTTTTTCCTTTTATCAGACGGAATTTACAGTAGGCACAACTCAGTACAAATATGAAACAATTGGTATAGCAGATCGCTTTGTACTATTAGAAGCACCCCAGCAAACAACAAAGAAGGAGCCCTAATGGCTCCTTCTTTCTATTGTAAGTCGTATTCTGTGACTGTTCGCTCTACAAGACGTGCTCCTTTTTTACGCGAATTTGGTCCGAGTGTGCGGAACACACCAGCGTTTAAGATGGTATCCATTACCGCGTTTACCGCTGTCTCTTCTACCGGAAGAGTAGGATTGTCGATAGAGAATGTGGCGGTCTTACCGTCATCCTTTAAAAATTGCAGCTCAAGTGTAAGCATACATTATTCCTCCCTTATTAAATAGATACAATGTCAGACGTGCTAACCAATTGGATTGCTTCAAGTGCGTTCTGTTGCAAAGAAGCTAATGCGAGCGCCACTTCGTGCACCTTTTCAGCTGGTGCATCAACCTTAACAAAGCGGTATAACTTGTTTTTCATGATTGCTTTGCCATTCGTATCCGTACCGCCGTTAAGGGTTAAACGTAAATTCATATCCGTGATTCCTGATTGAATTGCCATGTGTATCACCTCCTTTCGCTATCTATATACATGCGAAGAAGGTAAAAGGGAAAAGTTTTTTATATTTTTTTCTGTGTTAAAGCTTGATGTTGATAATGGGTACTTGTTGATGGGAGTGGAGGGGATGAGACTCCTGCGGAAAAAGCGAACCCATACAACGGAAATCGATAAGGAACTTTAACAGAGCTATATTTTTTCGTAGCATTTTGTTTACGAGAAAAAGTGGCAAGTATACGACCTTATCTAATGCGTAATGCCATTCATTTTGAAACAAACAGGCGATGTGTAATTGTATTTTTGTTAAAGGTGCACCTTGGCGCTTTGACATGAAAAATAAAGTCAAATTTGCTAAAATAGGAAAGATATTTATATAGGAGTAAAGAAATGATATTCTTTTTTAGAGTATAGTAATCAAAGTTGTACGTGGTCGTGACTATGCATAAAAAGGCTTTTATTCTTTATGTTTCCTTTTTGTATTGGTTATGTTAAAGCCTGATGTTACGAATTGGCACCTGTTGCTGGGAGAAGGGGTGAAGCTCCTGTGGGAAAAGCGAGTCAAAGAGAGACCCTGCGGGCGCATAGCGCTGAGATAGCTCTCTGACTGCATGGAAAGGAAACCCCCGTAACGGAAAGTAACAACGAACTTTAATAGATTCTTTGTATTAAAAATACTACGTATATAGAGTTGATAAAGGAGTTTACTATGAAGCATGTTATGAAATATTGGCTTCCTGTGTTGCTGTGGGCTGGCATGATTTTTTATGCCTCTTCGCAGCCTTATGAAAAACAAGATATGCGCCCGGGTATTATGGAGCGAATTAATCCGGAGCAGGTAGAACGTTGGTTTTCCGCTGTAAGCTTCTCTTATGCTAACTACGAGATCAGTGTACAAAATATGGGAGCAGCAGGATTTTTAGAGTTTTTTGTACGAAAAGGTGCGCATCTCACTGTTTTCTTCGGTTTAGGTCTATTGCTGTTTCGTGCGTTTTCGCAATATCGCCTTCCGGTGCACCTTACATTTATGTATGCCTTCACATTGCTGGTTACATACGCGGCGCTTGATGAAGTCCATCAAGGCTTTACTGGCGGGCGCACACCGCTTTGGCAAGATGCGCTGCTTGATTCTGTAGGTGGATTTCTAGGAATAGTAGTTTGGTTATATGTTCAAAAAAGAAAAAAGAGTGTAGCCTCAGCGAAATAAGTAAGGTAGGAGACACACTGCTGGATATGCGAGTGGAAGAGAAGATTATTTATATCTAAAAAAGCTTGTCTAATAGATAATATAGTTTTTCTGACATATCAAAAGAGAATGTGACGGGTATGCATCATGTTACTCGGCATATTCTCTTTTTTAGGATCTGACCGCAGCTACGCTTGTACATTTCTTTTTCTTAATTAAAGGCTGTGTTAAAGCCTAATGTTGATAATGGGCACTTGTTGATTGGAGTGAAAGGGGGGTGAGACTCCTGCGGGACAAGCAAGTCAAAGGGAGACCCCGCAGGCGCATAGCGCTGAGGAGGCTCCCTGACTGCCCGCGGAAAGCAAACCCCCATAACGGAAAGTAACAACGAACTTTAACAGAGCCTAATTAAAAATAGAAGAGAAACAATCATTTTATTATTTTATTAAAAAAGTAATTGACGTTCTCTCCGTCACGTAGTATATTAATACATGTCGCTTCTGACAAAACAAAAAACAACTTAAAAATAAGTTGTTGACATGTTAAACCAGAAATGATATATTATGAAAGTCGCCGATGAGCGAATACATAGTTCTTTGAAAACTGAACGAAGTACAAAACGTCAACATTTATTTTAGCTAGACAAACACTTTTATGGAGAGTTTGATCCTGGCTCAGGATGAACGCTGGCGGCGTGCCTAATACATGCAAGTCGAGCGGACCTCTTCGGAGGTTAGCGGCGGACGGGTGAGTAACACGTGGGTAACCTGCCTGTAAGACTGGGATAACTTCGGGAAACCGAAGCTAATACCGGATATGTTTTTGAACCGCATGGTTCAAAATGGAAAGATGGTTTCGGCTATCACTTGCAGATGGACCCGCGTCGCATTAGCTAGTTGGTGAGGTAACGGCTCACCAAGGCGACGATGCGTAGCCGACCTGAGAGGGTGATCGGCCACACTGGGACTGAGACACGGCCCAGACTCCTACGGGAGGCAGCAGTAGGGAATCTTCGGCAATGGGCGAAAGCCTGACCGAGCAACGCCGCGTGAGTGATGAAGGCTTTCGGGTCGTAAAACTCTGTTGTCAGGGAAGAACAAGTACGAGAGTAACTGCTCGTACCTTGACGGTACCTGATTAGAAAGCCACGGCTAACTACGTGCCAGCAGCCGCGGTAATACGTAGGTGGCGAGCGTTATCCGGAATTATTGGGCGTAAAGCGCGCGCAGGCGGTCTTTTAAGTCTGATGTGAAAGCCCACGGCTCAACCGTGGAGGGTCATTGGAAACTGGGAGACTTGAGTGCAGAAGAGAAGAGCGGAATTCCACGTGTAGCGGTGAAATGCGTAGAGATGTGGAGGAACACCAGTGGCGAAGGCGGCTCTTTGGTCTGTAACTGACGCTGAGGCGCGAAAGCGTGGGGAGCAAACAGGATTAGATACCCTGGTAGTCCACGCCGTAAACGATGAGTGCTAAGTGTTAGAGGGTTTCCGCCCTTTAGTGCTGAAGTTAACGCATTAAGCACTCCGCCTGGGGAGTACGGCCGCAAGGCTGAAACTCAAAGGAATTGACGGGGGCCCGCACAAGCGGTGGAGCATGTGGTTTAATTCGAAGCAACGCGAAGAACCTTACCAGGTCTTGACATCCTCTGACAACCCTAGAGATAGGGCTTTCCCTTCGGGGACAGAGTGACAGGTGGTGCATGGTTGTCGTCAGCTCGTGTCGTGAGATGTTGGGTTAAGTCCCGCAACGAGCGCAACCCTTGATCTTAGTTGCCAGTATTCAGTTGGGCACTCTAAGGTGACTGCCGGTGACAAACCGGAGGAAGGTGGGGATGACGTCAAATCATCATGCCCCTTATGACCTGGGCTACACACGTGCTACAATGGACAATACAAAGGGTTGCGAGACCGCGAGGTGGAGCGAATCCCATAAAATTGTTCTCAGTTCGGATTGCAGGCTGCAACTCGCCTGCATGAAGCCGGAATCGCTAGTAATCGCGGATCAGCATGCCGCGGTGAATACGTTCCCGGGCCTTGTACACACCGCCCGTCACACCACGAGAGTTTGTAACACCCGAAGTCGGTGGGGTAACCGTAAGGAGCCAGCCGCCTAAGGTGGGACAGATGATTGGGGTGAAGTCGTAACAAGGTAGCCGTATCGGAAGGTGCGGCTGGATCACCTCCTTTCTATGGAGACATCAATGAACGTTGTTCATTGTATGAATACGTTTTGACAACTTCGTTCAGTTTTGAGAGAACTATCTCTCAAACATGTACCTTGAAAACTGGATAACAATACAAGTGTAATTCAAAAAGTGTAAACTTTTTAATGGTTAAGTTAGAAAGGGCGCACGGTGGATGCCTTGGCACTAGGAGCCGATGAAGGACGGGACTAACACCGAAATGCTTCGGGAGCTGTAAGTAAGCTATGATCCGGAGATCTCCGAATGAGGAAACTCACCATTCGTAATGGAATGGTATCCTTATCTGAATACATAGGGTAAGGAAGGCAGACCCAGGGAACTGAAACATCTAAGTACCTGGAGGAAGAGAAAGCAAATGCGATTTCCCAAGTAGCGGCGAGCGAAACGGAATTAGCCCAAACCAAGAGGCTTGCCTCTTGGGGTTGTAGGACGCTCTATACGGAGTTACAAAGGAACGAGGTAGACGAAACGGTCTGGAAAGGCCTGTCATAGAAGGTAACAACCCTGTAGTTGAAACTTCGTTCCCTCTTGAGCGGATCCTGAGTACGGCGGAACACGTGAAATTCCGTCGGAATCCGGGAGGACCATCTCCCAAGGCTAAATACTCCCTAGTGACCGATAGTGAACCAGTACCGTGAGGGAAAGGTG
Source organism: Ectobacillus sp. JY-23 (assembly GCF_023022965.1). Lineage (NCBI taxonomy): Bacteria > Bacillati > Bacillota > Bacilli > Caryophanales > Bacillaceae > Ectobacillus > Ectobacillus sp. JY-23. The sequence continues at coordinate 2,140,679 of NZ_CP095462.1, read as the reverse complement.
AAAAGCACCCCGGAAGGGGAGTGAAAGAGATCCTGAAACCGTGTGCCTACAAGTAGTCAGAGCCCATTTACGGGTGATGGCGTGCCTTTTGTAGAATGAACCGGCGAGTTACGATCCCGTGCAAGGTTAAGTTGATAAGACGGAGCCGCAGCGAAAGCGAGTCTGAATAGGGCGACATAGTACGTGGTCGTAGACCCGAAACCAGGTGATCTACCCATGTCCAGGGTGAAGTTCAGGTAACACTGAATGGAGGCCCGAACCCACGCACGTTGAAAAGTGCGGGGATGAGGTGTGGGTAGCGGAGAAATTCCAATCGAACCTGGAGATAGCTGGTTCTCCCGAAATAGCTTTAGGGCTAGCCTCAAGTGTGAGAGTCTTGGAGGTAGAGCACTGATTGGACTAGGGGCCCCCCTCGGGTTACCGAATTCAGTCAAACTCCGAATGCCAATGACTTATTCCTTGGGAGTCAGACTACGAGTGATAAGATCCGTGGTCAAAAGGGAAACAGCCCAGACTGCCAGCTAAGGTCCCAAAATGTATGTTAAGTGGAAAAGGATGTGGAGTTGCTTAGACAACTAGGATGTTGGCTTAGAAGCAGCCACCATTTAAAGAGTGCGTAATAGCTCACTAGTCGAGTGACTCTGCGCCGAAAATGTACCGGGGCTAAACATACTACCGAAGCTGCAGATTGATACCGATGGTATCAGTGGTAGGGGAGCGTTCTAAGGGCTGTGAAGTCAGACCGTAAGGACTGGTGGAGCGCTTAGAAGTGAGAATGCCGGTATGAGTAGCGAAAGATGGGTGAGAATCCCATCCACCGTATGCCTAAGGTTTCCTGAGGAAGGCTCGTCCGCTCAGGGTTAGTCAGGACCTAAGCCGAGGCCGACAGGCGTAGGCGATGGACAACAGGTTGATATTCCTGTACCACCTCTTTACCGTTTGAGCAATGGAGGGACGCAGGAGGATAGGAGATGCGCACCGCTGGTCGCGTGCGTCTAAGCAGTTAGGCTGATGAGTAGGCAAATCCGCTCATCATAAGGCTGAGCTGTGATGGGGAAGCCCGTATGGGCGAACTCTCTGATTCCACACTGCCAAGAAAAGCTTCTAGCGAGGTAAAAGGTGCCTGTACCGCAAACCGACACAGGTAGGCGAGGAGAGAATCCTAAGGTGTGCGAGAGAACTCTGGTTAAGGAACTCGGCAAAATGACCCCGTAACTTCGGGAGAAGGGGTGCTCTCTAGCGAGAGCCGCAGTGAAAAGGCCCAAGCGACTGTTTAGCAAAAACACAGGTCTCTGCGAAGCCGCAAGGCGAAGTATAGGGGCTGACACCTGCCCGGTGCTGGAAGGTTAAGGGGAGAGGTTAGCGCAAGCGAAGCTTTGAACCGAAGCCCCAGTAAACGGCGGCCGTAACTATAACGGTCCTAAGGTAGCGAAATTCCTTGTCGGGTAAGTTCCGACCCGCACGAAGGTGTAACGATTTGGGCACTGTCTCAACCAGAGACTCGGTGAAATTATAGTACCTGTGAAGATGCAGGTTACCCGCGACAGGACGGAAAGACCCCGTGGAGCTTTACTGTAGCCTGATATTGAATTTTGGTACAGCTTGTACAGGATAGGTAGGAGCCTATGAACCCGGAGCGCCAGCTTCGGTGGAGGCGTCGGTGGGATACTACCCTGGCTGTATTGAAGTTCTAACCCGCGCCCCTCTATCTGGGCGGGAGACAGTGTCAGGTGGGCAGTTTGACTGGGGCGGTCGCCTCCTAAAATGTAACGGAGGCGCCCAAAGGTTCCCTCAGAATGGTTGGAAATCATTCGAAGAGTGTAAAGGCATAAGGGAGCTTGACTGCGAGACCTACAAGTCGAGCAGGGACGAAAGTCGGGCTTAATGATCCGGTGGTTCCGCATGGAAGGGCCATCGCTCAACGGATAAAAGCTACCCCGGGGATAACAGGCTTATCTCCCCCAAGAGTCCACATCGACGGGGAGGTTTGGCACCTCGATGTCGGCTCATCGCATCCTGGGGCTGTAGTCGGTCCCAAGGGTTGGGCTGTTCGCCCATTAAAGCGGTACGCGAGCTGGGTTCAGAACGTCGTGAGACAGTTCGGTCCCTATCCGTCGCGGGCGCAGGAAATTTGAGAGGAGCTGTCCTTAGTACGAGAGGACCGGGATGGACGCACCGCTGGTGTACCAGTTGTTCTGCCAAGGGCATCGCTGGGTAGCTATGTGCGGACGGGATAAGTGCTGAAAGCATCTAAGCATGAAGCCCCCCTCAAGATGAGATTTCCCATAGCGTCAAGCTAGTAAGATCCCTGAAAGATGATCAGGTTGATAGGTCAGAGGTGGAAGCGCGGCGACGTGTGGAGCTGACTGATACTAATCGATCGAGGGCTTAACCAAAAAAGCAGAAGCGAGCGTTTAGCTCCGCAGGGCAAATGTTCTTGTGACAGAAACGTCGATAGACGTTGGCGGAACAAGGTTATTTGACCGGATGGAGCTGCGAGCTGGAGCTAGATTATGAATATACACTATGTTATCCAGTTTTGAAGGAATATGATATTTCTTCTTGACAGATTTTCTTCTGTCAGTATAATAATAAGAGTCTGGTAATGATGGCAAAGAGGTCACACCCGTTCCCATACCGAACACGGAAGTTAAGCTCTTTTGCGCCGATGGTAGTTGGGACCTTGTCCCTGTGAGAGTAGGACGTTGCCAGGCTTTTATTTTTTTATATACCCAATTTTATGCCGGTGTGGCGGAATTGGCAGACGCGCACGACTCAAAATCGTGTTCCTCTGGAGTGCCGGTTCGACCCCGGCCACCGGTATCATGTAAAAACATCCTTTACTATGTAAAGGATGTTTTTTTATTGAATAACCCATCAGATAAGTGACGTAAAGGAGCTATGTTATGAAAGAAGTTACCTCTATCTCCATTTCTTCAAGCTTAAGGAAATTGTTAGCGTACGCGACAGCTATGGATAGGATCAATAAGGAATACAAGGCATATATACAGGAAGAAAACCGAAAGTTATATGCATGGCAGGAAGATGGACAGTTCGTTGGGTGTATAGGAATTTCCTTCATTAACACATATGAGTGTGAAATTAAACATATTGCGGTTTTACCAGAAGAAAGGGGAAAACATATTGGGCGACAAATGATTCAATTTGTCCTTCATCATCATGCGCTGAAGCGGATTACTGCGGAAACGGATATAGAAGCAGTAGAGTTTTATCGTAAATTCGGATTTAAGATTATAAGTTTGGGAGAAAAATACCTAGGAATAGAACGATTTCAATGTGAATATGAGGAAAACAATCGATTCAAAATAGTATAATATACTTAGTTAAAAAGGGGTGGGAAGCTGTAGGGAGGTATCTTCTGGAAAAACTAAATCAATTTATATAGGAATATCGTTGCTTTTTAGTATAAAACTCCTTTATGTGTGCTATCATTAAAGTGATTCATTGCATAATAGATTAGCAGATTAAAAGAATAGACCGTGTAACGGTAAAAATGAAAGGTGAAAAAATGGAAACAACGAGAGAACGGATGAGAGAAAAAGACGAACGAATTGCACAGCTAGAAAAACAGCTACTAGAATTACAGGAAGCATACGGTCAAAGTGCCGCAGCTGTTGCAGTAAATCATAATTCAAGATTGTTATCTTCACCAAAAGGAAAGTTTAAGTTTTTCTTAAAAGCTGGTGGAGTGAAAATTATTTTGGCGATCTTTGCTTCTTTAGTCATTATTGCAGGAATTTGGAAATTCGCAGGCAGTGTCTTTAAACAAGAGTCTGTCGTGTTCGTTGAACAAGTTCAAGAGCTTGCTACATTAGCAACAGTTGAAGCTCATATGAAAGAGGTTATCCACGAAGAGGATAATAAAATTTTTGAGAAAAATATCTCTATTGATTTACCAGGAACAAAGCGAGAGCTACTATTAGTTGTACCTGCGACGGTTATTGCTGGTGTTGATTTAAAAAAGGTTACTTCTGAAGATATGGTTGTTAATGAAAAGAAAAAACAAATAGATATTACCCTTCCTCATGCGAAGCTCATTCAGGAGCCGGCAATACAGATGGATAAAGTCCAAACCATTGTCGATGGTGGACTTTTTAGTGATAGTGTTAAATGGGATGAGGGATTTAACTTTGCCGCTGAGGCACAAAAGCAAATTCGTCAAGAGGCTATCTCTACTGGTTTACTAGATACTGCAGAGAAAAACGCGGAAAAAGTGTTAAAGGAATTTTTTAAGAATATCGGCTATACGGTAAATGTTACGTTTAAATAATAGGACGGGCCTGCCCATGTTACTTGGGTTAGGTCTGTTTTGTAATTTGTTAGGAATTATAGAGGCTTGTCAGATGTTCTAACTAAGAAATTTATTTAGCTTGCGTTTCTTTTTGTTATATGTTCATCAGATAATTAGCGCAAAGCCCCGCTTCAATTTGCTAAAAGCTCGTAACATAGATGAAAAGACTGCTCATCGCAGCCTTTTTTCTTATAAATCAAACGTTTGTTTAATGCGCACAGCCGTCTCGGCCGCACTCAAATACGTGTTATCAATCTTCAAATAGCGGTGATGTGTAATTTCACCATCATGAGAGTAGAGGCGATGTGCTTTCATGGACACCTTCAAGTTTTCTTCAGAGCGCTGTACGTTTCGTTTTGTTGGCTTGTGCGCTAGGCGATGTGGTGTGACGTTTCGGCGCAGGCGTTCGTCTAGCTCAGCTTGTAGTTCCACAAAGTATACTTCTCCGCCTGCTGCTTCAAAGGTAGATTTGGTTTTTTCAATAAAGGCCCAATCGCCAGGGCTGTCAAACGCCCAAACGTACGTAAAAATCATCCCGTATAGATCGCTGTGAGCCACCTCTTGAAACATCTGTTCACGGAAAAGGGTAACAAGCCGCTCAAACGCGGGTGTTCCAAAATCAAAAAAAGGATGAACCAATTCAATGGTCATATGATTGTGAAACAGCTTTAAACCTGTAATTGCTTCCAGTTCATGGCCAACTGTCATTTTGCCTGCAGCTTGCGGGCCGAATATAATCACTAGTTTCATCTTCATCACCTACGCTTTTCTTTGTGTCAGTTGCATTGCTTTTTTCTGTTCAAGTACGTGTTTAAATAAAAGAATGCTGGCAATTCCAAGGACAAGATAGCCCAGTGCCATTCCAAAGCCACCAATCAAGTTACCGAGAATAATACCAAGCGCGCCGATGATTTTAGCAGCTTGAAACACCAGCCCGTTGATTGCCATATAAGCGCCCCTCGCTTCATCTTCAATAATATCAGCCATTTTTGATTGTCGCACCGGTACATACAGCATCTCTCCGATTGTTTGCACAAGGCAAGCAAGTAATAAAACAGCGATATGATTATGAAAAGCCATTACACCAAAACCGACGGCTTGCAGGAAGGTACCTAAGTACAACAGCGGCAATTCCGGTCTGGATTGCATCCAGCGTGCCACAAGAACTGTACAAGCTACAATGAGGAAGGTGTTTTCCATCGTTAAAAAGCTAAGCATGCGAATGCCGTCCATCTTCCATTCATAACCGAACAAGCCTGCGGTGTAGGCCGGGAACTCCTCTGAGAGTCGAACAGCAATGTAGTTGTTGCGCTGAAATTCTAGTGCGAGTACAAAAATACTAGCAAGGGAAAAAATGAGAAAGGTACGATTTTTCATTACAACGCGATAGCTGAGCGTAATATCTTTCCAAACTGTTACTTTTTCAGTACGTTTCTTCGGCTGATATACCTCTGTCATCCAGATTGCCATAATGAATAACGTAACAGCGGCAATCATAGTTAAGGTAAGAAACAGCTCAAAGCGATGTGTTTTAAAAAACCAACCGCCAACTAAAGCGCCAAGCATAATAGATAGATTGACAGCCCAGTAGTTTACACTATACATAAACGCCCGCGTTTCTTTTGTGCTCACATCAATCAGCATGGCTTCTGCAGCTGGATTAATGAGACCCGCAGCTAGACTGTTGACCAACATCATAAAGAATGTCAACCATGGGGATTCCCACCAAGGAGAGTTAGCCAAAGCCATACATGCGAAAGAAAGAATTGTTGCAGTTTGTCCCCAAATCATCACCCTTTTCCGCCCGATACGATCGGCGATATAACCGCCGTAAAAGCCCATAAGTAAAGAGGCAACAACATTAATGAGTAATAAAAGGCCAGCCCATGTGGCGGACATTGTCTCTGTAAAGTAAATAGCCATAAATGGAAATACCATGGAACCGACAGCGCGGGATAAAAATGATGTTAAAATACGAATTTGAATATTCCGGTGAAGCTGCAAAAACATAGTTGTCCTCCCCCTTTGCGGTATGTATAAAGCTTATATAGAATTTTACATGGAAAAAGAGGAATAAAAAGGGTAAACTTATGTAAAAAATGTCCCCTTTTATGGAGGTGGAAGCATGAAAGCGATTGACCATTACGTGGCATTAAGGGCAGCTTTGCTGCAGGAGGAGGAAGAACGACGCGTACAGGTCACACTTTCTCAAATGGCAGATGTACTTTGTTGTACAAGAAAAAATGTAAAGGTAATTCTGCAAAAGCTGCAGACTGAAGGCTGGCTACAATATGAGCCGGGGCGTGGACGAGGACATACCTCAGAGCTTTTGTATACACGGCCCTTTAGTGATGACTTGCATACAATCGTTGCTGGGTATTTGGAAGAAGGAAAAGTAGATGCTTGTTTACGTGTATTACATCAGCCCATTCCCCCGCATATATTAGAGCCTATTGCCAAGCAACTACAAGACTATGTAGGCTTAAAACAAACGCAAGAACTGGATATACTTCGTATTCCGTTTCGGCGCGCGCTTTCTGTTTTAGACCCTGCGCATGTGTATATTACTATGGAGAGTCATTTGCTTCGTCAAGTATTTGATACGCTCGTATGCTTTGATGAGAACAATGGAACAATTCAACCTCATCTTGCGCACGCATGGGAATATGATAATGAGCATTTCATATGGACATTTTATTTGCGAAAGGGTGTGACGTTTCACCACGGTAAAGTATTAACAGCTGAGGATGTGGTGTATTCGTTTCAAAGACTACAAGCAAGTAAGGGCTCTAATGCATGGATGATGGAAGAGGTAAAGGAGATGCACATTATCCATCCATATTGTGTAAAAATTGTGCTTAAACGTGATTCCTCGCTTTTTTTACATTATGTGAGTACAGTGGGTTTTTCTATCCTTCCTTCTGATGTACGGTTTACAGAGGAAAAACTCGTCGGTACCGGAGCTTTTATGTATCAAAAGCACGAGACGCATGTGACACTCACCGCATACAATACGTATTTTAAAGAACGGGCACTCCTTGACCGCATTGATATTTTATTTGTTCCACAGCAATCAAAGCTGCAATTTACATACGAATTGCCAGTTTCTACGGAAGAAAAAGAAGAGATTACCGATATGAGTAACGGCTGCCGTTACGTGGCTTTTAATCTGCATAAACCACTGTTACAGGATCGCTTTTTGCGAGCGGCTTTATATGAAGCGTTGGATGCAAGCGTGATGCTAGAGGAGCTGGAACGAACAGAAGCAAAGCCGGCAAGTAGCTTTTTCCCATCTAAGAGTATAAGGGAAGACAAATCATTGGAGCGTGCTCGTCGCTGTTTGGCACAAAGTGCGTATAAAGGAGAGGAACTGCGCTTATATGCTTTATCTTTTTCAGACAGCTTAGCGGATGCGATATGGATTCAGAAGCGCTGTGCTATGCTTGGTATTTCTCTCACAGTTGTTCCATTTTCCATTAGTGAGTATTACGAGGATAAACTACATGAGGCAGATATATTGACAATGGGGGAAGAGTTTGACGCCGACATACATGTGTCATTTATGAGCGCATTCCAAAATAAAAGCTCATTTTTGCATCGCTTTATAGGTGGGGAATGGAAAGAAGAATTGGATGTACAACTGCAGATGTTTGCTCGTGCTGCCCAGGAGAGGGAGCGGCTTCGTTTGATGGATGAGATTGAAGAATATATCCGCCGAACGCACGTGTTTCTCTTTTTCTATCATGCTTTAAAAAAGAAATCGTATTCGCCGTTACTGCAGGAAGTTACACCGCGACGTTTTGGTTGGGCAGATTTTCGTCGCGTATGGATTAAGCCTACATAGAAAATAAGGGGAGAGGTATGATGCTAGAGGGAGAAATCATTAAATTTTACCGTAAAAAAGCAGGCTTAACACAGGAGCAACTTGGTAAGGGAATTTGTTCAACAACGCATGTTAGCAAAATTGAACGTGGGCAAACTGCATATTCTCCTGAAATTATTAAGCTGTTTTCTGAGCGGCTTCATATTGATATCGAGAAAGAAATGGAAGCACTGCGTGACATTGAAAGTAGATTGCAGCAATGGCATACAGCCATGATTATGCAGCGCCCAAAAGAGATGGATAGCATCAAAGAGGAACTTGCGGCATTTCCATTTTTAATGGCTTCAAACTATGCTGTGTTGTATCAGCTTTTGCAAGCGAGATATTGGATTATGAAAATGGATATACAGCGTGCTAGAACATTGCTTCAGCATGTCCAGGATAAGTATAGCGATTTTTCACCTTATGAAATGAGTTTGCTACGCCATGTTCTGGGAATGTTTTATATTAATGAATTCAGCAGTTCTGAGAGCGATAATCACCAAAAAGCAATTCAGGTGCTGCGAGAAATTCGTATTGAGGAGTATGGAAATCCCGAATACTATTATCATTTGGCTGTGGCTTATCATTGTATAAGCGCACGCGTACCCGCTTATTTATATGCTGAAAAAGCATTGCAGCACTTTAAGCACACCAATAATTTTTTACGTGCTTTTAATGCGGAATCTATTATGCTGCTGCAGATGGCTGAGGATACAAGGCTTGATTTTAGAGAAGTAGCTGCACGCTATGAGCGTCTGATTGAAGACACGGAAATTTTCCAGGCCAATGGTATTAAAGCAATGCTACTGAACAACTTGGGCTATGAATACTTCCGAAGAAACGAATACGCTTTAGCACACCCCTTTTATCAACGCGCCATGCAGATGGCCGAACCATCTACTATCATATATATACAGCGATTATACAGCTATTTAAATAATGGATTTGAAGGAAAGCTCATACCGAAAGGAAAGCTAATACAGAAGGTAAAAGAGGGCTTAGCAGCTGCGAAAGAGCGTAAAAGCTACCTATACAAGCTGTTGTTTCAGTTGCTTTTATATAGAATAGAAGGCGCAGAGGAGGCCTATTATGAAGTATTAGAGAAACAAGCATTTCCTTATTTTGTATCCAACAGGCACATGACGTTGCTGCATCGGTACGGTAAGCAGCTGTATGAGTACTATGCAAATAGTAAGCAATATGAAAAAGCTGTTGCTATCACTGCCATCTTTATGGAGCCCATTCACTAGACCAATCGTCTCTGTTGGCTGATAGAAGAGAAGTTTGGCCGATAGAAGGTAGATTAGGTCAATAACGGCGGCAATTTTACAGAATTTGCGATATAAGAAAGCCCATGCAGGACTTTAGTCCGCCTTTAGGCATGGGATGAAAGTATCGCTTTTGCTACGCAAAACATGGTACAATATCCACATAGACAAGTATAAGTCTCTAAAACAAATCGTTCTCTGAAAACTGGATATTGTATGAGGTTCGACAGCCTAATACACGCTATCGGTAAAACGATATGTGTCGTCACGCACAAGACGCTAAAACGCATATGAGAACTCAAAATCTGTACGGTATGGTCACAGTACCGTAGCCATAGGTGCTATACGCACTGCCTATGGAGGGGTGATGGCACACCCTAATCTCAAAGACTGTTCAAAACAGAAATGGACTGCGAACGCTTCGTCATTTGAGAATCCCACTGGCGTTAGCCAGCTTGCCCCTTTAGGGGTGGGAGTGTCAATAGAAATCAGCCTGTGATACAGAAAAAATCAAATGAAAAAGGAAGAGGGCGGCTCTTCCTTTTTGTTTTATCCGTGCAGTAGTTCTTGTAGCTCTTCGGTTGTGAGCTCTGTAATCCAGTTGTCGCTTGTGATAATGGTGTTGTTGAGTGATTGTTTGCGTTCGAGCATATCATCTATTTTTTCTTCAAGGGTGCCGGTGGTAATCAGTTTATGAACATGCACAAAGCGTTTTTGACCGATGCGATAAGCGCGGTCGGTTGCTTGGTTTTCCACGGCTGGATTCCACCAGCGGTCGTAGTGGATCACATGGTTGGCAGCGGTCAAATTCAATCCGGTACCGCCGGCCTTAAGAGATAAAATAAAGATTTTGTAGCGTCCGCTTTGGAATTCATTAATCATGTGGTCGCGATCTGCTTTTTTTACGCTGCCATTTAGAAACAGCACTGGTTCGCCCGTTTGTTGCTCCAGAACATTTTTCAGCATATCACCCATACGGATATATTGAGTAAAAATGATGCAGCTTTCATCACGTTCGCGAATGTTTTCAACGAGCTCCTGCAGTTTTTCCATCTTCATGGAGCGCTCAATGATATTTTGCGGCGCTTCTTCCTTTAAATACAGAGCCGGGTGGTTACAAATTTGCTTGAGTTTATTCAGCATGAGTAAAATAAAACCGCGTCGTTCAATGCCGGAAAGTGTTTGTACGTTGGACAAGGTATCGCGAACCATCTGTTCATACAGCGATGCCTGTTCGACGGTCAGCGCACAATATTCCTTCTGTTCCTGCTTATCCGGTAGATTTAAAGCAACGTCCGGATCCTGTTTAGTGCGGCGCAGTAAAAACGGTGCGATTAAACGCTGTAAGCCCTGAATTTTTTGCTCGTCACGATCTTTTTCAATCGGCGTAACGAACCGGCGCTGAAACTGTGTTAAACTACCAAGATAACCTGGATTTAAAAAGTCAAAGATGGCCCATAGTTCGGATAGGCGATTCTCCATCGGTGTGCCTGTTAAAGCCACTTTATGATGCGCAGTCAAATGACGTACGGCACGGGACTGCTTGGTGTGAGCATTTTTAATGTTTTGGGCTTCATCCAGAACGATGCTGCTCCATGTGTAAGAAGAAAGCTCCGCTTCATCCAAATTGGCAAGCGTATATGATGTGAGTATCACATCTTTATCAATTAAAGAAGGCAAGAAAGCTTCTCCTTTTGCGCGAGTGCTACCGTAATGTAAGCTAACGCGCAGGCTCGGCGCAAAGCGTTCAAGCTCTTTTTGCCAGTTCCCGAGAACCGAAGTGGGGGCTATTACAAGCGCAGGCCCCTTTGTCATACGGTTTTCCTTGGCGTATAACATATAGGAAATCGTTGACAATGTTTTTCCCAGTCCCATATCGTCGGCTAATAATGCACCAAAGCCGAGTTCGCGGTGGTACAGAAGCCATTCAATGCCTGTTTGCTGATAAGGACGAAGCGTTGCTTGCAGGCTGTCCGGCATTTGTTTTTTCGGTACGTTTCCAATTTCAAGGAGTCTACCAAGCAAGCTTTCATAATAATCGTCCAGCTCAATCGCAATTTCCGCAAATGGGTTATCCTCCGGTATATCTTCAGGCTCTGGTCGAAGCAATTCCTGCTGCAGCAAATCCTTCATCTCCATACCTTGTCGGTCGGCTTTTTCCATCAGTTTTTTCACATGTTCAATAAAAGCGGGATCGAGCTTAATCCATTCACCGTTAATATTGATGAGACGGCGATTTTGTTCAACAAGTGCCAAAAACTCTGCCTCAGAAAGCTCAGCTGCACCAGTGGAAATTTTCCAATCAAAGTTAATGAGCGTATGCATGCCAAAGAAGGATTCTCCTTGGACATTTCCTTTTACTTTTGCGCGCAGCGATAGCTTTGTTTGCTTAAGCTGCTGCCACCAGGATGGAAGCAGAATATCCACGCCAGCTGCCAAAAGCTCATTGCTTGCCTCGGTCAAAAACCTCCAGGCTTCTCCTTCGTACAGTTCATGCCGCAACACGCCATCCTCCACAAGCCAAGGAACCAGCTTTTCCCAGCCCTGATAGGTTTGCAGAATTCGCTCTTCATAAGATTTCCAACGTTTTGGCAAGGAAGCAGAATCTGTATACACGTACGTTTTAGCAGCGCCGCGCTTTGTCATTAAAATCGTCTCCAGCTTCCAAGTTTCATAGTCTTCCTGTGGCTCTAATAAACGCAGTCCAATGGTAAACGGTGTATCATCTTCTAAAAAGCCGATTTTTCGGAGCCAATCTTCCTCGTTGCTCGCAGCTTCTAATTGCTTTACAGAGAAGGTGCGATGTTCTAAGAGGCGCAGTGCATTTTCCCATTGTTCGTTTCGCGGTACATTTGTTTGTAATGCATATGTGATGGCTTCAGAGAATAGGACTCCAATTTCTTCAGGTAGCTCGTCTCCTAGCGGTTTCCAATAAATACGCTCTGCCCATGCAGAAAAGTCGGGAAGGAAGTTTCCCTCTTGATAATGAGCCCATGCCCGAAGAGCATCATCACGATAACGAAGTAAAGCGTGACAACGAAAATGCGCGAAAGAATTAAAGGGAAGAGTGGCCATCTCCAGTGCCTCTAGTGCCGTTAGAAGAAAGCCGCTGTTGCCTTCATGTACATACGATTTGCGAAGTGTACCGTAAAAGGAGGTCGTGTGCCAAGCAAAGGCAAAATCTTCCCATGTATCTTCTGCCTCACTCCATAAAAACCAGCTATTATCAAGTTGTTGTAAATGCAGTGGTATTTCAGTTTTTATCATCAATTAGCTTTCCTTTCCGCAGTTCTTCTTGTAAGGCGCGCAGGCGTGAAAATGAAGCTGTGATGGTCATCATGAATCGTTCCCAGTCGTCGGTACGCTTTAGCTTCTTATAATGCGTGCGCAATTTTTTTAAATAACGAACGGCTTGCCGGTAAGCGGGGCGGTTTTTCATTTCGATGCATTGTATGACGGCGCGGTGATACAAAGGCAATACGGCTTCTCGGTCTTCCTTTTCGACTTCGCGTACAATGTGCTGTAAGCCATCTATAGAATCATAGCCCATCATGAGCTGCAGATCTGCCCATATGCGATATTGTTTTTGGTTCAGTAGGTGTTCGCTATATTCAAAGAAGCTGTGCGGTAAAAGCTCTTGCAAGATCACCTCTGCACCGGCTGTATCGTCAATAAGGTCAGCGAAACGCATATAAGCGTTTAGATAGAGACGGGCGAGCTCACGCTTAGAAGGATAGTCATGATCTGCTAGGCAGAGCTTTACCTTTATGTAGCAAACGGTTAACCATGTTTGTGCACGTTCTAATTTACTTTCAGCACATAGCTCATCAATCCAATAGATATACAAATCCACAAATTGATACGGCAATGGTTGTAAAAGCTCTATAGCTGTCTCATCCTGTTTATGAATGAAGGCGAGATGCGCTAAAGCCAAAGGCTGCATGTCAGATGATGATACAAGAGCAATACGCGCTTCTTCTTCATGGATGTTTCGTTTTAATAAATCGCTCCATAACCGGCGGTATAAAAAGTAACGCTCCGGCAGCATGAGACGATGCGTGAAGAATAAGTCATGAATTAATTGTCCTGTTCCTGAAATCATGTGGTCGTAGCTCATTGGTATCGGTCCTGCCATAAGCTTGTCGATTAACAAGTCAATTTCATCTACAAAGCGTGACGCGACAACGAGTGGATTGTAGTAGGAATACACCTTTTCTGCTTCAAATTTTACAGCAGCAAGAAGCAATTGCTTGAAGCCAAATAGGGCTGCGTTCAGAGTAAATAAATCGCGAAGCACATTCACACGCGGTGCTTTACGAGCCAACTTTTTGTAAAAGTCCTCAAAAATATTAACAAGTAGATACGATTGACGAAACGGATATCGAGCTTGCTCCTTCGTAAAAGCTTCTGCCTCTCGCTCAAAAAATTGCAGCCAGCTGTTATAGTCGTTTTCTTCGTAAGCCGCTGTTTGCAGCAATTGCTTGGCTGTTTTAAGCTGCGGTAGGATATCTACTGGTTTATCTTTATGTTTAAATCGCTTCATAATTTCTCCGACAAGGCCGAAGCTAGCCCCTGCATAAAATAAAAGGGCAATCATATGCTGACAGTAGCCGACTTGAAAACAGTCGCAATAGCTTTCGTCAATGCGATGCAAAGGAAGCTGTACAGTGCATGTTTCTTCCTCTTCTACGGTTCCTTCTAGTACATCGTCGTACAGGTTTACGTTATATACACGTCCTTCTCGATATAAGCGCAGACCAGTCGCCATGATCAAGCGATCTTCTTCAACACTTGGACTCAGCGTCGCAATTATGCGATCAGCCGCTTCTAAAATTTCTTCTTTTCCAATTGAGTGCTGCAGCATATTGCTACCTCCATAAAAAATTCCTACCTACCATTATAGCCGAATTTACAGTAAAGTAGCGATTGAGAGCTACTTTTTTTAAAGGGGCGTGTTAGGGTAAGCAGAGAAAAAACCGACAAGTGAGAGTTCTGTCGGTTTACATATTAGAAAGGATAAATCGGATGAGCGCTTCTGCCTCTTCTGGAACGTACGATGCTGGTTCGAGCAGCGGTTTTGGTCGGCCCGGTATAGGTTTATACTGTAAAATGCGGGGGACATTGTCTTCTACAATCAACTTATAGCGTGCATCATCATCTGTTAAAGTAAAGTCCACAAATAAAGTATGGTCCTGCTTTCGCGGCAGTCCAATCCAATCCGGTGTTGCGTTTACATTCATATATACTCCTCCTTCCTAAACAAGTATACGTTATATAAACTGTGAAAGCACCTTGCATATCGCAAGGTGCTCTTTGTTTAATCCGCTATTCGAATTTTCACTTGCTTGCGTCCCCATTGAAAAGCTTGTTCCTTTGTTGGCATGAGCACATCAATTCGATTGCCTTTAATCGCTCCGCCTGTATCACCAGCCAGTGCTTCACCGTAGCCTTCTACCCATACTTTTGTGCCAAGTGGAATTATTTTCGGGTCAACAGCGATGAGCTTCATATTTGGATTTTGGCGTACATCAATTCCCATTGCTGTAATGCCGCTCATTCCCTCATCATACGGTGTATACGCGGTGGCCTCTACTTGTATTTCTTGGGCGGCCTTGACCGTTCCTGTACCTAAAAACTGCTTGCTAACATAAGCTGCGCCCCGGTCAAAGCCAATCAGTGCCCAGCCGTTTCCTGCATCAGACAGAACTTGGACAGCTTGCCCATGAATCAGTTTTCCCACAATGCTGTGATTGGTACCTGGACCGGTACGTACATTCAGTACAGAAGCATTGACATACTGTGTATCTTGCTTTGTATATTGTGCGCTCACATAGGCTGTTTGTCCGTTATGTAAAATGCGTAGCCAGTCGTTTTCTTTACCGGTCACCTGCAAGGTTTGTCCGGTTGTTACTTTTCCTAGAATAGAAGAACTTGTGCTCGGGGCCTGCCGAACGTTTAGTACACTTGTATTCACAACTGTAGCCGCCTCTGCGGCCGCTGTAAAGAATCCTAAACCAAAGATTGCTGCTGTTGTTATACTTAGTATTCGTTTCATTCATTTCCCTCCGTCTTCTCAAGCTACTCGCATTATAGCAACCAATTAGATGAAATCTGTCTACAACATGCAATCTCAAACGAACTGTAATCCTCTATTAATGTCTGTAACAATAAGCGGTTTTTGAAAAAGTGTTATATCATACAGGTTGATGGGAGATTTAGGGAAAATTTTCCGTTGTAAATGTTACATACGCCCTAGCTATGTACTAATTGATGAGAGTTGTATTTCTATTTGTGGTTATATATGTGAAAGGATCTTTCAATCTACAATCTCCTAAAAATTGTCGTATTATTTGAGTTATAAGACTTTTATTCTTTTGTAAAACAAGTGTTGAAAAACGAAGGAGGATGCAGTATAGTTATTTGTGGAAGCGGTTACATCATAGGTTGAAATTTTGATTTACGTTAATAGTTTGGATGTGTTCGCATATCCAAGGGGGAAACAAGTATGAAGAAATACGAACGCAAATTAAAGCAAATCAGCTTGAAGCGCCAGGCAACCACGAATCGAATGGCCGCTACAAAGGACACGAAGAGTAGTGAAGCTGAACGGAAACAGCCTTCTGTGTCAAACGCGTAAGCACGTATTTGAGAGGTTGGGGAGCCGATCAAATATAAGGGGTATATCTTCTATAGAGTAAGAAAAAGCAGAGATTGGGGAATCTCTGCTTTTTCATGTAAGAATAGATTAGTAAAAAAGCGGAAAGCACTGAGATGCTTTCCGCTTTTTTAGTGTTGTATTAGCAACTGAATCTGCCTCTAGTGTCTAGCTCCTCCCTAGCACATGAAGGCAAAAAGTGCCTTTATGTGCTAGGAGCCTCTGGCCTATGGAGCTGAACAAGCCGCTACCACTTTTCTTTACTGACTGTCGTCTTCCATTTGTTCTGATGGTTCTTCGCTTGGATCGGGTTCGTCTTCATCGACACCGTTACAGCCAGCTAGTAAGCCCATAGATAGGATGACTGACAATAGACCGCATATGAATTTCTTTTTTCTTGTCATTTCATTCCCTCCTTTCACTGCTGTTAGCATGTGCAAATAAGGAAGGAAAGTATGCAAGCAAACGTTTGTTTAATATGGTTTTGTGTATCCAAGGAAATGCTGCTTCCAGTAGGACGTGCTTACATTCGCTACGGCAACTCCATTGTCACCGGCATGAATGAAGGAGCCGTTGCCAAGGTAAATCCCCATATGAGAAGGGCCTGGCTTGTACGTATTTTGGAAATAAATTAAGTCACCGGGCTGTGGGCTTGTTGTTTTTGTCAAACTTCCCCAATAGCCTGATGTACTTGTGCGTCCTATCGAGAAGTTAAACTTTTGATAGACATGATAGATAAATCCACTGCAATCAAAGCCGGCAGGTGTAGTTCCGCCCCAGCGGTAAGGTACACCGGTAAGAGATTGGGCATAAGAAACCAAGGAACTGGCAGCAGGAGGTGTACTGACTGATGGCTGTTGTTTTGATACAAAGTCTTTTGTGATAAATGCAACGTGCCCGTTATAGTTGATTTGCAGCCAACCGTTTTGTTCACCTGAAGCCTCTACCTTTTGACCTTGCTTTAACATGCCCAGTACATTGTAATTGGTACCTGCACCGCTTCTTACATTCAAAGCATTCACATTAACATAATAGGTTTCTGTTGTAATAATAGGTGCTGTTTCGACTTTTGTTACATATTGTGCACTTACATAGCCGAATGAACCACCGCGGTTAATCTTATACCAACCATTTTCTGCACCAACTACCTCTAGCTTCTGTCCTTTGACAGTACCGCCAATCACGGCATGGTACGTTCCCGGTCCTTTACGAATACGCAATCCGTCCACATTCACGATGTATGTACCATTTCCTTGTGTACTTACTTGCGGTTCGGATGCTTGTCCGTTTACTGTAATAAAATCTTTACTGACATAACCTGTTTGACCATTGTAGGAAATTTTATACCAATCCTGCGCTTCTCCTAACACCTCAATCTCCTGTCCTTTTGGCAGTGATCCGATGATGCTGTGATTTGTACTTGGGCCCGTACGAACACGTAAGGAAGATACGTTTACTGTATATTGGGGCGTGGTTGTCACCACGAAATCTTTGCTCACATAACCTGTTTGTCCATTGTAATCAACCTGATACCAACCATCTGTTTCTCCTGTAATTTGCAGGGATTGCCCACTGTTGACAAGATCGATAACGCCGTGGCTTGTGCTCGGACCTGTACGAACACGCAGGCTATCGGCTTCTACCGTACCTGTAGCTGCTTCCGCATCTAATGCAATACCGCCTGCTACGGAAGCAACGGCAATACCAGCAAGAACTTTTTTCATATGCCTCATATTCCTTTCTGTATAATTTGTGCTGGGAATGAAAGATTTCCCAACAATAAAAAATACTATGCCACGTGTCGAATGATGTCAATGGACATTGATGAATCCGCATATAAGAAATGCTGTACCAGTATAACTATTTTTAAAGGGGAAGAAGAATGGTTATGTGTCTGCGGTCAGAGCGTAAGAACTGTGATAGGAAAAGGGAGTTTGATGCAATCTATAAAAGAAAAATCTGACGAGAGAAGGGGGAGGTGTAAGTTGAAAAGCCTTTGTGTTTTATGTATATTCGCTTTTATAGTTGCTTGCATTCCAGTTGCGGCACAAGAGCAACCCATCGGTATTATTGGTCCTATGGAGGAAGAGATTGTATTTATTAAAGAGAAGATGAAGATAACCGGGACGAAAAAGGTTGCAGGCATGCGATTTTATATGGGAACCCTGCACGGCAAAAAAGTTGTGCTTGTGAGCTCTGGCATTGGCAAGGTAAATGCGGCCACTTGTGCACAAGTTCTTATTGATCACTTTCATGTTCGAACGCTTATTAATGAGGGAATCGCAGCTGCGCTTGCTGACAAATATCAACCTGGCGACATTATTTTGTCTGTAGATACGGTACAGCATGACGTAGATGGAACAGGAATTGGCGAAGAGCCCGGTGCTATCCCACGCATGAATATGAAGTATTTTATTGCAGAAAAATTGTTGCTGCAGTTCGCGGAACAAGCAGGAAAAGAGATGGAGGATACACATGTTTACACGGGGCGCATTGCGAGCGGTGATCAGTTTATCGCAAGCGAATCATTTAAATTGCGGATTCGCAACCAGTTTCAAGCTGCAGCAGTAGAAATGGAAGGCGGTGCAATCGGACACGTTGCGTATTTAAATAATGTACCGTTCTTGGTGATTCGCGCTATCGCGGATGACGGTACAGGGGTAGAAGCTGCCGAGTACGATAAACTGATTGTAATGGCTTCTAAGCAAGCGGCAGAAATGGTGGACTTGCTTATAAAAGAAATAAAATAATAAGGAGCGAAAATGATGAAGTGGATTAAATATATCCTGTTACTTGCAATGCTTTTTAATATCAGCACACCCGTCGCTGCTTCACAGGGGAAACCTTCTATAACAATTGGTATCATTGCACCAATGGAGGAAGAATTAAAGCTATTACGCTCAAAGATGGAAATTGAATCTACCGAAAAGCTCGCGAACTTTGAGTTCTATAAAGGAACATTAGACGGCGTAGATACGGTATTGGTACGGTCTGGAATAGGAAAAGTGAACTCAGCTGTTGCCGCACAAATTTTAATTACATTATATAAAGTAAATTTCCTGATTAACTCTGGTGTTGCCGGTGCCCTGAACCCCAAGCTAAAAGTAGGGGATATTTTAATCTCAAAAGATGCTGTCCAGCATGATGTAGATCAAACAGCAATCGATGAGCCACCAGGAAAATTTGAAGACTCTGATGTTATTTACTACAAGGCCGATGAACGACTTATTCGTTTGGCACAAGAAGCAGCAAAAGGATTGCCGGGTGTAAAAAGCTATGTAGGTCGCGTGGCTAGCGGTGATCAATTTGTAAGTGAAGAAAAGCGCAAAAACGAAATCATTTCTACGTTTCAAGCTGATGTTGTGGAAATGGAAGGCGGTGCGATTGGACAGGTAGCCTACTTAAACCGAATTCCGTATATTATCATCCGCTCTATTTCCGACCCGGTCAGCGAAGGCGGAGGAGAAGATTATCAAAACTTTGTCAAGCTCGCCGCTAAAAATGCAGGGTATCTAATTGAAGAGATGATAAAGCGGTTGCCGGAGTCGGATTAGTTTGCATATAGCTATTCACAGGAAAGAAAGCGTCCTATGATGGACGCTTTCTTTTATTGTGTCGTACCTACAGCAATGCTGTCTTGAAAAGCTTTTTGCAGTGCAGTTGTAACAGATCCCACTACACCGCTATTAATTGCTGCCCCATCAAGATATGTCATGGGCAAAACTTCAAAGGTAGTGCCTGTGAAAAAGGCTTCTTCTGCAAGCAACACGTCTTTCACGCTGAATATTTCTTCACGAACCGGTATGCCAAGCCTACTTGCAAGTGAGCATACATACTGTCGGACAATGCCGTTTAAAATAAGATGATTGGCGGGGTGTGTATATAATGTACCTTGCTTCACAAAGAAGAAATTAGACTGACTGCCCTCAGTAACCGTATTGCCGCGAACAAGCAGCGCTTCTTGGCAGTTTTTGCGCTCAGCGTTTGTACGAGCTAGCACATTCGGTAATAAATTCAATGATTTAATGTCACAGCGAAGCCAACGAATATCTTGCTCAGTACAGGCATGAATGCCAGTTTGCATGAGTGTAACTGGTCGTTCTTTTTCAGCTACATACCCATACACAATGGGTGTGAGATTGTCTGCGTACACATGGTTACGAATTTGAGCACCTCTTGAAATTTGCAGATAAACAATGCCGTCTTCTTTACATTCATTTTGTGCCACGAGCTCATATAGCCAGTGAATTAGCTCGGCCTTTGTAAAGGAAGGGCGAATTTCTAGCTCCTCCATTGAGCGATATAGGCGAGCTAAATGAGGCTCCAATAGATGGAATGTACCTTGATATAACCGAATGACTTCATACACACCGTCTCCAAATTGAGAAGCACGATCATGCAGGGAAGCGCTCGGCTGTTCTACTCTTGTATCAATTAGTCGATTTTCTAATAAAAGAATCGGTTTCATACAGCACACTCCTATTTTCAAAAGGGTATAATACACATTAGAGATTTTGCAAAAAACTCCTGCCGGAAGGGCATTTTTTTCGTGAAAAAAGATAGTTTGTGTTACTATGGAAAAGAATTTCAGAAAGAGAGGTCTACATATGGAACAAATACAGCTTGCTGAGAATGTAAAATTTTCTCGTATCGTGCATGGCCTGTGGCGTTTGACAGAGTGGAACATGACGGACGCTGAGGTTGTGCAATTAATTGAACAATGCATGGAGCTGGGGATTACAACATTTGATCATGCCGACATTTATGGTGATTACACATGTGAAACGCTATTTGGTCAAGCTTTGCGCCAAAAACCATCGCTTCGTGAAAACATGCAAATCGTAACAAAGTGCGGTATTAAGCTATTATCCGATAAATATCCGGAACGCACAGTAAAATATTATGACACAAGCAAAGAACATATTATTAAAAGTGTAGAACAATCACTGCGTAATCTACAAACGGAGTATATTGATGTTTTGCTGATCCATCGTCCGGATCCGTTCATGAACCCTGCTGAAGTTGCAGAAGCATTTCGTCAACTGCGTCAGGAAGGAAAGGTATTACAATTTGGTGTGTCCAACTTCTTACCATCGCAATTTGATATGCTGAGCGCTCATGTAGATGAGCCGCTTGTTACCAATCAAATTGAAATTTCGGCCCTGCAGCTTGAGCATTTCGGGAACGGTACCTTGGATAAGTGTCAAGAAACACGCATTGCGCCAATGGCTTGGTCACCTCTTGCTGGCGGCAGTATTTTCCGTGACTCTTCTGAGCGTGCTGAGCGTGTTCGTAGTGTTCTTGAGAAAATTGGTACTGAAATTGGTGCCACATCGCTAGATGAAGTATTGTATGCATGGTTACTGCAGCACCCAGCGCGTATTATGCCGATTGTTGGTTCTGGCAAGCTAGAGCGTATCCAATCTGCAGTGAATGCGACGAAGTTATCTATGACAACGCATCAGTGGTTTGAGATTTATACGGCGTCTATGGGACATGAGGTGCCGTAGGGAGTCACGTGTGCTCATGCATGAAAGTTATGGATGAGAAGTAAGGTGATACGGATGCGTCGCTGCGCTTAGTAAGAGGTTGGTTTGCTGGATATAAAGAAACCCTGCACATTGTGCAGGGTTTCTTTTATTCTTTGTTGTTCTCTTTAATAATGGTTTTTACAGTGCCTGTTTTGATTTTGTTCCCTTCAAAGAAGCGAAGTAGGTCACCTTCAATGATTTTGTCAGACATTTGCAGTTCATTTTTTGCGCGGTCTGTAAGAGCTTTTGCTTCTTCTTCAGGTAAGGTTACTTCTTGACCTGTTAGACGGTCATAGAATGTGTTAGCGTGATAAGTATACTTATCTGTTACGAAGCTACCGTCACGCATCACAACGAAGGGGTTGCGGTCTTTTGAGAATAAATCGTGACCGAATTTAATATCGCTGTTATTCTCGATACCAAGCAAGTTCAAGATAGTTGGTTTAATGTCCACTTGACCAGCTGGTGTTGAAATTACTTCACCTTTTGTTTGACCTGGTACATGAATGAACAATGGTGTACGTTGCAGATTCATATGATCATATGGCGTAATTTCATCTTTTCCAAGATATTGTGCCATTGCACGGTTGTGGTTCTCGGAAATACCGTAATGGTCCCCGTAGAAGACAATTACGGAGTTATCATAGATGCCTTCTGCTTTTAGACGTTCCACAAAGTGCTTCAAAGCTTCATCCATGTAACGTACTGTCACAAAGTAACGGTCCACTGTACCATTTCCAGAGTTATATGGTTCAATCAACTTTGTGCTGTCATCATATAAGAATGGGTAATGGTTTGTTAATGTGATGAAACGTGTATAAAACGGTTGCTTCAATGTTTTCAACATATCTACAGATTGATCAAAGAATTCTTTATCTTTTAGACCCCAGCTCAATTTGTTCGTATCATCAATTTTATAATCAAGCTCATTGAAGTAACGATCGTAACCAAGTGCTGGGTACATCATGTTACGGTTCCAGAATGTTGCGTTGTTTGCATGGAATACCGCAGAATAATATCCTTGTTGACGCAAAATCTCAGGTGTGCCCACATACTCGTTATTTGCATGTGTAAAATATACCGCACCACGGTCTAGAGGATACAAGGAGTTGTCAATCATAAACTCAGCATCGGATGTTTTTCCTTGTCCTGTTTGATGATAAAAGTTATCAAAGTAATAGCTTTCTTTCATCAGTTGGTTCATAAATGGTGTAACTTCTTGTCCGTTTACAGTCGCGTTAATTAAGAATGACTGTGTGGATTCAAGAGATACTACAATTACGTTCTTGCCTTTGGCAACACCAAACATTTCCGGATTCGGCTTTACTTCGTTTGCTTTTACGTAGTTTTCGGTTTCTTGAAGCTTGCTGCCGTCAGCCAGCGCTTTTTGGGAGCTGGATTTGGCTTGTAAACCAATATCATATACTTGGTGTGCATATAAACCAAGGTTTTTAACAAGCATGACACGGTCAAAAGAACGTGTTAACAGTTCAGGGCGCTCTGCTTCCGCAAGACCAAGGTTAGCAAAGAATACGGCAACCCCCGCTAAAAAATATACCATCTTCATAGGGCGAGCAATTCGGTGCGTTTGGGCAAAGTTTTTGCGCTTTATCGCAACCCAAAGCAATACAAGGATGTCCGCAAACATAACTAATACTTTAAAGCTTAATAGCTCCTTCGCACTAGATCCCAAGCTGCCGAAGTTAGAAGTTTGTGTTAATACCGGCAGTGTAACGAAGTCATTAAAGAAGCCGTAAAACGCCACGTTTCCCATCAATATAAATGTTAATAAAAAGTTAAGGGAAATCGCAATATAGTTTCGCTTCGCACCGTTCGCCAACAGTGAAAGTCCAACTACTAATAAGGAAGCCGCCAATGGGCTAATAAACAAAATAAACTCCTGCATAAATGATTCGAGTTTCAAATCAAAGCTCATGCGAGTGACAATATATGTTTTCAACCATACAAGAAGCGCTGTCAGCACTGTGAATCGCATGCTCTTAAATTCTGCTTTTAATGATTCCTTCATCCATTCTCACCCTTTCATTTCTCTCTATATAAGCTCCATAGAAAAAAAGGAGCCCGGCAAACCAACATAGTGTATCTATGCAATGCTGCAAGTTTCCTTCATAACTAAAATAACATTATACAATAAATTTACTTTTTTAGGAATATGGTACTTTATAACATACCATTTAGGCGTTCGTTGAACCGCAAAAAACACTTTAACATCTGTTTTCCCTTCCGTCAACAGTAAACTATAACCTGTCCTGGCAATGCTGATGGTTCAATATATGCCGCATGCCTAGAAAACAGGACAAATCCCTGTGAGAGTATATAAGCCAGATGCGACATTACGAGCTGAAAATAAGATTTGTATGCGCAGATATTGGGACGAACGAAAGATTTCCTATATAATGAAAGAAAGTAATTAGGAGGGATTAGGATGGAAACAAAATTTTCACCAGAGGCCTTTTGGCAGAAAACAAAGCAAGTTGCAAAAAAGGCGGGGTATTTGGTTATATATGCTGCACTTCTATTGTTTTATGTACTAAAAAAGCCAGAAGTGCCAAAGCGAACAAAGATAGCGATTATTGGCGCCTTAGCGTACTTTATTGCACCGATTGATGCAGTTCCCGATATCTTAGCAGGTATCGGTTATACAGATGATCTTGGCGCATTAGGTGCTGCACTCGTACAAGCGGCCATGTATATTGATGATGACATAAAAGGACAGGCAAAGGAAAAGCTTGCGGAGTGGTTTGAGGGTGAGCTGGATACAGGTGCTATTGACTCTAAGCTAGAATAAAAAGAGTTGCGAACGTTTGTTCTTGTTGGTATACTGAAGCAGTAAATATACTGAGGAGAAGCTTATGCCATCGGGAAAAACACATACAAGTTTAAATTTATTTGCATTGCCGTTTTTGCTTTTTTTGCTGATTTCATACGGTTTTACAAGTTGGGGCTTTTTACTTTGGTTTTGCGGCGGCTTTGTTGCCGGCACGTACTTCTTAAGCCCGGATTTAGATACGCGTAGTACACCGTATCGTGCATGGGGACCACTGCGTGTACTTTGGTATCCTTACCAGGTCATTATGCCCCACCGATCACCGCTTACGCATATGCCTATCATTGGGGATATACTACGCGTATTGTATTTTGTTTGCGTCAGCATGCCAATTGTCTATGTACTGGACACATATGTATACGATATGAATGTAAAAGCCATACTAATGCGGTACAAGTCAGAGCTATTTGTAATCTTTTTTGGCGTTGTAACAGCAAGTACACTACATATTACCGTAGATATTATGAATACAAGGCGAAAAAGATTATGGAAGAAAATAAAAAAATAAAGTGTGAATGTTGTAGTTGACGGCACACTTTTTTTAAATTATCATTTGTATGTACAAACAAACGAAAAAGGAGCTTATAAACATATGAAAACACTTGTTATTATTGCACACCCTGACATGAAAAATTCTCGTTTTAATAAACGTTTACGTGATGAATTAACAAAAACTGATGTAACAATTCATAACTTATATGAAACATATCCAGATGAAAATATTGATGTAGCTCGTGAGCAAGAGCTGCTTTTGACGCATGATCGTATTGTACTGCAATTTCCATTCTATTGGTATAGCTCACCATCTTTATTGAAGAAATGGCAGGATTATGTCTTAACATTTGGATGGGCATACGGTCCTGGGGGTACGAAGCTACATGGTAAAGAGCTTATGTTAGCTGTCACGACTGGCGGTCCGGAGGCTGCGTATCAAGCAGGAGGATATAATCAGTACGCTATGAGTGAATTGCTAAAGCCATTTCAAGCAACAAGCAATCTTATTGGTGCTAGGTATTTGCCTGCTTTTATCATGCATGGTGTGCATCATTTAACAGAAGAACAAGTTAATGAGCATGCAGCTCGCTATGTGGAACATATTGCAAAAGATTTTGGTCCAAGAAGATAGGAAGATCTATTTTCATAAGAGTCTCGGCATATTGCCGAGGCTTTTTTGTATAGGCTGTTTTCGCAAACTTTGTTGCTATGTAACAAATAGTGGGGAGTGGCTGATTGCCGCTCCAGGTTGCTCGCTTTCCGCGGGGCGTGCGGTGAGCCTCCTCGGCTTACAGCCTGTGGGGTCTCACCTGACCCGCTGCTCCCGCAGGAGTCTCGCACCTTCCGCTCCAACCAACCTGAAACAAAGAAACCTATCTAAAAACAACAATCTTTTAGAAAAGAGCCTTTGTATAAGAAGCGTAACTAGGTGCTTAGGATATAAAATAAGCCTATAATAGAGAAGAAGGAGTGATTATATGAAATATGTTGTATCTTGTTTAATGTTATTACTTTTGTTCGGATGTGCACCTACAGATGCACAATCTCAATTATTTAAACAGGCAGAGGAAGGCTGGATTGATGCTGGCTATCGTTTAATTTTAACAAAGGAAGAGCCGCCGATTGTCTTTCCGGCGCCCCATCGTCATTATAAAGTGGACAATGATCACTTGGTTATGTACATATTCGATAGTGCAGAAAAGGCAAATCAAGCAAAGCTTGATGCAGAAAAACCGAATCCCAAGTGGGACTATCTCATTCCCATTTATATGGTGAAAGATAATGTGCTGTTTATTTACTTTACCTCTGCGGCACAAGCAAAGCCACCGCTATTTGATAAGTTAGAAAAAGTAGTAGAAGGAATTGATTTGCAAAAAGATATAAAATAAAGGCTGTGTTAAAGTCTGATATTGATAATTGGTACTTGTTGATGGGAGTGAAGGGGGTAAGACTAAGCGAGTCAAAGGGAGACCCTACAGGCGCATAGTACTGAGGAGGCGTCCTGACTGTCCGCGGAAAGCGCCCCCCCCCCCGTAACGGAAATTAACAACAAACTTTAACAAAGCCAAAATAAAAGAAAGCGATTTTAATTTTTGAAAAAGTGTGATAAAGTGAAATAAATCAAATGAAAGCGTTTTTAAAAAACGCTTTTCTTTTTTGGTTAAAGGTCTGATGACCAGATTGGCATATCATCAGAATGATGAAATTATGAGAAAAGGAGAGAGAGTATGCAAACTTGGATACAAATGTATGACCCGCTCGGCAATATCTGGCTTTCGGCAGCAGTTGCACTTATTCCCATCATATTTTTCTTTTTAGCTTTAGCTGTTTTTAGAATGAAAGGCTATCTTGCTGGGCTCATTACAGTACTGCTGACGCTCGTGATTGCGCTTGCGGTATACAAAATGCCCGCAACAATGGCGATAATGGCGACGATTTACGGCTTTGGCTACGGCTTATGGCCGATTGCCTGGATTATTATTACCTCAGTATTTTTGTATAAAATTTCAATTCAGACCGGGCAGTTTGATATTATTCGCGCATCTGTTCTTTCTATAACAAATGATCATCGTTTGCTGATGATTTTAATTGGTTTTTCCTTTGGTGCTTTTTTAGAAGGTGCGGCAGGTTTTGGTGCACCTGTTGCCATTACAGCAGCCCTTTTGGCAGGTCTTGGTTTGAATCCTCTTTATGCAGCGGGTCTTTGTTTAATTGCTAATACTGCGCCGGTTGCCTTCGGTGCGATGGGGA
Organism: Ectobacillus sp. JY-23; assembly: GCF_023022965.1. Taxonomy (NCBI): domain Bacteria; kingdom Bacillati; phylum Bacillota; class Bacilli; order Caryophanales; family Bacillaceae; genus Ectobacillus; species Ectobacillus sp. JY-23. The sequence goes on along the minus strand of NZ_CP095462.1, from coordinate 2,113,455 downwards.
TTCCGATTACAGTTGCCGGACAGGTAACAGGCATTGACCCTCACAAGATTGGTCAAATGGCAGGACATCAGCTACCATTTCTATCTATGTTTGTACCATTCTTTATTGTTTTCTTAATGGATGGATTAAAGGGTGTAAGACAAACATGGCCAGCCCTCTTGGTGGCAGGTGGCTCTTTTGCTGTTTCACAGTTCTTAACAGCCACATATCTCGGCCCTGAGCTTCCAGATATTACATCTGCTTTAGTCAGCCTCGTGAGCTTAGCGTTGTTTTTAAAAGTATGGCAGCCTAAGGAGATTTATCGTACGAACAACAGTCATGCGGAGATGGCAGCAACAGTTACCGGCACGCATGAATTAACACTTGGTAAAGTCGTGAAAGCTTGGTCACCGTTTATTGTGTTGACTATCATGGTTGTCATCTGGAGTCAAAAAGCGTTTAAAGCAATGTTTGCGCCGGGTGGTGCATGGGAGAGCCTGGTCTTTAAGTTTCATGTGGCCGGTCTTGATAATCTCGTTTCAAAGGATACACCGATTGTGAAGCAACCCACACCTTATGAGGCTATTTATAAGCTGGATATTGTATCCGCGACAGGTACAGCTATTTTACTCGCGGCGCTGGTTTCCATAGTCTTGCTGCGCATGAGTCCGAAGGCAGCAGTAGCAACTTTTGGCGAAACGTTGAAGGAACTGGCTTTTCCGATTGTATCAATTGGTTTGGTGCTTGGCTTTGCATTTATTGCGAACTACTCTGGTTTATCTTCTACACTTGCATTAGCGTTATCAGAAACAGGACACTGGTTTCCGTTCTTCTCCCCGTTCCTTGGCTGGATGGGTGTATTTTTGACAGGCTCTGATACATCGGCGAATGCGTTGTTTGCTAACTTGCAATATATTACAGCACAGCAGGTTGGGGTATCCGAAGTATTGATGGTCGCAGCCAATACCACAGGCGGTGTGACGGGAAAAATGATATCACCGCAGTCTATTGCCATTGCATGTGCGGCTGTTGGATTGGTTGGCAAAGAGTCTGATCTCTTCCGCTTTACAGTGAAGCATAGCTTGTTCTTTGTTACTATCGTTGGGATTATGACATATGTTCAAGCATATTATTTAACATGGATGATTCCATAAACAATAAGCCGGGCGATGCCCGGCTTATTTGCCTTTAATGAAGGTGCGGTCTTTCAAGAACAGGTTCCAGAAGAAAATGAACCCTGGAAGGAGGACAGCAATGCCAATCGCGTATAAGACAAGTAACGTATAAAAGGTTTCTTTTGTAGTAAAGCTCGTATCAACCGTTACATCAGGGTAGACAAGGTACGGTAGATGGGCGGCACCGTAGCCGTAACTGGCAAAGGCATATTGTGCGATAACAGCTAGAACGGCGATGCGCGGCCAACCGAGCGAATTGTGGGCACGGTTCGTCCACCAGAGCGATGTATAACCGACCACAAAGAAAATAAGAGATACCGCAAAAAACGGAATTTGCTTCATTAAGTTATCTAAAAACCAACTGGCGTCTACATCGGTAGCTACCAATGCGATAATCGCGGTCACAAGTGTGGCAGGACCAAGAAAAATAGCACTGCGACGGTACACTTGGTAGGTTTCTTCTGAACCTTGTTCCCTTGAAAAGTCTGCTAGAAACAACGCGGACAAAAAGAGCTCTGATGTTAAACCAAACAGCATGTAAAAGTAAACGGCAGGGCTACTGAACAGTTTGCCGTACAAAAGAGATTCTGTATCGCCAGAAAAATCAACGTATCCGCCTTCTGTAACCGGCAAAACAGTAATGAGCAAGGCCGGAATTAACAGGCCGGTAATGCCTGAGATAATACGCAGCATTTTTTCGTAACGAGGCAATGAATAAGCAAATACCATAAAAGTACTGCGAACGGCGATTAAAACAAGTATCAGTGTAACGGGCGCAAACATGATTGTAGCTAATGTATAAGCAGCCTTTGGAAAGAAGCCAATAAATGCAACAACCACAAATACAAGAACTGTGTTGGTTAACTCCCATGTTGGCGATAAATAACGATTGGCAATTTTACTGGCCAGTGATTTGTGGTTGGCATACACCATCGCCCAAAAACCAGCTCCAAAATCAATGGAGCCGAGAATGCTATACGCAAAAATCACGGCCCATAAAATTAAAATGGCAATGCTTTGTTCATTCATTATACCTTGCCTCCATTCCCTTCAAGCTCAGAAAGCAACGGATGCCGTCTAAAAAATGTACGTAGTACGATAACGGTCAATACAGCGAGAAACACATACAGCACGATGAACAGCATATACATGGGTGCGACGAAATCAGCACGCGTGGCAGCCTCTGTTGTACGCTGAAAACCGTAAATCGTCCATGGTTGACGACCACTGCAGCTAAAAATCCAACCGAATTCAATCCCAAGCATGGAAACAGGGCCGATAGAAGCAATGCTCCAAAGCAGCCATTTCGGCAGCTTTCCGCCCCGCTTATGATGGATAAAATACCAATAGACAAGAGCAAGCCCAGAAATCATTGTTGTCCACCCGGCAGCACCTACCATGAGATTAAAAAAGACATGTGTGTAGAACGGTGGCCATGTTTCTGGCGGGAATTCGTTTAAACCTTTTACAACAGTGTCGGGGCTTAAGCCTGTTAAAATGCTGAGCGCCCATGGAATTTCAATGCCGTATTTCACTTCTTGTGTAGCAGGGTCTACAAAGCCGCCAATAGCAAGAGGTGCATGTGATTGTGTTTCAAACAGACCTTCTGCAGCTGCGAGTTTTTCAGGGGAATGCTCGTGCAAATTAATAGCTGATGAATGACCTGTCAACCACATCATAATGCCCATTACAAAGGTCATAATTAGACTAAGCAGCAATCCCTTTTTATGATAGGCAATCTCACGTGCACTTTGATTACGCTTTAGAAGCTTGTAGCCTGCAACAGCTGCCACAACACCTGCACCTGCTGCATAGGCAGTAATGACAACATGTGAAGCACCTGTATAAAAGCTTGGGTTAAAGAATGCTTCCCATGGATTCACATCATACACTGTACCATCTGGACGCATTGAAAAACCGGCTGGTGTATTCATCCATGTATTTGCGGATGTAATTAAAATACCGGATGCAGTAGCACCAATCATCACAAAAAATAAGGAAAGCAAGCGGAGAGAGGAAGAAAGTTTATCAGCCGCATAGACGTAAATTGACATAAACAATGCCTCTAGGAAGAATGCAAAGATTTCAATTTGAAAAGGCACAGCGATAACTTGTCCTACAATTTTGGCGAAGCCCGGCCAAAGTAAAGCAATCTGGACCCCGACAATCGTTCCAGTAGGAATGGCAACGCCTAATAAAATCGCGAAAGCCTTTGTCCAGCGTTTTGCCATCACTGCATAATCTGGGTCCTTCTTCCATTGATACATAATCTCAAATAACAAGATCATAAGAGACAGCCCAATGCCCAGTGTGGCAAAAATGATATGGAACGCAAGAGATGTGCCAAAAAAGGCACGCGATAAAGTGACTGTATCCATATGTACGTTCTCCTTCTTTTTTACCAGTATTTTCTTACATATGAAGGAAAATTATTCAAAAATATTTATATTTTTATATGTTTTACAGAATGTAATTGTGATAATATCAAAGTATATCTTAATAAACCGAAAATTAAAAATATTAAAATCGATTGTGGCGAATATACGACAGTGTTCTTAGTGCATGAGAAAAATAAAAGTAAGATGATTGATTTATCGAAAAGTATGCTCTATAATAAATCGAACATAGGTTTGTGTTAAGTAAGGGGGCTTTTTGATGTATCCGGAGATCATTAGTAAAATGGCGTTCTCAAAAGCGCATAAAGATTTGTTATTAAAGCTGTATAATAAGGAAATTACAAGGAGAGAATACGATCGCTTAGTCCAAGAATTATATGAGCCGATTCCACAACCTGTAGAAAAAAAATAGCATTTACATAAGAAGACATCAAACGAGCAGTGTAATAAAAAAGGCTGTCCCACAAGAAGTGGGACAGCCTTTTGGTTAGTTTTCGAGACGAGCTTTTACTTTTCGGTACACCGAAATTATTGGCTTATATTTCTCATGGACAAGTCCAATCACTTCGGCAATAATTTCACCGACTAGAAGAAGTACAAGTAAGATTAGCATAGACTGCCATAATAAAAGTCTGGAAAATACAATGGCACTAACGCTGAAGAAAATACCAAACATATAAATCAGCAGAACCGTTTTTCGGTGAGAAAAACCCATCGCAAGCAGGCGGTGATGCAAATGTGATTTATCAGGCGCCGAAATGGGTTGCTTGTTTACTAAACGGCGAATAATTGCAAAACTTGTATCGAAAATAGGTACACCCAGAATAATAATAGGAACAATCAAACTAAACAAGGTAACGCTCTTATATAAACCAAGCAAGGATAAAATGGAGATACAATAGCCAAGGAACAGCGCCCCTGTATCACCCATGAAGATTTTTGCTGGGTTAAAGTTATAGAATAGGAAAGCAATTGTACTTGCGATTACAATAACAGCAATCGTTAGTATAAGAGGTGTATTTCCTAAAAAGGCCATAACAGCAAGTGTTGTTAAAGCAATAGATGAAACGCCTGCTGATAAACCATCTAAGCCATCAATTAAGTTAATGGCATTTGTAATACCTACAATCCAAAATATTGTTAAAGGATATGCAAATAAACCAAGTTCATATGAGTCATTTGTAAAAGGAATATTCACATAATCAATCATCAAGCCGCTTCGTACAATCAGAAGGGCCACAAATACTTGACCGAGAAACTTCCATTTTGCAGATAGCTCATACATATCGTCCAAAATACCAATGATTACAATAACAATTGCTCCTACCACAATCGTTGTCATTCGCTCGTTGTATAATCCGCTAACAAAATAACCAACAACTACACCAATAAAGATGGCAAGACCACCAATACGCGGCGTGATTTTTTGATGCACCTTTCGGGCGTTCGGTTTGTCTACGGCACCAATTTTAAATGCGAGCTTGATTACGAGAGGGGTAACGAGCAGCACTGTGATAAAAGACGCGATAAACGCGTAAATAAGCTGTAAGTTCACTAATACTCCCCACCCTTAAGTATAGTTTTCATTCAATCAAACTATGTGCAGGCTTTATGCTGTATTTTTCATTCATTAGCTATCGTATCATAAACAAAAGAGAATTCAATCTTTTTTTCGTGTAAAATTGATTACTATAACATGAAAAATGTTACAATCTGTCTTTTTGTGGTGTTTTTTGGGAGTGGAAAGTATGGATATACAAGTCTGGCTTTTACATATTCTTAAAAAATATTGTAAGGCTGTTTATATATAATAAAAGGGAAGAAAGTATTATTTGAAAAGAGGTGTGGCGATGCGCGTTACAGTTGTTGGAACGGGGTACGTTGGCTTGGTGACAGGTGTTGGTTTGGCAAAATTGGGACACGACGTCATTTGTATGGATATCGACCACAAGAAAATTACGGCTTTGCAGCAAGGGAAAATTCCGATCTACGAGCCTGGTTTACAGGAGTTAACGATAGAGTGTTTAAAACGAGAAACACTACAATTTACGAGCGATCCTTCATATGCATATCGGTATGCAAATCTGATTTTTTTGGCTGTAGGAACGCCGCAGCACCCGGACGGCACGACCAATTTATCTTACATTGAGAACGCATGTGATACAATTGCTGCGCATCTGACGGAATCGGCCTTTATTATCACCAAGAGTACGGTACCGGTTGGAACGAATGAGCGGCTGCGTGCACGTATGGTGAAGCGGCTACCAATGGGTATAGAGGTTGAGTTTGCTTCTAATCCGGAGTTTTTAAGGGAAGGATCGGGTGTGCATGACTTTTTTCATGGTGATCGCATCGTAATTGGAACGGAGAATGAGAAAGTGAGGTTACAGCTGCAGGAGTTATATGAACCGCTTGAAATTCCAATCTTTTTTACGGATATCCGCAGCTCAGAAATGATTAAGTATGCCTCTAATGCATTTTTAGCAACGAAAATTAGCTTTATCAATGAGATATCAAATATCTGTCAAAAAACAGGTGCTGATGTGGAAGCTGTTGCACACGGTATGGGAATGGATATGCGAATTGGTTCTCAATTCTTAAAAGCGGGCATTGGCTATGGCGGCTCTTGTTTTCCAAAAGACACAAATGCGCTTGTGCAAATAGCAGGTGATGTAGAGCATGATTTCCGGCTGTTAAAAGCTGTGATTGAAGTAAACAACCAGCAGCAGGAAGTGTTGGTGGATATGGCAGAAAACGTGATGACACTTACCGGGAAAAAAGTTGCGCTCTTAGGTCTTTCCTTTAAGCCAAATACAGATGATATACGGGAAGCGCCTTCTATAGCCATCGCTAAGAGATTGCTGGCAGCAGGAGCTATTGTACGAGCATACGATCCGCAAGCAATGGATAACATGAAGCGCTTGTTACCCGATTTATTGTATATAAATGCAGCGGAAGCGGCACTGCAAGATGCTGATGCGGCGTTTATTGTGACAGAATGGAAAGAAATTATACATATACCTCTTAAGCGCTATGCCGAGTTAATGAAAACGCCGCGTATCTTTGATGGACGTAATGTTTATTCCTTACATGAAGCCCTTGAGGCAGGTGTGGAATATTACTCGATTGGTCGTAAAGGGATTAAAAGTGAGACACTGACAACTCGATAATGTATGCATAAATACCTGCCTTTGACAGAAAATAAAATGATGCATTTTCTAAAGGCAGGTGCTCCTATGGATGTACGTATTTATGTTGCGGCTTTTTTAGTCAGCTTTTTAACAGTTGTCATCGCAACGCCGCTTTTGATTCGCGCGTCGCATAAAGCTGGCTTAGTGGACCGTCCAAATGAGCGGAAGGTGCATACAACAGCAATTCCTCGCACAGGAGGGATTGCAATTATTTGCGGTGTAATTCTCGGGGTGATTTTGTTTCCGGTCTCTTTTCCGAATTTTAAAGGTGTTGCAATCGGATCAGCCATTATCATTTTCGTAGGAATTATTGATGACATCTATACGTTGCCGCCGCTGTATAAACTGGCGGGACAAATCGTTGCTGCAATCATTCCCATAGCCTACGGAGTTACAATCAGCAAGTTTATGCTTCCGTTTTACGGTGAAATTAATTTTGATGTAATGCGTTATGTTATTACCTTTGTTTGGATTATTATCGTCACCAATTCCATTAACCTTATTGATGGACTTGATGGCTTAGCCGTCGGAATTTCTACCGTCGCTCTTACCATCATGCTGTTGTTTGCTTTTGCGCAGCAACAATATATGCTTGTCGGCTATATTGTGTTGTTGATTGGTAGTAATGTCGGTTTTCTTGTGTATAATTTTCATCCGGCAAAAATTTTTATGGGTGATGTGGGGTCTTTATTTTTAGGATATACCATCTCACTGCTGTCCATTTTGGGATTTTTTAAAGGTGTGGCGCTTACCAGTGTGCTCATCCCGGTGATTATGCTAGCTATTCCGCTTTCAGACACCTTTTTTGCCGTTGTAAGGCGAGTGGGGGATAAGAAGGGGATTATGAAACCTGATAAATTCCATTTGCATCATTGTTTAATGCGGCTCGGATATAGTCATCGCCGCACGGTGCTTATTTTATATGGCGCCGCTATTTTATTCGGAACGGTTGCCTTGTTTTTTCCGTATTATAATTATCGAGCAGCCATTGTACTATTTCTTATTTTGTTGTTTTTCATTGAACTATTTGCAGAAATTATTGGATTAACAGGGCGAAAAACAAACCCGATTTTACGATTATTAAGAAAGATGGGATTGCTGCTGCCAGATAAAAGAGCTTAAGAAAATAGGCTGTGTGAAAATTCGTTGCTGATTATCAACATTGATTGTTAACACAGCCAAAAAATAAAGGAACTTGCAGTGCAAGTTCCTTTATTGCGTACTTTCTTCGTTTGTATTATCAGTTGTATCTTTCGTTGTGTCTTCCTTTGGCACAAGCTCTAATATATCCATAAATGTATCATGAGCTGCATCTACGCTTTCCTCGTCCAATTGATAGTAATAAATGCTGTTAATCGTTGCATCTTCACCTTCAAGCTTTAAGGTTTCAATGGACTGCGCATTAAACTTAGAAAACTTTCTATATAATGCTAAACCGTCTGAAACCGGAATATCCGTTTTAATATTTTTACCGACTGCTTTTGCTAAGTCGTTTACTTTTAATAAAGAGGATGGTGTGTTTATCTTCTCAAAAATAGCAGAAAGTAATTGACGTTGACGGTCTGCTCTTCCGAAATCGCCGCGTGGGTCATGCTTACGCATACGCGCATAGGCAAGTGCTTCTTCACCATTCAAATGCTGCTTTCCTTTTTTAAATGTAATCCCTTTACGAGGGTTCAGGTCGGAACCTTCTACAAAGTCAAATGGTACATCCACAGTTACACCACCGACTGCATCAACGATTTGTTTAAAGCCGTTAAAGTCGATTTTCGTATAATGATCAACCGGTACGCGCAGCAATTGCTCCACTGTGTCAATCGTAAGCTGTTCGCCTCCATAAGCATAGGCTGCATTGATTTTATCTTTTTTCGTTCGGCCTGGGATTGAGACGTAGCTGTCACGTGGAATGCTCATCATGGTAACACGTTGTGTTTTAGGGTTCACCGCTGCAAAAATTAGAGAATCCGTGCGCCCGTTATGGCCGCCTGAAGAGTAATCTTCTACGCCCATAATCAGCACAGTAAACGGCTTTTTCGTAATCTCAACTTCTTCTTTGCGCAAATCGGACTTTTTCGTCTTTGTTCCGCTGTAAATGTCCAGCAGAGAAGAGAAGGAACTATATACATAGTATCCGCCGCCGCCAAGCAGCAGCAAAATGATAAGCAGCAAAGTAATACGTCTTCGTTTTTTCTTTTTCTTTTGTTGCATTAAATATTGATAGCGGTCTTTCATATATGTGCTCCTTTAATTAACATCGATTTCAATATATAGTGACTCGGCGGACACAATCTCACAGCGGCCATTGGTCAGTTCAACCATCCACTCTTCGAATGCAGCGGTTTCTTCTTCCGCTACATACGTATGAAACGTTACTTGATCTAAATATTCTATTTCCTGTAGCAAAAAAGCAGAGCTACGCAGTTCATTCTCTACTTTTCCAAGTAAGGTGTACTCTACGCTTGTGCGCATATGACGCATTAAGCGGCGCTCTACCATACCTGTATGAGCAACTCCTTCGCTTACGCTTTTTCCATACGCGCGAATTAGGCCGCCAGCACCAAGTTTAATTCCTCCGAAGTAGCGGGTTACAACAACGACTGTGTTCTTGAGCTTCTTTTTCTTTAGAACTTCCAACATTGGTACACCTGCTGTTCCGTTTGGTTCACCATCATCATTTGCTTTTTGGATTTCGTCGTATTCCCCAATGAGGTAGGCGGAGCAGTTGTGATTAGCGTTATGGTGCTTTTTCTTAATGCTTTGAATAAAAGCTTGTGCCGCTTCCTCTGTTTCAGCACGATCTATAAAACAAATGAACCGCGATTTCTCAATGATAATCTCGTGCTCTCCATACCCTTTTACAGTGTAATATTGATTTAACAATGATTATACGCCCCTATCTCATACAATGACATGTATTCTATTCTAAAAGGGTATTTTTTTAAATTCAAATATTTTTCTTGTTTTTCATATTAGAATGAGGAAAAAGCACATAAGCTATGCATGTTTCAGGCATATATAAGCAAGATGTTAATTGTGTGTTACATGCAGTTTTCTAACGTATTACAGCAAAGAACCGAAAGCGCAAGACTGCATGTACTTTTGCTGAGAACAGATATCCTTTAGCTTTGTCAGCAACCACATATCGTCTGCTCGTTTCTCCTGTTTCAAAAAGCATGTCGCTTTTTTATTTATACGTATATAAATTTTGAATTTAGCTATGATTTAATGCACCGTTCTTCATTTTCATGTACAATTAGATAATAAAAAGTCAAAGGAAGGTAAATTTATGAGAACAGCGATTGTCACCGACAGTACAGCATATATTCCAAAAGATGTACTAGATCGGTTAGATATACATATGGTTCCGTTGAATGTAACCTTCGGTGATGCCTCTTATCAAGAAGAAACGGAAATTACGGATCTACAGTTCTATATGAAAGTCCGCGAGCAAGAGGAATTGCCGAAAACGTCACAACCGGCGATCGGACTGTTTGTGGAATTGTTTGAACGTTTGGCAAAAGAGTATGACGCGATTATCAGCATTCATCTATCCAGCGGCATTAGCGGCACGTATCAAACAGCAACAACAGTGGGAAATATGATTGAAAATGCGCGTGTGTACACATATGATTCTGAAATCAGTTGTGCAGTACAGGGCTTTTATGTGCGAGAGGCGGCAAAAATGGCACAAGAAGGCCGAGAACCTGAGGCCATTATTGCGCGTTTGGATGAAATGAAACAAACCATGGATGCGTATTTCGTGGTAGATGATTTAAATCACCTGCAGCGCGGCGGTCGTTTGAATAGCGCAGCTGCTTTTATTGGTAGTCTTTTACAAGTAAAGCCGGTATTATATTTCCGAGACAAAGTTATTATCCCGTTTGAAAAGATTCGTACTCGTAAAAAAGCGCTCAAACGAATTATAGAAATCTTTGATGAGCAGGCAAGCAAAGGCATGCCGATGGAAGCAGTGGTCATTCATGCAAATTGCGAGGAAGAAGCAAAGCGTTGGCAAGCTGAACTGCAGGCGCTGTATCCTCATGTGAACGTTAGCCTTAGCTATTTCGGTGCCGTTATTGGTACGCACTTAGGTGAAGGTGCAATTGGACTTGGATGGTATGTAAAATAAGTTCCCTGTGAAGGGGGCTTTTTATATGTGGTCAAAAGAGAGTCTTCTGTGCGTATGTTTGTTGTCTACATATCGTGGATATAATTGTAAAAGCAAGATACTTACTTTTTGTAAGAAACTGTTTTATAATGAAATAGAGGTGAGAATATGGAACACAATCCTGCTTTATGTCCTAAGTTTGAGTCCGCGTTCACCCTGCTCAGCAAAAAGTGGACAGGTCTCATCATTCAATCGCTTTTGGGTGAGCCGATGCGTTTTCGAGAAATCGCGGAAATTATTCCTAATATGAGTGATCGGATGCTTTCAGAGCGCTTAAAAGAGCTTGAAAGTGAAGGTATCGTGGTGCGTACTGTATACCCTGAAGTCCCAGTTCGCATTGAGTATACGCTAACTGCCAAAGGAAGAGCGCTTGAAAATGTGATGGGTGAAGTGCAAAAATGGGCGGAGCGCTGGGTGTAGCGCGCATAATAGATAAAACCTTGTGCTACAGGCACGAGGTTTTTTTGTGTAGTTGGTGCAAATCGTGATTATATGACTAGCAAAACAGGCACGAGGTTGATGATTTCAATAATATGACGAGATGTAACAAAGTAAGAACCTGTAACTGCCCTACGTTTGTCGAAAGAGTACGTATCATATATATAAATATTACAAAAAAGTACAATTTAAGACGTATTCCACCATGAAAATACATGGTTTTTATTACGGTTTTTTTACAAGTGTGTAACAAAGGCGAAAATGTAAGAAAATTGTGGTATAAAAGAGAAAGGAAAAAGAAGGTGTGGGGGAAAAGGAAATGAAACAATTGAAAATGGTTACAACTGTAATCGCTACGGGTCTTATAATGTTTTCAACAGCAGCACCTCAAGTAAACGCAGAACGAAGCAAACAAACCATTCAGGCTAATATACATACAAAAGAGCAAGAACGTAAAGAAATTATGAAGCAAATGGATGAGCGTTTAAACGAAATTAAAGCGCTTGAGAAAACGATTGCTGATAATGAGACGAAACTAAAGCAAACAGAGACGGATATTTCTGAAACGCAAAAGTTAATTCGTGAAAAAACGATGGCAATCGATGCGTTACAAAAGAAAATCGAACAGCGCGGAGAAGTTATAAAAAAACGTTTGGTATCATTGCAAACACAGCCAACAACAAATATTGTAACAGAAGTCGTTATCAATGCGAAAAGCTTTGCAGATTTATTAGATCGGATGAACTCTATTAATCTTCTATTACAATCTGATAAAAGTATCTTAGAAGCGCAGGAAAAGGATAAAGCACAGGTTGAAAAAGATCGTGAGTTAATCCTTCAAAAAGAGCAACAACTTCGTACATTCATGGAAGAGCTTCAAAAAACACAGCAGCAACTTGCGACAGATCGTCAAGCTAAACAGGCAATTTGGAATGAGCTAAATGACAAATTACAAGCAATCGTTGCAGCAATCGCAGCTGAAAACCGTGAACTAACAAAGGCAGAAGAGCGTGATTTCCAACGCCTTTCTCTTAATCTGCAACGCTCTGACAATACAGAAGATACAAAGCCGGCACCAGCTGCACCAGCACCTGCAAGCCCTGGCTTCACAGCACCTACACCGGCACCAGCAGGTGGTGTAGTAGCGAAAGCACAGCAGTATTTAGGTGTTCCGTACGTGTTTGGAGGTGCATCTCCACGCGGTTTTGACTGCAGTGGGTTTATCTCTTATATTTACGGCGGTGGTCGTAAAACAGCGGCAGGCTATTATGCTTCGGCAACTAAAATCAGCACGCCACAACCAGGAGACTTGGTTTTCTTTGCTAACACATATAAGCCGGGTATTTCCCATATCGGTATTTATGTAGGAAATGGACAAATGATTCATGCGAGTGATAAAGGAATTGCCTACTCTAGCTTAAGTAGCTCCTACAACAGAAAACATTTTGCGGGATATGGAAGACTGTAAAAATTTTATTCACAACTAACAAAACCAAAGTCGGTAACTTGCCTTTTCTTGAGCGGGTTATCGGCTTTTTTATATTTGTTTCTTTTTTCTCTCCCTTTTACAATAAGACTGTGTTATAGCTTGGTGTTAATCATTGTATCTGCTGACTCACCTTTAGCAAAAATCAACAAAGTCTACAATTAAAGAAAAGAGGATAGGTATGGAAATTTATTCGATGTTGCAGGGCAGACGGTTGTTATTACATGAAATTGATATTCCGTTAAAGGATGAACGTGTTCAGTACGAAACAGCGCTCGTTCCTAAAGGTAAGAGCTACCTGTGCAAGCGCTGCGGCAACGATACGCCGTATTTATTTGCACAAACGCCTTGTGTACGTTGCGGTGTTTGTGTTTATTGTCGTAAATGTATCATGATGGGGCGCGTACAATCATGCTCCACACTTGTCTCTATGCCTCCTGAGCCTTTGCCTATTCAGCATAAACCACTGCATTGGAACGGTACTTTGTCTACAGGACAACAACAAGCATCAGATGCAATTGTGCGCGCTGTATTAGAAAAAAAGGAGCACCTTATATGGGCGGTATGCGGTGCTGGTAAAACAGAGATGCTGTTTGCTGGTATTGAAGCCGCATTACAGCGCAGAGAGCGCGTATGTATTGCAGCGCCGCGCACCGACGTTGTTCTTGAATTGCACCCCCGCTTACAACAAGTATTTCCTCACATTGATGTTATCGCTTTATATGGCAATAGCCCCGATCGCTATCGTAATGCGCCTCTTGTTATCGCTACAACACATCAACTTCTTCGCTATTACCGCGCATTTGATATCCTTATTATTGATGAAGTGGATGCTTTTCCTTACACAGTAGATAAAACCTTGCGCTATGCGGCCGAGCAAGCGCGTAAGCAGCAAGCTGCGCTTATCCATCTTACTGCGACACCGAGCAAGCTGTGGAAGCGTGAAATAAGAAGCGGTAAGCGCTCAGCGACAATCATTAGTGCGCGTTACCATCGTCAGCCACTGCCCTTGCCAATGTTTGTGTGGAGTGGTAATTGGAAGTCACATATAGAGAAGGGGAGGTTGCCTACTGTTGTGCAAAACTGGGTAAGAACTCATGTGAAAAACAAACGTCCTGTTTTTTTATTTGTATCTAAAGTTTCTTATGTACAACCGCTCGTTGCATGTATGAAGCAATTTCATCTTTCTACAGAGGGGGTTCATGCAGAAGATCCTAATCGTAAGGAAAAGGTAGCTTCATTCCGTAAAGGAGAGATAGCTGTTCTTGTGACAACAACAATACTGGAGCGAGGTGTTACCATCGCTAATTTACAAGTTGCAGTACTGGGTGCGGAGGAGCCAATTTTTACAGAGAGTGCACTTGTACAAATTGCAGGGCGCGTCGGGCGAAACGCGTCGTTTCCAAATGGTGATGTCGTGTTGTTTCACTTTGGAAAAACCAAAGCAATGCTAGCAGCCCGCCGTCATATCCAATCCATGAATCGTGATGCGCGGCAGAATGGGTATTTTGAATGAACTGTCTCATTTGTTTTGATGAATTACAAGTCGGCGATACGTGGTTTTCTTATTTGGTTCCAAGATATATAAAAGCAGTATGTGCGCATTGCGATCAAAAACTGCAGCGGATACAAGGTGTACTTTGCGTATGTTGTGGGCGTATGCACAATACGTCATCGAGTGTGTCTGAAAACATATGTGAGGATTGTGAGCTATGGCGGCGTCTGGGGGACCCGCTAACATGTAATCGTTCTTTATATGTATACGATGATGAAATGAAGAAGCATATGAATCGGTTTAAATTTCGCGGCGATGTAGCGATGGCGAAATTTTTCGGGCTGGAGTTACGGGCGCTGTTTCGACATTCATTCCGTCATTATACACCTGTTCCTGTCCCTTTGAGTACGGAACGCCTGGAAGAACGCGGCTTTAATCAAAGTGAGATATTGGCAGAGCTTTTACAAGTACCGTTTCACACTCTTTTAGCGCGTCGACATACAGAAAAGCAAAGCAAAAAAAGCAAACGGGAACGTATGAACACAGAAAATCCCTTCTTTTTGTCGAATGAAGTGGTATGTGGCAAGAAATATGTGTTAATTGATGATATTTATACAACAGGTGTAACGGTGCGGCAGGCAGCCTCTATCTTGCGTAAGAATGGCGCGGCCGATGTGGCGGCGTTGACGCTGTGCAGAGGTTAGACTTGTCGTAAAAACACGACAAATCTTCTTTGACTTCTAGAGGAGAAATCCCGTATATTCAAGATGTGGGACAACCATAAGTACATTGTTGAAGGGAATGGAAAGCATGCAAGGAAAAGTAAAATGGTTCAATGCAGAAAAAGGTTTCGGATTCATCGAGCGTGAAGAAGGAGACGACGTGTTCGTTCACTTTTCCGCAATCCAACAAGACGGATACAAGTCTTTAGAAGAAGGCCAAGAAGTAGAATTCGAGATTGTAGAGGGTGCGCGCGGACCACAAGCTGCTAACGTAACAAAGCTGTAATTCCTCTACATATTTATATAGGAATGACAAAAAACTCCTCCGAGACGAGGAGTTTTTTTGATAGATCTATAAATAATATACGATTCGCTCTGGTGTATGGCGGAGAACTCGTACCCAAAGCGGCAAGTTTTTAAAATCTGCATGCTTCATTTCTTTCGCATCCCCAAAGTCTTTCCGAAGTGCAACATGCACCATCTCAATTGCATCCTTGTCGTAGATGATACAATTCGATTCGTCGTTGATAAAGAAGCTGCGTTGGTCCCAGTTTGAAGTGCCAATTTCCAGTGTTTTATTATCAGTAATCATTACTTTACCGTGGAAAAAGCCCTTTTGATATTCGTACACTTTTGCACCGTGCTTTGTTAAGGTTTGAAGTGCAATATAAGCAGGCGGTTGTGTGAACCAAGCATCCGTTTTTTTCGTTACTAAAATCTTCACCTGCACACCCCGGCGCAGTGCCTCTGTCAGTTCTGCAGTCACACGTTTGGAGGGAGCAAAGTATGGATTGGCAATTATAATGGATTGTGCTGCACCTTGGATTTGTTGGAGCATGTGCTTCTCAAGTCCCGTACCGGAAGTGTATAGGTATTGATGCGGTACCTTACCGGGCGGCTGTGCAGTCGCTACAGGTTTGATTACCTCACCTGTGTCTTCTTCCCAATCTTTTAAAAATTGTCGTTGTGCCTCAAAGGCACCAGTTCCAACGATACGTATTTGGTAGTCTCGCCACTTTCCGAGTTTTTTGTTCTTACCTAAATACTCTTTGCCGATATTAAATCCCCCAATATAGGAGATTGTGCCATCTATTACGGCAATCCGCCGATGGTTACGCCGGTGTAATGTATAAAAAGGATGCTGCCAATGTACTTTGCGACTATAGGTGAATTCAATACCATTTCGGTGCATGCGCTTCAACATATCAAGCGTGATGCTATGTGCGCCCAGCAAGTCCGCTGATAATTTGACACGGATACCTTGTTTGGCCCGCTTCTCTAGCAGTTCGAGAAAGGATTTGCTGATATGATCGTTGCCAATAATAAAAAAGTGGATATAGATTGAATGACGCGCTTTTTCTATATCATGAAACAATGCATGATAAAAGGTTTGACCTTCTGTATATAACCGCAAGTCTCCTGTATGCACCGGTGATATGACGAGCGGATGTGTTTGTACGTATGTTTGCTTGCCTGCTTTTACGTCGTGATCCATCCAAAAAAACAGCACGATAAGCACGAGACCGCATAGCGAGGCGAATATAAACTTTTTCAACATAAACATTCTCCTTGGCGCGTTCTTCTCTCATCTAGAAATGATTTGTACTCATAGCATACGCATCTTCACTCATTTGTAACAAACTATTCATACGTTTGTGTGATTACTGCAACAATTATCGGGTACAATATAGGTGTAAGGAAGGCAATCGATATCAAAGAAATTTGTCGATTTTTCTAACCTTTTTTTCAAAAAAAAGAAGGAAAGCCATTCCTTATTAGGGAATATAGTGTACATAGCTTGAAAGGAGGAATTCATCTATGAAGTTTAACGTTCGTGGTGAAAACATTGAAGTAACTCCTGCATTGGGGGAATACGTGGAGAAGAAGCTCAGCAAGCTGGATCGCTATTTCGATACATTCCCGGAAATTAAGGTCAACTTAAGGGTATACTCTGACAAGCAGCGCGTAGAAGTAACTATTCCATTTTCCAACTTAATGCTTCGCGCGGAGGAAACACATGATGATATGTATGCGGCCATCGATCTCGTTGTAGATAAATTGGAGCGTCAAATTCGCAAACATAAAACAAAAGTAAATCGCAAATTACGCACAAAGGTTCCGCAGCTGACACCTGAATCAGCGATTGCGGTACAAGAGGCAGTAGATGAGGATGAAATGGAGCTTGTACGTACCAAGCGCTTCGATTTGAAGCCGATGGATGCTGAAGAAGCAATTCTACAAATGAACATGCTTGGTCACAACTTCTTCGTTTTCACAAACGCACATACAAATGAAACAAACGTCGTCTATACACGCCGTGACGGCAAGTACGGCTTAATTGAAACAAAATAATAAGACTGCCGGGAATCCCCGGCAGTCTTATTATTTTTCTGAAACTGACCGATATATTTCTATTTTGACCGGAAAACTGACTCAGGTGGCCGATATATAGTAGAAACTGACCGGAAAGCGCCTTTTTGTGCTGGGAACCTCAGCCCTATGGAGCTGAACAAGCCGCTTCCACTTTTCTTGTGTCTAGTTCCGCCTTCCAGGCACTGCCATCTAAGAACCTCGGCCGCAAAAAGGCAAAAAGCGCCTTTTAGCGCCAAGAACCTTAGATTCTGTGCCTAAACGGTCGGCTCCACTTTTCTTGTTGGCATATTTTCTATGCAAGTGTTACAATTATCTGTAGATTTTTTAAATTGGTATTTTCATCTTACTTATAGATTTGTCATATATCCTACAAAGAGGAGCGTATTCCGATGATTGGTATTTTGAAGAAGGTATTTGATACGAACCAGCGTCAGGTCAATCGTATGCAGAAAATGGTTGAGCAAGTAGAAGCGTTGGCTCCAACGTTTTCCGGTTTAAGTGATGAACAATTACGAGGAAAAACAATTGAGTTCCGCGAGCGTTTGGCAAAAGGAGAAACGCTTGATAGTTTGCTGCCGGAGGCTTTTGCGACTGTTCGCGAGGCGGCAACGCGCGTGCTTGGTATGCGTCCGTATCCGGTGCAAATCATGGGTGGTATTTCTCTGCATGAGGGCAATATCTCCGAGATGAAAACAGGGGAAGGTAAAACCTTAACTTCCACCATGCCGGTATATTTAAATGCGTTGACAGGAAAAGGTGTTCACGTTGTAACAGTGAATGAATACCTAGCACAGCGTGACGCGAGTGAAATGGGCAAACTTCACGAATTTTTAGGTTTAACAGTGGGGCTGAACCTAAACAGTATGTCACGTGAAGAAAAGCAAGCTGCATATGCAGCTGATATTACGTATAGTACGAACAATGAGCTTGGCTTTGACTACTTGCGTGATAATATGGTGCTTTACAAAGAGCAACGTGTACAGCGTTCGCTTCATTATGCAGTTATTGACGAAGTAGACTCCATCCTAGTCGATGAAGCACGTACACCTCTTATTATTTCTGGACAAGCCCAAAAATCTACGGAATTATATTTATTTGCGAATGCATTTGTCCGTACACTGCGTGTAGATACGGACTTCACGTACGATGAAAAAACGAAGAATGTGATGCTTACAGAAGAAGGTATGAACAAAGCAGAAAAAGCTTTCCACGTTGAAAATATCTTTGACTTGAAAAACGTGACATTGCTTCATCACATTAATCAAGCGCTTCGTGCTCATGTCGTAATGGTACGTGACGTGGATTACGTGGTTCAAGAAGATGAAATTGTAATCGTTGACCAATTTACAGGTCGTTTAATGAAGGGACGCCGCTACAGCGAAGGCTTACATCAAGCTATTGAAGCAAAAGAAGGCGTAGAGATTCAAAACGAAAGCATGACGCTTGCGACAATTACATTCCAAAACTACTTCCGTATGTATGAAAAGCTGTCTGGTATGACAGGTACAGCAAAAACAGAAGAAGAAGAATTCCGTAACATTTACAATATGAATGTTATTGTTATTCCAACAAACCGCCCGGTTGCTCGTGACGACCGTCCGGATTTAATTTTTAAGTCCATGGAGGGCAAGTTTAACGCTGTTGTAGAAGACATCGTAGAACGTCATAAAAAGGGACAGCCTGTTCTTGTAGGTACGGTTGCTATTGAAACATCTGAGCTAATCTCAAAAATGCTTCTTCGCAAAGGGGTTCGTCACAACGTATTGAACGCGAAAAACCATGCGCGTGAAGCTGATATTATTTTAGATGCTGGTCAAAAAGGTGCTGTAACGATTGCAACAAACATGGCGGGTCGCGGTACGGATATTAAGCTTGGGGAAGGTGTAAAGGAAGTTGGCGGCCTCGCGGTTATTGGTACAGAGCGTCATGAAAGCAGACGTATTGATAACCAGCTACGCGGTCGTTCTGGCCGTCAAGGTGACCCAGGTGTAACGCAATTCTACTTGTCTATGGAAGATGAGCTTATGCGTCGCTTTGGCTCTGACAACATGCGTGCTATGATGGATCGCCTTGGTATGGATGATTCACAGCCAATCGAAAGTAAAATGGTTTCTCGTGCTGTTGAATCCGCCCAAAAACGCGTAGAGGGTAACAACTACGATGCGCGTAAGCAGCTTCTACAATACGATGATGTACTTCGCCAGCAACGTGAAGTGATCTACAAGCAGCGTCAAGAGGTATTGGAAGCTGAAAATCTGCGCGGTATTATTGAAGGCATGATTCATGGGACGGTGGAGCGTGCGATTACGGCACATACCACACAGGAATTAGATGAAGACTGGAACATCAAGGGCCTAATTGAATACTTAGAGGCATCTGTTTTAGAGCCGGGTGATGTGACAGAGGAAGAGCTTCGTCGCTTGGCACCAGAAGAGATGGTAGATGTAATTTTCAGCAAAGTGAAGCAACATTACGATGCAAAAGAAGAGATGTTACCGTCCGAGCAATTACGCGAATTTGAGAAGGTAGTTGTATTGCGTGTAGTAGATTCTAAATGGATGGAGCATATCGATGCGATGGATCATTTGCGCGAAGGGATTCATTTGCGTGCATATGGTCAAATCGATCCATTACGTGAGTATCAAATGGAAGGCTTTGCGATGTTTGAAGCAATGATTTCTTCTATTGAAGAAGAAATTTCTCGCTATATCATGAAAGCACAAATTGAAAGCAATCTGCAGCGTGAAGAAGTTGCGAAAGGACAGGCAATTCATCCGGGTAGCGGCGAAGAAATCAAACGTCAGCCAAAGGTAAATGAAGATGACACAGGTCGCAATGAAGCGTGTCCGTGCGGCAGCGGCAAAAAGTATAAAAATTGCCACGGCGCATTAAAATAAAACAAACCATGCAGGCAACCGGCAAAACTCTCTCTGCGGTGCGGAGGGAGTTTTGCGCTGTAATTTAAACGAAGAGGTGGACGAAATGGAATTAACAGAAATTAGACAAGAGCTTGAAAAAATGGCTAAGCGATTAGCGGACTTTAGGGGGTCTCTTTGACCTCGCTAACAAAGAAAGCCGCATTGCTGAATTAGATGAAATTATGCTGGACCCGACATTTTGGGATGATCAGCGCAATGCACAAACTATCATTAACGAAGCAAATGCGTTAAAGGAAATGGTGGGCAGCTTTACAGAGCTAAGTGAAACGCATGAAAATCTAGAGCTTACCTTTGAATTATTAAAAGAAGAATACGATGAAGATTTAAAAGTAGAGCTGGAGCAGGAAGTAAAAACGTTACTGGAAACAATGAACGAGTATGAACTGCAATTGTTGTTAAGCGGTGAGTATGATAAAAACAATGCTATCCTTGAATTGCACCCGGGCGCAGGAGGGACGGAATCTCAGGATTGGGGCTCTATGCTGCTTCGTATGTACACGCGCTGGGCAGAAAAGCGCGGCTTCAAGGTAGAAACGTTGGACTACTTGCCAGGTGATGAAGCAGGTATTAAAAGTGTAACCCTGCTGATTAAAGGACATAATGCCTATGGCTACCTAAAGGCGGAAAAAGGTGTACATCGTCTTGTTCGTATTTCACCGTTTGATTCTTCAGGTCGCCGTCACACGTCATTTGTGTCTTGTGAGGTTATGCCGGAATTCGATGACAATATTGAGATTGAAATCCGTACAGAGGATTTAAAAATTGATACGTACCGTGCGAGTGGTGCTGGTGGTCAGCACATCAATACAACAGACTCTGCTGTGCGTATCACACATATTCCAACAAATACGGTTGTAACGTGCCAAACAGAGCGCTCTCAGATTAAAAACCGTGAGCGTGCAATGAAAATGCTACAAGCAAAATTATATCAAAAGAAACTGGAAGAGCAGCAGGCTGAATTGGATGAGATTCGCGGTGAGCAAAAGGATATTGGCTGGGGTAGCCAAATTCGTTCGTATGTGTTCCATCCTTACTCCATGGTGAAAGATCATCGCACAAATACAGAGGTTGGAAACGTACAAGCGGTAATGGACGGTGATATTAGTCCGTTTATTGATGCATATTTACGTGCGAAGCTATAAAAAAGAGCCGGGCCAAATGCCGGCAACGAAGAATAGAGGATATATGTTTCTCTAAATGAGGAAAGGGAAGTTGGGAACCTAACTTCTCTTTTTTGCGGAAGGTGTTTTTATCATAGCGTATCTGCATATCTGACGTAAAACGTAGAAAATTAAACAATGACGGAGCATTTTTACTGTCATGAGAAAGCGACAAATTCTATTTTGCTGCTGGGAAAGTAGCGAGACAATATAAAAGTAAGAGCGGTAAAAGGAGTACACAACATCATGGGTAGAAAGAGAAGAACACGTTCAGCTGCTAGCACGGCTATTTTGGAGTATGGTTATATATTGTTGGGTTCCGCGCTTATAGCGCTGGCATTTAATTTGTTTTTATTACCAAATAAAGTCGCATCCGGAGGCGTAAGTGGTATCAGTACCATTTTGAAGAGCTTGCTCGGATGGGAGCCAGCTTACGTACAATGGGCTTTTAATATCCCGTTGTTTATTGCCGGTGTATTGCTGCTTGGCAAGCAATTTGGTATTAAAACATTAGTGGGAACAATTTTCCTGCCGTTTGTCGTATTTTTATCAAAAGATATGGAGCCTGCTACAAACAACGCGCTACTGGGCTCCTTGTTTGGCGGAATTGGTGTGGGATTAGGACTTGGTATTGTGTTTCGCGGAAAGGCTTCCACCGGCGGCACGGATCTCGCTGCGCAAATTGTTCATAAATATACCGGTATTTCTCTTGGGTTATGTGTTGCGTTAATTGACGGGCTTATTGTTTTAACTTCGGCGCTTGTATTTAGCTTAGAAGCCGGGATGTATGCATTGATTGGACTATATGTCACGAGTAAAACCATTGATTTAATACAAGTTGGTTTCGGACGCTCTAAAATGGCATTAATCGTAACAAAGCAAGAAGAAGCTGTTCGTGAAGGCATCTTTAAAAGTATTGACCGCGGCGTAACGAAGCTACAAGGAACTGGGGGCTTTACGGATGATGAACGTCCCGTATTGATGTGCGTAGTGGAGCAGACGGAATTCACAAAATTGAAACAATTGGTAAGGGACCTTGATCCAGCTGCATTCGTCATTGTTGCGGATGCTGCTGAGGTACTTGGAGAAGGTTTTAATCGAGCGTAAACGCATTATAATGAATATGTATGTATAACTGGGCGGTCATTTGTCCAAAAGAAGCACGTGCTGAGTAAGATCGTATTCTGACAAGTGACTTTTACGTATTTGCTAAAAAATAGGAGTGAAGCATATGAAAAAAACATGGTTGATTGCAAGCGCGGTTTTAGTGCTTGGTCTTAGTGCATGCGGAGTGAAGGAAGAAAGCAAGCCATCTGAAACAGCACAAACATCGGATGGATCAGAAGGAGAAAAGATCTATCAACAAAGCTGTAGCAGCTGTCACGGCAATAACTTGCAAGGACAGGTGGGACCAGGACTGAAACATGTTGGTGGGAAATATGACCAAGCGGAGATTGAAAAGATTATTCTTAAGGGACGCGGCAGTATGCCAGCCGGTGTCATAAAAGGCGAAGACGCTACAAAAGTAGCGGAATGGCTTGCAGGTAAAAAATAAGCGAAAAAGCTCTTGCCGATGTGCAAGGGCTTTTTCTTGCTTGTTATTACCATGTGAAAGTGGTGTGTCTATGCTTTATACTGTATAAAAAAACGGATTTTGTAGAGGAAAGTGACAGCCGGACAATCTAAACGTGTAGGCACGCATGTAATTATAGAGTGACTTTACTTTTTTTACCACTGTAACGCAACTGTAATAAAATTGTAGCGGTATTTACAGTACATTGATGTTACAATGTAATGCGGTAGCATTTTTTTGTGGTTTATGTAGAACTTTGTAAAAAAATATATATTCATAGATAACGTGAAGAGAGTACAGTAAAATCTCAGAAAATCGGGTGATGAAAATGATAACAATGAGCAATGTTTATAAAACATACGACAATGGCGTACAAGCCGCTAATGGAATAACAGTTAAAATCAAGCAGGGCGAGTTTGTATACGTAGTAGGACCAAGCGGTGCTGGTAAGTCTACATTTATTAAAATGATGTATCGCGAACAAAAACCAACAACGGGTTCAATCAACGTAAATGGCTTGTCGTTAGAAACGCTAGCAGAGCGTGATGTGCCATACTTCCGTCGCCAAATCGGCGTGATCTTCCAAAACTTCCGTTTGCTTCCGAAGCTAACAGTGCATGAAAATGTAGCATTCGCACTGGAGGTAATCGAAGAAGAGCGCGATGTAATTGATCAGCGTGTAAAAGAGGTGCTAAAGCTCGTTAAGCTTGAACATAAGGCCGACTCTTTGCCAAATCAGCTTTCTGGTGGTGAACAGCAACGTGTAGCCATTGCACGTGCTATTGTAAATCAGCCTAAAGTTGTGATTGCGGACGAGCCGACAGGGAACCTGGATATGGATACCGCTTGGGAGATTATGGATATTTTTAAAGAAATCAATGAGCGCGGTACAACTGTTGTTATGGCTACGCATAACGCGGATATCGTAAATACACTGCGCCATCGTGTCATTGCTATCGAAGGCGGTAAGATTGTTCGAGATGAGATGGAAGGAGGATATGGATATGAAAGCTAACACATTTTTGCGTCACTTGCGCGAAGGAACAAAGAGCTTAATGCGTAACGGCTGGATGACATTTGCATCCGTAAGTGCAGTTACAATTACACTTTTATTAGTAGGCGTGTTCTTGGCAGTTATCATGAACATGAATCATTTTGCAACAAAGGTTGAAAAAGATGTGGAGATTCGCGTCCATATCGACCCGGCAGCTGCAAAAGAAGATCAAGCCGTTTTGAAAGATAATTTAAAACAAATTTCGCAAATTCAATCAATTAAATTTTCTTCTAAGGAAGACGAACTAAAGCGCGTAATTAAGAGCTTCGGTGATTCCGGTCGTTCGTTTGAATTGTTTGAGCAAGATAACCCGCTGAAAGATGTATATGTAGTGAAAACAAAAGAGCCACGCGATACGGCAGTTGTAGCTGAAAAAATTCAAAAAATGAATTATGTAAGCAACGTGCAATATGGTAAAGGTGAAGTAGAAAAGCTGTTTAGCACGGTTAAAGTGGGACGTAATATCGGTATTGTATTAATTGCAGGTCTACTGTTTACGGCAATGTTCTTAATCTCTAATACCATTAAAATTACGATTTATGCACGTCGTACTGAAATTGAAATTATGAAGCTTGTGGGTGCGACAAACTGGTTTATTCGCTGGCCATTCCTGTTAGAAGGCTTATTCCTTGGCTTCTTAGGTGCGTTGCTGCCGATTGTTTTAATTATGTCAGCGTACAGTTCTATTCACTCTGTTCTGCAACAAAAATTTGCGGGCACAATCTTTGAATTACTTCCATATAACCCGTTTGTATTCCAGCTGGCTGGTTTG
This sequence comes from Ectobacillus sp. JY-23, assembly GCF_023022965.1. Classification (NCBI taxonomy): domain Bacteria; kingdom Bacillati; phylum Bacillota; class Bacilli; order Caryophanales; family Bacillaceae; genus Ectobacillus; species Ectobacillus sp. JY-23. The sequence goes on along the minus strand of NZ_CP095462.1, from coordinate 2,088,534 downwards.
CTTATCCTAATTGGAAGCTTGATTGGTATGTGGGGCAGTGTTATGTCGATTCGTAAGTTTTTAAAGGTTTAAGCGAGAAAAAGTTGCAAACATATTTCGTACAAGCTTATCATATAGTAGACATAGTAAGGGCATCACACATAAAGTGTGATGCCTTTTAAGTACATAATCTGGAAAGGAGACTCCGCATTGAAACGTAAAATAGCGGTTGTGTGGATGATTGTGGCGTTTTTGGCGGGGGCCGGCGTTATGTTCGCGGGAATTAAAGTGACAACGCAAGGACCGGCAAGTGCGCTTCTTAGTAAGTCTGACGCGCCTACAAAAGAAGAAGATCTGCAGAAGATTAGACAGGCATATGATTTGATTGATTCAAAGTATGTAGAAAATGTAAATGAAAACAAGCTGGTGGAAGGCGCCATTCAAGGGATGCTCGGCACACTCAAGGATCCGTATTCCACATACATGGATAAAGAAACAGCCCAGCAGTTTGAGCAGTCTTTGGATTCTTCGTTAGAGGGCATTGGCGCCGAAATTAATAAAATTGATGAAAAGCTCATCATTGTCTCTCCCATTAAAGATTCACCGGCAGAGAAGGCTGGCATTAAACCAAATGATGAGGTTGTAACGGTAAATGGCGAAAGTGTAAAAGATTTAACTCGTGAAGAAGCGGTTCTAAAGATTCGCGGCAAAAAAGGAACAGTTGTTACCTTGCAAGTGCAGCGTGCTGGTGTAGCAGAGCCAATTACGTTTAAAATTACACGTGATAAAATTCCGTTGTTAACAGTCTTTGGTTCCGTGAAAAAGGAAAATGGAAAAGATATCGGTTATCTGCAAATTACATCGTTTTCTGAAGAAACAGCAAAAGAATTTAAAACAGAGCTCGAGAAGCTTGAGAAAAAGAACATTAAAGGACTTGTAATTGACGTGCGCGGCAATCCTGGCGGTTATTTAACAAGTGTAGAAGATATTTTAAAGTTATTCGTTACAGACAAGAAGCCGATGGTGCAGGTAGAAGACCGCGATGGCAAGCGTCAAAAGGCTTTTACATCTCTTAAGGAACGCAAGCCTTATCCGGTTTCAGTTTTGATAGATAACGGCAGTGCTTCAGCTTCTGAGATTTTAGCTGGTGCGCTTCAGGAGGCAGAAGGGTATCCACTTGTTGGTGTGAAAACCTTCGGTAAAGGTACAGTACAACAGGCTGTTCCGCTTCCAGATGGCAGCAACATAAAGCTGACTATGTTTAAGTGGCTCACACCTGATGGCAATTGGATTCATAAGAAAGGAATTGCCCCAACGGTAGAGCTGAAGCAACCAGATTACTACTACGCAACACCAATTCAATTTGACAAGCCGTTATCTTATAATATGAACAGCGAGCAAATTAAAAACGCGCAGGAACTACTAAAGGATCTCGGTTTTGAACCTGGGCGCGCAGACGGCTATTTCAGCAAAGAAACAGAAACAGCTGTAAAAGCGTTCCAGCAAATGAACAAGCTAAAAGAAACAGGAGTTATTGATCAGAAAACGGCGGATACGATTCAAAATAAAATCATTGAAAAAATTCGCTCTGGTGAAAATGACCTGCAGCTACAGGCCGCACTGAAATTAATTGCAAAATAAGAAAAACCCGCAGAATTCTGCGGGTTTTTTCTGTCATACAGACAACAGCCGATAGAGAGGTAAATTCGGCCGATAGAAGAGGGAGTTCGGCCGATAGAAGAGGGAGTTCGGCCGATAGAGAGGTAAATTCGGCCGATAGAAGAGGGAGTTCGGCCGATAGAGAGGTAAATTCGGCCGATAGAAGAGGGAGTTCGGCCGATAGAGAGGTAAATTCGGCTGATAGAAGAGGAAGTTCGGTCGATAGAAGAGGAATTCGGTCGATAGAAGGGAGGAAACGGCCGATAGAAGGAGCAAAACGGCTAAATTGGATTGATATGAGATTTGAGAATAACCTTTTCCAGGTAAAAATAAATCCGTCTTACAAAGAATGTGATAAAATGGAGAAAATGCCGACAAGGAGGGAATTCTGTGGAGTGGCTTTTAGAGATATGCTATGCAATGGGACGATTCTTTCTGCAACCTGCTTTATATATTTTTATCTTGATTAATATTTTCATAGGTGTATTCCGTGTTAAGAAAGAGAGACGCGAGTTTTCGTTTAAGGTTCATGATATATGGTATGAATTACGTATGTCTGCATTGGCAGGCATCGGAATTGGTTTGCTGCTTTCTGTCATTGCGTTTGGAACAGGGTTGGTGGTCTCGCAAGATAGCTTACAAGTTATCGCGATTTCAAGCGCAATCGGTGCTCTTTTATTGCGATTTGGCCTTTTATCTGCTGCTTATAGTATTGGGGTTGCTATTGTCGTTACGGCGTTTTCGTTGTATAGCAATTCGGATGAGACAAGCTTAGCTGCCTTAGCTTGTCTAATGAGCTTGCTTCTATTTGCCGAAGGCCGCTTGATTGCAAAGCGTGCTGCTTACGAAACAACACCAAGATTGCAAAAAGGAAAGCGCGGCTTGCTTGTGGGTTCACATGAAAGCAAGAGAATGTGGCTTGTCCCGCTTCTTGTGCTTGTACCTGGTGAAGGGATGGGTAAGCTGTTTTCCTGGTGGCCGGTCTTTACAATTGGCGCTGAAACGTATTCTTTATTTGTGATACCGTTTTTACTAGGCTTTGCAAGACGTGTGACAGGCAGTTTGCCAAAAGTAGCGATTACTTATACGGGTCATCGCGTGATGGGGCTTAGTATATTAGTATTTGCTCTTGGGCTCATAAGTATTTGGACCCCAGGAATTGCGATTGCGGCAGCCGGTATTGCCATGCTGGGAAGATTGATGATTGCGATGCAAGACCGTATTCAGGATCAACAGCAGACACCGTATTTCTCGGTTCAAAAGACAGGTGTCATGATCTTGGATATACTGCCGGGCTCCGCTGCAGAAGAACTTGGCCTGCGTCCTGGTGAGGTTATTACAAAGGTAAACGGGAATTACATTGAAGATGTTGCCGACTTTCATCGCGCTTTGCGCCAAAAGGGTGCGTTTTGCAAGCTGGAAGTGCTTGATGTGCAAGGAGAGATTCGCTTTGCACAGCGTGCACTATATGCTGATGATGGTGATTTAGGTATTTTATTTGTACGTGGTAGCAATCGAGAGCAAGCCGTGTAAGGCAGGTGGAGACACCTGTCTTTTTTTGTATGCTTGGAGGAAAAATATGCAAAATGAGCATAAATCCTGTTTGACACCGCACCCTAGTAGAAGATGTTATACTTTCATGCGAATATTTGTTCGTTTTTTTGGCTTTTTCTCATTTGTTCATGATAAAATAACGATAGATATTGTTGAGGAGGTCGAGGTGTGTGGAGCAGCAATTTAAGGTAGTGTCACCGTATTCACCGCAGGGTGACCAGCCGAAAGCGATTGAGAAGCTGGTGCAGGGAATACGCGAAGGTAAGAAGCATCAGGTGTTGCTTGGAGCGACTGGTACGGGTAAAACATTTACAATGTCAAATGTAATTAAAGAGGTCAATAAACCAACGCTTGTAATCGCACATAATAAAACGCTGGCGGGACAGCTATACAGTGAGTTTAAGGATTTCTTTCCGAACAACGCAGTTGAGTATTTTGTGAGCTACTATGACTATTATCAGCCGGAGGCCTACGTTCCGCAGACAGACACATTTATTGAAAAAGATGCGAAAACAAATGATGAAATTGACAAGCTGCGCCACTCCGCCACTTCAGCGTTATTTGAACGGCGTGATGTGATTGTTGTAGCGAGCGTGTCCTGTATCTATGGTCTCGGTTCGCCGGAAGAATATAAGGAAATGGTAGTGTCGCTCCGGGTCGGTATGGAAAAAGGGCGCGACGAGCTGTTACGTCAATTGGTGGATGTACAATACGCGCGTAACGACATCGATTTTCAGCGCGGAACGTTTCGTGTACGGGGCGATGTTGTTGAGATTTTTCCGGCTTCGCGCAGTGAGCATTGCATTCGCATAGAGTTTTTTGGAGATGAAATTGACCGTATTCGCGAGGTCGATGCCCTCACGGGAGAAGTGCTTGCTGAGCGAGAGCATGCGGCCATCTTCCCGGCATCTCACTTCGTAACCCGTGAAGAAAAAATGCGCATTGCAATTGAAAATATTGAAAAGGAGCTAGAAGATCGACTCAAGGAATTGCGAGATGACGAGAAACTTCTAGAGGCGCAGCGTCTCGAGCAGCGTACGCGCTATGATCTTGAAATGATGCGTGAAATGGGCTTTTGCTCTGGCGTTGAAAACTACTCGCGTCATCTTACGCTCCGGCCGCCGGGTTCTACACCGTACACGCTCATTGACTACTTCCCGGATGACTTTTTAATCGTAATTGATGAGTCGCACGTATCTGTTCCGCAAATTCGCGCGATGTTCAACGGTGACCAAGCGCGTAAACAGGTGCTTGTGGACCACGGTTTCCGCTTGCCGTCTGCGCTTGACAACCGTCCGCTTAAATTTGAAGAGTTTGAAGAAAAGGCACATCAATTGGTATATGTTTCAGCAACACCAGGTCCGTATGAACTGGAGCGTTCGCCTGCACCTGTTGAGCAAATTATCCGCCCGACCGGACTGTTGGATCCAATTATTGACGTCCGTCCGATTGAAGGGCAAATTGACGATCTTATTGGAGAAATTCAAGATCGTATCAGTAAAAACGAACGCGTGTTAATTACAACACTCACAAAGAAAATGTCTGAAGATTTAACAGATTACTTAAAAGACATTGGCATTAAGGTCAATTATTTGCATTCAGAAATTAAGACGCTGGAGCGCATTGAGATTATCCGTGATTTGCGTCTTGGTAAATATGATGTACTCGTTGGAATCAACCTGCTTCGAGAGGGACTTGATATTCCGGAAGTGTCGCTTGTTGCCATTTTGGATGCCGACAAAGAAGGGTTCCTTCGCTCTGAGCGCTCATTGATTCAAACGATTGGCCGGGCGGCGCGTAATGAAAACGGCCATGTTATTATGTATGCCGATAAAATGACCAATTCCATGGAGCTGGCGATAGGTGAAACAAAGCGCCGCCGTGAGATTCAAGAAGCGTACAATGCGAAGCACGGTATCACGCCGCGCACGATTCGCAAGGAGGTTCGCGATATCATTCGCGCGACAACAGCTGCGGAACAGGAAGCAGCATACGAAACAAAGCCGAAGAAAATGACGAAGGAAGAGCGCGTAAACTTAATTGCGCGTCTTGAAATAGAGATGAAGGAAGCAGCAAGAGCGCTTGATTTTGAGCGTGCGGCAGAGCTTCGTGACTTGGTGCTTGAACTGAAAGCGGAAAGGTAGGGATAGCGTTGGCAAATGATCGAATTATTGTGAAGGGCGCCCGTGCCCATAATTTGAAAAATATTGATGTGACGATTCCAAGAAACGAACTTGTGGTTATTACCGGTTTATCAGGGTCGGGGAAATCTTCGTTGGCTTTTGATACAATTTATGCAGAAGGACAGCGCCGCTATGTCGAGTCGCTGTCCGCATACGCTCGTCAGTTTTTAGGACAAATGGATAAGCCGGATGTCGATGCAATTGAAGGCTTGTCACCGGCAATTTCCATCGACCAAAAAACGACGAGCCGCAACCCGCGTTCTACGGTCGGTACCGTTACGGAAATTTATGATTACTTACGTTTATTGTATGCGCGTGTCGGTACACCCATTTGTCCGAACCATGGCATTGAAATCACATCGCAAACGATTGAACAAATGGTAGATCGTATCTTGGAATATCCGGAACGCACCAAATTACAGGTGCTGTCTCCCATCGTTTCTGGGCGTAAAGGAACGCATGTAAAAACGCTGGAGGACATTAAAAAGCAAGGTTATGTTCGTGTGCGCGTAGATGGTGAAATGCGTGAGCTATCCGATGACATTCAACTTGATAAAAATAAAAAACATAGCATTGAAGTTGTGATTGATCGCATTGTTGTAAAAGAAGGTATTGCATCACGACTTGCCGACTCCTTAGAAACGGCGCTTCGCCTTGGTGAGGGACGTGTACTCATTGATGTAATGGGAGAAGAAGAGCTGTTGTTTAGTGAGCATCATGCTTGTCCACACTGTGGGTTTTCCATCGGTGAATTGGAGCCGCGCATGTTCTCCTTCAATAGCCCGTATGGTGCATGTCCATCCTGTGACGGTCTTGGCTCTAAACTGGAGGTAGATCCGGAGCTTGTAATTCCAAACTGGGACTTAAGTCTGCGCAATCATGCGATTGCCCCTTGGGAGCCGTCCAGCTCGCAATATTATCCGCAGCTTTTAGAGGCGGTGTGCAATCATTATGGCATTGATATGGATGCACCTGTAAAAGATGTTCCAAAGCATTTGTTTGATAAAGTGTTGTATGGCAGCGGAGATGAGAAAATTTACTTCCGCTACGTGAACGATTTTGGGCAGGTAAAAGAAGGTGACGTTACTTTTGAAGGAGTATTGCCGAACATTGAGCGACGCTATCGCGAAACAAGCTCGGATTATATTCGTGAGCAAATGGAGAAGTATATGGCGGAGCAGGCGTGTCCGAAATGTAAAGGAGCACGTTTAAAAACAGAAAGCCTATCTGTGTTCGTGGGAGGTAAGCATATTTCCGATGTAACAAACCAGTCCGTAACGGAAGTATATGACTTTTTCTCTACAGTGTTGTTGACAGAAAAGCAGGAGCAAATTGCTCGTCTCATCCTCCGTGAGATTAAAGAACGCCTTAGCTTTTTAATTAATGTTGGTCTCGATTACTTAACGTTGAATCGTTCGGCAGGGACGCTTTCGGGCGGTGAGGCGCAGCGCATCCGCTTGGCAACACAAATTGGCTCACGTTTGACCGGCGTGCTTTATATTCTGGATGAACCTTCCATCGGCTTGCATCAACGCGATAATGACAGGTTAATTCAAACCTTGCAGGATATGCGTGATTTAGGAAATACGCTCATTGTTGTAGAGCACGATGAGGATACCATGATTGCGGCAGATTATCTGATTGACATCGGTCCAGGTGCGGGTATTCACGGCGGGCAGGTTGTGTCTGCGGGAACACCGGAAGAGGTAATGGCGGATAAGAAGTCGCTAACGGGGCAGTACTTAGCAGGTAAAAAGTTTATTCCAGTACCGATGGAGCGCCGAAAAGGTGATGGTCGTAAAATTGAAATTCTAGGTGCTAGAGAAAATAATCTGCATAATGTAAAAATGTCGTTTCCGCTCGGTACATTTGTTGCGGTGACCGGGGTGTCGGGATCTGGTAAAAGTACGCTTGTGAACGAGATTTTATATAAAGCATTGGCCCAAAAGCTGCATAAAGCAAAAATCAAGCCGGGTGCGCATAAAGATATAAAAGGTATTGACCATTTAGACAAGGTCATTGATATTGACCAATCGCCAATCGGACGCACGCCACGCTCAAACCCAGCAACATATACAGGTGTATTTGATGATATTCGTGATGTATTTGCGCAAACGAATGAGGCAAAGGTGCGCGGCTATCAAAAGGGACGCTTCAGCTTTAATGTAAAGGGCGGACGCTGTGAGGCGTGTCGCGGCGATGGTATCATTAAAATTGAAATGCATTTCCTTCCGGATGTGTACGTTCCTTGTGAGGTGTGTCATGGCAAACGCTACAATCGTGAAACGCTCGAAGTAAAGTACAAAGACAAAAGCATTGCTGATATTTTGGAGATGACGATTGAGGACGGCGTACGCTTTTTTGAAAATATCCCGAAAATTAAGCGCAAGCTGCAAACACTTGCAGACGTGGGGCTTGAGTATATGACGCTCGGACAGCCGGCTACGACGCTTTCGGGCGGAGAAGCGCAGCGCGTCAAGCTGGCATCTGAATTACATCGCCGTTCTAACGGGCGCACGCTGTATATTCTGGATGAACCGACAACGGGTTTGCATGTAGATGATATTGCGCGCTTACTGAAGGTGTTGCAGCGTTTGGTGGAAAACGGTGATACCGTGCTTGTAATTGAGCACAATTTGGATGTTATTAAAACAGCTGATTATATCGTCGATTTAGGTCCAGAAGGCGGAGACAAGGGCGGACAAATTGTTGCGACCGGTACACCAGAGCAGGTGGCGGACGTACAAGCATCCTATACTGCTAAATATTTGAAGGTCATCATGGAACGCGATAAAGCAAGGATGAATCAAGAAGCAACAGAAACCGTGCAGTAAGGGAAAACCTCCAAAAGAAGGGTATTCTTTTGGAGGTTTTTTTATACAAATGAAGAAAGGAGCGATAGAGGAGGGGCGGTATGAAGGGAATAGAAAAGGTATTGGCGGCCGGTGGGTATATGAGTTTATTTGTATTACCAGTTGTTATACCGTTTATTTTGTATGTTGCGTGTGCCAATCGCGAAGTAAGGCATCATGTAGGAATAGCTTGCCTATCACAATGTGTTCCGTTAGCGTGGGCAGCGATGACGATTTGGTTTTTCTTGTTGCCGCGCGAGACGGATGCAGTGTCTATTGGAATTCTTTTTGGTATAGTAGTGCTAGGTTTATTTAATTTTTGGATTATGGTATGGAGTGTCGGGAGCGCACTGCGCATACTCGTATCAGGAAAAGAGGATGTGGAAGCATGAGATGGTTATTGTCTATTGTATTAAACGGCTTTGTGCTCATTGTTGTATCAGGCTTATTGAAGCTAGTTAACCCGGAATCGTTTTATATTAAAAGTATTGGAACCGCACTTATAGCTAGCTTTACGCTTTCGCTGCTTCATATTTTTGTAAAGCCGCTTTTAATTATTATCACGTTGCCGCTTACGATTATCACGTTCGGATTCTTTTTGGTAATTATCAACGCAATTACATTAAAGTTAACGGACAACTTGCTGGGAGATGCCTTCAATATTAATAGTTTCGGTACAGCAATCATAGCTGCAATCTTCATCTCTGTATTCAATATTTTTATTGATAAGCTCGTATTTCGAGCACGTGAGAAAAAAGAATAAGCGGTTTCGCCTTTTCAGAAAAAAGTGGTACACTAGACAAGTGAGATGTTATTAGTGAAATAGTGGAGGTAGGATATGCCAAAGGTTCGTACAAAGGATTTGATGGAGCATTTTCAGCTGGAATTAATCGGCGGAGAAAAAGGTATCGATCGTCCTATTAAAACAAGTGATTTATCGAGACCCGGAATTGAGATGGCAGGCTTTTTTACATACTATCCGGCAGATCGTGTGCAGCTTGTCGGTATGACAGAGCTGACTTTTTTTGAAACATTAACTCCGGAGCAAAAAAAAGATCGAATGAATGCGCTTTGTACACCAGAGACGCCTTGTATTATTGTAACGCGTGGCCAGCAAGTACCGCTTGAATTGATGGAAGCGGCATGTGCGGCGAATGTACCGCTATTACTCTCAAATCAAAAAACGACTCGCCTTTCGAGCCGTCTGACCAATTACTTAGAAAGTAAATTGGCGCCAACAACGGCTGTACACGGCGTATTAGTTGATATTTATGGTGTAGGTGTTTTAATTACGGGTTCAAGCGGCGTCGGAAAAAGTGAAACAGCATTGGAACTTGTCAAACGTGGTCATCGCCTAGTGGCGGATGACAGCGTAGAAATTCGTCAAGAAGATGAGGATACCTTGATTGGCAGTTCACCGGAATTAATTGAGCATCTGCTTGAGATTCGTGGACTTGGTATTATTAACGTTATGACATTGTTTGGCGCAGGAGCAGTGCGCAATCATAAACGTATTTCGCTGGTTATCAATCTTGAGATTTGGGACCAAAAGAAAAACTATGATCGTCTCGGCTTGGATGAAGAAAAAATGAAGATTATTGATACAGATTTAACGAAGATCACGTTGCCGGTACGACCGGGACGTAACTTAGCTGTTATTATTGAAGTAGCGGCAATGAATTTCCGTTTAAAACGCATGGGTGTAAATGCCGCCCAGCAATTTTCAGAGCGTTTGATGAATGCGATTGAAACGAAAGAAGAATAGGGGGAAACGGGGATGTTATTAACTGCTGCACCTTACTTTGATCGCGTCTTTATCCAGCTCGGTCCTTTTCCGATCTACTGGTATGGCGTTATCATTGGCTCCGGTGTTCTGCTTGGGTTGTGGCTTGCGACACGTGAGGCCGAGAGAAGAGGGTTGCCGAAGGATCTATTTGTAGATCTTGTATTATTTGCAGTGCCTATCGCCATTATTTGTGCGCGCTTATACTATGTTATTTTTGAATGGAGCTACTATAGTGAAAACCCGTCGCAAATCATTAATATTCGCGAGGGTGGTCTTGCGATTCACGGTGGCTTAATTGGAGCTGTGCTGACAGCATTCGTATTCTCTCGTGTGCGCGGCGTTTCGTTTTGGAAAATGGCTGATATTGCGGCGCCGAGCATTTTACTTGGACAAGCCATTGGCCGCTGGGGTAATTTTATGAACCAAGAAGCGCATGGCGGACCGGTCACGCGTGGATTTTTGGAAGGGCTGTACCTGCCAGATTTTATTATTAACCAAATGAATATTAACGGTACATACTACCATCCGACATTTTTGTATGAGTCGCTATGGAGCTTTGCGGGTGTAGCACTTTTATTGCTGCTTCGCAAAGTAAATTTACGCCGGGGAGAGCTGTTTTTAACGTATTTAATCTGGTATTCTATCGGTCGCTTCTTTATTGAAGGACTACGTACAGATAGCTTGATGGTTGGACCTTTTCGTACGGCACAGGTCATCTCTGTTGTGATTATTGTCGTAGCGCTTATCTTGGTGGCGGTGCGCCGCAAGATGGGGCAAGCGGACAAACGGTATTTAGAAGCATAAAAAAACAGCGCCTGTCACAGGCGCTGTTTCTCATAGGGGGAAAACGAGATGGAAACGTTGAAGCGAGGGTTACTTGCAGGGGGGAAAACGACCTGGGCACTCGGGAAGATTATCTTTCCGATTACATTGTTTGTGACCATTTTACAATACACACCGGTATTGCCTTGGCTTACCAAACTGATTGCCCCGCTCATGGGCTTACTGGGTTTACCGGGTGATGCGGCTATTGTATTGGTGTTAGGTAATGTACTCAATTTATATGCAGCAATTGGAGCGATTTTAACGTTGGATTTAACAGTAAAAGAGGTATTTATTCTAGCGGTCATGCTGTCATTCTCTCATAACTTACTAGTAGAGTCTTCTGTTGCTGCTAAGGTAGGGATACAAATTTGGATTGTCCTTGCTGTTCGTATCGGTTTGGCCATTATGTCAGCAATATGCATTGATCAATTTTGGCAAGGCGGCGGTAAGCAAGCGCAGTATGGCTTTGCTGCAGTCAGCAAAGCTGCGCCTGAAACATGGACAGATATTATTTTTGTTGGTTTGCAGAAGGCAGCTAGTGGAATATGGCAGCTTGCTCTTATTGTAATTCCACTTATGATTATGATTCAGGTTTTAAAAGATTACGGATTTTTGGATCGTTTTTCAAAGGTGATGGCACCATTTACAAGGTTGCTTGGCATGAAGGAGAATACGTCTACTACATTGGCGGCCGGTTTATTATTCGGGTTGGCGCTCGGTGCTGGTGTTATGATTCAAGCGGTGCGTGAGGATGGTGTAGAAAAGCGCGATTTGGTACTGGCATTCATTTTCTTAGTTGCATGCCATGCGGTTGTAGAAGACACGTTTATTTTTATTCCACTTGGCATACCGGTATTGCCGCTGTTTTTCATTCGTCTTGTAGTAGCGATATTACTGACGGTTGTGGTTGCGATTACTTGGAGAAAAACGGATAGAAAGGACTTGGCTTATGAAAATTAATACGGTTTTATTTGACTTAGATGGAACACTCATTAATACAAACGAACTTATTATCTCATCCTTTTTGCATACGCTGAACACGTATTATCCAGAGACATACAAAAGGGAAGATGTTTTGCCGTTTATCGGACCGTCGCTCACAGAAACCTTTTCGGCAATGGATCGGGAACGCACAGAAGAAATGATTGCATGTTACCGAGCTTATAACCATGCTAACCATGACGCTCTTGTAGAAGAATACGAAACGGTATATGAGACGGTAGAAGCGTTGCATAAGCAAGGCTATAAACTCGGTATTGTCACAACGAAAGCGCGTGTGACAGTTGAGATGGGGCTTAAGCTGTTTGATTTACGTAAATTTTTTGATGTGATTGTGACCATTGATGATGTAACGAATGTAAAGCCACATCCAGAACCGATTGAGCAGGCTTTGCGCTTACTTGATGCCAAGCCAGAAGAGGCTTTGATGGTAGGAGATAATCATCATGACATTTTGGGTGGCCGCAGCGCAGGCACGCGAACGGCTGCTGTTGCGTGGTCTATTAAGGGCAGAGAATATGTAGCGTCGTATCATCCGACATATATATTAGAGCGTATGAGTGATTTGCTCGGTATATTAGCCGAGGAGGGAGAAGTGTGAGACGTACAACACGGTATCCTGTTACCGGTGCGAATTCCTTGTGGCATATATATAAAACTGTGCCATTTTGGAAGGTTGTCAAAAACTTTATTGTCATTCAGCTAGCCCGCTATACACCATTTTTGCAAATGAAAAATTGGCTATATCGTACGTTTTTACGCATAGATATCGGTCCTGAAACCTCATTTGCGCTTATGGTCATGCTTGATATTATGTTTCCTGAAAAAATTAAAGTAGGCCGCAACACAGTGATCGGCTATAATACAACGATTCTCGCGCATGAGTATTTAATTAAGGAATATCGTCTTGGTGATGTTGTTATCGGTGATGAAGTGATGATTGGTGCAAACACAACCATTTTACCGGGCGTTATCATTGGAGACGGGGCTATTGTTTCCGCAGGGACACTTGTTCATAAGGATGTACCGGCCGGTGCTTTTGTAGGCGGAAATCCCATGCGTGTCATTTATACGAAAGAAGAAATGGAACAACGGGTATGAAAAGCCATAAATTGCATACAATATACTGTTTTGTTTTTTCAAGAATCGTTTATACTTATAAGTAGAGAAATACGGATGTTTTTCACTTTGTATGTGAACGTATTATAGATAAACGGAGGAATTATGGGGAAAAAACAACAAATCGAGGAAGAGAAGGGACAAGTTATTACCTTTCATCAATCATCGCAATATTTCTATGAAAAAGGTATGAAAGCGTATCGTCGCAATAACTTGGATGATGCGATTAAATATTTACAAAGAGCGGCGGATATGAATCAAGATCCGTTTGTTCTGTGCCAACTGGCATCTGCTCTTTCAGAGGCTGGACAGTATTATGAATCCAATCAGCTTTTTAAAAAAGTGATGCGACTGGATGAAAGTATGACGGAGTGCTATTACTATTTGGCAAATAATTGTGCCTTTTTAGGTTTGTTTCAACAGGCTAAAGGTTATGCAGAACGTTATTTAAAGTTAGAAGAAGACGGGGAGTTTAGAGAAGAAACGATTGAACTCCTAGATATTATTGCAATTGAGGATGAAGAGGAAGAGTTTGCTGCAGAGGATGAACTTATTTTGATGCAGGAGCAAGCGAATATTCTCATTCGCAGCGGTCATCTAGAAGAAGCGATTCATACATTAGAGAATGTACTCGCAGACTACCCGGAATTTTGGTCAGCGCATAACAACTTGGCAATTGTTCATTTTCAGCTTGGTCAGGTAGAGGAAGCCATGCGAATTTTAAACCATGTATTAGAGCGCAATCCAGGGAATTTGCATGCGCTTTGTAATAGTCTTGTATTATTATATTCAGTTGGTCGCAGAGAACAGGCAGAGCGTCTGGCAGATCGATTGGAGAATGTGTACCCTATTTTACTGGAGCAGCGTTTTAAGTTAGCAAATACATTGGCGACGGTAGGTCGCTTTCAATCCGCATATGTTATGTTTAAAGGTCTTAAAAAGCACGGGTATGAAGGCGATACAAGCTTTCATTACTGGTTTGCCTATGCAGCGCATATGGTAGGTGATACGACTCTTGCGCAAAAAATGTGGGAACGTGTTGTAGAGGCGCTACCAGACCGAGAAGGAAAAGAGCCTTGGGGCCACACGACATTTACAGATGGAAATCAAGCAGTATTGCTTGGTCAACTGCGCGTTTCCTTCAAAGAGGCGACGACAATAGAGGAAAAGATGTTGGCGCTGTACCTGATGAATGAGCTCAACATAGACGAAAAAGCACAGGTCTTTTTAGATATCGCAGAAAAAACAGAGCATGAAGTGATTCGTAACTGGGCGTTGTATTTATATAGCGAAGTGACGGGAGAAGACATGCCTGAAGCAGCACATGCTTTTGCACATTGTGCGCATATTGCCCATCTTTTGTATCATCACGCAGAAAAGGACGATATGTTGATTGAAGAATGCCTGCAGCGCTGGTTCCGTATTTTTACTGCACATCAGAAAAATTCCTACGGTAATCCAGTTGCTTGGTCAGCAGCGATTGAGTACGTTGTGCGGGGCGATTTAAAAGAAAACATGACACAAGCAGAAATCGGACATATATATAATGTGTCCGTTTCCACCGTTCGCAAATATGTGCAGGCGGTCAAGAAGATGGAGGCAAATAATTAGAAAAAAGCATCTCCACTACGTATAATAGAGATGTAATGACAAGGCCTTCTATAAGGAGTGAAACAAAGTGTCTGAAGAAAAAATTTATGACGTAATGATTATCGGTGCAGGTCCTGCCGGCATGACGGCTGCATTATATACATCTCGTGCCAATTTGAGCACACTTATGCTTGAACGCGGTATTCCGGGCGGACAAATGGCAAATACAGAAGAAGTTGAAAACTACCCAGGCTATGATCATATTTTAGGTCCAGAACTATCTACGAAAATGTTTGAACATGCGAAAAAATTCGGTGCGGAATACGCATACGGTGATGTAAAAGAAATTATTGACGGCAAAGAGTTTAAAACAGTAATTGCTGGCAAAAAGGAATATAAAGCACGTGCTATTATTATCGCAAGCGGTGCAGAATATAAGAAAATTGGCGTACCAGGCGAAAAAGAGCTTGGTGGTCGCGGTGTATCCTACTGTGCAGTATGCGACGGTGCATTCTTTAAAGGAAAAGAGCTTGTTGTTGTTGGGGGCGGCGACTCCGCAGTTGAAGAAGGTGTATACTTAACACGTTTTGCGACAAAGGTGACGATTGTGCACCGCCGCGATAAATTACGCGCGCAAAAGATTCTGCAAGATCGTGCATTTAACAACGAAAAAATTTCTTTCATTTGGAATAGTACAGTGAAGGAAATCAATGAAGCCAACGGTAAAGTTGGTAGCGTTACGTTAACGGATGTGAATACAGGTGATGAGCAAGAATTCAAAACGGATGGCGTATTCATCTACATTGGTATGTTGCCATTGTCCAAACCGTTTGAAGCGCTCGGTATTACAAACGAGAACGGTTATATTGAAACAAACGACCGCATGGAAACGAAAGTGCCAGGCATTTTTGCCGCCGGTGATGTGCGTGAAAAAGCACTTCGTCAAATCGTAACAGCAACAGGTGACGGCAGCATCGCCGCACAAACAGCACAGCATTATATTGAAGAGTTGTTAGAAGAACTAAGTCGCGAAACCGTAACGGAAGAGTAATTATTAGTTAATGCCTTTGTAACGGTAACGAAATATAGATGGGGTATAGTTAAGACACAGTTGACCCCCTCGATATATATGGGAGCATGAGCCGTGGCTCATGCTCTTTTTTTATGGAAAGCGGCAGCAATGTGAATCGTATAATATAGCGAGCTTCTCTAGCATAATAGGAACTAAAAGTAGAAAAATTACGCGCTTCTGCACCTAAGCAGTCGGCTCCGCTTTTCTAGATCCAGCTGCGCCTCCTAGGCACTGCCATCTAAGAACCTCAGCCGCAAAAAGGCAAAAAGCGCCTTTTAGGGATGAGAACCTTAGATTCTGTGCCTAAACAGTCGGCTCCGCTTTTCTAGATCCAGTTGCAGCGGCTAGCTCCTCCGGTCAGAGAACCTCGCCCCATAAAGGCAAAAAGCGCCTTTTTGTGTCGAGAACCTCTGCCCTATGGAGCTGAACAAGCCGCTTCCGCTTTTCTAGATCCAGCTGCGCCTCCTAGGCACTGCCATCTAAGAACCTCAGCCACAAAAAGGCAAAAAGCGCCTTTTAGGGATGAGAACCTTAGATTCTGTGCCTAAACAGTCGGCTCCGCTTTTCTTTTCAGTTTTTTCAGAAAAAATACCAGGACAGCTTCATTGTGGCAAAGCTCGTTTAATAGTATAATGAACGGAAGGAGAGGCGAAGGTCTCTTCCCACATAATTGAGGTGAAATAAACGTGCAAAGAGTAACAAACTGTGTACTGTTAAAAGATAATCAAGTTCTTCTTCTGCAGAAGCCGCGCCGCAATTGGTGGGTTGCACCGGGCGGGAAAATGGAAAGTGGAGAAAGTATCCGCGAAGCGGTAACGAGAGAGTATCGAGAAGAAACCGGCATTTACTTAAAGAATCCTGCATTAAAGGGGATATTTACATTTGTCATCAAAGAAGGCGATAAAGTTGTCTCTGAATGGATGATGTTTTCTTTTTTAGCGACAGACTTTACTGGTGAAAATAAGGACGAATGTGAAGAAGGAATTTTACAATGGCACAACAAAGAAGATATTGCACAGCTGCCGATGGCGCCGGGCGATCATCATATTATAGATTACTTGTTGCAGGGAAATGCCATCATATACGGAACTTTTGTATATACACCGGATTTTGAGTTGATTTCGTATCGGTTAGATCCGAGCTAAGGGGGAAACGGGGATGAATAAAAACGATATCAAAATGGTGATCATTACAGGCATGTCGGGCGCTGGAAAAACGGTTGCACTGCAAAGCTTTGAAGATCTTGGCTATTTTTGTGTCGATAACTTACCGCCGGCACTGCTTCCGAAGTTTGTGGAGCTGATGTCTGAATCCCGTAATAAGATGGATAAAGTGGCGTTAGGCATTGACCTGCGCGGGCGAGAGTTCTTTGATCAACTATGGGAATCGTTAGATGATTTGACGGAGCGTACGTGGCTCATTCCGCACATCCTGTTTTTAGATGCAAAAGAAAGCACACTTGTAACGCGTTATAAAGAAACAAGGCGTTCGCACCCTTTAGCGCCTACGGATTTGCCACTTAAGGGAATTGAGCTGGAGCGCGAATTACTCAGTGATATGAAGGCGCGTGCCAACATGGTTCTTGATACGTCAGATTTAAAGCCAAAAGACCTGCGTGAAAAAATCTCTACTGTATTTTCTTCACCAGACCAAAATGGGTTTCGTATCAACGTAACCTCCTTTGGCTTTAAATACGGTGTACCGATTGATGCGGACTTAATGTTCGATGTGCGCTTCTTGCCAAATCCATTCTATATTCCGCAAATGAAACCGCTAACCGGTTTAGATGAAGAGGTTTCTTCATATGTATTAAAGTTTAACGAAACCAATCAATTTTTAGAAAAGCTGACAGATTTAATTTCATTCATGTTGCCTTACTACAAGCGCGAAGGCAAGAGTCAACTCGTGTTGGCTATCGGCTGTACCGGCGGACAGCATCGCTCTGTCACAATTGCGGAATATCTCAAAGAATATTTTGCGAAGGAGTATACGACACACGTATCTCATCGCGATGTGGAAAAAAGAAAGGGACATTAATTCATGACGACACGCAGAAAGCCCAAAATGGTCATTGTGGGCGGAGGGACCGGGCTGTCCGTTCTGCTTCGCGGGTTAAAAAAATATCCAGTCGATTTAACTGCCATCGTCACTGTAGCTGATGATGGTGGCAGCTCTGGTCGCCTTCGAAACGATATGGAAATTCCGCCCCCCGGTGACGTACGAAATGTATTAGTGGCGCTCTCCGATGTAGAGCCTCTTGTAGAAGCTTTGTTTCAGCATCGCTTCACCACTGGGGATTTATCTGGACACGCGCTCGGCAATCTATTGTTAGCAGGTATGACATCCATCACCGGTGATTTCTTTCATGCGATTACAGAGATGAGCAAGGTATTAAATGTAAGAGGCCGTGTATTGCCGGCAGCCAACCAAAGTGTTGTCCTGCATGCGGAATATGCGGATGGCACCGTTGTGACAGGCGAGTCGAAAATTCCATACCGCGGTGAAAAGATTAATCGTGTATTTTTAACACCACATGATGTAGAGCCTTTAGCGGAGACGCTAAATGAAATCCGCAAAGCGGATTTGCTTGTGTTTGGACCAGGTAGTTTATATACAAGTATATTGCCAAACTTAATGGTTCAAAAAATTGGGGAAGCGGTGTTGCAGGCGAAAGCCCGTAAAGTATATGTATGTAACGTCATGACACAAGCGGGCGAGACGATGGGATATAAGGCATCTGATCATGTCCAGGCGCTACATGATCACCTCGGACCGTTTATTGACACCATCATTGCTAACAACGGCCCTATTCCTGAGCGTTTATTAAAACGATACGAAAAAGAGCTTTCCACGCAGGTTGTGTGTGATGAAAAGCGTTTGTCTGATATGAACATTACTGTAATACAAGATATGCTTGTTAAATATGAAGACGATGTTGTTCGTCATGATACGGTGAAATTGGCCAGTATCTTATATTCATTGCTGTGAGGAGGTGAGCAAAGATGTCCTTTGCATCAGAAACAAAAAAGGAATTGACAAACTTAGAAGTAAAAGACTGTTGCGTAAGGGCGGAGCTCTCTGCATTGATTCGAATGAACGGCTCACTTTCCTTTTCCAATCGCCGGTTAATTATTGATATTCAAACCGAAAATGCTGCCATTGCACGACGTATTTATACATTGTTAAAGAGAAGCTATAACGTTGCTGTGGAATTGCTGGTGCGCAAAAAAATGCGTTTGAAAAAGAACAATGTATATATTGTGAGACTTGTGGAGCAAGCAAGAGAAGTGCTCGACGATCTCCAAATTATGCAGGGCGACTTTTCTCTCATTCATAATATTTCAGAAGAATTGATTAAGAAAAAATGCTGTAAGCGCTCCTATTTGCGAGGTGCTTTTTTAGCGGGCGGGTCCGTAAATAACCCGGAAACTTCTTCGTACCATTTAGAAATTTTTTCATTGTACAAGGAGCATAATGAAGCGATATGTGAGCTTATGAACGAATTTGAGCTTAACAGCAAAACGCTGGAGCGTCGCAAAGGTCATATTACGTACTTAAAAGAGGCAGAGAAAATCACTGAGTTTCTTAACATCATTGGGGCACATGGTGCATTGCTTCGATTTGAGGATATTCGCATTGTTCGTGACATGAGAAACTCTGTAAATCGTTTGGTAAATTGCGAAACAGCAAATCTTAACAAGACGATTGGCGCTGCACTTAGACAAATTGAAAATATCAAATATATTGAACGAACTGTCGGTTTAGATTATTTACCGGAGAAATTACGAGAAATCGCGCAGTTACGTATTAGCTACGAAGATGTGACTTTGAAAGAACTTGGGGAAATGGTAACAGGAAAAATCAGCAAGTCAGGTATTAATCATCGTCTCCGCAAAATTGATGAGATTGCTGAAAAGCTGCGGGCGGGAGAAATAGCAATGAAGTAAAAGGGGGAGAAAACATTGGTACAAAAGCAAGTAAAAGTTGCATTAAAGTCCGGGTTACAGGCACGCCCGGCCGCTTTGTTCGTACAAGAAGCAAATCGCTTTCAATCTGATGTGTTTATTGAAAAGGATGGAAAGAAAGTGAATGCAAAAAGCATTATGGGGTTAATGAGTCTGGCAGTAGGTGCAAATGCAACAATCACGATTATTACCGAGGGACATGACGAAGCGGATGCCTTGGATGCTTTAGTCAGCTATGTAGAGAAAGCATAAAACTTCGCGTCTAATGGCGCGAAGTTTTTTACTGAAAGTTCTATTTAAAATGGGGAAAAAGCCGGTGCATACACGCACCGGCTTTGTTTCAGTTCTTATTGCTTGTTTGCTACGATTTTATCAATCAAACCGTATTCAAGCGCTTTTTCAGCTGTCATGAAATTATCGCGATCTGTATCGCGTGCAATGACCTCAAGCGGCTGTCCAGTGCGCTCGGAAAGAATTGTATTTAGCTTATCGCGCAAGAACAGAATACGTTTTGCAGCAATTTCAATCTCTGTTGCTTGACCTTGTGCACCGCCAAGTGGTTGGTGAATCATCACTTCACTATTTGGAAGAGCATAACGTTTTCCTTTTTCACCAGCTGCGAGCAAGAATGCACCCATAGAAGCAGCCATACCGATACAAATGGTAGATACCGGTGCTTTAATGAATTGCATTGTATCGTAAATTGCCATACCTGCTGTAATAGATCCGCCTGGGCTATTGATGTACAGATGAATCTCCTTCTCAGAATCTTGAGATTCTAGGAACAACAGCTGTGATACGATAGAGTTTGCAACGTTATCATCAATTGCGCTACCAAGCATGATAATACGATCTTTCAACAGACGAGAATAAATGTCATACGCGCGCTCACCGCGGTTTGTTTGTTCAATAACTGTAGGAATTAAATTCATGGATAGGCCTCCTTTGTAATAGCGTGTTTCAAGTAATGCAGCGGAGTAATCCGCTCTTCTTGTTTCTATAATACAATTATGGTCAGTAAAGGTCAAATAAAACCATTTGTATTTACTTTTTTCTTGACCTATGGCTATATATTCGATGAGAATGACGTGTTCCCTTCACAGCATAACCGCTTCTTATGAAATTAAACGTGTTGATTTTCACACCTTGTATGGTATAATGTCTATATGACTATGTGCGCTCGTAGCTCAGGGGATAGAGCGGTGGTTTCCGGTACCACGTCATGCGGGGGTTCGATTCCCTCCGAGCGCGTCGATGAAAGCCTGTGTGCGAATGCACGCAGGCTTTTTATATAGAAACAAAATAGAAGGCTGTGTTAAAGCCCAATGTTGATCATTTGCACTTGTTGATTGGAGTGAAGGTGGTAAGACTCCTGCGGAAAGCGAACCCCCGTAACGGAAATCAACAATGAACTTTAACAGAGCCAGATAGAAAGAAGGAAACGAGACTGGTTTGTCATGGTCTTACGGGGCATGTGCGCTAATCCAAACTATACATCGCTTGACTAAAAATATATGAGTCTGTCATCTTATATCTGAAACTCGATTTTTCTTGTCGTATTCTCCCATTCTGCTTAATAAAAATGAAATAACGAATACTGGGTGGGTTTTACCATTCAATTTACGCATCAATGTATTGTACAATAGAGGCTAAGGGGGAGATTGGATTGAAGGCAAGTTTGGTACAGGAACAGTCACTTCGTTTGGCGATGACACAAGAATTGCGCCAGGCTATTGCGATGCTGCAGTATAATGCACAAGAGTTAACAGAGTTTTTGTATGAGCAGTCGCTGGAAAATCCGTTAATTGAGCTAAAGATCCGAGAGGGTGGGCGCAAAACAGAAAACCAGATGGAGATTTACGGTTCGCATAGTGAAACATTGCAGCAGCATTTGCTGGAGCAGCTTCGCATTCATAAAGCGGCCAATATGCGCGCATTGCGCTTTATAGTAGATAATATAGATGAAAATGGATATTTGCGAGAAAGTGATGAAGAGCTAGCGGCACTTCTCAATATACCGATTGATGAAGTACGGGCTTGTGTGCATGTCTTGCAAGATTTAGAGCCGGCGGGGGTTGGGGCACGCACTTTACAAGAATGTTTACTTCTTCAGTTAAAGCGCTTACAAAAAAGATGTGGTCTAGCTGAACAGATGATTGCCTATCATTTTAACGCGTTTGCCAAAAAAGATTGGAAGCAATTGACACAGGCACTGAAATGTCACGGTGAAGAATTACAGCAGGCAATGCGTGTCATTGTTTCATTACAACCGAAGCCGGGTCTTGCGTTTTCATCTGAAAAGCCGTTGTACGTTGTACCTGATTTAGCCGTTCACCGTAAAAATGGTGAACTTATCATTACCGTAGAACAAACGCATTTGCCTAAGATTGAGATTCATCCAACCTATAGTGCGATGTTGACAACAGAAGCAGAACGTGATGTGGCATCCTACTTAGCACAAAAGCAGCAGCATGTGCAGTGGCTCTTAAAAAGTTTAGAGCAGCGGAAGATTACTTTGCTTCGTGTAATGGAGGTTATTGTAGCAAGACAATCTGCTTTTTTTATGCGCGGTCCGTTATTTGTACAGCCGCTGGCATTAAAGGAGGTCGCTACAGAGCTTGGATTGCATGAATCAACCGTTAGCCGCGCTACAAGAAACAAATTTGTACAGACGCCGTATGGTCTATTTGAGATGAAGTATTTCTTTAGCAATGCTGTATCAGAGGAAGATGTATCTGCGCTACGCGTCAAGGAACTGCTAAAAAGCATGATTGAAAAGGAAGACAAACGCAAACCATTGTCCGATCAAAAGATTGTACAATGGTTAGAGAAGGAGCATGGAATCGCAGTATCGAGACGAACGGTTGCTAAGTACCGGGAGCAGCTCAAGATTCCTGCCTCTTCTCTCCGCAAGACAATGTAAAGGCTGGGTGGCTAAAATGAACGTGTTACTATATGGAAAAAAAGATTGCTGTCTATGTGAGGATGCAAAAGCTATTTTGCATGAATTACAGCAAGAGCATGATTTCACATGGAAAGAAATTGACATTTATAATGATAATGTGCTGTTAGAAAGGTACCAAATTATGATTCCTGTCATAGAAATAGAGGGAGAAGAGGTGCAAGCGGGTATTATTCAAAAAGATGTCATAAGTAAGCGCTTAACAAAAAGTTCTTGACTTGAATAAAAAAATATATCCTGTTACAATACTACATGTAGCAGGAAATTTTTTTTACAACACGCGGGACATAATGTGTCTCTATGGGACGTATATTGACCCACAAGAAAGTGAATGATAGTGAGGGAAGAATGATGCGTTCATGGATTGATTATGCAAAACGATTATTGCCCGATCTGCTACCTGTTATGCAAACACGCATGCAAATTCTGCAATACATACGACTTACGCAGCCGATTGGCCGCCGGAATTTGTCTGCTAGTTTAAACATGACAGAACGTGTGTTGCGAAGTGAAGTACAGGTTTTAAAAGAAGAGCACTTGATTCATGTAGCTTCCGCCGGTATGACGCTAACAGAAAGTGGTATGGAGGTTGTCACAGCATTAGAAGAATTTATGCGAGAAATTTCCGGATTAAAGGTTTTAGAAGCACAGCTTAAGGAAACATTAAATCTGGAGGAAGTTTTCGTAGTAGCAGGTGACAGCGATGCTTCTCCTTGGGTAAAGCAAGAGCTGGGCCGTGCCAGCGTAGCGTGCATAAAGAAGCGGCTGGGCGCGAATAATATCGTTGCCGTAACCGGAGGTACAACGCTCGCGGCTGTAGCGGACATGATGAAATCGGACTTTAAAAATCTGGATATACTGTTTGTCCCGGCACGAGGTGGCATTGGTGAAAGCGTCGAAAATGAAGCGAACACCATTTGTGCCAAAATGGCTAAAAACACAAACAGCAGCTACCGTCTTCTATACGTTCCGGATCAAATTAGCAGCGAAGTGTATGCATCCATTATGACAGAGCCATCTGTGAAATCTGTGCTGGAACTTATTCAAGCTTCCAACATCGTGATTCATGGTATCGGTGATGCACTTAAAATGGCGCAAAGACGTAAAACCGCTGAAACAGACTGGAATAAAATTGTAGAAGGACACGCGGTAGGAGAAGCATTCGGGTATTACTTTGATGAACATGGTAAGGTGGTACACAAGGTACTCACAGCAGGCATGCAACTTGCAGATTTACGCCATATTCCGCATGTGGTGGCTGTAGCAGGCGGCGCTTCAAAGGCAAAGGCTATTCGCGCAGTCGTTAGACAAGGACACACATCACTATTGGTGACGGATGAAGGCGCAGCAAAAGCGTTACTAAGGGGAAACCCTTAACATAAAATTTGATCCATATTTGAGGAGGACTTTCAAATGGCAATTAAAATTGGTATCAATGGTTTTGGACGTATTGGACGTAATGTATTTCGTGCAGCTCTTAACAACAGCAATGTAGAAGTTGTAGCAATTAACGATTTAACAGATGCAGCTACTTTAGCGCACCTATTGAAATATGACTCTGTACACGGCACTTTGAATGCAGAAGTATCTGTTAATGGCAGCAACCTTGTTGTAAACGGCAAAGAAATCGCAGTATCAGCAGAGCGTAACCCTGCTGAGCTTGCTTGGGGCAAATTAGGCGTAGACATCGTAGTAGAATCTACTGGTTTCTTCACAAAGCGTCAAGACGCTGCAAAACACTTAGAAGCAGGCGCGAAAAAAGTTATTATCTCTGCACCAGCTACTGACGAAGATATCACAATCGTTATGGGTGTTAACGAAGACAAATACGATGCTGCGAAGCACGATGTAATCTCTAACGCTTCTTGTACAACAAACTGCTTGGCTCCATTTGCAAAAGTTCTTCATGAGAACTTCGAAATCCGTCGCGGTATGATGACAACAATTCACTCTTATACAAACGACCAACAAATTCTTGACTTGCCGCACAAAGACCTTCGTCGTGCACGTGCAGCAGCTGAGAACATGATCCCAACTTCAACTGGTGCAGCGAAAGCAGTATCTCTAGTATTGCCTGAGCTAAAAGGTAAGTTGAACGGTGGCGCGGTTCGCGTTCCGACTTCTAACGTATCTCTAGTTGACCTAGTTGTTGAGCTTGGTAAAGAAGTAACAGTAGAAGAAGTAAACGCAGCACTAAAAGCAGCTGCTGAAGGCGAGCTAAAAGGTATTCTTGCATACAGCGAAGAGCCACTAGTATCTCGTGACTACAACGGCTCTACTGCATCTTCTACAATCGATGCATTGTCCACAATGACTATGGAAGGTAACATGATTAAAGTTCTTTCTTGGTACGATAACGAAACTGGTTACTCTAACCGCGTTGTTGACCTTGTTGACTACATCGCTTCCAAAGGTCTTTAATTTAAGAACGGGGAGAGAGGGCATGTTCCCCCTCTCCTCCTCTTATGTATGCTTGCAATAGGCAAGGTTTTCCCTTGGGGGAAAGATGTGGTAATATGAAATTGGTTTTGTCAATCCAACCAAATCGGAGGTCAATCGAATGAACAAGAAATCAATTCGTGACGTGGATGTAAAAGGCAAACGCGTATTTTGCCGCGTTGACTTTAACGTACCAATGAAGGACGGGCAAATTACGGACGAAACACGTATCCGCGCGGCTCTTCCTACAATTCAGTACTTAATGGAGAAAGGCGCGAAAGTGATTCTTGCTAGCCACTTTGGTCGTCCAAAGGGTCAAGTTGTAGAAGAAATGCGTCTTACACCAGTAGCAAAGCGCCTTGGCGAATTGCTCGGTAAAAACGTTGCAAAAACAGACGAAGCTTACGGACCAGAAGTACAAGCTGCTATTGCTGAAATGAATGAAGGCGATGTATTGGTTCTTGAAAACGTTCGTTTCTATCCGGGCGAAGAAAAGAACGATCCAGCACTTGCAAAAGAATTTGCAGCACTTGCTGACTTGTATGTCAATGACGCATTTGGCGCGGCGCACCGTGCACATGCTTCTACTGCTGGTATCGCGGAATATATCCCGGCAGTATCCGGTCTATTGATGGAAAAAGAAATTGAGGTATTGGGTAAGGCATTATCCAATCCAGAGCGTCCGTTCACAGCTATTATTGGCGGTGCAAAAGTAAAAGATAAAATCGGCGTAATCCGTAACTTGCTGGACAAGGTTGACAACCTAATTATTGGTGGAGGTCTTGCTTATACATTTGTGAAAGCACAAGGCTATGAAATCGGTAAATCTTTATGCGAAGACGATAAACTTGATCTTGCCAAAGAGTTTATGCAAATGGCAAAAGAAAAAGGTGTTAACTTCTACATGCCAGTAGATGTTGTTGTTGGTGATGACTTCTCTGAAAATGCAAACACACAAGAAGTAGGTGTTGATGCAATCCCTAGCGACTGGGAAGGGATGGACATCGGGCCAAAAACACGCGAAATTTATGCGGATGTCATTCGCAACTCCAAGCTTGTTATTTGGAACGGACCGATGGGTGTATTTGAAATGGACAAGTTCGCAAATGGAACAAAAGCAGTAGCAGAAGCTCTTGCGGAATCTACGGATACATATTCCGTTATCGGCGGCGGCGACTCTGCGGCAGCGGTTGAAAAATTCGGTTTAGCTGACAAGATGAGCCACATTTCTACAGGCGGCGGCGCATCTCTTGAGTTTATGGAAGGCAAGGAACTTCCGGGCGTTGTACGTCTAAACGACAAGTAATTTAAAGGACGGTGTACCGAATGCGTAAACCTATTATCGCAGGAAACTGGAAAATGCATAAAACGCTATCCGAGGCGGTTAGCTTTGTTGAAGAAGTAAAAGGAAACATTCCTAGCTCGCAAGCAGTGGACTCTGTTGTGTGCTCTCCGGCACTATTTTTAGAGCGACTTGTAGCGGCTACGGAAGGCTCTGACCTAAAGGTTGGCGCACAAAACATGCACTTTGAAAACAGCGGTGCGTTCACTGGGGAAATTAGCCCAGCTGCACTGAGCGATTTGAAAGTAAGCTATGTTGTACTTGGTCACTCTGAGCGCCGTGAAATGTTTGCGGAAACAGATGAGACAGTAAACAAAAAAACATTGGCGGCATTTGCAAACGGCTTGACCCCGATTGTATGCTGCGGTGAGACCCTGGAAGAGCGCGAAAGCGGCAAAACGTTTGATCTTGTAGCGGAACAAGTGACAAAAGCGTTAAATGGCTTAACAGCAGAACAAGCAAAAGCAACAGTGATTGCCTACGAGCCAATCTGGGCAATCGGTACAGGTAAATCTTCATCTGCAAGCGATGCAAACGAAGTATGCGCACACATCCGTAAAGTTGTAGCGGAACAATTTTCAGCAGATGTGGCAGAAGCAGTTCGTATTCAATACGGCGGCAGCGTAAAACCTGAAAACATTAAAGAATATATGGCACAGCCTGATATCGACGGCGCATTAGTGGGCGGCGCAAGCTTGGAGCCAAACTCTTTCTTGCAGCTTTTGGAGGCTGTAAAGTAATGAGCAAAAAACCAACAGCTTTGATTATTCTAGATGGCTTTGCTTTACGTGAAGAAACTTACGGCAATTCAATCGCACAAGCGAACAAGCCAAACTTTGATCGCTACTGGAACCAATTCCCGCATACGACGTTAAAGGCGAGCGGCGAAGCGGTTGGTCTTCCGGAAGGTCAGATGGGGAACTCAGAGGTAGGTCACTTAAATATTGGTGCCGGCCGCATTGTATACC
This sequence comes from Ectobacillus sp. JY-23, assembly GCF_023022965.1. NCBI lineage: Bacteria > Bacillati > Bacillota > Bacilli > Caryophanales > Bacillaceae > Ectobacillus > Ectobacillus sp. JY-23. Next base: position 2,061,240 of record NZ_CP095462.1, on the reverse strand, counting down.
AAAGCTTAACGCGCGTAAACGTTGCGATTCGTGAAGGTGAGTTCAATCAAAACGAAACATTTTTAAAAGCAATTCAACATGTGAAACAAGCGGGGACTGCACTTCACTTATTCGGATTATTATCTGATGGTGGTGTACACAGCCATATTGACCACATGTTTGCCTTGCTTCGCTTAGCGGCGCAGGAAGGTCTGGAAAAGGTATATGTACATGCCTTCCTCGATGGCCGTGATGTAGGTCCGCAAACAGCGAAAAAGTATTTAGATGCGACTTATAAAGTGATGGAAGAAACGGGTACAGGACAGCTTGCTACTGTTTCTGGACGCTATTATTCCATGGACCGCGATAAGCGCTGGGATCGTGTTGAAAAATGCTACCGCGCTATGGTGTACGGTGAAGGACCAACTTACAAAGATGCCTACGAGTGCGTAAACGATTCATACGAAAACGGAATCTTCGATGAGTTCGTCTTACCATCTGTTATGTTAAAAGAAGACGGTACGCCGGTTGGAACGATTAACGATGATGATGCAATCATCTTCTATAACTTCCGTCCAGATCGTGCAATTCAAATTTCACGTGTTTTCACAAATGAAGATTTTCGTGAATTTGATCGCGGTGAAAAAGTACCGCGCATTCCTGAATTCGTCTGCATGACGCAGTTCAGTGAAACGGTTGGAGGCTACGTTGCCTTTAAACCAACAAACCTTGACAACACGTTGGGAGAAGTTGTGTCTCAAGCAGGCCTAAAGCAACTTCGCATTGCGGAAACGGAAAAGTATCCGCACGTAACGTTCTTCTTCAGCGGTGGACGCGAAGCGGAATTCCCAGGTGAAGAGCGCATCCTAATTAACTCTCCAAAGGTTGCGACATATGATTTGCAGCCTGAAATGAGCATTTATGAAGTAACAGATGCCCTATTGAAGGAAATTGAAGCAGACAAGCATGACATGATTATTTTAAACTTTGCAAACTGTGACATGGTAGGTCACTCCGGTATGATGGAGCCGACCATCAAAGCTGTAGAAGCGACAGATGAGTGCCTAGGAAAAGTTGTGGACGCTATTCTTGCCAAAGGCGGACAAGCTATCATTACGGCAGACCACGGTAACGCGGATGAAGAGTTAACGCCGGATGGTCAACCAATGACAGCTCACACAACAAATCCAGTGCCATGCATCGTAACAAAGCAAGATGTAACACTTCGTGAAGATGGTATTCTTGGTGATCTTGCCCCAACAATGCTTTCATTACTTGGAATTGAACAACCGAAAGAAATGACAGGAAAAACATTAATTCAAGGATAAAAGGAGAGATTTTATATGCCAGCTATTTTAGACGTTTATGCTCGTGAAGTATTAGACTCCCGTGGTAACCCAACGGTAGAAGTAGAAGTATACACAGAGTCCGGTGCATTCGGACGCGCAATCGTACCAAGTGGTGCATCCACTGGTGAGCACGAAGCAGTTGAGCTTCGCGACGGCGACAAAGGTCGTTACCTTGGTAAAGGTGTACAAAAAGCGGTTGATAACGTAAACGAAATCATCGCTGAAGCAATCGTAGGTATGGACGTAACAGATCAAGCAGGTATCGACGCTGTGATGATCGACCTTGATGGTACAGAAAACAAAGGTAAATTGGGTGCAAACGCAATCCTTGGCGTATCCATGGCAGTAGCACACGCTGCAGCTGACTACGTGGGTCTTCCATTGTACCGCTACCTTGGCGGCTTCAACGCGAAGCAATTGCCAACACCAATGATGAACATCATCAACGGCGGTTCTCACGCAGACAACAACGTAGACTTCCAAGAATTCATGATTCTTCCTGTAGGTGCGCCTACATTCAAAGAAGCAATCCGCATGGGTGCTGAAGTATTCCACGCATTGAAATCTGTATTAAGTGCAAAAGGCTTAAACACAGCTGTAGGTGACGAAGGTGGTTTCGCACCAAACCTTGGTTCTAACCGTGAAGCACTAGAAGTAATCATGGAAGCAATTAAAAAAGCTGGCTACGAAGCTGGTAAAGACATCCTTCTAGGTATGGACGTTGCTTCTTCTGAGTTCTACAACAAAGAAACTGGTAAATATGACCTTGCAGGCGAAGGCCGCACAGGTTTAACTTCTAAGGAAATGGTTGATTTCTACGAAGAGCTGGTAAATGAGTTCCCAATTCTGTCTATTGAAGACGGTTTGGACGAGAACGACTGGGAAGGCCACAAGCTTTTAACAGAGCGCATCGGCGACCGTGTTCAATTGGTGGGCGACGACTTGTTCGTAACAAACACGAAGAAGCTTGCTGAAGGTATCGAAAAAGGTATCTCTAACTCCATCCTAATCAAAGTAAACCAAATCGGTACTTTGACTGAAACATTTGAAGCAATCGAAATGGCAAAACGCGCTGGTTACACTGCAGTTGTTTCTCACCGCTCTGGTGAAACAGAAGATGCAACAATCGCTGACATCGCAGTTGCAACAAACGCAGGCCAAATCAAAACAGGTTCTATGAGCCGTACAGACCGCATTGCGAAGTACAACCAACTTCTTCGCATCGAAGATGAGCTAGGCGATCTAGCTGTTTACGCTGGTCTAAAATCTTTCTACAACTTGAAGAAGTAATGACGAAGACCTCCTGCCAAGTTTGGCGGGAGGTTTTTTAATCCTACTTGTTCAACAGGGGTCTTTATGATACAGTTAAACTAACTCAAAGTGTGTATAGGAGGTTCATCACGTGAATACATTTCTATCGGTCTTATTGATTATTGTATCTGTAGTGTTGGTTATCCTTGTTCTGTTGCAGTCCAGTAAAAGCGCTGGTCTTTCCGGCGCAATCTCGGGCGGAGCGGAGCAATTGTTCGGAAAGCAAAAAGCGCGCGGTCTTGAAGCAGTTTTAGAAAAAATGACAGTGGTATTCGCTGTACTCTTTTTCGTGTTAGCAATGGCCGTAACTTACGTGAACCTAGCTTAAAACAAACAAAAGATTCATCTGATCAGATGAATCTTTTTTGTGCCCGAAAGCTTTGGGAGCTCCATAAAGCCTTGAAACACATGAATGTTCGTGACTTATGATACACTATAGAGAAACCGCCTAATGGTGGATGCAGAATTACGGAAGGAAAGAGGAGAGATCATGAAAGTAGTTGCACCCAAACCATTTACATTTGAAGCTGGCGAGCGCGCTGTTTTATTACTACACGGATTTACTGGTCATTCCGCTGATGTACGTATGCTTGGCCGCTTTTTAGAGAAAAAAGGCTATACATCGCATGCCCCTATTTATAAAGGTCACGGTGTGCCGCCTGAGCAGCTTGTCCATACAGGGCCAGAGGATTGGTGGAGCGATGTAATGAACGCCTACAATCATTTAAAAGGGCTTGGTTACGAAAAGATTGCTGCGGTTGGTCTATCACTTGGCGGCGTATTTTCGCTCAAGCTGTCATATACAGTTCCTGTTGTCGGTGTTGTGCCAATGTGCGCGCCCATGTACATTAAAAGCGAAGAAACGATGTATGAAGGAATTTTAGCATACGCAAGAGAATATAAGCGCTATGAAGGCAAGTCACCCGAGCAAATTGAGGAAGAGATGAATGCGTTTCGTCAAACGCCAATGAATACACTGCGCGCTCTGCAGGACTTAATCCGTGATGTACGTAATAACATTGACATGATTTACAGCCCAACCTTTGTTGTACAAGCACGCCACGATGAAATGATTAACACGGACAGTGCTAACATCATTTATAACGGCGTAGAATCACATCTAAAGAAAATCAAATGGTATGAAGACTCAACGCATGTCATCACACTAGATAAAGAAAAAGATGCATTGCATGAGGACGTCTACAATTTCTTAGAGCAACTGGATTGGTAATTCAGTTGCGTCTTTTTTATCAAGATTAGGAAACAATAAAATCAGCTAAAAGAGCCGGCTCTGCTTTTCTTATTGTCTAGCTCCGCCGGTTAGGCACTGCCAGCAGAGAACCTCCGCCCATAAAGGCAAAAAGCGCCTTTGTGGTCGGAGAACCTCTTCTTCGGTGCCTAAACGAACCGGCTCCGCTTTTCTTATTGTCTAGCTCCGCCGGTTAGGCACTGCCAGCAGAGAACCTCCGCCCATAAAGGCAAAAAGCGCCTTTGTGGTCGGAGAACCTCTTCTTCGGTGCCTAAACGAACCGGCTCCGCTTTTCTTATTGTCTAGCTCCGCCGGTTAGGCACTGCCAGCAGAGAACCTCCGCCCATAAAGGCAAAAAGCGCCTTTGTGGTCGGAGAACCTCTTCTTCGGTGCCTAAACGAACCGGCTCTGCTTTTCTTATTGTCTAGCTCCGCCGGTTAGGCACTGCCAGCAGAGAACCTCCGCCCATAAAGGCAAAAAGCGCCTTTGTGGTCGGAGAACCTCTTCTTCGGTGCCTAAACGAACCGGCTCTGCTTTTCTTATTGTCCAGCTACAGCGGCTAACTCCTCCAGTCAGAGAACCCCATCCCATTAAGGCAAAAAAGCGCCTTTATGGTATGGGAACCTCTGCCCTATGGAGTTGAACGAGCCGCTTCCGCTTTTCTTATACATACTTACTTTTTAGGTAAAGCTATATGATATGAAGTTTGAGGGAGGAATCTATTTGGAACAAGGTATTCAGCAAAATATGGATAGGCTGCTTGCGTTCATGAAAGAAGAAGCGTATAAGCCTTTAACTGTTCAGGAATTAGAGGATGCATTCGGCATTGCTGAGGCAGCTGAATTTAAGGATTTTGTAAAAGCGTTAATTTTAATGGAAGAAAAGGGGTTAGTTGTGCGAACGCGCAATAACCGCTACGGTTTGCCGGAAAAGATGAACTTGCTGCGTGGCAAATTAACAGGTCATGCGCGCGGCTTTGCGTTTGTCTCGCCAGAAGAAGCGGGTATGGATGATATTTTTATCCCGCCAAATGAACTGAATGGCGCCATGCACGGTGATATTGTGTTGGTTCGGGTCAGCTCTGAGTCGAGCGGCAGCCGCCGTGAGGGCTCTGTTGTTCGCATCGTTGAGCGCGGCACAAAAGAGATTGTCGGTACATATACCGAATCAAAAAACTTTGGCTTTGTGATTCCAGACGACAAGCGCTTTGTTGGTGATATTTTTATTCCGAAAAATGCGGCTCAAGGTGCGGTCGAAGGGCATAAGGTTGTTGTGAAAATTACTGCCTACCCAGAAAATCGTATGAGTGCGGAGGGTGAGGTTATTCAAATCCTCGGTCATAAAAACGACCCGGGTGTGGATATTTTGTCTGTCATTCACAAGCACGGCTTGCCGCAAATGTTTCCTGCGGATGTGCTTGAGCAAGCGAACAATGTACCAGATGAAATTGATGAAGCAGATCTTAAAGATCGTCGTGATTTACGCGATCAAGTAATCGTTACAATTGACGGTGCAGATGCAAAGGACTTGGATGATGCTGTTACAGTTACAAAGCTTGCGAATGGTAATTATAAGCTAGGTGTTCATATTGCTGATGTGAGTCACTATGTAAAAGAAGGGTCACCAATTGACCGTGAAGCGGCAGAGCGTGCAACGAGTATTTATCTTGTAGATCGCGTTATTCCAATGATCCCGCATCGCTTGTCAAACGGTATTTGTTCCTTGAACCCAAAAGTAAATCGCCTTACATTATCATGTGAAATGGAAATTAACCGAAATGGTGAAGTGGTAAAGCACGAAATTTTCCAGAGCGTGATTAAAACGACAGAGCGCATGACGTATACGGATGTAAACAGTATTTTAGAGGATGAAGACGAAGCGCTAATTGAGCGCTACGAGCCGCTTGTCCCTATGTTCAAAGATATGGCGGAGCTCGCGTCAATTTTGCGCGAAAAGCGAATGAAGCGCGGCGCTATTGATTTTGATTTTAAAGAAGCAAAGGTTCTTGTGGATGAAGACGGACACCCACAAGATGTGATTTTACGAGATCGTTCTACCGCTGAAAAGTTAATTGAGGAGTTCATGCTAGCAGCAAATGAAACGGTGGCAGAGCATTTCCATTGGCTTAACGTACCATTTATGTACCGTGTGCATGAAGACCCGAAGGAAGATAAGCTAGAGCGCTTCTTTCAGTTCATCACAAATTTTGGTTACGTGGTAAAAGGAAAAGCAAATGATATTCATCCGCGTGCCCTGCAGCAGGTGCTTGAGATGGTACAGGGGCAGCCGGAGGAAATGGTAATCTCAACTGTCATGCTTCGCTCTATGAAGCAGGCGCGCTATGATGAAAAGAGTCTTGGTCATTTTGGGTTATCAACAGAGTTTTACACACATTTCACATCACCAATTCGTCGTTATCCAGATACCATTGTGCATCGCTTAATCCGCACATATTTAATTGAAGGCAAAATGGATGCAGAGACGCAGGCGGAATGGAAGGATAAATTGCCCGAGATCGCTGAGCATTCTTCCAACATGGAGCGCCGTGCAGTAGAAGCTGAGCGCGAAACAGATGAGTTGAAAAAAGCGGAGTATATGCTAGATAAAATCGGCGAGGAATATGATGGTATTATTAGCTCTGTAACTAACTTCGGTTTGTTTGTAGAATTGCCGAATACAATTGAAGGACTTGTTCATGTAAGCTATCTAACAGACGATTATTATCGATACGATGAAAAGCACTTTGCGATGATTGGAGAGCGTACAGGGAACGTCTTCCGCATCGGTGATGAAATTGCAATTCGTGTTGTAAATGTTAATAAAGATGAGCGTGCCATTGATTTTGAAATCGTTGGCATGAAGGGCGGCGCTAAACGTGACCGTAAGCCGCGCGCGATGGTCATTGAAGGCGGTGGTGGACGTCGCAAGCGTAAAGAAGGCGAAACGACGCATAATCGCCGCGGCAAAGCACCGCGCAAAGATGGGAAAAAGAAGCGGGCGTTTTTTGAAAACGCGCCGGTGTCTAAGCGAAAAAAGAAAAAGAAACGATAAGGGTGCGCATATGCGCACCTTTTTTAGCTAATACAAAAGTAATAACAATAACGCCAGCTTTGTTAGAATAAGATATAGGAAAAAGGTTGACGATTTCACATCTCTAACTTCTCATGTAGCCCTTTAATAAAAGTAGAAAGCAAGCGGCGCAAACTTTCATCACGGTCAAGAGACAAGCCGAAGCCTCTCTTTTGTTCTAAAGAAGAAAAGCCGTGTACAATACTGCGGAACCCTCTCACAAGGTGAAGAGCATCTTCTTCCTCTAACTGATATTCTTCGAGAACACGCAGCAGTAGACGAACTAAAGCGTCGCCGGCAGCCTGTATTTCCTCGTCATGTGCGGCGGCAGGCAAGGTAGCTTCATATAAACCAGGATGCTGACGCACAAACGTGACATACGATAAACCGATAGACAGCAAGGCTTTGTCGCCGGCTTTTCCGATAGAAGCTTGTGTTAGTACTTCTGTAAGCTGACGAATACCGTAAAGGGCCATTTCTTTTCGTAAGCCTGCGAGACCATCTACGTGATTGTACAGAGATGGTGTTTTGATACTAAGGCGCTGTGCAACGGCCGCCAGCGTTACAGTATCTATTCCTTGTTCATCAGCAAGCGCCGCTGCTGTTTCGACAACGAGTGCTTTATTGACTTTCATGTTGTAATCGCTCCTAATTTGATATTTGCCTCAGCAATCGCTTGTTTCATATGCGTGACAGGCGCTTCTAACATCTTACCATGTCCTGTTGCCAGTAAGGAAGGGGATAAGCCAAGTAGCTTTTCTGCACTGGCAATGGCAGTGCTTTTATCCCATGTGCCAAAAGCCGGAAACGGAAATAATATATTGATTTTACCTGCTACGGCCAAGCCGGCGCGTGTTTGGAACGCATCACCTGCAATAAGAGCGTTGGTACGGGTGTCTAAAAAGGCCATTGAACCAGGTGTATGTCCAGGCGCGGCGACAGCTGTGAGCGAACCGATTGTATCCCCGTCATGAAGAAGGACATCAGGGCGTGTTTGCAACGTTTTTGGCACCCCTCCTTTAATTGGTGTTTGTGGTTCGTTTGACCGCAGTGACAAATCATGCGCCATGATGCTGGCATCTCGTTCTGAAATAAATACCTTGGCGTTTGGTAAGGCACGCTTTAGGGAATCAAGTGAACCTACATGATCTTCATGGGCATGCGTCAATACAATGCGTGTAATCGGCTTGCCGATATTTTGTGCGGTTTCTAAAATTCCCTTATGGCTATAGGGCAGTGCTGCATCAATTAATGTTAATTCATGTTCTTCCTCTACAAGATAGCAATTCACAGGAAACAGACGAGGTAAAAATGCTAATTGAAATACATAACCGTTCTGTGTGATACGCATAGATAATCGACTCCTTTACTAATGTTAATAATATTATAACTAATGTTATTAGTTTTGTGTATGAAATATGTGTAAAGATTGTGAAGATGTGATGTTTTTGATAAAATAATGTGATACAAAGGAGTGACAAGCACAATGCCAAAAGGACATGGAAAGGTCGTTGCACAAAATAAAAAAGCGTATCATGACTATTTCATTGAAGAAACGTATGAAGCTGGTATGGTCTTGCAAGGAACGGAAATTAAGTCAATTCGCGCCGGACGTGTAAATCTAAAGGATGCATATGCGCGCATTCAAAACGGTGAGATTTGGATTTTCGGGATGCATGTCAGCCCATATGAGCAAGGGAATCGTTATAATCACGATCCGCTGCGCACACGCAAGCTGCTGTTGCATCGCAAGGAGATCTTGAAGCTGATTGGTTATACGAAAGAGACGGGATATACAATCGTGCCGCTTCGTATTTACTTGCAGAATGGATTTGCAAAAATGCAAATCGGCGTTGCTAAAGGTAAGAAGAACTACGATAAGCGTGAAGACCTGAAGAAAAAAGAAGCCAAGCGAGATATTGAGCGTGCATTCCGCGAACGTCAAAAAATGTAATACAGTATTTTACAATTGCAAAGTTCGCGACATATGATATAATGGGTTATGTAATCGCCAGTTGCTCTTTGAGAAACAGCTCGATAGCTTACTTCTCGTAATTTTCCTATATGGGGACGTTACGGATTCGACAGGGGTAGTTCGAGCTTAAGTTGCGAGTCGAGGGGATCGGCCTCGTTAAAACGTCACAGCCAATAACTGGCAAAACTAATTACGCACTAGCTGCTTAATTAAAGTAGCTGCTCCTCCCTCCATCGCCCATGTGGTAGGGTAAGGGGCCCAAACTTAGTGGGCTACGCCGGAGTTCGCCGTCTGAGGACGAAGGAAGAGAACAACCAGACTAGCGGCTTGGACGCCTGTCGATAGGCATAAAAGTCCGCGAAACCCGAGTATATCGACTACACTCGTAGAAGCTTAAGTGCCGATATTTCTGGACGTGGGTTCGACTCCCACCGTCTCCACCAATACATACTGTTGGTGGTTTTTTTATGCCTAAAAAAGGAGTGGTCGCCAAATTTTGCTTCAAACTGGACAAATTATTTATAAAAGCCGCCAGATTCCTGCCAAAGAGGTGATGAGATGATTAAAAAAGAGCGTAAGCCGCCGCTCAAATTGCAAAAGCTTGAAGCGCTACTACGAAGATTACCTGCTTCTCATCTAAAATATAAAGAAGTAGAAGTCGAACTTGCCAAAAGTCGTGCTGGATATAAAGGAGAGCTCTCGCTCGACTATCATATCAACTCCTTTGCTTCGCCGCAGCACCTCATTTTTCACGACCTTCGTTTACCCCACAAGCAGTACTTCTTTCAAATGGACACTCTCCTTGTTACTCCTTCTTATCTATTAATTCTGGAAGTCAAAAACATGAGCGGTACACTGTTTTTAGATCAGCAGTTTCACCAGCTCATTCGCAATCAAAATGGTGAAGAGCATGTGTTTGCAGATCCTATTTTACAGGTACGCAGACAAGCCTTTCAGCTGCGGATGTGGCTGGAGGCATATAAGATCCCCACTGTTCCTATGGAGTATTTAGTTGTTATGACAAATAGAAATGCTTTGTTAAAGAGTCATAAATCAGAGCCTTGGTAATTCACAGTGAGGCTCTGCATGAAAAGTTACAGGATTTTGATAGAAGATATAAGCAGCCTGTGCTTTGTAAAAAGAAACTGCGTAAGCTTTCATCTTCTCTTATAAAGGCTGATACCATGCAGCAATTAGATGTTCTCAAACAATTTTCAATTCATTCTAGTGAGCTAATAACAGGCGTACAATGTCCACATTGTGGAAAATTTGCGATGAGGAGAGTGTATGGGACATGGAGATGTGATAAATGTCATGAAAAATCTAAAGAAGGGCACACATTGGCGCTAGTAGATTACGGACTTTTAATAAAACCTTGTATTACTAACCAACAGCTTAGAGAATTTCTTCATATTGCTTCTCCTGATGTGACGAAAAAGCTGTTGACTGCAATGAAGTTATCTTATGTAGGAGAGACAAAGGGGAGAGTGTATGATTTGACCGAATTATTGTGCAAAGTGACCGGAATATTTCAAAAGTAGCCGAAATAATTGCTAAAGTGACCGGAATATCTTTAAAGTGACTGAATTCCCCAAAAAACAGCATAGCTCCCTATGCTGCCTCGTTACGATTTATATAAATCATGTCTGTTTACAGGCTGCGGTGGCTGTTCGAGCCAGCCGCGTTCAACCATGACGTTAAAGCCTTCGCTACTGTAGCTGATAATTTCCGCAATAATTTTTAAATAACGAGCGGCTAAATCCTTGCGCATAGACGTTCCAAGTGCGCTTGCGAGCGAGGAGATACCAGCTGCTGTTGTGGCGGTAACCAGGAACATAATTAAGTGATCAGAAAACGGCGGTGTCGTAGAATTTGTGACCTCCATGCTGAGGGGGATACACCCTAGTTGTTCATCCTCTTTTAGCATTTTGTTGAATACTTCAATTTGCTTTTCCGCTAATGTTTTGCCTTTGATTAAATACTCTTTGATGTTTTTGTCATGTGTAACCTGAATAAGCCCCATCATGAGAAGAACGCCGATGTAATTACGTTCGATTGCAAAAAACAATTCACTTAGCTCAATGACATTCATAGGTTGCTGCTCACCAAACCAAGAATCGAGAAAAGAATGACCTTGCGTCATAAATTGCACGTCCAGCGGATAGATAATTTTTGGTGGGCGGTCATAGATACCTTTTGCTAACATCAGGTGCAGGCACTTTTCATAGATAACGGTTGAAGTGGTTAAAAACTCATGAAACAAGTCAACTAAATCCTTACGCGCCACCTTGGTTAAAAAGGTAGCGTAGCTTGGCAATGACATTTGTCCAACGCGATAAATAAAGCTAAGTGAAAAGAGATCGGTGTATAAAGCAGGTGCCGATAAATCAACATCTTTGTCGCTAAAGCCGCGCGGGACTGGAAACTGCTCCGCTTCAAAAATGCTTTTGATTTTGGCTAAATTACTCTCTTCAAATTGCAAAATCTCTTCAATAAGCGGTCGAATTTCGTTGTCTTGAATATGCTGCAAGAAATGCGTATAAAAGCATGTAGTGGCGCTGTTTTGAATATATGTAGTCCAGAGTGCTGTAATCTCGGGTGTAGTCAATAAAATACGTTCAGACATGGCTGCTCCTCCTTTTTAATAGGTTGTGCAGTAGGTTGCTTTATATGTAGTACTTATGTATAATTAGAAAAATCAAACAAAAGCAATGACGAGGAAAAGTAGCATGATGTTATTCTTTACAGAGAGCTCCGGTAGCTGAAAAGGAGTAAGAATGCACACGTGAACAATGGCCTCCGAGCTCCGTGCTGAACGTATAGACTAGTAGGTGTCGGCGAGATTTGCCCCTCGTTATCAAGGTCACAGTATCGAGCAATAGCTCCGTACATGTTGAGGCCGATTTTTTCGGTGAATTAAGGTGGTACCACGGGATACAAAGCCCCGTCCTTATCTATTTAGATAAGGACGGGGCTTTTTTACTTTAAAGGAGGAATGGGACATGAATATTTTTATCGGCGGCGCTTGGCCGTATGCAAACGGATCGCTTCATCTTGGTCACATTGCTAGTTTATTACCAGGAGACGTGTTAGCACGTTACCATCGTTTAAAAGGAGATAACGTATTGTATGTTTCAGGCAGTGACTGCAATGGTACACCAATTGTGATACGTGCAAAGCGGGAGGGAGTAAGTCCTACAGAAATTGCTGACCGCTATCATGAGGAGTTTCATGCCTGCTTTACAAAGCTGGGATTTACGTTTGACCATTATACACGCACAGACGCAACACATCATCATGAAACGGTTCACAATATTTTTTTACAGCTGCTTGCAAATGGTTATATCTATCAAAAAGAAATACAGCAAACGTACTGCGAAACATGTGCACAGTTTTTGCCCGACCGTTATGTAGAAGGAAATTGTCCGCATTGCGGCCAGCATGCACGTGGTGATCAATGTGACTTTTGCTCTACTATCCTGGATCCAATGGATTTATTAGATAAAACGTGCCAGCTATGCGGCACACAGCCAACTGTACGTGATACAAAGCATTTTTATCTTGCATTGCAGGCTTTTCAGGAGCGGCTAGAAAAATATGTGGAGGACTATAAGCAAAATTGGCGTGATAATGCAGTACAGTTAACGGAACGCTATTTACGAGAGGGATTGCAGGATAGAGCGGCGTCCCGAGATTTGCCTGTGGGTGTGAGCGTTCCTGTAGCTGGATATGAGGAAAAGAAAATCTATGTGTGGATTGAGGCGGTATCAGGTTATTATTCAGCTGGTAGGCATAATCCACAGTTTTGGCAAAGCGATACGAAAACCTATTACGTGCACGGCAAAGACAATATCCCGTTTCATACGATTATTTGGCCCGCTATTTTAATGGGAACGGGGAACTCCGCGCTCCCGCAGTATATCGTGTCTAATGAGTATCTTACGCTTGAGAAAAAGAAAATTTCTACAAGCCGCAATTGGGCCGTATGGGTGCCAGATGTATTAGAGAGATATCACCCGGATTCTCTTCGCTACTTTTTAACGATGAATGCACCAGAAAACCGCGATACCGATTTTTCGTGGCGAGAATTTATCTATAGTCATAATAGTGAATTGCTTGGTGCTTACGGTAACTTTGTAAACCGAACGTTGAAGTTTGCTGAAAAGAACTATGGGTGCGAGCTTCCGGTAGGCCAAGTCGATGCTGCTATCAAAATGAGGATAGAAGCGCTGTATCCGTTAGTAGGAGGCTTAATTGAAGAAACATCCTTTAAGCAGGCTTTGGAGGAAATCTTCTCTCATATTCGGGGTGCCAATAAGTATTTTGACGAGCGTGAGCCTTGGAAGCACGTTGGAAGTGAAGGGTGTGCAAATACAATTGTGACTTGTATGTATCTGATTGCCAATTTTGCGCAGCTGTTGCACCCGTTTTTGCCGTTCTCGAGTCAGACCGTGCAAGGCATGCTTGGATTAGATGAATTAGGCTGGGGCGCTATTGAACCGCCTGCTCACATTCATCATGTACAACCGTTATTTGCACGTATTGATGTCAAACAAATAGAGGAAGAGCTGCAGAGGCTGCATCACTCCTCCATAAAGTCATAAGATGACCAGCAGCGATTCATTTGTATGCCTTTTTCTTCAGCATATAAATCGCCCCATTTGCACATTTCAAACAGAGTTGGTTGAATCTTTTTGCCAAGGTCGGTTGTTGTATATTCAACACGAGGAGGTACCTCTTCGTATACAGTACGCATGACAAGGCCATGGTCTTCCAGCTCGCGCAGCTGCTGGGTCAGCATCTTTTGGGTAATGCCGGGCATGGCGCGTTTTAGTTCATTAAAACGCTTCGTGCCCTCGTTTAAATTCCAGAGAATGAGAACCTTCCATTTACCGCCGATAATGTCGATAACCATATTAATTGCACAGTGGTATTCTTGGTTTAATTGCTTCATGCTCGTTCTCCTTTAGTATCCAAATGGAAACCAGTTACAAAATAGTGCCTACTTGTTTCCTTTTCTTCTAGTATATATTATATACCATGTAAGACAAACTACATGTAAGCTTACATTAAGGAGCTGATATAGATGAAAGCATTGTTACTTCACGAAAAAGGACAATGGAAAGATATGAAAATTGAAGAGGTGAGCGCGCCAACGCCTCAAAAAGGGGAAGTATTGGTTGAGGTGCATGCTGCAGGCTTAAATCCCGTTGATTATAAAACAGGCACAAACGGCAATCCAAACTGGGTATATCCACATATTTTGGGCTTAGATGTTGCAGGTGTAATCGCAGAAGTCGGCGAAGGTGTGACGGAATGGAAGAAAGGCGATCGTGTTGTATATCATGGCGATTGGATTCGCCCGGGCGGTTATGCACAGTATTCCATTACAACAGCACAAACGGTGTCTCGTATTCCAGACAGCGTTTCGTTTGAGGATGCCGCAGCTATTCCAACTGCGGGCTATACGGCTTATCAAGCACTATTCCGCAAACTGCCGCTTAATCGTATTCACACAATTTTGATTCACGGCGGTGCCGGCGGTGTAGGCGGATTTGGCGTACAGCTGGCGAAATTGGCAGGTAAAACAGTTATTTCCACAGCGTCTGCTCATAATCATGAATACGTCAAATCACTGGGCGCGGATTATGTCATTGATTACCGGGAAGAAAACGTAAAAGAAAGAATTATGGAGATTACAAACGGCCGCGGTGTCGATGCGGTTGTCGATGCGGTAAGCAGACAAAGTGCAACAGATTCACTAGACATGCTGGCATTTATGGGACACATCGTATATATCGCCGGTACACCTGATTTTGCACACATCAAGCCATTTACCAAAGTGGTGTCTTACCACGAAATTGCCCTTGCGGCAGCACATCAAGCAGACTTCGAATCTCAAAAGGATTTAGCGGTTATGGGAGATGAGATGCTTGCATTACTGGCGGAAGGTAAAATCTCTTCTTTGCTGGAAGAAGTTATCTCTTTTGAAGAAGTACCAGCAGCCCTTGCTCGTTTGTCTGAACGTCACGTGAAAGGCAAGATTGTAGCAAAAATTAAATAAAATCATAAAACGAGGATAGGTCACGCTATCCTCGTTTTTACTACCTGCTGTTGTGCAGGCACAGCATTGACGACTATCCTGAACAAACTTATAATTGTATGTACAAACAAATATTTAAGGAGAAGGAGCATGAAGCGAAAAATTGCAATGGTAACAGGAGCAAACAGAGGAATTGGTTTTGAAATTGTCAAGCAGCTTGGGCGTTCTGGTATCACCGTTGTTATGACGGCTCGAGATGAGGAAAAGGGAAGAGCTGCGTGTGAACAATTGAAGCAAGAAGATTTGGATATTCACTTTTTCGCTTTAGACGTAACAAACGAAGTCCGTATACAAGAGGTTGCCTCTTACGTACAGCAGCAATTTGGTATCCTTGATATTTTAATTAACAATGCAGGTATTTATATAGATAACAATGATAGCATTTTAGACATAGCCTTAGATACCATGCGGACAACTGTGGAAACCAATGTCTACGGCCCTCTTCGGCTTGCTCAGGTGCTGGTGCCTTTGCTTAAGCAAAGTGAAAGCGGGCGTATTATCAATGTGTCGAGCGGAATGGGAGCACTCTCGGATATAGGAGCGTTTTATCCATCCTATGCGCTTTCGAAAGCAGCTTTAAATATGATAACTATGCAGTTGGGAGATGCCTTAAGAAAAGATGATATATATGTAAATGCCATGTGCCCAGGCTGGGTTCGCACGGATATGGGGGGACGCAGCGCTCCGCGATCTGTTATAGAAGGTGCTGACACTGCAGTATGGCTGGCGACAGCGGATATCAAGCAATCGGGTAAGTTTTTTAGAGATCGCAAAGAAATTTCATGGTAAACATATATGTTGCAGAAGTAGCATAAAACGCAAAGGCTTATGTTCTTCAGTCGGCGCTCTAAGTTAAGGTAACAACGGCAGGGCTCTTGTGAAGTTCTGCTATTGTTTTAGAACATGTAGATAATTCCAGTTGAAAAGCAAACATAGTGAGCTTTATTTGTGATACGATATGTAGGATGAATGCAAATAGCGGGAGTTGATTGAATGGAACAATATTTTTGCGGGTGTTTATATTTTACTGCGAATCACCTGGCAAGATTGATGAATAAAATGGCCGAGGAAGAATTTACACAGCTTGGTCTCTCGCCAACATATGCTTTTTTATTAATGGCTGTCCATGATAAACCTGGTATCACACAAACAGAGCTAAGCAATACATTGCATATCGCACCGTCTACGACAACCAGATTTGTTGAAAAGCTGGAAGTGAAAAAGCTGGTGGAGAGAAAAAATGAAGGCAAATTAACGCTTGTGTATCTGACAGAAAAGGGAGCAGACATACAGGCTGATATTAAGGTGTGCTGGAAGAATCTGTACAACCGATATGCGGACATTTTAGGAGAAGAAACAGCAAAACAGCTAACAAATCAAACGTCTTTAGCTGCTACAGAGTTGGAGAAGCATAAATAAAAGTTTGTATGTACACGCAATATCGATTTTTAAATAAGGGCTGTGTTCATTTTACGCTCTCTGACTGCCGTACTCCCGTAACGGAAATCAAAATAAACTTTATCAGAGTCAAAACAATAGAAGCTAGACCATCGCGGATTTGTAAGCGATGGTCTTTTTTATGGATGTATGGTATAGAGTGCAGAATTCTGATACAAACTACATACTAAAGGGAGGTATGTGTGCAATGAAACATGTTATGATGTTACTCATAAAGTTTGGGATTTCTACAGTGGCGTTCGCAATTGGTTTGGACTTATTTTTTGATGCTACAATTGTAGACATTTTATCATTTAGTGTATTTGTTACGATTGTAACGTACGTATTCGTGGATCGTGAAATTTTACCGCGTCTTGGCAATACAGTGGCATCGATGACGGACTTTTTGCTCGTGTATTTAAGTGTATGGATATTTGGTAGCTATTTATTTGAAGGCTATCTGCAGGTTGCCTGGGGTAGTGGTATTTCTGCTGTGATCATTACGGTGGCTGAAGTGTTTGTCCACCGCTATTTACTAGGTGGCATCTCTGAACGCGTAAAGCGAGAAAGAAGCATGTCATTTAACCGTCGTTTTGCTTATGAGTTTGCAGAGGAAAACGAGATACATAATCCTAAAAAAGAAGAGTAAAACCGTTGCCTATTGGCCGCGGTTTTCGTTTTGAATCCAAAAGCGCTTTACGGCATTGTCATCGTCTTCTATGAACATAGATTCGAAGACGCCGCCATTTTTTAAAATGGTTCGTTCTGATCCGATATTGTCTTCGTCACAACATACAAGCACACGATCAATGCCAAGCTCCTTTGTCTTTTCAAGAGCTAACGCTAGGATACGACTTGCATATCCCTTGCGGCGTTCCGATGGACGAACGCCGTAGCCGATATGTCCTCCGCAGTTTAACAGATGTTCTGTCAGCGCATGACGAATATTTACTGCACCGACAACTTTTTCTTCATCTACCACAATATGTAGAGGCAGGCACCCAGCCAGGCGGCAAGCATTCTGCTAGTTCCCCCTCTCTTAAAAAGCGCAGCATCTCCTCAAAATCGGACGGGTCTTTGCTGATGACCCAAGGCACCATCGTTTCGCCGCTTGCCTTCCATTCTTCGTAAAAAGAAAGGTAGGCAGCTTGTAAATCACGAGTTGGTTTTACTAAACGCATATGTATCCCCCCTATTTCTACTATACGATAAAATCACTATTTTGTATTTTAAGTAAAAAAATTATTATTTTAAGTTTTTTGCTTTTTAGAAAGAAATCCGTATAATAGAACTATCCTATATGCGAGGAGCAAATGTGTATGTTGCAAGCTGACAGATTGGCAGAAATTAAGCGCGTACTGCAGTTGCAGGGAGAAATGAGCTTAGAAGAAATGATGAAGCAATTTGGTGTGTCACGTGATACGGCACGGCGTGATTTAGTAAAACTATCGGAGGATAAGGACATTCTACGCGTTAAGCGCGGGGTGGTTTTACGTTCACCAAGCAGCTATCGTGACAGACCAGCGACGCCAGCAAAAGAAGCAATTGCAAAAACAGCCTGCGCATTGATTCAGGCTCATGATACGCTGATTTTTGATACATCAACAACAATTGAGTTAATTGCGCGTTTTATGGGGAATCGTCCAGTGTCGGTAATTACAAATTCTATTGATGTAATGAATGTGCTGAGTGAATACCAAGATGTAGAGCTATATGTGACGGGTGGCAAATTGCATACCTATCACCGCAACTTCGTAGGCCCTGGTGCGGCGGAGGAAATGCGGAAATACAGCGCGAATAAACTGTTTATTGGCGCCTGTGCGATTACAACAAAAGGATTAACATCTCCTGATGAACAGGAAGCACACGTAAAAAAAAGTATGATACAAGCGTCAAAACAGGTTATCGTCGTGACCGAGTATACAAAGTTTGAAAAAGCATTTTTGCACAATGTATGTAGTCTAAAGGAAATTGATATCATCATTACAGATAAAATGCCAGGAGAAGAAATGCTGCAGCATTTACAAGGCATCCAATTACTTATAGCAAAAGGAGATGGAGAGTATGAAGAACATTAAAACCGCATTGGTAGGATACGGATTCTCAGGTGTCACATTTCACGCCCCGTTTTTACAGGCAATGAAACAATTTGATGTGATAAAAGTAGTATCCAGCAATGAAGAAAAAGTAAAGCAAGATTTTCGGGACGCAGCGGTAGTACCACAACTGGAGGATGCGCTTCGTGACTCTAGTGTAGAATTGGTTGTGATTACGACACCGAATACCCTTCACTATGACATGGCTAAGCAAAGCATACTGGCAGGTAAGCATGTGATTATTGAAAAGCCGATGGTCGTTGAGCCGGCAGAAGCAGAAGAGCTGATTGCGCTTGCCAAGGTGCACGGTGTGATGCTGAGCGTGTATCAAAACAGACGCTGGGATAATGATTTCCTGACGATCAAGCAATTGCTTGCGCAGAATAAACTGGGTGATATCATGACGTATGAAGCGCATTTTGATCGCTTCCGTCCGCAGGTTCGTGACCGCTGGAGAGAGCGTGAGGGCAGAGGAACGGGGATTTTATACGACCTTGGCTCACATTTAATTGACCAAGCGCTGCATTTGTTCGGCATGCCGCAGTTCGTAGTCGCTGACGTGACAGAACAAAGAGAAGGTGCGCAAACGGATGATTATTTCCATATTGTAATGGGGTACGGCAAACGCCGCGTCATCCTACATGTTGGCTCCATTGTACCTGGGCAAGGTCCAAAATTTTTGGTGCACGGTACAAAGGCGAGCTATATTAAATATGGTCTTGATGGACAGGAGGACGCTTTAAAAGCGGGGAAAAATCCGCTTGAACAAGGGTGGGGCGCAGATCGTCCAGAATGGTATGGAAAGCTGCTGACAGAAGAGACAGAAGAAATCATTGAAACTGTACCAGGCTCTTATAGTTCATATTATCAAGGAGTATACGAGCATATTCGCGGCGGTGCACAAAATCCTGTACCAGGTGAAGATGGACTGCGCACGATTCAAGTTATTCGTGCAGCCTTAACAAGCAGTATAGAAAAGCGTTTTGTATATATGGACGGTGAGGCGCGTGGATAAGCAATTATTACAAGAAAAGCTGGGGCAGCTGCAGGTGGAAGAAGCGGAGCTGCAATTCCAGACATTTAACAATGAAACAGCGTTTCAGCTCGGTATGCTGATTGTGCAAGCAGCCAAACAAAATGGACAAAGGATTGCGGTAGATATTACACGAAACGGGCAGAAGCTATTTTATCATGCGATGGATGGCACAAGTCCAGATCAGGAAAGCTGGATTGCCCGTAAGTCAAATGTCGTGAAGCGTCATCATCATAGCTCCTATTATATGCGCGTTTATAATGAACTGAAGGAGCGTTCCTATTTTGACGCATACGCTGCAAGTCCGGCTGAGTACGCAGTGCATGGCGGCTCATTTCCGATTATTTTAAAAAATACTGGTGTTATTGGAACAATTACCGTTTCTGGGGCATCACAAGAGGAAGATCATACGCTAATTACGAATGCGCTTCGCATGCTTCTTATCAAAACTTCTGTGTAGTCACAGGAGTTTTTTGCCGTTTTGCCTAACATTTGTAATGAACTCTTCATACAAAGTTCACGACAATTTCATATGAATGTGATACAGTATCTCTGTCATCGCAAAACAAAAGAAAAGGTGAACAACATGCAAACAATGCAAGAACGAATTACAGAATGGACAAACTTTTTATTTATCTATAAATTTGCTTTAGATGAAATTGATACGAAGTTAACCATACTCAATGAAGAATTTCAATTTGTGCATCAGCACAACCCGATTGAACATATTAAATCGCGTATTAAAAGTCCTGATAGTATTAGGGAGAAGCTCGAGCGCAAGGGGCTTGAGGTGACTGTTGAAAATGCCCGCGAGCATATTCATGATATTGCCGGTATCCGTGTGATGTGCTCCTTTGTATCAGATATTTATAAAATCTTTGAGATTATCAGCAACCAAGATGATTTACGTGTGCTACGCGTAAAGGACTATATTAAAAAACCAAAGGGAAACGGCTACCAAAGTCTGCATCTAATTGTGGAGGTGCCAGTATTCTTATCTAACCGCATGGAGAAAGTGAAGGTCGAAATTCAAATCCGCACAGTGGCGATGGACTTCTGGGCAAGTCTTGAACATAAGATCTATTACAAATTTGATAAAACAGTGCCGAAACACTTAACTGACCAGCTCAAGGAAGCGGCGGAGATGGTAAAATATCTTGATGAAAAAATGAAGCGTTTAAAAGATGAAATGGAGCAATTTAAACAAGAGGAAGATACGAGCGTTGACGACGTGCAGCCATTGCTTCAACTATTATAGGAAAAGTGCCGGAGATGTCCGGCACTTTCTTCATGAACAGGAGGAAACAGCTATGAAAAAAATCATCATCATCGGTTCTCCAGGTGCCGGTAAATCCACACTGGCAAGGCAACTAGGGGAATTCCTCCACATGGATGTATATCACATGGACACTATATTTTGGATGCCAGGCTGGAAAAGTATTTCAAGAGACGAACTGATTGAAAAACAGAAGGAGATTATAGCAACGGAAAGTTGGGTTTTAGACGGCGATTATCATTCAACGTTAGAGCTGCGGCTTGCAGCGGCAGACACCATTGTGTTTCTCAACATGTCTCGTCATCGTTGTTTGTATCAAGTGATAAAACGACGCTTTCAGTATAAGGGGAAATCAAGACCAGACCGTGCTGCAGGCTGCCGCGAACAACTCGAATGGTCATTTTTGAAGCTAGTGTGGCAATATCCGCGTACAAAAGCACCAGGCATTGTAAAACGACTGTCACAGTTGCAGCCCAATCAAACTGCAATTATCCTTCGTTCCCCAAAAGAAGTAGCCGCATTTTTGCATCATATGAAATCATCTTGATATATACCTGTTACAGATTTGACCTCTTTTTTGTTTCCTTGAGACACTCGTTGTTCAAACTCAATATTCGTTGCAGAAACTAAAACGCACGAACGCTTTTCATTCGTTACACTACATACATAGCAGTAAAATCGTGAAAAGTAAAAGAGATGGAAACGGATAAAAAGGAGTTTTTACAATGGATCAACTCGACTTAAAGAAATATGAAAAAAAGATTATTATTCGCAATCTTACATTTAAAGATATCGATAGCATCATCGAATTGCAGGCCTCTTGCTTTCCTGGTATGGAGCCGTGGACGCGCAAGCAGCTCAGAAGTCATTTGGAGCACTTTCAGGAAGGACAATTTTGTGCAGAGTTTGAAGGAAAAATCATTGGCTCGTGTTCTAGCTTGATTGTGAACTTCGATGAGTACGATGACCGTCATACATGGGATGACATTACCGATAACGGATACATTACAAATCATGACCCGGACGGCTACAATATGTACGGCATTGAGGTCATGGTACACCCTGAATACCGTCGTATGAAAATTGGCCATCGTTTATATGAAGCGCGTAAGGACTTGGCACGCCGTTTAAACTTAAAAAGTATCATCATTGGTGGACGCATTCCGAACTATCATAAATATGCGCATGAAATGTCACCGCGGGAGTACGTAGAACAAGTGATGCTGCATAAAATTTATGACCCTGTGTTATCATTTCAGCTGTTAAACGGCTTTACGCTAATGCGTATCAATCCAGGATACTTGCCAGATGATAAGGCTTCTAATCAATATGCAACATTAATGGAATGGAATAACGTCGATTATCATGCCAATACAAAGCGTTTTTACAGAACTTCCTTTCCGGTACGTATTTGTGCCGTACAATATAAAATGAAGCAAATTAATTCCTTTGAAGAGTTTGCGACGCAGGTTGAATATTACACAGATGTAGCTTCTGATGCGAGCTCTGACTTTGTTGTGTTTCCGGAGTTGTTCACAACGCAGCTCATGTCGTTTTTACAGGAGCGTTCACCAAGCCGAGCGGTGCAGCGCATCACGGAATTTACAGAGGATTATATCAACTTATTCACTGATTTGGCGGTGAAATATAATGTTAACATTATCGGCGGTTCTCACTTCGTAGAGGAAGAAGGGCGTGTGTATAACATTGCTTATCTATTCCGCCGTGACGGTACGATTGAAAAGCAATATAAAGTGCATATCACACCGAATGAACGAAAGTGGTGGGGAATTAGCGCGGGTGATTATATTAAAGTATTTGATACAGATTGCGGCAAAATTGCGATTCAAATTTGCTATGACATTGAGTTTCCAGAGATGGCACGCATTGCCACTGAAAATGGTGCTAAAATTATTTTTACGCCATTTTGTACCGAAGACCGTCAAGGTTATTTGCGCGTGAGATATTGCGCGCAGGCACGTGCTGTGGAAAATCAAATCTATACAGTTATCGCTGGAACAGTCGGTAATTTACCGCAAACAGAAAATATGGATATTCAATACGCACAGTCCGCCATTTTTGCACCGTCTGATTTTGAATTTGCGCGCGACGGCATTGTGGGCGAGTGTAACCCAAATATTGAAATGGTTGTTATTGGTGACGTAGACCTCGAAATTTTACGGAGGCAACGTCAGTCCGGCACGGTTCGCCAATTGAAAGACCGCAGGCGTGATGTGTATTCCGTTCAATATAAGCAATAAGAGAAAACAGTCCAATTAACCGGACTGTTTTTTTTGAAAGGAATTTTTTTACATGAGGAGAATAGATAAAAGAGAGAAATAGGAGAGGTGGCAAAATCATGAATAACAATGGATTGTTCATGCAACTGCAAGAGAATGTAAGCAGAAGAGCAAAAAAGGGATATCCCATCCTACTGGCGGGCGCGTTGTTTTTTGGCAGAACTAAAACAAGAAGTACATACAGATACACAACAGATGATGTAAAGCTGCGCTCAGGACGAGTACAGCTTTTTTTATCGAAAATAGGTGGTCTTCAAGGAACGAGAAGGACGAGGCCTAATGAGTAAGTGGTGGTAGTTCAAAACGTTTATCTTTATAAAAAAACAGACATAACTGTAATAAGTGATAGCGTAGTACTTATAGTAAGAGAGAGAAAGGGGACATAAAATGGAGTTTCCGTTGCCGAAGGCGCTTCAGCAGGCAGGAAATTGGTGTGTATTTGATGAGGATTTTCCTTGGAATCTTTATGAGGTGAGAGAAGATGTGTTTGGATTGGTAGGTCAAACTGAAGTAGCGGTTCTCTTTTGTGATACCTGTGAGGCGAATCAGATTTTGCTTCACATGGGGGAAGAGGAAGAGGAGTTTTTGTTTCCACTTTACGGTTATTATCATCAGCGCAGCAAAACCATTTTTATTTTTATGTGGGAAGACTATGAGCGCATGCTGGAAACGATTCTACATGAAATCCGGCATGATATGCAATTTCAGCAAAGTTTAATTCGTCATGTATTTCATGCGGAAAGACATTTGCCATATGAGGAGCGTTGGATTGAAAAAGACGCGCGAGAGTTTGCGAGAGAAAAGATGAGAGCGTACAAGCGAAGGAAGGCATAAGCCTAGGTGCTTATGTTTTTTTATGTAGAAAAGAACGAGTGACGTACTAGTAACAAAAGGATGGGGCGAACAGCTCTTGCATATGTTCAAAAGAGCGCCATGCGAAGTTTAATGAAAAAACAGACTGAAAATTCTATAAATAAGGTTGAAGTAGCCGCCGAAAGATGATTTAATTAAATAAACTGAACAGTCATTTTTAATTAAAAAACAGGTGAATATGAACAAGAAAACGTTTCTACGCTGGAAATGTAGGGGGATATGAAAATGATTACATTGAAACGAATGAGTGATTGTACATGGAATGAAGCGATGCAAGCATGGAATGAAGGATTTCAAGGCTATTTTGCCGATATGACGATGACAATGGAGCGCTTTACAGGCCGTTTTGGGCTGGAGGGATTGTCACCTGCGCTGTCTGTAATTGCATTTGACGGCGATATACCGGTTGGTATGATTGTAAACGGCATAAAAGAGATAAAGGGAGAAAAGGTGGGATGGAACGGTGGTACTGCTGTGGCCCCGGCTTATCGGAAGCAGGGCGTTGGCAAAGTGATGATGGACTTTGTTTTGGATGTGTATGCGGAAAATGGTGTGACGGTCGCTACGTTAGAGGCAATTCGTGAAAATGAAAAAGCAATTGCTTTATATGAACAAAAGGGCTATCGAATGTTTGATAGATTGGTACATTTGAAGCAAAACGGCAAACTGCATCTGCCGGAAGTAAAGAATTTTACTATCCAAACTGTGCACCCTGCACAAATTGTGACGCTCTCCTTTTACGTACAGCACGCCCCGTGGCAAACACAGGCGTTAAACGTACGAGACGCCGAAGCTGCCATTGCATATGAAGGGAATGAAGCAGTCGGTTACGCATTATATAAACATATGTACAACGAACAAGGAGAGCTAACGCATATTTTGTTGTATCAATGTGTAGGCATGGGAGCACAGGAAAGAGAAATTGTAGCCTCACTGCTTCATCATGTTCTACGGTCGGATGTAGAATGTGCAAAAATGGCTATCAATCTACCAGAAGAAAGTACCGCAGCTGCATTGTTACAGGAAGCGGGCTTTATGGTGTACGTTTCACAGGTACAGATGAGAAAAGAAATGTAGGGTGATGAGAGATGGAGGAGATTCGTAGGCTAGAAACAGAGACAGAGCTGCGGCGCTTGCTTGCTATTGCGACTGAGGCATATCCAGGCGCGTACCCGCAAGGAAATACAGAACAGGTTTGGCCATCTTTCAAACGTCAGGTGGAAGAACCGAGTATTACCATGTATGGCTTGTATCGTAATGATCTTATGGTCGGCGGGATGAGACTGCATGACTTTTCGATGAATTGGAACGGTATCGGATTAGATGTCGGTGGTGTTGGTATGGTATGTGTGGATTTTCATGCTTTGTGGCGCTACGGATTGTTGCAGCTTTCTGATGAAGCGTATGTAGGTGAGCTGCAGCAATTGTTTCGTATACAGCAAAAACCGCTGTGCGTGACAGCATTTTAAAAGGAAATGGTACGCAATCTATAGTCATCCAGTTGATTAAAGCAAAAATGGTTTCCTAGTCTGGAAACCATTTTTGTACTTGACTATACGCTGTTACCGATTTGTTTATCACGTTTACGTAAAGAGATGAATGGTTTTTCTTCTAGAAATAATGATTTAGATACGTACCTAAAACAATGAAAGCCCTACCTCTCTTTCATCCTTACGGCTCCTTGTCCGCGCCAGTGTGAATTAAGGTTGCAAAAATCAAGTAAGCTATTTGAAGAATTTTTAAATGTGCATAAAAGAAATGTAGATAACGAAATTAGAGTAGATTGTAGAAATAACAAAAGAGGTTAAAGCTATTAAAAGTAGTTGAAGAAGTTAGATGTCTTAGAAATAATTTTCTATAATAATCGCCTTACTAGAAAAATCTGGATACTTTTTGAGGGGTATATACCTATAACTAGTCTTAACAAAAACTTTTTATTTGAACTTCAGTGATGCCTTTAATTAATTCCAGTTCACTAATCAAAAATTCATATGCATTATCCAACATCTTTTTTTCACTTGCATTAAGTGCCTTTTCTTTCTGCATCCGCATTAAATCACGTACAACCTCAGCACCTTCTTGTATTTCACCAGTTTTAATTTTGTCTGTGTTCAACTTATACCTTTGTTTCCACGGTAGTAGTCGATCTGATTCTCCATGGTGAAAAATGTGTATAATGTGTTTTAATGCAAGTAAATCCGTAACGGGTCGTATACTTGAACTCAACATTTTGCTTGTTGGAATCATCACTTGCATATTACTAATTGACATTTTTATGACATAATACTGTTGTGTTTCCCCTGAAAATTCTTTTTCTTCTATCGCTTCGATTATACCTGCTCCGTGCATTGGATATACAATGTTATCGCCAACCTGAAACATATCATTCACCTCCATATATGGTAACCTTTTTAAGTTTATCACATATGGATTTTTTTATCAAATAATTAAAAATATCATATTTTTAATTTCGTGTCAATGATTTTTGTTTAAAATTAGATGAGATAAAAGTGACATCACATTTGTTGTAAGTCTGGTCATATATTGACTCTGTTAAAGTTCGGTGTTTATTCTCTTTATGGGAATTCGCTTTCCGCGAACAGTCAGGGAGTCTCCTCAGCGCTATGCGCCTGCGGAGTCTCCCTTTGACTCCCTTTTCTCTCAAGAGTCTCACTCCCACCAGCAAGTGCAAAGTAGCCGGGATTCCTATCTAAATGAAGTGCTTGTGATGTATTTAGGCAAGATGTAAAGATTGCTGTAAAATATCGCCGACAATTTGCCGTGCACTTTCTTGCCGGTGAACTTGACTGAGTGCCTGGCGCATCTCTGACAACCTATCGCCATGCTGCAGTAAATGCAGAGCTTCTGTAACAATGCTTTCTTTATCTCGGACGGTAAT
Organism: Ectobacillus sp. JY-23; assembly: GCF_023022965.1. NCBI lineage: Bacteria > Bacillati > Bacillota > Bacilli > Caryophanales > Bacillaceae > Ectobacillus > Ectobacillus sp. JY-23. The sequence continues at coordinate 2,034,291 of NZ_CP095462.1, read as the reverse complement.
GGAAGCACCAATTTTGCAAAAGTATAGAGAGTTTTCCTTTTCCTGTCCTGGCACTGGGCGGTACAAAATGGTCGGTAGCTTTGTCGCAATGGTTTCTGACAGTGTAATACCACCGGGTTTGGTAATCATAATGTCGGCGAGCTCATATAATTCGTGCACATCTTCCATGTAGCCAAATAGCTTAAGTTGATTGTGATAACGTAGTTGTAGCTTATGAAGTTGGTTATAGAGCTGCTCGTTTTTGCCGCATACAATTACGAGTTCCATATCGCTTTGTTCCAATAGCTGCGTGGCAATCCACTTGATATTTTTGACAACGCCTTGTGCGCCGGCCATAATGAGCAATCGCTTTGCCTGTGGATTGAGGTTGTACTTATGTAACAATTGTGATTTGCTTTGCTCTGTTTCAAATGCCTTACGGATAGGGATGCCGCTTACATATACTTTGTCACAAGGCACACCGCTTGCCATAATCTTTCCCTTCACATCCTCTGTTGCCGCGTAGTACCGATCAATCTCAGGATGCACCCAGGTGCTGTGCAGGCAGTAATCTGTAATGACGGTATAAATCTTAAAGTTTCGTCCTGAGCGTCTGCGCCATTCTGGCACAGTGCTGACAGGAAATGTGGTAATTATAATATCTGGTTGTTTCTCTTGAATGATGGCCTCTAGCTTTTTTTCTCCGATCCGGCAATATAATTTTCCCGCTTTTGTACTGTAAACACGATCCATGCCATAAAAGAACATTTTATAGAGAGAAGAACCAACGGAAAAGGATTGCTTATATAAAAACTTTGCTGCTTCATTCCAATACGGATATGCTTCCGCATACAAATCATAAATATCAACAGTTCCGATGCCAAACTCCTGAAACGTATGCTTTAACGCATGAGAAACTTGATTATGCCCATTGCCAAAACTTGCAGTAAACAGAAGTACCTTTGGTTGCGTCCTCATATGTCTTCCTCCAGCGCCCAAATTTATCGTTTCAGACCATATTATAAAGAAGAAAACTAAAGGAATTGTAAGAAAAGTCTTAAGTTTTTTTGAAGATTTTGTAACCTATGTTTTGCATCATGTAAATAGATATTGCTAGGCACCTATATAAGTCTACATGATTCTTTCGACAGATAAACAGCGAGAAAATCACAGCGCCAGAACGCCTCTCTACGTATGTTCTTACTTGACACCCGTCTCTTAGGCCCCGACTGCAACCATACATTGCCTGTTCTTCTTTCCCATCCAAAAAAAGAATGTCGGTTTTTCTAGTAGTACTTATATAGCATCTTTGTGAAGCAGCAGTTCAGAATGGGGGACTTTACATGTGGAAGTATACAGCTATTTTAGTAGGCTCTTCCAATACCTCTGAGCTACAAAATGGCAGGATTGTAGATATACATATGAAACAAGTAAGCGTATGGCAAATGAACTTATTTTTACATGGGAGCAGGAAGCGAGTCAGTGAACAAAATGACAATAAGTCACAAAAGTCAGGAACTTTTTCTGACTTTTTATAATGGAAAAATATGACTAAACTCACTACGGAAGGATTTTATATCCGTCTATACTTAACTATAGATGCAAAATGTAAATCAAACGAGAGGGAGTGAACAGGTTGACGAAATGGATTCAATTTTCGTTAAAAAATGCCGGTGTGATTTTTATTGCCATTCTTATGATATTGGCAGGGGGATTGTATTCGGTACAAACAATGAAGAAAGAAGCAATGCCAAATGTTGATATTCCGTATATGCTTGTACAAATTCCATACGTGGGAGCAACGCCTGAGCAAGGTTTGGAAGATGTTGGTAAGCCGCTTGAAGCGGCGCTGTCAGGACTGAACAAAGTAGAAAATTTATATATCGAGTCCCATAGTAACTTTGTAATGGCTATTTTAGAGTTCAATATGAATCAAAAAATGGATGATGCCGAAAAAGATGTAACCACTGCAGTTGCAGCTGTTAAACTGCCAGAAGGAACAGGAAAGCCGGTCATTCTAAAGGACGGTCCTGCGTCTGCACCGGTGCTGATGTTTGCACTGGCTGCGAAAGGAGCCAATCAATCCGACTTAACGCAGTATGTAAACGATCGTGTAAGGCCAGCGCTTGCAACAGTTGAGGGTGTATCTAAGGTTGATATCTCCGGTGAAGCGGAGAAGCAGCTTGCAGTTACATTAGATCAAGATAAAATGAAGGAAAAGGGCGTTACGTATGAGCTTGTAAAACAGGCATTTCTCTCGCATAACTTCTCATTTCCAGCCGGTCAGGTGAATGTAAACGATAAAACATTAAATGTGCAGGCGGACTTCAAATTAAAATCGGTTCGTGATGCGGAAAACATTGAAATACTCACACAGACCTCAAATGGTTTGCAAAAGGTAACATTGTCTGAGGTGGCGACGGTTACCTATAGCGATAAGAAAGAAACAGTGTATACACGCTTAAATGAAGAGGCGGCTGTTTTGCTTGAGTTGAAAGCACAAGCAGGAGAAAATGCGGTAGAGGTTGTTCGTCAAGCGAAGAAAAAGCTGAAAGCTCTCAATTTGCCAAGCGGCTATGAGTTCACAATGCTGTATGATAGCTCGAAGTACGTAGAGCAATCGGTTAATAGTATGCTTCGTGAAGTGTTACTGGGTACGCTGTTTGCAGTCATTGTAACGTTTGTATTCCTACGAAACGTTCGTGCTACGATCGTAGCGGTACTATCCATTCCGCTGTCCATTTTAGCAGCGATGATTACCATGAAATATTTACAGTACACGTTGAACATGATGACACTAGCTGGTATTGCGGTAGCGGTCGGCCGTGTCATTGACGACTCCATTGTGGTAATCGAAAATATTTATCGTCGTACGTTAACAGCAGCAAAGCGTGACGAGCATATGATTTTGACAGCCGCAAAAGAAGTGGGAGGAGCGGTTACATCCTCTACACTAACTACAATGGCTGTATTCGGACCATTGTCTTTTGTACCGGGTATCATCGGTAAATTTTTTGCGCCGTTCGGAATCACTGTCATTGTTGCGCTGGCGTTTTCACTCATCGTTTCTTTAACAGTTGTACCGTTGTTGGCAAAGTTGTTCTTGCTGAACATTCCCCATAAGGAGCCGAAAGAAGGAGTATTAGAACGAATATATAAGAGAGCAATTGCTTGGACTCTGCAGCGCCGCGTGATGACGGTTTTACTGGCAATAGTAGTGTTTATCGGTTCACTTGCCCTTGTACCGCTCATTCCAAAAAACTTTATGCCGGAAGAAAAGGCGATTATGTTTAATTTAACGGCAGATCTACCGGTTGGTACATCTCTTGCTACAGCCAATGAAACAGCACACGACCTAGAGACAATTATTAAGAAAGAGAGTCATGTAGAGAATTACCAAACCATTGTAGAAGGTGAAAAAATTCGTATTTCGGTGAATTTGAAAGAAAGTGTGACAAAGGAACAAAGTACGACATTTGAAGACAATGTACGAAAGGAATTGAAGGAAGTTCCTGATGATGTTGAAGTTGCATGGACGCCGATGGGGATGACAGGCGGCGGTCAGTTTATGTTGATTGTAGAAGGCAGTAACAAGGATGATTTGCAAAAAGCTGGAGAAACAATCGTTGATAAATTACAGCATACAGAAGGGCTCGGTAACGTAAGTACAAACCTATCTGGTGTAAAACCGCAGCTTAGTCTAGAGATTAGTGGGGAAAAGGCTACTGAAAAAGGCTTAAATCCTATTATGATAGCAGGCTTTGTACGCAGTTTAATTTCCGGTGAAAGTGTAACAAATGTTCAAATCGAAGGTAAAACAACCGCTGTAAATCTTGGCTTTAAAAACGAGGGCTTACAATCCATCGATGCCATTGCGGCACAAACAATGACAAACGCGATGGGGCAACCAGTGAAGCTTTCAGAAGTAGCAACGCTATCAGAAAAGCCAGGTCCAACAGCATTATATCGTTTAAATCAACAGGAATACGTACAGGTAACAGCACGTTTTACAACGGATAACGTTTCCGGCGTACAGGAAGCGGTAAACAAAAAGTTAAAGGATATCGAACTGCCAGAAGGTGTGACATATCGCTCCGAGGGGCAAGCAAAAGCCATGAGCGAAGGATTCCAAAATATGGCCATTGCGATGGTGGTTGCAATTGTGCTTGTGTTCCTTGTGATGCTTGTGACATTCGGAAACATGCTGATGCCGATAGCGATTCTATCTTCACTTCCGTTTCTATTTAGCGGCGGCTTGCTCGGATTGTATCTCACCAAGCAATCGCTCGGCATGCCGGCTCTTGTCGGCTTCCTGATGCTAATTGGTATTGTGGTAACAAATGCTATCGTACTCATGGATCGTGTGATGCAAAACGAGAAAAAAGGGATAGAATTGCGCACTTCTCTATTAGAGGCAGGTGCTACACGACTTCGACCAATTTTAATGACGGCTCTTGCAACAATCGGTGCTTTATTGCCGCTTGCGCTGTCAACAGAAGGCGGCCTCATTTCCCGCTCGCTCGCCATTGTCGTTATCTCAGGTCTGCTCACATCTACACTATTGACGCTTGTCATCGTACCAACCACATATCATATCATGACGTCTATCAAACAGCGTTTTTCTAAGAAGCCAACGGCGGTAGAGCGGGGTGAATCAGCATAAAAAAGAGGACCGAGGTCCTCTTTTTTATTATAGGCTCTGTTAAAGTTCGTTGTTGCTTTCCGTTACGGGAGTTCTCTTTCCGCTGGGTCTCTCTTGACTCGCTTTTCTCGCAGGAGCCTCACTCTCGCGAACAAGTGTCCGTTATCAAAATTAGGCTTTAACACAGCCTTATTATAAATGGGGAATATACCTCACCTTGACAAAAACGCACCGATTTGGGGCACAATACCTCAAAAGGAGGTGACTGCCGTGGCGTTTGCGATAAATCCATTTTTGTCAGAGCGTGATCGACAAATCTTTCGGCGCGAGCGGCGATTGTTTTTAATTGCGGTATCGTCTGGGACGCTTCTGAATCCGTTAAATTCGTCCATGATTTCTATGGCGCTGCACGGTATACAGGAGACATTTCATCTAACATTTGCCGCCGCATCATGGGTTATTTCGGCATTTTATCTCGCCAGTGCGATTGGACAGCCCGTGATGGGACGATTAGGAGATGTGTTCGGCAGAAAAGCAGTATTTCTAACGGGGCTTCTTATTGCCTTTATTCCAGCGATTACAGCGCCCATCATTTCATCATTTGCTGCATTGGTTATACTGCGTATTATACAAGCCATTGGCACGAGTGCGATTTATCCTTCAGGCATGGGACTTGTACGTGCACACATTCACTATAAACAAGGATATGCACTTGCTGTCATTTCCATATTTTCTTCCGTCACAGTTGCCCTTGGCCCCACAGTGGGAGGCTTCGTGATAGCACTAGGGGATTGGCCTGCAATTTTCATGATTAACATTCCATTTCTGCTTGTCAGTTTTTTATTGGCTTGGTTTATGTTTCCTAAAGAAACGCATGAACGTCATTCCTTACGAGAAGTTGCTCATTTCTTAGATATACCGGGTATTCTGTTGTTTGCGGCTACGCTCATTACATTACTTATATTTGTTCTTTCCTTAAAAGCAGAGCCGCAGTATGTTATGGGACTTGTTGGTGTAGTTACATTACTTCTATTTATAAGACACGAGTGGAAGACAGAAGCAGCGTTTATTCCGCTTCGTATGTTTTATGAAAATCGATTGCTTACGTATGTAAACTTTACTTTTGTTTTGTTAAACATATACAACTATGTGCTATTGTTTGGTGTACCAGTATATCTTCAGGATCATTTGCATCTCAGCTTATCTATGAGTGGCTTGCTGATGCTATTTATCGCTGGCTCCGGCATTGTGGTCACACCTATTACAGGAAGATGGACGGATAAGGTGGGGGCGGCACCTGCGCTGATGTTGGGGGCAGGTTTTATGCTTACCGGTGCAGTACTACTCGCCTTTGTATTTACAAAATTGCCTGTTTACGGTACCATCCCTGTGTTGCTGTTGCTCGGTATGGGGTATGGCTTTCAAAATATCAGTTTGCAATCTGCTATGCTAAAAGCGGCACCTCCTGAACAAACGGGTGTGGCATCTGGATTATTTCAAACAGCGAGGTACATTGGTGCAATCTTCGCATCAGTCTTGCTCGGGAGTTTATTCGGTCACGAGGTGACAGCGAGTCATATGCGCATGCTGGGTATCATTCTAATTGGTTTAGCGTTCGCCAGTATATGGATGAGCAGAAAGCTTCGTCACCTATAACAAAAGAGCACGCCGCCGCGTGCTCTTTTGTTAAGCTGCTTTTTTCTCTTCTGCTTTTGTAGAAAGACGCGGGAAATTAAAGACAATTGCTAATGCACCGCAAATGGCAATTAGCATTGGATAAAAGCAAAACGGTAAAATACTAAGCGGAGAAATTGATGCAAATGCCGCTGCCGTCAGCATTTGTGCGCCGTACGGTACGAGACCTTGCACACAGCAAGAGAAGATATCCAAAATGCTTGCTGATTTACGTTTATCAATGCTGTATTGATCTGCGATGTTCTTTGCAAGCGGACCAGCAAAAATAATAGAAATCGTATTGTTGGCAGTCGCCAAGTTTGTTGCACTTACAAGGCCGGCAATACTGAATTCTGCCCCTTTTTTCGAGCGAATGTTACGCGTCATGATATTTAGAATAAATTGAATGCCGCCGTTGTATTTAATCAGTTCGACCATACCGCCAATTAGCATTGCAAGAAGCGCCATTTCCATCATGCCATTCATGCCATCCGCAACAGCTTTGAACAGCTTTGCGATGGTATAGCTACCGTCAAGCAATCCAACTACACCAGCAAATACAGTTCCGCCCACCAGTACAGCAAGTACGTTTACGCCAAGCAGTGCTGTAACTAATACACCTACATAAGGAAGAATCTTAATCCAATTAAAGTCCTTAGCCGCTACACTACTTTGATTGCCAGATGTGATAAGAACTAAAATAATAATTGTAACAATCGCTGCTGGCAATACAATGAAGAAATTTGTTTTGAATTTATCTTTCATCTCGGTTTGTTGGGAGCGGACTGCCGCAATTGTTGTATCCGAGATAAAGGAAAGGTTATCACCGAACATCGCACCACCAATAATAGTAGCCATAGAAAGGGCCATTGAGATGTCTGTTTGTGTACTAATACCCACACCAATCGGTGCAAGTGCTGCAATCGTTCCCATGGATGTTCCCATTGCTAACGATAGAAAAACCCCGATAATAAATAAGCCTGCAATTAAAAAGTTTTGCGGTAAAACAGATAAAGCCAGGTTAACTGTGGAATCAACAGCGCCCATCCCTTTTGCTGTTTGAGAGAAGGCACCAGCTAAAATAAAAATAAGCACCATAATCATAATATCTGTATGTCCGGCACCCTTTGCAAACCGTTCTACTTTTGTACCTAGTGTTTCTTTTGTATTCATCATAATGGCGATGGCTGCTGCAATGGTAATGGCAACGAGCACCGGCATTTTATAAAAGTCTCCTGTAATTACGCCTGAACCTACAAATAAAGCTAAAAATACACCAAGCGGCAATAAAGCCAAAGCACTTCCCTTCGGATTTTCCAATCTTTGCACCTCTTTCTAAAATAATAAAAAACCTCTTCTTATCTAGTAAGAAGAGGTTTCATGTATACGAAACACCCCTCTTATCTCTCAAGCAAAATGCTTGCTGGATTTGGCACAGCACTCTATAAGAGTCCGCTGCCGAGGCATCAACGGGCCAGTCCCTCCGCCTCTCTGGATAAGTGGAATATGAATTTTCAACAAAGACTAGATTACTTTATAGCGTTTTGCTGGAAATGTCAATGGAAAAAAAAACAGGTGGTACAGCAACATCCAGTAGGCATGTTCTATTTCGTATTTATAGGTATACATTACATTTTTGTTACAGAAAAAACACGGTTGCAAGAGAGAAGAAAACTAAGGATGAACCCGTTTCTTTTATAGGGTTCATCATAAAAATTTTTATAAAACTACTAGAAAAACTATTGCAGATAAAAAATAGTTATGTTACATTTATGTTACAAAAGTTACAGAGAGAAACTATAAAATTATCAACCATAATATATACATTAAATATAAATGAACGAACCAAAGGAGATAGACAAGATGGAAAACAAAACAGTACAAATGACAAAAGCAGATGTAGTAGGATTCGGCGGTGCGGCAGCAACTTTATCGGCTATTATTCTAATGTTTGCAAGCTTTCTAGGATAAGAGCAAATAGCTTCTATTATAAAATTTATACAGGATACAGGCGCATCTGATAAGGTGTGCTTTTTTAATGCGGAAAATCTGTGAAATGAGGTAGAATAAGATGGAAATGAAAAGGAGGCACACACGATGGCAATTGTTGATATCAGTATTATTCCGATTGGAACAGGTACACCGAGCGTAAGCTCATACGTAGCAGATATACATAAAGTGTTACAGAAGCATGAAGGACGTGTGAAATATACATTAACACCGATGAATACCATTATAGAAGGAGAGCTTCCTGTTTTGCTGGAGGTGATTCAAGACATGCATGAAGTTCCTTTTACGAAAGGAGCGATGCGCGTAGCAACCAATATTCGTATTGATGATCGTCGTGACAAGGAAAGCACGATGGAGAACAAGCTGGCTTCTGTGCGTTCTAAGCTATAATTAGAAAAGGAGAGAAGCGTAGTGAATGAAAATTTTCCAAAGCAATTTGATGCACTATTTGCAAAATATACAGAACTGCTTTTAGGGGAAAGTACACCTGAATTGCAGGAGCAGGTAAAATTGTGGGCATTGTATTCGCAAATTGCAAAATCGATGCCGGCACTGGCGAAGCACTGGAATGAAACGTATCCAGAGGCTAAAGCCGATATGATGCACGTTATTCAAAATATTAAACAGCTAAATGATGCACATCGTATTAAAAAATAAAGTCATAAAAGACCTTGCAGTAGCGAGGTCTTTTTGATATCTTCTAAAATGTATGTATTCTAAATTGTTTTAAAAATTATTTGTGTCAAATAATTTTTAAAAGTGATATAATTTATAGAGAAGAAGCAGAGAAATAATATTTACGTAGGGGTGAAGTACAATGGAACAACTTATGCGTAACTCATTTTTATTTTTATCAAAAAATAAAGCGCTAACAAAATTAGCAAAGCGTTATGGTTTACGTTTTGGTGCTGGCCGCTTTGTGGCCGGAGAAACGATTGGTTTAGCAACAGAAGCAATTAAAGATTTAAATAAAAAAGGTCTCGTTGTTACAATCGATTATTTAGGTGAATTTGTGGACAATGAGCGTGAAGCGAATCAAATGGCGGACGAGTCTATAGAGGCAATCAGAGCAATTGGCCGTGAAGGATTAAACTCACAGCTTTCTTTGAAGATGACATCTATGGGTCTTGATATATCGGAAAATCTGGTAATGAATAATATGCGTCGCATTTTAAATGCTGCAAAGGAAAACGGTGTATTCGTTACGATTGATATGGAAGACTACACTCGCTGCGAGAAGACAATTGAAATTTTTAAATTGCTCCGTGAAGAGTATGACAATGTCGGCACAGTAATTCAAGCGTATTTGTACCGTACGGAAAAAGATATTGATGATTTAAATCGATATAAGCCGAATTTGCGTCTTGTAAAAGGTGCATATAAAGAGCCAGAAACAGTCGCATTTCCGGATAAAGCAGATGTGGATGAAAACTTCAAAAAGATTATCAAGACGCATATGCTAAATGGCAATTATACAGCAGTCGCATCTCATGATGAAGCCATTATTGAATATACGAAAAACTTAGCGAAGGAATACAACATTCCACGTACGCAATTTGAATTCCAAATGCTATACGGCATTCGCCCGGAGCGTCAATTGGAACTTGCAAAAGAAGGCTACACAATGCGTGTATACGTACCATACGGCAATGACTGGTACGGCTACTTCATGCGTCGCCTAGCAGAACGCCCAGCAAACGTAGCGTTCGTACTAAAAGGTATCTTCAAAAAATAAAGAACACAACATCCTGTTGTCAGTAGACAACAGGATTTTTAGATTGTAAATCTATTCGGCCGATAGAAGAGAGAGTTCGGCCGGAATTCAGTCAAGCACATAGGCTGTAATCTTTTTGGCATCTTTATAAGCATTCTCTTTATTGCTTTGCAAAACAACGGTAATAATGCGGCGGCCGTTTTTCTCATCCACAGTTACCAAGGTGTAGCCAGCGCGCTTAGTATGGCCGCTTTTGCTTGCGATGGCGTACGGGTCGTGGTACAGCTCTTTTCGACCATTATTATGTATTTCGGTTTGCTGCGCAGATGTTTGAACGGTTGTTGAAACAGCGTGCATAGCAGACAAAACAGCTGGATAGTGAACAGCTTCTTTTGCAATCACTGCAAGATCATGCGCTGAAGCATGATGATGTTTGCCATCCGCACCGCTGGCATTATGAAAAGTTGCTTGTATCCCAAGCTCTCTTGCACGCTCGTTCATCAGGACAGCGAAGTCTTTTCCTGAACCGGAAATGTGTTCGGCGATAGACTCTGCTACGTAGTCGACACTAATGGTAAGCAACAGCTTGATGGCTTCATCTCGTTTTAACGTTTCACCAACACGTAATGAGATTTTAGCCGAGCCTGCTTCTGTATTACGAGCCTGCTGTGTGATGACGACTTCTTCATCTGGCCTCACTTTCTCCATAACAAGCAATGCCGTCATGAGTTTAGCGAGGCTGGCAGGGGCAACGGGAATATCCGCATCTTTTTCATACAGCACCTCACCTGTGGCAGCATCTAATGCAACCGCATATCTTCCTTTAATAAGCGGCATACTCCTTTGTGAGAGTGCAGAAAGTTTTACAGAGGTTGTGATATAGGTGACGCCAGTAATTAGAAATGTGATTGAGAGTACATGTATCCATCGTTTCAACATAAACAGCTCCTTGCTAGAATAAAAGAGCGCTACTCATGGCTCTTCTTATATCATGCCATGTTTAGCGCGCTCTCTCATCATACATATTCAGCCTTCGCTCATATTTTGTTTGCCGTATTGCTCATTGTTGCCGTGACGACCCTTTTCCGGCAGTTGATTGCTATCAGCACTACCCCTTGCGCTAGCTGCACTCACAGCACCTTTAGAAGGATTTTTCTTTTGCTTACCCATGTTTATCACCTCCGTTTCCTAGCTTTTCCAAATTTAAAGAAGTCATGTAAGTGCAAATAAAAAAGAATCACCTTAGCGATTCTTTTTTGCTCTGTATAAAGTGGTTGTTGATTTCCATTTCTTTCAATCCTCTATACCAACCAACAAGTACAGATTATCAATTAACAAAGCTTATTTTTCAAATGTATAGTTTAAATCCCAAATCACGCCAAACGCGTCCTGTACCTTGGCAAATTTAGCTCCCCAAAATGTATCTTGAAGCTCCATAAATACAATGCCATTTGCGCTGAGACGTTTGTAGAGCGTTTGAATCTCTTCTTCACTTTCCAATTCCAGAGCTAAGGAAATATTGTTACCTTGATGAACAGATTGATTTAAAAACGCATCGGACACCATGAAAAATAAATCATCTTTTTTAAATTGCGCGTGCATGATTTTGTTATCCATCTCTGGAGGTGTCGGAAACTGTGCTTCTCCAAACGTTTGCATGCCGATAATTTCTCCTTCAAATACTTCCTTGTAATACGTCAATGCTTCGCGCGCGTTGCCCCCAAATGTTAAATACGGTGTTGCTTGATGCTTCATCCAAATCTCTCCCATCGTTATGTAGTTGGTTCATATCTATTATAAAAGATGCACATTCAAAAAACAAGAACATTTGTTCTGTTTTAAAAAAGCCACCGACACGGTAGCTTCCGCTGTCTATATGAAAGGCAATGATGCAATATGACAAAATGATAGCAGTGTAAATTTTTATTTTTAAATTTATTGCGAAAATTCATTCAATATCATATATTTAATAGTAGGAAGCTCATTCAGCCGTTGGGAGAAGTTTGCGTAAAAATTGAATGAGCATTCATTCAAGAATTAAGGGGGAGAATGGAATGTTTCAAATTAAAAAAGCAGCCGTTCTCGGATCCGGCGTCATGGGGTCAGGAATTGCTGCACATTTGGCTAACATTGGAATTCCAACACTATTACTAGACATCGTACCGAAAACGCTTACAGCAGAAGAGGAAGCAAAGGGCCTTACGCTAGAAAGCAAAGAAGTCCGCAATCGATTCAGCCACACAGCCGTGCAAAAGCTGTTTAAGCAAAAGCCGGCACCTCTTACTTCTAAAGAAAATGCAGCTTTAATTCAACCCGGTAACTTTGATGACGATTTCTCTCGTCTTGCAGATGTGGATTGGATTATTGAAGTGGTGGTTGAGAATCTTGAAGTTAAAAAACAAGTTTTTGCTCGTATAGATGAAATTCGTAAGTCAGGTACGATTGTTAGTTCCAATACATCTGGTATTTCAGTAGAAAAAATGGCAGAGGGGCGTTCCGAAGATTTCCGCAAGCACTTCCTAGGCACGCATTTCTTCAATCCCCCGCGCTACTTAAAGCTACTTGAGGTCATTCCAACGCAAGACACGTCCACAGAAGTACTAAGCTTCATGAAAACCTTCGGTGAAGATGTACTCGGTAAAGGTGTTGTTGTCGCGAAGGATACACCGAATTTTATTGGCAACCGCATCGGCACATATGGCTTACTTGTCACACTGCAGGAAATGCTAAACGGCGGTTACAGCGTCGGGGAAGTAGATTCTGTGACGGGCCCGCTAATTGGTCGTCCAAAAAGCGCGACATTCCGCACGCTTGATGTGGTAGGACTGGATACATTTGTTCACGTTGCCAACAACGTATATGAAAATGTACAAGAGGAAGAGCGCGAGGTATTTAAAGTACCGGCATTCATGCATGTGATGCTTGAAAACAAATGGCTCGGAAGCAAAACAGGGCAAGGCTTTTTCTTAAAGCAAGGAAAAGAGATTCTAGAATTGAATCCGGAGAACTTGCAATATGAGGCACGTAAAAAACTAAAGGCGCCTTCTGTAGAACTGAGCAAGCAGGAAAAGGGCCTTAATAATAAATTGAAAACGCTTGTGTATGCAAAGGACCGTGCAGGTGCATTACTTTGGAATATTTTAACACCAACTCTTTTATACGCAGCAAAGCTGAACAAGGAAATTGCAGATGATATCGTTGCGATTGACAACGCTATGAAATGGGGCTTTGGCTGGCAATACGGTCCGTTTGAAACATGGGATGCGATCGGTGTTCGCAAGTCTGTTGAAAAGCTGAAGGAACAAGGAAAAGCTGTTCCAATATGGGTACAAGAGATGTTGGACGCAGGCTTTGAAACATTCTATAAGCGCGAAAGCGGCGATGTATTGTATTACGATAACGGTGAATACAAGCTACTCCAGCAAAATAAAAAAGCGATTAGCCTAAAACAATTAAAAGAAAAGAACGGTGTGTTAAAGAAAAATAGCGGCGCAAGCCTTGTAGACTTAGGAGACGGTGTACTTTGTCTAGAGTTCCACTCTCCAAACAACGCAATCGGTATGGATATCACGCAAATGATCAACTATGCGATCGATGAAGTGGAAAAGGGCTATAAAGGTCTTGTTATCGGTAATCAATCCAAAAACTTCTGCGTCGGTGCAAACCTAGCGATGATTTTAATGGAAGCGCAGGATGACAACTATTTCGAGATTGAGTGGGTTGTGAAGCAATTCCAGGATGCAATGATGAAAATTAAATATAGCGCTAAACCAGTCGTTGTGGCTCCTTATGGTATGACACTTGGCGGCGGTGCGGAAATTTGTTTACCGGCTGCAAGCATTCAAGCATCTAGCGAAACGTATCTTGGTCTTGTGGAAGTTGGGGTTGGCTTAATTCCAGGCGGTGGCGGAAACAAAGAGCTGTATATTAAACACCTAAACAAAATGGCAAAAGGTGTGGAGTTCGACCTGCAAAAGGTTGCCAATAAAGTATTTGAGACCGTTGCAATGGCGAAGGTGTCTACTTCCGCACAGGAAGCATTTGAAAACAATTTCCTTGGCGATAAAGATGGCATCAGCATCAATGGCGACCATCTGTTATACGATGCAAAACAAAAGGTCATCGAATTGTTTGAAGCAGGATACAAAGCGCCGATTCGCAAAAAGGTGCCGGTTGTTGGTGAAACAGGATACGCCACGCTTGTTCTTGGTGCACAAGCGATGCATTTGTCCGGCTATATCTCTGAGCACGATTTAACGATTGCGAAAAAACTGGCTTACGTTATTGCTGGAGGTAAAGTACCGTACGGAACAGAGGTAGATGAGCAATATTTACTTGACCTGGAGCGCAAAGCGTTTTTAAGCCTTGTGCAGGAAATGAAGTCACAGGCAAGAATGCAGCACATGCTTGTAAAAGGAAAACCGTTACGTAACTAAGAGGAGGAAAGAACATGAGAGAGGCCGTAATTGTAGCAGGAGCAAGAACACCGGTCGGCAAAGCGAAAAAAGGTTCCTTGGCGACTGTTCGTCCTGACGACTTAGGTGCATTGGTAGTAAAGGAAACATTAAAGCGTGCAAACAACTATGAAGGAAATATAGATGACTTAATTATTGGCTGTGCGATGCCGGAAGCGGAGCAAGGTTTGAATATGGCGCGCAATATTGGAGCGCTGGCAGGATTGTCTCATATGGTGCCTGCTATTACAATTAATCGTTATTGTTCTTCAGGTTTACAAAGTATTGCATACGGAGCAGAGCGCATTATGCTTGGTCACTCTGATGCAGTAATTGCCGGCGGTGCGGAATCTATGAGCCTTGTACCGATGATGGGGCATGTGGTTCGTCCAAACAGCCGCCTTGTTGAAGCTGCGCCTGAATACTATATGGGTATGGGACATACAGCGGAGCAAGTAGCTGTGAAATATGGCATTAGCCGTGAAGAGCAAGATGCTTTTGCGGTGCGCAGTCATCAGCGCGCGGCAGCTGCTTTGCAGGCAGGCCGTTTTGCGGATGAGACAGTACCAGTGGATGTAACGCTGCGCGGCGTGGGTAGTGACAACAAGCCGTATGAAAAATCCTTCACGTTCTCTCAGGATGAAGGTGTGCGTGCTGATACAACGGCGGCAGTGCTTGGTAAATTACGTCCAGCGTTCAATGTGCGCGGTTCTGTAACAGCGGGTAATTCTTCGCAAATGAGCGACGGTGCCGCAGCAGTATTGCTGATGGATCGTGAAAAAGCAGAAAGCGACGGTTTGAAGCCGCTTGCAAGGTTCCGTTCTTTCGCGGTAGCGGGCGTACCGCCAGAAGTAATGGGAATTGGACCGGTAGCGGCGATACCTAAAGCGTTGAAGCTCGCGGGTCTTGAGCTTTCTGATATCGGTTTGTTTGAATTGAACGAAGCGTTTGCCTCTCAATCTCTTCAAGTCATTCGTGAGTTAGGTCTTGATGAGGAGAAGGTAAACGTAAACGGCGGCGCAATTGCACTTGGTCATCCACTTGGCTGTACGGGGGCGAAGCTGACATTATCTCTAGTACACGAAATGAAGCGCAGAAATGAGCAATTTGGTATCGTCACAATGTGTATCGGCGGCGGTATGGGCGCGGCGGGCGTATTCGAATTATTGTAATCATCCGAGCCCTCCTCGGAGGGCTTTCATAAGCATAATGAAAACAGGAGGCATTTCAAATGGAAAAAACAACAATTGGTAGTGCGGTAAAGGGCGGTAGCTTTTTAGTTGATGAAATTACATTCGAGCAAGTGTTCACGCCAGAAGATTACACAGATGAGCATAAGTTAATTGCCAAAACAACAGAAGAATTCGTAGTAAATGAAGTGTTGCCAGAACTTGAGTATCTTGAAAAGCATGAGTTTGATCGCTCTGTACGTTTATTGAAGGAAGCGGGCGAGCTGGGTCTTTTAGGTGCTGACGTTCCAGAAGAATACGGCGGCATCGGTCTTGATAAAATTAGCTCCGCATTAATTGCTGAAAAGTTCTCCCGCGCGGGCGGCTTTGCAATTACGCACGGCGCGCACGTTGGTATTGGTTCACTTCCAATCGTATTGTTCGGTAATGAAGAGCAAAAGCAGCAATATCTTCCTGCTCTTGCAACAGGTGAAAAACTGGCGGCATATGCATTGACTGAGCCAGGCTCTGGTTCTGACGCGTTAGGTGCAAAAACGACAGCTCGTTTGAATGCAGAAGGCACACATTACGTATTAAATGGTGAAAAACAATGGATTACAAACTCGGCATTTGCAGACGTATTTGTTGTATATGCCAAGGTAGACGGCGAACATTTTACAGCGTTTATCGTAGAGCGTGACTTCCCAGGGGTATCTACAAGCCCTGAAGAAAAGAAGATGGGTATCAAATGTTCTTCTACACGTACATTAATTTTAGAAGACGCACTTGTTCCAAAAGAAAACGTACTTGGTGAAATTGGCAAAGGCCACGTAATTGCATTCAATATTTTGAACATTGGTCGTTATAAATTGGGTGTAGGTACAGTTGGATCTTCCAAGCGTGCACTTGAAATCTCTGTACAATATGCAAATCAACGCCAGCAATTTAAGCAGCCGATTGGTCGCTTCCCGTTAATTCAAGAAAAGTTGGCGAATATGGCTGCGAAAATCTATGCAGCAGAGAGCTCTGTATATCGCACAGTAGGTTTGTTTGAGGCTCGTATGAGCACATTAACAGATGAAGAAGTGAAGAATGGTAAAGCAGTAGCTGATTCTATTGCTGAATATGCGATTGAGTGCTCTTTGAATAAAGTATTCGGTTCTGAGGTTCTTGATTACGTGGTGGATGAAGGTGTACAAATTCACGGCGGCTACGGCTTTATGGCAGAGTACGAGATTGAAAGAATGTACCGTGATTCCCGTATTAACCGTATTTTTGAAGGAACAAATGAAATCAATCGTTTGATTGTACCTGGCACATTTCTTCGTAAGGCAATGAAGGGTGAACTTCCGCTGCTTCAAAAAGCGCAGCAATTGCAAGAAGAGCTTATGATGCTTATGCCGGAAGAAGTGGGCGATGAGCCATTGGCACAAGAAAAGTACTTGGTGCGTAATGCGAAGAAAATTGGCTTGATGATTGCCGGCCTTGCAGTACAAAAGTATGGCAAAGCGCTTGATAAAGAGCAAGAAGTACTTGTGAATATTGCTGATATCGTTAATAACCTGTACGCCATGGAATCTGCAGTCCTTCGTACAGAAAAAGCGATTAAAACAACAGGTTTGGAAAAGAGCAACCAAAAGCTGCTTTATACACAGGTATTCTGTCAAGAAGCGTTCAACGAAATTGAAGCGCATGCAAAGGAAACGCTAATTGCAACAGAAAGCGGCGATACACTTCGCATGATGTTATCAGCATTACGTAAATTTACACGTTACACACCAGTAAACGTAATTGCGAAGAAACGTGAAATTGCAGCGAAATTGCTAGCAGAAGAGAAATACGCTCTATAACAACAAAGCCCCCTCAGCCGAGGGGGCTTTTACATTATCGTCCTAGCAATACAAATCCAGATGGCAATGAGCTATTGATTAAAACCTTTGCTTCGTCCGCCCGTTTATCACAGTAAGAGGAGAGGCGGCGCAATTCGGCGTCTACATATGCTGGATGGCACATGATCTCAATGACAGAACCTGTTGTACTCTCAAGCTTGTTGAAATAATCAAGTGTTACGCCGTCGCCGTAAAAATCGGTACGGAGTTCGTCTGACAGCCGATTGATTGCTTTTTCTGGAGAAAAGCCGTTGCGAACCGGTAGACCGTATTTTTGGGATAGGCGCTGAATAACAGGAAAAAGCGGCTCCCAGCAGTGAATATGATGGTGACTATCCAAATGAGATGGTTCTAATCCGTAAGAAAGAAACTTGTGAATTTGTGCCTCCCATTCTTGTTCAGCAGCAATCACATCCACCGTTTCGTCCCCGTAGCGATTAGAAAGGCGAAATGTACCGTCTGCTTTAGTCAATGATGGCGCATCAGAAACAGGCTTTCCGCATGTAAGTGTTAGATGAATGCCAACACGAAGACCAGGATTCGCTTTTGCCAGCTCGGCGGCATGTGAGGCAGCAGGCATGTTGACCAGCATAGTAGTAGAATTGACCAGCCCATAGCGGTAGCAATCTATAATGGCATGGTTTACACCGCGTGTGAGCCCAAAATCATCTGCGTTTACCAATACTTGAATCACTGTGTTTCCTCCCCCTAGTATGTTCGTTCAATTACGAAATTCGCTTTGTCTCCTCTAAAAAACGTTTTAGAGTATTCAATAATAGATTCATCCTCCAAATAAGCAAAGGTCTCAATGTAAAAACAAGGTGCATCGACCGGTATATCAAGTTTTTCAGCGATATCCTCGTCCGCCATGAAGAGTTCCATATGTTCCACGGTACGCTTTATTTTTAAGCCAAACTGTGTATCAAGCAATTTATATAATGATTTTTCGCATTCTGCTTGATTTAGACCCGGCGTTTTATGCCAAGGCAAATAGGCAATTTCATATTGTAAAGGGGTGCCATCGGCGTAACGAACGCGCTCAAGCTTGTTAACAGGATCACCTTCCTTTATATAAAGGTGCTTTTCAAGAACAGAATCTGCCGGTATTACTTCTAAACTAAGAACGTGAATGGATGGACTGCGCCCCTGCAGGGAGACTTGTTGGTTAAAATCGCCGGATGTGGCGGTTAATGTTTGTTTAATTTTATTCTCAGATACAAATGTACCACGTCCCTGCACACGGTATACGTACCCCTCTACCGTCAGCTGCTGCAAGGCGGTACGGACAGTTGTTCTGCTAACATTGAATGTATCACAAAATTCCGCTTCTGTTGGTAATTGTGTATGAGGTGCGTATTCTCCTTTTTTAATTAGGTGAATGATTGCGTCCTTTACTTTTGAATGCAACGCTTTGCCTTCCTCTATATCCTTCAAATGAATCATCTCCTTTAATCCAACCCTTTCCTGAATCACCTTTACGTTTGAAATGAAGTACCGTGTTACAGCGACTACATCTCATTTTCTTCCATATTGTTACATTGTATCATCATTCTTCATTTTACCACAAACAAATTGAAATTTGTAACAACAAATTAAGAATAAAAGAAAGTCAATACGAATTAATTGTTATTACAAATATATATAGACAAACAAAAATTTGTATGATACATTTTGTTTAAGTAATCGCTTACAAAAAGAAAGGGGTCTTGGTATGAAGCTCAAAGTAGTCATCATTGGAGGCGGCTCAAGCTACACACCGGAAATTGTCGAGGGCTTCATTCAGCGTCATCGCACCTTTCCGGTTACGGACTTAGTACTTGTTGATATCCCGGCAGGACAAGAAAAGTTGGAAATTGTAGCTGCATTGGCACAACGTATGATCCATAAAGCCGGCGTTCCTATTCGTTTATCGTGGACACTAGATCGAAGAGAAGCACTTCTAGATGCGGATTTTGTTTCTACGCAAATCCGCGTTGGTGGTCTTGCCGCACGGGAAAAGGATGAACGCATTCCGCTTAGTCACGGTGTAATCGGGCAAGAAACCAATGGTCCTGGTGGCGTGTTTAAAGCGCTTCGTACAATTCCTGTACTTTTGGATATTTGTGCGGATATACAAGACGTTTGTCCGAATGCATGGTTGATTAACTTTACTAATCCAGCGGGAATCGTGACAGAAGCCTTGTTAAAGCATAGTAAACACAAGCGTGTCATTGGTGTATGTAACATTCCATTCAACATGAGAACCGGGGTAGCGGAAATTTTAAGCTGCGATGCACGTGATGTGGAAATTGAATTCATTGGTCTGAACCACTTTGTGTTCGGCAAGCGTGTATTTGTTCGAGGCGAGGACCGAACCAAGGAGGTACTCAACAAATTGCTGGCGAAGGAAATGGATTATTCACCGGCCAATATCGTTTCGCTTGGCTGGACCAAGGAATTTATAGAGTCTCTTGAGATGTTGCCAAATCCATATCACCAATATTATTTCCAAAGAGACGAGGTGCTAGAGAAAGATATAAGAGCCTTCCGTGAAAATGGGACGCGGGCAGAGGTTGTGCAGAAAGTAGAAAAAGAGCTTTTTCATAAATACAAAGCTGTAGAACTGCAAGAGAAGCCGAAGGAGCTAGAACAGAGAGGGGGTGCATATTATAGCGACGCAGCATGTAATCTCATGAACAGCATTTATAACAATACAGGTGATGTGCAAACGGTCAATGTGCAAAATAACGGAGCGATTGCGGATTTACCTGCAGATGCGGTGGTGGAAGTAAATGCAATTATAACTAAACATGGTCCTAAGCCCATCGCGGTCGGAAGGTTGCCGCTCTCGGTTCGAGGTATGATTCAAAACATGAAAGCGTTTGAAGAACTTGTGATTGAAGCGGCTGTTACAGGAGATTACTTAAAGGCCTACAAAGCAATGGTAATGAATCCATTGGTGACAAGTGATAAAAAAGCCAAATTAATGCTGGATGAATTGCTGGAGGCGCATAAGGAGTATTTACCGCAATTTCAGCATAGTCGCGCCTATGTACAAAACAGATAATGCTAGATAAGTAGGGAGGAAAATTCGTGAATATTTTGTTGGTGTGTTCTGCAGGTATGTCAACGAGCTTGCTTGTTACGAAGATGGAGGAGGCTGCTCGTAATAAAGGGATTGCAGCGAAAATTTGGGCTGTTTCAGGTGATGCAGCTAGAGAACATATAGAAGAGGCTGACGTTCTTTTGTTAGGTCCACAAGTACGCTACTTGCTAGGAGCTATGCAAAAACTCGGCGCAGAAAAAGGGGTAGCGGTTGATGTTATCAACACGATGCATTACGGCTTAATGAATGGTGAAGCTGTATTGGAGGCTGCTGTAGCATTGTGCAATTCATAAGAGGAATGGGAGAGCACGCAAAACAGAAGAGGGGGAAAGGGAATGATGGGATTTATTGAAAAATATATTATGCCGGCAGCTGTAAAACTGGGCAACAACCGTCATTTGTTAGCAATTCGTGATGCACTAATTGGGATGATTGCCATTACGATGATTGGTTCCTTTGCCGTATTGTTCAACAACTTAGGCGGCGCAATACCTGGTTATGATAAGTTGATGTTAACTGTTTTCGGTGAAAACTGGAAAACGCTCGGCGGCGATATTTGGTGGGGCACATTCGCGTTTATGACAGTGTTTGCAGTTATCGGAATTTCTTATAAACTGGCGCGTTCTTACGGTGATGATGGCTTTGAAGCCATGCTCATTTCGCTTGCTACTTATTTTGTTCTTGTGCCGCAAATCGCGAAAGTCACATTAACAATTGATGAGAAGCCAGTTTCTGGTGACGCTTGGGGCTTGGTACAATGGTCATACTTAAACTCAACAGCTTTATTTACAGGTATTATAGTTGCTATCATCGCAACAGAGATTTTTGTACGACTAGCAAAAGTGAAATATTTAGTGATTAAATTACCGGACGGTGTTCCTCCAGCAGTATCACGGGCATTCGCTAAGCTGTTACCAGGGATGATGACGATTTTCCTATTTGGTCTGTTCGGTGTACTATTCCGTATCGCAACAAACGGACAATACGTAAACGACTGGTTGAACAAAGTATTGGTTGCACCGCTGACGAATGCAGCTGATTCACTGCCATTTGCGTTGTTGCTTGCCTTTTTGATTCATGGCTTCTGGATGCTTGGTTTACACGGAACCAATATCCTAGGCGGCATTACCACACCATTATTTACGCAGCTAGGTAATAAAAATATTGATTTAGCAGCTCAAGGTGTGAAGGATCTTGATAAATATGCTATCATGGCAGGCCCTTACTTTGATGCATTTGTATTCCTTGGTGGATCAGGAGCGACAATTGGTTTATTGATCGCTTTGTTTATCGCATCTAAAAAACGCAGGCAAATCGTAGCACTTGGAACGCCTCCTGGTTTGTTCCAAATCAATGAACCCGTGATTTTCGGTCTACCAATTGTATTAAACCCTATCTGGCTCATTCCATTTGTAGCGACACCTATGGTATTGACGGTTACATCTTATTTGGCAATTGACTGGGGTCTTGTGCATCCAGTCGTAACAAACATTCCTTGGGTAACACCTCCTATTCTAGGTGGTTACTTAGCAACAGGAGGACATGTGTCGGGAGCGGTAATGGCTGCTATCAATTTAGTAATTTCTGTTGTCATTTACTTACCGTTCGTTATGATGCAAGAGCGCCTTGACGCAAAAAAAGTACAAGAAACGCAAGTGAACGGTACAAACTTTACAGCATAGGAGGATTTGCAGGTGACAGAACTTAATACAACGCAGCAAGCCGCATTTCAACTTATTCTGTATAGCGGCAATGCGAGAAGCTATGCGATGGAAGCAATGCAATTGGCACGCCAGGGTGCATTTACAGAGGCGCGTACCAAGCTTGAAGAAGCGAAAAGAGAGCTCAAAGAAGCGCATCATGCACAAACTTCTTTGATTCAAGCTGAGGCGAGGGGAGAAAAAACAGAGCTTTCTGTGCTATTGATTCACGCACAAGATCATCTCATGAATGCCATTACCGTGAAAGAGCTGACAGAAGAGATTATTTATTTGCATGAGAAAATGGAGAAATAAAAACAGGCCGGTTTCGGCCTGTTTTTGTGCTATTGAATACCAACGGCATCAAAGGCTTGTTTCACAGAAGAGACTTCTGCTGAGCTTGCGCCATACAAATCAGCTGCCGCTTGCACAACAGAAGCGCGCGCTTGGCTGAAGTTTGTAGATGACGTGAAGTATGCGGTGTTGGCGCGATAGAAAATTGCACCCATCTTTTCACGACCAATGCCTGATACCCTCACACTATAATGTGTGCCACCTTCTGCTAGCAGGTAAGCAGCTTTATTGATAATACCGCTATTGATATGGACACCGCCATTATCTTGTGTGCCCGTATAACGCTTAGAGTAGTGATCAGGATCTCCGTACTTCGCCGGGTTGCTCATAGAGCGTAAAGCGTCTCCTTGTGTTTTTGGTGTGTATACATCCTCGCCGATTTCATAATCTGGATTATTGTTATCGTAATACTCTACGAGCGTTCCGAAAATATCAGATAGTGCTTCGTTCAAGGCACCTGACTCGTTTTGATAGATTAGGTTGGATGACTTTTCTGTTACAGCATGCGTCAATTCGTGCGCGATAACATCAAGTGCGCCGGAAAGTGGAATGAACGTTGTCCCATCACCATCGCCATACACCATACGTTGTCCATCCCAAAAAGCATTGTTGTAATTTCTTCCATAATGAACAGTAGAGAGTAAAGCAGCTCCTTTGTTATCATAAGAGTTGCGATTGAAGACACTTTTATAGTAATCATACACTTTACCAGCGTAATAATGCGCATCTACTGCTGCCCGGTCATAGGTGGCATTTAGGATTGCATCGGCGTCGGTCCATAACGTACCTGGGAGGCGTGTTCGGTTTTTGGCATCGTATGTGAATACACCTTGCCCTCTTGTGTTATCTTGCAGATAGTAAGAGGAACCGGACTGTGTCATATTTAAAGTTCTTGTGATGCCAAGCAAGCTGGTTCCTGTTCCTGTTACGTTTGTACCTGTAACGTGGTGAATCTTATTGAATTTGTTTAATATCTTTCCAGTACTTGCGTCTACAAAGTAGTCATAATTACCAGGCTCTGGATGTAAAAAATGCAGGTTAACATGATATGCATATACAGCCTCTTCGCCATTTGTATATATAACAAGTGCTGCTGTCGGTTTGCTTTCGTATTCGGGCTTTAGCCCAAGGTCTTTTTCGGCCGTAGCAATTGCCTTAGTAGGGCTAACTCCTTTGCTTGTTAGTTTTAACGTTTCTTTCTGATGAAGATTACCAGCAACTGTTCCGGCTACCACCGTGAGTACACCTTTGCTGTTTACGTGCGCGACTTGTGTTGAGCCCCAAACGGGCAAGCCGTTAAACATTTGTTGTAGGTAAAGAATTGTTGTATTTGTTTGATCGGTCTCGGAGCGAATGATTTTGAAGGAGTTCTCTGCGGAATCACTGATATTGTAATTAGCTTTTTTCTGGTTGAAGTAATCCATAATAATGCGTTCCGGCTTTTTTGTGGAAGGAGATGAAAGTTGTCCGGATACAAACTCAGGTGAACCAACTGCTTCATTGAACTTTTTAACAGACAATACATTCGGTGCGAGATAGGATGGGGAATTTGCAGCACTGACACCGGAACCTAGCGCACTTAAGGCCAGTCCCATTGTTAAGGTGAAGCACAAATGTTTCTTTTTCATTGAAATGCCCCCTTTAATATGTAATATCTAGCACACACATCGTATAACGAGAGAGAACAAATGAACATAAAAAGAATTCTTGTGTTTTTTACAAATACTGATATATTTGAGGGGGAAGAAAGTGACAAGTAATCAAAGCTTGTATCTTTTTAAAAGAATGTAACGAAAATCATCGAAAAAAAACAAGAATCATAATAATGTGTTTTTTTTATGTTGGTTTTCACAGTTATAGCTATTAGCTGTATGGAAAATATAATTTTTGCAGGATACATGAAGAGTGTGACGAATGTATATAAAGTTTGGATGTAGGATATGAAAAATGTATAGCTCTGTGTTAAAATAGGGCATAAAGAAGAAATGGGTGAAGAGATGACAGTAACATTTTATACATATCCCAAATGCGGAACATGTCAAAAAGCAAAGAAATGGTTGGATGAAAAGGGTGTTGCGTATGAAGTAATTCATCTGGTAGAGAATCCACCAACGAAAGAAACACTTGCGATGCTGTACGCAACAAGCGGCTTAGAGCTGAAGAAGTTTTTCAATACAAGCGGTATGAAATATCGCGAGCTTGGACTAAAGGACCGTTTAAAGGATATGAGCGAAGATGAGATGCTCGCTCTTTTGGCTTCTGACGGTATGCTAATTAAGCGACCGATTGTGTCTAATGGTGAAAAAGTAACTGTTGGCTTTAACGAAGAGCAATTCGAGAAAATGTGGTTATAAGGGAGAAATACCGATTTGGTATTTACATAATAATAACACTCACATGGAGGGGACTTACATGAGCATTCCTAAAGAATTACGCTATTCAGAAGAACACGAGTGGGTTAAAGTTGAAGACGGTAAGGTAATTGTTGGTATTACTGATTTTGCACAACACGAGCTTGGCGATATTGTATTCGTAGAGCTTCCAGAAGTTGGGGCGGAAGTAAAAGTAAACGAGCCGTTCGGCAGCGTTGAATCAGTTAAAACGGTATCTGAGCTGTATGCACCTGTAAGCGGCAAAGTAGTACAGGTAAACGATGCGCTTGGAGATAGTCCTGAGCTTGTAAATGAATCACCGTATGGAGACGCTTGGATGATCGTGCTAGAAGTATCCGACATGAGTGAAGTAGAAAGCTTGATGAATGCAGAGCAATACGAAGAAATGACAAACCAAGGCTAACGCCTACAGGCCCTACCGCATCGCGGTAAGGGCCTTTTTAAACTGACCGGAATAAGCATGAAACTGACCGGAATAAGCATGAAACTGACCGGAATAAGCATGAAACTGACCGGAATAAGCATGAAACTGACCGGAATAAGCATGAAACTGACCGGAATAAGCATGAAACTGACCGGAATAAGCACAACTTGCATAAAGAATGCCTATTTTTCGCACAAAAAGTGGATATTTGTTTTTATATGAAAGCGGGAAAGCTACAGAAAAGTGTCGCATTCCACAACAGACAGGAAACAAGACGAAAGTACAGAATATACTATATACTAAAGTTGTATCATAGTCCAAATGAGTCAGGTGATGCCGAGTGATAGAAGTGGAAAAAGTGATAATTGTGGAAGGGAAATCAGATAAGAAAAAGATTGCGACACTTATTAAAGAGCCTGTAGAAATTGTGTGCACCAACGGCACCATCAGTTTGTCTAAGCTAGATGATATGATTGAACAGTTTTTTGATAAAGAAGTGTACGTCCTTGTCGATGCCGATGAAGCCGGGGAAAAGCTTCGCAAGCAATTTAAACGTGAATTTCCACATGCGGAGCATCTGTATATTGACCGCTCGTATCGTGAGGTGGCGACAGCGCCTGTGCAGCATCTTGCCAGTGTTCTGTTAGGAGCGGACATTGATATTTACACCGAGTATTTGTAAGGATGGATAGCATGATAGAGTGGACGGAACAAGAAGCAATGAAACGGGCAAACGAGCCGAGTAAGACAGTGTTATATGCGCATACGCCGCTTTGCGGAACATGTCAGCTTGCGAAAAAAATGCTGACGGTTGTGGAAGCGGCTTTGCCTAGTTTAGAAATTGGCATGGTAGATCTCAATTATGCGCCAGTTTTGGCGCGTACATACGAAATCGAAAGCGTACCTTGCTTATTGGTGCTACATGAAGGAAAAGTGTACAAGCAAATTTATGCGTTTCGCTCAGTGGATTATTTATATCATGAGCTAAAATGACAGCTCGACATATTTCTTGGGAAATACAAGGGAATTTGTCGAGTGGTTAGACAAGGAACAAGCTGCACGAATAGGGAATAAGTATTAAAAAATCGTGCGGGAGTGATTCGAGTGAAGGAGCGATTGTTGTCATTTATTGAATATGTCAATGCACAGGATTATGTAGGACCTTTGTTACCGATTCAGGAAATTAAGGTGCGTGTTGATATGGGAAACGAAGCTTGTACGTTGCATATTTCTAAGACAGGGCTGCATATTTCAGAAGCATCCGATGTGAGAGATTGTCTCCAATTTGTACATGAAGATGATTTACGATCGCTTACAACGGGTATGCGTCTGCAGATGCTCGTAAGAATGAAAGGAGCAAGGTATCAAGGGGCATATCGTACATTATTACTGCTTGAATCACTCTTTTATCTGTATCGTCCCGCAGCATAAAATCCGGCCGTAGCGCCGGATTTTTCTATATATATTGCTAATAATTAGTAAAAATAAAAAAATCAGAAAAAATAACTATTTTCCTATTGACAATATAATCAGACATTGATAGAATTCAAAACATGTTATGAAACAATATTATTTTCATACAATAAATCGGATGACTATGTCCGATTTCTCTTATCAAGAGAGGTGGAGGGACTGAGCCCTGTGAAGCCCGGCAACCGTCAACAATCGTGTTGAAATGGTGCCAATTCCTGCAAAGCGTATGCTTTGAGAGATGAGAGAAAGGCTTATTGACGAATGCTCAAAACCTTTCTGCTCACGCGCGGAAAGGTTTTTTTCATGTAAACAGGTCACCAAAAGCCAGCTGTAAGCAGGACGTTTCGGGGCAGATTATAGACGTATAAAGAAAATGGGGTGAAGACATGATCGTACTTGAACAGGTACAAAAAATATATCGTGCCAAGCATGGCAATGTAACAGCTGTGCAGGATGCGAGTTTTACGATTAAAAGCGGTGAAATCTTCGGAATTATTGGGTACAGTGGTGCCGGTAAGAGTTCCTTAATTCGTATGCTGAATCAGCTTGAGAAGCCAACAGCAGGACGCATTTCAATTGGCAATCGTGTGATTTCTGCAATTACAGGAAAAGAGTTGCGCGAGGCGCGTCAGGAAATTGGAATGATTTTTCAGCACTTTAACCTATTATGGTCTCGCACCGTTCGTGAAAACATTGCATTTCCATTAGAAATTGCAGGTGTTGCTAAAGAGGAGCGTCAAAAGCGTGTTGATGAACTTATTCGTCTTGTTGGTCTAGAAGGTAGAGAGAATGCCTATCCGTCACAATTGAGCGGCGGACAAAAGCAACGAGTGGGAATTGCACGCGCTCTTGCCAATAACCCAAAAGTATTGCTTTGCGATGAAGCAACTTCGGCACTAGATCCGGAAACAACAGATCAAATTCTGGATTTGCTTTTGGACATTAATAAACGTTTAGGACTAACCATTGTTTTAATCACGCATGAGATGCACGTTATCCAAAAGATTTGCGGTCGCGTCGCAGTGATGGAACAGGGACGTATTGTTGAGATGGGCGAAGTTCTTGAAGTGTTCCGCAATCCACAGCAAGAAATCACCAAGCGCTTTGTCAAGCAAGTAACAGATGTTGCCGATACGACAGAAGCAATTGAGCATCTAACAGAGAAGCATCCTGGCGGCCGGATTGTTCGTCTGAAGTTTACAGGGGAGTCGATCGAGCAGCCATTCTTGTATGAGATGATTCGCAACAATAATTTAGAAGTGAACATTTTGCAAGGGAAAATCTCACAAATGTCAAACGGCTCCTACGGCAATTTAGTTGTACAACTGAATGGTGCGCAGGAGGAGATTGATAAGGCAATTGCCTTCATGAAGGAAAGACGTGTAGATATGGAGGTAATTACAAATGGATAAGTTATTTCCAAATGTAGATTGGGCGGAAATGGCCCTTGCTTCTTGGGAAACGTTATATATGACAATCATAGCGGCTGTGGCAACCTTTATTCTCGGCCTTGTGCTAGGTCTGCTGCTGTTTATGACGGGCAAGGGAAATCTTTGGGAAAACAAGCCGTTAAACACAATTATCGGTGCGTTTATCAACATTTTTCGTTCCATTCCATTTATTATTTTAATTATTTTGCTGCTGCCATTTACTAAGGTGGTTATTGGCACAATTTTGGGTGCCGATGCTGCGCTCCCTGCTTTAATCATCGGATCTGCACCATTTTATGGTCGCATGGTGGAAATCGCACTTCGTGAGATTGATAAAGGTGTGATTGAGGCATCAAGAGCGATGGGAGCAAGCACAAGCACAATTATCTTTAAAGTATTGATTCCAGAATCTATGCCCGCACTTGTATCTGGTATTACCGTTACAACAATTGCGCTTGTTGGCTATACAGCCATGGCCGGTGTAGTAGGAGCAGGAGGACTTGGCAACTTAGCATATTTAGAAGGCTTTCAGCGTTCGAACAATGATGTGACCCTAGTTGCCACGGTGCTGATTTTGGTTATTGTGTTTATTTTGCAATTCATTGGCGATCGTATTACAGCCCGCCTTGACAAGCGATAGAATACTTTGGTGCTCTGCACCGAAGTTTCTTATAAAAACAAAATTCAAAATTTTTAAAAAGGAGATAAAGAGACATGAAAAAAGTACTATTCACAGCTTTTACTGCTGTATTCGCGTTTTCACTTGCTGCTTGCGGAGGAAAAGAAGATAAACTGGTAATCGGCGCATCTAACGTACCGCATGCGGAAATTTTGGAGAAAGCAAAGCCGATTCTTGAAGAAAAGGGTGTTGATCTTGAAATCAAGAAATTCCAAGACTACATTTTGCCAAACAAAGCACTAGCTGATAAAGAGATTGATGCAAACTACTTCCAGCACATTCCTTACTTAGAGCAACAAATGAAGGAAAAAGGCTACAAATTTGAAGTAGCAGGAAAAATTCACATTGAGCCAATCGGTATTTACTCTAAAAAATATAAAAACTTAAAGGATCTACCTGAGAACGCAGAGGTTATTATGAGCAGCTCTGTTGCCGACCATGGTCGTGCATTGTCTCTACTGCAAGAAGAAGGGTTGATTAAAATCAAAGACGGTGTTGATAAAACAAAAGCAACTGTAAAAGACATCGCAGAAAATAAAAAGAACTTAAAGTTTAAAACAGATGTAGAAGCAGGGTTACTTCCAAAAGTGTATGAAAACAAAGAAGGCGACATTGTTCTTATTAACACAAACTATGCAATTGATGCAGGCTTAAACCCACAAAAAGATGCAATCGCGTTAGAAGGCTCTGAGTCTCCTTATGTAAACATCATCGCAGTACGTGAAGGTGACAAAGACAAAAAAGGTATCAAAGAGCTGGTAGAAGTACTACATTCTAAAGAGATTCAAGATTACATTAAGAAAGAATATAAAGGTGCGGTTGTACCTGTAAGCGAATAATCAAAAAGAGGTGGCATTGTCCGCCTCTTTTTGTCTTTATTGCACGTCTGTTGTAGAAAGTGGCGAATTGTTGCCAAGAGTAGCCGAATTCTCGCCGAAAGTGACTGAATTGATAAAGAAGAAGTTTTCTCTGCTTATAAATAACAACAAATGCAAAAGATAGTAGATGTGAAAAAATTGTTACATTTTAAAGCTGTTTGATATATCATTTTATTTGATATAAAATAAGAATGAGAATAAAATGAGAATGATAAGTTTTCAGGAGAAATTCAAATTTATATAGAGAAAACTGGAGGTATAAGAATGGCTGGTTCTACTTTAGTAATCAAGGACTTACATGTATCCATCGACGACAAAGAGATTTTAAAAGGAGTTAACCTGGAAGTAAAGGGCGGCGAAATCCATGCAATCATGGGACCGAACGGAACAGGTAAATCCACATTATCTTCTGCGATCATGGGTCATCCTAAATATGAAGTAACATCTGGAAGCATCACGCTTGATGGTGAAGATGTATTAGAAATGGAAGTAGATGAGCGCGCGCGCGCAGGTCTGTTCCTAGCAATGCAATATCCAAGCGAAATTAGCGGGGTAACAAATGCGGACTTCCTGCGCTCTGCAATGAATGCACGCCGTGAGGAAGGCGATGAAATTTCTTTAATGAAGTTTATCCGCACGCTTGATAAAAACATGGAATACCTAGAAATGAATCCGGAAATGGCACAGCGTTATTTGAACGAAGGCTTCTCCGGCGGTGAGAAGAAGCGTAACGAAATTTTACAAATGATGATGATTCAACCGAAGATTGCTATTCTTGATGAAATTGATTCCGGTTTGGATATCGATGCGTTGAAAGTTGTTTCTAAAGGTGTAAATGAAATGCGCGGCGAAGAGTTCGGCTGCTTAATCATCACACACTACCAACGCCTGCTTAACTATATCACACCTGACTATGTACACGTAATGATGAATGGTCGTGTTGTGAAATCCGGTGGTCCTGAGTTGGCGCAACGCCTAGAAGCGGAAGGATACGATTGGATTAAAAAAGAATTGGGCATCGAAGACGAAGCAGAGCAAGAAGCGTAAGCGAGGGGGATATAAATGACAATCGGTACACTACCATTCGACCAAGATTACATTCGTCAATTGGCCGGCAATGAAGCGGCATGGTTGACAGAATTCCGCTTACAAGCACTTGCGCAAGCTGAGACGCTGCCAATGCCGACTCCTGACAAAACAAAAATTGACAAGTGGGATTTTGTTGGTACA
This sequence comes from Ectobacillus sp. JY-23, assembly GCF_023022965.1. NCBI lineage: Bacteria > Bacillati > Bacillota > Bacilli > Caryophanales > Bacillaceae > Ectobacillus > Ectobacillus sp. JY-23. The sequence goes on along the minus strand of NZ_CP095462.1, from coordinate 2,003,114 downwards.
GGTCGCACGGCGACGCAAGAGCCTGTTCGCTCCCTAGAAGAGCTTCCGGAAAGCATTCAAAAGCTGTTAACGGAAGAAACTAAGAATGTTCTTGTACAGCGCAGCGGTACACGCGCATACACAGAGCTTTCACAAGAAGCACAGGACAAAGGTGTTATTTTTACAGACATCATTACAGCTGCAAGCGAGCATGCAGACCTTTTACAAAAGTACTTGATGAAAGATGGCGTAAAAGTTGACGAGCATCGTCTGACTGCACTTCATGCAGCACTTATCAACGGCGGTGCATTTGTATACGTACCGAAAAACGTTGTATTGGAAACGCCTTTGCAAGCAATCTATGTAATGGACGGCGAAGTGAACGCGTACAACCACGTATTGGTGGTAGGAGATGCAAACAGCTCCTTTACCTACGTGGAAAACTATGTAGCGGATGAAAATGCGTCCGGTATTGCTAACATCATAGCAGAAGTTATCCTAGAGCCGGGTGCACAGGTTAAATTTGGTGCGGTTGACTTGCTGGCAAAAGGCATGACAACATATGTGAACCGCCGTGGTTTCATCGGCCGTGACGCACGTGTAGAATGGGCGCTTGGCTTGATGAACGAAGGAAATACAATCTCTGAAAACATTACGAACCTGATTGGTGACGGTTCTTTTGCAGATACAAAAACAGTAACAATCGGACGCGGTGAGCAAACACAAAACTTCACAACAAAGGTTGTTCACTTCGGTAAGCACTCCGAAGGCTTTATCTTAAAGCACGGCGTACAAAAAGACAGCGCAACATCTATTTTTAATGGTGTGGGTAAAATCGAGCACGGCGCTTCTAAATCCAACGCACAGCAAACATCTCGTGTATTGATGCTGAATGAAAAAGCACGCGGTGACGCGAACCCGATTCTTTTAATTGATGAGGATGATGTAATGGCAGGTCACGCTGCTTCTGTTGGACGCGTAGATCCTACACAGCTTTATTACTTGATGAGCCGCGGTATTCCGAAAAGAGAAGCGGAGCGTCTTGTGATTCACGGCTTCTTGGCACCTGTTGTAAATGAACTTCCAATTGAAGGAGTTAAAGCGCAATTAGTAGAGATTATTGAAAGGAAAGTTCGCTAATGGATATTCAAGAAATACGCAAACAGTTTCCGATTTTGCATCAGCAAGTAAACGGCAAACAGCTTGTATATTTGGATAACGCTGCGACATCTCAGAAGCCCATTCAAGTGATTGAGGCTTTAGATCAATACTATAAGGGTTATAACTCCAATGTGCACCGCGGTGTTCATACGCTCGGTACGAAAGCGACCGATGCGTATGAAGGTGCGCGTGAAAAGGTTCGCAAGTTTATTAATGCGAGCTCAATTGAGGAAGTTGTATTTACGCGCGGTACAACAACGGCGCTGAATATGATTGCCAGTAGCTACGGTATGGATAACCTAAAGGAGGGCGATGAAATCGTCATCTCTCATATGGAGCACCATGCCAATATTATTCCTTGGCAGCAAGTCGCAAAGAAAACGGGTGCGACATTAAAATATATTCCTCTTCAGCCAGACGGCACCATTTCTCTAGCTGATGCAGAACAAACGATTACACCAAGCACGAAAATTGTTTCCATTATGTATGTGTCCAACGTACTAGGAACAATCAACCCAATCAAGGAGCTAGCGCAAATCGCTCATAAAAACGGTGCAATTATGGTAGTGGATGGTGCGCAAAGTGCACCGCATATGAAGGTTGATGTACAAGATTTGGACTGCGACTTTTATGTGTTCTCCAGCCATAAAATGTGCGGACCTACGGGTGTTGGTGTAATGTATGGTAAAAAAGACATTCTAGAAAATATGGAGCCAGCTGAGTTTGGCGGTGAAATGATTGATTTTGTGGATTTGTATGAATCTACATGGAAGGAATTGCCGTGGAAGTTTGAAGCGGGTACACCGATTATCGGTGGTGCCATCGGTTTGGGCGCGGCAATTGATTTCCTAGAACAAATTGGCATGGATAACATTGAAAGACATGAGCAAGAGCTCGCGCAGTATGCGATGGAACGGATGTCAACAATTGAGGGCATTACGATTTATGGACCAAAGCATCGCGCTGGTCTTGTGACGTTTAATATTGATGATGTGCATCCACACGATGTGGCGACAGTGCTTGATGTAGAAGGGATTGCAGTTCGTGCGGGTCACCACTGCGCGCAGCCGCTTATGCGCTGGCTGAAGGCTTCGGCAACGGCGCGTGCGAGCTTTTACATTTATAATACCAAAGACGAAGTCGACACATTTGTTGAAGCACTAGTCAAAACAAAGGAGTATTTCACAAATGTCTTCTAATAATCTAGATGCATTATATCGCCAGGTAATCATGGATCATTATAAAAAACCTCGCAATCGCGGCGTTTTAGAAAATGACAGCGTGACAGTAAACTTAAACAATCCGACATGCGGCGACCGCATTCAGCTAACGATGAAGGTGGAAGACGGCGTTGTCCAGGATACAAAGTTTGAAGGAGAAGGCTGTTCCATCTCTATGTCCTCCGCTTCCATGATGACACAGGCTATTAAAGGTAAGAAAATTGAAGAAGCATTAAGGCTTGCCAAAATTTTCTCCGATATGATGCAGGGCAAAGAGTACGATGACAGCGTAGATTTAGGCGATATTGAAGCATTGCAGGGCGTATCCAAGTTTCCAGCGCGCATCAAGTGTGCGACACTGGCGTGGAAAGCGATGGAAAAGGGTTTGAACGAACAGCAGTAATGCTTTAGAAGGAGGGAAAACGAAATGGCGAAACAAATGCCTGATATTGGCGATTATAAATACGGCTTTAAGGACAAGGACGTGTCCATTTTCCGTGCAAAACGCGGTTTGACAAAGGAAATCGTAGAAGAAATCTCCCGCATGAAGGGTGAGCCGCAATGGATGCTTGATTTCCGTTTGAAATCTTTGGATCATTTCTACAAGCTTCCTATGCCGCAGTGGGGCGGAGACTTGTCTGACTTAAACTTTGATGAAATCACATATTACGTAAAGCCTTCGGAGAAGTCTGAGCGTTCTTGGGATGAAGTACCAGATGAAATCAAAGCAACGTTTGATAAGCTTGGTATTCCGGAAGCAGAACAAAAGTACTTGGCAGGTGTATCTGCACAGTATGAATCTGAGGTTGTGTACCACAACATGAAGGAAGACCTAGAAGAGCTAGGCATTGTCTTTAAAGATACAGACAGCGCTTTGAAAGAAAACGAAGATATTTTCCGTGAGCATTTTGGTAAAGTAGTACCGCCAACAGACAACAAATTTGCAGCGCTGAATTCCGCTGTTTGGTCCGGAGGCTCTTTCATCTACGTACCAAAAGGTGTTAAGGTTGATACGCCGCTACAAGCGTACTTCCGTATCAACTCTGAAAACATGGGACAATTCGAGCGTACGCTTATTATCGTTGATGAAGATGCACATGTTCACTACGTAGAGGGCTGTACAGCTCCTGTGTATACAACAAACTCTCTTCACAGTGCGGTTGTTGAAATCATCGTGAAAAAAGGCGGCTACTGCCGTTATACAACAATTCAAAACTGGGCGAATAACGTATACAACCTTGTTACGAAACGTACAGTATGCGAAGCGAATGCGACAATGGAATGGATTGATGGTAACATCGGTTCTAAGTTAACGATGAAATATCCGGCAGTTATTCTAAAAGGGGAAGGCGCACGCGGCTTGACATTATCTATTGCAATTGCAGGTAAAGGTCAGCATCAGGATGCCGGTGCGAAAATGATTCACCTTGCACCAAACACGTCTTCCACAATTGTATCAAAATCAATCGCAAAACAAGGCGGTAAGGTAACATACCGCGGTATCGTTCAATTCGGTCGTAAAGCAGAGGGCTCTCGCTCTAACATTGAATGTGATACGTTGCTGATGGATAACGAATCTACATCTGATACAATTCCATATAATGAAATCATGAATGACAACATCTCTTTAGAACACGAAGCGAAAGTGTCTAAAGTATCTGAAGAGCAATTGTTCTACCTCATGAGCCGCGGTATTTCTGAGCAAGAAGCAACAGAAATGATCGTAATGGGCTTTATCGAGCCATTCACACGTGAATTGCCGATGGAGTACGCGGTTGAAATGAACCGTCTAATCAAGTTTGAGATGGAAGGTTCTATCGGTTAATGAAAAAACGCCTGCGATAGCGGGCGTTTTTTTGTACAATAAAGAAAATGCCTATAATGAAGTGCACCTATTGCGCATAGGCTAGAAATAACACCTACAAGCTGTTGCCGCAATATATGTACAAGCTACCGATGTTGTGCGAGAGGAGCGGATTACTTTGGTAACAATTCATTTGTATCACACAAACGACTTACATAGTCATTTTGAAAATTGGAAGCCCATCGCTGGATTTATGCAGCAGGAGAAGGAACGCCATCGTGCTAGTGGTAGCCCTGTATTTGTATTGGATATTGGCGACCATGTGGATCGCTATCATACGATTTCAGAGGCAACTGCAGGTAGAGGGAACGTTGAACTCCTAAATGAGGCCGGCTATGATTTTGTCACTATTGGCAACAATGAAGGTATTACACTGCCAAAAGAAGAGCTGGAACGTTTGTATACAAAAGCTGAATTTCCAGTGCTGGTCGCCAATTTATTTCATCAAGATGGTACAAGACCGCATTGGGTGCGCCCGTATCACATAGAGGAAACAGCTGGTATCACCATTGCGTTCATTGGCGTAACTATAGCTTATCCAGACTTTTATGCAAAACTGGGGTGGTCCATTACCGACCCGATTGCCGCGCTAGAGCAATGCTTGCAAAAAGTACGAGAAAAAGCTGATATAGTCGTACTTTTGTCGCATTTAGGTCGCAATGAGGATGAATACATTGCCATGCATTATGATGTTGATATCATATTAGGTGCACACACGCATCACTTTTTTGAAAAGGGCATGCTCGTGAATGATACGTTACTCTGCTGTACAGGAAAATGGGGACAATATGTGGGACATGTGCAGCTTGAGATTGATGCAGATTCCAAGAAAATACTGCAAAAGCGTGCTTCTACACTAGCTGTGAATCAGCTAGGCGGCTATCATGCAGACACCTGCTTAGACGCCCTGCAAGAGCAAAGCCGGCTCATTTTGCAAGAAAAAGTTACAGTTTTACCACATAAACTACCAATCGATTGGTTTGCTGAAACAGAATTTACAAACCTGCTTGCATCGTCTTTAAAAAAATGGTGCGATGCAGAAATCGGAATGGTCAACGCAGGTGTTCTGCTAGAGTCTTTACCTGCAGGAACGGTCACCAAAGGAGATATTCACCGCATTTGTCCGCATCCAATTAACCCCTGCCGTTTGCTTATTACAGGAAAGACGCTACGCGACGTAATTATAAAAGCGATTCGTCCGCAAACAGAGCAAATGGAGGTCAAGGGCCTTGGCTTTCGCGGAAAAATTATGGGCAAAATGATTTTTGATGGGGTGCAAATCGTTCAAGATGATATACCTGGTAACAAAAGGCTACTGGAGGAAGTTCTTATTAACAACGAGCCGCTTGACCTACAGCGCATGTATGCGGTAGGAACAATAGATATGTTTACCTTTGGTTATATTTATCCAGAACTGGCCTTAGCGCCGGAAAAACGATATTACATGCCAGAGCTTCTGCGCGATGTGCTAGAAGACACGCTTGTACGTTCCTCTGTAAATTCGTAACCATCGCTTCCTTACCTTCATACAGATAAAAGAGGGGAGGGAAGCAATATGATGCATGTAGAACCTATTGTGATTGAAAACCATACGTTTATCGCTGTAAGTGTGCAGCTGCCGAAAACGAATTTGCTTGCGGTGATGAGTGATAAAGGCTATATTATGTGCGGTGCGCTTGATATTGGGTTGTTAAATGAAAAACTAAAGGACCGCGGGATTATTGCTGGGAGAGCTGTTGGCGTTCGGACGATTGAGCAGCTGCTCAATGCACCGCTTGAGTCTGTTACCCATGAAGCAGAACGATTAGGTATTACAGCTGGCATAATCGGCAAAGATGCACTGCTAAAAATGATTTAGATATTGTCCTCCTTTCTTGCATACATATGAAAGTAAGAAAGGGGGATTTTTTTGCGCAAATTTAAGACAACACGTTTTCGGCGAGGGCCGCTCCCGTTTCGGCACGTTTTGCTCATCTCCGCTGTTATTTTCGTGGTGTTGGCGCTACAGGGCATATGGCTCGTCAACAAAAGCATTGAACCGACACTCATGACATATGCTCAAACACAAACGAAGCGCTTAGCCAATGTTATTATTACAAAAGCAATTAATGAGCAGATGGAAGAGGGAAGCGGCAACGCACCTATGTTTACGACACGAATGGACAATCAAGGCAAGGTATCGACTATTGAGTTTAGTGCCGATGCAGTAAACCGTACGCAAAATGCAATTACAAAAGCAGTGGAGCGATATCTGCATATGGCAGAACGCGGTGAAATAGACAAATTAGGCATTCGTGGGGAGCCAAAAATCAACTTGGCGAAGAGCTTGGAGGATGAAGGAATTCTATTTGCGGTTCCACTCGGACAGGTGACGAAAAATGCACTTTTGGGAAACTTAGGCCCAAAAATACCGGTTACATTTACCACAATTGGTGATGTAAAAACCAGTATTAAGCGTGAAGCTAAAACGTACGGTATTAATAATGCACTTGTTGAGGTTGTGGTAGAGGTAGAAGTCACCATGCAGGTCATCATCCCATTTGAGACAAAGGAAACAGTTGTGAAAACAGACATCCCAATTGCATTAAGTGCCATTCAAGGTGAGGTGCCTGATTATTACAATGGCGGTCAAAATGGAGCTGTACCAGCCTTGCCTCCCGCTAAAAAAGAACGCTAAAGAGTGGGTCTCTTTAGCGTTTTAATTTTGCCCATTCTTGCCGTTCCCAATTGGCAAGATGAATATAAGGATCAAATGCCCACTCGATACGTCCATTATCTTTATACATACCGTAATGCAAATGAGGTGGGAATTTGCCGGAAGTACCCGGTGGTCCGTAGCCTGAGCTACCCACAAAGCCAATTACTTTTCCAGGTTCTACAATTTGTCCTATCTGTACATCCTTTGAGAAGCCCCCAAGATGAGCATAGTAGTGATAGTTATTTTGTAAATCGCGAATACCGATGCGCCAGCCGCCGAGTCGGTTCCATCCCTTTAGCTCAACAATACCATAGCAGGTTGCGCGAACCGGTACACCATAGCCCGCAAAGATATCTGTCCCTTCATGCATACGTCGTCCGCCAAAGCTGCGGCGATCACCGAATGTACTACGATAGCTGTGGTTACTACGAACGGGCATGGGAAATGCATTCCCGATTACATCAAGACGTTTATAATGCTTAAACATCTTTGCATATCCTATAATCATATCAACTGTTTTGGCACGCTTGTAATGCTCCCACAGCATAATTTTGATATGTTCACGGTCATTGCCGAACTGCCCGAGAACAGTGGACATTGTATATAGAATGTCTTTGTCGTTGTTTCGGTCTGCATAGCCATCACCATCACCATCTCGACCCATACCGCCGTACAAGCCTATGGTATATGGATTTTTATCCTCCAGATTTGGATTGATATAGCCACCCCACCATTCCGGTGTGAAATAAATGGAAATTACACCGTTTTCCTTTTTCGGAATATCACGACGTACACTACGAACATTGCGTTCGTACTGATCAATTGCCGCATAATACTCCCATGGAATAAGGGAGAGGGCTTCCATTTGTTTATAAAGTGTCATGCGTTCTTTATAAATTTCTTCAAGTTCAGAAGCACCGGAGACAGCCTGTAAGTTTTGATCAAGCTCGGCTATGCGTTCCTCGCGTTCCCCGTATACTTTTCCGAGCGGAAGAAGCAAACTAACAATTAGAAATGATATGAAATATTTACACACGAAATTGTCTCCTTTCCATGCTACTATGTATAGTGTGGGATTTACGCGCCGTTTCATAATAGTAAATCAATGGTAAAAAACCACATTTGAGCATTTCCTTTTGTTTCATTTCGGGAGATATGATAAAGTGGAGAAAGTGGAACGAGCTTATTTTAAAGTGCGGAGTGATTAACATGACAAAGACAACCGAGCATATACGCAAACCAGAGTGGTTGAAAATTAAGTTGAACACGAACGAAAACTATAATGACTTAAAGCGCATGATGCGCTCTAAAAAGCTGCACACCGTGTGTGAAGAAGCAAAGTGCCCGAACATTCACGAATGCTGGGCGGTTAGACGTACTGCGACATTTATGATTTTAGGGGATATTTGTACGCGTGCCTGCCGCTTCTGTGCGGTTAAAACCGGCTTACCAACGGAACTTGATTTACAAGAGCCAGAGCGCGTTGCAGATTCTGTTGTAGACATGAATCTAAAGCATGTTGTTATTACAGCAGTGGCACGTGACGATTTAAAAGACGGCGGTGCAGGTGTATTCGCTGAAACAGTACGTGCAGTACGACGTAAAAATCCATTCACATCCATTGAAGTTTTGCCATCGGATATGGGAGGGGTATATGAAAATTTAAAAATGTTGATGGATGCACGTCCTGATATTTTAAACCATAACATCGAGACGGTTCGTCGCCTTTCCGACCGTGTTCGCGCAAGAGCGAAGTACGAGCGCTCACTTGAATTCTTGCGCCGTGCAAAAGAAATGCAGCCAGACATTCCTACAAAATCAAGCATTATGATTGGTCTTGGTGAAACGAAAGAAGAAATTATTGAAGCGATGGATGACCTTCGCGCAAATCATGTAGATATCTTAACACTTGGACAATATTTACAGCCTTCTAAAAAGCATCTACCGGTTGTGAAGTATTGGTCTCCAGCCGAATTTGCAGAATTGAAGGAAATTGCATTAAGCAAAGGCTTCAGCCACTGTGAAGCGGGTCCATTGGTACGTTCTTCCTACCATGCAGATGAACAAGTAAAATCGGCACAAGAAAACGTTAAAGCAAACTAAACAAGAGGATGTTCCGTAACGGAACATCCTCTTTATTACTATTTCATCTTGGTGTGCATCATATCGTCCTGTTGGTTGTTGATATGTGGATTCTTTTGCATCTCACGAATTAACATATCCACAGTTCCCGCGTACTCTTTATCCGTTAAACGGCCTGACTTCAAGCCTTCCATTTGAGACATGATTTTTGTATCATCGGAAACGTAGACATGATAGTAGCTAGGCACAACGGAGAGCGCTGTTTTTTTCACTTGATCTGCAACTAGCTTTGGATCTGTCGTATTGGCGCGGTATGAGACAAATATCTCATCATCTGTTACAAGTGTAGCGGCATCCGTGACGTCTGGCAATTTTACTTCCATATCTGTAATGATATTAGCTAAATTTTCACGGTTGACGTAAGCGACGCGGCTTGTATCGTTAGCACCTGTTAGGTTGCTTTTTTGCTGACGAGAATAGCCAAGCTTTGTTGTATTGTAATCCAGCTTTCCATTCATGGAGCGCTGCTCATAAATATCCTTTTTATTGGACAGCAGCACGCTACCGCCTTGGTCTTCTGGAATTGCATTTTGCGGCTTCATTTCAGCAGCATTGTTCATTTGGCAGGCGCTGAGCAATAATAAACCAGTGAGTGCTGGAAACAAGTATTTTCGCAATGATTCCACCTCCTTATCCTTATCATTTGTCAACTGATGTTTTTTCAACTTAGAAATTGTTGGTTGCCTTCGTTTGTGGTAGGATTAGGATAATACTGTGCAGAGAGGACCTTTTGGATATGGAAAAGCATGAGGTGAAACAGACCGTTTTAATAAATAACATGACATATGAACTTATTCAAGATTATCGAGAGGGCTTTAATGAAGAAGCCTTTAAGGCGCGGTATGCGGAAATTTTAAATAAATATGATTACATTGTGGGAGATTGGGGCTATAGTCAGTTGCGCTTGCGCGGTTTTTTTGAAGACCAAAACCAGCGTTCTACGTATGACACCCGGATCAGTACATTGTCCGAATATTTATATGAATTTTGTAACTTCGGCTGTGCCTACTTTGTGCTGAAGAAAGTAAAAAAATAAGCGTGCTGCACAGTTGCGGCACGCTTATTTTCACATGATTTCATATAGAAACTGTCGAAGCTCTTCAGCTGTTTCTTCGTCCATTTTATAGGCGTATTCAAGATAACCTGGCTCGTCTAAATCATCACGGCCAATAATTGCAAACAGGTTGCGCAAAATATCAAGGACAAGTACTTTGCCATAATACCGATCTGAAAACACCAAGGCTAGATCATGTCGTTGATTCTCCCCGACGAAGCTGACAAATCGTGTTTGTGTTGTTACAGTTTCATCGTACAAAAAAAAGCGCTCTGACATATATTTCACTCCTTAACGAAATAGTAGTTAGTATCACTATAACAGAGAACGCTTGTACAGTCGTTAAAAGTATCGATTTTTTTACGAGAAAGCAGTACAATACAAATGAATGTTGTAAGTGCTTTAATTTCCAGATAGAAGGTGAAACGATGTATTTTGTTGATCGCAAAAAAATAGAACAAACCTTGCAATGCCTAGAGCAAGTCACAACGGTATTTTCACAAACTGAATCATATGAAACGCAGCTTCAAAAATATGCATTAGAGCGTATGGCTCACTTGATGATTGATGCGGTGCTCGATGTAGGAAACGCATTAATTGACGGCTTTATTATGCGAGACCCTGGTAGCTATGAAGACATTATTGATATTTTAATGGATGAAAAAGTGGTTAGCACGGAAGAAGGTGGACATCTTAAGGATGTGGTGCGCTTGCGTAAAATGCTGGTGCAAGAATACATTACGATGGATCATGAACATGTGCTTCGAGTACTAAAAGATAAACTATCTATCGTACAGGCATATCCGAAGCATGTGCGCCGTTATTTGGAGCAGGAGCTTGGTCCAGTTTCTGCGTTCAGTAATTCGTAAGCAGCGAGAGGAGAGTCAGCATGAAGCGTTATAAAGCGTATTTAATTGACCTCGACGGTACGATGTATCGAGGTGAAGAAAAAATTGAAGAGGCAAGTGACTTTGTTAAGCAACTGGTCGCGATGAATATTCCGTATTTATTTGTAACGAACAATTCATCCAGGCGTCCCGAGCAGGTGGCGGACAAGCTTCGCAGTCTAGATATTCCTGCAGGTCCTGAGCATGTGTTTACAACGAGCATGGCTGCGGCGAATTATATGTATGCCGAAAATCCCGAGGCTTCAGTATATATGATTGGAGAAGAAGGACTAGAAGCAGCTTTAAAAGAGAAGGAGTTTCGTTTTGAAGATGAAAATCCGGATTATGTCATTATGGGTATTGACCGTGATATTACATATGAAAAGCTTGCGAAGGCTTGTTTAGCAGTGAGAAAAGGCGCAAAGTTTATTTCTACAAATGGTGATATTGCATTACCGACAGAGCGAGGACTTATGCCAGGTAACGGATCGCTTACGTCTGTTGTTGCGGTATCCACACAAGTGAAACCATTGTTTATTGGAAAACCGGAACCAATCATTATGGAGCAGGCACTTAAAGAAATTGGGATTGCGCCTGAGGATACGCTGATGGTCGGCGACAACTACGATACCGACATTTTAGCTGGCATCCGCGCTGGTGTTGATACCTTGCTTGTTCATACAGGTGTTACTACACCAGAGATGCTGACAAGCTATAAAACACAGCCTACTTACGTTGTTCATTCGTTAACGGAATGGATGGATAAAATATAACATCATATTGTACAATATCCACGTTGAAATAGAAGATGATTGATATATCTTCAACACGGATTGAAAATAAGAAAGGAAGAGTGCACAGGCTACTCTTCCTTTCTTATTTTTATATAAGTCCATTCTTCTCTGCACCTGAGCAAGCCGCTTGCGCTTTTCGTGTTCAGCTCCAGCGGCTAGCTCCTACGGTCAGAGAACCTCGCCCCATAAAGGCAAAAAGCGCCTTTTTGTGTCGAGAACCTCTGCCCTATGGAGCTGAGCAAGCCGCTTGCGCTTTTCGTGTTCAGCTCCAGCGGCTAGCTCCTACGGTCAGAGAACCTCGCCCCATAAAGGCAAAAAGCGCCTTTTTGTGTCGAGAACCTCTGCCCTATGGAGCTGAGCAAGCCGCTTGCGCTTTTCTATTGTCTAGCTCCAGCGGCTAGGTGCTGCCACCTAAGAACCGCGGCCACAAAAAGGCCAAGAGCGCCTTTTAGGGCCACGAACCTTAGGTTCTGCACCTGAACAAGCCGCTTGCGCTTTTCTATTCTTGATGTGCGGCTCTATGGGCGAGGCGGCTTGAGGCTGCTGCAGCGATGGCGCCAATAATGTCGTCAAGGAAGGTGTGAACGTAGCCGGTGGATTTGTCATTGAGAAACTGGAGGATGCCTGGTTTCATCTTATCAATGTAACCGAAGTTGGTAAATCCGATGGAGCCATAGACATTGACGATGGATAAAGCGATTACTTCATCAATCCCGTACAGACCTTCATCTCGTTTTACGATGCTTTGTAGAGGCTCGTCAAGCAGTCCTTTTTCGGCAAGCACATCAAGCTGAATACCGGTGACAAGGGCATTTTGAACTTCTCGTTTGGCTAGAACGCGTTCCACGTTGTAACGACATTCTTCCATCTTGAGGTTAGGGTGATATTTCTCCTGCAGGAAAAATACAAGATCTGCGATATCTTCTATTTTTACACCGCGTTGCTGCAACAGTTCTAAAGCTTTTTCTTCGATTTGATTGCCTCTGTTCATTACATCACCTTTTCTTTTTTAATATTGTATACGTTTCATAGCGTTATTATGTGAAATGCTTACAGCGAAAAGGCTGTTAAAGTGAAAAAGCGCTCATATATATAAGCTAGAGAGAAAAATTTCGATAACAAGAGAACGAAATAAGCCGTTGCTGGCATGCTGTAATAGATGGAGGTGCTTGGATGAAGGAACTGCTATATGAGCAGTATGGGATACGACCGAGCGAGCTATCGATGCTTGGCCCTTATCAAAGCTTTTGGGTGCGCAACAAGGTGTATATTCTTATTCCAATCGGAAAGCGAAAAGAAGAAGAATTGATAGAAATGAAGCAGCTTAGCGATTTTATGACTGAGCAGGGAGATGTGTCGGTGGCTACATTTGTTCCTACTGTACAAGGGTACTATGTAAGCGAAATGAAGGAAGTAAACTACTGTTTATTACGAGCTGTGCGCCAAACAGAGCGAAGTATGAATGAAGGACGGGAGCTTGGTATGTTTCATCTTCGGGGACGTCTATATCCTGGTGAAATTAGTGAGCTCAGTCGGATTGGCGAGTGGCGGGAGCTATGGGAGAAACGCCTCGATCAATTGGAGAAATTTTGGTATGGGCGCCTCACGAATCATCCTACTACTTCTTTCGAGAAATTGTTTATTGATTCCTTTCCGTATTATCTAGGACTTGCAGAAAATGCAATTCAATACGTAGTAGATACAGAACTGGATGCAGAGCCGCAAGTCGCGGATGCGGCCACGATTTGCCAACAACGCTTTACCGATCGCCTTTGGCACCAAACAAATCGTGTGAAAGTGCCAATTGATTGGGTATTTGACCATCCGAGCCGGGATTTGGCCGAATGGGTTCGTCATATGTATGAAGAAGGGGAACATGCAGAAGAGAAAATTATGACCTTTCTTGGTGAGTATGAAGCGGTTGCACCTCTCTCTGCGTTCGGATGGCGCTTATTATTTGCCCGTCTTCTATTTCCACTTCAATATTTTGAAACGATAGAAGGCTATTACTTAAGCGGCGGCGGAGACCAACCGTTTTATCAAGATCGTATAGGACGAATTTTAGAGAGAACAAATGAATCAGAGCGTTTTTTGGCAAATTTTTATCAAAGCATTCGTTTGCCCACAGAAACCCTCGGTATACCGAAGCTAGATTGGTTCACGTAAAAAGGAGACCTGCGAGAGGTCTCCTTTTCTATACATTAAAATACTTGTTCTACTTCAACAACGCCTGGAACTTCTTCCAATAGAGCGCGCTCAATACCAGCTTTTAATGTGATAGTAGAACTTGGGCACGTACCGCAAGCACCCATTAGGCGAAGCTTTACAATACCTTCTTCAATATCTACTAATTCCACGTCACCGCCGTCACGAAGTAAGAACGGACGTAATTTATCAAGCACTTCTTCAACCTGTGCAAACATTTCTTGATCTGCCATTGTTATCGACTCCTTTCCTCAGTTTTATTATAATCATTATAAGGAGAAAAATCTATTGTATACTACTGGGGTTTTTTTAGGATATAAAAAGGGGGAACACATGTGGTTAAAATTAGTGTATACGGAGCAAAGGTAATTTGTGCGAGTTGTGTGGGAATGCCATCTTCGACAGAAACATTCGAATGGCTACAAGCAGCAATTGACAGAAAGTATCCTGATCATTCATTTGAGTTTCAGTATGTAGATATTTTTGAAGAGCAAGATAATCAAGAGCAAAGAGAATTTGCAGCGCGTGTGATTGAAGAAGACTTGTTTTATCCAGTTGTACTAGTAAATCAAGAAATTGTAGGAGAAGGAAATCCGCGTTTGAAGGATGTTTATGCAGAGATTGATAAGTACGTAAAGTGACCTTACATTAAGGTCATTTTTTTATGGATCAACAATAACAAATGACAAAAAATGAAATTTGTCATTTGTTATTGCTTGTGTTATATTCATTTCATCATTAATAGGAGGTATACGTAATGAAACTTCGTCAACTTGGTACAAATGGGCCAACTGTTTCGGCTCTTGGTTTAGGATGTATGGGTATGTCTGATTTATATGGAAATGCAGATCGCAAGGAAAGTATTGCAACAATACATGAAGCACTGGAGGGAGGCGTTACGACGTTTGATACGGGAGACTTTTATGGTGTGGGACACAATGAGCTACTGCTTCGAGAAGCACTGCAGGGAACAAAGCGAGACAATGCATTTATCGCGGTCAAATTTGGTGTTATGCGCGCGCCGGGGGGCGGCTGGATTGGCGTAGATGGTCGCCCACAAGCCGTAAAAAACTTTTTGGCTTACACGTTGCAGCGTCTCGGTGTAGATTATATTGATTTGTATCAACCGGCTCGTGTTGATCCTAATGTGCCGATTGAAGAAACAGTAGGGGCTATTGCGGATATGGTGAAAGCAGGATATGTACGTCATATTGGTCTATCGGAAGCGGGCGTAGAAACCATTCGTCGCGCACATGCCGTACATCCAATTAGCGCGCTACAAATTGAGTATTCTTTATTTAGCCGCGGCGTTGAAGCCGAAATTTTACCGGCTTTACGTGAACTGGGTATTTCTCTTTCTGCTTATGGTGTATTGTCGCGCGGGTTGCTGAGTGGCACATGGACAAAAGACCGTACGCTTGGCGCATACGATTTCCGTAATCATGCACCTCGCTTTGCTGGGGAGAATTTAGATCGAAATCTTACTTTAGTAGATGCATTGCGTGAAATAGCTCATGAAAAAGATGCCACAGTGGCCCAAATTGCGATTGCTTGGGTGCTTTCACGCGGAGCAGATATTATGCCATTAATCGGCGCCCGCAAGCGTACACATTTACAGGATGCGCTCGGTGCTCTTAAGCTGGAGCTCACTGCTGCAGATTTACAAAGGATTGAATCTATTGTTCCTGCAGAAGCGGTGGCTGGGGAGCGCTATGCAACAGACCAAATGAAAATGTTGGATAGTGAACGTTAATGGCTCTTACAAAAGAAATGATCTTAGATACAACCGAGCAGGTGCTGCGCCGTTTTGGTTTGGAAAAAGCAACCGTTGTCGATGTGGCAAGAGCGCTTAATGTAAGTCATGGTACGGTATATCGCCATTTTCCAAGCAAATCAGCATTACGCGAAGCGGTTGCGAAAAGATGGCTAGAGAGAATTTCATCGGCAACCGCCGCAGTTTGTGATGAGACAGAAGATCCTAAGGAGCATTTGCACAATTGGTTTGAAAATTTAATTACATTAAAGCGAAACAAAGCATTAGAGGATCCGGAGATGTTTGCGGTGTATCATGCACTTTCAGAAGAGTCCGTGGAAGTGATTCGTGCTCATATAGAGGAACTGATTTTACAGGTAACAGAGATTGTAGAAAAGGGCATGAAAACGGGACAGTTTAAACAAGGACAGGCGCACACTGTCGCCTCAGCTGTTTTTTATGCGACAGCTCGCTTTCATCATCCTGCCTTGGCCAAAGAATGGGTATTACCTGAAATAGAGCAACAATTTCAAGAAGTATGGCAATTGATTTTGACAGGTCTATTAGAATAAAAAAGCTTCGCCGCGTGGCGAAGCTTTTTATCCATTATGGTGTTTATACATCCATAAAATACCTGATTTTAATAGGCGTGGTACACGTCCCATTAACGCTTGGTTTGCAAGTAAGCCAAAGCCGTGCTTTTTGCCTAGTGACCCCAAAACCCCTTTAAGCTTAATCACAGGCATCGTTTCCGGCAATTCTTCTTGTTTCCACCGCTTTTGTAAAATAGTAACAATTTGTTCGGCTTGCCCTTCTGCGAGCTGTGCAGATGGTGCGTGAGGTAGACTTGCACAATCGCCCAGCACGTATACGTTTTCATAATTCGGTATATTATGATGGTTTGTCAGAATCACACGACCGCTGCTATCCTTTTCAACTGGAAGCTGTTGCACGACTAAGCTCGCTTGAATACCTGCTGTCCATACAATGGCATCGCATGGAATCGCTTCCTCATGGTTGTAAAGAAGGTGAGGCTCTACCTTTGTAATGTTAGAGTTACGTATAATAGTAACGTTATGCTTTACAAACCAGTCTTCAACATAAAGGCTTAGCTTTTCAGGGAACATAGAGAGGATGCGTTCACCGCGATCAAATAGCAAAATGTTTAAATCCGGTCTGCTTTCGCGTAGTTCACTCGCAACTTCTACACCGCTAAGACCTGCTCCAACAATACCAACGGTTGCATGAGGTGCAAGACCGTTCAATTGTTGATAAGTTTGTCTTGATTTTTCAATTGATTGCACACTGCATGTGTACTCTTTTGCACCAGGTACATTGTGATATTTGTCTTCACAGCCAAGGCCGATAATGAGATCGTCATAGCTTACAGTTTCCCCATGCTGTAACTCTACTAATCTCGCATCAATATCAATATTGACAATTGTACCGTATTTCACAGAAAGATTGGGATGCTCTGGAAACGGAATACGAATGTGTGTTTCCGAAATAGTTCCCGCTACCAATGCATAATACTCTGTTTTAAAGCAATGATACGGCACTTTGTCGATAAGTGTAACTTGTGTGTCATCCGGAAGGTTAGGAAGAAGACGTTGTAAAATTCTCATTCCACCGTATCCGCCACCGAGAATAACGAGGTGCTTCATGATGGATTACCCCTTTGCTTGTAAAATGATCCGTAATATAATGATATATTAAAAAAATTTTCTAAACTTTACCCACAAAAAATTATATCGAATTTACGAATAAATAACAATGTATATCTGTGGTATTTATGCGGAAAACAAACATATTGACGCTATATGTAAAAACGTTTACAGTTACGATAGAGAGGTGAAAATCGTGATTAAACCGTTAATAGAATTTTGTGTGAGCAATTTAGCGAACGGCTCGCAGCGTGCGATGGCAATACTAGAAAAAGATCCGAATGTCGATGTGATCGAATACGGTTGTCTTGGCTACTGCGGTGTATGCTATGAAGGTCCGTATGCAATGGTCAACGGAGAAGTTGTCACCGGTGAAACGCCTGAGCAATTGGTTGATCATATATATGAATACCTAGAAGAAAATCCAATGTTTTAAGCGCCTTTTTGGCGCTTTTTGTTTTTTATGACTAAAAGTGGCACCGTTAGAAAAATCTAAACAGGACTATAATAACCGAGGTGATGGTATGAACGTACTTTGGGGACTCGAAGGCAGCGCTGTCCTATTTTTTCTAGCATTTATTTTATGTAACGATAAAAAAGCAATCCGGCTTAGGCCGATACTTGGCGGACTTGCAATTCAGTTATTGTTTGGGCTTCTCGTTTTAAAGTGGAGCGTGGGCAGATAAGCGTTGAAAAGTGTGACCCAGGCTGTGCAAAAGGTGATAGATTTCGCCAACGACGGCATCGTATTCTTGTTTGGTGGCTTGGGAGATCCGGGGCAACCGACGGGATTCATTTTCGCATTTCGTGTTTTGCCCATTTTGATTTTTTTATCATCGCTTATCGCGGCTTTATATTATTTGGGAATCATGCAGTGAGTGGTTCGTATCATCGGTGGCGCTTTGGCGAAGCTTCTTGGCACGAGTCAAGCTGAATCTCTATGTGCTACCATTAATATCGTTCTCGGTCAAACGGAAGCGCCTTTGGTAATTCGTCCTTACGTAGCCCGCCTGACAGGCTCGGAATTGTTCGCTGTCATGGTCGAGGGATTGGCGTATGTATCGGCATCCACCATGTTTGGGTATGCTGCGATCGGGGTTCCGCTTGAGTATTTGCTTTCAGCAGCTGTAATGGCCGCGTCGGCAGGGCTTGTCATGGCGAAGCTTTTTTTTCCGGAAACAGAGGAACCGGAAACGCGGCATACTGTGAAAATAGAAAAGGATACCGAAAACACTAATGTAATCGATGCAGCGGCACGAGGCGCGTCCGATGGATTAATGCTCGCGCTGAATGTTGGAGCGATGCTGATTGCATTCATCGCAATCATCGCCTTGGTGAACGGAATTGTGGGATGCATCGGCGGGCTGTTCGGATTTCCGGACTTATCCCTGCAATTAATATTAGGATATATATTCTCGCCGCTCGCTTTTTTAATCGGTGTTCCGTTAAATGAAGCGGTGACCGCAGGAAGCTTTATTGGCCAAAAATTAATTGTGAACGAGCTTGTGGCATACACGGATTTCGTGCGGTGATTGCTGGGACAATGGCTAATCTGGTAAGTGCGGCCATCGCGGGAATGTTCAGTTAAACAAAAAAAAGAAAAGCCAGCGGCTTTTCTTTTTTTATGAGAAACGGGGGATGTTCCTATTGTGCTCAAAGAGTGTCCATTTTATACTTGAAACAATTCATTTTTTTGAGGTGAAAACCGATGAAACAACTTTCTTTTACAAAAATGCATGGATTGGGCAACAATTATATTTATATTAATCTGTTTGAAGAGCAATTGGCAGAAGCAGAACTGCCAGAGCTTGCTCGTAAGGTCTCAGATATTTACAGAGGAATCGGTTCGGATGGAATGATTTTGATTTGCCCATCTGAAAAGGCACCTGTAAAAATGCGTATTTTTAACAGAGACGGATCAGAAGCAAAAAGCTGTGGCAATGGTCTGCGCTGTGTAGCAAAATATGCGTTTGAACATAAACTGGTACAAGAGCCTGTGTTTCAAATTGATACCATCTCGGGTCCGGTGACGGCTGAGGTTACTGTCAAAGATGCGCTAGTAGAATACGTAACAATTAATATGGGACAGCCGCGCTTACGCCGAACGGATCTTCCTATGTATGGTGACGCAGAGACGTTTACATTTGCGGATAAAACCTATGCACTAACGCCTGTGTCAATGGGAAATCCGCATGTTGTATTATTTGTAGATGATATCGAGGCTGCGCCGCTTACAACACTTGGCCCGATTTTAGAAAAACATCAGATGTTTCCAGAAGGGGTAAATGTAGAGTTTGTGAAAGTGCTGAATGAGACATCCATGCATTTTCGTGTATGGGAGCGCGGATCGGGTGTGACGCAGGCATGTGGCACGGGTGCTTGTGCTGCTGTAGTGGCTGCGATTTTAAAGGGACATATGCAAAGAGGTAAAGAAATTACAGTGCATTTAGCGGGCGGTGATTTGTTTATCACCTGGACAGAATCTGGAGAGGTTATGATGAAAGGCCCTGCCGAAGTGATTTGTACCGGTGTCTATCAATACTGAGACTGCGAATTTGAGCAAGTATGTGCAAAGCGTTATAATAAACAGGATAGTATGTGATGTGTACGCGATACGTAATTGATATAGGAAAGGAAGTGTGACAATGATTGTAGTAACAGAGCAAGCGGCATTGCAAATTCAGGATATGATTAAGCAAGCTGACGAAGGTGAGCAATTTGTACGCCTCGCGGTAAAAGGCGGCGGCTGCAGTGGTCTTTCCTACGGTCTTGGCTTTGAACCAGAAGCTAGTGAAAACGATGAGATTTTGACGTTCCATGGTGTAAAGTTTATCATTGATAAACAAGACGCCCCTGTTTTACAAGGTGTAAAGATTGATTACAAGCAATCCATGCTTGGTGGTGGATTTACCATCGATAATCCGAATGCAATCGCAACATGCGGCTGTGGTTCATCCTTCCGCACTGCGACAAATCAAGGAACACCGGAACAGTGTTAGCTTAAAAGCACTTACAGTGAACTAATAGAAGAAAAAGGAAGAGCGGCTGCTCTTCCTTTTTAGTTGAAATTTCTTACTGTCGGTACGCGCAGGGCGACAAACAGTGCAAATAAAACGATGGCGATGGCGCCGCTTTTTAAAATAACGACAATTGGTATGCCAAACGTGAGCAGCATGGAGGTAGCAGCATAGGAAAGTGGGATAAGTCCCATTGAAGAAAGCATCATCAAGCTCATCACGCGTCCCATCATCTCTTCTTTTACTGTAGATTGGATGACAGCCATCAAAGGAAGTGCCGCCATAGCGAGCGCTATACCGAATAGGCCGCCTGCGAGAAGTGCTTGCCACACCACATCGCTTTGTGTAATAAAGAAAAATGCAATGCCCGATAAAAACAGCATGATGATACAAAAAAGGCCGCGGCTGCGCTGAATATTCAACAGACCGACTGTAATGGCGCCAATCGCCATCCCTCCACCTACTGATCCTTCTAAATAGCTGAATAACACCGAATCACCATGAAGTACGTTTTTTACGAAAATTGGAAAACCGACCTGCATGGGACCAATGAGAAACAGATTTAAAAATGCGCTGCAGATGAGCAGAGTCGTTAAAAACGGTGATTGCTTAACGTATAAGATTCCTTCCTTCATAGAAGTAAGCATGGACCCGTTACGCATTTCCTGTTTAGTCCCGCTTTTAATGTGGTGTACAAGAAACGCTGCAGCGACGAGAAGAACAATTGCTAACGCAAATACAGCTTCATAGCTGGTGACCTTCAGTAAAAAACCAGCTAAAACAGGTCCTAAAATAAGTGAAGATTGATTTGTCATTTGTGTAATGGAGTTAGCCTGTGTTAAGCGATGCTTTGCCACGAGCTCCGGTAAAATAGAACCATCTGCTGACCAAAAGAAAGCATCTGCCAGTCCGAAACAGAGCGCAAAGATTGCAAGTGTGTATAAGGTAACGTCACCTGCGACAAGCCAAAGTAATAAAATACTCACGAGCACAATCCGAATCACATTTGATACGAACATAATATTCTTTTTGGGAAACTTATCTGCAGCTGCACCGCCTACAATCATAAATACAAGTCTTGGGACACTCGAGGCAAGCAGTACAAGACCGAGTGAAGCTTGCAAATTTAAGGTGTTGACGATATACCATGTTTGGGAAAATGTGAATAGCGCGAGCGCGAAGCTTGAAAATAAGGTAGCGCTCCATAAGTACAGAAAGTTGCTGTTGCGAAACAACGAGGTACTTTTGCTCGAAGCCGCTATTATGTGAGATTGCCTGATATTTTCCATCATATAATCTCCTTGCTTTAGAATACGGGTTCAATCTATGTACAGTATGACAACTTGTTCCAATTTTGATACCCTTTTCTCATTGTAGACAATGCGGCGCGAGTTGTACAAGGGATTTTTTATACAAAGGCTGTGTTGAATCATCGGCACTTGTTAAGTGGAGGGGACGGGGGAGATTCCCTGGCTACCCGAGGAAAGCAAACAAAATTAACAGAGAACGCTAACACAACCTATACAAAAAAAGAGCCGATTTCGGCTCTTCTTAAAATAGGCTTGTACTGTGCAATGGCTGTACTCTTGCTTTTGGGTCAATGTAAGCCTTCGCGTTATTTACAGCAGTCGGTGCTTCACCGAAGCCGGACGCGATGAGCTTTACTTTTCCGTCATACGTACAAATGTCACCAGCTGCGTAAATGCCCGGGATATTGGTTTCCATTTTGGAGTTTACTACAATGTTGTTTTTCTCAATTGTTAAGCCCCAATCTTTAATTGGTCCCAAAGAAGAAACAAAGCCGTAGTTGACGATTACATCGTCTACATCCAGAACGACCTTTTCTTCTGTTTTTACTTCTTGAATCACAACTTGCTTAATGTTGTCGTCACCGATTAATTCTGCTGGTACGTAAGGTGTTTTAATATCCACGCGTGAATTCATCAGTAGCTCAACGCTATGCTCATGCGCGCGGAATTTATCGCGGCGATGGATAAGTGTAACCTGTTCAGCAATCGGTTCAAGCATAAGCGCCCAGTCTACTGCAGAATCGCCGCCGCCAAATACAACAACGCGTTTGCCGGCAAACTTGTTCATATCGTCTACGAAATAGTGTAAGTTTTTCTTTTCGTATCGTTCTACGTTCTCAAGCTCCAAGCGGCGTGGCTGGAATGCACCGTTTCCAGCTGTAATAATGACTGTTTTGGAATAATGTGTATCTTTATTTGTCACAAGCTTAAATACGCCGTCTGCTTGCTTTTCAATGGTTTGTACAGCCTCTTCTAAGCAAACTGTCGGCTCGAATTTGCTCATTTGTTCTTTTAAATTATTTATCAGCTCTTGTGCGCGAACCTTTGGAAAGCCGGCCACGTCGTAGATGTATTTTTCAGGATATAGCGCGGAAAGCTGACCGCCAAGCTGCGGTAGACTTTCAATGATTTTCACGCTTGCTTGTCTCATCCCTCCGTAGAAGGCTGTGAACAATCCTGTTGGTCCTCCGCCGATAATGGTGATATCGTATACCTTTTGTTCTGTCAAAGCGATCTCCCTCCAAATCAAATTGTAATAGTTCTCAATGTACGTCATACAAGTGAAACTGCTCACAAAAAATCATACCATAATTTCATGAAAAAAACTTAGAAAAAGACTGTATTCCAAGACTTCTACTGTATATATTCAATGAAACAACAAAAAATAAATGCCAAATAGAAAAAGAAAGCACTTTCAATAAATTCGTTACGGATTATGTGAATAACTGCACTTGAAAAATGGCTGGAAAAAGCATAATATAATGTAGGTGTATGTTTCGTTTTTGTGACAAATTTTTTACTTTTTTGTGAATTGTCGACAAAGTTCGACTACTAATTATATTGCATACTTATTTTATAGAGAAGGATTGTGATTAGGGTGAGAAAGCCGAAAATAGTTATTCTTGGTGCCGGGTACGGCGGTATGATTACCACTGTCCGCCTCCAAAAAATGCTGTCTGTAAGCGAAGCGGAAATTACGCTTGTAAACAATAACAGCTATCACTACCAAACAACATGGTTGCATGAGAATGCGGCAGGTACATTGCACCATGATAAAACGCGTCTTGAAATTAAAGATGTAATTGATTCTAGCAAAGTAAACTTCGTACAAGATACAGTTGTAGAAATTAAGTCTGCTGAAAAGCGTGTTATTCTTCATAACGGTGAGCTTGAGTACGATTATCTTGTAGTGGGCCTTGGTTTTGAATCCGAAACATTCGGCATCAAAGGCTTGAAGGAGCATGCGTTTTCTATCGCTAACATTAACGGCGCGCGTCAAATTCGCGACCATATTGAGTATATGTTCTCTCTATATCCAACACAAAAACGCGATGACCTATTAACAGTTGTAGTTGGCGGTGCTGGTTTTACAGGTATTGAATTCTTAGCCGAGCTTGCGAATCGTGTTCCTGAGCTTGTAGCTGAGTATGATGTACCTCGTGAAAAAGTGCGCATTATTTGCGTAGAGGCTGCACCAACAGTATTGCCTGGATTTGATCCTGAGCTTGTTGAATATGCAGTGAAGTTTTTAGAAAAGCGCGGCGTGGAATTCCGCATCGGCACAGCGATTAAAGAAGCTACAGAAGAAGGCATTATCGTAGCACAAGGTGAAGAAGTAGAAGAAATCAAAGCAGCAACAGTTGTATGGGCAGCAGGTGTACGCGGTAACGCACTTGTTGAGCAATCTGGCTTTGAAGCAATGCGCGGTCGTATCAAAGTTGATGAGTACATGCGCGCACCTGGTCATGATGATGTATTTATCGTTGGTGACGCGGCATTAATTTTTAACCCTGAAAATGATCGTCCTTACCCGCCAACTGCGCAAATCGCAATTCAAGAAGGTTACACAATTGCGCAAAACATTGCAGTTATGGTACGCGGCAAAGGTGAAATGAAGAAGTTTACATTCGATAACAAAGGTTCCGTATGTTCACTTGGTCACGATGATGGTATCGGTGTTGTAATGGGCAGAAAGATTGTCGGATGGCAAGCTGCTTTCATGAAAAAAGTAATCGACAACCGTTACTTGTTCCTACTAGGCGGTCCATTATTAGTATTGAAAAAAGGTAAATTAAAGTTCTTTTAAGATAAGATGAGCAAAAGCCGGTGCGCTTTTGCTCTTTTTTTAAATGTAGGCTGTGTTAAAATCTGATGCTGCTAATCGGCACTTGTTGATTGGTGAGAATCCTACGGGAAAAGCACTGCTCCCGAAAGCAAACGCAATCAACAACGAACTTTAACTGTAAGTCAGAACGAAGGAGCGGGGGAACATGAGCAAACGAGGTAAGGTTTGGCTAGGCGTGAGCGGTTTAGTCATAACAGCAGATGGGAAATGGCTTGTGGTGAAAAAGAGCTATGGGGGGTTAAAGGGCGTATGGTCACTTCCGGCTGGTTTTGTTGATGAAGGGGAAACGCTTGATCAAGCGGTGCAGCGTGAAGTTCTAGAGGAAACAGGGATACATACAGAGGTTAAAGGTGTGATTGGGATTCGGTCTGGCGTGATTAGAAATGAAATCAGCGATAACATGATTATTTTTAGTTTAGCGCCACTGCATGAACGCATTGTAATAAAAAGCGATGAGCTAGAGGATGCTCAGTTTCTACACCCATACCAGTTTGCGAATGATGAAACGGCTTCGGTGTTATTACGTTATTTGGTTCAAAGTATTTCCCAACAATCTTTTCCGTTACGAAAAGATGTGGACCCAGGAGCTCATTTCGGATATACAGCCTATCATGTATTTCTTCCTGAAAACAGAAATTGACGACCTTGCGCGCGTTTTGTACACTTAAGACAGCAAGAGGGAAAAAGGGGAGAAATACATGAGTATTCCAGTACTGTTCATTTCAATGATGTTGTTTTTTGTATTATTTTTCGGGATTGGCTTTTTGTTAAATATGATCTTACGTAAAACATGGATTATGGCAATCCTGTATCCGCTTATTTGCGTTGCTATTATTGATAAGGTCAGTACTTTTGATTATATCAATAATCCGTCAGAGGCATTTGCTTCTTTAACAGAACATGCCACATCCCTAGGTCAAGCAGACATGATTATTCTAACAACCGGTTTAGTCGGAGCTATTCTTTCCGGCATCATTATTAAGACACTTCGTCAAAAAGGATATCAAATGTTCTAAACCTCGCTGCCGCGAGGTTTTTTCTATAATCAGCTGTAGAGACTTCTGATAAAAGTTGAATTTGTCCGATAGAGTGTGAACTTGGCCGATAGAAGAAAGAATTCGGCCGATAGGAGAGAGAACTTGGCCGATAGGACTGCTAAGTTGGTCTTAACCTCAGATACAAAAGGATGAAAAAGAGAGAGTTTGTCGCATAAAAATGATTGTCATGGCCAACACTAGTCGTAAAGGAGTGTTGAAATAAGCATGACAATACGAAAAGTTGCGATTCGCTTGTTGATGACGAGTGCATTTCTTTGTGCGCTTGCTGTTACTGTGTTTGCAATTACTGGGTTGCGCGTAGAGAACTTTGTTAAAAAAACAAGTCAATCTGTCGCAAGCGTAAAAGCTGAGGAGATACCATCAACTACGCTAGAAGAATTTGAAGATTGGGATCAAAAATATCCTTCAGTGATGGTAAAGGCAACGGGCTATACAGCAGGTGTAGAATCAACAGGAAAACGGCCGAATCACCCGCAATACGGCATTACTTATTCTGGTGTTCGCGTAAAGCGGGACTTATATTCTACTATTGCTGCAGATCTTAACGTGTTTCCAATTGGAACTGTTTTGTTTATTCCAGATTATGGTTACGGTGTTGTGGCGGACAAAGGTGGAGCTATTAAAGGAAACTCGTTGGACTTATACTATGAAACGGTGCAGGATGTATATAAGCAGTGGGGGAAAAAAGAATTAAAAGTATATGTGGTTAAGATGGGAAATGGGAAGTTAACAGAAGAAGATATGAACCGCCTCAACGAAGATAAGGCGATGCAGGTGTTCCGCCGACAATATCAAAAATAGCTCGGGCAAATTGTCCGAGCTATTTATATTGCACGGAATCTTCGCATTTTTCAACAAATACAGCTATAATAAAAACATATACTTGGAGGTGTTAGGATGTTTCATATACAAGAACAATTAGGTGCACATGAGGTTGCCATCATTGGTATTTTTGAAGGAACAACAGAGCTAGAATTCGGTTTAAATGGACAAGTAAGTACGCTTGTAGCAGAAGGTGATATCTCTGCTAGAAAGAAGTCTGTATCTAAAATACATGCACTTGGGCAAGGGGATGTAAAGCGATACGTATTCGCTGGTCTTGGCAACGCTGATACTTATACAACAGAACTGCTGCGCGAGACAATGGGTAAAGTATTTCAATCTGTAAAGGGTATAAAAGCAGATAATATCGCAATCAATCTGGATTCATTTGTATCCGGTCATATTGATGTATTAGATGTAGCGCATATTGCCGCAGAGTCTTATTATCTGGCAACCTATGAGCTACAAACATATAAAACGAATAAAAAGGAACAAAAACCAACTCCATCCCTTGTGTTCATCACAAAAGCCGATGCCCAAGAAGTGCAAGCTGCTCTTGCTGTCGGTGCTGTGTATGGAAAAGCAACAAATACGGCACGTACGCTTGTAAATATGCCGCCAAATAAGCTAACAGCGAGCGATCTTGCAAATCATGCAATTCAGTTGGCGGAAAAGTATGGTATGGATTATAAAGTGCTGGAAAAAGAAGAAATACAAGAGCTTGGTATGGGCGCGCTTTTGGCTGTTAATCAAGGTTCTGTTAACCCGCCTAAGGTGATTACAATCTCTTATCAAGGTAAGGAAGAATGGACGGATGTAATTGGCCTTATCGGTAAAGGTATTACATATGATACAGGTGGGTACTCCCTAAAGCCGCGTGAAGGCATGGTCGGTATGAAAGGAGATATGGGCGGTGCTGCAGCTGTTTTAGGGGCTATGGAAATCATCGGGGAATTGCGTCCCGAGCAAAATGTCGTAATGGTCATTCCATCTACAGATAATATGATTAGCGGCGATGCGTTTAAGCCGGATGATGTTATTACATCTATGAGCGGTAAAACAATTGAGGTACTGAATACAGATGCGGAAGGACGCTTGGCGCTTGCGGATGGTATCACGTATGCAAAGCAGTTGGGAGCAAATTATTTGATTGATGTAGCTACGTTAACAGGCGGTGTAATTGTTGCGTTAGGTAATCATACGACAGGTGCGATGACAAATGATGAAGGATTTTACGAGCAAGTATTGGAGGCAGCTCTAGAAACCGATGAGCCAATTTGGCAATTACCAATTTTCGAACGTGACAAAGAGCGCGTACGCGGCAGTAAATTTGCCGATTTGAATAACTCCCCAGGACGCGATGGCCATGCAATTATGGCGGGGGCGTTTTTAGGTGAATTTGCGGAAGATACACCATGGGTACATTTGGATATTGCTGGTACATCTGAAACAAAAGCGGCGCATGATCTTGGTCCGGCAGGTGCAACTGGTGTAATGGTACGCACATTAGCAACACTTGTGGAACGCTTTTCATCATAAGTAAAGAAAGAGGGAGAAAAGATGAAACGAGTTAGAAAGGCCATTATCCCTGCAGCGGGTCTGGGAACACGCTTTTTGCCTGCAACTAAAGCAATGCCAAAAGAAATGCTTCCGATTGTTGATAAGCCAACTATTCAGTATATTGTAGAGGAAGCTATTCAATCGGGCATTGAAGATATCATCATTGTAACGGGAAAAGGAAAACGGGCGATTGAAGATCATTTTGACCATGCGTTTGAATTAGAGCAAAACCTATTTGAGAAGGAAAAATATGAGCTTCTGGAAAAGGTACGAGCTTCTTCTAAAATGGTGGATATTCATTATATTCGTCAAAAAGAGCCAAAAGGACTGGGACATGCAGTATGGTGCGCGCGAAAATTCATCGGTGATGAGCCGTTTGCTGTACTGCTTGGCGATGATATTGTGCAAGCTGACAAGCCATGCCTGCGTCAATTAATGGATGAGCACGAGCGGACATTTTCATCTGTAATTGGTGTACAAACAGTTGATGAAAGCGAAACGCATCGTTATGGTATTATCGATCCGATTGAAAGAGATGGCCGTCGTTATCAAGTCCGTCAATTTGTGGAAAAGCCAGCAAAAGGTACGGCACCTTCTAACTTGGCGATTATGGGTCGCTATATTTTGACTCCTGAAATTTTTATGTTTTTAGAGGAACAGGAAATTGGCGCAGGTGGTGAAATTCAGCTAACTGACGCAATCCAAAGGCTAAATGAAATTCAGCGTGTGTTCGCATATGACTTTGACGGAAAGCGTTATGATGTAGGTGAAAAGCTTGGCTTTATTCAAACAACAATCGAAATGGCGCTGCAGCATGACGATTTACGTGAAGATTTACTGCAGGTTATGCAGCGATTGTTAGAAGAGAACATCGTAAAAAGCACGCTGGAATAATTAGTGTATATACAAATACATATAAGAAGAGGAGCAAATCGCTCCTCTTCTTATATGTTCAATCGCATGGAAAGGAGCATTAGATGGATAAAAAACGTCAGCTATATAACTACTTATTTTTAGGTGCTTGCGCAAGTGTATCCAAAATGGTTATATACTTTTTTATCTTAACGATGCAAGAGGATGCAGGTCGTATGTGGATTGCGCAAAGCATGGCATGGACTATCTGTATTCTTATCTTTTATATCACAACTAAGCAGTTTGTGTTTCAAACGAAGCGAGCAGATATACAAAGTGGAGCCAAAGAATTTGGTTTATTTATTGCTGCATCACTCATCAGCATGGCAGTAGCTGTTATCTTTTATAATGGACTTGTTTATCTTGTGAACATTAAGCCATTATGTGCGGTAATTGTGAATATAATTGGATTTGGCACACACTTTTACATAAGTAAGTACTTTGTTTTTGCACCGACAAGTCAAGATAAGCAAATCCAAGAAAAAATTGCTGCAAATTAAAAAAGCACGGAAAAATCCGTGCTTTTATGCTGTACGAGAATAAGCTGTTCCAGAGCTGGTAATCGCACGGTAGATACGAGGGGCGATGACTGCTCCTAAAATGGTAAATGCTAAATCTTTTACCATAAACCACATCATGATTTTCCAAGCTGTTGCGTACTCCATGTCTGCCTCTAACCATACATTTGCAGCAGCGTACATATAGTTCGTGCCAATCACATAAATAAGAGCAATACCAACTAAAGAGGCAATCAAAAAAGTAAAGAAGGTCGGGATTATCTTGCTTTCGACGATTTTTCCAGTTACGTAGGCAACAACAATGTAAGAGAGAATAAAACCGCCAGACATGCCTAAAACAGTATCAATTCCTGCGCTAAATTGAGCAAATACTGGTGCACCTGCAATACCAACTAGCATGTAAACAGTCATAGACAGTGCACCTACTCTGCTACCAAGTAATAATCCGGCTAGGATTGCAAAAAATGGTTGCATTGATAGAGGGATACCAGCTACTTGTAAAAAAGGAGCCCAAGACGTGATGTTTGCGCCAATTGCCATAAGCGCAACAAACATAGCAGCTAAAGTTAAATCAAGTGTACGAAACTTGCGCATTTTATGTTAACCTCCAATGTTGTTTTGGTTAACAATATCGTAACGGGACACGCATCACTTGTCAATCAAAATTTTCTGATACTTGTCTTTCAATTGTTCTTGCAGTAGCGTGTACGGAATGCGGAATTCTGGAATGCCAGAAGAATAAGGAGCGAGTTCATACAATGGGAAATACACAACAAGATTTTCTGCCTCTAAAAAGAATTTTAATTCACTAATCTTATTAATTTTTTCAGTTGCGTCTGGAAAAAAGCTGTCCTTATTTTGTTGAATTTGTTTAACGATTTCTTGCCGAATCATTTGTTCATAGCCTGTTCCTGTAAACATTTCTGTTAGCATAAGCTCTTTTTCTAAGTCAATATCAAACGTATTCGCTCTCCACTCATACATACCGTGCGCGCCGCCGGTATATTGATAATAGCTTGTATACAAGCTCAGTAACGGCTTGCGGTTATAAGTAATTTTATAGTCTGTACTGGCCACATAGGGATGAACACTAAGTGCCCCTTTGTTTTCATCGTAATATTGCTTGGCCTCTTTTTCTAATTTACGCTTGAACATCATCATTTTTGTACTGTAATATTCATTCAGCTTCGTTTGGAACACTTCGTTTTTTAAACCGCTAAAACGAGGAATACGCAGTTGATATTCAAAATACTCATTTTTCCCTTCTTTTTTCTCTTCTTCCGCAAGAAGCGGTGCATGTGAGGGCAACACAGGACGATCCGCATAAGTGTGAATAGGAAATAGAAAAACGAACAGTATCAACCACAAATAACGTAATTTCATATGTAATCTCCTTATATACAAGTTGGTTCATATCGTATGTCAAATTCATATTCTTAAAAAACCATACATGCTCGTAAAATATTCCTGTTTATATACAGTTTGCGAGGAACGCGTTATAATTATGCATAATATGGAAATGTGAATCTGATATTTATAAGGGAGCTGATGATAAATGGCAAAAACATTGATGGAAGCTTTGGGAATGAAGATGAAAGAATGTACACCTGAGCGAGTGGTGATGAGCATGCCAGTGAACGGAAGTACACATCAACCGTTCGGCTTCTTGCACGGGGGAGCGTCTGTAGCGCTGGCGGAGACGGTGGCCAGTGTTGGTACATATGCACTGATTGATTCAGAAACTCAGCTGTGCTTTGGGCTAGAGATTAATGCGAACCATATTCGTTCTAAACGGGACGGCGTCGTAACTGCCATCGGGACGCCTTTGCATAAAGGAAAAACAACCATGGTGTGGGATATTAAAATTGTGGATGAGGAAGAGCGATTGCTTTGTGTGTCGCGTTGCACGGTCGCTGTTACAGATAAACGCTAACCAGAGAAAATCGGCATATACAGAAAATGGTTTACATATTTTTGCTTATATTGTAAGATATATGTATTAATAGTATATACTCCAAAGGGGAGTAGCGTCAGGTATATCCTGAAACAAGGTCGTCATTCCGTGAGTGCTCTCACCGGCTTTGTTGGCATATGACTATGTCTTGCAAGACCTTTGCCACCTTTAGTGGTAGAGGTCTTTTTGTATTTTGGGGAGAGGGGACTAAAGATGAAAAAGACAAAATTAATGATGTTAGGTATTACAACAGCTTTTGGGGGAGCGATGGCAGGATGCGGAGATGAAGATTTACCTCCGAAGCCACAAGATCCTTATTGTTCACAATTTGAGTACGACCACGGTGATGAGGAATGGGAATGTGACGAACGAGGTTCTCGTCATTATGGCTATTACTATATTGGTAACACAGCGTATCCAGATACTGATAGCGGGAAATCATCTGTTAAAGCGAAGAAGGGATTTGGTAGCGGCAGCACATCGACAGGATCATAGTTGCCAAATAACTTAGCAAAGTCGCCAGAACAAGTGCCAAACTTGCTGAATTACGCAACAAAAGGGTGTCGCGTTGACACCCTTTTGCTATTAGAAGTTAATTTTACTTTCCAAGAAGCTCTTTAATTCTTCGATTGGCATACGAACCTGTTCCATTGTGTCGCGGTCGCGCACTGTCACTTGGCGATCTTCGACAGAATCAAAGTCAAATGTGATACAGAACGGTGTACCAATTTCATCTTGGCGGCGGTAACGTTTACCGATAGAACCTGTTTCGTCAAAGTCTACCATGAAGTGCTTAGCCAACTCGCTGTATACCTCCATCGCATCGTCAGACAGCTTTTTAGAAAGCGGTAGAATTGCCGCTTTGAACGGTGCCAATGCCGGATGGAAGCGTAATACCGTACGAGAGTCGTTTTCTAGCTGCTCTTCTTCGTACGCGTCACATAGAAATGCTAGTGTAACACGATCTGCACCAAGAGAAGGCTCGATGCAGTATGGTACATAACGCTCGTTTGTTTGTGGATCTACATAATTGAAATCCTCGTTAGAGTGCTCCATATGACGTTTTAAGTCAAAGTCCGTGCGGTCAGCAATGCCCCAAAGCTCGCCCCAGCCGAACGGGAATTTAAATTCAATATCTGTTGTTGCGTTGCTATAGTGAGACAACTCGTCTTCACCGTGATCACGCAGGCGCATGCTGTCTTCCTTCATGCCAAGCGCAAGCAGCCAGTCGCGGCAATAGTTACGCCAGAATGTAAACCATTCCATATCCTCGCCTGGTTTACAGAAGAACTCAAGCTCCATTTGCTCGAATTCACGCGTACGGAATGTAAAGTTACCCGGTGTAATTTCGTTACGAAAGCTTTTACCGATTTGGCCGATACCAAATGGAAGCTTTTTACGCATAGAGCGCTGTACATTTTTAAAGTTGACGAAAATACCTTGTGCCGTTTCTGGACGCATGTAAATTTCATTTGTGCTGGATTGTGTTACACCTTGATGTGTTTTAAACATTAAGTTAAATTGACGGATTTCTGTAAAGTCATTGCTGCCGCAATCTGGACATGTGATGTTATGTTCTTTAATCAGCGCAGCCATTTGATCAAAGGAAAGGCCGTCTACAATCATTTCAATGCCTTTTGCTTCCAAGGCATTTTCAATTAATTTATCAGCACGATGACGCGCTTTACACGATTTACAGTCAAGCATTGGATCGTTAAAGTTGCCAACGTGACCAGATGCCACCCAAGTTTGCGGGTTCATCAAGATCGCTGCATCAAGACCTACGTTGTACGGAGATTCTTGAATAAACTTTTTCCACCATGCTTTTTTTACGTTGTTTTTCAGCTCAACACCTAGCGGACCGTAATCCCAAGTGTTTGCTAAACCTCCGTAAATTTCAGAACCCGGGAATACAAAGCCACGGTGCTTTGCTAAATTTACGATTTGCTCCATTGAAGCCATATAAAAATCCTCCTCTAAAATAAAATACAAAAAACGCTCATCCCACGGCGTAATGCCTAGGGACGAGCGTTTGCTCGCGGTTCCACCCTAGTTGACATGCGAATGCATGCCCACTTTGAAACTGTATTGCTCGGGACTGCCGTTTCCTTGCTCATATCAGGCTCACACCATCCCTGAATCGCTTTGGTTGCAAGTACTTATAGGTCCGTCATTGCTACTATATAAAAGATGCTAACATTTTAACATGTTCTATCGCAAACGACAAGAGATACTCTAGTATATGCATCTGCTCTAATTGGAAACATGTCTTTCTTTTATACAATCTGTCCTTATGCTTTGTTTTTTATACCAATATGCTTGAGCGCTTCTCGTTTGCTAAGAGGTGCAAGTTCATGATTTTGAATGAACTGCCAAACGGTATCGGCATTGGTCTTGGCATATTCACGAAGCACCCAGCCGATCGCTTTTTGAATGAAAAATTCTTTAGAATGACTGAGCTGCTGGATGAGAGAAAAGAGAAGCTGTGTGTCTGTTTTTTGTTTATATTTCAGCTGAAATAAAAGTGCTGTTCGCTGCAGCCATATATTACCGGACTGCATCCACCGTGCTACATATTCATTAATGTGTTCGGGAGAAATTGTGAAAATGGTTCCGACAAGCCGAGGAGCAATATAGTCAACAGTGTCCCACCAAGACTTTGTTGTAATGATTTCTTCCATGAGCGGTAAAAAAGAAGCGTTTATATGCTTAATGTTCTTTTCTAGCAAATCTAGAGCAACAATTGCGTATTCGCGCTCGGGTAACTGCCATAATCCCCGCACAATTGTAGGTAAATCCTGCGGTGGTGGTGCCCCGTATGCAAGTAAAAAATGTTTTAGCAAAGCTTTCCGTTCCGGGGATTGGATGCCGAGAAAGGGAAATTGATCCTTCATATAACGGCTCATAGCTGCCGCTTTTTCGATATTGCGATGCGGTTCAAAATGTGCCTGTAATGCTACAACAAATGAATCCATGATAGTTCCTCCTTACTATTTTTTACAAGTATAACACGAACTTATGTTCTTTCGGTAAGAAAAAAAGAAAAGCCGTAGCTTTTCTTTTTTCAGAGTGTTGAGAAACCTAAAAGGTTTCTTAATACTCTGTCCCTAGTTTCAATTTTTATGGAAACTATGTCTGAAATGAAGTAAAAATAAACAGGAATTGCCCTTCATCTGACCTGTTTGGTCAGATGAAGGGCAATTTTTTTCATGTTTTGACAAGCTGCGGTGAGAAAAGCCTGCATTTGGACAGACTCCCGCCCTCGAAAACGTGCATACCGGTAGCCATGAAGTTCTTTCGCATCGGCAAAACTGCGCTCAATTGTAGAACAACGTAGCTTGTACAGACGCTTACCGGCACTTGTCTTTTTGTTGGCGCGAGCCAAGTCCTTATAATCCTCCCAAATATGTCGAGTAATGGTACGCGTTTTTTGTTGTTTAGAAAAACACTTGGGACGAAGAGGACAAGCCGCACAATCATCTGGATTCGATTTATATTGTCGATTTCCATCACGGTCTGTCGTCACATAAGATAAGATACAACCCATCGGGCAAGCAAAGCGATTTGACTCTTTTACATAATGAAAAGAACGTTTTGGTACCTCTTTATTTGTTTTTCCGAATCTACGATATCCCATGACCATAAAAATGTTTTGTTTCGCTAAATTTTTACAAATATGACCTGTAAAGTATCCCGCATCTAGTGCCACAGCTTCTACCTGAAATCCAAAGGTTTTTATTTGCGCTTTAAGACGTGCCAAATACGGCCCAGAATCGGATACATTCCCGGCCGTAATATATGTGTCTGTGATGATATTGTATTTTGCATCGACAGTGCGATGATCGAGGTAGTGAAACCCATTTGGTTTTCCGTCTCTCATTAGAAATCCACTGTCAGGGTCTGTTGTACTAGAACGGATATAAGTAGGTTGTTTGGCTTCGCCTTCCTTTCGAGGTTTTAGTTCTTTTTTCCGTTTGTTTGCCGATCCTCAGTTACAGCCTTTTCTAATTCTTCTAGATAGATTTTGGGCTGTTCTTTTTTTAGCTTTTGTACATACTTATTTTTATTTGCATTCGCCTTTACGTGCGTAGAATCTGTCATTAGAGCGCGACCGCCCACCATGCGGTGGGATTGAGCTTGTCTGACAATCTCTTGAAAGATGTCTTCAAAAATGGTTGTGTGAACAAAGCGAGTACGTCGGTTCCAACTAATAGTAGAGTGATCAGGAACAGGATCTGATAAAGAAAAGCCTAAAAACCACCGATACGCTAGATTCATTTTAATTTCTTTCTCTAACTGACGTTCGGAACGGATTCCATAAAAGTAACCGATAAAAATCATCTTGAATAAAGTGATGGGATGAATGGAAGGACGCCCATTATCTTCGCAGTAATACGGGCGAAGCTTTTCCTCAATAAAAGCAAAATCTATTGTGGCTTCTACAGCTCGTAAAAAGTGATCTTGTGGAACAAGCTCTTCGATTGAAGTCGTAACACGCTCATCTCGGTGATTTTTCAGTGCACCCATCATATCAAATCTCTCCTTCTCTCCTTTTTAATCAGTTTGCACAGTGGAAAGAAGTCATAAACATAAAAAACGGCTGTGGAGAACACTTTCTCCACAGCCTGAAAAAAGAAAAGCCGTAGCTTTTCTTTTTTACATCAAATAACGCAAGTAAATATAAGCGTGAGAAATTAAGAGTGACACAATCATGATTGGAAAACCGAGCTTTAAGAAGGTCATGTAGCTAAAACCGTGTCCTTCGCGACTTGCGATCCCTGCTACAATTACGTTCGCTGATGCCCCAATTAATGTACCATTCCCACCTAAACAAGCGCCTAGAGCAAGTGACCACCATAATACGTCGATTTCAGCAGCGGATGGTGATAACCCAAGTCCGATTGCCATGTCATTAATAAGTGGAATCATAGTTGCTACAAATGGAATATTATCAATGGTTGCCGAAGCAATTCCTGACACCCATAAGATGAGCAAAGAGGCAAAACCGATATCGCCGCCTGTAATGTCTAGAACTTGCTGGGCTAGTGTTTTAATCAGACCAATATCAATTAGACCGCCGACCAGCACAAAAAGGCCGGCAAAGAAAAAGATTGTTACCCATTCTACATGTGCAAACACTTCTTCAATTTCATGCTCTTTTACCCCAATAAGCATGAGAATGGTTGCGCCTGTCATCGCAATGACAGCGGCATCAACATGAAGAATGGAGTGAAGGACAAAGCCAAGAATGGTTAAGCCTAAGACTGTTAATGATTTTATCATCAACTTACGATCTTTAATGTAACTGTTTTCATCTAAATCCATTAACACTTTAATTTGCGCTGCATCTGTTTGTAAC
Organism: Ectobacillus sp. JY-23; assembly: GCF_023022965.1. Taxonomy (NCBI): domain Bacteria; kingdom Bacillati; phylum Bacillota; class Bacilli; order Caryophanales; family Bacillaceae; genus Ectobacillus; species Ectobacillus sp. JY-23. Next base: position 1,966,338 of record NZ_CP095462.1, on the reverse strand, counting down.
TGCTTACGATAGATAAAGTAAATCATAAGTGCTGTTACGCCAATGATGACAGCAACAACAGGGGCCAAATTGAACAAAAAGGCATTAAAATCCAGATGCTTATTGGCAGACCCGATCATAATGTTTGGTGGGTCGCCGATAAGTGTTGCGGTACCGCCGATGTTAGAGAAAATAACCTCTGACATTAAATATGGAACCGGATTGACCTTTAAGATGCGTGTGATGGATAAGGTAACTGGCACAACAAGGAGCACCGTTGTTACATTATCTAAAAATGCAGAGCCTAGCGCTGTTAGCAAAGATAAGATAATTAAAATCCGAATGGGATTTCCTTTTGCTTTTTTAGCGGATTTAATGGCAACGTATTGGAAAACACCAGACTTACTGGTGATGTTAACAAGAATCATCATACCAATCAAAAGAGTGATTGTTCCCCATTCAATATGGTGTGTGAATGCTTGATGTAAATCTACGATGCCAAATAAAACCATCAGGGCACCGCCCAGCAAGGCGATTACCGCACGATTCAGTTTTTCTGAGATGATGATGGCATATGCAATTAAAAAGACTGCAATAGCAAAATAGTATTGAAAATTAGAAATTTCCGTAGTTGTTTCGTGCAAAATCTCTGCTCCCTTCCCGGTACTATACCGACTGTTTTTCTAATGTGGCAAAAAGCACACCATTTCATTATAAAAGAGGGGAGGAAACGGTGTAAATGAATATTACTTTTGAGTGTATAAAGTAGTACTTCAACATTTTTTTGAAATTCTGTTCTTGTCAATGTTGTTTTATGAAAATATTTGTTATATTGACACATATACATAAGGTACACACTTATCAAGAAAAAACTCGCAGCATGATATAATGAAGAGAGAGGAGGGATTAAATGGAGGGAACTCGACTATTATTTCTGGATTTCGAGTTTACCATGCCGGAAAGCAAGCGAAAGCCGCATGGATTTTATCCAGAAATTATTGAAGTTGGCGCAGTGTTTGTACAAGAAGATGTGCAGGATACATTTTCGTCATATGTAAGACCCATGCGTTTTCCTCTTTTAACAGAACGCTGTAAAAGTTTTCTGAATGTGTCGCAGGAAGATATTGATGGCGGTATTTCATTTTTAGAATTGATGGTGGCACTGCGCCAATATGAAGGTGCAACGCTTATTACATGGGGAAATATGGATGTACGTGTATTGCAGCAAAACTGTGCAGCCGCAGGCATTGTATGCCCATTTCAAACCCATCGAGACTTGTCATTAGAATACAAGCATTTTTTCGGCGATCGAAATCAGACAGGACTTTGGAAAGCGATTGAATCGTATGGTAAAAAAGGAACAGGCAAACATCACCGGGCGCTAGACGATGCATTAACCACATACAATATTTTTAAGTTGGTAGAAAAGGATAAGCAATATTTAGTAAAGCCGGCACCACCTACAATTGGAGACCGAGTAGACTTTAGCAAGCTACTGAAGCGTGTAAGCACAAACTAAAGGCCAAATTACTTTTATAAGGTAATTTGGCCTTTGGTTTTTTATAACTTGTACTCCTTTTGTAGGACAGCTAAGTTTTCCAGGCAGCGCTTTGCCCAAGGAGAATTTTCTTCTTGTAGCTCGACCATTTGCTGCTCCAGCGCAAGGCGTAATGATTCTTTATAATCAGGGACTTCTCCTTCATATGGTTTGACCATGTGAAGGGGAATATTTGTTTGTTCTCTGTATGCTAAAGCACGACGCTCGTGAAACAGTGGTACATCAACTTGCTTTATACTATGTAAATCACCTTGGGTAGGGTGCTTTACAACTGCAAGCACTTTTACAAGATAGTGCTGCGGACGCACCGCAGTAATTTCCCCAATATATGTACCAGTTTTGTAAAAACCCTTTACTATTGTACCAACTTCCACAAAAACCCCTCCTTTTCTTTCATCCTACAAAAGGAGAAAGGTAAAGGCAAGGCTATCTTTTTGCGTTATAATGGATATATACGTGTCCAAAAGGGGTGTAGACATGCCATTTTTATATTTTCCTGAAGATAAAACCGAGTACATTCCAGCATTTATTATCTGTGTCATCTTCTTAATCGGCGCTATATTAACATGGCGACTGTTTCAAAGGATTTCAAAGCGTGACGCAGAAAAGTTTAAAGAGCTTGAAAAAACATTAATGAATGCGAATCAGAAAGACGGGGGACCTGCATAAGCAGGTTTTTTTTGTGCCGAGAACCTCAGCCCTATGGAGCTGAACGAGCCACTTCCGCTTTTTTTCGATCCAGCTGCGCCTCCTAGGCACTGCCATCTAAGAACCTCAGCCGCAAAAAGGCAAAAAGCGCCTTTTAGGGCTGAGAACCTTAGATTCTGTGCCTGAACAGTCAGCTCCGCTTTTCTGATGTCCAGCTGCAGTGGCTAGCTCCTCCGGTCTGAGAACCTCGTCCCATAAAGACAAAAAGCGCCTTTTTGTGCCGAGAACCTCAGCCCTATGGAGCTGAACGAGCCACTTCCGCTTTTTTTCGTATGTTTCTCTTTTGTAGGGACAATATAAGAGGAGAATATATGTTGGAGGATATGGTATGTGGAAACAGTTTGTTGTAGGTGTGTTTCTTGTAGTGACAGCAGCATGTAGTCAGGGGAATCCGAAGGAGGTAGAGGTTAAGCTTCATAATGCGGCGGGAGATGAGGTAGGGACGGCTACGATGTTAGAGCAACCTGGTGGCGTGAAAATCCAGGTGAAGGCCAAAGGGTTTGAGCCGGGACCGCATGGCTTTCATGTTCATGCGGTAGGAGAGTGTACCCCCCCAACTTTTGCCTCAGCCGGTAACCATTTTAATCCGGATGAAAAAGAGCACGGCTTGCTGAACGCAAAGGGTGCTGAAAACGGTGATCTCCCCAATTTGATGGCGAACGAACAGGGAGAAATTAAGGCTGAAGTTATGGCACCTAATATTTCTTTTAAAGAGGGTAAAAAAACGATGTATCGAAAAAGTGGTACAGCACTTATTATTACAGAAAATGCCGATGATGGTATGACGCAGCCTACAGGAAATTCAGGAAAGCGTCTGGCATGTGGTGTAATTACCAAAAAAGTGAAGGGATACAAAGAGTAAACGTGGGGCTTCCTCACGTTTTTATATATAAGAGGGATATGTTACATGCGAGGCAATACCTAAGATTTGATTAATCACGGATATCTGATGAGCCATTTTTGTACGTCCTTACAAGTAGTGCTTTATGTTAAGAAAGCTACTTGCAATAATATATGATAATATAAAAGAAAATAGAGTAGGGGGCATTTTCATGGACAGCGCATATGTAAAGATGGTCCAGCATGTAAAAGAGTGGGATCCGTTTCGGTTTGGTCCGGATTTTTACGAAACAGAAGCGAGCGATGTGGTGCAAGTCGTGAGTGAATTTGATGATCCAGATTATATTGCTGCAAAGATTCAACATATTTATTTTATGTCATTTGAAGAAGTGCTCGATATTAAAAAATGCAAGGAGCTTGCAAAACAATTGCTTGCGATGAAGGAAACAGACCGCTGTCAATTTTAAAAAGAAGGTGGCCCAAAATGGTTCACCTTCTTTAGTGTAAATAGAACGCTACAAGTAAGTCTATCATATGCTCGCAAATTCCATAATATTTTCGTATACGTCAAACGGTTTTTCTTCAGGCAGGAGGTGTCCTGTCTTTTTGTATGAAATAAACCGCGAGTTTTCCAAGTCCTGATGAAGTCGTCGTCCAACATCAATAGGGACAACGCGATCCTCTTCTCCCCAAATTAACAGAGAGGGTGTTTTTATCTGCTTAAGCTCTAGTGAAGGCAAATCACCTTCCCGATCGCGAATCATCCGCGTAAGTGCTTGAAAAATACGATCGTCATAAAAAGGGGCTGCATATCCTGCCATCATTTCCTCATCAATTAGTGCTGCATCATGTACAACATTCAATAAATTATGCAGTACGCCTTTGCGAACCAACCAGTTTTTTACATACAAATAAAAGAACGGTAAATAGGAAGAGTAAATCAGAGATGGGTTAGCTTTAGTCAAGTAGCTTGAACTGCAAAGGAGAACGGTTTTATCAACTAAATCTTCTCGCAAGCGGCTTACATATAAAGAAATTTGTCCACCCATGGAGTGACCAACAAGAATCACCTTTTTCAGCTGAAGATGCTCAATCAATTGAATGACAAGGTTAGCCAAGTTGCGATATGAATACGTAAAGCGCGTTGACTTTTCGCTTTTACCGAACGGCGGCAAATCAAGTGCAATGACAGTCCCTTTTTGTGCTAATAAGGGAATGAGTCGTCGGTAGCTAAAGGTAGAAGAAAGAAAGCCATGAATCAATACATATGTTGGCTGCTCTGCGCCAGGATTGTAATTGTACAGCTCGTAATGAACGGTAATGTTGTGAATGGAGAAGGTGAAGTGAGAAGGAATGTCTGTTGTTTTCATAGTCATCACTCCGTTGTTTTTAGTTCATATCATCTCCACTTCATAGCCTTCTATCCCCGCCAAAAGCAGGAAAGAGATGCCGAAGCATCTCTTTTAACGTAATTCATTTACGAGATAAGGTGGGGTTTCACCTGATAGCGCCGCAACTAAATTTTCCGCTGCGGTCATAGCCATTTTGCGTCTTGTTTTAAGTGTAGCTGAACCGATATGGGGCAATGTGACTACATTTGCCAAACGTAGCAGTGGGTTATCAGCAGGTGTAGGCTCTTGTTCAAATGTATCAATACCAGCAGCGTAGATTTCTCCGTTTTGCAGCGCTGCAATCAATGCTGCTTCATCAACGGTTTGCCCACGTGAAGCATTAATGAACACAGCCGATGATTTCATTAGCTGAAATTCGCGCGTCCCAATGAGGTGATAGGTAGCTTCTGTTAGGGGTGTCATTAATACAATAAAATCGGATTGTGTTAACACTTCATCTAATGAGCCGTAGCGCGCGTCAAATATACGTTCAGTCTCCGGTTTTCGTGAACGATTGTGGTAAAGAATATTCATATTAAAACCAAATCGTGCCCGTTTCGCAACAGCTTCTCCAATTCGTCCCATGCCAATGATTCCTAGTGTAGCACCGTGTACATCCAGACCGAAATGCTCTTTTCCAATTTCTTTTTGCCAATAACCGGCTTTTACATAGGTATCAAGCTCGCAAATACGGCGGGCTGCGGTTAACATGAGACCGAAAATTAAGTCAGCCACCGTTTCATCCAGAACATAAGGAGTGTTGGTACCAATAATTCCTCGATTCTTCATAGCCGCCAGATCGAAGTTATCGTAGCCGACAGAAATGTTGCTAACAGCACGTAGTCGTGGTGCTGCACGAAGTAGTTCATCGTCAATTTTGGCACCGAAATTCAGCAATCCGTCTTTGTCACCAATACGCTGTAATAGTTCTTCGCGAGAGATTTTTCCTGGTCCTCTCCACTTTTCGTAGGTACAGTGCTGGGCAAGATATTCCTCAACCTTCTTCGGTATCGCCTCTGATATGTAAATATGTGGTTTCATTTTTCCATCCCCTTTCCCTTTTATTTTTACATAAACAATTGGAAAAGTCTCATTCCCGATAAGAAAACAGAAATTTTCAAATTGAAAAAATATATGTATACTGTGAAGTGGTATATGCCAAAAGAGAAAAGGGGTTATTATATGAACGCAAAAGAGTTAGAGCTACTGGAGTGTTTAGAAAAAAATAGTCGTTTACCTATTGATGTATTAGCGAAAATGCTGGACACGAGTGCGGAAGATGTACAGCATATGATGAGAAAATTAGAACAGGAGCAAGTCATTGTAGATTATGTCACACTGGTTGACTGGACAAAGGTAAAGGAGCAGGAAGGACTAACCGCAATGATTGATGTAAAAGTGACACCAAAGCGCGGGGTAGGGTTTGATGAAATTGCCGAAAAAATTTATCGCCATCCGGAAGTCAAATCTGTGTATTTAATGTCAGGTGCGTATGACTTATCTATTGTAATTGAGGGAAAAACGATGTCTGAAGTAGCCTCCTTTGTGGCGCAAAAATTATCAACATTAGACTCTGTTGTATCTACCACCACACATTTTATCTTAAAAAAATATAAGCATGACGGCGTTATTTATAATAATCATGATGATGATAAACGAATTGTGGTGACACCATGAATTTTACACTATCACATACTGCACAAAATTTGCAGCCGTCCGGCATTCGTAAGTTTTTTGATCTGGCATCTGGTATGGAGGGGGTAATTTCTCTTGGTGTGGGCGAACCGGATTTTGTTACGGCATGGCAGGTTCGTGAAGCTTGCATTCGTTCTTTAGAAGAAGGCTATACAGCTTATACAGCCAACGCAGGATTGCCGGTCTTACGCCGTGAAACCGCTAAATACTTACAGCGTCGATTTGATGTAACCTACAATCCTGATACACAAGTGTTAATCACAGTTGGTGCAAGCCAAGCGCTCGATGTCGCACTCCGCACCATTATAAATCCCGGCGACGAGGTTATTATCGTTGAACCAAGTTTTGTATCCTATGCGCCGCTTGTTGTGCTAGCGGGCGGGGTACCTGTTCCAATTTCGACCAAGCCGGAAAATGGGTTTAAGCTGCAATCGGAAGAGTTAGAGGCTGCGATTACAATACGAACAAAAGCAATGATTTTATGCTCGCCAAATAATCCAACAGGAACGGTGTTAAGTAAAGAAGAACAAGAGCGTATTGCCGCTGTTGTAAAAAGGTATAACTTGATTGTTTTATCCGACGAAATTTACGCGGAGCTTGTGTATGACGAGCCTTATACAAGTTTTGCTGCCATTGAAGGAATGTATGAGCACACAATTTTAATTTCAGGTTTTTCTAAAGGCTTCGCAATGACAGGGTGGCGCTTAGGTATTGTAGCTGCACCTGAATTTTTCTTAACACCAATGCTGAAAATTCATCAATATACACTGATGTGTGCTCCGACAATGTCACAATTCGCAGCGGTTGAAGCACTCCGCAGCGGTGAACGTGATGTCAAGGAAATGAAAAAAAGCTACAGACAACGGCGTAATTTCATTACAGGGTCATTCAATGAAATGGGATTATCCTGTCATATACCAGGAGGCGCCTTTTATGCATTTCCATCCATCACGACAACTGGCTTGTCTTCTGAACAATTCGCGGAGCAGTTGCTGCTAGAAGAAAAGGTTGCCGTTGTGCCGGGCTCTGTATTTGGAGAAAGCGGGGAAGGGTTTATTCGTTGTTCTTATGCAACGTCCATGGAGCAGCTGATAGAGGCAATGAACCGTATCGCGCGTTTTGTACAAAAAAAAGACAAAACGCAACGCGCTTTGTCTAAAAAAGGGGGGGAATACTAGAAAGCCATGTGCTAGTATTATATCCATACAATGTCATATTTATACATGCTAAAGAGAATTAATGTATTTTGAATGAAATAGGCGGACGTGGTATAATTTACTAATAGGGAAAATAGGTGCAGTTATAGGAGTGTTACTATGCCACGAAAATATGAGTGTGGAGAAATTGTGACAGGAACGGTGACCGGTATTCAAGCATACGGTGCATTTGTTTCCTTAGATGATACGACACAAGGATTAATTCACATATCGGAAATTACGAACGGATATGTGAAAGATGTAGGCGATTTTTTAAAAGTGGGCGATGTTATTGAAGTTCGCGTTCTGTCAACAGATTATGCAAACGGTAAGATTAGTTTGTCTTTAAAAGCTGCACATGAAGAGCAACCGATGCGAAGGCAAACAACAATGAAGGTGCCAAAACCAGCTTCAGATGGATTTAACACACTGCGAAAGAAATTAAACGAATGGATTGAGCAGTCGCAGCGACAAAACGCGACGAAATAAAAAAGACAGGGAAATGGTCCCTGTCTTTTTTATTTAACGGACGTGTCGTGCTTCCGGATGTGTACCCAATTCTTCCGAAGGCTTAAACAGAAGTCCTAAATTTATTAATCCGGCTAATCCGACAAGACCGTATACGATGCGAGCTAACGCTGCATCTTGTCCGCCAAAGATTGCCGCTACTAAGTCAAATTGGAAAAAACCAATAAGTCCCCAATTCAATGCCCCGATTACTGTTAATACTAAAGCAATTCGCTGCAAAGTACTCATGAAGGTTACCTCCTTGTTGTTCGTTCGAGTATAGGATGAGTTATTTGATTAATTCTTATGCAAATATTTTTTGTAAATGAGATTTTTTTGGTAAGGTAAAGATAAGACATGAAAAGGAGGAAGATATATGCAAAACTTTGCGTTTTATAACCCAACCAAATTGATATTTGGGAAAGGACAATTAGAGAAATTAAAAACAGAGGTACCAAAGTACGGCAAAAACGTATTACTCGTTTATGGCGGGGGTAGTATTAAACGCAACGGTCTATATGAAGAAGTCATGAATGTACTGCAAGAGATAGGGATAACAGTAACAGAATTAAGCGGTGTTGAGCCGAACCCGCGTATTACGACGGTTCGAAAAGGTGTAGAGCTTTGTAAAGAAAAGGGTATTAACTTTATCTTGGCTGTTGGCGGCGGCAGTGTAATTGACTGCGTAAAAGCCATTGCAGCCGGCGCGAAATACGAGGGTGATGCATGGGATTTGGTAACGAAAAAGGCATTCGCGACAGAAGCACTTCCGTTTGGTACGGTATTAACGTTGGCTGCAACAGGTTCCGAGATGAACGCAGGTTCTGTTATTACGAATTGGGAAACCAATGAGAAATATGGCTGGGGCAGTCCTGTTACTTTCCCGACATTTTCAATATTAGATCCAACGTACACGTTTACAGTGCCGCGCAATCAAACTATTTATGGCATTGTAGATATCATGTCTCATGTCATTGAACAATATTTCCACCAAGATACAAACACACCTCTTCAGGATCGTTACTGCGAATCGTTGCTGCAAACTGTAATGGAAGCAGCACCGAAGCTGTTAGATAACCTGGAGAGCTACGAGCATCGCGCAACAATTTTATATGCAGGTACAATGGCATTAAACGGCACTTTATCCATGGGTGTGCGCGGTGACTGGGCTACGCACAATATTGAGCATGCAGTGTCTGCTGTGTATGACATTCCGCACGGCGGCGGTCTGGCCATTTTATTTCCGCACTGGATGGAGCATGTGATGGACGAAAATATCGCACGTTTTAAACAGTTTGCTGAGCGTGTATTCCACATTGATAGCGCAGGTAAGGATGACCGTGAAGTGGCGCTTGCAGGTATTCAGGCACTACGCGCGTTCTGGACTTCCATTGGTGCGCCGGCACGCCTTAGCGATTATGACATAGATGATTCACAATTGGAGTTAATGGCGGAGAAAACGGTTGTATACGGTCCGTTTGGAAACTTTAAAAAGCTGACAAAAGAAGATGTACTGGCGATTTACCGAGCTGCTCTTTAAGGAGCAGCTTTTTTTATGGAGCTAGAAAGTAAGGCTTTATGCTTTTTTGGTCAAACTATCGACACGTGTTTACGCTTACACTTTACTGTACGCTTGATTTAGCGCTTTTGTTTCGTTAAAGTGTAGTAGGAATGATTTATTTTACAATGGAGGGACATGTATGACGCATATTCAATTTGATTACTCAAAAGCGTTGGGATTTATCAGCGAGCATGAGCTTACATACTTACGTGATGCAGTAAAAGTATCACATCACGCAATTCATGAAAAAACAGGGGCAGGTAATGATTTCTTAGGCTGGGTAGATCTACCGACAGCTTATGATCGTGAAGAATTTGTACGCATTCAAAAAAGTGCAGCAAAAATTCAAAGAGATTCCGATATTTTATTGGTAGTCGGCATCGGTGGTTCTTACTTAGGGGCACGCGCGGCAATTGAAATGCTAAACCATTCATTCTACAACATGTTGGCAAAAGAGGATCGTAAAGCACCGCAAATCATCTTTGTTGGTCAAAATATCAGCTCTACTTACATGAGAGATTTAATGGATGTGCTAGAAGGGAAGGATTTTTCCATTAATGTAATCTCTAAATCCGGTACAACAACAGAGCCTGCAATTGCATTCCGTATTTTCCGCAAAATGCTGGAAGAGAAATATGGTAAAGAAGAAGCGAAACACCGTATTTATGCAACGACAGATCGCGCGCGCGGTGCGTTAAAAACATTGGCAGATGAAGAAGGCTACGAAACATTCGTCATTCCGGATGATGTGGGTGGACGTTTCTCTGTATTAACAGCGGTAGGCTTATTACCGATTGCGGCAAGCGGCTTGAACATTGAAGAAATGATGAACGGTGCAGCACAAGCGAGCGAAGACTTCAGTGCATCTGAACTAGAAGACAATGCAGCATATCAATATGCAGCAGTTCGTAATGCTCTTTACAATAAAGGAAAAACAATTGAAATGCTAATCAACTACGAGCCAGCATTGCAATATTTTGCTGAATGGTGGAAGCAATTGTTTGGCGAGAGTGAAGGAAAAGACCAAAAAGGAATTTATCCTTCTTCTGCAAACTTCTCTACAGACTTGCACTCTTTAGGACAATACGTACAAGAAGGACGCCGTGATCTATTTGAAACAGTAATTAACGTAGAAGCACCTCGTCATGCATTAGAATTGCAGGAAGAGCAATCCGATTTGGATGGATTAAACTACTTGGCAGGTCAAACTGTTGACTTTGTGAACAAAAAAGCATTTGAAGGTACCTTGCTAGCGCATACAGACGGCGGCGTACCAAACTTAATCGTGACAGTACCGCGTCTCGATGAGTATACGTTCGGCTATCTTGTATACTTCTTTGAAAAAGCTTGCGCAATGAGCGGCTACCTCCTTGGTGTAAATCCGTTTGATCAGCCGGGTGTAGAAGCATACAAAAAGAATATGTTCGCATTATTAGGGAAGCCAGGCTTTGAGGAATTAAAAGCAGAATTGGAATCTCGCCTAAAATAAGCAAAGCGCAGGAGCAATCCTGCGTTTTTTGTTTGGGAATTTGGGGAAAGATAACGGCAAAGAAATTAGAAAAGAGGGCCGTTTATGATTGCGTTAGAATCAAAACTTGAGGGACAAACCTATCAATTGTATAAGCTAGAGCAAATTTTAAAGCCGCTCGGATATGATATCGGCGGAAATTGGGACTATGAAACAGGCTCGTTTGATTACAAGATAGATGACAAAGAGGGGTATCAATTTTTACGTTTACCTTTCGAAGCAGTAAGCGGACAATTGGATGCAAAAGGAACGATGGTGCGCATTGGTACACCATATCTACTTTCTCATGTGTACCAAGAAAACCTGGATGACAATGTAAACACGTTTACAGCAGGTTTTACATCACTCGATCAGTTTTCTGAGCCGAAGGACCCAGATGGAAAAGTGGACGAAAAGTATGTTGATGTCGGTAAAGCCCTGCTTCGTGAATTAGAAGATGCACTCATTACTTCTTAACGGTAATGAGTGCATCTTTTTCTTGTAGCAAAAAAGTGAATCCTGGGTTAATGAGTTGTTCGGTATTACGCTGAATTCCAATTAGAAGTTTGTCATCTTTCAGCAGAGTAATGGCCAAATCCCCAAAGGTACGCCCTTCTTGACCTGGAAGTGAAGAAAGAATGCAAATCAAATGGGGTGATAGGGTGTTTTCTTTAATTAAATGGGCTTTTTTCATGAAAGTACTGCTAATGAGCTTATTTGCCTCAATAACTTTATCAGCGCCTGCGCGTTTTGCATTCTCTACTTGTGCGGTCGTCAAAATTTCTGCGATGCAGTATAAATGAGCGTTTAAACTTTTTGCTGTTAGTACATGTAAGATAGTTTGTGCATCTGCCTCTTTTTCTTTTTTTTCCTTGTCAGCTGTTACAATAATAGTTGTTGCTTTAGAAATGCCTGCACGCATCAAGGTTTCATCGTGGTGAGGGCAGCCCTTGATAAAAAAGAGGTGCGAATAATCTTTGGGCAACACAGACAATGTTTCATCAACTAATACAATCGGATTCTTTGTTTGTTCCACAATGAGTTTTGTACGTTCATTCCAGCCAATGAGGATAAGGTGATTTTGAAACCCACAAACACCTTGTCCTTTCTGTTTCATATATTGTCGACTAACTAGTTCTGTAGCAAATGAAATCATATAGTATGATCCAAATCCTGTTCCAATCAAAATAAGTAAAATTGCAGTCGTTTTTCCTGCTAAGGTTTTAGGAACAAGGTCTCCGTAGCCCACTGTAAATACAGTAACAATTGCCCACCAGATTCCATCAAAAAAAGTGGGGAAAACAGAGGGTTCAATATAATGAATAATAATACCAAATCCGATAATGGTAGAAATCAATATAGTTGAAATGCGAATAAGTACTGATAAGCGAAAGATATTTAAAACGGATGTATTGTTATCCAAAGGCTTTCCCTCCAAAAATAGGGCTAACCTCTATTGTATCCAAACTTGTTATTGTACAAACTTTTTATACGCTTTCGACCTCTGCTTCTGTTACATTGACGATAGATTGAACAGAAAAGTAAATATCGGCAGTTCGTACATTTTGATGAACAGACAGTTTAGCTTGTAAAAAGTGCGCCCCGTTGTGTAAGGTTTTGAGTTTCATATTCTTCACTTTTATTTCCATACTTTCGATTTGTTCCATGACCTTTGGGATATTTTCAATATTATCAATAACAAGTTTTAATCCTAACTCTCTTTGTCGCAGTTGTTTAGGACCAATTGCTTTCATCACTAGCGGGATAATTTCTACGCTGAGTATAAGAAAAACCATACCTGTGAAGGCTTCTACGTAAAAGCCAGCTCCTACTGTAATGCCGATACCGGCAGCGCCCCAAATCATAGCGGCAGTGGTTAAGCCAGCTACGCTATCATTGCCGCGGCGTAAGATGACGCCGCCGCCTAAAAATCCAATACCAGATACAATTTGCGCTGCAAGTCTAAGTGGGTCTGTACGAATATGATCGGGAGCTGGTAAGGTATAGGATGCTTGAATAGACACAATGGTTAACAAGCAACTAATAATAGAGATGACTAAGCAGGTTTTTAATCCTAAAGGTTTTTGTCGTAATTCCCGTTCCAGACCAATAATGAATCCCAATAAAGCAGATAGTCCAAGTTTGATAAGTGCATCGTGATAATCCACATTCATCTCTCCTGTTCATGCATATCGCGACCATGTAGATGATTAAAATAAGAAGTTGTAGTCCATGTATATGGGAAACCAATAGAAATTTCCCATAAAGATAAAAAATATAAAAAAGGTATTGCATCAAAAAACAAGGCATGATATATTAATCTTCGTCGCCGATGAGCGAACAAAAAATAAAAACAAAAAAGAATTTGACTTTGTTTTTATGAAATGATATTATGATGAAGTCGCCTTGAGCGGCAGATTAGTTCTTTGAAAACTGAACGAAGTACAAAACGTCAACATTTATTTTAGCTAGACAAACACTTTTATGGAGAGTTTGATCCTGGCTCAGGATGAACGCTGGCGGCGTGCCTAATACATGCAAGTCGAGCGGACCTCTTCGGAGGTTAGCGGCGGACGGGTGAGTAACACGTGGGTAACCTGCCTGTAAGACTGGGATAACTTCGGGAAACCGAAGCTAATACCGGATATGTTTTTGAACTGCATGGTTCAAAATGGAAAGATGGCTTCGGCTATCACTTACAGATGGACCCGCGTCGCATTAGCTAGTTGGTGAGGTAACGGCTCACCAAGGCGACGATGCGTAGCCGACCTGAGAGGGTGATCGGCCACACTGGGACTGAGACACGGCCCAGACTCCTACGGGAGGCAGCAGTAGGGAATCTTCGGCAATGGGCGAAAGCCTGACCGAGCAACGCCGCGTGAGTGATGAAGGCTTTCGGGTCGTAAAACTCTGTTGTCAGGGAAGAACAAGTACGAGAGTAACTGCTCGTACCTTGACGGTACCTGATTAGAAAGCCACGGCTAACTACGTGCCAGCAGCCGCGGTAATACGTAGGTGGCGAGCGTTATCCGGAATTATTGGGCGTAAAGCGCGCGCAGGCGGTCTTTTAAGTCTGATGTGAAAGCCCACGGCTCAACCGTGGAGGGTCATTGGAAACTGGGAGACTTGAGTGCAGAAGAGAAGAGCGGAATTCCACGTGTAGCGGTGAAATGCGTAGAGATGTGGAGGAACACCAGTGGCGAAGGCGGCTCTTTGGTCTGTAACTGACGCTGAGGCGCGAAAGCGTGGGGAGCAAACAGGATTAGATACCCTGGTAGTCCACGCCGTAAACGATGAGTGCTAAGTGTTAGAGGGTTTCCGCCCTTTAGTGCTGAAGTTAACGCATTAAGCACTCCGCCTGGGGAGTACGGCCGCAAGGCTGAAACTCAAAGGAATTGACGGGGGCCCGCACAAGCGGTGGAGCATGTGGTTTAATTCGAAGCAACGCGAAGAACCTTACCAGGTCTTGACATCCTCTGACAACCCTAGAGATAGGGCTTTCCCTTCGGGGACAGAGTGACAGGTGGTGCATGGTTGTCGTCAGCTCGTGTCGTGAGATGTTGGGTTAAGTCCCGCAACGAGCGCAACCCTTGATCTTAGTTGCCAGCATTCAGTTGGGCACTCTAAGGTGACTGCCGGTGACAAACCGGAGGAAGGTGGGGATGACGTCAAATCATCATGCCCCTTATGACCTGGGCTACACACGTGCTACAATGGACAATACAAAGGGTTGCGAGACCGCGAGGTGGAGCGAATCCCATAAAATTGTTCTCAGTTCGGATTGCAGGCTGCAACTCGCCTGCATGAAGCCGGAATCGCTAGTAATCGCGGATCAGCATGCCGCGGTGAATACGTTCCCGGGCCTTGTACACACCGCCCGTCACACCACGAGAGTTTGTAACACCCGAAGTCGGTGGGGTAACCGTAAGGAGCCAGCCGCCTAAGGTGGGACAGATGATTGGGGTGAAGTCGTAACAAGGTAGCCGTATCGGAAGGTGCGGCTGGATCACCTCCTTTCTATGGAGACATCAATGAACGCTGTTCATTGTATGAATACGTTTTGACAACTTCGTTCAGTTTTGAGAGAACTATCTCTCAAACATGTACCTTGAAAACTGGATAACAATACAAGTGTAATTCAAAAAGTGTAAACTTTTTAATGGTTAAGTTAGAAAGGGCGCACGGTGGATGCCTTGGCACTAGGAGCCGATGAAGGACGGGACTAACACCGAAATGCTTCGGGAGCTGTAAGTAAGCTATGATCCGGAGATCTCCGAATGAGGAAACTCACCATTCGTAATGGAATGGTATCCTTATCTGAATACATAGGGTAAGGAAGGCAGACCCAGGGAACTGAAACATCTAAGTACCTGGAGGAAGAGAAAGCAAATGCGATTTCCTAAGTAGCGGCGAGCGAAACGGAATTAGCCCAAACCAAGAGGCTTGCCTCTTGGGGTTGTAGGACGCTCTATACGGAGTTACAAAGGAACGAGGTAGACGAAACGGTCTGGAAAGGCCTGTCATAGAAGGTAACAACCCTGTAGTTGAAACTTCGTTCCCTCTTGAGCGGATCCTGAGTACGGCGGAACACGTGAAATTCCGTCGGAATCCGGGAGGACCATCTCCCAAGGCTAAATACTCCCTAGTGACCGATAGTGAACCAGTACCGTGAGGGAAAGGTGAAAAGCACCCCGGAAGGGGAGTGAAAGAGATCCTGAAACCGTGTGCCTACAAGTAGTCAGAGCCCATTTACGGGTGATGGCGTGCCTTTTGTAGAATGAACCGGCGAGTTACGATCCCGTGCAAGGTTAAGTTGATAAGGCGGAGCCGCAGCGAAAGCGAGTCTGAATAGGGCGACATAGTACGTGGTCGTAGACCCGAAACCAGGTGATCTACCCATGTCCAGGGTGAAGTTCAGGTAACACTGAATGGAGGCCCGAACCCACGCACGTTGAAAAGTGCGGGGATGAGGTGTGGGTAGCGGAGAAATTCCAATCGAACCTGGAGATAGCTGGTTCTCCCCGAAATAGCTTTAGGGCTAGCCTCAAGTGTGAGAGTCTTGGAGGTAGAGCACTGATTGGACTAGGGGCCCCCCTCGGGTTACCGAATTCAGTCAAACTCCGAATGCCAATGACTTATTCCTTGGGAGTCAGACTACGAGTGATAAGATCCGTGGTCAAAAGGGAAACAGCCCAGACTGCCAGCTAAGGTCCCAAAATGTATGTTAAGTGGAAAAGGATGTGGAGTTGCTTAGACAACTAGGATGTTGGCTTAGAAGCAGCCACCATTTAAAGAGTGCGTAATAGCTCACTAGTCGAGTGACTCTGCGCCGAAAATGTACCGGGGCTAAACATACTACCGAAGCTGCAGATTGATACCGATGGTATCAGTGGTAGGGGAGCGTTCTAAGGGCTGTGAAGTCAGACCGTAAGGACTGGTGGAGCGCTTAGAAGTGAGAATGCCGGTATGAGTAGCGAAAGATGGGTGAGAATCCCATCCACCGTATGCCTAAGGTTTCCTGAGGAAGGCTCGTCCGCTCAGGGTTAGTCAGGACCTAAGCCGAGGCCGACAGGCGTAGGCGATGGACAACAGGTTGATATTCCTGTACCACCTCTTTACCGTTTGAGCAATGGAGGGACGCAGGAGGATAGGAGATGCGCACCGCTGGTCGCGTGCGTCTAAGCAGTTAGGCTGATGAGTAGGCAAATCCGCTCATCGTAAGCTGGCTGAGCTGTGATGGGGAAGCCCGTATGGGCGAACTCTCTGATTCCACACTGCCAAGAAAAGCTTCTAGCGAGGTAAAAGGTGCCTGTACCGCAAACCGACACAGGTAGGCGAGGAGAGAATCCTAAGGTGTGCGAGAGAACTCTGGTTAAGGAACTCGGCAAAATGACCCCGTAACTTCGGGAGAAGGGGTGCTCTCTAGCGAGAGCCGCAGTGAAAAGGCCCAAGCGACTGTTTAGCAAAAACACAGGTCTCTGCGAAGCCGCAAGGCGAAGTATAGGGGCTGACACCTGCCCGGTGCTGGAAGGTTAAGGGGAGAGGTTAGCGCAAGCGAAGCTTTGAACCGAAGCCCCAGTAAACGGCGGCCGTAACTATAACGGTCCTAAGGTAGCGAAATTCCTTGTCGGGTAAGTTCCGACCCGCACGAAAGGTGTAACGATTTGGGCACTGTCTCAACCAGAGACTCGGTGAAATTATAGTACCTGTGAAGATGCAGGTTACCCGCGACAGGACGGAAAGACCCCGTGGAGCTTTACTGTAGCCTGATATTGAATTTTGGTACAGCTTGTACAGGATAGGTAGGAGCCTATGAACCCGGAGCGCCAGCTTCGGTGGAGGCGTCGGTGGGATACTACCCTGGCTGTATTGAAGTTCTAACCCGCGCCCCTACATCGGGGCGGGAGACAGTGTCAGGTGGGCAGTTTGACTGGGGCGGTCGCCTCCTAAAATGTAACGGAGGCGCCCAAAGGTTCCCTCAGAATGGTTGGAAATCATTCGAAGAGTGTAAAGGCATAAGGGAGCTTGACTGCGAGACCTACAAGTCGAGCAGGGACGAAAGTCGGGCTTAGTGATCCGGTGGTTCCGCATGGAAGGGCCATCGCTCAACGGATAAAAGCTACCCCGGGGATAACAGGCTTATCTCCCCCAAGAGTCCACATCGACGGGGAGGTTTGGCACCTCGATGTCGGCTCATCGCATCCTGGGGCTGTAGTCGGTCCCAAGGGTTGGGCTGTTCGCCCATTAAAGCGGTACGCGAGCTGGGTTCAGAACGTCGTGAGACAGTTCGGTCCCTATCCGTCGCGGGCGCAGGAAATTTGAGAGGAGCTGTCCTTAGTACGAGAGGACCGGGATGGACGCACCGCTGGTGTACCAGTTGTTCTGCCAAGGGCATCGCTGGGTAGCTATGTGCGGACGGGATAAGTGCTGAAAGCATCTAAGCATGAAGCCCCCCTCAAGATGAGATTTCCCATAGCGTCAAGCTAGTAAGATCCCTGAAAGATGATCAGGTTGATAGGTCAGAGGTGGAAGCGCGGCGACGTGTGGAGCTGACTGATACTAATCGATCGAGGGCTTAACCAAAAAGCAGAAGCGAGCGTTTAGCGAGCTGGAGCTAGATTATGCACTTGTTATCCAGTTTTGAAGGAACATGCCTTCAAAAGAGCGTAGCTCTTTAAAAAAACATGTTGACATCTCATGAGAAATCATTATAATAATGATTGTCTCTAAAAAAAGTCTAGTGATGATGGCAAAGAGGTCACACCCGTTCCCATACCGAACACGGAAGTTAAGCTCTTTTGCGCCGAGGGTAGTTGGGACCTTGTCCCTGTGAGAGTAGGACGTCGCTAGGCAATGGAGGATTAGCTCAGCTGGGAGAGCACCTGCCTTACAAGCAGGGGGTCGGCGGTTCGATCCCGTCATCCTCCACCATATGCCGGCTTAGCTCAATTGGCAGAGCAACTGACTTGTAATCAGTAGGTTGGGGGTTCAAGTCCTCTAGCCGGCACCAGATTTATGGCGGTCGTGGCGAAGTGGTTAACGCATCGGATTGTGGCTCCGACATTCGTGGGTTCGATTCCCATCGATCGCCCTTTTAAATATTGCGGGTGTGGCGGAATTGGCAGACGCACCAGACTTAGGATCTGGCGCCTTTGGCGTGGGGGTTCGAGTCCCTTCACCCGCACCAATATATGCGGAAGTAGTTCAGTGGTAGAATACAACCTTGCCAAGGTTGGGGTCGCGGGTTCGAATCCCGTCTTCCGCTTATGCCGGGGTGGCGGAACTGGCAGACGCACAGGACTTAAAATCCTGCGGTAGGTGACTACCGTACCGGTTCGATTCCGGTCCTCGGCACTTAAATATGCGCCCGTAGCTCAATTGGATAGAGCATCTGACTACGGATCAGAAGGTTATGGGTTCGAATCCTTTCGGGCGCGTTATACGGGAAGTGGCTCAGCTTGGTAGAGCACCTGGTTTGGGACCAGGGGGTCGCAGGTTCAAATCCTGTCTTCCCGATTTCATGGGGCCTTAGCTCAGCTGGGAGAGCGCCTGCCTTGCACGCAGGAGGTCAGCGGTTCGATCCCGCTAGGCTCCACTTTTATTATGATGGCGGTGTAGCTCAGCTGGCTAGAGCGTACGGTTCATACCCGTAAGGTCGGGGGTTCGATCCCCTCCGCCGCTACCATAAAAGGACCTTTAGCTCAGCTGGTTAGAGCAGACGGCTCATAACCGTCCGGTCGTAGGTTCGAGTCCTACAAGGTCCACCAAAGCTTCATATCATGGAGGAATACCCAAGTCTGGCTGAAGGGATCGGTCTTGAAAACCGACAGGCGGTGAAAGCCGCGCGGGGGTTCGAATCCCTCTTCCTCCGCCATTATTTTATGAAGCAAATAGAATGAATTATCGTCGCGGGGTGGAGCAGTCCGGTAGCTCGTCGGGCTCATAACCCGAAGGTCGCAGGTTCAAATCCTGTCCCCGCAACCAAGGTCCCGTGGTGTAGCGGTTAACATGCCTGCCTGTCACGCAGGAGATCGCCGGTTCGATCCCGGTCGGGACCGCCATTTTGGCTCGGTAGCTCAGTCGGTAGAGCAGAGGACTGAAAATCCTCGTGTCGGCGGTTCGATTCCGTCCCGAGCCACTTCTTATTTTATAAAGATTTGATGCCGGCTTAGCTCAATTGGCAGAGCAACTGACTTGTAATCAGTAGGTTGGGGGTTCAAGTCCTCTAGCCGGCACCATTTGTTTATAAAGCAACATCATCGTTAGCCATTAGCTCAGTCGGTAGAGCACGATCGAATAAGCTTCGTAGCATAGACTACAGCGTACTCATCGAGCTGCGACTTGAATAAGCTTACTGAGATGAGGACGTCATATACAAAGGTATAACCCTTGTATAAATTCTTTTATTGTTATGAGCCATTAGCTCAGTCGGTAGAGCATCTGACTTTTAATCAGAGGGTCGAAGGTTCGAGTCCTTCATGGCTCACATTTCATGCGGGTGTAGTTTAGTGGTAAAACAAGAGCCTTCCAAGCTCTGGTCGTGAGTTCGATTCTCATCACCCGCTCCAAGGGCCTATAGCTCAGCTGGTTAGAGCGCACGCCTGATAAGCGTGAGGTCGATGGTTCGAGTCCATTTAGGCCCATTTTTAATATAATTGATTATTCCGCAATAGCTCAGCGGTAGAGCAATCGGCTGTTAACCGATAGGTCGTAGGTTCGAATCCTACTTGCGGAGCCATATAGAGAAGTACCCAAGTGGCTCAAGGGGCTCCCCTGCTAAGGGAGTAGATCGCGATAGCGGTGCGAGGGTTCGAATCCCTTCTTCTCTGCCACGGCCCGTTGGTCAAGTGGTTAAGACACCGCCCTTTCACGGCGGTAACACGGGTTCGAATCCCGTACGGGTCATACTGAAAACGTCAGCGAATAGAGTCGCTGGCGTTTTTTGTTTTATATTTTTAGATGGATGAGGAGATTAACCTTTTACAACCCTCATTGTTTATAAAACCTTTCTTTCTATAATCTTATGTGAAAAAGTTCACAAATTAATCATATATGTGAATTGATTCACAAACTTAACGTGCTACAATATAAATGTAAACAGCAATGATGCACATATACTTAATACAAATACGCACCGAACAAAGGAGAGCGAGTGACAATGAGAGAAAACATTAATCGTGTAGTGTTAATTGGTACAGGAGCAGTAGGCTGCAGCTATGCGTATGCGATGTTAAACCAAGGCATTGCCGAAGAATTGGTGTTAGTGGATGTCAACGAAGCAAAAGCTGAAGGGGAAGCGATGGACTTAAAGCACGGTATTCCATTCGCCCCGTCTCCAACAAAAATTTGGGACGGTAGCTATGCAGATTGTAAAGACGCAGACCTTGTCGTTATTACCGCAGGTCTTCCACAAAAACCAGGTGAAACTCGATTAGATCTCGTTGAAAAAAACACAAAAATCTTTAAGCAAATTGTACGCGGCGTCATGGACAGCGGCTTTGACGGCATCTTTTTAGTCGCGACAAACCCTGTTGACATTTTAACATACGTAACCTGGAAGGAATCTGGTCTGCCGAAAGAGCGTGTTATCGGTTCTGGTACAACTTTAGATACAGCGCGCTTCCGCTATATGCTGAGTGAATACTTTGAGGTAGACGCTCGAAACGTGCATGCCTATATTATCGGTGAACATGGCGATACAGAGCTACCGGTATGGAGCCATGCTTCCATTGGTGTACGTAAATTAGAAAAGTTTTTAGAAGACCCAGACTACAGACAGGACGAATTGGATGATATTTTCGTAAATGTGCGCGATGCAGCGTATCATATTATTAATCGTAAAGGCTCCACATACTATGGGATTGGGATGTCTCTCGCTCGCGTAACAAAAGCAATTTTAAATAATGAAAACTGTATTTTGACAGTGTCTGCGTATCTTGAAGGAGAATACGGTCAGCAAAATGTATATATCGGTGTTCCGGCCATCATTAATCGAAGTGGTATTCGAGAGATTATGGAGCTGGAGTTGAATGAGGAAGAACAAGGAAAATTTGAGCATTCTGTGAAGGTATTGAAGGAAACGATGGCACCGGTGTTGTAGGTTTAATGTATAATGGCTTGTTGGAAGGAGAAGGCGATAGCCTTCTTCCTTTATTTTTACCAAAAAGAAACTTTCTTGGTTAAGAAGAATGAATTGACATGCTACAATAACAACAGAAAACTTCCATACATATTTTCCTCAAACCAAACACCCGCTCCTCGAGTGTTTTTTACAAACAATTTTCCTCACAGCTACTTCTTCTTTACAAAATTCACCTATCATTAAAACCAGCACCTTCTTTTCGACAAACATTTTTGCACGAAAAAGTATGTCATGAATGAGCATCAAGGATTACTTATTTTCTGATTAATCAAAATAATATAACACTATTTTAGAATAAAGCGTTTACATTTTAATATTCGTCAAAATTTGATGTTTATTGTCGAAAAGTTATTGTTTCTAGTAAGTTTTTCACGAAAAACCGTATAATTTTTTGTTTTTTAGAAGGATTCTTAATATTTTTGTAGAATGATAATAACGAGTTAGATAATTATGTTTGTTTTGTGAGGTGAGAGTGATGATTGTGACACATCCGACAGAGTATGATTTACATTTGTTTCATGAGGGAAGTTTGTATGCGTCTGAGGAAACGTTTGGCGCACATGTGACGCAAGAGAATGGCATAGCGGGAACACGTTTTACCGTGTGGGCGCCGCATGCGATTTCTGTTTCAGTCGTTGGTGATTTCAATGATTGGAGGGGCGGTGAGTATGCGATGGAGAAGCTAAATAACGAGGGTGTATGGTCGTTGTTTATTCCTGCCGTTGGACATATGACATTGTACAAATATGCGATTGAGACAAGTCGAGGCGATGTAATTTTGAAGGCAGACCCATACGCACGCTATGCGGAGGTTCGGCCCCAAACTGCTTCTATTGTCTATCAAAGTGCACCTTATGCTTGGAATGATCAAAAATGGATCCGCAGCAAGAAAAGAAAGTCCATCTACGAGGAACCTGTAACTATATATGAGCTTCACTTTGGTTCTTGGAAAAAGAAAGAGGACGGCTCGTTCTATACGTACCGGGAAATGGCGGATGAATTAATTCCGTATGTGCTGAGTCATCAATTTACTCACATTGAGATTATGCCGTTAATCGAGCATCCGTACGATCGTTCTTGGGGCTATCAGGGCACCGGCTATTATGCTCCGACAAGCCGCTATGGTAAGCCTGAAGATCTTATGTATTTTATCGACCAATGTCATCAAAATGGTCTTGGTGTCCTGCTTGATTGGGTGCCAGGTCATTACTGCAAGGATGCGCACGGTCTCTATATGTTCGATGGCGAGCCAACGTTTGAATATGCAGATGAACAAGTTAGGGAAAATGCAATATGGGGGACGGCCAACTTTGATTTAGGCAAGCCCGAGGTACAGAGCTTCCTCATTTCCAATGCGCTGTATTGGATGAAGACGTATCACATTGATGGATTCCGTGTGGATGCGGTTGCCAATATGCTGTACTGGAACAAAGAGGGGCAGCATGAGAAAAATGAACATGCGGTTTCATTTTTACAGAAGCTAAATACAGCAGTATTCGCAGCAGATCCACATGTCTTGATGATGGCAGAGGACTCCACGGATTGGCCGCTTGTGACAGCGCCTGTTCATGAGGGAGGACTTGGATTTAATTATAAATGGAATATGGGCTGGATGAACGATATGTTAACATACATGGAATGTGAGCCGGAGTATCGAAAGCACATTCATGATAAGGTAACGTTTTCGTTGTTGTATGCCTACTCGGAAAACTTCATTTTGCCTTTATCGCATGATGAAGTGGTACATGGTAAGAAATCGTTGCTGAATAAGATGCCAGGCGATTATTGGCGCAAGTTTGCGCAGCTACGCCTATTATATGGTTATTTTATCGGGCATCCTGGCAAGAAGCTACTGTTTATGGGCGGTGAGTTTGGCCAGTTTGATGAATGGAAGGATCTTGAGGACTTAGATTGGATGCTGCAGGAGTTTGAGTCACATCGACTTATGCAGGTATACTTTAAGGATTTAATGAGTATTTATAAACGTTCTAAGGCGCTTTGGGAGCTTGATCATGATATGGAGGGCTTCTCATGGATTGATGCGGACAACCGGGAGCAAAGTATCTTCTCGTTCATTCGCAAAGGAAAAAAGGAAGAAGATATGCTTGTGATTGTCTGTAACTTTACGGAGCATGTATACCACGACTATAAAGTCGGAGTGCCGCCGCACGCAAATTATAATGAAATCTTAAATAGTGACAGCGTGGAGTACGGAGGTTCCGGTCAAGTTAATAAAAAGTTAAAAGCTGTATTACGTCCTTATCACAATCAAGAAGCCTATGTCGAGATGACGATTCCGCCGTTTGGGGTGTCCATTTTACGACCGGTGAAAACAAGAAAGGGGAACAAAAGCAATGGTACAAAAAAAGAAGTGCGTAGCAATGTTGTTAGCAGGGGGAAAAGGTAGTCGTTTAAGTGCCCTTACCCAAAATTTAGCAAAGCCCGCTGTTTCCTTTGGCGGTAAATATCGCATCATCGACTTCACATTAAGCAATTGCACCAACTCCGGCATCGAAACAGTTGGTGTGCTTACGCAGTATCAGCCTCTTTTCCTGCATTCTTATATTGGTATCGGCAGCGCTTGGGATCTTGACCGCAACAACGGCGGCATAACCGTGCTCCCTCCATACGCAGAATCCTCCGGCGTAAAGTGGTATAAGGGTACAGCAAGCGCGATTTATCAAAATCTAAATTACTTAAAGCAATATGAACCGGAATATGTTCTGATTTTGTCCGGCGACCATATTTATAAAATGGATTACTCTAAAATGCTCGACTATCATGTGGAAAAGGATGCGGATGTGTCCATCTCTGTTATTGAAGTGCCTTGGGATGAGGCAAGCCGCTTCGGTATCATGAACACGAATGAAGACATGGATATTGTGGAGTTTGAAGAAAAGCCGCAGTTTCCAAAAAGCAATCTTGCTTCCATGGGAATTTATATCTTTAAGTGGAGCGTTCTGAAGGAATTTTTGGAAATGGATGCGAGAAATCCGGAATCCAGCAATGACTTTGGTAAAGATGTCATCCCATTGCTTCTTGAGGAGAACAAAAAGGTTGTGGCGTATCCATTTGCTGGCTACTGGAAGGATGTAGGTACAGTGAAGAGTCTGTGGGAAGCAAATATGGATTTATTAGACGAGGAGTCTACATTAAATCTGTATGACCGCGACTGGCGCATCTACTCTGTAAACCCAAATCATCCGCCGCAATATATTGCACCGACCGCAAATGTAGAGGAGTCTCTGTTAAATGAAGGCTGTGTGGTAGAAGGAGAAGTGAAGCATTCGGTACTATTCCAAGGTGTAACAGTTGGAGAAAACAGCCGGATTATAGATTCCGTTATTATGCCGGGTGCGAGCATTGGTAAGTATGTAACAATTGAACGTGCAATTGTGGCACCGGGTATGGTCATTGAAGATGGCAGTGTAATTAAACCGCTTAAAAATATGGAAGATGTTGTATTAGTAGCTGACAATCAATAATAGAGGGAGACTGAGTGAGATGAAAGAATCAATGTTGGGCATTATTAATGCAACGAAGGAATTTTCTTCTTTAAAAGAATTAACAAATCATCGCTGTTTGGCGGCTCTTCCGTTCGGCGGAAGATATCGCCTCATTGATTTTATGCTGTCTAACATGGTCAATTCTGGCATCAATAGTGTTGCGATTTTCACTGGTCATGAAAATAGATCGTTAATGGACCATTTAGGTTCCGGTAAGCAGTGGGATCTGCATCGTAAGCGCGACGGGTTATTCGTGTTTACCCCGAATGCACAAGGTGAAGGCGATGACTTTGGGTCGTTTCACCACTTTGCGAAAAACATTGATTATTTCTTGCGCAGCAAGCAAAAGTACGTGGTAATCACAATGTCGCATATTGTGGCGTCCATTCAATTCGAGCCAATATTGAACCGCCATTTAGAAGTTGGCGCGGACATTACAGAAGTTCGTCATGCGGGGCGTTCCTTGCAGACGTACATTCTAGCAAAGGACTTATTGCTTTCTTTATTTGAACAATACAAAGACAAAGGCTACTACAGCATTATTGATGTCGTAAAGGATAACTATCAATCTCTTCACATTCATACGTATGAGCATACGGGCTATGTGGCAATGATTAATTCTACAGAGAGTTATTATAAACATAGTTTAGATATTTTAAAGCCTGAGGTGTGGAAGCAGCTGTTTAGTGCAAATGAGCCATTTTACACAAAGGTTAAGGATGAACCGCCGACGCGTTATGTGAAAGGTGCAAAGGTGAGCCATTCGGTTGTCGCCAACGGCAGCATCATTGAAGGAGAAGTAGATAACAGCATTATCTTTCGCTCTGTAAAGGTAGGAAAAGGCGCGGTCATTCGCAACAGCATCATTATGCAGAAAACGCAGATTGGCGAAAACTGCATCATTGATGGTGTGATTCTCGATAAGGATGTAAAAATTGAAGCTGGCACAGTGCTGACAGCGAATGATTCACCTTATGTGGTGGAAAAAGGTACGGTACAAGGAGCGTTGATGAATTCGTGAATATTTTGTTTGCAGTATCTGAGTGCGTCCCGTTTATTAAATCCGGAGGGCTTGCCGATGTGGCGGGCGCACTTCCTAAAGAGTTAAAAAAACTAGGCAATGATGTGCGCGTAATGCTGCCGAATTACAGTTTAATTCCGGCGGCACTTCGCGACAAAAGTAAGCTGAAACAAGTGATTTCTGTACAGCTTGGCTGGCGCAATCAATATTGCGGTATTTTAGAAACCGAACATGAAGGAATTACGTATTATCTCATTGACAATGAATACTATTTTAAAAGAGACTCGCTGTACGGTCACTATGACGATGGCGAGCGCTTTTCCTTTTTCTCAAAAGCAATTTTAGACTGTATTCCGCATCTTGACTTTACACCGGACGTGCTGCATTGTCATGATTGGCATACGGCAATGGCTAGCTTTTTGCTGAAGGAGCAGTATGCGCATCAGCCGATGTATCGTGATATAAAGAGTGTATATACCATTCATAATCTCCAATTTCAAGGGGTATATCCACGTGAAATGGTACACGATATGCTTGGACTAGGGCCGGAGTATATGACGGAGGACCGCCTTGCGTTTTACGACTGCGTCAATTTTATGAAGGGCGGTATTGTATCTGCCGACAAGATTACGACGGTAAGTCCGACATATAAGGAAGAAATACAGTACCCGTTTTTTGGAGAAAAGCTCGACGGTTTGCTTAGATGGCATGAAGATAAGCTTGTCGGGATTGTAAATGGTATTGATGATGTGTTTTATAATCCGGCTACCGACCGTGATATCACGGCAACGTACGATGCGGATTCTATTGAAAGCAAAGCGGAAAACAAAGCTGCCTTGCAGCGCCGATTTGGACTGCCTGAAAAAGAAGACACGCCTATCATTGCAATGGTTACGCGTCTCACACAGCAAAAAGGGATTGACTTAATCCGTCACGTGCTGCATGAGATACTAGAAAGCGATGTACAGTTTATTGTCGTCGGCTCCGGAGACAAGGAGTATGAGGAGTTTTTCTCTTATATGTCTCATTTATATCCGGATAAAGTCAAGGTATACATAGGCTTTAATGAAGCGCTGGCGCATCATGTATATGCAGGGGCAGATTTGTTCTTGATGCCATCGCTATTTGAACCGTGCGGGCTAGGGCAATTGATTGCCTTGCGTTACGGTGCGCTTCCAATTGTCCGAGAGACAGGTGGCTTGAACGACACGGTGCAGTCGTATCAGGAGGAAACAGGTGAAGGAAATGGATTTAGCTTTGCCCATTTCAATGCGCATGACTTATTATATACAATGCGCCGTGCGCTTCATTATTATCAAAAAAAGGATGTATGGCGCACATTGGTAAAACGCGCGATGACACAGGATTATAGCTGGAAGCAATCAGCACTACAATATCAGGAGTTGTATGAGGAATTGACCGACAGGGGTGAGTAACATGTTTTCAAGTAAAGAAAGCTTTAAAGCAGCTTTTCTAGAAAAATTGGAAATGATGTACGGCAAAAGCTTCAAGGATTCCACTGTGCGCGATCAATACAACACGCTCGGACATATGGTGCGCGAATATATTAGCTCTCGTTGGATTGCAACAAATGAGAGAAATCGAACGGAGAATACAAAGCAAACGTATTATTTATCGATTGAATTTTTATTAGGACGTTTATTAGGCAGTAATTTGCTCAATTTAGATTTGCTGCAGGTTTGTAAGGATGGGCTAGAGGAGCTTGGTATCAATCTTGATGAGCTTGAGGAAAGTGAAGCGGATGCTGGGCTTGGTAACGGCGGGTTGGGTCGCTTGGCCGCTTGTTTTTTGGATTCGCTAGCTTCACTAGATTTGCCAGGACACGGCTGCGGTATTCGCTATAAGCATGGCCTGTTCGATCAAAAGATTGTCGATGGTTATCAGGTTGAATTGCCAGAGCAGTGGCTGCGTCATGATAATGTGTGGGAAATTCGCCGTCATGACCAAGCCGTTGAAGTAGGATTTTGGGGACAGGTAGAAGCAGTCAATGTGAATGGTCGTTTAGAATTTCGACATGTGAATGCTGAAACAATTATGGCGGTTCCGTACGATATGCCTGTCGTTGGCTATCAAACCGATACTGTTAATACGCTGCGGTTATGGAATGCCGAGCCAGTTCCATTTCCGCCAAATAATAAAAATGTGCTTGTGTATAAGAGAGAAACAGAGGCGGTTTCTGAATTTTTATATCCGGATGATACGCACGACGAGGGGAAAATTTTGCGTTTGAAACAGCAATATTTTCTTGTGTCTGCGAGCTTGCGCAATATTATCAGGCTGCATAAAGAACGCAACGGAAATTTGCATAATTTACATGAAAAGATTTCCATTCATATTAACGATACGCACCCGGTTTTAGCCATTCCAGAATTGATGCGCATTTTGCTAGATGAAGAAAAAATGGAATGGGAAGAAGCTTGGCATATTACGGTTCACACGATTTCGTACACAAATCATACCACATTGTCAGAAGCGCTTGAAAAGTGGCCAATACATATTTTTCAACCGCTTTTGCCGCGTATTTTTATGATTGTAGATGAAATTAATGAGCGCTTTTGTAAGCAATTGTGGGATGCGTATCCATATGACTGGAAGCGAATCGAAGAGATGGCGATTATCGCGCATGGCCTTGTCAAAATGGCGCATCTGGCGATTGTCGGCAGCCATAGTGTAAATGGTGTAGCGCATATTCACACTGAGATTTTAAAGCAACGTGAAATGCATTTGTTTCATGAATTTTATCCTAATAAATTCAATAACAAAACAAACGGCATCGCACATAGACGCTGGCTTTTTAAAGCAAATCCGCAGCTGACGGATTTAATCTGCCGCACAATCGGCACAGATTGGATGAAGCAGCCGAACGAATTGCGCGCACTGCTTTCTGTAAAAGATGATCCGGCATTTCAAGAGGAGTTTTACCGGGTGAAGCAAGGTAATAAAGAGCGGCTTGCGAGCCGTATTTACCAGCAAACCGGCATCTCAGTTGACACACATTCCTTGTTTGATGTACAGGTCAAACGGTTGCATGCCTACAAGCGTCAGCTGTTAAACGTACTGCATATTATGTACTTGTACAATCGCTTAAAGGAGGATACCAGCTTTGTCATGCAGCCGCGCACTTTTATTTTTGGTGCTAAGGCATCTCCGGGCTATTATTATGCGAAAAAGATTATTAAACTCATTAATGAAATCGCAGCTAAGGTCAATCACGACCCGCAAACAAAAGATGTTCTTCGTGTAATCTTTCTTGAAAACTATCGTGTATCATTGGCGGAAGAAATTTTCCCGGCAGCTGACGTAAGCGAGCAAATTTCAACAGCAAGTAAGGAAGCTTCCGGCACAGGAAATATGAAGTTTATGATGAACGGTGCGATAACGGTTGGGACGATGGACGGTGCCAATGTAGAAATTCGTCAAGAAGTAGGAGATGAAAATATTTTTATTTTTGGTCTTACTGCGGATGAGGTGTTGAACTACTACAAAAACGGTGGTTATCGTTCTACAGATTATTATCATCATGATTGGCGTATTCGTAAAGTCGTGAATCAGCTTGTTAGTGGATTCTTTCTGGATGTAGGTGCGGAATTTGAGGCGATTTATGATTCATTGCTCATTCAGAATGATGAATATTTTGTGCTCCGCGACTTTGCGCCGTACGCCGATATACAGGAGCAGGTTGGCAAAGCGTACAGTGATAAACGACGCTGGCTATCCATGAGCATCAGCAATGTCGCAAGCTCTGGCTTTTTTACGAGTGATCGGACAATTGCGCAATATGCAAAGGATATTTGGCGTATTGAGCCGGCTGGTGTGCTAGGATAAGAAAAGGTGTCACGATTATCGTGGCACCTTTTTACCATGCGGTGACAGCATCTAAGTACGTGGAGATATTGTGATTTTTAACGACAGAACCGAGGTTCGAAGCGAAGGTGAGGCTGTTGGGAACATGTGTATATTCCCATTCCTTTTGCGCAATTTTTTCAAGCTTTACTTTACGCGGCGGTAGAAGAGGAACGACATCAAATAAGTTTACAAAGCGAAAGCTATGGGCGACATGCAATTGATAAAAATTTCGAAAGGCAAGGTCCCCGACCTTCGGAGCGCCGAACGTGTACAACGACACATCAGAAAGAGATGTGTTTAAACGTGCATCGAGAATGTGAAGCGTTGCCAGCGCGCCACCGAGGCTGTGGCCGGTCACCAGGAGTGATTTATTTGGCAGGGTTAATAGCGTATCCATAATGGTATCGCGGCATGTCTCATAAATGGACAGAAAGCCATGATGAACAAGACCACTGTTTGTACCGTATGAGAAGGCACGCTGATTAACAAGGGAATCTGACACCCAGTTCGGATCGGACTGAGTGCCGCGAAACGAGACGATAATCTTGTTTTCAGACTCTAAAATGAACCCAAACCACTCCTTTTGTCCGATGGAATTTGCTTGAAAGCTTTTCACACAGGTAAAGCCCTCTGGAACCTGAAATACACCATTTTGGTCAAATTGCTCATACGCCAGTGCACAGCATGTCGCAGACAGCGCGGCAGCTTCTTTCTTCATGGTAGCTCAGCCCCCTTTTCTTCATAACATACTGTATGAAAAGGGAGAGAGGAATGTGCCTATAGAAAAAGGAAGGAGAATTCTCCTTCCTTTTTCTCAGTCCAGCAGCCTTCCAATACCGCCAAGAACACTTCCTTCGTCTGTTTTTACACCACTGGCGCCGACGATGCGCTGTGCCAAACGGCTCAGTGTCAGCGACTGAATCCAAACAGTTCCTGGTCCTTCCAGCGTTGCGAAGAACAGGCCTTCACCGCCGAACAAAGCTGTTTTTACATTGCCAACAAATTGAATATCATAATGAACGTTTTTGGTCATAGCGACAAGGCAACCTGTGTCGATACGCAATTTTTCGCCTGGCTGCAATTCACGCTGATAGACGGTACCACCTGCGTGGATGAATGCTAGGCCATCACCTTCTAGCTTTTGCATAATGAAACCTTCGCCTCCAAAGAAGCCAGAGCCAAGTTTTTTTGTGAATTCAACACCCACGCCTACACCTTTTGCTGCGCAAAGAAATGCATCTTTTTGACAAATAATTTTCTCATCATATTGTCGTAAGTCTACAGGTATAATTTTTCCAGGATAAGAAGCGGCAAAGGAAACGCGGCGTTTTGTGTGACTTGTGTTTGTAAATACAGTCATAAACAAACTTTCTCCTGTGACCATACGCTTTCCAGCACCAATCAATTTGCCAAATAGCCCTTTTTGCTCGCTGCCGTCGCCAAAGATGGTCTCCATAGAGATGCCATCTTCCATCATCATCATTGCGCCAGCCTCAGCCATTACGCTTTCCTGTGGATCTAATTCAATCTCTACAAATTGCATATCATCACCATGCAATTTGTAGTCAATTTCATGTGCCTTCATTGGGGGCCACCTCACAATTTTATAAAATATGGAATACTTTTTTATTGTACAGAAGATAGGAAAAAGAAGGAATATCTATTTTTTAAATGTTTTGAATAAAACATTTTTAGTTTGACGCTTTCAGATTTTTCATGATATAGTTAAGTAACTAATGAACTGCATAGAGAGTGAACGGAAATAAGGCAGGTCTCTCGTGTTGCACACATGCTCGTCTAGAACCACCCTTTTATCTCCTTCTTCATATGTAGAGTAGTTAGTTTTATTTTTCTCTATTATTAGGAGGTAAGACAATGCAACTTGGTAAAGTAAAATGGTTTAACAGTGAAAAAGGTTATGGATTTATCCAAGCTGAAGACGGTAAAGAAGTATTCGTACACTTCTCTGCAATCCAAGGCGAAGGATTCAAAACTTTAGAAGAAGGTCAAGAAGTGTCTTTCGAAATCGTTGAAGGCAACCGCGGACCTCAAGCTGCTAACGTAGTTAAAAAGTAAGCAGATACAGAGCGTTCCCCCTAGGGGAACGCTCTTTTTTATAGAGATAGGTATACATATACCGTTTTTTGTAAATCCGCCCCATGTAACAAGTTAGACCCTGGCAACTTATTTTTACGGTCTTGGGCTGTATTCGTCTGGTCCGAGCTCGCCGGCAAAGGTTTGTGCTTCGTAGTAATCGAGCATGTCCTCATATTCTTCATGGGATTGTGTCGCATAAACCTGTGGGTTTTTCCCGTACATATCGGTGCCGATGAAGTTTTCAAATTCCTCCACATAGCCGCGCGGTTCATCACCTTCATCGTACATATGATCAAAGTCTTTGGTGTCACGACGCTCCAAATCGGACGGCGTCATGGACGAACCGTACCAAGCAGCGTCTTGCCAAGAATCTTCGGCGTCGTACCCAACTGCGCTGTCCATATCGTATTTACCAAACGGTGGGTCAAGCAACTCTTCCTCAATGGGGCGCGCACCCATCATTAACTTATTGTGCGTATGCTCTATACATGTTGTCGCGGTTGGTATGGCTTCTAATCGCTCTAGCGGAATTTCTTCTCCAGATACTTCACAAATACCGTATTGACCATTTTCTATTTTTTCAAGCGCATGATTCACGTCATTCAACTGTTTGTGCCAAAATTCCATTAAACCCAAGTCTTTTTCGCGCTCAAACAGCTCAGTCGCCATATCGCCAGGATGGTTATCATATAACGAAAGTTCACCAGACGCTTCACGTTCTGATGCGCGCTCATATTCTTCACGGTTGGATAAGGTTTCTTCCAGCTCTTGTTTTTGTTGTAAGAGAAGCTCTTTAAATTTTGCGGTTTGTTGTGGGGTAAGCATGTTGTTCACCTCTCGTTTTGAAGTTTATCTTTTGTAGTATGAGCAAGTTGGGTGAAATTATAAGATAGAAGCGGGGATAAGGGAAAACCGAAAACTGAAAACCAAAAACCAAAAACCAAAAACCAAAAACCAAAAACCTTTTTATTTTGTATGGGAGAGGTGCTCGTGCGGTGCGGAGTAGCGGTTTAAACCAGATAGAGAGCGTTCGGAGCGTGCCCGTGTTCTTATGGATGTAGGTTATAGATGGTAAGAGAGGTTAAGCCGTTGCGCCGCTACGCTTAGAGAGATGAGTGTAATAGCAGTCTAACCTGGGTCGAGAGCGTTCGGAGCGTGCCCGTATTCTTATGGATGTAGGTTATAGATGGTAAGAGAGGTTAAGCAGTTGGGTCGCTCGCTTAGAGGGATGAGTGTAATAGCAGTCTAACCTGGATAGAGAGCGTTCGGAGCGTGCCCGTGTTCTTATGGATGTAGGTTATAGATGGTAAGAGAGGTTAAGCAGTTGGGTCGCTACGCTTAGAGAGATGAGTGAGCGAGTGTAATAGCGGTCTAAGCCGGATAGAGACGGATATGTAAAGAAAGCCCCTGCTGCATTTTGTTTGCGCAGGGACTTCTCTTTTATAGGAAATAATTTAGCAGTAAGCCAATCGCGAATAGGAAGCCAAAGATGGTGTTGGTTTTTGCTGTTGCCACCATAGAAGGCATCATGGTTAATGGTGTGTTGTTTTGCAAAAATCCTTTTACGGCGCCAATCGGTTTTGGGAGGCTGACGAGTACAATGAGCATCCAAATGGAGGAAATGTCTGTCCAAATTAATGCAATGGTCCACGCGTAAGCGATGAAGAACATAGCAGCTAATACACCCACTGCACCGCGTTTTCCAACCAAGATGGCTAATGTTTTGCGGCCATTTTCTTTGTCGCCGTCCAAATCGCGGATGTTATTCGCAAGCAAAATGGCACCAATAAGAAGAGAAGCTGGTACTGATAAGTAGGCGATATCTGCTGACACGTATCCGGTTTGAATAAAGTACGAAATAGCGATAATCACATATCCCATGAAAAATCCAGCTGTCAATTCCCCGAACGGTGTATAGGCAATTGGAACAGGACCACCTGTGTACAGATAGCCGGCTGTCATAGAGATGATACCAATTAAGGCAATCCACCAGCTGGAGTTCATACAGATGTACACACCAAGTAGCATAGCCACGGCAAAGAAGCTGTAGCCGATGTGAAGTACGGTTTTTGGTGCAACACCTTCTCGCACGATGGTACCGCCGATGCCAACGGACCCCTCGTGATCTAGGCCGCGCTTATAATCAAAGTATTCATTGAACATGTTCGTGGCTGCTTGTATGAGAATGCAGGCAAGAAGCATGATAAAGAAAAGGGGAAGATCTATGTTTTTGGCGCCTTCGATTTGCATCGCATAGGCCGTTCCGATAAAGACAGGAACAAAGGCGGCCGTAAGCGTATGTGGTCGAAGCAGGTTCCACCAGACGCGCCAACCGGGCTGTTTTTTAAGGCCGGCAGAAGGAGCGTGCTCTATTTTAACTTCCATTGTAATCCTCCTGTTCACATAACATACACAACTAAGTGTAGGAAATGCGGGGGTTAGTGTCAATGCTTATTTTCTAGAAGTTTTACAGCGATTTTCTCAGAAATGCTAAAGATTGACACAGCTTTCATTTGGGGTGTATCTTAAACTCAAGGGTAATTTTGACTATTTTCGCCTAAGTAAGGGGGAGATACCGATGATTCGAATAGAACAACAAGGCTTGCATCAATCGCTCCTTACGGCTTTGGAAGCTCGCATGGAAACCATTATAAGTGTTGTAAAAAAAGTGGAGTGGATCGATCCGTTGTTTTTTTATGCAGCGGGAAAAAGGCTCGGCTTTACAGAGCGCTTTTATTGGTCGGACACAACACAGCGTGTGACAATTGCGGGGGTAGGTACCGCTTTTACTATAGCTGACTCATCAAAACAGCGCTTTCAAAATATTCGTGCCGTTTGGGATAAATATTTACAAAATATGATTGTCCATCGTTCGAGCTACGAATTTGGAACAGGACCATTATTATTTGGGGGCTTTGCTTTTGATCCATTAAAGCCCCGTACACCGCTTTGGGCAGAGTATGACGACGGTGTAATGTGGATACCGTCACATATGGTCACATTAAAAGATGGAGAAGTGTGGCTAACAACTAATTATGTCGTTCATACTACTGAAAATGTGGTCGATTTGCAAGAAAAAATGGAAGAAATGGAAAGAAAATTATTACAGCAAAGTAAGCACCCTCTTGTGGACACAGGCCTTTCCTTTGTCTGGGAGGAAGAAGTGAAGCCGCAAGAATGGATACAGTCCATTCCGATTGTGCAGGAAGAAATGAACGTCCGAGATGTTAGCAAAGTGGTGCTAGCACGTGAAATGCGGCTACGTGCCAAGAATCACATTGATTCCGCGGCTGTCCTGCAGGCGCTGCGCATCGGACAACCGGACTGTTATATCTTTGCCTTGGATTATAAGGGTTCTTGTTTCCTTGGGGCAACGCCGGAGCGATTGATTCGTAAGGAAGCCGATGTATTTACTTCAATGTGTCTAGCAGGTTCTATTGGCAGAGGGCGAACAGAACAAGAAGATCACGCAAACGAAGAAGCCCTGCTTCAGGATGAAAAAAATCGTACGGAGCACGCGTATGTTGTTGATATGATTCGGGGTGTCATGAATGCATTATGTGATGAGGTGCAGATTCCGTATGAGCCCGGACTTATGAAAACAAAGCATTTAATTCACTTGCATACACCTGTGCAAGGAAAAGGAGACACACATTTGCTTGAAATGGTGGAGCGTTTGCATCCTACACCAGCACTTGGGGGTACACCACGTGATGAGGCGTTGGCGCTGATTCGAGAGCATGAAGAACTTGATCGCGGCTTTTACGGCGCGCCTATTGGTTGGCTTGATTATGAAGGAAATGGGGAATTTGCGGTTGGATTGCGCTCAGGTCTCATTAAGGGTGCGGATGTTTCCTTATTTGCCGGTTGCGGAATTGTAAGTGAATCCGATCCAAGCCTAGAATACGAAGAAACAAAGATGAAGTTTAAACCTATGCTAACAGCATTGGGAGGATACAAGCTATGAGCCATATACATGCAATGTCTTACTATTTAGGGGCGTTTGTTGACGAGCTGGCACGCGGCGGTGTGCAGGATGTTGTCATCAGCCCTGGCTCTCGTTCTACCCCGCTGGCTTTATTGCTCGCGGAGCATACGAGCATTCAAAGCTATTTACATGTGGATGAGCGGTCAGCGGCTTTCTTTGCCTTAGGAATTGCAAAGGCAAAGAAGCGCCCCGTTGCTTTATTATGTACATCTGGTACTGCAGCAGCCAACTATTTTCCAGCTGTAGCCGAATCCTATCATTCTCGTGTGCCGTTGCTTGTGCTAACGGCTGACCGCCCCCATGAACTGCGAGATGTGGGGGCGCCGCAGGCCATGAATCAAATGAATTTATTTGGATCGTTTGCGAAAACGTTCATTGAAATGGCTTTGCCCGAGGAAAAACTTTGCTCTTATGCACGTGCTACGGCTACCCGAGCCATCGCTACTGCCGCACATGCGCCTGCCGGGCCTATACATGTAAACTTTCCTCTTCGTGAACCACTGTTGCCGGATTTAACATTGCCAGACTTGTGGGATAGGGGAAGTCGTTCGTTTGCCTATACACTTGTTAATGAAGGCGTACGTCATGTGGATGAAATTGCATTGTCACAGCTTTACGGAAAATTGCTTGAAGCAGAAAATGGGCTCATTATTGTCGGAGATAACAACAATGATGAGCTTGCGTGGGCTGTAACGCTGCTTGCGGAGAGGTTGCAGTATCCAGTGCTCGCCGATCCCTTATCTGGTCTGCGTAGTGGTTCTCATGATACATCCTATGTATTGGATTGCTATGACACGTTTTTACGTACATCGGCACTACAAAACAAAAAGCCTGATGTGGTCATTCGTTTAGGCGCGATGCCAGTTTCTAAGGCGTTAACACAGTATTTAAAGAAGCATGATGATGCTTGGCAAATCGTTGTTGATCCTGGTGCCGGCTGGCGTGACCCGGCGCTGACAGCATCTCAAATGGTCTATATGGACGAAGTAGCGTTCTGCCGTGCGCTCGCGGGAACAAAAAAAGCAGAGACAGTATGGATACAAACCTGGCGCCATATTAATGCTTTTACGAAACAACATCTGCAAACCGTACAAACGTATGACGAGATGTTTGAAGGTCGTGTAATTACCGACATGATGCAGATATTACCGGAGTATGCCACTCTGTTCGTTAGCAACAGTATGCCAGTGCGTGATGCAGACACATTTGCATTTACCAATGAAAAGAACATTACCATTGCTGCCAACAGAGGAATTAACGGCATAGATGGAATTATTTCGACTGCGCTTGGGATGAGTACGGTACAAAAGCCACTTGTCCTGATCACTGGAGATTTGGCATTCTATCATGATATGAATGGTTTGCTTGCGGCAAAGCTGTATGGTCTTCATGCGATAATTGTTGTTGTGAATAATGATGGCGGCGGCATTTTTTCCTTCTTGCCGCAATACGGAGAGAAAAAGCACTTTGAGGCTTTGTTCGGGACACCTCTTGGTCTTGATTATGCACATGCTGCAGCTATGTACGGTGCTACATTTGAAAGACCGTCTTCATGGGAGGAGTTTGCGGTAGCGATACAAAGTGGACTGGCAAATGAAGGTCTTCATATTGTGGAGATACGAACGGATCGTGAGGAGAACCTGCGCATGCACCGTGCGCTGTGGCACAAGATTTCAGAAGCAATTGAAGCGGAATATGGCCATGAAGGTTGAATTGCACGGGCTCGTCTATGCATATGAAATGTACGGGGAAGGAGAACCTCTTCTCGTCTTGCACGGATTTACTGGATGTAAAGAATCGTGGCGTTCGTTTTCCTGGAAAACAGATTATCGCGTCATTGCCGTAGATTTGCCAGGGCATGGTGAAACAGAGACGCCTTCCCATACAGAACGGTACGCAATGGAACAGGTTGCAGCTGATCTTGCCGAACTTTTAACGATTCTCAATATTGATAAAGTGCATGTGCTCGGATATTCCATGGGAGGGAGGCTAGCAATTGCCTTTGCATGTTTGTATCCAGAACGCGTACGTACACTTGTACTTGAAAATTGTACGGCTGGGCTTGAGACAAAAGCAGAGCGGGAAGTGCGTATGCGAAAGGATGAAGAGCTGGCCAAAACGCTGTTACAAGATGGTGTAGCGACGTTTATTGAAAAGTGGGAACGCATACCGTTATTTGCCTCGCAAGATTTTCTACCAAAAGAGCGCAAGGAGCAACTGCGGCAGCAGCGCTTACGCAACAGCGCCGCTGGTCTTGCGGGCAGTCTTCGCGGAATGGGAACAGGTGCACAGCCTTCCTTTTGGGAAGAGCTAAAACACCTGCGCATGCCAGTGCTGTTACTGAGCGGGGCATATGATGAAAAGTTTTTTCACATCCTATCTCGTATGAAAGAAAGGTTGCCTTATGGGCAATTTGTACAAATTTCTGACGCAGGTCATGCAATTCATGTGGAACAACCAGAAAAGTTTGATACAATAGTAAGGGAGTTTCTACAATCACATAAGGAGGGTATATCATGACAAGAGAATGGATTCAAGTAGGAAACTACGAAGATATTTTATATTCTACATACAATGGCATTGCGAAAATCTCCATCAATCGTCCGGAAGTACATAATGCGTTCCGTCCGAAAACAGTTATGGAGCTGATTGATGCATTTGCCCGCGCGCGTGATGACAAAGATGTTGGTGTTATTATTTTAACAGGTGAAGGCGGTCGTGCATTCTGCTCCGGCGGTGACCAAAAGGTTCGCGGCCATGGCGGCTATGTGGGAGAAGATGAAGTACCTCGCTTAAACGTGCTTGATTTGCAACGTTTAATTCGTGTTATTCCAAAGCCAGTTATTGCAGCGGTAGCAGGCTATGCAATTGGCGGCGGTCACGTATTGCATGTTGTATGTGACTTAACAATTGCAGCGGAAAACGCAGTGTTCGGACAAACAGGTCCGAAGGTAGGAAGCTTTGATGGCGGATACGGCGCAGGTTATCTATCACGTATTATCGGTCATAAAAAAGCACGCGAAATCTGGTATTTATGCCGTCAATACGGCGCACAAGAAGCGCTTGACATGGGCTTAGTTAACACAGTAGTACCACTTGAGCAACTCGAAGACGAGGCTGTGAAATGGGCAGAAGAAATTTTGGAGAAGAGCCCGATGGCAATTCGTTTCTTGAAAGCAGCATTTAATGCGGATACAGACGGACTTGCTGGTATTCAACAATTGGCAGGTGACGCTACGCTTCTATACTATACAACGGATGAGGCGAAAGAAGGTCGCGATGCATTTAAAGAGAAGCGCACACCTGACTTCGGTCAATTCCCGCGTTTCCCTTAATATATGTTTTGACCGGCACTCATGAGGGTGCCGGTTTTGGTGTATATTCAGGTGATGGAAGGAGAAAAAACCAATGAATATCATGCCAAACTGGCTTCGTCAACGCGCTTTTTTAACGCCAAATCGTACTGCTCTCGTATGGGAAGATGATGCTTTATCATTTTTGCAGTTGTATGAGCAGGTTGTAGATATAGCCGCTAAGCTAACAGCACTGGGTGTGAAACACGGAGATCATATTGGAGTATTGATGAAAAATAGCCCCGATATGGTTCGGGTGATTCATGCTCTGGCTGACATCGGTGCTGTGGCAGTATTGCTTAATACGAGATTGGCAACTGAAGAATTGGAGTGGCAGCTACAAGATGCAGATGTGCGGCTTCTAATTGCTGATATGCCGTTCCCTACAAGTATACCTGCATATTCGCTAAAGCAAATGAAACAAGCGCCTTCCAAGTTATATGTGTCCCGAACGGAATTCTCATTGGATGAGACAATGACAATCATTTATACATCCGGTACGACAGGAAACCCTAAAGGGGTGCTTTTAACATATGGGAATCATTGGTGGAGTGCCATAGGTTCTGCTTTGAACTTAGGTTTGCATGAACGGGATTGCTGGCTTGTTTGCTTGCCATTCTTTCACGTAGGCGGTTTGTCGACACTGATGAAAAGTGTGATGTACGGTATGACAGTAGTGCTACAAGAAAATGCACATGCTACGCAGCTTAATGAAGCAATCCGCAGGCATGAGGTGACGATGGTTTCCGTTGTCACAAAAGTGCTGACTGATATGGTACGTGATTTAGGAGATAACATGTACCCAGATACGCTGCGTTGTGTATTGCTTGGCGGCGGACCGGCGCCAAGGCCATTGCTCGAGCAATGCGTGCAAAAGCAAATTCCAGTGTATCAAACGTACGGTATGACAGAAACAAGTTCGCAAATTTGTACGCTCGCAAAGGATTATATGCTTGAAAAAATCGGATCAGCAGGAAAACCGTTATACCCTTGTCAGCTGCGCATTGACGGAGATAGCGAGGGTGAGATTTTAGTTAAAGGCCCCAACGTGGCAGCTGGTTATCATAAACGGGAGCACAGTCTAGAGGACGGATGGCTGCGCACTGGTGACATCGGTTATTTAGATGAGGATGGCTTTTTATATGTGCTCGATCGCCGCAGTGATTTAATTATTTCAGGCGGTGAAAATATTTATCCAGCGCAAATTGAAGAAGTGTTATTGTCTCATCCGGCTGTTTTAGAAGCGGGTGTGGTCGGACAGGCAGACGAGAATTGGGGACAGGTTCCTGTTGCATTTGTAAAGGCTCATGCAGTAACAGAGACTGAATTGCTTCAGTTTTGTGCAACCAAGCTCGCACGCTATAAAGTGCCGCGTCGCATTATATTTCAAGACAGCTTACCGCGCGGTGCCTCCAATAAGCTACTGCGAAGGGAGCTAAAAAAGCTATGCGAATAAAGCACGTATACTTGTATATAACAGAAATGAAGCTGCGCTATCCGTTTGTGACAAGCTATGGTACGTATGAAAAGCGGCAAAGTATTTTGCTAGAAGTACAAGATGACGATGGTCGCACGGGATGGGGAGAGGTGGTAGCCTTCTCAGAACCGTGGTATACGGAAGAAACCATTCAGACGGCATGGCATATCCTAAAGGATTTCCTTATCCCTACGCTTAAAGATAAAGAAATTACACATCCGAATGAGGTGCCAGCACTTTTTGCACATGTTAAACGCAATCATATGGCAAAGGCAGGGCTTGAGGGCGCAGTTTGGGATTTGTATGCGCAGCAGCGCGGTGTATCGCTTGCAAAAGCCCTAGGCGGTACACGCAGTGAGATTGAAGTGGGGGTTGTAATTGGCATCAACCCTCTTTCTCATATGCTAGAACAGATTGCGGCTTATCAGGAGCAGGGTTACGCACGCTTTAAAGTAAAAATAAAGCCAGGTCAGGATTACGATATGTTAGCTGGGATTCGCAATGTCTTTCCAGATATTCCACTTATGGCGGATGCAAACTCTGCATACACCCTGCAGGACATGAAGCTGCTACAGCGATTGGATGATTTTAATCTTATGATGATTGAGCAGCCTCTTGCTGATCATGACTTTTTGGATCATGCGCGTCTGCAAAAGGAACTAAAAACGCCAATATGTCTAGATGAAAGCATTCATTCGCTAGAGGATGCTCGTGTTGCTGTGACACTTGGTAGCTGCCGCATTGTGAATATTAAAGCCGGTCGTGTTGGAGGACTAACGGAATCTGTTCGCATTCATGATTACTGCAAGCAGCACAATATTTCGGTATGGTGCGGAGGCATGATTGAAACAGGTATATCAAGAGCGCAAAATATCGCACTTGCTTCGCTTAATCACTTTACTATTCCGGGAGATATCTCAGCATCAGAGCGGCATTGGGAACGGGATGTGATTATCCCGGCAGTACGCCTGCACCATGGCAAAATTTCAGTTCCAGAGCAAATCGGGCTCGGTTTTCAGGTTGATAGAGAGTATCTTAATTATATAACAATTCAATCACAGCATATGTAAATATGTATAGGGGGAAACGAATCATGCGTATCATGGATGAAATTTTAACGTACAACAAACAGTTCGTAGAAAAGAAAGAGTATGAATCATTTGCGACAAATAAGTTTCCAGACAAGCGCTTGGTTATTATTTCTTGTATGGATACACGTCTTGTAGAATTGCTACCAAAAGCAATGGATATTCGCAATGGTGATGTGAAAATCATTAAGGTAGCAGGTGCGGTTATTGCGCATCCTTTTGGCAGTATCATGAGAAGTGTTTTAGTAGCGATTTATGAACTGGGAGCAGATGAGGTTTGTGTAATCGGTCACTATGATTGCGGCATGGCAAGTTTACAGGCGGCAAGCACGATTGAA
Source organism: Ectobacillus sp. JY-23 (assembly GCF_023022965.1). Lineage (NCBI taxonomy): Bacteria > Bacillati > Bacillota > Bacilli > Caryophanales > Bacillaceae > Ectobacillus > Ectobacillus sp. JY-23. The sequence goes on along the minus strand of NZ_CP095462.1, from coordinate 1,924,019 downwards.
AAAATGAAAGAGCGCGGCATCTCTGAAGAAAAGCTGGACACGCTCAAGTATTCTGGGCTAGATCTTGAAAAGTTTTTGCGTGGCTTTTCAAGCGTAGAAGAAAGCGTGAAGCACAGTGTTGATATTATTCGTAACCATCCGCTTATGCTACCAGAACTGCCGGTGCATGGTCTGGTTATTGATCCGAAAACGGGTCGCTTAGATGTAGTTGTGGATGGTTACGAAGACTGATTCTTCTTTTCGGGCACAGGGTCAAAGCCACCAGGGTGAAATGGGTGACATTTTAAAATGCGCATAACCGTCAAATACGTTCCCTTCCATGCGCCGTGCACACGTAGCGCTTCTAAGCCATAATGAGAGCATGTGGGATGAAAGCGGCAGGAAGGTGGTTTGAGCGGCGAAAGAAAGCGCTGATAAAAGATAATAAGAAGCATTAATATTTTTTTCATGAATGATATCCTCGCTCACATATGAATAGTAATAGTGCTTCTATCCTAACATAATTTGGTGTGTAAAATCACGTAACATAATGCTTTACTATTGGAATGGTTCGGTATATCATATTAAATATATCGGAATTACCCCTTATTAAGGGCAAAGGGAGAGATGAACATGCCATCAGTAGAAAGCTTTGAACTTGATCATAATATTGTAAAAGCTCCGTATGTAAGACATTGCGGTGTTCATAAAGTAGGTAGCGACGGTGTTGTAAATAAATATGATATCCGTTTTTGTCAGCCAAACAAGCAAGCCATGAAGCCGGATGTGATTCATACGTTAGAGCATTTGCTGGCGTTTAATTTACGTAAATATGTAGAAAAGCACAGTCATTTTGATATTATTGATATTTCCCCTATGGGTTGCCAAACAGGCTTTTATCTCGTTGTGAGCGGTACGCCAACTGTACGTGAGATCATTGAACTATTAGATGATACAATGAGAGACGCTGTACAAATTACAGAGGTGCCAGCTGCGAATGAAACACAGTGCGGGCAAGCAAAGCTACATGATCTTGAAGGTGCAAAGCGCTTGATGAACTTCTGGTTGTCTCAAGACCATGCAGAGCTTGAAAAAGTATTTGGTTAATCTTTAGGTTGTTGATAAGGGCTATCTTCGGCACGATCTACGGTGTGCTTGTAAGAATAGCCCTTATTTACTGTAAATACAGAAAGCAATAAAACGACAACTACAACAAGTACAGCTACAATTAATATAACCGCCATATGTGTCCCCCTTTACCGCCATCGTATCACAGCGTTTGGTATATTTCTAATCTTCCGGCGCAAAATGAACATAAAGAATGCGTTAAGGGGGATTTATCATGGAAAAGCAAACATACTACATTTCAGTAGGAGAAGGCAGTATTTCAAGAAGTAAAACTGCTAATACGTACAGCTTTGAAATTCAAGCGACAGATGAAGAAATTATTAGACTTCGTCAATTATTTGATAGCGCATATGTAGAAGATATCCGTTCGTTTTGGCGTTCGCATATTCCGTTTTTAGAGTATCATCATGACCATGCGAATGATAAATATGATGCGCGTCTACAGGAAGCATATCGTATGATTTATGAGCTTGGTGATGGTGAGGCAAGGGAGTTAATTGCACAAATGGGGATTATTGACGGTCTGTAAAAGTAGGCAAGCCTTCGCAGAATATGCTACAATTTGGGGTAAGAAACGGTTAGTTGGGAGCAGGTTCATGTACACATTTACAGATTACTATCAAAATAAGGTGGAGTTGTCATTTGATAATCATCCTTTTTCACGCACACCTAAGCATGTTTGGGTAATCTGTCGCTATCAAAACCAATGGCTGTTGACTCATCATCTACGACGTGGTCTTGAATTTCCAGGAGGTAAAGTAGAGGACGGGGAAACACCTGAGGAAGCGGCAGTCCGTGAAGTAAAGGAGGAAACAGGAGGCATTGTTTCTTCTTTACAATATATTGGACAGTATAAAGTGTCAGGTAAGGATAAGATTATTATTAAAAATATTTACTTCGCCGAAATTAGCGATGTGCACGAGCATACGCATCCCGATGAAACAAAAGGGCATGTGCTGCTTGAGAAGCTTCCAGAGAATATAAAAGAAAATCGCAAGTTCAGCTTCATTATGCGCGATGATGTGCTCGTGCACAGCTTGGCACAGGTGCGAAGCTTGCAGGATATCAAATAAAACCAAACCGACGGCGGTTTGGTTTTATTTGTATCTTTTTGAAAGGAAAAAACAGATATAGTCTAAACTTGCTCTATGCGTTAAACGCGTTTTCGTGTGACAAATCGTTCAAACCATTCGACAAATACGTACATCACCGTAGCGCATATACAAGTGAGCAACACACTCATTAGTACCAGAGTAAAGTTAAATACTTGAAAGCCGTAGCTAATCAAATAGCCAAGGCCTTGCTTGGAAACGAGCAGCTCTCCAAAAATAACCCCAACCCATGCCAGCCCAACGTTTACCTTTAATGTTGAGACAATGGCTGGAAGAGAAGCAGGTAAAATAACTTCCTTATAGGTTTGCCATTTCGTTGCTCCGAAGGTTTGCATGACTTTTAGATAATTAGGATCGATTTCTAAAAAGGCGGCATAAATGACCAAGATGGTAATAATCACAGAAATAATAACACCCATTGCAATAGAAGATGTAATATTTGGTCCAAAGATAACGATAATGATGGGGCCGAGCGCTACTTTTGGCATTGCGTTTAGTACAACTAGATAGGGGTCAAGTGTTCTCGCGAGAATAGGCATCCACCACAGCAAGGTGGCGATGATTGTACCGAGCAAGGTACCGAGCACAAATCCAAGAAACGTTTCAAATACGGTAACAGACAGATGAGGAAACAAGCTTCCATCCCTTATTTTTTCAGACAAGAGGCGAAAGATAGCAGAAGGAGAGCTGAATAACAACGGATCAATCCAAAGCCATCTGCTTGCCACTTCCCAAAGACCGAAGAAGCTGATTACAATCACCGCTTGCAGCAATCGTACAGTTCGGCGCGTTCGCTGTTCTTGTTTTTTATGAATTTGATGTAATTGTTCTAAGTTAAGATTGCTCAAGCTGCTCCAGCTCCTTCCATACAGATTGGAACAACGCAGTAAAAGCGGGATGACGACGTGCAGCAAACGGTGATAAGCGCCGGACCTCTTCTGGTACATGTACAACCTTAGCGATGCGCCCAGGCTTTGCTCGCAGCAGTACAATTCGATCGCTCATTGCGATTGCTTCCTCAATATCATGTGTGACGAGGACAGACGTTTTTCGAAACTCCTTTAATAGCGAAAATACAAGCTCCTCAAGCTTTAGCTTTGTTTGATAATCAAGCGCAGAGAACGGTTCATCTAACAGTAAAAGCTTTGGGTTTGCACCCAACGTACGAACAAGTGCGGCACGTTGCCGCATCCCCCCGGACAGCTGTCTGGGATATAAGGATTCGGTCCCCTCAAGCCCTACCTGCGACAAAAGATGAAGTGCATTGTTGCGCCTAGCGGTATCATAAGTGTTTGTGATCCGGAGTCCGGTCATAATATTTTCTTCAATGGTTTTCCACGGAAACAGATAATCTTGCTGCAGCATGTAGCCAATATCACGGCTTGGTGGTTCACCAGCGAGCAATACCTTACCTTGCAGCGGGGTTAAAATACCGGAAATGATAGACAGCAATGTAGTCTTTCCGCAGCCGCTCGGCCCAAGAAACGAAATAAATTCTCCTTCTTGTACGTCCAAATTAATATCAGAGAGCACAAGAGATGCCTCTTGTGCTGAAAAAAAACAATGAGAAACTTCCTGAATGGTTAAAAATCCTGTCCCCATGACTTATTGTCCAATCGCTTTTTCAGCAATTTTTGTGTTGACCAGCTCAGCATGCGGCACTTGCTTTGGCAACTCCCCAGCTTCCTTCATAATGCTTTGCAAGTTATTCCACTCTTCTTCATCTAAAATCGGGTTTGTCGCATAGGAGTTTTGATTTTTATAGCGCTCAATAACCTTTACCATAATATCGGATGGTGTATCCTTAAAGAACGGGGCAGTGACTTCAGCAATCTCTGCCGGAGAGTGGGTGTCAACCCACTGCTGTGCTTTATAAATCGCTTTTGTAAAAGCTTCCGCTGTTTTTGCGTCGTTCTTTAAGAAGCTTTGTTTTGCCATAAACGTTGTGTACGGTACTTTACCTAGTTCAGCACCGAAGGAAGCAACAATGTGTCCTTTGCCTTCTTTCTCAAAGATGCTGGCAGTTGGTTCGAATAGCTGTACGTAATCACCTGTGCCGGATGCGAAGGCATTAGCGATATTAGCAAATTCAATGCTTTGAATCAAATTTAAATCCTTTTGCGGATCAATGCCATGTTTTTTTAATACAAACTCGCCTGCCATCTGCGGCATACCGCCTTTACGCTGCCCTAAAAATGTAGTACCCTCAAGGTCGCGCCAGCTGAAAGAATCAACCTTTTTACGAGATACTAGGAATGTACCGTCTGTTTGCGTAAGCTGTGCAAAGTTGATAACAGGGTCTTTGGCACCTTGACTGTGTACGTAAATTGTTGTCTCAGAACCAACCAATGCGATATCAATCCCGTTTGACAATAGAGCTGTCATTGTTTTGTCACCGCCGGCAGTTGTTTGTAAATCAACATCTAAACCAGCTTCTTTAAAGTAACCTTTTCCAATGGCCACATATAGCGGGGCATAGAATAACGAATGTGTTACTTCACCAACGCGCACTTTCTCCAATTTTTCTGTTTGTGTACAACCTGTAAAAGAGAAAAATGTAATTAAAAAAATAGTTAGTAAAATAAGACTTTTACGCAAGGCTCCCACCTCCCACGATAATTTGGTATACTATATGTGATAATCCTATATAGTGTGAATGCCTAGATTAGGGAAATCAAATGCGCTGAATTGTAGAAAAATGTCGGAATATTTATTTTTATGTATATACCTAAGAGACTAGAAATATGGTAATCTATTTATGGGATTATTTTATAAAATAAAAATCGGAAATTGTGAAAGGCAAACTTGTTGAAAAGCAAGGACGCAAAGTCACGGGTCTAAGGTAGAAATACTATGATGGCTGGGCTGCCGCTAACGGAGGTAGCTAACTATGAAACAGGCACAACCAACTGCGGTACATCAAGAAAACAATTTAGATCAGGAATGGCTGGATTTGATGATAGAGGCTATTGATATGGGAATTTCAGCGGAAGAAGTTCGAAAGTTTTTAAGTAACGTCTCTATGTAGAAATGAAAGCGCAAATAAAACTGGATATCCGATAAGATTGGCGGTCGATATGACTGCCTTTTTAATCCCAAAAAAAACCTTGTACTGATTGGTACAAGGTTTTTTGGTGCTTTTTTAAGCAATTGGCCCGCCATATTTGATAATGCTGTCCGCGATACCATCAAATTTCTTGAAGTTTTCTTTGAATTGATTTGCGAGCTCCAATGCTTTTGCTTTGTAAGCATCTTGATCTGTCCATGTTTTTATTGGTGTTAGCACTTCATCAGGAACACCAGGCACATGAAGTGGGATTTCCAGGCCAAAAATATCGTCTTTCACTGTTTCTGTAAGTTTTAATTCGCCGTTTAAGGCAGCCTGCACCATTGCACGTGTATAGGCGAGGTTCATACGTTTTCCAACGCCATATTCGCCCCCAGTCCAGCCGGTATTAACAAGGAATACCTGTGCATTGTGCTTATCAATTTTTTCACCCAGCATTTCTGCATAGCGAGATGCCTGTAGAGGCAGGAACGGCGATCCGAAGCATGTAGAGAATGTTGCTTGCGGTGATGTAATGCCGCGCTCTGTACCAGCTAGCTTACTTGTGTAGCCGCTTAAGAAATGGTACATCGCTTGCTCTTTTGATAGCTTGCTGATTGGAGGTAACACACCGAATGCATCGGCTGTTAAAAAGATAATCGTATTGGGATGACCAGCAACACTTGGAAGAATAATGTTATCAATCGCTTCCATCGGATAAGCAGCCCGTGTATTTTCTGTTAAAGAGACATCGTTATAGTCTGCAATTCTTGTATTCTCGTTTACTACAACATTTTCTAAAACGGCACCAAATGTAATTGCGTCAAAGATTTGCGGCTCTTTCTCACGAGAAAGACTTACGCATTTTGCATAGCAGCCACCCTCAATATTAAATACCCCATTTTCAGACCAGCCGTGCTCGTCATCACCAATTAATTTGCGGGTTGGGTCTGCAGACAATGTTGTTTTGCCTGTACCAGACAACCCGAAGAATAAAGCTACATCACCTTCTTCTCCCACATTTGCAGAGCAATGCATGGATAGAATGTCTTGTTCTGGTAGCAAGAAGTTCATAATAGAGAAAATAGATTTTTTCATTTCACCGGCATACTCTGTACCACCAATGAGGACAATGCGTTTTTCAAAAGAAATAATGATAAATGTTTCGGAGTTTGTGCCATCTATCGCTGGGTCCGCTTTAAATGTTGGAGCCGATACGATTGTAAACTGTGCCTCATGATTAGCAAGATCTGTTTGCGTTGGACGAATGAACAACTGATGCGCAAATAGATTGTGCCATGCATATTCGTTCACAACTTGAAGCGGTAGGCGATAGCTATGATCAGCTCCTGCAAATCCCTTGAATACAAAAAGCTCTTCTTTTTCTTTTAAATGCTCTAACACTTTTGTATATAAATGATTAAAATGTTCTTCAGAAATTGGGCGATTGACAGAACCCCAATCAATTTTATCTGCAACCGACGCTTCTTTTACAATAAATTTATCTTTAGGGGAACGTCCTGTATATTTACCCGTTGAAACAGAAACTGCTCCTGTCGAGGTCAGCGTGCCTTCGCCGCGCATCAGCACTCTCTCAACCAGCTGTGGAACGCTTAATTGCACGTGTGCATTGCTTCCGTTCAATAGCTCATCTAATTCGATTTGGACATTCACAGTACTCATATACATACCATCCTTTGTTTATTTTATGAAAATTTCTCATATACCCAATAAGAGTATAACACATTCATATAAATAATGTATACTAATTGTTATGAATTGTTTGTGTATTTGTAATGAATAGGCTTTCTTTTTTTTTATGTTTACGTTATTTGTACAGGTAGGCACTACTATAGTGATTATACATGATAAGGAAAGAAAGTTGTAACATTTAAAGAAAGTAAAAAAACAGCATGTGTGCCAAGGATTATACGTTGACAAAACCATAGTATTTCGATAGTATATCTGTTGGACGGATACTCTCTTATCCCGAGCTGGCGGAGGGACAGGCCCTATGAAGCCCAGCAACCTCACATACGTGAAAGGTGCTCAACCTGTGCAAGGCGCTCAAGCCTTGAACGATAAGAGTGAAAGGCAATTAAGAGCAAATTCAACCTTTCCTCAAAAGGGAAGGTTTTTTATTTTGACATATTGGGAATTTTAAAAATGTCGTATGACATCTAGAGAGATGAGTTCCGTACATAAATGAACAGGGAGGTTTACCAATGACAACGAAGCGTCGTTTATTTACGTCTGAGTCCGTAACTGAAGGACATCCAGATAAGATTTCTGATCAGATTTCCGATTCCATCCTAGATGCGATTTTGGAAAACGATCCAAATGCACGTGTAGCTTGTGAAACAACAGTAACAACAGGTTTGGTATTAGTAGCGGGAGAGATTACAACTTCTACGTATGTAGATATCCCAAAAATCGTTCGTGAAACAGTTCGTGAAATCGGCTATACACGTGCGAAATACGGATTTGATGCAGAGACTTGTGCTGTATTAACATCTATTGACGAGCAATCTGCGGACATCGCTATGGGTGTTGACCAAGCATTGGAAGCACGCGAAGGTTCTATGACGGATGCTGAAATTGAAGCAATTGGTGCTGGTGACCAAGGCTTAATGTTCGGTTATGCATGTAACGAAACAGAAGAGTTAATGCCTCTTCCAATCTCTCTTGCGCATAAATTATCTCGCCGCTTGGCAGAAGTACGCAAAAACGATACATTAGAGTACTTGCGTCCAGACGGAAAAACGCAAGTAACAGTTGAGTACGATGAGAACAATCAACCTGTACGCATCGACACAATCGTTATCTCTACACAACATGCACCAGAAGTGACGCACGAGCAAATCGAGCGCGACTTGAAAGAGCATGTAATCAATCCAATCGTTCCTGCTGAATTGATTGATGAAAACACAAAATACTTCATCAACCCAACAGGTCGTTTCGTAATCGGCGGACCACAAGGTGATGCTGGTTTGACTGGACGTAAGATCATTGTTGATACGTACGGTGGTTACGCTCGTCACGGCGGCGGTGCATTCTCTGGTAAAGATCCTACAAAGGTTGACCGCTCTGCGGCATATGCAGCGCGTTACGTTGCGAAAAACATCGTAGCTGCTGGTCTTGCTGACAAAGCGGAAGTACAACTTGCATACGCAATCGGTGTAGCACAGCCAGTATCTATCGCTGTTGACACATTCGGAACAGGCGCTGTATCTGAAGATGTATTGGTTGAACTAGTACGTAAAAACTTCGATCTTCGTCCTGCAGGCATCATTAAAATGCTAGACCTTCGCCGCCCGATCTACAAGAAAACGGCTGCTTACGGTCACTTTGGCCGCAACGACCTTGATTTGACTTGGGAGCGTACTGATAAAGCTGCTACTTTGAAAGAGCAAGCTGGTCTATAAGAAAAAAACCCGCACATATGCGGGTTTTTTTTATTGTTGATAAAATCTTCTTAACCACCTTTTAATCTTTGAGCGTGGCTTCTACAAAAGTATTTTTTACATACCATTGTGTTTGCTTGCAGAAAGTTATTCACGGAATTATCTAATCCATTTTACGACATCGTTCATATCTTGACGTACTTTTGGGCGTGGATCACGAACGCGATAACCGAATGCAGCCATGACTGCTACATCAAAGTTTCCACCCTCTAGAGCACCTGCTTTTTCTAAAATATCGTGCACTTTTTCTTGATCAAACCCCTCAATTGGGCAAGAGTCAATACCAATCTGAGCGGCAGCTGTCATCATATTACCTAGCGCAATGTATACTTGTTTTGCAGCCCAGTCGAACATCGCACGGTCATTCCCAAGAAGCTTAAAGTCTGATTCTAAAAATGTTTTATAAAAACTGCTAATTGTATTGTATGCTTCTTCTGGTAGCTGTTTTACATCTTTTTTTATATGCTCAATGTAATCCGAATTGTATATCATATCTTCTGCTGTGCGTGCTAGTAGTACAACATAGTGACTGGCGGTGGATAACTGCTTTTGCGCTCCCCATGAAACTGGACGTAATCGTTCACGAAGCTCTGGATCTTGGATGACGACAAAGCGCCAAGGCTCAAATCCAAATGAACTTGGAGATAGTCGTGCGGTCTCTAAAATAAATGCAAAATCTTCATCAGAAATTTTCTTCTCTGGATCAAATTCTTTTGTTGCATGTCTAAATTGATATGCCTCTAAAATCTCTTGTTTTTTTGCTTCTTTATTCATATTGATCTCTCCTTTGATGGTTTGTTCTATAAAGTGAAATATTGTTTTTTTGCTCCTGCAAGCTCTATTATAAAAGTAACCAATTAAAATAAAAGTACGCACATTTTTGTGTTATAGTATCATTTTTTATACTAAAGGGGATGTTAATATGACAGCTAAAATTGATATTTCTAATTGGGAATCTCACGGATATGCATGCCCTGTTGAAGCAACGCTCGACATTATCGGTGGTAAATGGAAAAGTGTGATTCTATATCATTTATCAAATCAAACATTGCGCTTTAATGAGCTAAAACGGCTTATTCCTGATATTACGCAGCGGATGTTAACGTTGCAGCTACGGGAATTAGAAAGAGACGGCATTGTTCATCGTGAAGTATATAAGGAAGTCCCGCCGAAAGTAGAATATTGGCTAACAGAATTTGGCCAAACGCTTACACCTATTATTCACCTCATGTTGAAGTGGGGTGTTGAAAATACGGATAAGATTATTCAGCATCGAGAACAAGCTGACGTCTAACAAAAAGGAAGCATTATTGGCTTTCTTTTTTTGTCAAGCAGAGATATTTGCATTCTACTGTCTTTGCTTTTCTTTAATCCAGCTACAGCGGCTAGCTCCTCCGGTCTGAGAACCCCAGCCCTACGGAGCTGAACAAGCCGCTTTCGCTTTTCTTGTCGTTTTATAAGAACCTTTGACGGCATGCAGGAAACAAGGGGGAGTCGGGATAATATGTACAACAAGAAAAAACGAATATAACCATCATCAAATGAATAGAAAGGAGGCGCCATATGATGAACCGAGATATTTTACATCAAATTGTACAAGATATCCCTGACGGCATTATTCATGCTTCGGACAAGGAACTAGAGGAACTGCAAAAAATCTTACAGGAGGCGTTAAAGCTTAGAGAGGGTCATAAAAATTTACAAAAACTCATTCAAGGATTCTCTGGAAAAGGTATGACTGGATGATGACCGCTGATACAATCAGCGGTTTTTCCATGCTCTTTTATGATATGCAAGATAAATCGGTCACTTTTAGCCAGATATCGGTCAGATTTAAAATAAATCGGTCACTTTTGACGAGATACCGGCCAGATACAAAATAAATCGGCTACTTTGAAGTCTAATGACATCTCATTACAATAGTAAAACGTTCATGTGACAAATGTACAAAATTCGCCTGACTTCTGTGACAATCATGGTAATATGGTACTGGCTTATGCATATGTATAAGTCATGATATTACATAAAAGCAGGTGTGGTATGAAGTTTTCATTTCGTAGAGTAATACATCACATGGTGGTATTTTTCATATGTGTATTAACATCGTTTATTATAATGGAGCATTATGTGGATGATGCGGTCAGTAAAATGATCCCTTATGCATCAATTGCAGTATTTCTGCTCATTCGTTTTATAGGAGCGTCTTTGTTATATTTTGTTTATGTATGCGTGTATTCCGTTATACGATACCGCAAAATCCGCCTTTTCAAATGGTTTATAGTATATTTTAGTTTGTTGTATTTGCTGTTGCTTGGATTCATGTTGTTCGCCCGAGAACCAGAGGCAGGAAACGTAAAGGACAATTATATTCCGTTTCATACAATTGATTTATACCTCAATAACAATGTCGCACCGATTTATATTGCAACCAACTTGCTGGGCAATATCATTTTATTCATTCCTGTTGGGGCATTTTTATGCTACATCGTGCGCAACCGTCATGCTGCATCATTTTTATCATTATTTACAACCATCGGAATTGAAATGGCACAAAAATACTATACGATTGGTAGCTTTGATGTGGATGATATCTTGCTGAACTTTATTGGCGCATGGGTAGGGATACTATGTTGTAATGTGAGCTTGAAAAAAAGGCGAAGACCAAAATAGTCTTCGCCTTACTGGGAAGGGTCAATTATTCGTAATACATCAATGCCTTTTTCAGTCAATTTTTTCGTTTTCATATCATGACACAAATTCGTAAGAACAAGCAATTCAGTGCGTAAGTGTAAAATGACGCTGGTGAGAATATAACCAATGGCTAGATTTTCCTGTCGGTATTTCTTCTCGTATACCGTTTCCATTGTTGTCAAATACAATTTCGTTTCAGCAACCTTCTCTTCAAGCTTGGAAATCATCGGCTCAATATCTCCATATTGAGCGAATAACAGTGCTTCATGGATAGCACGCTGCATATTTTCCTGTTTTCCAATTTGTTCTAATAACAATTGATTAAATTCTTTCACGCCATTCTCCGTTACCCCGTACACTGTTTTTTCAGGTCTTGGTGTATCCGAAATAATATCTGTGACCGCTATGAAGCCCTGTTCCTCTAGCCTCTCAAAATTGTAATATAAAGAACCCTTTGTGATTTTCATATAGTATTTCATATGACTTTGCTGCAGGATTTGCTGAATTTCATAAGGGTGTCTATTCTTTTCCATAAGAAGACCGAGCACCACTAGCTTTACATTCATCGGCTATGCCTCAATATTTACATTTTCATCTTTCTTCACGGAAACCCGTGCATTTCCCATCCATACAATCGCAATAGCTGATAGTACAAGTGGGATTAGGGAAAGGGCAAAGATATGTGTAATAGAAGATGACATAGCATCTACAATTTTATCTAAAATGGGAGCCGGAATTTTTGCGCGTGTGGCAGGTTCAAAAATAGACTTTAAATCCCCCATATTGCCTAGCGCATTTGTTCCCCCGTTCATTCCAGCAAAAGCATTCTTTAAATTCTCTGTAAACGTAGTGTTTTGGATGGTTCCAAAGATGGTAACACCTAACGTCATACCGAGCGAACGGAAAAAGGAATTCGTTGATGTTGCAGAACCACGAAAACGCGGATCTATATTATGAACAGATGATGTTGGTAACAGTGAGAAGGAGAAGCCTACACCAAACCCTACCAATATCATATATAAAGTTACCATCATGCGTGTTGTTTCTGGTGTCATCGTACTTAAAAAGATTGTGCCCACCAGGAAGGAGGCAATGGATAATAACATCAGATTGCGATAGGTGGTTTTCGTTTGAAAAATACCCGCAATCGCGCTACCTGCAACAGAACCGAGCATCATTGGCATTAATACAAAGCCTGCGCTTGTCGCAGAACCACCGTAAACAGCCTGCACGAAGATGGGAATAAACACTGTTGAAATGACAAACGTTGCACCATAGAAGAATGCGATGATTTGTGAAGTTGCAAACACGCGTTGTTTAAACATCCAAAATGAAATAATAGGATCTTTCGCCTTTGTTTCAATAACTAAGAAGGAAATAAAGAAAATAACAAACACGCTGAACAAGCCAATAATTTGTGCAGAGCTCCATGCGTATTCTTTTCCGCCAAGCTCTAGCGCAAACATAACGCTGACCACGGCTACAATTAAAGTAATAGCACCTCCCCAATCAATATACTGCTTTGTGGTAGGAGCTGTTTCCTTATAAGCTTTGACGATACAGAATAAAGAGATTAAACCAATTGGAATGTTTACATAGAAAACCCAGTGCCAACTAATATTTTCTGTAATATAGGCACCAAGAAGGGGACCAAATACACTAGACATCCCGAATACGGCTCCTAGCAAGCCAGTCATTTTGCCGCGCTTTTCAACAGGAAAAATATCAAAAACAATTGTAAAGGCGATTGGCATTAATGCCCCGCCACCAATGCCTTGAATAGCACGGAAAATACTGAGCTGCACGATGTTTTGGGCCATTCCGCATAGCACAGAACCAAGTAGAAATACTAATAAGCCAAATATATAAAATCGTTTTCTGCCATACATATCGGATAACTTCCCGAAAATGGGCATACCAGCCATTACAGCGACCATGTACGCTGATGTGACCCACACAAACTTATCAAGTCCGCCTAAATCGGAAACAATTGTTCCAATAGCTGTTGCTACAATTGTATTATCCATAGCTGCCATCAAGATTCCCAGTAGCAAACCTATTATAACAAGGCGAATATTACTTTCTTTTGAAACCATAGTTAAGCTCCTTTCTTTATATGGGATATATAGTTTAATTAAACCATATACATTTATTATAGTCTAATTAAACCATTTGTATAGATAATCTTTCCGCCTTTTTTCGCAAACTAATAAACATCTTTGCCACGTAAAAATCCCCGTTCATTTGAACGGGGAACATTTATGCCAATAGCTCTTCTTGTGGCGCTTGAATGGCATCTTCATAATGCTTCAGAAGGTTTGTAAAGATAGAATCCCAGCTTTGAGAGAGGGCGTATTCTTGCGCATACAGTCTCATTTCCTGTCGTAAATTGGAATCGTCTAGTAGAGTTTCTGTCGCGTTTACAAACAAGTCCGCTTGCTTAGGGGAACATAGCATGCCGTTTTTTCCGTGTGTAATAATATTTTTCACACCACCTGCATCCGCACCGATTACCGGAGTGCCGCAGGCTAACGATTCTAGCACAACATTGCCGAATGTCTCGGTAGGAGATGGAAAGACCATCAGGGAGGAGGCGGCATAGATGGAGGCAAGCTCTTCCCCTTTTAGATAGCCCGTAAAAGTGACATTTTCCGTACAAGCTTCTTGTAAATCGGCTGATGCAGGGCCATCGCCTACGAGTAACCAATGGATAGAGTGTCTTTGTTTTAAATGCAGTTTTCTAATAACATGTGCAAGTGTCTCGATATCTTTTTCCGGGGCAATTCGCCCTACCCAACATATAATATGCTCTGCTTTAATATGATAGCGCTCACGTACGATATTTGCGTCGTAATGTGGATGATATAGGCTACAGTCCACACCGCGACTCCAAATATGAAGGTCGCAAAACCCTTTTCGTTTCAGTTGTTTTAATGTTTCTAAAGAAGGGACAAATGTTTTCTGAAGGGAACTATGAAACCACTTGAGATAGTTCCACAGCATATTTGAGAAAAATTCCATTTTATAATACTGTAAGTAAGCATCAAAATCAGTATGGTATGAGCCAACAAGAGGAATATTTAGTTTTTTCGCGTAATACATACCGCAAAGGCCCATGTTAAAGGGCGTTGCCACATGGATAATATCGGGCTTAAATTGTAATAAATCACGTTTTAAACGCATGGGATTCGGGATGGCAAGCCGGCATTCGGGATACAAGGCTAGAGGAATGCTTTTTAGCTTTTTTACATTTGTCATCACGTGTTCTTCTGCAGGATTTTCTGGTGCGAACACGTAATATTCTATGTTTCGTTGCGCTAAGTAACGGGTAAAGCGCTCAAGCGTTTTAGCAACACCGTTGACCTGCGGTGTAAACGTATCGGTAAAGATGGCAATCTTCATCCGGAAGCCTCCCTTTAAAACGAAATGAGATAAGACGATATCATACCTGTAAGCGTTCCTAGACATAAGCCGACGAGCACATCAGATGGGTAGTGAAGACCAAGATAGATACGAGATATACCAACAGATAAGCCGATGGGTAATAAAAAGATGGAAAGGATCGGCATATATATAATGAAAGGGATGATAACAGAAAAAATGGCAGTTGTATGACCGGAAGGAAAAGAATGATCTTGTAATGGATTTGTATGATATCTTGTTCCGTGCACGCGCAAATACGGTCGTTTTCGAGGATAGAGTTTTTTACAAATTTGCACGGGGAGGTGACTGACGGTAAGAGAAACAGCTGCAATTATGGCCGTGTCCCGTATGCTACCTTGAAAGAAAAGCAGTAAAATAAGAACAGAAGAGATGGTAAGTGTTGCACCGCCAAGATGAGTAATACTGTTAAAGTAGGCATTTAACGCTTTTCGATCGAAATGACGGTTAATCGCTTTTAAAATGTAACATTCTATCTCATATAAGGTATGGATAGACTTGGACATCATGTGCGACACCTCCTATTAGAAATATATTTTCTTTCATGAGTTTATTTTAATAAGAGTTTGTTGAGCCGATGCTAAGAAATTGTAAAGAGAGCCTTTAAAAATGTAAAAACGGCAGAGAAACAGGGATTTTCTCCCCGTCTCACCTACCGTTTTGCAGGTTCTTATAAAACTGCCCTTTTTCTACATATTCACGACGAATACGAGCCATATCAATTCGGTCTTCTTCTGTCAATTCGCGCACGACTTTGGCTGGACGCCCGAATGCCAATGTATTTGGCGGAATCTTCTTGCCTTGAGGCACTAAACTGCCGGCACCGATAAATGCACCTTCACCAATTTCAGCACCATCGAGGACAATGGATCCCATGCCGATGAGCGCCTCCTTTCGAATGGTGCAGCTATGTAGAATAACCTGATGCCCGACTGTAACGTCATCTTCTAAAATTAGCGGATATTTGGGACTTTGATGCAATGTGCATTGATCCTGCACATTTACACGATTTCCGATAATAGTGGGCGACACGTCGCCGCGGATAACAGTATTAAACCAAATGCTGGATTCTTCACCAATTTTCACATCGCCGGTAATGGTCACAAAATCAGCGATAAAAGCGCTCTTGGCAATGTGAGGCTGCTTGTCTTTATACGGATAGATCATAGAGAAACCACCTTTTATGTTGAGATAAATGAAAGCGACAACAATACTTGATGTTAGTGTAGCACATACGAGAGAACGGGGGAATGATTATGTGGAAATGGCGTGCAGAGAAGCCAAAGGCAGTGGTCGTAATGGTACACGGTGCGATGGAGCATCATGGGCGATATGCGGAGCTTGGAGATATGTGGACTGCGAACGGCTATCATGTTGTGATGGGAGACTTGCCCGGGCACGGAACGAGTTCGCGCAACAGAGGACATATTGACAGCTTTCAAGAATATATAGAGGAGGTTCTACTTTGGATAGAAGAAGCACAAGGAGAGGGGCTGCCAGTTTTTCTGCTTGGACACAGCATGGGTGGGTTGATTGTTATTCGGACATTGCAGGAAACTGGTATGCAGGTGGCTGGGGTCATTTTAAGTTCTCCTTGTTTAGGGGTTGTCGCGCAGCCGCCTGCTTATTTACGCGCCGCTTCTCATATCTTAAACCGGGTGATGCCACGTCTGCGTGTTGCTTCTAATCTGACAGTGGAAATGGCAACAAGAAACAAAGAAATCCGTGATCAAATGGAGAACGATTCTTTATATTTACGAAAAGTGTCTGTGCGCTGGTATAGTGAGCTTGTAAAAGGAATCGCTTTGGCTCATACAAAACAGGATCGCTTTCCAAATGTGCCGCTTCTTTTAATGCAAGCATGCGAAGATAAAATTGTTGATAAATCTGCAGTACGTACTTGGTTTGATAAATTAAAAATCAATGAAAAAACGTATAAAGAATGGGATAAGTGTTATCATGAATTATTTAATGAGTATGAGCGAGAAGAGATTTTTGCGATGGCTTACCGTTTTACAGAAGCCCATATTAAGCAGAGGTGATAAAGATGAAAGTACCACAAAATTCTGTGACGTTAATGGCTCGTATTTATAAACGAGTGATGCCTGCTGTGCATGAAGAATTATCATATTGGCGTCAACGTGCCCAGGCTATTCCCAATCCAGAGCTTCGCAAGCAAGCACTCGCCAGTATTGAGCACAAAACCTTCCACTGTGAGGGCGGTGGTATTCTAGCACTGTTAGCCGGTCCGCATCGCCGTGATGTGATTACATTTGTAGTCGCATATCAAACAATTAGCGATTATTTGGATAATTTATGCGATAGGAGCACATCGCTGGATCCGGATGATTTTGCCGCGTTACATGAATCTATGGCGCATGCGTTAACTCCTTCGGCTTCAAAAAGCAATTATTACCGCTATCGTACGGATCAAAATGACGGAGAGTATTTGTATGATTTAGTTGCTACATGTCAACGTATCCTGCAGAAGACGAAGCACTATGACAGAATTGCAACAGATTTGCAGGAGCTTGCTTCTTATTATTGTGATTTACAGGTACATAAGCATGTGGCGGTGCATGAACGGGAGGAGCGGCTTCAGAATTGGTTTGCTTTGTATAAAGAGCAATTACCGGACATGCGGTGGTACGAATTTTCGGCTTGCGCCGGCTCTACGCTTGGTATTTTTTGTCTAGTGGCGTATGCATTTCATGAACACTTGAGTGATGAAGATATCTGTGCAATTAAACAAGGATATTTTCCGTACCTGCAAGGGCTGCATATCTTGCTCGACTACTTTATTGATCAAGAAGAAGACAAGCAGGGCGGAGATCTAAATTTTTGCAGCTATTATGAAAGTCGGGAAGAGATATTGAAGAGACTTAAGCATTTTGTAACGGAAACTGATCGCAGTACGAAGCAACTGCCGCATGCAAAGTTTCATCGCCTCATTGCCCGCGGTCTTCTTGGTGTATATCTTTCCGACCAAAAAGTACATGAGCAAAAGGATATGAAGAGAATGGCAAAGCAAATTGTAAAATATGGCGGTCTTACCTCGTATTTCTTTTACATGAACGGAAAACTGTATCGAAAACGCGCATAAGGTCCAGGATATCCCGGACCTTATCGCTTTTCTATCGCAATAATAAAAGGTGGATGACTGGCCTGGTTAATAAATTCGTAACGCAGCACATGCGCCTTTTTTTGGTCAAGAGACATCGCAAACTGAATCACTTCATCTCGTTCAATTTGCCCTTCCGGATGGCCGTGATAAATGACGAGAACAATGATTCCCTCCGGCGCCATCACCTGTAGCAATTGCCGAATAGCCGCAATTGTAGAATTCGGCTTTGTTACAATATGTTTATCGCCGCCCGGCAAGTAGCCAAGGTTAAAAACAGCACCAGTTACACGACCGTTCGCATCGGCAGGCAATGCATCAAGCAACTGATCATGACTGCTGTGAAATAAAATGGCACGATCCATCAAATTGTGCTCTGATAAGCGCTTTTTTGTTTGCTCTAATGCTTCTTCTTGAATATCAAATGCAAATACTTTTCCGTCGGGTCCTACTATATTTGCTAAAAAACAGGTGTCATGACCGTTTCCCATTGTGGCATCCACTGCATAATCACCTGGGTGCACGGCTTTTTCAAGCAGCAACCGCGCAAACGGTAAAATACGATCCAGCTTCATCCCTTTACCATCCCTTCTACAAACTTACCTTGCCAGCTGTCACGGCGCGCAAACTCCGCATCAATGCTGTTTAATACATTCCATTTGTTCATGCTCCACATAGGACCAATCATTAACTCAGGCGGGCCGTCACCAGTAATGCGATGTACAATCACATCAGGCGGTATCACTTCCAACTGATCCACAACAAGAGCAACATACTCTTCTAGCGATAGAAAGTTAAGCAAACCTTTTTCATATTGCTTTACCATCGGCGTGCCCTTTAACAGGTGTAACAGATGAATTTTAATTCCTTGAATATCTAATTTTGCAACTTCATGTGCTGTTTCCATCATCATGTCATATGTTTCAAGCGGAAGGCCATTGATAATGTGAGAGCACACACGAATGTTGTGTTTGCGGAGTTTATCTACACCTTCTATATATGTTTGGTAGTCATGAGCACGGTTGATTAAAAGTGCGGTGCGTTCATGAACAGTTTGTAACCCGAGTTCTACCCACAAGTATGTTCGTTTGTTTAAATCGGCCAAATATTTCACCACATCGTCAGGTAGGCAATCCGGACGGGTTGCGATGGAAATACCGACAACGCCTTCTTGCGCCAAAACTGGTTCAAAGGTTTGTTTTAATACTTCAACCGGGGCATGGGTATTAGTGAAGGCTTGAAAATACGCCATGTATTTGCCGTTTTTCCATTTTGTATGCATTTTTGTTTTAATGTTATGAAATTGTGTGATAACATCCTCCGTCCGGCTTCCAGCAAAATCCCCAGATCCAGCAGCGCTGCAAAAGGTACAGCCACCAAATGCCACTGTTCCATCGCGGTTTGGACAATCAAACCCTGCATCGAGAGAGACCTTGAACACCTTTGTGCCGAATTGCTTGCGCAGATGATAATTCCATGTATGATAACGTTTATTGTCGTTCGAAAACGGAAATAGATTTTGCATCGGTTTCCTCCCTATTCTGTATGGAAAGCAAAAACATATTCCATTATAGCATTCGCTCATAGAGTTTGCATTGTTGGGGAAAATAAAGTGAAGCAACAATAGTGAGGAGGGTGAAAGATGACAGATCGATACTCATTAGACCAATGTATCCATGAGGCTGAAGAAGCCATGAAATATGGGCACGAGCAGTTAGAGCTTGGTATGAGACAAGAGCATTACAATGACATGGAGTATTCGGACGCGCAGCTTCAGCTTGAACAAGCAGTAATGGCGCTGGAAAAAATGATGGACAATGCCAACGCGGAGCAGCGTGAGCGCATCGACCGGACACTTGCGCAAATGCGTCATTTACAGCATCAAATGATTACAACACCACACTAAGGAGCTGATAAATATGGCAAAGCGTTCTGATATGAATAATCCTGAGCAAAAAACACAAAACGGTCACAACCAGGAATTCTCTAACGAATTAGATCCGGTTGTACAAGCAAAGCAAAAGAATCGTAAAAAAGGACAACCACAAAAATCCAAGCAATAAAGACCTCGCGTAAGCGAGGTTTTTTATTGCTCGGAGAACGGAATCGGCCGATAGGAATGCAGAATTGACCGATAGAGGTGAAGAATCGGCCGATAGAGGTGCAAATTCAGCCAATAAAGAGTGTAAAACGTTGTAATTACATAGGTTTTAAAGGGATTAAAAGCCCGAAATATACTGAAATTCACAATTGTTTTTTAAAGGGCAAATCTGTTGTCAACCTTCTATAAAAGGCATACAATCGTAATGTTGCATTCGGACGATTCTATGAAAAAGGAGGGAGAAGCATGCCTCGAAAAGTATGGCTATTGGTCATTGCTATGATTATTAATGTGACAGGATCTTCTTTTTTATGGCCTTTTAACACTATCTATATTCATAATCATCTTGGTAAATCGTTATCAGTAGCGGGAATGGCCCTGTTGATTAACTCGCTTGCAGGTGTGATTGGGAACCTTGTCGGCGGCATTATGTTTGATAAAATGGGCGGCTACAAATCCATCTTGAGCGGTATTGTAATTACTTTATCAGCGGTGACGGGTCTTGTTTTTTTCCACGATTGGCCGCTTTATGTAGTATGGCTCGGAATGATTGGATTAGGGTCAGGTATGGTGTTTCCATCTATGTATGCGATGGTGGGGGCTGTTTGGCCGGAAGGTGGCCGAAGAGCGTTTAATGCGATGTATATCGGACAAAACGTAGGCGTTGCAGTTGGATCGGCACTAGGCGGCTTAGTTGCTTCCTTCCGTATTGACTATATATTTTTAGCCAATCTAACACTGTATTTTGTATTCTTTATCATTGCTTTGATCGGTTTTAAAGATATGCAAGTCACTGTAGATAAGGTTGAGAAAAAAGTAGAAAAAGGATCCTGGAAGCTGACGTCTTCCTTGCAGGCGTTATTGGTGATGTGCGTTGCGTATGCGATTTGCTGGATTGCTTATGTACAATGGCAGGTTACCATTTCCGCGCATATGCAGGATTTAGATATTAGTTTGCGTTCATACAGCTTATTGTGGACGGTGAACGGAGCGCTAATCGTATTAGCACAACCAGTTGTAACAGCATTTATCCGAAGATTTAACCGTTCTTTAAAACAACAAATTTTAATTGGTACGTCTATTTTTATTGTTTCATTTCTCGTTGTCGGACAGGCAGAACAGTTTAGCATGTTTATGATAGGGATGCTCATTTTAACGATTGGTGAAATGTTCGTATGGCCAGCTGTTCCAACAATTGCCAATGAATTGGCACCTGAAGGGAAAATCGGCTTTTATCAAGGTGTCGTAAATAGTGCGGCAACGGGTGGGCGGATGCTTGGTCCGTGGCTTGGCGGGCTAATTGTCGATTTATACAATATTCAAGTATTGTTTATGGTATTAATGGTAATGCTGTTGGTAGCAATGGCTGCAGCCAGTCTATATGATCATAAGTTAAAAGCAAAGCAAGCAGAAGAAAAAATAGCAGTTTGACGTGGCGAAGAACATGTTTTAGAATAGACTGTAAGCAAATACGCAATGACAGTGACAAGGAGTAGTAACAGGTTGAGCCGGCTCAGAGAGTTGACGTGTGGTGGAAGTCAATCCGGATTTCATTGTGAACTCGCCTTGGAGTTGCAATCGTGAATAATAGTAGTGATTGCCGCTTCGTCCACGTTACGGACTTGAGCGAGTGTCTTTGGGCACTAACTAGGGTGGTACCGCGGGAATTTATAACCTCTCGTCCCTTTTTGGGATGAGGGGTTTTTTGTATTTTTGCGGAGAAATAGATGAATTGGAGGGTATTTTATGAGCTACAATCATAATGAAATTGAGAAGAAATGGCAGGCGTACTGGGAAGAAAATAAAACCTTCCGTACGACTGAAGATACTGACAAACCTAAGTTTTACGCGTTGGATATGTTTCCATATCCATCGGGTGCCGGTCTTCATGTAGGACATCCAGAAGGATATACAGCTACGGACATTCTTTCTCGTATGAAGCGCATGCAGGGCTATAATGTGCTTCACCCGATGGGATGGGACGCATTTGGTCTTCCTGCAGAGCAATACGCACTGGATACAGGAAACGATCCTGCGGAATTCACAGAGAAAAACATCAATACATTCCGCAATCAAATCAAAGCACTTGGATTTTCCTATGACTGGGATCGCGAGGTAAATACGACAGATCCAAATTATTATAAGTGGACACAATGGATTTTCTTGAAATTATACGAAAAAGGCTTAGCTTACGTTGACGAGGTAGCAGTAAACTGGTGTCCGGCACTTGGCACTGTATTGGCGAACGAAGAAGTTATTGATGGCAAGAGCGAGCGTGGCGGTCACCCGGTAGAACGCCGTCCGATGAAGCAGTGGGTATTGAAGATTACAGCGTACGCGGATCGTTTATTGGAAGATTTGGAAGAGCTGGATTGGCCGGAAAGCTTGAAGGAAATGCAACGTAACTGGATTGGCCGTTCTGAAGGCGCTGAAGTCCACTTTCAGGTAGATGGTACCGATGAGAAATATACGGTGTTTACAACACGTCCTGATACATTGTTCGGTGCAACGTATTCTGTATTGGCACCTGAGCATGCGCTGGTTGAAAAAATTACAACACCAGAGCAAAAAGAGGCAGTGCAGGCATATTTAGATCAAGTAAAAACGAAAAGTGATTTAGAGCGTACAGACTTGGCGAAGGATAAAACAGGCGTTTTCACAGGGGCTTATGCCATTAATCCGGTGAACGGCGCAAGAATGCCAATTTGGATCGCCGATTATGTACTTGCAAGCTACGGCACTGGTGCCATTATGGCAGTACCAGCACATGATGAGCGAGATTATGAGTTTGCGAAAAAGTTTAATTTGCCGATTAAAGAGGTTGTTGCAGGGGGAGACGTTACAAAAGAGCCTTATACAGGCGATGGTGAACATATAAATTCCGACTTCTTAAACGGCTTGAACAAGGAAGAAGCTATTACAAACATCATTACTTGGCTAGAAGCAAATAAAATGGGTGAGAAAAAGGTAACGTACCGTCTACGTGACTGGTTGTTTAGCCGTCAGCGTTACTGGGGTGAGCCAATTCCTGTCATTCATTGGGAAGACGGTACGATGACCGCCGTACCAGAAGAGGAGCTTCCATTAGTACTGCCGCAAACGGATGATATTCGTCCTTCTGGTACAGGCGAATCACCACTTGCTAACGTGGCAGAATGGGTGAATGTAGTAGATCCGATAACTGGTAAAAAAGGTCGCCGTGAAACAAATACAATGCCGCAATGGGGCGGAAGCTGCTGGTACTACTTGCGTTATATCGACCCGCACAACAACGAACAGCTTGCTGATCCTGAAAAGTTAAAGCAATGGCTGCCAGTTGATATTTATATCGGCGGCGCTGAGCATGCGGTACTTCACTTATTGTACGCTCGCTTCTGGCATAAGTTTTTGTACGACTTAGGTGTGGTACCGACGAAGGAGCCATTCCAAAAATTATTCAACCAAGGTATGATTTTAGGCTCCAATAACGAAAAAATGAGTAAATCCAAAGGAAACGTTGTAAATCCTGACGATATTGTAGCAAGCCATGGTGCAGATACGCTTCGTCTATATGAAATGTTCATGGGGCCGCTTGAAGCCTCTATCGCTTGGTCTGAAACAGGTCTTGACGGCGCACGTCGCTTCTTAGACCGTGTATGGCGCTTATTTGTACAAGAAAATGGCGAATTAAGTGATAAAATTAAACAAGAATCTAATAAAGCCTTGGATAAGGTATATCATCAAACGGTGAAAAAGGTAACGGAAGATTATGAAGGCATCCGTTTTAATACAGCTATTTCACAAATGATGGTATTTATCAATGATGCATATAAGGCAGAGGTCCTACCGGTTGAATATGTAGAAGGCTTTGTAAAGCTATTGTCTCCAATTGCACCGCACGTTGCGGAAGAGTTATGGAGCAAGCTTGGTCACAGTGAGACTATTACGTATGAAGCATGGCCAACATTTGATGAATCTAAGCTTGTGGAAGACGAGATTGAAATTGTTGTCCAAATCAACGGCAAAGTGAAAGCAAAATTGCTAGTCGCAAAAGACGCAACAAGAGAGCAAATGGAACAATTGGCGCTAGCTGATGCACAAGTGAATGCGCAAATTGAAGGTAAAACAGTACGGAAAATTGTTGCTGTACCTGGTAAGCTTGTTAATATCGTAGCAAACTAAAAATCGGTCTTAGGACCGATTTTTTTCTTTTGCTTGGTGCAAAATAAGATGACGTTACGAAAAGGAGGAATGATGATGAGCAAAGGAAGAAGCAACAACGCAGGGCAAAAACAACCAAACTTTACTGAAGCTTCTGAAGGGAAGCAGCGTCAAGGTCAAAAGAAAAACAAAGAGCAATAAGAAAAAGCGCGACCGAATCTGGTCGCGATCTTTGTTAGTTTGTATTTTCTTTCGCTTTATCCAAAAGCTCTTGCTGCTTCACAATAATTTGCTTTTCAATTTCAATTAACTTCGCAGCATCTTCTTCTGTATCAGATTGCTGCAGCTCTTTTTTCTGACGATATAAATCACGTAGTTCGTGGTGCGCACCAAACTTGTCTTGCTTGCGCATCTTTTGCTTTTCTCCTTTTACCTTTTCCTTCAACGGCTTAATAATGGTACGCATTTCGTTGTGCTGCGCCTTCATCTCATCATGCAAAGATTGTAACTGTGTTTGTAACTGCGCTTTTTTTGCTTCTTCCGTTGTGCTGTCAATCTGTTCACGCAAAGCATGTTTCTTTTCATGCAGGGCCTGCATCTTTTCGTGTAAAGCATTCAATTTTGCCTTTTCTTCTGCTGTTAAATTGGATTGTTCAATCCATTGCTTGCGTTTCGCGTCACGTTGCTCATGCAACTGCTTGTGCAGTGCTTTTTCCTGCGCTTCTAGCTTTTGCAATGTATCTTGTTGCTCTGGTGTAGCGGCAGATACCATTGTTCCTCCGACCACAGCGGTTGTTACCAGTGAAGCCAGTGCCAATTTCCACTTCATATCATCACTCCTAAACTGATCAGATGGTGTTGCTGTAAACAGTTTGCCCTTTTTTTGTGTTTTCTTTGTGAATTTAGTATGTTTTTCCAAAGAAAATATATTAAACATGTGAACGCAAATAAGAACTACCAGGTGCTTTTGGTGGACTCTCACGCAACTACATGCCGTTTATTAAGAAGGCTGTATTAAAGCCTGCTGTTGATGATTGGCACTTGTTGATGGAAGTGAAGGGGTGAGACTCCTGCGGGAAAAGCAAGTCAGAGGGATATCACGCAGGCGCATAGCGCTGACGGAAATTAACAATGAACTTGAACAGAGCCATTAAAAAGAACATTGTTTGCATGTATATATTTTGCTTTCAGTTCGATGCGTTGCTAGAATGATAACAGTATGGAAAGGGGGCTGAAAAAATGCACGAGGTTCAAACAATTACACCGGAAGAAGTGCAAGCAAGGCTGGAGCAAGGAGAAACATTGCATCTAGTTGATGTAAGGGAAGATGACGAAATCGCATTTTATGGTAAGATTCCTGAAGCCACTCACATTAAAATGGGAGATATACCTAATAAATTAGACTATTTTAATAAAGAGGATGCGTACATTTTTATTTGTAAAGCAGGTGTACGAAGCGAGCATGTGTGCATGTATATGCAAGAACAGGGATATAAAGCAATCAATATGATTGGTGGCATGTCGTATTATACGGGTAAGACAGAATAAACGCGGAACAAAATGTTCCGCGTTTTTTTATTAGCCGAGAAAATGATAAAAATTATAGATATTTTGTAGCTCTAGTGCCTAAGCAGGGCGCTTCCGCTTTTTTGCTGTTTGCATACAATAGTAAAAAATGAGAGAAGGACAGAGATGGCATTTATTCGGAACGTGAAGATTATGAACAACAACGGTCATGTGAATATAGGGAACTGCTATAACATATCTTCTTTAACAGTCTCTAAAGCGAGCAACGGTGCAGGTGGGAACAGTACGGCATTTATATTAAACGGTGTTCGAGCCAACGATGAATTCGAGGGCGCATTTATAAACGATAGAGAACCCGCTATCGATGTTGCGGTGGAAGAGGAAACATTTTAATAGAAGGAGAGACAGAAGATGTGTATGATCAAGAAGTTTATCGTGGTGAATAACTACGGTACGATTCAATGCGGTAATAATATCAGTGAAATTACAATGACGGCATCTAAAAGTATAAATGGTGCGACGGGAGTAACAAGTGCGGATTTCATTAATGGGCGCCGTGTACTGCGGACAACAAAAGAAGAAGTCGATACGACCGCAGATTTAAATATGGACGAAGCCATATCTCAATCGACTGTACAAGATGTTAGTACAATGAATCTATAATTTTAATCATAAGTAAACCAAACTGGAAATAAAATGGAGTAGGTAATGACATTCATGAAGGGAGGGGGCATGAATGGGGAAAACTTTAAAAATTGATATTACAGAAAAAGTAACAGCGAAGTTTAAGGAAAAGTATTTGGAATTATATTCAAATAAATTTATGATTGGAAAGCTGTATATGTATACGGCGGAACAAAAGTATGAACTTGAAGATGGGTATATTTATGAAGATGGTCGTTTTTATCGCTTAATTCAAATGCGTCGTGACAATGATCCGTCAGTTTCCGGGTGTGATTCAGGGTGGTGCTAATATGCGTGTAAAAATATTTGATGAAATGCATGAAAAGGATTTGGAAGAACGTGTAAATGCATTTTTAAAGAAGATCGATGATACGCAAATTGTAGATGTGAAGTATCAAGTAGCGATTGCAAACAACAATGATGAAAATCAAATATATTGCTTTTCAGCGATGATTATATACAGAGCCTAACCCAAAAGAGTTAGGCTCTTATTATTAGGCTTTGTTAAAGCTTGTTGTTGATTTCCATGACGGTGGGTGTCTGCGGACAGTCAGGGAGCCGCTCCTCTATCACTCTCATCAACAAGTGCTAATTAGCAACATCAGAATTTAGCTATCATTAATAAGAAGGTGCTAAGGCATGCTGTGCAGCTGTCATGCCTGCAATTCGTCCGGTCACAAGAGCAGATGTGATGTTATAGCCACCTGTATAGCCGTGAATATCGAGAATTTCACCGCAAAAGTACAAGCCTTTCATCAATTTAGAGGACATTTCCTTCGGATGAATTTCTTTAACAGAAACCCCTCCACCAGTAACGAACGCTTTTTCGATCGATTGTGTACCATTTACAGAAAATGTAAAACCCTTCATGTCTTTTACAAGGGCGCGAATAAGCTCATTGCTTACATGAGCAGTGGCTTGTGCACCATCTATTCCATTTTTCTCAAGTAAAAATAGGAAATAGCGTTCTGGTACAATTCCCTTCAGCAAATTCTTGAGAGCTTTTTTAGGTTCATTTTTCATTTGTTTGACAATGTCTTGAAATAACGACTCTTCTTTCCAATCAGGAAGTGCATCAATATGCATGGTTACAGATTGTGCGTGAAATTTTTTCATAGTTTGAACCACATATTGACTGCAGCGAAGTGCAGCAGGACCGGATATGCCGAAGTGTGTAAATAGCATATCCATACGGTGTGTTTTAACCGTCTTCCCCTTTGGATTTAATACGCTTAATGCTACATTGCGAAGTGCAAGTCCCTGTAGTGTTTTCTCCTTAATAAATGATTCAGATGATGTAATAGGAACTTCTGTCGGAAACAATTCTGTAATGGTATGCCCAGCTTTCTCAGCCCATGCATAACCGTCTCCTGTTGAACCTGTATGCGGAACGGATTTACCTCCAACCGCAATAATAACGTGCTGCGTTGGAATCACTTCTCCATTTTGTAAAACTACTGCTGAGGTTTGTCCGTCCGTATATTCAATGGTTTGAACTGGTGTATCTGTACGTGTGTGAACCCCAAGCTCTTGTAAACGGCGCAGCAGTGCATCAACTACAGATTGCGCTTTGTCAGATACCGGAAACATACGTCCATGGTCTTCTTCTTTCAATGCCACACCTAGTCCTTCAAAAAAGCGTATGATATCTTCATTGTTAAAAATAGAAAACGCACTGTATAAAAAGCGACCGTTTCCTGGAATATGTTTTACAATTTCATCAAGAGGAAGTCGATTGGTTACGTTGCACCTTCCTCCCCCGGATATTGCAAGCTTTCTTCCTAATTTATTTCCTTTATCTAATAGAAGAACCTTTGCCTTGCCTTCTGCAGCTCCAATAGCGGCCATCAATCCCGAGGGTCCCCCTCCAATTACAATTACATCATAATGCATACTATCACCCTTGTTTTTGTACTGTACAACAGAATAGCACGAATGCGGCAAAAAAGAAAACGAGTGAGATACAAGTTATTTTTAAAATGATTTATATAGATATTTAAAAATATGATAAAATACGATATAAAATTATATAGCTTACATAATATATCGTTTGGGAGAGAACAGAATGCTAGGGCAATATATCCAGGTAATGGTATATGCAATTTTGCTTGCCATGCTAGTCAATTATTTTCGATTTAAAGGAACTGAAGTGTTTAATAAAAGTTTGCTAGTAACTGCAGTTATTTTTTTAATAGGAATAGAAGGAATTGTGTTTGTATTTATGCATACAAAATGGCTTATGCTCCTATTGATTGCAACAACCGTGCTGATGTTCCGTTTAGTAGGAGGTTTCATAGGTGTAGGAATTGCCTGGCTTAGTTATTGCATGCTTGCAGCAGAATGGAACGTGCTTTTGCTTCTGAATTATCTCTTTTTTATGGGAGCAGTATATACTGTTATGCTCTATATACATAAGCGTACGATAGAACGTCAAGAACTGTTGCATGCACTTATTAACAACTCAAAGCAGTTGAATGTATTTAAAGAAGTCAGTTTTTCCATGCAACGCACGCTTGAATTTCAAAAGTTGCTACAAACGATTTTGACTGCTGTAACAGCCGGACATGGTTTAGGTTTTAATAGGGCAATGATTTTACTAACAAATGAGACGGAAACAAAGCTGACCGGTATCATGGGAATCGGACCGATGAGTGCAGAAGAGGGCTATAAAACGTGGAGTGAAATTGTAAAGAATAGATATAAATTGAACGACTTAATTGAAATTAATGAAGCGGGTACACCATCTGATGTATTACTTAATGACAGAGTGAGGGAATTAGTCATCTCTTTGCAAGATGCAAACTTTTTGTATAAGGTGCTGGAAAGTGGGATTCCCATGCACATAAAGGATCTGGATACAGAGGATCAAACGTTACGGTTATTTGTAAAGCAATTTCATATGAGTGAGCTAGCTGTCTTGCCACTTATTAACCAAGGTCATAAGGTGGGAGTACTTATTATTGATAATCCAGTTAATAAGAAGCCAATTACTATGAATGATATAGACAGTGTTATGACTCTTGCCAATCAGGCTGCTATTGCAATCCGCCATTCTCGTTTATATACAAGAGTGGAGGAAATGGCTCATAAAGACGGATTGACTGGTTTATTTAATCAGCGCACATTTCAAGCTACTTTACAGCGATATATGGATATGGAATTACATTTGGTCTCTCTTATTATTTTAGATGTGGATTACTTTAAACATTTTAACGATACAAATGGCCACATGGCTGGAAATGAGGTGTTAATACAAATTGCAAGTATTATGAAGCATTCTATTCGTGAAAATGATTTAGCTTTTCGTTTCGGTGGAGAAGAATTTATTATATTACTTCCGCACACAACAAATGCACAAGCTACAGAAATTGCCGAAAGGATTCGTATAAATATTGCAGATACAACGTTCATAGGCGGAGACAAGCAACCGCTTGGGCATATTACGGTGAGTTTAGGTGTTGCAACTACTGAGAGTGAAATTGATATGCAAGAGTTGGTGGAAGCGGCTGATCAAGCATTATATAAAGCAAAGCATGCGGGAAGAAATATGGTCATGTCGTGTGAAAGAGGTGGGGTATGCTAATTCAATTTAGTCTGCTGCTTACATGTACATTTATAGGTATTATCCTATTAAGTGGTCGTTTTTTTTACGCTTTGGAGCTAAAACGTTTTACTAACAAACTGTTACGTATGCATTGTCACAGTGTTTTAGATTTGGATTTTTCTTTTGAACAGATGGTTTACTTTGTTTCGTTACCGAGTAATATTCCAGCTATTTGTAACGCAGATAAAGCAGATTTAGTAGTGGAATTCGATTATACATCTTTACTTTTCCCTAGCTTGGCCGGTATCCAAATTCGTGTGAAAACAGAACAGGATAATCGATTGCTAGCTTACCTGCCAATTAAAGATTTTCGTCTTCCTGCGCTGGATCAGCTCTTAGAACGAGGGAAAATTGATAAAGAAGCTTATTTAAAGATTGCTAGGTACAAGCTTATGCATAAGCAAACAATAATGGAGATACTAGAAGAAGTGCATAAACAAATGACTACCAATCGCAGTACGATAAGTAGCTAAAATAGATATATGACAAAGCTTGTTGATTGTACGAGAACTCTTCGACATAAATCAACAAGCTTTTCCTTCTTCATCGTATTTTGTGATACAATACAAAGGTTAGATTCCCGGTGTTTGGAGGATTATATATGTCTGATTCTAAATTTATACGCGGCACACTCATCGTGACGTTGGGAACATTTTTCATTAAATTCCTGGGCATGATTTATGTGTTTCCGTTTTATCAGTTAGTCGGGACAAATGGAGGAACGTTATATACGTACGGTTATGTGCCTTACACCATCTTTTTAAGTATCGCAACTGCCGGCGTACCGCTTGCGGTTTCCAAATTTGTCTCAAAGTATAATGCACTTGGTGATTACGAAACAAGTCGGCGCATGTTTCGCTCTGGTATGAAGTTGATGATTGTGATGGGCGTATTGTCGTTTGTGACGCTGTATACCACAGCACCACTCTTTGCAAAAATCATGCTCAGCAAAGCGGAAGGACCAAACAGCGTGGAAGAGGTTGCGACAATCATCCGTCTCGTCAGCTTTGCGCTTTTAGTTGTACCAGCAGCAAGCTTGATTCGCGGTTTTTTTCAAGGTCATCAATCGATGGGACCCACTACGATTTCACAAATTATCGAACAGATTATCCGCATTGCTGTGTTATTAGGCGGAAGTTATGTTGTAATTAAGGTGTTGGATGGAACAGTTGCCATGGCAATCGGCGTGTCAACCTTCGCTGCTTTTATATCGGCACTTGGTGCGCTTGCTGTTTTAATTTGGTATTGGGTAAAGCGGAAGCATCATCTTGATACTTTGCTTGTTAATCAAACTGTGCAGCCGGCAAATGTGAGTACGCCGCAGCTGTTTAAAGAACTATTTGCATATGCTCTTCCTTATGTTGTTGTTGGGCTTACTATTCCGCTCTATCAACAAATTGACACACTTACCTTCAATAAAGCGATGGCTGCCGCAGGTCAGTCAAAAATTGCTGAATCTGCGTTGGGCATTTTTACAATGTGGACACATAAGCTGATTATGATTCCGGTATCCTTAGCGACAGCGTTTAGCTTAACACTTGTACCTGCGATTACAAAGTCATTTACAGAACAAAATCAAACTGTTTTGCATCGTCAAATTGGGCAAACATTTCAGTTAAATATCTTTTTAACGCTCCCAGCAGTAGTTGGTATTTCCGTTCTGTCTTACCCGTTATATGCTGCTTTTTACGGGGCGGACAAGCTTGGTGGAGAAATTTTGATGTGGTATGCACCTGTTGCCTTATTATTTGCTTTATTCTCGATCACAGGTGCCATCTTACAAGGAATCAATCAGCAAAAGCAAGCTATTATTGGATTGGGAATTGGAATTGTGCTAAAGCTGATAGGAAATTTATTATTGATTCGTTACTTCGGTGCAATTGGAGGAGTACTTGCGACTGGCGTTGGCTTTTTAGCATCGGTATGGTATACAAACATGCAAATTCGTAAGCATGCAAACTTTAGTTTTATACTTGTATACAAGCGTACGTTTCAAGTAGCAATACTAACGCTTGCGATGGCCTTAGCGGCAAAGGGTACTCTTTTGGTATTAGCGCTTGTGTGGAACATTGAAAGTCGTTGGCCGGCAATCGCAACAGTCGGACTCACTGCAATTGTGGGTGCGGCCGTTTATATGACTTTGGCAATTCAAACAGGTGTTATGAAACGGATATTTGGAGAAGAGTTTTTAGCAAAATTAAAAGCGAAATTTGGACGAAAGTTAAAAATTCTTACAAAAGGTGCGTAACAGGGCGTTATTTTAGCAAAGAAGGTGAATAGGTATGCGGATAGATAAGTTATTGGCCAATATGGGATTTGGTAGCCGCAAAGAAGTGAAAAAATTACTAAAAGAGGGCGCTGTAAAAATTGATGGTATGCCTGTAAAAGACGCGAAATTTCATGTGAATGTTACAAAAGATGAGGTAACAGTCTACGGTGAAGTGGTCGAGTATAAAGAGTTTATCTATTTAATGATGAACAAGCCACAGGGTGTAATTTCTGCAACAGAGGATAATATGCATGAAACGGTGATTGACCTGCTTGAAGAAGAGGATTTGGTGTTTGAGCCATTTCCTGTCGGTAGACTAGATAAGGATACAGAAGGTTTTTTACTGTTAACAAATGACGGTCAGCTGGCGCACCAGCTATTGTCGCCTAAAAAGCATGTACCTAAGAAGTACTTTGCCAAAGTAGAAGGACAAGTGACAGAAGAGGATATAGAGGCGTTTCAAAAAGGTGTGATATTAGATGATGGCTATGAAACAAAGCCAGGAGTATTAACCATTTTGCACAGCGGCCCGCTATCTGAAATTGAGCTCGTTATTACAGAAGGAAAGTTTCATCAGGTAAAGCGCATGTTTGAAGCGGTTGGGAAGAAAGTTGTGTATTTAAAACGAACGGAGATGGGGCCGCTTAAATTGGATGAGGAATTAGAATTAGGCCAATACCGTGAATTGACGGAAGAAGAAGTTGCCCTGTTAAAAGGAGAATAAACCCGAGAAACCCCTTTCTGATATCAGAAAGGGGTTATATGTAGAAAACACATCACGACGTGAGCCGCACCTTTTTTCCTGTTGTCGTCCACTTGCCGCGACTTGGACTGCAAACGAGCTCGTTGAATTGAAGCACGTTTAAATCTCGCTGTATGGTCCGGGATGTGATTCCAAATTCTTCGACAAGGTCCTGCGTTGTTACTGTGCCTTTTTCGTTGATGAACATATAAATCGACTTAATCCGTGTAAGCATACGAGAAGTTGTCATTTTCAAAAAACCACTCCTTCAAGAGTTTTTTGTTGACCCAACAGGAAAAGAAGGTCTTTTCACTTCCATTGTACTCTACCAGGCCATTTTCATGCTTTTTTTTTATTATTTTTAACAGAAAATTAACAAGTATAAAATAATTGAAATGGCATAAGCTGCATAAGTACAATCAGGTATATTCTTCTACAAGAAATAACAAAATCCTTCTTTTTGTCGAATTTTTTATGTAAAAACATATTTTTTTAGTAGTTAAGTTTATGAATGTTCGCTATTTCTAAGTTGTTGCAGTTGGCACAGTGAAGAGCGTTTTGATATGATGGAAGAAATTAGCGTATAACAAATAGATATGAAGCAGGTGAAACTATGGAAATCAATTGGATACAAGAAGTAGAGAAAAGAAAGGATGCCCTACTTACAGATACACAAAACTTTCTGCGCATTAAAAGTGTACTAAATATGGAGGAAGCTACAGCGGGGGCGCCGTTCGGAACGGGAGTGGCAGAGGCATTATCCTTCATGCTAAACAAAGGCGAAGCTGATGGATTTGTTGCAAAAAATGTGGACGGCTATGCTGGGCATTTAGAAATGGGGGAAGGACAAGAATTAATCGGTATTTTATGTCATGTTGATGTGGTTCCTGAAGGCGATGGATGGACGAGCGATCCGTATGGAGCTGATATTCGAGATGGTAACATTTACGCGCGAGGTGCCATCGATGATAAGGGACCCACTATAGCGGCTTATTATGCTATGAAAATTGTCAAAGAACTTGAATTGCCTTTGCAAAAACGCGTTCGTATGATTTTAGGTGCAGACGAAGAAAGTGAATGGCGTTGTGTAGATCATTATTTTAAGAAAGAGGAAATGCCGACCATGGGATTTGCACCTGATGCAGATTTCCCAATTATTAATGCGGAAAAAGGAATCAGTGCTGTACATATTACAATGAAGCCACATGTAAGTAAGGGAGGTACTGTATTACAAGAATTCACATCAGGAAGACGTTTAAACATGGTCCCTGATTATGCAAGAGCTGTGTTACTATCTGAACGAGCAGGAGAAATTGCTGAGCAGTTTGCTTCATATGGAAACGCAGCGGTGCAGGGGCAGCAAGTAACGCTGGAAATGAAGGGCATTTCGGCACACGGTTCTACCCCTGAAAAAGGAGAAAATGCAGGTATGCTGTTGGCTGCCTTTTTACAAAAGCAAGAGCTTGATGAAGGTGGTACGGCATTTGTTTCGTTTGCAATGGAGGCATTTCAAGATGATACGAGAGGGAAGCGCCTTGGCGTTGCGTATGCTGATGATATTACTGGGGATTTAACCATCAATGTCGGTACGATGTCATATCAAGCGCAAGAGGGCGGGGCATTTGGACTTAATATTCGTTACCCTGTCACAACGGATGTTGAT
This sequence comes from Ectobacillus sp. JY-23, assembly GCF_023022965.1. Classification (NCBI taxonomy): domain Bacteria; kingdom Bacillati; phylum Bacillota; class Bacilli; order Caryophanales; family Bacillaceae; genus Ectobacillus; species Ectobacillus sp. JY-23. Next base: position 1,889,307 of record NZ_CP095462.1, on the reverse strand, counting down.
AAAATGGTAAGCAAGATTGCACTCTATGCCGAGAAAAGAGGCTTTAAAGCAAAGCAAACATCTAATTCTAAACCGCACCACGTAGCTAAAGAGCATATGCTGATCCAAACGTTGCAGCGTGTATATGAAGAACAAACAGGAGAGCGTGCAGAATTGCTTGCAATTGGAGGAGGCACATATGCTAGGTCTTTACAAGCAGGTGTTGCATTCGGTCCACTCTTCCCTGGCAAAGAAGATTTAGCTCATCAAAAAGATGAATATATTGAAATTGAGGATCTAGTAAAAGCAACAGCAATTTATGCACAAGCTATTTATGAATTAGCAAAATAAGATAAATTACAGCTATGGTTGAACCGTCCTTCATAGAAGGGCGGTTCAACCATGAGGGAGAGAATAACATGGAGCTATCTGTACAACGAGAAGCAAGAGCATCTGTTACGTTTCGTATACTTTATTTCTTAATCTTTTTCGGGATTGGCGCGTTATTTCCGCTTCTTGGCGTATATTTAAAAGAGCAAGTAAAGCTCTCAGGCATGCAAATTGGCAATATTATGTCTGTTGGACCGGTCGTGATGATTTTAATACAGCCCATGTGGGGGATATTCTCGGATTATACGCAGAAACCGCGTCATATTTTATTTTTTGCGTTATTGCTTACAGGCATCATGGGATATATTTATACAACTACGCAAAACTATGGGGTACTATTAATCATTGCAGTTTTCTTGGCGTTTGCGCAAAGTGCGATTGTCCCTATTTCAGATAGCATCACGTTAACACACGTACAAAGGCGCGGAGGCGCTTATGGAAGCATTCGGTTATACGGTGCCATTGGCTTTGCGGTAGCGGTTTTGGTTGCAGGTCAAGCTTCTGAATATTTTAGTATGTATGCCATCTTTTATTTATTTGCTGGTGCTTTATTTACTGCTGCATTACTGATTACACAGCTCCCTAGGGATAACGCTGCGACACGCGGTAATATTAGAGAAGGAAGCAAGCACTTGCTTCGGGATAAGCAATTTGCTTTGTTTTTATTATGCACCTTTTTGATATTTGGTCCAATTTATGCAAATAACACATATTTCGGGTTATTCATCACAGATTTAGGGGGTACACTGACAGGAGTAGGCTTTGCTTTTTTATTGGCAGCAGGCAGCGAGGCACCATTTATGAAATGGGCGGAGGGCTGGATTCAAAAATGGGGCGTCACTTATATTCTTTTGTTTTCTGCCTGTATTTCTGCATTGCGCTGGCTGTTTTACTTTTTTGAACCACCGTTGCTTCTTGTTTACGCAACAACCATGTCACAAGGGCTATCGATTGGTTTGTTTATTCCTGCAGCTCTGCAACGTGTGAGACAACTTGCCCCCCTCCCCATGCAATCAACGGCAGTGGCATTGTATGCAACAGCAGGGGGCGGGTTTGGTACTTGGTTTTGTACGTTTACTGGAGGTGTTCTGATGGACCGCTTCGGTGTAGAAAATGTATATATTTTCTTCTTTATGTTAACATGTGCAGGGATTGCCTTGCTGATTGGGCCCTTGCATAAAAAGGTGGGAGTATAGTTAGTGACGAATCATTATTTCATTGCAATTCCGTTGCCTGATTTTGTAAAGGAAGAATTGGCAATGTGGAAAAATAAAGTGGCTAGCACATTAGGGTTTCGAACGTGGGTGCACCAGAATGATTATCATATTACCCTTGCATTTTTAGGAAGTGCTGCACAAGCGCTTCCTTCTTTACAACGACAGCTTAGCAACATTCGAGTACAAAAGTTTGAACTATCATTAAAAGGCTTAAAAACATTTGGTGTCCCGGAACGACCGCGTATTTTATGGGCTGATGTAACATATCCCCCAGAATTGATGAGTTTGCAGGTAGAGATTCATAAAACGTGCGAAATGACGGGCATTGAGCTTGAAAAGCGTCCATATCGTCCGCATATTACGCTAGCTAGACGCTTTTCGGCAGAGAATGCATTTTTTCCTCCCTCATATGTTTGGAAGCCTTTGTCATTTGAAGTTACAAGGGTTGTATTGTATGAAACGCATATGATGCGCATTCCTAAATATGAAGAGTTGTTTGTCTATCATTTATAAAGAAGTCTAAAAACCATCATAACAATCTTTAGTACGTATCAAATGTTATTGCACGTAAAAAAGTCAGTATGATTTTGTTGAAAACGTTTTCTGTTAAGACGAATATACTATTAGGAACAGTTGGAATAAGCCAATGCGAACTAGAGGATGGTGAACAACATGCTGAAAATTGAGCGCGCATTCGAAGCGTATTTGGACGGAAACAATCAAGTAACAATACTGATGCCTACAATGTATAAAGGCCCCGGCCACTTTAAGTTGCAATGCGGCGCACAAGAATGGGATATGACGGTCACAAACCGTATACAAATGTCAGAGTTTATTAAATATGAATGTAGTACACCTCATGCTCCTATATTGGGTGTGATGTATACAGTGCGGAATGAGCAAAATGTAACAACAGATTTGCAGGTAGGAGCTATTATTCGGACGAGCGAATTTGATACGTTATATAGCTATGATGGCAATGATTTGGGAATCACTTATAGCAAGCAGGTAAGTGTTTGTAAAGTATGGGCGCCTACAGCAACAGCAGCAAAATTGCGTTTGTATGAACAAAGCGAGTATACAGATATTCCGATGAAGCGAGAGGAAAACGGAATATGGAAAGCAATCGCTGAGGGAGATCAAGATGGTGTACGCTATACAATATTAGTATGTATTAATCTTGTTTGGCACGAAGCTGTAGACCCATATGCAAAGAGTGTATCTTTAAACGGGGAACACGGTGTTATTGTCGACTTGGAACAAACAAAAGTGGGGAGTCCATCAGTTGTGCCGTTGCAAAGTTACACAGACGCAATTATTTATGAAGTCCATGTTCGAGATTTGACGATGCACCCTAAGAGCGGTGTAATGCATAAAGGAAAGTATATGGGCGTTATGGAAACGGCAACACATCATCAAGACACGGGTCTGACGTATCTTCGTAATTTAGGAATCACCCATATTGAATTATTACCGCTTCATGACTTTTACGGCATTGATGAAGCGACCCCTACGGCCTATAATTGGGGCTACAATCCACTTCATTTTAATGCGCCTGAGGGCAGCTATGCAAGCAATCCCGGTGACCCGTACAGCAGAATTCGAGAGCTGAAGCAAATGATTGCGTCCATCCATGAACAAGGGTTACGAGTTATCTTGGATGTTGTATATAACCACGTGTACGTACGAGAAACTTCATCGTTTGAAAAGCTGGTGCCCGGTTATTATTTCAGACATGACCAAAACGGCATGCCCTCTAACGGTACAGGAGTAGGAAACGATATGGCATCAGAACGCCGTATGGTACGAAAATTTATTATTGATTCTGTTTTATATTGGCTCTCTGAATATAAGGTAGATGGATTTCGGTTTGATTTAATGGGGATTTTGGATTGGGACACTATGAATGCGATAGAACAAGCTGTCCATACAATCAATCCAAATGTGCTCTTGCTCGGGGAAGGATGGGATTTGAACACCCCCTTACCGCAGGAGCAAAAAGCAACGCTTCGCAATGCACGTCGTATGCCGAATATCGCTCAGTTTAATGATGTATTTCGTGATACTATTAAAGGAAGTGCTTTTCATAGCACAGATAGAGGATATGCTTTTGGCGGTTCGTGTAACAGAGAAATCATTCAATATTTGTTAACAGGCAGTGTGGGACTAAAAGCTGGAGATAACGCTTTATTTGCTAGTCCATCTCAAAGTGTAAATTATGTAGAATGTCACGATAATGCTACCATGTGGGATAAATTATGGGCAAGCAATAAAAATGACACAGAGGAAGTTCGGAAAAGAAGGCATATGCTGGCAACCGGAATGGTTATTTTGGCACAAGGAATTCCGTTTATACACGCGGGACAGGAATTCTTTCGTACAAAGCAAGGTATAGAAAACAGCTATAACGCTCCCGATTATATTAATCAATTGGACTGGGCAAGAAAGGATGCACATGCGAAATATATAGCATTTGTAAAAGGTTTAATCGCCATCCGCAGAAGGCATGCTGCTTTTCGCCTTTCTGATGCCGAGGCAGTGCGCCGTCATGTATCGTTTCCGGCCGCACCAGACGGGGTGACTGTTTATCAGTTGTATGATATCGGCTCCTTTGATCAGTGGAGTGAGATATGTGTTATTTTCAATCCAACTGAGATGGAACAACAAGTGCGATTACCAAGTGTAGCTGATTGGCATATATTGGCTGATGGTGAAACAGTAGACATAACAGCATCGTCCGCACTAATTGGAAACACGCTTTGTGTAAGTCCGATTAGTTTGTGGATTATCGCAAAAAGCAAATGATTCTATACTTGACTATAAGAATCGAATAAAGGTAGAATTGACAAAGGTAGCTATTATGGTATTATTGCCGCGATAGCTCTCTTTTTTGTAAAAAAGTCATATAATCGTAAGATTTGTTCTACATGTAAATATAGAGGCATTGCGTACGAACGATGTCTTCAATAAAAACAACAAAAGGAATTGTTAACAGGATGGAATGGTTGGAGCAATTATTAGGAGAAGAGTGGAATATAATTCCTGCTGGTGGCGCCACGGGTGAGGCATACTTCGCAGAGCAAGGGGAGAGGCGGCTGTTTTTAAAACGGAATTCTTCCCCCTTTTTAGCTGTGCTTTCCGCCGAAGGAATTGTCCCGAAATTGCTGTGGACAAAACGGATTGCAAGTGGCGATGTTATTTCTGCACAAGCTTGGCTGAACGGTAATAAGCTAGAGCCAGAAGACATGCGCTCGGAACGAGTGGCATTTTTACTAAAGAAAATTCATACGTCCGATGCGCTTTTGCAAATGATTCAAAAGCTGGGTAAGCAGCCAATTGGGGCAGCGGATATTTTAGGACAAATGCTGGAGACGTTAGATGAAGAAGTCATCCATATCCCAATTATCCAAAAAGCGCTTCACTACTTAGAGGAAGCGCTGCATGAAGTGAGATATGACCAGCCTGTTGTATGTCACTGTGATGTAAACCATAATAATTGGCTGATGTCTGATAGCGATCAATTATATTTGATTGATTGGGACGGTGCAGTTGTTGCGGACCCAGCTCTTGACATTGGCATGCTTCTTCATTGGTACATTCCGCGTGAAGAATGGGAAGCGTGGCTTTTAAATTATGGCATGGCATTAGACGATTCATTGTTAAGAAGAATGAAATGGTATGTTGTTGCACAGTCCATTATTTCTGTGCAATGGTACAAAAGCAAAGGCAAATCCTTCGAAACAGAGTATTGGCTGCGTTATCTAGAAAACTTGTTATGAAAAGCTGTCCATTCCTGAAATCCAGCCGGTAATTTGTTCTTGATGATTGGAAATATGCTGCCCGAGATCACTTGATGATTTACCGGTTTGACTATAATTGTATACATCACCCAGCATCGCTTTTAGTTCATCACCTACAGCGTGATTATTCATTAGCGATTCAACCAATCGTTCGACCTGTTCACATTCGGAAACTGTACCGCAGCAATCGCTTTGGTGATTTGTTAAGATATCCTTTAAGATGCTTACCTGGTGTTCGTGTGTAAGAGGCATCGAATATCACATCCTTTCCTGTATTCACCTTATAGTGTCCGTGAGTTTTGTTTATTTTATTCTTGAGCCGAGTGCTGCGCGAGGTACTTGGTTTTTTGCTGTCATAGAAGGGAGAATCATCATGAGATTAAGACATAAGCCATATGCAATCGATCAATTAAATGAAAATCCAAACATCGTTATTTCTGACCCGCAAGCTCATCGCGGCGCGTGGAAGGATGTATTTGGAAATGAACAACCGATTCATATCGAAATAGGAACAGGCCGCGGCCGTTTTATTTATGGTATGGCAAAGGCAAATCCACATATCAATTACATTGGCATCGAGAAGTTTTCTAGCGTAATTGTGGATGTATTGGACAAGCAATTGGAAGAGGAATTGCCAAACTTAAAGTTGATCAATAAAGATGCTAAAGATTTAACGTTATTCTTTGCCGATGGTGAAGTAGATCGCGTCTACCTGAATTTCTCAGATCCTTGGCCGAAAGTACGTCATGAAAAACGTCGCCTCACTTATCGGTCCTTCTTGCGCAATTATGAGCAGGTTTTGGTAAAAGGTGGAGAAATTCACTTTAAAACTGATAACCAAGGGCTATTTGAGTACTCTCTATGCAGCATCTCGGCATATGGCATGCTGTTAACGTATATCAGCCTTGATTTGCATAACAGCGCGTTTGAAGGCAATGTTATGACAGAGTATGAAGAAAAGTTTTCTCAAAAAGGGAATCGTATTTATCGACTAGAAGCCAAATTCCAAAATGAGTCTGCGCATTGATGCGCAGGCTTTTTTAATGCCTGCTGTACTATCGGCATTACGATGAATGGAACGAGTCGAAAGTGATACTTTGTTATGTATAGTCAACACACTTGTACTGCGTCTCATCATCATTTTTGAGTTTGTGTGGTACACTTGTATAGGAAAGGGGAGATAATATGAATACGTTACAAATCGGGGATATACAAGTAACATGGCTAGTGGGAGGCAATACATATTTGGATGGCGGTGCAATGTTCGGCGTTGTACCAAAAGCATTATGGTCGCGCAAGTATGAGCATAATGAAATGAACCGAATTCATTTACGCACAGACCCATTGCTGCTGCAGGGTGAACAAAATATTCTCATTGATACGGGAATTGGCAACAACAAAATGGATGAAAAGATGAAGCGTAACCAAGGAGTAACAGAAGAATCACAGGTAGAGCGTTCTCTAAAGGAGCTAGGCTTAACACCTGAAGATATTGATATAGTCGTAATGACTCATCTGCATTTTGACCACGCCAGCGGTCTTACCAAATGGTATGATGAGAAATTGGTACCGTCATTTCCAAATGCTAAAATATATGTTTCAGAAATAGAATGGAATGAAATGAGGCGTCCGAATATGCGCTCCAGACATACGTACTGGAAGGAGAATTGGGAGCCTGTGCAGCATCAAGTGGTAACGTTTGAAAAAGAGGTATCTGTGAACGAAGCGATACGTGTCATTCATACAGGCGGTCATAGTGATGGTCATGCAATTGTACTGGTTATGCAGCATGATGACATCATGCTGCATATGGGAGATTTGCTTCCGACGCATGCACATCAAAACCCGCTTTGGGTGATGGCGTACGATGACTATCCAATTACATCTATTCACCAAAAACAGCATTGGCTACAGTGGGGGATACAAAACGGGGCGTGGTTCACATTTTACCACGATGCATACGTACGAGCGGTAAAGTGGGACGAGTCTGGCAATATTGTGCGTAAAATTGAACGAGTATAAGAAACAGGGTGCCCTTAAGGACACCCTGTTTTAAAATTGCTATTATGTTGTGGCCCAAGCTTTTCTCGCGACATAAAAACAGTAGCTTCGTTTTTTAAGACGGATGGACTTCTAAGATCGCACCTGTTTTCGCATCGAGCAGGAATTCGAAGCGCTCTTGTTCTTCGTCTATGTTGATTGTAATGCCGCCCCTATATACTTCATACGTTAAGTCGAATCGTTCCAGCACTTCAGGGACCATATGAATCCAGGAGCCAGTTACTTCTCCTTTGTTTGCAAATGTACGCTTGGCTGCTTTAAGAGCCTTTTCTGCAGTCACATGTTCTGATTTCAATGTATTTGCAAGCGCATATCCAGCTACTAATCCGAGACCTGTACCGATAAGTAAACTTTTCCACTTCATAAATTCTCCACCTCAATTGCGAAAAATTACCTAACACTCTCAGTATAATCGAATTTGCAAGAAAAAAGAAGAAACTAGCGACATTTACAAAATTTCGATACAATAAAAATATGGTGGATACATACAGAGGAGTGTGAAGTATGAACGAACAAACGTTGGAACTGTTTCGTACATTAACGGAACTACCAGGTGCTGCAGGGTTTGAGCATGAGGTACGCCGCTTTATGAAACAAGAATTAGCAAAGTATAGTGACGAAATTATCCAGGATCGTTTAGGAAGCGTTTTCGGTGTGAAAAAAGGTGATGAAAACGGACCGCGTGTCATGGTGGCAGGACATATGGATGAAGTTGGTTTCATGATCACACAAATTACAGATAACGGTATGCTTCGCTTTCAGCCGCTTGGTGGTTGGTGGAGTCAAGTGCTATTAGCGCAGCGTGTGCAAATCATTACGGAAAAAGGACCAGTGACGGGTGTGATTGCGTCTATTCCGCCTCACATTTTAAGTGAAGAGTTGCGAGCAAAACCAATGGATATAAAAAATATGTTGATTGATATTGGTGCAGATTCCCGTGAACAAGCATTGTCGTTTGGTGTGAAACCAGGGCAACAAATTTTACCGATTTGTCCATTTACACCAATGGCTAATCAAAAGAAAATTATGGCAAAAGCTTGGGACAATCGATATGGTTGCGGGCTAGCAATTGAATTGCTGAAAGAGCTCAAGAATGAGATGCTACCAAATATGCTGTATTCCGGTGCAACAGTACAAGAGGAAGTAGGGCTTCGCGGCGCGCAAACTGCTGCTAACATGATTAATCCGGATATTTTCTATGCATTGGATGCAAGTCCTGCTAACGATGCAAGCGGTGATAAAAATGAATTCGGACAGCTTGGTAAAGGTACGTTGCTTCGTATTTTAGATCGCTCTATGGTTACGCACAGAGGTATGCGTGAATTTATTTTAGATACGGCAGAAACGCATAATATTCCGTATCAATACTTTGTATCACAAGGCGGAACAGATGCAGGTCGTGTCCATACGAGTAACTCCGGTGTGCCTTCTGCGGTAATCGGTGTATGTGCACGCTACATTCACACACATGCTTCTATTATGCATGTTGACGATTACGCAGCTGCGAAAGAGCTCATCGTAAAACTCGTGAAAGCAACGGATCGTACAACGTTAGAAACGATTAAAAATAACGCATAACAAGAAAAGGCCCATGTGGCCTTTTCTTGTTATGAGGAGGGAACATAATGAAAATCGCAATTGGATCTTGTAACAAAACAAAGGTACAAGCTGTAAAAAATGCTGTCCAAGAAGAAGTTATGATGGTAGATGCTCCGTCGGGTGTAGCGGCGCAGCCTTTTTCTGATGAAGAAACAATAGAGGGGGCTGTCAATCGTGCACGATATGCACTGACAGAAACAGGCGCTGATTATGCCATTGGTCTTGAAGGCGGTGTTGTAGAAACAAATAGAGGTTTATTCCTATGCAATTGGGGCGCGCTCTATACAAAGCAAGGGGAAACGTATGTTGCCGGGGGCGCCCGTATTCCGTTGCCAGATGAATTTTTAGAGCCACTGCAGGCAGGTGCTGAGCTTAGTGAAGTGATGAATGCTTATACAAAGCGAAAGGATATCCGTACGAATGAAGGAGCAATCGGTATTTTTACTGCGGGGCAGGTGGATCGTGAAGCGATGTTCACGCATGTTGCGAAGCTGTTGGTGGGACAGTATCAGTATAAGGCTGGTATAATACAATAAGAATGAACCAAAGACATTCCTACAGAGGAGGAGTTTTATATGAAAAAAATTGAAACGCTTGAAGAATTACAAACAGTTAAAAATGCAGGGAACACAATTCTTTTATTTTCTGCAGATTGGTGCCCGGACTGTCGCTTTATCGAGCCTTTTATGCCGGAAGTAGAGGAAAAGTACAATGAATATGTGTTTTATTATGTAGACCGCGATCAATTTATCGATGTGTGTATTGAAATGGATGTGTTTGGTATCCCGAGTTTTGTGGCATTCCGTGATGGACAAGAGGTAGGTCGCTATGTAAACAAAGATCGTAAAACACAAGAGCAAATCGAGGCGTTTTTGAGCGGTTTGTAAGAGGAGTCAAGCTTTATGAAAATGACCGGTAAGAAAATGAAAGAAGAGCTTATTCGAAGATTACAGCGCGAAGATTGGGTGTTTCATTATGACAAGGAAAAGGAAACGCTTCGCATTGAAGATAAGCACACACAAAAAGGAATTACAGTTACACTTGGTGGCATTATTGCAAAGTGGGAAATGAAGAAGGAAGAAGCCATTGAAGAAGTGGTCTACTATGTAGAACAAGCATTGCTGGCCATGCACCGCGAAGACACAGAAGCAAAAGTGTTGCCTGTAATTCGTTCCACATCGTTTCCGCTCGAGGCTCAGGAAGGCAATCCATTTGTAACAACGGAGCATACCGCTGAAACCCGTATTTATTATGCTTTAGACTCGGAAAAAACCTACCGTTTAATCGATCAGGCTCTTTTACAAAAGTTGGGCTGGACAATGGAGCAAGTGAGAGAAATGGCTCGGTTTAATGTACGGTCTTTGCCAAAAAAGGTAAAGCAAGATGAGGTTGCAGGAAATATCTTCTACTTTTTCCGTGCCAACGATGGGTACGATGCCAGCCGTATTTTAGATGAATCTTTACTTAGTGATATGAAACAACAAGTAATAGGTGACATGGCTGTAGCGGTTCCACATCAAGACGTACTCATCATTGCTGATGTACGCAATGAAGTTGGTTACGATATATTGGCGCATATGACTATGAAGTTTTTTGCGGAAGGCCGCGTTCCGATTACTTCCCTGTCTTTTATATATGAAGACGAGCTAGAACCAATTTTTATTTTAGGAAAAAATCGTGTTGTACCACCTGTAAAACCTAACGTAGAATAACAATGAGACACCGATGCAAATCTTGTATCGGTGTTTTTTCTCTAGAACATGTAAGGTAGTTGCATTAAGAAATCGGCCGATAGAGAGGTTGAATTGGCCGATAGAAGGTGTAAATCGGCCGATAGAGAGTGCCAATCTGCCGGTAGAAGGGATATATAAAGAGATGTGCAAGTTTTCCTGCACTTTTTGGCGAATGCTGTTACAATAAAGGATGTTATGATTGGAAGAAAGAGTGGTCATGTATGTTAGATTGGATGAAAAAACTTCTAAACAAAGAGGAACAAGTTACAGAGATCGCCGATATGAAAGACCCCGTAACATATGAAAAAAAACAAACGGAAGTAGCAGGGAAGTTTCGTTTTCCTGTCATTCCGGATGAAGCACCTCGCAAGGTGGGACATCGTCAAATTTCTCAGCCGGTATCAGTAAAGGAGCCTGAAGTTAAGGTGTCTCCACAGGTTGCTAAAGTACGAGTGGTACCGACTTCACCACGAATGGTGGTAAAGGAGACTGCACCTGATAACAAACCATTTCAACCAACAGAAGTGATTTCGCCGGTTTTTGGCTATCAGCGGCCGGAAGAAAATATTTTAAAGAAACCGGCAGAGCCGGAATTCAATTTATCAGAGCAACAGGTATCTGTCGTCGATGCGTGGCTGATTAAAAATGGATTCATAGACGAAAAAGAAGTGAATGCTGGACAAGCATACGTGGACGAAGATCGCCGAGAAGTGCAACAGAAACATCCATTTGAAGAACCAACATCTGCGTATGGTTTGAATGAAGATGCGATACTTGAGCAGCAAATCGTTGATTCTTTGTCGCCTGAAGAGCTAGGGCGTAAAGAAAATGTAGAACCTCAAGAAGAAACTATGGAAGGCATTTTAACAGAGGAATCTATTGAAGAACCTACAAAAGCAGAAGAACGTGTTGCAGCAATTGCGGAGTCCTTGCAAGAAGAGTCCGCTTTAAAAGGTGAGGTTGCGGAACTAGCTCATATGCAAACAGAAAGTAGCATCGCTCAGGAGCAGCAAATAGCTGAAAAGCAACTAGATATGCTTGAAGAAGCGAACGCACAACAGCAGCCTGCTTCTTTACAAAATAAAGAAGAGCCAAAACGTGAGAAAAAGCGCTTTGTACCGTACAATGTTTTTATGCTGCAACAGGATAAGCGTAAGCTTGCAGCAAAACAGCAGACACAGCAGTCTGTGCGATTTGTGGAAGAGAAGCTGGAGATAGAAAGAGTTTTCGAGAAAGAGGTACAAGATATAAAGTCTCAATCTGTAGTACCTGAGAATATTGAATCGACACAGGACGAAACATTACCTTTATATGCACTGCCATCTCTTGATTTACTTGAGGCGCCTCCAGAGATACAAGCAAATGATGATATGTGGCTAGACGAACAAGCTAAGTTATTAGATACGACCTTTGACAACTTCCATGTTGGCGCCCGTGTTATTCATGTAACACAAGGACCTGCGGTAACGAGATTTGAAGTACAGCCAGAGCCGGGTGTCAAAGTAAATAAGATTACAAATTTATCTGACGACATTAAGCTCAATCTAGCAGCGCGCGATATTCGAATTGAAGCGCCTATACCGGGCAAAAATGCGGTCGGAATTGAAGTGCCAAATCCAACGAGTAAGCCTGTGTTTTTGCGAGAGGTATTAAGTAGCTCTGTATTTACAGAGCAAACCTCACCGCTGACTGTGGCTCTTGGTCTTGACATTTCAGGTGCGCCTATTGTAACGGATCTTCGTAAAATGCCGCACGGTCTCATTGCTGGTTCTACAGGATCAGGGAAAAGTGTGTGCATTAATGCCATTTTAACAAGTATTTTATACAAAGCGATGCCACATGAAGTCAAGCTGCTTCTCATTGATCCAAAAATGGTAGAGCTTGCGCCTTATAATGCTGTTCCGCACCTGGTTGCTCCGGTTATTACAGATGTAAAAGCAGCGACAGCAGCGTTAAAATGGGCTGTTGATGAGATGGAACGTCGCTATGAGCTATTTGCTCATGCAGGTGTACGCGATTTGACGCGTTATAATGATTTAGCCGCTCAACATGATAAAGGAAAAGCTTTACCATACATTGTAATTGTCATTGATGAGCTTGCGGATTTAATGATGGTGTCTCCTGCTGATGTAGAGGAAGCAATCTGCCGCATCGCACAAAAAGCGCGTGCGTGCGGTATTCATTTACTTGTGGCTACGCAAAGACCGTCTGTGGATGTTATTACAGGGTTGATCAAAGCGAATATCCCAACCCGTATTGCGTTTACCGTATCATCGCAAGTAGACTCAAGAACAATTATTGATATAAGTGGAGCCGAGAAGCTACTTGGACGAGGTGATATGCTCTTTTTAGAGAATGGCACAAGCAAGCCGGTTCGTATACAAGGTGTATATGTATCTGATGAAGAGATTGAGCGTACCGTATATCATGTGAAGCAAGAAATGAAACCCAATTATTTGTTTCAGCAAGAGGATCTGCTCGCTAAGGCAGAACATCATGAAGCAGAAGATGAATTGTTTTTTGAAGCATGTCATTACGTACTGCAACAGGGCGGCGCATCTACATCTTCCTTGCAACGTCGCTTTCGCGTCGGTTATAATCGAGCAGCGCGCTTAATTGAGGAAATGGAGCAGCAAGGCATTATCTCAGAGGCGCGTGGAACGAAGCCGCGCGATGTTCTTGTTACAGAGGAAGAGCTTGTAGCTATGCAAGATTCTATGTAACCTATAGAACATGTAACAATATACTGTCCTTTGTGTGTATGGATGTGCAGGCGAACATGCTCGCCTGTTCCTATGTGATAAATCGACAGGAGATACTTCATACTATAAAGGACAAGAGTACAACAGGGAGTTTTTATGATATGAAAGAGATTGAGTTGAAATTACAGGGGCACATGAGCCGCTTAACAAATCATACATTCAAATTTGATGAGCGCGTGGGAGAAGGCTGGTTTTCTGCAGTGTACTTCTTAAAAACGCGGGATATTATTAAGGAGTTTCGTCCGGGAACAACTGTGACGATGCAGTTTTTTCAAAAAGAGCATGCCGTGCTCTGTGGGACAGATGAAGTATTAGCCCTTTTGGAAACATTTGCTGATCATCCTGAACAATTAGAGGTTCATGCATTGAAAGATGGTGATATGATTGCACCATTTGAGACGGTTTTAACAATTCGCGGTCGTTATGAAGATTTTGGTTATTTAGAAGGTGTGATTGACGGTATTTTAGCGCGTAGAACGTCAGTGGCAACGAATGTATACAATGTCGTACAAGCAGCTCGAAGTGGCGGTAAGCAGAAACCGATTATCTTTATGGGAGACAGAGATGACCATTTTACACAACAAGCTGGTGACGGGTATGCAGCGCATATTGGTGGCACGAGCGCGCAAGCTACGCATGCCATGAATGAATGGTGGGGCAAAAGTGGCATGGGAACTATGCCGCATGCGCTCATTCAAATGTTTAATGGCGATGTTGTACAAGCTGCACAAGCATATCATCAAAAGTTTCCAACAGATGATTTAATTGTGTTGATTGATTACAATAACGATGTGATTACCGACGCTTTAAAAGTGGCACGTGAATTTGGTACAGCTTTAAAAGGCGTACGAGTGGATACATCACGGACTATGATTGATCAGCATTTTATTCGTCATCCGGAATTGCTTGGTACATTTGACCCGCGCGGTGTTAACCCACCTCTTATTTTTGCGTTGCGACAAGCGTTAGATGCAGAAGGTTTTCAGCATGTAAAAATTGTGGTAAGCGGTGGCTTTGATGAAAAGCGTATTCGTGAGTTTGAAGCGCAACATGTACCTGTGGATATGTATGGTGTGGGTGGCAGTTTATTGAAAATCAATATTGGCTTTACAGGTGACAATGTTGAATTAGACGGCGAACCTGCGGCCAAAGCGGGGCGTAAGTATCGTCCGAACCCACGTCTTGAGCGCGTTATGTTAAGGAAAAAGACCAATGAGTAAAAACATGACGGGACGGTTCCTGTCATGTTTTTCTGTCTCGTACGATAATGGGATTTTTGGTATAATGAGTTTGTTGTGACTAAAGATATGGATACATGTGTACGTATGGATTGGGATATTCCCAAATTAGAAAAACCATCATATACTGTCTAACAGATAGACTGCTGGATCAGTTATTGATGTTGGAGGTTCTTTAAAATGACAGTTTACCATTTTGTAGGGATTAAAGGTACGGGTATGAGCGCACTGGCACAAATCCTGCATGACATGAACAACAAAGTGCAAGGTTCGGATGTAGAGAAGTATTTCTTTACGCAAGCGGAATTAGAAAAAAGAAACATTTCTATTTTTCCATTTGACGCTGGGAATATTGAAGAAGGCCAGACCGTGATTGCAGGAAATGCATTTCCGGACACGCATGAAGAGATTGTGGCAGCAAAAGAAATGAATGTGCCAGTTCATCGTTATCATCATTTTTTAGGGGAATTGATGGGGCGTTATACGAGCATAGCTGTTTCCGGAGCTCACGGTAAAACATCAACAACAGGGCTGTTAGCTCATGTGATGAGAGGTGCACATCCTACGTCTTATCTAATTGGTGACGGAACAGGAAGCGGTGCATCAGATAGTAAATATTTTGTATTTGAGTCATGTGAATATCGCAGGCACTTTCTTTCCTATCATCCTGACTACGCAATTATGACAAATATTGATTTTGATCATCCCGATTACTTTAGGGATATTGATGATGTATTTAGCGCATTTCAGGAAATGGCCTTGCAGGTGAAGAAAGGGATTATCGCATGCGGCGATGATGAACAACTACAAAAAATCCAAGCAAAAGTACCAGTTATTTTCTATGGTCTTGGCGAGGACAATGATTTTCAGGCACGTAATATTCAAAAAGATACAGATGGCACGACATTTGATGTATTTGTACGCAATACGTTTTATAGCACGTTTCGTATTACAGGATACGGCAATCACAGTGTGATGAACGCGCTTGCTGTCATTGCATTGTGTCATTATGAAAATATTGATGTTGAAATTGTAAAACAACAACTAACGACATTTACAGGCGTAAAGCGGCGCTTTAGTCAAAAAACATTAGGCGAGCAAATTATTATTGATGATTATGCACATCACCCGACAGAAATCACAGCAACAATTGAAGCAGCACGTCAAAAGTATCCGAATCGTGAAATTGTAGCCATTTTCCAGCCACATACATTTTCACGAACAAAAACATTTTTAGATGAATTTGCGCAAAGTTTAGAAAAAGCGGACCAAGTGTATTTATGTGATATTTTCGGTTCCGCTCGTGAAGACCAAGGAGAATTGTCTATTCGTGACTTACAGCAGCGCATCGACGGTGCAGAGTTAATTACTGTAATGACAACAGAAGTGTTAAAACGCTACACGAATGGTGTTCTCATTTTTATGGGGGCGGGGGATATTCAAAAGTTCCAGCAAGCATATGAAAAAGAAGTAAAGGTAAAATAAAAGATGCGAGCATTGCTCGCATCTTTTATTTTACCTTAAATGGTTGGTTCAAACGTTTTGCAATCTGTTTCTTTGGAATTATCAGCTTGTTTACCAGCATGGCTCACTACGTAGATTTGCGTTGCACCGCAATTGTTGCCTTGTTTCCAATGTACGCAGTTATTGACTTCACATAATACATCCTGTGCCATATGAGAGCCCCCTTTTATGGTAGTGGTATCCATAAGGAATACAGCATTAGTTTCCCCGAAAAGAGGGGTGCTCATACAAGCTCTTATTTTAAATTCTCAGGGTTTAATCCTTTTAATTCGGAGATAACGAATACGCCGTCCTTGCGAATGAGTACATCATCAAAGTAGATTTCACCGCCGCCATAATCTGGACGTTGAATGGATACCAAATCCCAATGAATGTTAGAGTTATTGCCATTATAAGCTTCGTCATAAGCTTGTCCCGGCGTAAAGTGGAAGCTGCCGTCAATTTTTTCGTCAAACAAAATATCACCCATTGGATGTAAAATGTAAGGATTCACACCAATAGCAAATTCGCCGATAAAACGTGCACCTTCGTCTGTATCGAAAATTTTGTTAATTCTCTCTGTATCATTAGCTGTTGCTTCTACAATCTTACCATTGCGGAATGTAAGTTTGACATTTTCAAACGTGTAACCATTGTATGGAGACGGTGTGTTGTAGGTAATAGTACCGTTAACAGAATCCTTTACTGGTGCTGTGAACACTTCACCATCTGGGATATTCATTTCACCTGCACACTTTACCGCAGGAATATCTTTAATAGAGAATGTTAAATCGGTACCTGGTCCTGTGATACGAACCTTGTCCGTTTTGTTCATTAATTCCACAAGGCTATCCATTGCATTGCTCATTTTGCCGTAATCTAAGTTACATACATTGAAATAAAAGTCTTCAAATGCTTCTGTGCTCATTTTTGCAAGCTGTGCCATAGAAGAGTTGGGATAACGCAGTACAACCCAACGTGTTTTTGGAACACGAATATCGCGATGTACCTTTTGTCCTACTGTTTGACCGTGAATTTTCATTTTGTCGCTTGGTACATCAGCAAGTTCGTTAATATTATCACCAGAGCGTAAACCTATATAAGCGTCCATGTTCTTCATCACATTTGCTTCAAAGTCTGCTAATAAAGAAAAGTGCTCTTCAGTTGCACCCATTAATAAAGCGCGATCAACTTGATGATCCTTTAAAGATACGAACGGTTGCCCACCCACTTTATAAGCTTCTTTTACTAAAGCAGTTACAAGTTCGCGTTGCAGACCAAAATTTTCAATGAGAACTTTTTCACCCTTTTGCAACTTAACAGAGTAATTAATTAAATTATGTGCTAATGTTTCAATACGAGAATCTTTCATAGTTATGTATCCTCCTTTTTCATAATATAAGTACAGACAGTTGCACTTATATACTTTTATTGTAACCGACTTTTTTGAATTTGTGTATTTTTGCATCTTTGTATCGTTATGATGGGAAAATGAATGAGATGGTTACATTTCCTTTACGTATTCGGTGAAAAATAGTATGTAGGCACAAATCGTTGTATAATAATAACAAATCACATGTGAGGGAGCTGAAACATATGGATATGATTGTAACAGCAAGTATAGCGCTTGCGGCATTGGCGTTTGCAGTATTAGTCGCTTATTTATGTGTAACACTGATGGCGCTTCGTAAAACGCTAGAAAATTTGGCCAGCACAACAGCTTCATTGGAAAAGCAGCTGCAGGGGATTACCGCAGAAACAGAACAGCTACTACATAAAACGAATGCGCTTGCCGAAGATATTCAGCAGAAATCTCAGTCTTTGAATTCGGTTGTAAAATCAGTAGAAGGCATTGGGGCAACAATCAGTACGATGAACACAAAGCTCCGTGGTATTACAAATACCGTTACAACGCAAGCAGAACAAAATGCGGATAAAGTAGCACAAGCCATGCAGTGGGGAACTGCTGCGATGGAGGTGTATGATCGCCTTCGCAAGCGAAAGCGAAAAGAAGTAGAGCGAGAAATTGAATCTGAAGCGGTTCGCATTCCAGTTCGCTCAAGAGGTGAATAAGATGGAGAGGATTGAAACGCAAGAACAGTTACATATTCTTTTAACGAAACATCATACGCTCATTCTATTTAAGCATAGCCTGACTTGTCCTGTAAGTCAGGCGGCATTTCAAGAATTTCAAGCATACATGGCAGACGCGTATGTACCGGCAGCGTATCTCTACGTGCAAGAAGCAAGAGCGCTATCTAACCATATTGCCGAACAGTTTGCTATACGTCATGAATCCCCTCAAGTTTTATATGTGCAAAATCATGAAGTAACGTGGCATGCCTCTCATTGGAACATTACGCAAGCATCTCTGAAGGAGCATATTCAGTAAAAAAAACCGGGCTTTTGTCCGGTTTTTGCTATTTTGAATTGTAGCGAAAAAAGCGGAGGAATTTTTTCAGCGCTTTTGAGGGAAAATATTGTCTGAATAAGCAATTGTATCGTATGATAAAAGGAGTATGTACATTCATTAACATATGGATGAGCAAGCTTTTTGTTGGCTACTCACTTACTCGTACATATATGAGTGAAGAATATCTTTTTCAAGATGCACAAAACTGGCATGTAATGAGCATACAAACGAGTGAGGATTTTCATGTTGTGCGAGGCATAAACAGCAGTTGAAAAGTCACTTATATAGAAATATAACAAAGGAGCGAACAAGCATGAACGTAACAATATATGATGTGGCACGAGAAGCGAATGTGTCCATGGCTACAGTTTCTCGTGTAGTCAACGGTAATCCCAATGTGAAGCCGACAACACGTAAAAAGGTATCAGAGGCCATTGAGCGATTAGGATATCGCCCAAATGCGGTTGCGCGTGGTTTAGCAAGTAAAAAGACAACAACAGTAGGTGTTATCATCCCTGATATATCCAGTATCTTTTATGCGGAGTTAGCACGCGGTATTGAGGATATCGCAACAATGTACAAGTACAACATTATTTTAAGCAACTCTGATCAAAACAAAGAAAAAGAAATGCACTTATTAAATACGATGCTCGGTAAGCAGGTAGATGGTATCGTATTCATGAGTGAGAAAATTACACAAGAGCATGTGGAGGAATTCTCGAAATCACCTGTTCCAATCGTATTGGCTGCTTCTTTTGATGAAGGCTGCACAACACCTTCTGTTAATATTGACTATGAGCAAGGTGCATTTGATGCAGTGCAATATTTGGCGGAAAAGGGTCATACACATATTGCGTTTGTATCCGGTCAAGCTGAACATGCTGCGGCGGAAAGCAAAAAGCTAAACGGATATCGGAGAGCTTTGGAAGAAGCAGGTCTTCCTTATAGAGAAGAGCTTGTTGTAGAAGGTGAGTTCACATACGATTCTGGACTGGAAGCTTTTGATAAGTTGTGGGAACTAGCTGAAAAGCCCACTGCTATTTTTGTGGCATCTGATGAAATGGCACTTGGTGTCATTCACGGTGCACAAGACCAAGGCGTACACATCCCGAATGACGTAGAGGTAATCGGCTACGATAATACACGTTTGGCAACAATGGTGCGCCCGCAATTAACAACTGTGGTACAACCGATGTATGATATTGGTGCGGTTGCGATGCGCTTGTTAACAAAATATATGAACAAGGAAACAGTAGAGGACCACACAGTTATCCTACCACACCGCATTCAATTCCGTAAGTCGACAAAATAAAAAGCGCACAGAGTCCTGTGCGTTTTTTTTTATTTGTTTTTATTATTGAAGCTGTGTGAAAGCCGGAGGTGGCTCATTGGTACGTGTTAATGGGAGTGAAATGGTAAGACTCTTGCAGGAAAGTAGATCAAAAAGAGACCTCGCAGACCCAACAGCAATGAGGAGGCTAAAGAAAATCAGAAACGAACTTAAACTCTATTAAAACAAATTTTATTGTTTTTTCTAATTATTTTTAAATTAATATAGACAAATAAAATTGTATTATATAGAATTCACAGTAGAATGGACTTGTTACATAGAATAATGGTGCGCGACAATATCTTTATTTCAAAAAGTTTAATTGAAAAATCATTATTTGTGATGAAGATAATTTCAAATAACTGCTGATGAAAGAACTAATTTCATATGCAAGTGGATAAACCGCCCAATCTACATAGACATGTCGAAAAAAGAAATATAAGAGGAGGTAAGTTTTATGCAGTTTATAAGGAACGTATTTACAAAACAGACTATTGGAAAAAAACTCTTATTTCCATTTTTTTTAATTTTTATCATAGCTGGTGTTGCGATAGGGGGCATTTCTTATACTGAGACAAAAGATAGTCTTGAGAAAGAGATTTTAAGAAACGCGAAAGTGAATGTGGATGTGCTGGAAACGGTTATTAGTAAGGATATGGAAAATAAGTTTAATGATTTAAACATTATGACTGCACTACTTGGTAAGTCTACCTATGAAGCAGAGGAAAGTATGTTGGCAATTAAAGTAGACTTTGCTAAATATCTTAAGCTTCATCCAGAAATACAATCAGTATATACGGGAGGGGAAAATGGTACATTTGCCATGATACCGATGCAACAGTTGCCTTCCGGCTATAATCATAAAGAACGTCCGTGGTACAAACAAGCAATGGAAAAAGCAGGAGAGGTTGTTATTACGGATCCATATAAGGATGCTGTTACCGGAGATACGGTTATCACTTTAGCTAAGAAAACGACTGATGGTAGCGGAGTGGTTGCAATAGATTTTAATGTGAAGAGTATTGAAAAATTAGCTACTCAGGTTAAAGTTGGTAAAGAGGGCTATGTATCTATTTTTACGGGAGATAAAAAGGTTATTGTACATCCTACGTTAAAACCAGGCACTGCAGTTGAAGAAGACTTTATGAACACCGTATATAAGAAAAATGAAGGGATATTATCTTATACGTATCAAAACCAAGAGCGTAAAATGACATTCCAAACGAGCGAAAATACGGGGTGGAAAATTATCGGTACCATGTACGATAAGGAGGTTTCGGATGCGGCCAGACCGACACTCTTTAAAATCTTAATAGTAATTGGGGCTTCTATTGTGATTGGCGGCATTGGTATTTATCTGCTAATCATGACAGTTACAAAACCATTAAAACGTTTATTGGCTTCTTCGCAGAAGATTAGTGAAGGTGATCTTACGGAAACAATTGCTGTAAGCTCTCGAGATGAAGTTGGACAGCTTGCAACAAGCTTTAATGAAATGGCACAGTCTTTGCGAAATTTAATCTCACAAATTAATACATCAGCTGGGATGGTAGCTGCATCTTCTGAAGAGCTGACAGCAAGTGTTATCCAGGCTAATGAAACAACGCAACAAATCACGCATGCAATGGAGCAGGTTTCAAGCGGTGTAGAGCATCAAACAAAGAGTGTTGCGGCAGGTGCGGAGTTGCTTCAAGAAGTAACAAACGGCATTCAGTGTGTATCTGAAGGATCGGCAGTTATCTCAGAATCATCTGTATACACAAAGCAAAAAGCACAGAGCGGTGGTACGATGGTGAAAGAGACGGTTACGCAAATGCAATCGATTCACCGTTCCGTTCATGAATCCGATGCCGTAATTGGACTGTTGAACGAGAAATCCAAACAAATCGGAGCAATTCTAGAAGCGATTAAAGGAATTGCGGATCAAACCAATTTACTCGCCTTGAATGCAGCGATAGAAGCAGCAAGAGCAGGAGAGCACGGCAGAGGATTTGCGATTGTTGCTGATGAAGTACGAAAACTGGCAGAACAATCCGCAAGCTCCTCAAATGAAATTGGAAAGCTTATTAATGAGATTCAACAAGATGTTCACTTAACGGTTTCAACAATGAAGCAAGTTAATAATGAGGTGCAATCAGGCTTGCAGATTGCCATGCAAACCGAACAAAGCTTTGAGGAAATTTTAAAGTCTACCGAAACAATTGCCGCGCAGGTGGAGGGCATGGTGATTACGGTGCAGCGTATGACTATGGACGCTACTAACTTAGAAGCAGCTGTGAATGAAATTGCAGCTGCGGCCAACGAGAATGCCGCTGGTACGCAGCGCATCGCTAGCGCTTCGGAAGAGCAATCTGCTTCGATCAAAGAGATGAACGATGCATCAATTGCTTTATCCGAAATGGCGGAAGAGCTGCAGGACATGATTGGCAAGTTTAAACTATAAGGCTGTGTTAAAGTCGGATAACAATTGGTACTTGTTCAGGAGGGAAAGCGAGTTAAAGGGAGACCGCAGGTGTGTAGCGCTGAGACGGCTCTTTGACTGCCCGTGGTAACAGAAATCAAAAGCGAACTTTAACAGAGCCAAAAATAAGAAAAAGCGACGGGCTGCCGTCGCTTTTTCTTATCCACCTAAAAGATGCTATTTTTCATATTGGAGCGTATAATCTCCAATGATTTAAGCATCGTCAAACGATTTTTTTCTTCAATTTCATTTTTTCTTGGAATGGGTGTATACAGCTGCTCTACATCTTCCCAATGCGTACAAATAGGCGTTTTGGCATGAGGCTTCCAAGTTTCAATCCACTCGGGAGGAAGAAGTCCCGATACAGTTTGCTCCTGCATTTCAAGCCAGATCAAGGACCAAGCTCTCGGAACTACTCGCCATATGTCATATCCGCCCCCTCCGACGGCAATCCAGCGACCATGGCAGTACTGATGAGCTACTTCATGTGCAATCTTTGGAATATCTCTATAGATACGCATGGTAGAGCACAAGTGTGTTAATGGATCGTAATAGTGCGCATCAGCACCGTTTTGTGTGAGAATAATATCCGGCTTAAAATACGCAGCTACCTCATGCATCATTGTCCGATATGTTTCCAGGAAAGAGTCATCTTCAGTAAACGCATCAAGCGGTACGTTAAAAGAGTAACCGTAACCGGGACCATGTCCTCTTTCGTTTACGGCTCCTGTGCCTGGAAACAAATAGCGCCCTGTTTCATGCATAGAGAAAGTACAAACATCTGGTGTATCATAGAAGGACCACTGCACACCATCACCGTGATGGGCATCTGTATCGACATATAAAACGCGCAGACCATATTTACGCCTTATGTATTCAATAGCAATGGAGCTGTCATTATAAACGCAAAAGCCGGACGCTTTTCCTTTAAAGCCGTGATGTAATCCACCACCAAGGTTTAAAGCATGCTTTGCTTTGCCTTCTAATACATAGTCAACGGCAGTTAAAGTGCCGCCAACAAGCCAAGCGCTTGCTTCATGCATATCTGGGAAAATAGGCGTATCCTCTGTACCTAATCCATAAGGCAAAGCGCTTTGTTTATCAAGGAGTCCTTTTCCAGCCTTCTTTACAGCTTTAATGTATGCGCTATCATGAATAAGCGCAATTTCCTCATCCGTTGCCATACGCGGAGATACGATTTGTGATTCATGAATGAATCCCCCTTTTTGCAACAAATCGTATACGAGTTTGACACGAAGTTGGTTGAATGGATGCTCATCACTGAAGCGGTAGTCTTGAAAGGCCTCTGAATATATAAATACGCTGTCCATTAGAAAGTTGCGTTCGGCCACAATACATGGTAGCCTTCTCCGCGCAATTGATTAATAATCTTTAGGGGATTCATAGTCTGGATACGAAAGACTAAGATTTTTTGCATTTCATCCTTGGCGGGATATACAAGAACACTGACGATATTTACATTTTCTTTGGCAAATACAGCTACAACTTTACTTAAGATACCGGGTATGTTTTCTACTTGTACTTCAACCTGCGATCCGGGCTGATGGGCCCCTGTTAACTCAACGAGTGTATGCAGAACATTTGTCTCAGTAATGATACCGACAAGGCTGCCAGCTTGTGTGACAGGTAAGCAACCAATTTTATTATCATAAAAAACCGTAGCGATTTCTTCAACAAAATCAAGTGGGTGGCAAGTAATAACCGGCTGTGTCATAATGCGCTGGATCGGTTGTTTTAGCATATCATTACAAATGTGCTCATCAAGAATAGAAGGACAAGCATCTCTTACATCCCGATCGGATATAATGCCAACGACCTCCTGGTTTGCGGTCACAATGGGAATGTGCCGAATGCCTTTAGCGGTAAGTGTACGTAGTGCTGTTTCAATTGTGTCCGCAGGGCTTAATGTGATGACGTGCTTATTCATGATTTCTTCTACAATCATTCGTGCGCCCCCTCAATACATAAACCTATTTTTAAAACGTAGTTTATCAAATGTTTGAATAGAGTCTTGATCAACACGTTTTCCGATTCTAACCATGAGACAGTTTGCAGGATGTGAGCAAATTTCAGGTTCATCTGTGGCCATCCACTCTAGCCCACCTGCATTCATCATTTTTTCCATGATTTTTCGATATTCCCACACATTTAACCCTGTCCCTTTTAAATCCCAGTGCCAATAGTATTCAGTTGTAATGATGATATAATCTTCCATATAGTCGTCCAGCATGGATATCTGGAGCATGTTTTTACCTACAGAGAAGCCTCTGAAAGCAGGCACAACTTCAACAGCACCAAGCTCAATCAAGTTTTCCATGTTCGCTTCTGACCAGCGTTCTAGCGGGTCTGGGTGAAGATATGTAATATAGCCGACAATTAAGTCTTGATGACGTGCTATAATAATGCGGGCTTCTGGGAGCTTGGAGATTTCTAAAACAGCTTTATACTGCTGTGGTGCCGGTCTAAATGCAGTAAGGTCCTCATGAAACTGATAGAGTTCTAAATTACTAGGAGACACAGGGCCTTCAATCATTAAGGTACCTTTTGGTGTTTTTAATGTTTTGGCATGGTATACCTTATTATGAATCAATCGATTTCACCCCCTTGATGCTAGTCGTTTCCTTCATAGTAGCGTATAAATTACGCGATGTGAATCGAAATTTGTCAGTAAAAATTTACATAAAAACGATAAATTATACTGAAAATTAAGAAAAGTATCATTATAATAAATAGTAGAGTTGCTAAAGGAGGGGGAAGTTACAATGAAAGTGGAAGCGCTTCCGGTTATTAAAGGAGCTAATAATCTAGTAAGTTATGATGAAACATGTGCAAATTTTGATTGGAAAGAAACAGAGCAAAACTTTTCCTGGTATACAACGGGTCGTGTAAACATTGCATATGAAGCAATTGATAGACATGCGGCATCACCGCTTAAAAATAAGGTGGCGTTATATTATCAAGATAGCGAACGCCGTGAGAAATATACCTTTAAAGAAATGATGGAAAACTCTAATAAAGCAGGAAATGTGCTGAAAACATATGGTGATGTAGAAAAAGGAGACCGTGTTTTCATCTTTATGCCGCGCTCACCGGAGTTGTACTTTACTTTACTTGGCGCAGTAAAGCTTGGTGCAATTGTAGGACCTTTGTTTGAAGCTTTTATGGAAGGCGCAGTGCGCGATCGCTTAGAGGATAGCGAAGCGAAGGTGCTTGTTACGACACCGGAGTTGCTTTCACGTGTTCCCTTTAACGATTTACCAGCTTTAAAAACCGTTTTTCTTGTTGGTGAAAACGTGGAAGAAGGCGGCAAAACAGTAGCGTTTAATCCATTGTTCAAAGTCGCATCCAAAAAATTAGACATTGAATGGGTAAGTCGTGAAGACGGTCTCATCCTTCATTATACATCCGGCTCTACGGGAAAGCCAAAAGGCATTTTGCATGTTCATAATGCGATGATTCAGCATTATCAGACAGCAAAGTGGGTATTAGATGTTCAAGAAGATGATGTATATTGGTGCACAGCAGATCCAGGCTGGGTAACAGGTACGTCTTATGGTATTTTTGCACCATGGTTAACGGGTACCTCTAACGTTGTACTTGGTGGGCGTTTCAGTCCAGACGCATGGTATGAGGCGCTGCAAGAATATGGTGTTACAATTTGGTATAGTGCACCAACGGCATTTCGTATGTTAATGGGAGCGGGAGATGATGTGCTGAAGAAGTACGATTTATCATCGCTTCGTCATATTATGAGTGTGGGAGAGCCTTTAAATCCAGAAGTGGTTCGCTGGGGTATGAAGGTATTCCATTTACGCATACATGATACGTGGTGGATGACGGAAACAGGCGGACAAGTTATTTGTAACTACCCTTGCATGGAAATTCGTCCAGGTTCTATGGGCAAACCACTTCCTGGTATTCAAGCAGCCATTGTGGATAACGAAGGCAAAGAAGTACCTCCTTATACAATGGGCAATCTAGCTATCAAAAAAGGATGGCCTTCTATGATGCGTATGGTTTGGAATAATCAAGCAAAATATGAGTCTTATTTTATGCCAGGAGACTGGTACGTATCAGGAGATTCTGCTTATATGGATGAAGACGGTTACTTTTGGTTCCAAGGACGAATTGATGATGTGATTATGACGGCAGGAGAGCGTGTAGGGCCGTTTGAAGTAGAGAGCAAACTTGTCGAACACCCTGCGGTTGCAGAAGCAGGCGTTATTGGTATACCGGACCCTGTTCGCGGTGAAATCATCAAGGCGTTTATTGCATTGCGTACCGGTTATGAGCCATCTGATGAATTAATTGAAGATATTCGTCTATTTGTGAAGAAAGGTTTGGCTGCACACGCGGCACCTCGTCAAATCGAATTTCGAGATAAATTACCTAAAACACGAAGTGGTAAAATCATGCGTCGCGTTTTAAAGGCGTGGGAACTCGATTTACCGACAGGAGATCTTTCTACAATGGAAGATTAATATGAAAGAAGCTTGAACCACGTGTTCAAGCTTCTTTTTTGTGCTAAGATAAAAGAGCGTGAAATTTTAAAGGGAAGTTGTACTTAATTATAGAAGAGAGAGAAATGAGCGATACGCAGAAGAGTTTGAGGTCGATGCTAAGTAATGAAACATTTCCTCTCGTTGTAAAAATGATAAGAGAATGATACATAGTGCACGTATAAGTTCTGTTAGAATAGGATAAAGGAGTGAAGGCTATGCGTAATGAAGATAAAGAGTCTCTTGTGGAAACAATGGATAAATACGATAAAATTATGAAGCGAATTTCCATTCATCGAACACCGCCGGCAAGGCGAATGGAATTGAAAATTGAAGGAACCCTGTATACACATTTGGAGCAGGAAGAGTTTTTGAAAGAATTTACAAATTGGCTGGAAAAGGAGCATCATAGCTCTCGCTTCATTGGACAAGTGACAGTCAAGAAGTAAGATGCGTATGGGATTGACAGTGTTGGGGAAATAATGATATAAAAGGTTATATATCAAGTCAATAAATAAGCGTTGAAAGGCTACAGTAGTGGTTGACTCACTGTTATAAGAGAGCCGGTGGTTGGTGTGAATCGGTACAAAGTCAAACATGAATTACATCCTGGAGCATTCTTTTTCGAATGAGCATGTGCTTAAGAGGAAAAGAACGGTTAAAGCCGTTATGGAAATCGAGTGGTGGCATACATGTCACAACTAGGGTGGTACCGCGATTATAAAATCGTCCCTTTTTTAGGGGCGATTTTTTTATTTTAAAGGAGTGAACATGATGGATATCTTACAGGATTTAGAGTTTAGAGGTCTTATTAATCAGCAAACAGACGCAGAAGGACTGCGAGAGTTGCTTGCAAAAGAAAGTGTCAAGTTGTACTGCGGGTTTGACCCGACTGCAGATAGTTTGCATATTGGACATATGCTGCCCATTTTAATTTTGCGTCGTTTCCAATTAGCAGGTCACCAACCAATTGCCTTAGTAGGCGGTGGTACAGGCTTAATTGGGGACCCAAGTGGCAAAAAAGCGGAACGTCAATTGAACGAGCAGGAAACAGTTGCGATGTTTAGTCAGCGCATCAAGGAGCAGCTCTCTTCTTTTCTGGACTTTGAGAAAGCGGGTAATCCAGCAACAATCGCGAACAACTATGATTGGATTGGATCTTTAGATTTGATTACGTTCCTTCGTGATATCGGTAAGAACTTTGGCTTGAATTATATGTTAGCAAAGGATTCAGTTGCTTCTCGATTAGAATCAGGTATTTCCTTTACAGAGTTCAGCTACATGATTTTACAATCATACGACTTCTTGAAGCTGTACCAAACAGAGGGCTGCCGATTGCAGGTGGGCGGCAGTGACCAATGGGGGAATATTACGGCTGGAATGGAATTGATTCGAAAAACAGAAGAAGACGCAAAGGTGTTTGGTCTAACCATTCCGCTAGTTACAAAATCTGATGGTACGAAGTTTGGTAAAACAGAGGGCGGTGCTGTTTGGCTAGACGCAGAAAAAACAACGCCATACGAGTTCTACCAGTTCTGGATTAACACAGATGACCGCGATGTAATCAAATACTTGAAATACTTTACATTCCTGTCGCATGAGGAAATCTTAGAACTTGAAAAACAAACACAAGAAGCACCTGAAAAGCGTGCGGCCCAAAAAGCACTTGGTGAAGAAATGACGAAGCTTGTACACGGCGAAGCAGCATTAGAACAAGCGATTAAAATTTCACAAGCCTTATTTAACGGTGCAGTAGCTGAATTAACCGCTGCTGAAATTGAGCAGGGCTTTAAAGATGTACCTTCTTACACACATTCGGGTGAAGAAATTACGCTTGTTGACTTACTTGTTAACAGCAAAATTTCACCGTCTAAGCGTCAGGCGCGCGAAGATATTACAAGCGGTGCAATTTCTGTAAACGGCGAGCGTGTACAAAGCACGGATGCAGTGGTAAATAGGGAAAATCGCATCGAAGATAAATTTACAATTATTCGACGTGGTAAGAAAAAATACTTTTTGATTAAATACTAATAAAAAAAGCGTAAGTGCCCCTTACGCTTTTTCCTTTATTACTTAGAAAGGAGACATACAAATGGACGTTGTAAAATGGTTTAATACATATGTGATGAGTCCGGATAAGTTGGTGAGTTTTGGGGGTGCGCTGCTAAAGGTAATCTTTATTTTTATTGTGGCGCGAATTGTGATTCATTTTGTGCGTGTTGCAATTGAAAAGATGTTTAGGCTGCGTTCACGCACACCAATGATGCGTCATAGTGAACGAAGAGAAGCAACGCTTACGAAGCTCTGTCAAAATATTGCGGTATATATCATTTACTTTATTGCAGCGCTAACAGCCTTTGAAGCAATGGGAATTGACATTAAAGCATTGCTGGCTGGTGTAAGTATTGTTGGTTTAGCAGTCGGTTTTGGTGCGCAAAACTTAGTAAAGGATATTGTTACAGGCTTCTTTATTATATTTGAGGATCAATTTTCGGTGGGTGACTTAGTAAAAATTAATGATACAGCAGGTACAGTAGAAGAAGTTGGCCTTCGAATTACGAAGCTGAAAGCACCAGATGGCGAAGTGTTTTTCTTTGCAAACAGTGCGATTACGAAGGTTGCGAATTATACGCTTGGCGGAAAAACAGAAATTCCTACTCCGGAATCATCGTCTTAAGAAGAAAAATCAGTATAATATGAAAAGCCTCTCCTGAAGCAGGAGAGGCTTTTCTGTGGAAATGTATATGCCAAAGAGAAATATTGATATACGATGAATCATAATTAGCTGTTAAAAACATTATACTGTCAATGACAGTATAATGTTTCATTTTATATACTGTCATTGACAGTATTCTAGTTACTGTTATTAGGATAAATTCTAACTTTTGAGGAGGCTGTATATGATGAAACATACAGGGAGACATACAGGGGCATTTCTCTTGTTATTTTTAACGGAGGGAGACAGCTATGGGGGCAGGCTATTACAGAAGTGTCAAGAAGAGCTTCCCATTAATCCGATTGATAGTGCTATCTTATATCGAACGCTCAAGCAGTTAGAAAAAGAGGGCGCTGTAAAATCTTATTTAGATATATCTGTTCAAGATAAGCCGATTAGGATGTATAAAATTACGGATGCTGGAAAAATGAAACTAAAAGATTTTCAAGCCGATATTGAAGAGAAAATGAAAAATTTATCATTTTTCTTAAGTAAATATGAGAAATGGCAGACTTCTAATCATGATTAACGGGACCATACTTTATATGGTTGCCGCTATCTTACTTGTTATTTCTTTTATGAAAGATCGAGGTAAAACAAAAGAAGCTGTATTACAGTCTTGGCATATGTTTCGTAACCTCCTGCCGGATATACTGTCCATCATGCTCTTGGTGGGATTATCATTAGCTGTACTGACACCATCTGTGATATCTGCGATTATAGGTGAAGAATCTGGATTTACAGGTATTGTATATGCCACAATAATTGGATCTATTGCGCTAGTCCCAAGTTTTATTGTATTCCCTCTGGGAGCGACTTTGGTTCATAATGGTGCTGGATTGCCTCAAGTTGCTGTATTGATGTCTACGCTGATGTCAGTTGGTATCGCAACTTTGCCAATGGAACAAAAAATATTTGGGAAAAAATTTGCCTATTTTCGTAATGCATCTGCAGTATGTATGTCGCTTATATTTTCATATATTATTTGGATGGTGCTAGTATGAATGCATTGAAAAGATATTATTTCTTTTTCACGTTACTAAGCATTCTAGTAGTTGTAACCTTTATCAACCGTTCTTTAGGATGGAAGGCAATGCAATTAACAGGAAGCAGTATTGTCGATATGTTGTTTTTACTGCCACCCGTATTGATATTTATAGGTCTGCTTGATAAATGGGTAAAGAAAGAAGATTTAATCAAATATATGGGAGAGAAATCAGGTGTTTACGGAAGTGTATTCGCCCTATTATTAGGAATTGTTGCGGCAGGTCCACTCTATGTTGCCTTTCCAATTGCGATATTATTGATAAAAAAAGGTGCAAGCATACGTCATATTGTATTCTTTTTGGGGGTTTGGTCAACTGCTAAACTACCTGTAATCATCTATGAATTTACTGCATTTGGCTTTGTATTTACAGCTATTCATATTGGTTTTGGCTTAGGATTCTTCTATGTGATGGGCCTCATTTTTAACAAATTTTATGATGCTCGGCAAGTATTGAAATACGATGCGGCCAAGGAAGTATCGATGTGAAATTTTAGAACA
Source organism: Ectobacillus sp. JY-23 (assembly GCF_023022965.1). Lineage (NCBI taxonomy): Bacteria > Bacillati > Bacillota > Bacilli > Caryophanales > Bacillaceae > Ectobacillus > Ectobacillus sp. JY-23. The sequence goes on along the minus strand of NZ_CP095462.1, from coordinate 1,858,039 downwards.
CGCTGCTTGAGAGAAAATATATATGAAAGTAAATATGTAGCGTACCTTAAAAAGCAAAAATAAAAACCCTAGAAACATTGATAAATCAAGGTTTCTAGGGTTTTTGCATACGCTATTTACAAAGCGTATTAATTAACGAGAGTAGAACTCTACGATTAGAGCTTCGTTGATTTCAGCTGGCAATTCAGAACGCTCAGGAAGGCGAGTGAATGTAGCAGAAAGCTTGTCAGCATCGAAAGAAAGGTACTCAGGTACGAAGTTGTTAACTTCTACTGCTTCTTTAACCACTGCAAGGTTAAGAGACTTTTCACGAAGGCTGATTGTTTGACCTGGCTTAACGCGGAAAGATGGGATATCTACGCGGTTGCCGTCAACAGTAACGTGACCGTGGTTTACCAATTGGCGTGCGCCGCGACGAGTGCGAGCAAGACCCATACGGTATACCAAGTTATCAAGACGAGACTCAAGAAGAATCATGAAGTTTTCACCGTGCTTACCAGCCATTTTGCCAGCAAGATCAAATGTACCGCGGAATTGACGCTCGTTCACACCGTACATGTGGCGAAGTTTTTGTTTTTCTTGCAATTGCAAGCCGTATTCAGAAAGTTTTTTACGTTGACCTGGGCCGTGTGGACCTGGCGCGTAAGGGCGTTTTTCTAATTCTTTACCTGTGCCGCTTAGTGAGATACCAAGACGACGAGAAAGCTTCCAAGATGGACCTGTATAACGTGACATGTTACATTCCTCCATGTTTTTATTTTTCGTAAAATAAAAACAGACGTGAGACGTTTGCTGATGCGTATTTTGTTTTCATGCATCCTCGCCCCAGCAGCAAGGAGTTACGCGATGCACCTCTGATGAGGAACAAAATACAAACAAAAGCGCCTTCTCAAAGGCTGCATATTTTACACAAATGCTATTATATCTCGCGGGTAAGTGAGAGTCAAGTATATTTCCTTGCTGTTCATGCTAGGTAACTAATGGAAAAAGAAAAAGCAGCTTGTTTCATCCGCAATCACGTTTGAATTTCTTAGTCATATTACAGAAGGGTTTTTATCTATGTATGTGGAATCTGATGAAGAACAAAAAGAAAACGCTTACATAAATTGAATGGAGGGCTTTTGTATGGAAAGGAGCACAACGATGAAGCGACCACATTTAGAAACATTATTGATTCATCATGGATATGATGCGAAGGAGTACGCGGGTAGTTTGACACCACCATTATTTCAAACGTCAACGTATACGTTTGAAACAGCAAAGCAGGGCGAGCTGAGCTTTCGCGGTGAAAGTAACCAATATATATACTCACGTTTAGGAAATCCCACTGTTCAGCTTTTAGAGGAAAGGATGGCAGTATTGGAAGGAGGAGCGGACGCACTTGCATTTGGGTCAGGTATGGCGGCTGTGTCCACAGTACTTCTTTCATTGCTTCGAACAGGTGATCATATTGTTTGTTCAAAGGGATTATATGGGTGTACGTACGGTTTGTTAGAAATGATGCAGGAGCGTTTTGGCATTACCCATACATTATGTGATATGAAAAGTGAAGCCGATTTATTGCGAGCCTCTAATTTAAATACAAAAGTCGTGTTTGTAGAAACACCTATTAATCCTACTATGCAAATTATCGATCTGCAAATCGTAGCTAGTGCTGCCAAGAAGCAGGGCTGGATAACAGTTGTTGATAATACCTTTTGTTCTCCATACCTGCAAAATCCTCTTTCCTTCGGGTGTGACGTGGTGCTCCATAGCGCTACAAAGTATATTTGTGGTCATGGAGATGTTGTAGCAGGCTTCGCTGTATGTAAAACAGCGGCTCTGGCGGAATGTATGCGGCCGATGCGCAAGGATACGGGCGGTATTATGTCACCATTTGATGCTTGGCTTTTGCTCCGCGGATTAAAGACATTGGCGGTGCGTATGGACCGGCACTCCGTAAATGCGATGAAAGTAGCAACGTTTCTGAAAGAGCACCCTGCGGTAGAGAACGTGTATTATCCATTTTTGACAGATCATCCGGATTACCCTATCGCAACCAAGCAAATGAAGCAGGGAGCAGGTGTTATATCTTTTACTATTCGCGGCGACATGGCGAAAGCACAAGCACTTATGGATCGTTTAGAGCTGATCTCAATCGCGGTAAGTTTAGGAGATGCGGAAACGTTAATTCAACATCCGGCAACGATGACACATGCAGTTGTACCAAAAGCTGTACGTGAACAAATGGGAATTCATGATAATTTATTGCGTTTATCTGTAGGATTAGAGGCCTGTGAAGACATTGTGAAAGATTTAGAAAAAGCGTTAGGATAAAGGGAAGAGGCGCATATGAGCGCCTCTTTCTTTAATTGATATATTTCATTAATACAGATACAAATTTTTCTAGATACAACTGATCTGTTTCATCAAAGCGTGCTTTGCTAGGGCTATCAATATCAAGTACTCCAATTACTTGGTCATCCTTAATCATAGGTACAACAATTTCTGAGTTGGAGGCTGCATCACATGCAATGTGACCTGGGAATTGATGAACATCCGCAACAAGCTGAGTCTGTTTTGTCGCTGCAGCAGTTCCGCATACACCTCTTCCAAACGGAATACGTACGCATGCAGGTAAGCCTTGAAATGGCCCCAGTACCAGCTGCGTTCCCTCTGTGATATAGAAACCGACCCAATTGATATCAGTAAGAAATTGATTTAAAAGCGCAGATGCGTTAGCTAGATTAGCAACGGTATTCGTTTCACCAGCAAGTAGTGCATCGAGTTGTTTAATCACCAGCTCATAATTCTCTTCGCGGCTACCGTTGTAAGTAGATGTTGCAAACATAAATACTGCCTCCTTTTGTAAAATAGTATCGGAAAACCATGGATTAACAATGACTTTGTCGATAGAAACTTAAAGGAATTTGTCTTAAAAGTCAAGAAATTAAGTAAAAAGAGTTATTTTTGATGGGAGAGAAGAACGAGCGATGTGCAGTTATACTTAGGGAGTAGGAATAGTGGTTCTTAGGTGAGGCCTATAAGTAGTGAGAGTCTGTTTTTCCTACGCGCCTCGCTTCATATGTTTGATGAGTTGACTGCATATAGGAAGATATGTATGAAAATAAAATGGAGAACATGATGTATATCCCATGAAGGGGCGTGAAGGAATGACGTGCACAAAGCAGAAGATTATTGAAGCTGCCATATGCTTGTTTAATACAAAGGGATATCATGGTACGTCTGTGCGTGATATTGCTTCTGAAGCAGGCGTAAATGTGGCTAATATTTCTTATTACTTCGCAGGAAAGAAAGGACTATTAGAGCATTTGGTTACTAGCTTTTTAGAAGGATATATTAGCACAATAGCAGAAGCTTTTGAAATGCGTCATATTTTGTCTCCTAAAGAAGTCATGTTTCTTGTTGTACACGATATTTTGCATTATCAATCGTCTCATCGATCGCTGACCCGCTTTGTCTATAGAGAATTGTCGTTAGATAGCATTCTTATTCGAGAGATTATGACCACATATTTGCAACGTGAAAAATATTATCTAAAACATATTATAGAAACAGGGCGTGAGCAAGGTGTATTTGCCCGTATTCCATTTGCTGTATTTATGTCGCAGTTAAAGGGGATGCTCAGTGCACCGTATTTGTACCCACAATATATATCAGAAGTGCTGTATGAACGTCCTTCTGATGAATATTTTACAAAAATGTATGGAAAGGAAGTAGAAAAGTGGCTCAATACGATGCTGGAAGGGAACCACTCTCCTGTTACGCAAGTCCTTCATTTATAAAGGCATAATGATCTAATTTCAGATAAAAAGACTTATCAAACGTGCGAGCATTAGCACGTTTTTTTGATGTGAAACGAATTGTAAAAAAATCTTAAAATTTGAGCCAAAAACAGGGCATTACATGATATTATAGAGACATTGATATTGCTTGTATATAGAGTGAGCAGAACCGCTTGATGTAGAGTGGAAACTGCTGTACGTAATGATAAAATAACTCACCAGTAACTATTTATATACATATATGCCTTCCAGGTTAAATCGGAACGGGAAAAAACGAAAAGAGGAGGCTGCTTGATGGGCTCATTGTTAACTTTTATTATTGTAATCATAAGTATTATACTGATATACCTACTAACTGGTCTTGTGATAAAAAATCGTGCGGATAGAGAACTGCAGGAATTAAAAGCTTGGAAACAGGCATTAAAGGATAAACCGGTTGCAGATGAACTAAAAAAGGTAAAAGACTTGAATATGACCGGACAAACGGAAGAATTGTTCGAGAAGTGGCGCAATGAATGGGATGAGGTGTTAACTGTTTCTATTCCCCAAATTGAAAAAGATTTGCAAGAAGCAGAGAGTTCACTCAGCGGCTTTTTATCGCGTAAATCGAAGGTGTTTATGGAGCAAGCAGGTGGTTTGCTTGTTGAGGCGGAAGAAAAAATCGAAGGTGTTGTAAAAGAGCTTCATAATTTATTGGAAAGTCATACGAAAAACAATGCTGAGATTGAAGTTGTACGTAGTACCTACCGAGAAGTGAAGAAAAGTATGTTAGCATATCGTCATACAGTAAGTTTAGCTGAAAAGAAGCTAGAGGAACTGCTGGATCAGGAGCATCAGAAATTTCAGCACTTTGAAGAAGCTACGGTGAATGGGAATTACTTAGAAGCGCGTGATATTGTGCACAGTTTAGAGCAAGGGGTTGCATACTTACAAACATTGCTACAAGATATACCAGATTTGCAGCTAGATTGCCAAGCTAACCTGCCTGGACAAATTTCGGATTTATTGCTGGGATATCAGGAGATGGAAGAACAGGGTTATATCCTTCATCATTTGCAAATTGATAAAGAAGTACAAGATATGCAGCATCAAATTCAGCTTGCATTAGATGATATTAAAACATTGCGCATACAGGAAGCGAAGGCGCGAACAGAATCGGTAAAAAATAGATTGGATTCGCTGTACGATGTGCTGGAAAATGAAGTTACTGCCAAGCACCATGCAGAAAAAGAACAAAGAGAAATTGGGACGGCTCTTATTCAACTGCGAGAACAATCCAATCGAACAAAAGAAGAAACGCAATTTGTGAAGCAAAGCTATGAGTTAAGTGATGAGGATGTAGAGGCACAAAAATATGTGGAGAAGCAAGTTGCTTTTCTCATGAAACGATTTGATGCCTTACAAGTACGAATTGCAGAACAAGACGTTGCTTTTTCTGTAATTGGAGAAGAGCTAAGCGATGTCAGAAAACAGATTGAAGAGACAAGTCGTCTTCATGCAGAATACACAGATATGCTTGCAACACTTCGCAAAGAAGAACTACAAGCACGTGAAACATTGCAGCAAATGAGAAACGATATTCTAGAAGTAAAGCGCCTTTTACAGAAGTCCAATATACCAGGAGTGCCCCAGGATATGTTAGAGAGCCTAGCTTATGCACAAGTGGCTGTACGAAAAGTGTACGAGCAATTAGAGCACAAGCCCTTAAACATGAGCGAAGTACATAAAGTACTGAAAGAAGCGGAAGGCTTTGTCCTAGGTATGGGCAGTGCGGTAAAGGAATTGATTGAGCAAGCCGCCTTGGTTGAAAAAATGATTCAATATGGCAACCGTTACCGAAGTCAAAGCAGACAGGTAGCTGATCATTTGGCGCATGCTGAAGTGTTGTTCAGACAGTATCAGTACAAGGCCGCTTTAGAACAAGTTTCTGCCACACTAGAGCAGGTTGAACCTGGTGTAACAGGAAAGATTGAGGAGTTTGTTAAGACTGAGTAGACCCCTTAGCAATAAGGGGTTTTGCTATGGGCACGGACAAATATATGTTAACGTATAAAGGTTACGTTAAAAAGCAGTATTGATATTAAGGAAGTCAATGAGACTTCAGCTTGACAGCAGGTAACTGTATTAACCCTTAAGAAATGCTGTGAAAAGCAAGAAGTAAATTGTTGTCCAGTCAGAATAGAAACGCCTTTACTTTCCTGTGTATGAGGTATAACCCAAGGGGAAGCTAAGAAAAAGTCATAAGGAGGATGCAATGATTTATTTTGATAATAGTGCAACAACAAAGCCGCATCCGGAGGTATTACAGTCTTATGTAACGGCTGCGGATAAATATTTTGGGAATCCGTCTTCTATTAACGGTTTAGGGGCTGCGGCAGAGAGATTGCTTTCACAATCTAGAAGTGTGACGGCGAAATTGCTCGGCGTAAGATCAAATGAAATTGTCTTTACGTCTGGAGGAACCGAAGGAAATAATTTGGCAATTAAAGGTACAGCTATTCGTCATCGTTCACGCGGTCGACATGTTATTACAACAGCGATCGAGCATGCTTCAGTGAAAGGAGCCTTTGGTCAGCTAGAAGCGCTTGGTTTTGAAGTAACATACTTGCCCGTAAATCAAGCGGGAAGCATAGATGTGCAAGTGCTTGCGGAGTCTATACGTCCAGACACGATTTTGGTTTCTGTGATGCATGTGAATAATGAAACGGGGGCTATTCAGCCAATTGAAGAGATTGGAAGGCTGTTACAAAACCATCCAAAGGTCATTTTTCATGTGGACAATGTTCAAGGTATTGGAAAAGTGCCGCTTGATTTGAAACGTGCAAACATAGATCTCTGTACCATGTCGGGACATAAGTTTCATGGTGTAAAGGGAACAGGGATTTTATATGTACGAGAAGGAGTTACAATTGATTCCATTCTTTCAGGAGGGCAGCAGGAGCAATATTATCGCCCTGGTACAGAGAATGTCCCAGGTATTGTAGCGATGACTAAAGCACTCCGTATGAGCATAGAAAAACAAGATGTGCATATAAAACAGCTAGAGCAAATTAAAGCATTTGCACTTAATGAATTACGAGCTATGCCACAAGCTGTTATTCATACACCTGCACACGCGGCACCGCACATTATAAACGTTTCCTTTCCGGGGTTAAAGCCAGAGGTGCTCGTGCATGCGCTTGAAGAACATGACATTTATATTTCTACAAAGTCAGCATGTTCCTCTAAGGCAAAGGATATCAGCTATGTGTTACTAGCGATGGGAGTTGCAGAAAGAACAGCACAAAGCGCCGTTCGAATTAGTTTATCCGGTCAAAATACGATGGAAGAGATGCAACAATTTATTACGGTGCTTCGCCGCACTGTGGCAAAACTATATGAAGTAATGAGGGAAACAGTATGAAGTATGATCACATTTTGATTCGCTATGGCGAAATGACAACAAAAGGGAAAAATCGAGCTAAATTTGTAAGCGTGTTAAAAGACAATGTAAAACACCGTCTTAAAAAGTTTTCTGCGCTTGAATTGGAAGTAACAAGAGATCGCATGTATATTAAGCTAAATGGTGAAGATCATGAAGCTGTGATTGAAAAAATCCGTCATATTTTTGGTATTCATACCTTTAGCTTAGCAATGAAAGTAACAACAGATTTGGAAGACATGAAGCGCGGTGCACTGGCAGCTTTTTTACAGGTGAACGAGGGTGTAAAAACCTTTAAAATATCTGTTCATCGTACGTACAAGCAATTTCCAATGGAAACGAATGAATTAAACCGCGAACTGGGCGCCCACATTTTACGAAACACAGAAAACATCACTGTAGATGTTCGTAAGCCAGACGTAAATGTACGTGTAGAAGTACGTGAGGAATTCACGTATATTATGTGTGAGGATTTACAGGGAGCTGGGGGCTTGCCGGTAGGTGTAGGCGGAAAAGCGATGCTACTGCTTTCTGGTGGTATCGATAGTCCTGTTGCAGGATACCTGGTGATGAAGCGCGGTGTGACATTAGAGGCTATTCATTTTCACAGCCCGCCTTTTACGAGCGAACGAGCGAAGCAAAAGGTTATTGATTTGGCACAACGTTTGACAAAGTATTGCAAGCGAATTACGCTTCATATTGTGCCGTTTACAGAGGTGCAAAAAGCAATCCATAAGCAAGTACCTGACAGTTATACAATGACAGTCATGCGCCGTATGATGCTTCGCATTGCAGAACGTGTTGCGGCTGAGCGAGGTGTACTGGCTTTGGCGACAGGGGAAAGTTTGGGACAAGTAGCCAGCCAAACACTCGATAGCATGCATACGATTAACGAAGCGACCAATTACCCGATCTTACGCCCTTTGATTACAACAGATAAAGTGGAGATTATGAAGATTGCGCGTGAGATTGATACTTATGATTTGTCCATTTTGCCGTATGAAGATTGCTGTACCATTTTCACCCCACCAAATCCTTCTACAAAACCAAAGCGTGAAAAAGCAAATCGCTTTGAGCAATTTTATGACTTTGAACCACTCATTCAGGATGCTGTAAAAAACATTGAGAAAATGGTATTGCATGCGGAAGTGGAAGAAAAAGAAGAATTTGAGGAATTGTTCTAGAATAAATTACCATTTTTTTTAAGGATGAAAACATGTGTTTTTTCACACTCTATATTCACAAGGAGGTGAACACACATGACAAGAACAAACAAATTAGTAGCTCCTGGTTCACAAGCAGCTATCGACCAAATGAAATATGAAATCGCTTCTGAGTTCGGGGTAAACCTTGGTCCTGAAGCAACTGCTCGCGCTAACGGTTCTGTAGGCGGCGAAATCACAAAGCGCCTTGTAGCACTGGCTGAGCAACAACTAGGCGGATACCAAAAGTAATTGCATATACATGGATAAAAGAGCGGAGTATACTCCGCTCTTTTTGTGTTGTAGATATTAGGAGATTTCTTTGTTAACTTCCGTTTCAGGCTGCTGAGCGCTACGCACATGCAAAGGGTTCCCTTTAAATAGGATAATTCATACATGCTAATTAATGATAGCAAGCTACAACACAACCCTTGACGAAAACCTACATTATTTTGTCGTAAAATGAATATTTATGTTTTATTTTGTAGAAACCATACAGTATTTGTCAAATGAATATTGTTCAAAATATACTGAAAATTAATTACGATTAAAAGGAGGTATGATACAAAAGGGGGATTTCTATGAACTATGATCAATTAATAGCACCAGAACAGTACAATTTGGTATCGGAATTTGAAAAGTATGCGCAAGATTCACAGAAAGTTGCCCTCCTCTGGAGAAGTGAAGAAGATGAAACAAAGCTTATTACGTATCGGCAATTAATAGATGGCTCAAATAAAATTGGAAACGCTTTTTTAAAAAGTGGTTTGCGAAAAGGTGACAGGGTTCTTGTCATGATGCCGCGTTTAATTGAATCTTATATGGTTTACATAGGTGCAATTAAAGCGGGGTTAGTTGTTATACCAAGTTCTGAAATGCTGCGTCAAAAGGACATTGAATACCGCCTTGCTCATGGAGGAGTAAAAGCGATTGTTAGTCATGCGCCTTATATCTCTCAATTTCAAGGCATTCATGCCATGCAATATTTACAAAAGTTTGTAACTGGAGGGCATGTTGAGAATTGGACAAGTCTTTCAGAAGCGCTCGAGCAGGAAAGCGATGTTTTGGAAGCAGCGGACACCAATCGGGATGATATGGTATTTTTGTCATATACATCAGGTACAACGGGCAATCCAAAAGGCGTTGTTCATACACACGGATGGGCATACGCGCATTTGCGCACAACCGGTCCAAACTGGCTTGGTATTAAAGAGGATGACCTTGTATGGGCTACTGCAAGCCCAGGATGGCAAAAGTGGATTTGGAGCCCATTTTTGGCAACGCTCGGTTCTGGGGCAACGGGGTTTGTGTATCATGGCAAATTTGAACCGAAGCGTTATTTGGATATGCTTAGTGCGTATAATATTAATGTACTGTGCTGCACACCGACGGAATATCGATTGATGGCAAAGGTTGATAATTTACATACGTATGAGTTGCCTCATTTGCGCAGCGCTGTTTCGGCAGGAGAACCGTTGAACCGAGGAGTCATTGATACGTTTCGTCGTCAGTTTAACATCAGTGTACGTGATGGTTATGGACAAACTGAAAATACACTTCTAGTGGGTGTTATGGATGGAATGGAGCTAAGACCTGGCTCTATGGGAAAACCAACACCCGGAAATCGAGTTGCCATTGTAGATGAATATGGAAAGCCGCTAGGGGTAGGTGAAGTAGGGGATATTGCGGTGCATGTTAGCACACCAGCTTTATTTAAGCATTATTATAAGGATCCGGAGCGAACAGCGATGCAGTTTCGGGGGGAGTATTATATTACAGGTGATAAAGCAAAGATGGATGAAGACGGCTATTTTTGGTTTGAAGGTCGCGGCGATGATATTATCATTAGCTCTGGTTATACCATCGGGCCGTTTGAAGTAGAGGATGCGTTAGTTAAACATCCTCTGGTAAAAGAGTGTGCTGTAGTAGCAAGTCCCGATGAAATACGTGGTAATGTCGTAAAGGCTTTTGTTGTATTGCAAGAGGGTATATTGGGAGATGACACTTTAATTGCTGATTTGCAGCAGCATGTAAAAAGCTTAACAGCTCCTTACAAATATCCTCGTAAAGTGGAGTTTGTCAGCGAACTACCGAAAACAGCATCAGGTAAGATTAGACGAATAGAGCTACGGCAGCGTGAGCAGGAGTCCGTGTATAAATGACGGCTACTTTTTCAGGAGACGGAATATTCCGTCTCCTTTATAATGGAATTAGGTTGTATTTTGCTCATGCAGTGTACATAAAGGAGGATATATGGGAGAAATTTGGTATGGTGGACGTATTTATACAATGGAAAAAGAAGGAGAAATCGTAGAAGCAGTGTATGTTGCTAATGGTAAGATTGTAGAAACAGGAACAGTCGAAGCGCTTTCTCGTGCTTATCAAGTCGATACCTATTACGACTTACAAGGACAGGTTATGCTGCCGGGATTAACAGACAGTCATATGCACCTTATCGGACACGGAGAGCGTCTCATGCGCTTGGATCTGAGCTATTGTAAGTCATATGAGGAGATGTTAGGGCTGATAGCTGACAAGGCTGCAAATACACCAAGTGGCGAATGGATTATTGGTGAGGGTTGGAATGAGAATGCTTTTTCGGATTGTAAAATAATTCATAAAAAAGACTTGGATCGTATTACAAGTACACATCCAATTGTATTAAAACGTATGTGCCGACATGTGGTATTGGTGAATTCTTACGTTTTGAGTCAGTTACAATTGCCTAAAGATGATCCAAAAGGCGGAAAAATTGGCCGAGATATAACGGGTGAACCAAATGGTTTACTATATGAACGCGCACAAGAATTGCTAGACGATATTGTTCCAATGCAAAGTGATGCTTATTTACAAAAGGCCTTGGAAACAGCTGTTGCAGATTGTTACAGCAAAGGACTTGTTGGTTGTCATACAGAAGATTTAAATTACTACGGTGGTTTTGCGCAAACACACCGCGCGTTTGTGAATGGGTTAAGTGACAAACCTTTTAAAACACATTTACTTGTACATCATGAAGTAGTGGATGAATTGCCGCACTATGAAAGCACGCGCTACATTGAGTTTGGAGCAATGAAAATTTTTGCAGACGGCTCGTTAGGGGGCCGAACAGCTTTGCTGAGTGAGCCCTATGCAGATGAAGATACCAAAGGCGTTGCGGTGTTTGAAAGAGAAGAACTCGCGCAACTGGTCAAAAAGGCAAGAGAAATGGGATTGACGGTGGCGGTTCATACGATTGGTGATTTATCATTTGAGTATATTGTAGAAGCGATTGAAAAACATCCACCTCACCCAGGACAACGTGACCGAATTATCCATTGTCAGGTATTGCGAGAAGATTTGATTGAAAGAGCTAGATCATTATCAGTTGTGCTGGATTTACAACCTGTATTTGTGACATCTGATTTTCCTTCCGTAATTGAGAAACTGGGTCCTAATCGCCTGCAATATGCGTATGCATGGAAAACGTTATTACAGAAGGGGTTCATGTGCGCTGGTGGCTCGGATGCGCCAATTGAAGATGTAAATCCGTTTTTGGGCATATATGGCGCAGTAACAAGAAAAAGCTTATTTGATGGGATGGTCTACATGCCCGAAGAAAGATTGAGCGTCTTTGAAGCATTGCAGTTATTTACTGTAGGAAGTGCATTAGCCATTTGTAAAGAAAATGAGCGCGGCAAGATTGTTCCAGGATACGATGCAGATTTTACGATTATAGATAGAGACCCATTTACAATTGAAGTGGACGAATTACTTCATATAAAGACGTGTATGACGGTTGTAGATGGAGAAACTGTTTACAAAAAATAACGAGGCATTTGCCTCGTTATTTTTTGTCTGCTTCCGCTTTTCTAGTGTCTAGCTGCAGCGGCTAGCTCCTCTGGTCAGAGAACCCCAGCCCATTAAGGCAAAAAGCGCCTTTTAGGGCTGAGAACCTTAGCTTCTGTGCCTAACTGGTCGGCTCTGCTTTTCTTATAAAAACGTACGTTGTACTTTTTCCCAAAACGAATTGTTTTTCAGTTTAACTGTTTTGATGGGTTTGTCGCTTAATTGAATTTGTACGCGTTCAACATGCTGAATGCTAAGAGCTTCATTATCCATACCCATGACAGGATAACTGCTGTCACCGGGTGCAATACGAAGCGTTAATGTACGATTGCCGCTAAGTATAAAAGGTGAACCAAGCGTACGATAGCTGTTATTATTTAACGATGCTAGCTCACTTACTTGATAACAAGGTAGCATTGGGTCTACGACTGCACCACGCAGTGATTTATTATAAGCTGTGCTTCCTGTCGGTGTGGAAACGACAAGGCCGTCACCGCGGAATGTTTCGAAATATAAATCGTCAATAAACACATCGACCGCAAATGTTTTAATAATACTTGAACGTAAAGAAAATTCGTTCAAACAGTAAAAAGCTGTGTCATCATCGACTGTTACATGAATGGTAGGATACTTTCGTACTTCAATTTCTGTATGTGTAATTTCAGCCAGCGCTTTATCTGCATGATCAATATGAAAATCGCAGTAAAAAGACGTTTCATCTGTTACGGAGACACCTGCATATAAGCAGTCATCACGAAAGCCAGTTTTGCGAAGCGCTTGCAAAAATGTACCGTCTTCTCCAACGCTAATAATAGCATTCGCTTCGTCCGGCTGCGATAAGATTGTAAATCCTTTTTCCTCTAGTATGCTATAAATCGGTTGCATTTTACTAAGTACGGTTTCATCTTTTTCACCATAAAAGAAATATAGTTTGCGACGATCTTCCATGTTAATCCCTCCACTGCTGTCATAAAGTTGTATTCGTATACTATATTTCCATATTAAATGAAAATTTCCTCTTTTCTATTTTAATCATTTCTTTTGTTTTTGGGTCTGTTAAAGTTCGTTGTTGATTTCCGTTACGGGTGTTCGCTTTCCGCGGGCAGTCAGGGAGCCTCCTCAGCGCTATGCGCCTGCACGGTCTCCCTTTGACTTGTTTGTCCCGCGGGAGTCTAACCCCCTTCACTCCAATCAACAAGTGCTCATTATTAACACTAGGTTTTAACACAGCCTTGTTTTTGTTTTATTGCAGCCACGTGTTGGTTTCCGGTTTAAATGATAGTGGCATGAGATGTATAACATCATCTTGTTTTTATAGTGAATTCGTGTTTATTTGCTCTTAAATGCGTCGATAATGGATAGGGAATGAAAGGATGAACGAGTATGCAATGGTTTGTAATCATACCGGCAGTGCTGTTGCTCCTGTTTTTACTTGTTTTGGTCACGAAAATTTCAATTACAATTATGGCTGGCTATACCCCGCAGGAGCAACGGGTGTTTGTAAGAGTTCGTATCTTATTTTTTCGCTATACCATTAATGTTTTAGAGCTGATGGAGAAAAAAAAAGCTACAAGTGAGCAGGAACCAATACAATCCGAGGATGATTCGCCTTCTTTTTCCACTTGGGCAGAACGGCTGCCTGAGTTGATAAAAAGCGCAGGTGACATCCATACTATGATTAAGGGCTTTCTTCGCTCTGTTCGTATTAAGAAGTTTTTATGGCGTTCTTATATTGGAACAGGCGATGCAGCCTATACCGGCGTTATCGCCGGTGGTCTTTGGTCTGTTAAGGGAATGATATTGGGCACCCTCAGCACGTATATGAAGATTGTCAAAGCGCCAGAGCTTGAGGTTGTTCCCGTTTTTCAAGGTGAGATTGCAACATCTCAGCTTGAATGCACCATCACGTTCCGAATTGGAAAGGCGTTACTAACAGCAGTAAAATTATTTCGCTATATACGAAAAAAGAAACCTGTTTTTACAGGCCATGATGCGGATGTAAGGGGGTAATACAATGGCACATCCTATCCAAGGGTTGATGACAACCGCTATGGAAAATTTGAAAACGATGATAGATGTAAACACCATTATTGGGGACCCAATTCAGTCTCCAGATGGGAGCGTCATTTTAACTGTTTCAAAAGTGGGATTCGGATTTGCAGCTGGAGGCAGTGAGTTTGGGAAACGTGAAGGCAATTACCCGTTCGGCGGGGGAAGTGGAGGCGGTGTTTCCATTACGCCTGTTGCATTCCTTCTTGTGAGTGCATCTGGTGTAAAGGTGCTACATCTAGAGAAGCACACGCATCTGCTTGATAAAATTATTGAACTTACACCACAAGCGATTGAGAAAGTACAAGATATGATGAAAAAAGATGAAGAGCCACCTGTTGTAATGTAAATGAAGCTGCGCCAAGCGAATGAATGAGAAATTATCGCTTGGCGTTGTCTTTTGTTTGCAATCGGTGTCGCTTCCCTCTATTATAAAAAATGTACATATTACATAAATTGAGGAGGATGTTGAAATGGCAAACGTTACATTTAAAGGCAATCCAGTAACTTTGATTGGTAATGAAGTGAAGGTAGGAGATAAAGCACCAAGCTTCACAGTACTTGCAAATGATTTATCACCAGTGACACTGGACACATATAAAGGCGCTGTTAAACTAATTAGTGTTGTGCCATCTATTGACACTGGCGTGTGCGATGCACAAACGCGCCGTTTCAACGAAGAAGCTTCTCAAGTAGAGAATGTGAAGGTATTGACAATTAGCGCGGATCTTCCGTTCGCACAAAAACGTTGGTGTGCTTCTAACGGGTTAGAGAATGTAGTAACACTTTCAGACCATCGTGACCTTTCATTTGGAGAAGCATATGGCGTTGTCATGAAAGAACTTCGTTTGTTAGCTCGTGCGGTTTTCGTACTTGATAGTGAAAATAACGTAACATATGTGGAATATGTGGCGGAAGGTACAAGTCATCCAGATTACGAAGCGGCAATCGCGGCGGCAAAAGCAGCAAAGTAAACCAAAAGCATCCTCTATTCTGAGGATGCTTTTTCAATGGAATGTATAACAGATAATAGATGTGATATGATGAGATTTATGTGTAATGAGGAGGTATATACAATGAATGTAGTAGAAACGATTTTTTCTGTACTTGATACGTCATGTTTGGTATTAAAAAAGGAATTAGATATTACGTACCTAGAAGCGCTGGTAGAAGCGGGTGATAATGTATTTGAAGGAACCGTTTTACAATCCAATTTGTCGACGTCTGCAATTGAGAGATTAAACCGGGAATACCAAAAGCTCTTGGAAGAACAATATAAGGGAGAGGAAATGCGTAAAGCCTTTCAGCTTTGTTTGTTAAAAGGAATGAAAGAAGGAGTACAAGCTAATCATGAAATGACGCCGGATGCAGTTGGATTGTTTACTGGCTACTTATTTCACAAGTTCCTAAAAGATAAGCAACATATCACAGTGTTGGATCCTGCGGTTGGTACGGCAAATTTATTGACAACAGTATTCAATGCAGCACCTGAAGGAACAACGATGCAAGGGTATGGCGTTGAAGTAGATGAATTGTTACTTCGGCTTGCGTTTGTAAATGCGAATTTGCAGAGACTGGGCATAGAACTGTTTCATCAAGACGGATTAGGGGCTCTTTATATTGATCCAGTTGATGCTGTTGTCTGCGATTTACCTGTTGGGTATTATCCGAATGAATTACGCGCTGCTGAGTACGAATTATGTGCAGATACGGGTCTTTCCTATACGCATCACCTTTTAATGGAACAAAGCATTAGGCACACAAAAGAAGGCGGATATGTATTCTTCTTGATTCCAAACTTTTTATTTGAAAGTGAACAAGCGGCAAAGCTGCATACCTTTTTGAAGGAGCACGCGTATATACAAGGCTTGCTGCAGCTGCCTGTGTCGATGTTTAAAAACGAGAAAAATGCAAAAAGTATATTTGTTCTGCAGAAAAAAGGAGCCAATGCGAAAGCGCCAAAGCAGGCGATGCTTGCAGAGCTTCCTTCCTTCTCTAAAGTGCAAGCTATGGAGTCCATGGTGAAACAAATTGAGGAATGGTTCCAACAAAATAAGTAAGGTGTATAACAGACACTTTGTTTAATATGATACAGGTTATTGATATATCTTGTGGTAATAACAAAATTGTTAGGTTTTTGTAAATCTGTATTATAATATTTTTTTGTGTGTTTCACTCTTTTTTCTTGAAATATATAGCATACAGTGTTTAAATTAGTAAAGTGAATTATGAAACTTCGACACGGTTTGCGGTCTGCCGCATAGCTAACATGAGTGAAAAAGGAGCGAAAGACGACATGTCAAAGGTTATTGCAATTAACGCCGGAAGTTCTTCTTTGAAATTTCAGCTATTTGAAATGCCGAGCGAAAAAGTATTAACAAAAGGTTTAGTAGAGCGAATTGGTTTGAACGACAGCGTATTTACAATTACAGTGAATGACGAAAAGCAAACAGAAGTATTAGATATCCCAGATCACGCTGTAGCTGTAAAGATGCTTCTTGATAAATTAACAAGCACAGGTATTATTTCTTCACTAGATGAAATCAGCGGCGTAGGTCATCGTGTTGTTCATGGTGGTGAAAAGTTTGCGGACTCTGTATTGATTACAGGTGAAGTATTAGCAGCGATTGAAGACTTAAATGATTTGGCACCTCTTCATAATCCGGCTAATATCGTTGGTATTAAAGCATTCCAAGAAGCTTTACCAAACGTACCAGCAGTAGCCGTATTTGATACCGCGTTCCATCAAACGATGCCGGAAGAATCTTTCCTGTACAGCTTACCGTATGAGTACTATGAAAAGTTTGGTATTCGCAAATACGGTTTCCACGGTACCTCTCATAAATATGTAACAGAGCGTGCTGCACAGCTGTTAGGTCGTCCGATCGAGCAATTACGTCTGTTATCTTGTCATTTGGGTAACGGCGCAAGTATTGCAGCTGTAGAAGGCGGAAAGTCTATTGATACATCGATGGGCTTCACACCACTTGCTGGTGTAACGATGGGAACGCGTTCTGGTAACTTGGACCCGGCTTTGATTCCATACATCATGGAAAAAACAGGTCAAACTGTTGAAGAAGTAGTAAACGTTTTGAACAAAAAGAGTGGTATGCTAGGTATCTCCGGCTTCTCAAGTGATCTACGTGACATTGAGCAAGCAGAAGAAGAAGGAAACGAGCGTGCGAAAGTAGCGATGGATATTTTCGTAAGCCGTATTCATAAATACATTGGCTCTTACGCAGCACGTATGAAAGGTGTAGATGCAATCATCTTCACGGCTGGTATCGGTGAAAACAGTGCGTTAATTCGTGAGCGTGTTCTAGAAGGACTAGAGTTCATGGGTGTATACTGGGATCCAAAACGCAATAAAGTGCGCGGTGAGGAAGCGTTTATCAATTATCCGCACTCTCCTGTAAAAGTAATTGTCATTCCGACAAACGAAGAAGTCATGATTGCGCGCGACGTAACACGTTTAGCGCATGTATAAAAAAAGACGGGGCTATAGCCCCGTCTTTTTTGCTGTAATAAATATCAGTTAAAGTCCTTCTGTAGTTTTGAATGAGGTTATGTAAACAGGAAACATATGGTATGATAAAGGAAAAGTGTGTTTGTAAAGGAGTGTGCTGTATGAATCTTTCCCAACGTGAGCAAAAGATATGGAATGATATCGAAAGTTGGCAATATCAGCTATCTCAACAAGATTCTACTGATTTTCAGAGAGCATATGACAAATGGTTAAAGAGCTCGTTTGCTAAATTGCCTGGAAGTAAAAAAACTGAGTTTTTTGCAAAAGCTGATCAATGGTTATTTCATCTTCATGCTCTTATTCAAAGCTCTCAGTCGCAGTTAGATGCAAGAAATCGCATTCTTTCCAATGCTAGGTTATTTGAGGAAGAGATTGAACATATTGAAGATTTGCGACAGTTAACGATTGATCAACTCATTTATATAACGGAACAGCAAGTGGCGCGCCACAGACTTTATTCTTTTGTTCAGGGAGCTGCTACGGGTGCAGGGGGTATGCTGCTTCTGGCGGCAGATTTACCGCTGATGATTGCTATCAATTTAAAAGCTGTACAGCTTATCGCTACAACATACGGTTATGATGTGAATAAACCATATGAAATGATGCTTGCTTTAAAAGTGTTTCATGCAGCCATTTTGCCGTCTCGTTTACAGCAATATGCATGGCGAGAGCTACTGGAGGAATTAGAGCAGGATGAATATGGTCTTTTCTTTTATGAAGGTGCGGAGGACATTATAGATAGCGGTACAGTACAAGTGGTTCTGACCCAAATCTTGAAGGTGTTCGCAGTTCATGCACTGCGGCGTAAGGTCATGCAAGGGATTCCGATACTAGGGGTTGCGGTAGGATCTACCGTTAATTATCGTATGACACGCAATGTAACAGAGTTCACCCACCGTTTTTATCAAATGCGCTATATGCTAGAA
Source organism: Ectobacillus sp. JY-23 (assembly GCF_023022965.1). NCBI lineage: Bacteria > Bacillati > Bacillota > Bacilli > Caryophanales > Bacillaceae > Ectobacillus > Ectobacillus sp. JY-23. Next base: position 1,839,305 of record NZ_CP095462.1, on the reverse strand, counting down.
AAACAATCTTAATAAAAAGAATACTTTAAAAGTAAAAGCTTGAGGGAAAATTCACACCCCTCAGGCTTTTTACGTAATACTTCACATAAAACCTCAGTAACTACCCCTTTTTAAGTATGACTTCTTTGGGCAGACAGCTCTTGATTAGCACGATACCATAGCCATAAATCGTTAATCACAGAAGCTGTATCAGCAATTTCACTGTTTAACCGGCAACATACGGAAAAGTTTTCCTCATTATTCAGCGCATGCTGCTTTTGATTGATAATTTGTTCCAGCTCTTTAATACGGTCTGGAATACTGCCTCGTATTTGTTCCCATTTTAGTAAGATGGCTTGTTGTATGTTGCTATCTAATTGTGACCACTCTGTCTCAACATGTGGAATGAGAATTCCAAGTCGTTTATCTTTCCTGAAATATGTATACACTTTCGTTTTCCCCCCGCCGCTTGTATTGTTCTTTATATTGTATAGCAAATACCTGTAAATCTCGACTGAAATGTAGGAACGGAAAAATAATAGTTGCGTGTGTTTTGTAAAGCTGTTAAAGTATATTCATGAATATAAATTAATTTTATTGAATAAATATACTTTAGTGAAGGGGGATATATATGACAAAGCAAAAGGTTGTTTTAGCATATTCAGGGGGATTAGATACATCGGTCGCTATTAAATGGTTACAGCAGCAAGGATATGATGTGGTTGCGGTAGGACTTGATGTAGGTGAAGGAAAAGATGTTGAATTCATTAAACAAAAAGCGTTACAAGTAGGTGCAATCGAATCGTATTCAATCGATGCGAAACAAGAGTTTGCAGAGCAATATGTATTACCGGTTTTACAAAGTCATGCATTGTATGAAGATAAATATCCCCTTGTATCAGCGTTATCACGCCCGTTAATTTCAAAGAAGCTTGTTGAGATTGCTGAAAAAACAGGGGCTTCTGTTGTTGCGCACGGCTGTACGGGAAAAGGAAATGACCAAGTGCGCTTTGAAGTTTCGTTTAAAGCATTAAATCCAGATTTGCAGGTCATTGCACCTGTACGTGAATGGAGCTGGTCGCGTGAAGAAGAAATTGCTTACGCGATGAAGCACAACATTCCTATTCCAATTGATTTAGATAACCCGTATTCGATTGATGCGAATTTATGGGGAAGAGCATGTGAATGCGGAGTGCTAGAAGACCCTTGGGCTGCGCCGCCGGAAGGTGCTTATGATTTAACGACACCAATTGAAGCGACACCAGATATAGCTGATATCGTTGAAATTGCTTTTGTAGAAGGTGTTCCAGTTTCCTTAAATGGCAAAGTGTATGCGCTCCATGAGCTGATTTTAGAGTTGAATACCCTTGCTGGAAAACACGGTGTTGGCCGTATCGACCATGTAGAGAATCGCCTTGTTGGGATTAAATCTCGTGAGGTATATGAATGTCCAGCTGCAGTGACGCTTATCAAAGCGCATAAAGAGTTAGAAGATCTAACTCTAACAAAAGATGTTGCTCACTTTAAGCCGATTATTGCGCATAAGCTGACGGAGCTTATTTACAATGGATTATGGTTCTCTCCGTTAAAAACAGCACTACTGGCCTTTTTGCAAGAAACGCAAAAGCAAGTTACAGGAGAAGTGCGCGTGAAGTTATTTAAGGGGCATGCCATCATAGAAGGAAGAAAATCGTCTCATTCTCTATATAATGAAAAGCTTGCGACATACACACAGGAAGATCAATTCAATCATGGTGCAGCTGTTGGATTTATTGAATTATTTGGTTTGCCGACAAAGGTCTATAGTGAAGTGAACGGCAGAGAAAAGGTGAACGTATGAAGCTATGGGGAGGCCGTTTTACGGCAGAAGCAGAAGGATGGGTAGAGGAATTTGGTGCCTCTATCGCCTTTGATCAAAAGCTAGTCATAGAGGATTTAGAAGGGAGTCTTGCGCACGTCACAATGCTTGGTGCTTGTGGCATTTTAGAAGAGCAAGATGTAGATATAATAAAAAAAGGATTGCACACATTGCTTGAAAAAGCTAAAAAAGAAGAGCTGGTATTTACTGTTGCGAATGAAGATATCCATTTAAATCTTGAGAAAATGCTGATTGATGAAATCGGAGAAGTAGGCGGTAAGCTGCATACGGCACGTAGCCGCAACGATCAAGTTGCGACAGATATGCACTTATATCTTCGCACAGAAGTAAAGAGCATTATTGACAAGGTTAAGGGATTGCAAGAGGCATTAGTGATGCAGGCTGAACAACATGTGGAAACGGTTATGCCAGGTTATACGCATCTGCAGCGTGCGCAGCCTGTTTCTTTTGCACATCATTTACTTGCGTACTATTGGATGCTACAAAGAGATATAGAGCGCTATCAAGATGCGCTAAAGCGCATTAATATCTCACCTTTGGGAGCCGGTGCACTTGCCGGTACTACGTTTCCAATTGATCGTTCCTATACGGCATCCTTACTTCAATTTGACGGGATGTATGAAAACAGCATGGATGCGGTGAGCGATCGTGACTTTATTTTGGAATTTTTAAGCCATTCTTCTATCCTTATGATGCATCTGTCGCGTTTTTGTGAGGAATTAATTTTATGGAGCAGTCAAGAGTTTCAATTTATTGAAATGAGTGATGCGTATGCGACGGGAAGCAGCATTATGCCGCAGAAAAAGAATCCGGATATGGCAGAACTGATTCGCGGTAAAACAGGACGTGTGTACGGAAACCTATTTAGTTTGTTGACAGTAATGAAGGGTTTGCCCCTTGCTTATAACAAGGATTTGCAAGAAGACAAAGAAGGCATGTTCGATACCGTAAAAACCATTGGTACAAGCCTTCTTGTTATGACTGGTATGATTGAAACAATGAAGGTGCATGCAGATAAAATGGGGCAAGCTGTGCAGCAAGACTTTTCAAATGCGACGGAGATTGCCGACTATTTAGCAGCTAAAGGTTTGCCGTTCCGACAGGCGCATGAAGTTGTCGGGCGTCTTGTATTGCAATGTATCCAGCAGGGGATTTACTTATTGGATTTGCCACTTACAGCTTATAAGAAAGCTTGTTCGTTATTTGAAGAGGACTTATACGAAGTGCTATCACCACAAGCTGCCGTACGCCGCCGCAACAGTGCAGGCGGAACAGGATTTGATCAGGTATATGCGGCTTTAGATAAGGCAAAGCAAAAGTTATATAGTTGTTAATAAAAAAGCTACCGGGAAACCGGTAGCTTTTTAAAGTTTACCTTGCTCTTCTTCGCCTCTCACTACCAGTACATCGCAAGTAGCGTAACGAATAATATGTTCAGAAACGCTACCGATTAAAAAGCGTTCAACTGCATTTAAACCAGTTGCTCCGCACACAATAAGGTCAACATTGTACTTAGGTGCAACATCTTTAGAAATTTTAGCTTTGGGGTTCCCGAATTCTAACACGGTTTCTACTTGCAGACCTTCGTCTAAGGCAATTTTTTTATAATCCTCGAGTAAATCCTCTGCAAAGGAATTCGCACGCTCTGCAATTACATGGCTATAAGCCTCCACGGCAGAATATGCTTTAATGTCTACGATATGTGTAATTGTGAGTTTAGCTTGATTGCGCTTTGCAACATGTATGGCTTTTTTAAATGCTTTTTCGGCTTCTTTAGAACCGTCCACTGCTACGAGAATATTGCGGTAAGCTGTCATAATAGAACCCCTCCTATATGCAAAGTAGCTTTCTATACTTTTATTATATATAAAATCAATATATTTCAATCAGTTCAGATGTTACAAAATTCTGACAGATAAAAAGGTGTCTCGCTTGTAATTTTGCTTATAAATTGTTACATATGTGATAGAAGGGTTTCAAAGGAGGAATCGTATGAGACACGCATTGATTACCGCCGGCTCAAAAGGTCTCGGTAAAAGGGTGATGGAGGAGCTTTTACGAAAAGACTATACTGTCACGGTCACGTATCGAAGTGACGATGAAGCGATGGCAAAGTTACGTGATACCTATGAAAATGAGTATACGCAGTTTATTCAAGCTGATGTAACCAAAAAAGAAGATTTATATCGTATTGTTGATGAAACGATGAAAAGATTCGGTAGAATTGATTGCTTAATCAATAATGCAGGGCCCTATATATTTGAGCGCAAAAAATTAGCTGAATATACGGATGAAGAATGGGAATCGCTTATTGGTGGTAACTTAAGTGCTGTATTCTATTTGTTAAAACGTGTTATTCCTATTATGCGTGAACAGCGATTTGGGCGTATTGTTAACTATGGATTTCAAGGAGCTGAAAGTGCTTCAGGATGGATTTATCGTTCTGCATTTGCCGCTGCTAAAGTAGGGTTGGTTTCTTTAACAAAAACGGTTGCTTATGAAGAAGCGGAATATGGTATTACATCTAATATGGTATGTCCAGGAGATATTGCTGGAGGTATGAAAGAAGCGTCGATTGCAGCGGCTCGCATGCAATCTGATTTTAGGACGCCGATTGGTCGATCTGGTACAGGAGAAGATATTGCACGTGCTGTATTGTTTTTCTGCGATGATAATGCCGATATGATTACAGGTACGTGCCTAGAGATTACGGGGGGGATGGACGTTATTCACCGCCATCGATCCTAGAGAAAAACATCTGAAAGCGTGTTATTGTATGTATCAGTGTGTTACAATATAGTACAGACAGAATATTCTTATAATACAGCTTGTGTTTTCAGTTTCGTATACGAGGAGGAATTACGTTGCGTATTGGAGTACCGAAGGAAATTAAAAATAATGAAAACCGCGTCGCTATGACGCCGGCTGGTGTTGTTCATTTAGTGCGAAGCGGCCACGAAGTATATATTGAAAAAGGCGCGGGCATTGGTTCCGGGTTTCCAGACGAGCAGTATATAGAAGCAGGTGCATCGATTGTAGATACAGCTGCCGACGCTTGGTCTATGGAAATGGTAATGAAAGTAAAGGAACCCATTCCGAGCGAATACGGTTATTTCCGTGAAGGTCTTATTTTGTTTACATATTTGCATTTAGCACCGGAACCGGCGTTAACAAAAGCGTTAATTGATAATAAAGTAGTAGGTATTGCTTACGAGACTGTGCAGCTTCCCAATCAATCGTTGCCGCTATTAACCCCAATGAGCGAGGTAGCAGGTCGTATGTCAGCACAAATCGGTGCACAATTTTTGGAAAAGCCTGAGGGCGGTAAAGGAATTCTATTGGGCGGTGTGCCGGGTGTAAAGCGCGGTAAGGTAACCATTATCGGCGGCGGTGTTGCAGGTACAAATGCAGCTAAGGTGGCAGTCGGATTGGGGGCAGATGTTACTATTATCGATTTAAATCCAGATCGTCTACGTCAACTAGATGATATTTTTGGTCATCAGGTTACTACGTTAATTTCTAATCCGTATAATATTGCAGAAGCTGTGAAAGAATCAGATCTTGTAATCGGTGCTGTCTTGATTCCAGGGGCAAAAGCGCCTAAGCTTGTTACACAAGAAATGATTCGATCCATGGAGCCGGGATCTGTTGTGGTCGACATCGCCATTGACCAGGGGGGGATTTTCGAAACAACAGATCGCATTACAACACATGATGAGCCTACTTATGTAAAAGAAGGTGTGGTGCATTATGCAGTTGCGAATATGCCGGGAGCTGTGCCGCGTACATCAACGATTGCTTTGACGAATGTGACAGTACCTTACGCTGTACAGATTGCCAACAAAGGCTACAAGAAGGCATGCCTAGACAACCCTGCATTATTGAAGGGTATTAACACATTAAACGGCTATGTTACATACGAAGCCGTTGCAGAAGCACACGGTTTAGAGTATGCGGATGCTGTATCTGCTTTGACTTTAATACAATAATAAATAACAAGAGGGTGTCATATATATGTGACACCCTCTTGTTATATCAATGGATCCAGGTTTACTTTATAATGTGCAATTCTTTTGGATACTTCGTTAGAATTTCCACACCATCAGTCGTGACATAAATATCATCTTCAATGCGCACGCCTCCAACATTTGGTACATATATACCCGGTTCGATAGTAAACACCATACCAGTACGAAGTGGTGATGTATTTGCATCTGTTAAGGACGGATATTCATGAACGCTAATACCTAGACCGTGTCCAAGTCGATGGGGAAAATAAGCACCATAGCCGGCATTTTCAATATAAGAACGAGCTGCTCTGTCTACTGTATCAATGGCAGCCCCGGGCTTACTGGCTTCAATTGCTTGTAGCTGTGCTGTTAAAACAGTCTCATAAATGTTTCGCTGTTCTTCAGAGATATCTCCAAAAGCGACAGTGCGTGTAATGTCAGAGCAATAGCCGTCGATTACTACACCTAAGTCAAATAATACAAAATCACCGCGTTTAATTTGATTTGTACCTGGCTCTCCATGTGGAAGTGCCGAGTTTGCACCAGCAAGAACCATTGTGTCAAACGACATCTTACTGATGCCTTTTTTCTTCAGTTCATATTCAATTGTTCCTAGAATTTCCATTTCGGACTTACCTTCCGCAATTTGACTCACCCCAAGCTCCACAGCCCAGTCAGCCATATATGCGGCTTGTCGCAAAATAGCCAATTCCTTTTCATCTTTAATCAGGCGGAGCTCATGAAGCTTAGCCTCCGCTGCAACGAAAGCTGCACCGGAAAACAGTGCTAATAATTCTTCATAGCGTTCTACGTTTAAATGCTCCTTCTCAACGGCAATTGTTCTTACCGAAATATCACGTTTTTGCATAGCCTGCTCAATCAATACCCAAGGGTTATCTGTGTCACTAAAGCCAATAATTTCATGCGGCCAGCCTGCGCTTCTTGCTGGTCCTTCTTCCATTTTTGGACAAATTAAAATTGGTTCTTTTTCTGGAAATACAAATACACCGAGTAAGCGCTCGTGCGGCTCGCAATGAAAGCCTGTCAAATAAAATACATTGGAAGTGGATGTAATAAACGCCGCCTCAATATCTTGCTTTTGTAACCAACTCATCAAATTATGTAAACGATGTTCCATGTCTGTCGCCTCCATTTTTCTTTTCTTTAACTTTACCTGTTTACCGGTTTTATGACAAGCAAAGAGGTGAGCTTGTATGATTGGCACAGTGTTACTGTTTTGTGTATCATGAACATGAGCGGTTATAACATTTACCCGAAGGTGAGGAGAAGTTGATGAAAGTTTCGTATCACGGTCATTCAGTAGTGAAGATTGAAGTGAAGGACAAGGTCATTTTAATTGATCCATTTTTGACGGGAAATCCTACAACTGATTTGCGTGCTGCAGATGTGAAAGTAGATGTAATCTTATTAACGCACGGCCATAATGACCATGTAGGAGATACAGTTGCGCTCGCAAAGGAGAATGATGCGCTGGTTATTGCACCATTTGAACTAGCAACACTTTTGGGGTGGAAGGGTGTCAAAGTACATCCGATGCATATCGGAGGAGCGCATACGTTTGATTTTGGTACCGTTAAATTGACACAAGCGTTTCATGGCTCTTCGTATACAGATGAAGAAACAAAGACAATTACATATACAGGGATGCCTGCTGGTATTTTGGTTACTGCGGAAGGAAAAACAGTGTATCATGCGGGGGATACCGCATTGTTCTCTGATATGAAGCTGATTGGCTCTCGTCATAAAATCGATGTAGCATTTTTACCAATAGGAGACAACTTTACGATGGGCCCCGATGATGCGGCACTTGCAGCAGAGTGGCTGCAAGCAAACGTGACTGTACCCATGCATTACAATACGTTTCCAGTTATTGAACAAGATCCGCATGCGTTTGTGCAAAGTTTACCGAAAGATAGAGGGCGTGTACTTACAGTCGGAGAAGCAATCGAATTATAAGAGAGAAAAGGCAGCGAAAAATCCGCTGCCTTTTTGTAACATAGCGGTGTATGGAATTCATTTCAATCTCATCTCTTATGTACCAATGGATTAGAAGCACAAAAAGGGTACCTCTCCAAATTCTTGTACCGACTGAACTGAATTGTCAGGTAATAGATTGAATTCCTACGATTAAAAGTCTTTTGAAAGGATTGCGCCATGATTTTATCTTTCACTTGGAGTATGGGTATATGCTGATTATAGTAAACATTTTCGCATGCTATTCCCCACTGGGACGAAAGACTGGAATAGAAGAGCGTTAACCATCCCGTCAGAATCATCTATTGTTAAAATATGGATTAATATCCTGTTCCGTAATTAAAATACAGGTACCGTACGATATGACGACATTTTTGAAATGCTTTGTACAACAGTATAAGAGATGGTCTGTTAGTGTTGTTCATCTGTGCGGTTGAAGAAGAATATTTCAGTATTGCCTGTTTTAGTCGTTCTAGTTGATATTTATAATTTGGCGAGATCTTTTATTTTGTATCAATGCGTGTGTTCATTTTGATAAAATTTATACATCCATAAACTTAGAATTGCAGGGAGGAACGATATTGAGGGACACCTGATCACAAGATGTACCCTCGCTCGTGGTCCGCGAGACGCAGTTGCGGTACACCTAAACTCAGATGTACCCTCGCTTGTGGTCCGCAAGACGCAGTTGCGGTACACTTAAACTCAGATGTACCCTCGCTCGTGGTCCGCGAGACGCAGTTGCGGTACACCTAAACTCAGATGTACTCTCCCGTGATCCTTTAGCCTAGCGTTATACCCGTATTAAGAATAAAACGCATATTTGTTCAAAGGTTGCAAAGTAAGTGTAAAATAATCCCCATCCTTTCAACAGGTGGCGATTATTTTATGCTTACGAACAATCTCACATCTTTAGGTGTCTAAGCCAAACAGATGGAGGTAAGGAAAGGATGCTAGCAATGTCCTAAGTTCAATCCGTTAACGAGAAACTTATAAAATAAAACCGCTTAGGACCATTAACATATTCAGTCCAATATGCCATATGACAGCAGGATATATACTTTCAGCTTTTACCGTAATCCAGCCATAAAAAAAGCCACCCATGGAGAACAACAAGCAAATCAGCCAAGGGAAACCGAGGGAGTAGTGTTGTAATCCAAATCCAAGACTTGTAATGGCAATTCCCCAGCTTGCTCCAAAATGCGTAGAAAAACGCGTCAACAAAATACCTCTCCAAATAAGCTCTTCAAGGCTGGCATTGATAAGAGCGAAAGCAATCGCTAGCCACCATACTTTATAATGAGAAATGTCTTCGTTTTTCAGAATAAAAGGAAGAAAAATGAATAGATTGATGCACAAAGCGATGCACAAAAAATAGCGGATTTGTACAGGAGGTAAACGCTATGGCTGCAGCGGAACGTATACGATGCGCCTCCATCTTGGTTTACCTATATAATTTGTCAATGTAAGCTTGTATATAAGAGACAATAGCACAAACGGTAATACAACGTATAAAAGATACAAACGTTGCCATACAATGCCCCATTTTTTGCTTGTTATCTAAAGATATGTAGCAGAGAAATCCTATGCTGAATAAAAACACTGTCCAAAATAAAGTACATGGTTGCTTGGTAACATAAGAGTAGATGGTATAAAAACCAAGCACACAGGAAAACAGTAGAAGATTGGTTTGTATACAGATAAGTAGTAAGCTAAAGAAGAGCAGGAATATAACAGGTTGCGGCTTCAACGGGAGTCCTCCTAACATTCTAACCCCCTTATATTCTACTTTTATCATCCTGTTTTCTTTAGGGGAGAGAATGTTGTTGTTAAAAAAATAATACAGTTTCATGAGTTTGGAGTGTAACAGTTTGGGAATTATAGTATACTGGCAGTACAAACAATAACGCGGAAAGAAAGATTGGTGAAGCTACTTGGCTACGAAACATAATCAAATACTAGAACATATCAACAGCTTGCCGGTAGGACACAAGATTTCGGTCCGGCAAATCGCAAAGGATTTGAATGTAAGCGAGGGGACTGCCTACAGAGCGATTAAAGATGCGGAAAATAAAGGCTATGTAAGTACAATTGAACGTGTAGGTACCATTCGCATTGAAAAGAAAAAGAAAGAAAACATTGAAAAGCTCACCTATGCAGAGGTTGTCAACATTGTTGACGGTCAGGTACTCGGAGGCAGAGAGGGTTTACATAAAACGCTGAATAAATTTGTTATCGGTGCCATGAAGCTGGAAGCTATGATGCGATATACAGGAGCGGGAAATCTACTGATTATCGGAAATCGTACACAGGCGCATCAATTGGCCCTTGAAGCTGGCGCGGCAGTTCTAATCACAGGGGGCTTTGATACAGAAGAACATGTAAAGCGCCTTGCAGACGAATTGAAGCTACCGATTATCTCAAGCAGCTACGACACATTTACAGTCGCAACACTAATCAATCGTGCCATTTATGATCAACTTATCAAAAAAGAAATTGTACTAGTAGAGGACATTTTAACGCCGCTTGAGGAAACGATTTTTCTAAAGCCGCAGGATACAGTCGAGGAGTGGCATCGTTATAATGAGCAAACGATGCATGGACGCTATCCGATTGTCGATGATAACATGAAAGTAATTGGTATGATTACATCTAAAGATGTAATCGGGGTGCAAGTTCATACACTGGTCGAAAAGGTAATGACTAAAAGTCCGATTACAGTCAGCGGAAAAATTTCTGTTGCATCTGCGGCACGCATGATGGTATGGGAAGGCATTGAATTGTTGCCGGTTGTTGATGAAGGCAATCGTTTGCAAGGTATTATCAGCAGGCAGGACGTATTGCAAGCACTGCAGATGATTCAGCGCCAGCCGCAGGTTGGAGAGACGATTGAAGATATTGTAACCAATCAATTCTTAAATACAAAAGAAGCAAAAACTGAAAATGTATATCGTTTCTCTGTAACACCGCAAATGACAAACTCAATTGGGACACTGTCATACGGTGTATTTACAACAATTGTTACTGAAGCAACAAACCGGATACTTCGTTCTTATAAAAAGGGAGATCTAATTGTTGAAAATTTGACCATTTATTTTGTTAAACCTATTCAAATTGATACAGTGATTGAAGTCGCGCCGAAGGTCATGGAGATTGGTCGCAAATTTGGAAAGGTCGATGTCGAGGTATATCAAGAGGGTGATGTAGTTGGTAAAGCGTTATTGATGGTACAGCTTATTGATCGTTAATATCATATGAAAAAGCCGCGTTTGCGGCTTTTGTTTTTTCTCATTTGAGCTCTTCAGCTTCCTTAATAGCAAGCGGAAGAAAATGCTTATACTGGCGAAATCCATTGTAAGCGACCAATCCGCCGTAGATAAGAAAAATTGCTCCTACAACGCGGCTTGTTGTTGTGTCCCATACGAAAAACTGATTCAAACCGAAGAATGCGACAAAGAGCCCTAGTGCAATTCCTGATTTTCCTGACAGCCAACGTTTTTCCATTGGGCGCTGTGTGCGAAAATATCTTGTCTTGTAGAATAGATAAAGTACAAATGAAACGATGATTAAAAATACGAAAATAAGCATGCATAATCCCCCATTTGTGGTTAATGGAAATAGAATTGGAAAACAAATCTTCTTTTTGAACGAGAAAGAAAGCTGGATTACGTGCGGCGAAGGGGATGTCTCATAAGATAAGATATACAGAGAATAGGTATACCTAACACGAGACTCTTATAATTCCTAATGGCAATAGCATAGCGCCCATTTTTCTTTCCAATCTAAAAAATAGTCTTTCGTTCATTACTTCTTATTTTAACGAAAATATTCTGATAGATGAAGTCTTTTCGTATATAATGATAGATATAAAAAGGAGGGAAGGAAATGAAAGAGCAAATTTTAGAAAAAATTAGACAGTATGACACCATTATTATTCATCGTCATGTTAGACCAGATCCTGACGCACTTGGCTCGCAATGCGGTCTTGGTGTTATGCTGCAAGATTCGTTTCCGGATAAGCGTGTTTATATGGTGGGTGAGGATGAAGAAACACTATCTTATATGCGTGTGATGGATCAAATAGATGACCGTACATATGAAGAAGCGCTTGTAATTGTATGTGATACGGCAAATCAAGAGCGTGTGTGCGATCAGCGTTATAAAACAGGAGCATATGTAATTAAAATTGATCATCATCCAAATGAAGACCCGTATGGTGATATGCTATGGGTGGAAACATCGGCAAGTTCTTGTAGTGAGATGATTTATGAGCTCTATCTTCATGGTAAGGAGTCAGGACTTCGCATGGGCATAGAGGCAGCTCGCCTTATTTTTGCTGGTATTGTAGGAGATACGGGCCGATTTATTTATCCAAGTACATCAGCGAAAACACTTCGTTATGCATCTGAGTTAACGGAGATGGGTGTTTCGTTTCCGACCCTATACGAAGAAATGTATAAAACAAGCCCTCGTTTGGCTAAATTGAACGGATATATTTTGCAAAACTTTGAGATGAACGAACAAGGTGCCGCATTTGTTAAAATTACACGTGATGTATTACGACAATTTGATGTAAAGCCTTCAGAAGCTTCAGGTGTAGTAAGTATACTAGGAAATATCGACGGGTTGAAAGCATGGGTATTGTTTTTGGAAGAGGAAGATTCCATTCGTGTACGCTTGCGTTCAAAAGGAATTGTAATTAATACGTTAGCTATGAAGTACAACGGCGGTGGGCACCCGCTAGCTTCCGGCGCGACAGTGTATTCATGGGACGAAGCAGACCGTGTAGTAGCTGAACTCACAGCTCTTTGCGAAGGATACTAAAAATAAGCGAGCTTGTGCATCAAGCTCGCCTTATTTTTAAGGAGATGTCCAGTGTTGTATCAAAGTAAATCGTACGGACCTCAAAGCGATATAAGAATTCATCGCGTTTGTATATTTTGTTTTCAATTGCTTTAGACAATAGCTCTTTATGATCAGCAACTGTGGCAACGCTCTTGTTTAATAGATTTTGTAGCTCTCCTTTAATATCGGTTGTGAGGCTGTGAACAGCCAAGCTATCCAAATGTACCTCATCATGATTGATAATCTCAATCTGTATATCTTGTACTGTTAGTGTTTTTCTTATTTCCTCATTACTTCTTTGTTTGTCTTCCATTAGATGGTGATATGCCTTTTCTAACTGATTGATTTCATTTTGGCGCATCAATAAAAGTCGCTGCTGCTTCTCTTGTAGTTCACCGTACACAAATAAAAAAATGCCCCAGCTGATGATGCCGCCGATTGCCATACTTGCAAATGCAACGCGCCATAAGGGGGAGCGATAGAGCGGTGGTATTCTCATACGTGCTCATCCGTTAACCATTTAATGACTGTTAAGCCAGTCTGCATGCCCCCTGCAGCAAATAAAATTAATAAACCTTGGCGAAATACATGTTGAATTTCACCTTGAAATAAGCCGCGTTCTAAACTGTAAAAGGTATCAAAGGTACCGCCAATAGCGGCTATTAGCGCCCAAATCCGCAATGTATCTGCAAAACGTGCAATCATTGTCAAAGGAGGCTGCCCCATCAGAAATGAACCTAGCCCGCCGATTAAAGAACCGCCTAGCATTACACCAAATGCAATAAAATAGCTAGTAACAAGCAGTGATAAAAATGTTTGTTTAACCTCCATACTTCTCCTCCCTTACTTATGTAAGTGTGAATAGCATATGTAAATAACAAAGTGCATGCAAATCACTATAGTTTACTAGGCATATGCTTTTTTTCAGCACTGACCGCAATGATATGTTCGTTCTTCTCTCCTATCTAAACGGACAGTATTTTTTGGCTCTTGAAAGTTCGTTTTTTGATTGACAACATCAGGCTTTAGCATAGCCATTCTATTCATATATATGGCCAAGGGACAAGGAGTATGTTTTGATTTACCCGAAGTCGACTCTTATAATGAAAACAAAGACTAAAAAGTGAGGGCGTACGAGTGAATTTTGTACATTTACAGTGTCAAACCGTATACAGTTTATTAAAAAGTACATGCGCGATTGAACAAGTAGTAAAGCGTGCAAAAGAACTAGGTATGGAGGCGCTGGCCATTACAGATGAAAATGTCATGTACGGCGTTATTCCATTTTATAAAGCTTGTAAGAAAGAGGGTATCAAGCCCATTATTGGTTTAACAGCTTCTGTTTTGGGAGGAAATACTTCATATCCGCTTGTGCTGCTAGCGGAGAATGAAATTGGCTATCGAAATTTAATTAAAATCTCCAGCAGTATTATGACAAAAGCAAAAGAAGGTATTCCCAAGCAATGGTTATCTCGCTATGCCGAAGGAATTATTGCCATTTCTCCAGGACAACAAGGGGAAATTGAACAAAAGCTATTGAACCGTCAAGAACAAGAAGCGCTTGAGACTGTCCAGCAGTATAAATCTATGTTTTCATCTTTTTATCTGAGCATCCAAAATCATGATTTGATACAGGAGCAGTGGTTGCAGGCAAGATTATATCAATTGCATTTGGAAGCAGGCGTTCCATTAGTGGCATTAAACGATGTGCGTTATGTTCATAAGTCAGAGGCTTCGTTGCACGATTGTTTGCTTTGTATTGAGGAAGGTGTACTTGTTACTGACGAAAAGCGCACGCGAATGGAGTCTGAGGAATATTGGCTAAAATCACCAGAGGAAATGGAAAAGCTGTTTCGTGATATGCCAGAAGCCCTTGTAAACACAACGGAAATTGCTGCAAAGTGTGAAGTTGAAATTGAACTTGGTGTGCAGCGCTTACCGAAGTTTCCAGTACCAGTTGCAGAAACAGCAGATCACTATTTACGCAGTCTTTGCGAACAGGCCCTGCTAAAGCGCTGTCCACATGCGGATGCGCGTTATCATGAACGTTTGCATCATGAATTAGAAGTTATTGCACGCATGGGCTTTAGCGATTATTTCTTAATCGTATGGGATTTTATGCAATACGCGCATAAACAAAATATCTTAACGGGACCGGGGCGAGGCTCTGCAGCAGGCTCTCTTGTCTCGTATGTGCTACAGATTACCGATATTGATCCCATTGCGTATGACCTGCTATTTGAGCGTTTTTTAAATCCAGAGCGTATCACATTGCCAGATATTGATATTGACTTCCCGGATATTCGCCGAGATGAAATCATTCGCTACGTGGCAAATAAATACGGAAAACTTCATGTTGCTCAAATTGTTACGTTCGGTACGTTGGCAGCTAAGGCGGCTGTACGTGATATTGCAAGAGCGCACGGGCTGGACCCAAAAGAAATCGATCGCTTTTCAAAAGCCATTCCATCCAAGCCAGGAACGAGTTTGGAGTCTGCTTATCATCAATCAGAAAGATTGCGAGAATACGTCCACAGTACACCTCTATATGAACGTATATTTGAGCTTGCCCGGCAGGCTGAGGGGTTGCCACGTCATACATCTGTGCACGCAGCGGGTGTGATTGTTAGCGATGAACCGCTAACTGAACATGTAGCTATTCAAGAAGGGCATGAAGTGTATATTACGCAGTATCCAGCAGAAGCACTTGAAGGAATTGGTATGTTGAAAATGGATTTTCTTGGGCTCCGTAATCTTACTGTGCTTGAGAATGTAATTCGCTACATAAAGCGTACAGAAAAAAAGGACATTTATCTACAGGAACTACCGCTTGATGATGAAAACACATTTCGTTTACTTGGAGAAGGAGACACGACAGGCGTATTTCAGCTTGAGTCACAAGGCATGCGAAATGTATTAAAGAACTTACGACCAAATGCCTTTGAAGATCTTATAGCTGTCAATGCGTTGTACCGGCCAGGACCTATGGAGCAAATTCCAAATTTTATTGAGGCTAAGCACGGCCGCCATAAGATTCATTATATACATCCCCATTTAGAGCCCATTTTAAAGCGAACATATGGCGTGATTGTATATCAGGAGCAGATTATGCAAATTGCTTCGCAAATTGCGGGATTTTCTCTCGGAGAAGCCGATTTATTGCGGCGTGCTGTCAGTAAAAAGAAACGTGATATTTTAGACGAAGAGCGCCGTCATTTTGTACAGGGCTGCTTACAAAATGGTTATGAGGAACAAGCAGCCAATGAAATATATGATTTGATTGTCCGTTTTGCAGATTATGGGTTCAATCGTAGCCATGCTGCAGCATATAGTATGATTTCTTATCAGCTTGCGTACCTGAAGGCTAACTATCCGCTCGCTTTTATGGCGGCGCTATTGTCAAGTGCAATCGGTAATGAGGAAAAGTTGGCGCAGTATGTGAATGAAGCGAAGCGCAAGGGAATCCCAATTTTACCCCCTTCTATTCAAAGCAGTGGGTATCGATTTGAACCAGAACAAGGAAGTATTAGATACAGTTTGCTTGCAATTCGAAATATAGGGGGCGCCACGGTCAAAGAAATAATAGAAGAGAGACAGAAAGGGAGGTATAGGGATTTATTTGACTTCTGTGTACGGCTACCATCACGCGTTGTGGCACGTCGCAACTTAGAGACGTTTATTTATGCCGGATGCTTTGATGAATTTGCATCTCGCAGTACCTTACTTGCGAGTTTGGATACAGCCCTTGAATATAGGGAACTCGTGAGACCTGCTGAAGAGAGCGTGTTTTTGGACGAGGAATTGATTCCGAAACCAATATATAAAGAGGCGATAGAGCCCAATTTTATGGAAATGCTACAGCGAGAAAAAGAGGTAATCGGCTTTTATATATCAGCGTCTCCTATTACGCCTTACAAGAAGTTAATTGAAGATCTTCGCTTGCCTTCTCTCCAAAAAGCGTCAGAGGAGACGAAGAAATCCTTTCGTGTCATAGCGTTCATTACAAGAAGTAATATCATCCGAACAAAAAATCTGCAGAAGATGGCCTTTTTGACATTAGGTGATGAAACAGAAGTGGAGGCAGTGATGTTCCCGGACACATACTTGCTGTTTGGTCATCAAATTATGGAAAATCAATTGATGCTAATAGAGTGTACGCTCGGTGTGAGGAATGGGAAAAAGCAATGGGTGGTTACAGGGTTGTATAAATTAGACGAACCTGATGCGTATGAACGGCATAGAGAAAGTGTGGTGTATATCAAACTGCCATCTGAAGCTGATAAACGTATGCAACAGGAAGTCATGACCAATGCTTATCACTATCCCGGCTATGCGAAAACTTTAATTTATTATGAAAAAGAACATAAAATGATACAATTATCACGTATGCTTTTTGTTCAGCCAAGTGAAGAATGTTTACAAGCGCTTAAGAAAATCGCGGGTGAAAAAAATGTTGTGTGCAAATAATGATGGATTTTTTTTCGAATATCTCGTATAGTAAAAAGTAGCACTTGTGGTCAGACCACTAAAGAACAATCGAGGCAATAAAAGATATTGAGGAGAGTGGATGGTTTGTCAACACTTCGTGAAGAAGCACTTCACATGCATAGAGTGCATCAAGGAAAACTAGAAACAGTATCAAAAGTAAAAGTAGAAAACGCAAAAGATTTAAGTCTTGCGTATTCTCCGGGTGTAGCGGAGCCGTGTAAAGCGATTTACGATGATAAAACAAAAGTATATGAATATACAATGAAGGGCAATATGGTAGCGGTAGTAACTGACGGTACAGCTGTGCTTGGTCTAGGAAACATTGGCCCGGAAGCATCACTGCCCGTTATGGAAGGAAAAGCAGTATTGTTTAAAAGCTTCGCGGGTGTAGACGCATTTCCTTTAGCACTAAATACAAACGATGTAGATAAAATTGTTGAAACCGTGAAGTTATTGGAGCCAACATTTGGCGGTGTGAACCTAGAGGACATCGCAGCACCAAATTGCTTTATCATTGAAGAGCGTTTGAAGAAAGAAACAAATATACCAATCTTCCATGATGACCAGCACGGTACTGCAATTGTAACAGTAGCGGGTCTGGTGAATGCATTAAAGCTTGTCGGTAAACAAATGAAGAATATTAAAGTTGTCGCAAACGGTGCTGGTGCAGCCGGAATCGCAATTATGAAACTTTTATACCACTATGGTGTACGCGACATTATTATGTGCGATACAAAGGGTGCTATCTATGAAGGACGTACACAAGGCATGAATGCTGTTAAAGATGAGATAGCAAAATATACGAACCGTGATCGTCTACAAGGTACTTTAGAAGATGTAATCAAAGGTGCGGATGTATTTATCGGTGTATCTGTAGAAGGTGCGTTAACGCAAGAAATGATTCGCACAATGAACGAAAATGCAATCATTTTTGCTATGGCAAACCCCAATCCAGAAATTATGCCAGCAGAAGCGAAAGCAGCAGGCGCTGCGGTAGTTGGCACAGGGCGTTCGGATTTCCCGAACCAAGTAAACAATGTATTAGCATTTCCAGGAATCTTCCGTGGTGCGCTTGATACGCACGCAACGCAAATTAACGAAGATATGAAAATAGCTGCTGTACAAGCTATTGCGGAGCTTGTCTCTGATGAAGAGTTGACAGCGGATTATATTATTCCAAGACCGTTCGATCCACGCGTCGCACCACAAGTAGCTGCCTATGTTGCAAAAGCAGCCATGGAAACTGGGGTGGCAAGACGTAAAGTGGATCCAGAAGAAGTAGCCCAAAAAACAAGAGACTTAGCCATAATCGGCAAGTAAGTGAGGAATGTGTATTGACAGCGCAGTCTAAGGTATATCTTGAGATTGTTCAACAAATTCGTATGATTATGGAAGAAGATGGATTGGTGGCCGGTGACCGCCTTCCTTCTGAAAGAGATTTAAGCGTTCGTTTGAATGTTGGCAGGTCATCTGTAAGAGAAGCACTTCGGGCTCTTGAACTTGTTGGACTGATTGAAACGCGACGCGGCGAAGGAACGTTTATTAGAAACTATGAGCACGGGATCGTTCAATTGATTGCGCGCTTTGTGTTGCAGGATGAGAAAACAAAAGGCGATTTGCTTCAAGTAAAGCGCTTAGTTGAACAGGATGCTGTTCGATTGTTGTGTCAAAAAGAAAACGAATGGAGCAATCCAGATTTCGAAAATGAACATGCCTTCTGGAAGGATGCTTTTAAGCGTACGGATAATCACCTGTTATATCGTATTTGGTTTATTGTTAGTGAGTATGCTGCTCATCTAGAAAAGGCGCCTACGCGTGAATTATATATACAATTGTATGAAGCCATCAAAAAGCGTGACGAAGCGGAGGCGCTACGCTTACATGATGCTCTAAATTTGTCGAGACAACTGTGACACGTTATGACAAATATCGTATCTCACTACGAGTAAAGTATAGATAAAAGTTAGCTTGTCACGGGTTATTCCCATGCAGGCGGCGTTCCTAAAGGAGGGGGTTAATATGCTAAGAGATCTATTCTTAAAGAAAAAGAAATACGCGGCTGTTCCTTCAGAACAAATGAGAAAAGACGTGCCAGACGGCGTGATGACCAAATGTCCGAGCTGTAAAAAAATCATGTATACAAAAGAACTTTTAAAAAACTTAAAGGTTTGTATCAACTGTGGACATCATCATCAAATGAATGCGTATGAGCGTTTGGAAAGCTTGCTTGATGAAGGTACGTTTCGCGAATATGACAAAGAGATGATTTCAGTAAATCCTCTTCATTTTCCTGGTTACGAGGAAAAGCTGGAAGGCGACCGAAAGAAAACCAATTTAAACGAAGCTGTTGTTACAGGTGAAGGTACCATTGACGATATGTTAGTTGTTGTAGCTGTTATGGACGCTCGTTTCCGTATGGGAAGTATGGGTTCCGTTGTAGGAGAAAAAATCGCAAGAGCAGTGGAAAAAGCGAGAGAGCTTCATGTTCCTTTCATTATTTTTACTGCTTCAGGCGGAGCTCGCATGCAGGAAGGCATTTTGAGCTTAATGCAAATGGCGAAAACGAGCGTAGCATTAAAACGATATAGCGAAGAAGGCGGCCTTATTATCTCAGTTATGACACACCCAACTACTGGAGGGGTGTCAGCGAGCTTTGCTTCACTCGGTGATTATAATTTTGCGGAGCCAGGTGCACTGATTGGCTTTGCTGGTCGCCGTGTAATTGAGCAAACTGTACGCGAAGAACTACCGGAAGATTTTCAAACTGCAGAATTTTTACTGGATCATGGGCAATTAGATGCAGTTATCAATCGTTTGGAGATGCGGGAGACCTTGCGCAAAGTTGTGGAGCTTCACCAAGGGGAGGAAACGACGATATGGCAGAGCTAGAGTTTGAGAAACCTATATCACAGCTACGGAGCAAAATTCGGGAGTTAAAAGAATATACGAAAAACAGCAGTATGGATTTTAGTGGAGAAATTCGTATATTAGAAGCCAAACTTGAAAACTTGGAAAATGAGATTTACAGCAACATGGGTGTTTGGGATAGAGTCCAAATTGCTCGCCATCCGGAACGACCGACTACATTGGATTATATTGAACGATTGTTCACAAACTTTTTTGAGTGTCATGGCGATCGATTGTATGGCGATGATGCGGCCATCGTTGGTGGTATTGCAAAATATAAAGGGTTGCCGGTGACCGTTATTGGTCATCAGCGCGGTAAAGACACCAAAGAAAATATCCGCCGCAATTTTGGCATGCCTCATCCTGAGGGATACCGTAAAGCATTGCGTTTGATGAAGCAAGCGGAGAAATTTAAGCGACCTATCATTTGTTTTATTGATACGAAAGGTGCGTACCCTGGTAAGGCCGGCGAAGAACGTGGACAAAGTGAAGCGATTGCGCGAAATTTATTTGAAATGGCAGGGTTAACAGTACCTGTTGTTTGCATCGTTATCGGCGAAGGTGGTAGCGGGGGAGCGCTAGGTCTTGGGGTAGGCAATTATGTGTATATGCTCGAAAATTCGACGTACTCCGTTATTTCACCAGAAGGAGCAGCCGCCATTCTGTGGAAGGATGCATCTAAGGCCAAGGAAGCGGCAGAGGCCATGGGGATAACTGCATCAGATTTAAAGCGATTGGATGTCATTGATGAAATTATTCCTGAAGTGCGTGGCGGTGCACATCGCGATATTCCGCAACAAGCGTTGTATATTGATGAAGTGCTAACCAAAGCACTGGGAACATTGTTGAAAATGAAGCCCGAGCAACTCATTGAACAGCGCTATCATAAATACATGAAAATGGGAGAAAGTACCTTTTCAATAACATCTATGGTATAACGTGCGATCCCTTGATCGCACGTTTTTTATCATTATTTTTAATTTGTGCTACAAACGGTTTCATTTATGTAAATAGCCACATATTTTCCATTGTATTTTTCAGTGTTTTCGTGTATTTTAACGTTGTGGCATGAAGTCTTACCTGTTTGTTTAAGAAGAAGCAGAAGATAAATTGCATAAGTGGGAAATGTAGTGATAAAATATGATGAGGAAAAAGTGCTCTTTACATGAATTAGGCTATTAAAGTGTTTTAATTTTGGAAAAACTATAGATAGTTCGTGAAAGGCAAATATTGTATTGAGGTGAGTGCGGATGAAACGGATAGGTGTTTTAACAAGCGGCGGCGATTCACCTGGAATGAATGCTGCTGTTCGAGCTGTTGTTCGAAAAGCAATTTATCACGATTTGGAAGTATATGGTATTTATCATGGTTATTCTGGTTTAATTGCTGGTCAAATTGAGAAGTTAGAACTAGGTTCTGTAGGTGATATTATTCATCGCGGCGGTACAAAACTTTATTCAGCAAGATGTCCTGAGTTTAAGACATTAGAAGGTCAAATGAAAGGTATTGAACAGTTGAAAAAGTTCGGTATTGAAGGTCTTGTTGTAATCGGCGGAGACGGATCGTATCAAGGTGCAAAAAAGCTTACAGAACATGGTTATCCATGTGTAGGAGTACCTGGTACAATCGACAACGATATTCCGGGAACAGATTTTACGATTGGATTCGATACAGCGTTAAATACAGTAATTGATGCAATTGATAAAATTCGCGATACAGCGACTTCTCATGAGCGTACATATGTAATTGAAGTAATGGGCCGTCATGCTGGGGATATTGCATTATGGGCAGGTTTGGCAGGCGGTGCAGAAACAATTTTAGTGCCGGAAGCGGATTATGATATGGAAGATGTGATTGCACGTTTAAAACGCGGTCATGAGCGCGGTAAAAAGCACAGTATCATTATTGTAGCTGAAGGTGTAGGCAGTGCCGTGGACTTCAGTAAGAAACTTGAAGCCGCGACAGACTTAGAAACACGTGTAACAGTATTAGGACACGTACAGCGCGGTGGTTCTCCAAGTGCGACAGACCGTGTATTGGCAAGTCGTTTAGGAGCGAGAGCTGTTGAGCTTTTAATGGAGGGTAAAGGCGGACGTTGCGTGGGTATCCAAAACAATAAGATTGTTGACCATGATATCATTGAAGCGTTGGCACAAAAGCACACAATTGAGATGGATATGTATCAGCTTTCTAAAGAGCTGTCTATTTAATACACATAATGCAAGTAATTTGGGAACGTTTCCAGTAAAGGCGGAGGTATGTTATGCGTAAAACAAAGATTGTATGTACGATAGGACCTGCAAGTGAAAGTATTGAGAAGCTAACACAATTGATGGATGCAGGCATGAACGTAGCGCGTTTAAATTTCTCTCACGGTAGCCATGAAGAGCATGCGGCTCGTATTCAAACTATTCGTGAAGCAGCGAAGCAAGCAGGAAAAACAGTTGCAATTTTGCTTGATACAAAAGGTCCGGAAATTCGCACACACGATTTCGAGAACGGACAAGCAGAATTAAAAACAGGTGCAGAGGTAACGATTTCAACAGAGCAGGTACTAGGAACAGCTGAGAAGTTTTCTGTTACTTACGCGGGCTTATATGATGATGTAGAAACTGGCTCACGCATCTTAATTGATGACGGTCTAATTGAGTTAGAAGTATTAGAAAAAGCAAATGGCGAGATTCGCACAAAAGTATTGAATAGCGGCATTGTAAAAAACAAAAAAGGCGTAAACGTGCCAAACGTAAGCATCAAATTGCCAGGTATTACAGAAAAAGATGTTCAGGATATCGTATTCGGTATTGAACAAGGCGTAGACTTCATTGCGGCATCTTTTGTTCGTAAAGCGTCTGATGTACTTGAAATTCGTGAGCTTTTAGCTGAGCATAAAGCTTCACACATTCAAATCATTCCAAAAATTGAAAACCAAGAAGGAATCGACAATATTGATGCAATTCTCGAAGTATCTGACGGTTTGATGGTAGCTCGCGGGGATATGGGAGTTGAAATTCCACCTGAAGAAGTACCTCTTGTACAAAAGCGTCTAATCAAAAAGTGCAACTTGCTTGGTAAACCGGTTATCACTGCAACACAAATGTTAGATTCCATGCAACGTAATCCACGCCCAACACGTGCTGAAGCAAGTGACGTAGCAAATGCAATTTTTGATGGTACAGATGCAATTATGCTGTCTGGAGAAACAGCAGCTGGATTGTATCCAGTTGAATCTGTAAAAATGATGGCAACAATTGCTTCTCGTGTAGAACGTTCTTTACAGTATCAAGATATTTTCCGTAAGCGTATGAAAGAGGCAAAAGCATCTATTACTGATGCAATTAGTCAATCGGTTGCACATGCAGCAATGACGCTTGATGTGGCAGCGATTGTAGCGCCTACAGAGAGCGGATATACAGCAAAAATGATTTCTAAATATCGTCCGAAATCTCCAATTGTAGCAGTGACGTCGGATGAGCGTGTATGCCGCAAACTTGCACTTGTATGGGGTGTGCAAGCATACTTAGCAAATGAGAAAGCAACATCTACAGATGAAATGCTTGATACGGCAATTCATACAGGCATGGAAGCAGGCATCATTGGCTTTGGTGATACGGTTGTCATTACAGCAGGTGTACCAATCGGTGAAACAGGTACAACGAACTTGATGAAGATTCATGTTGTGGGCGAGCAACTCGTAAAAGGGCAAGGTCTTGGGCGTAAATCTGCAAAGGGAAAAGCAGTTATCGCGAAAAATGCAGATGAGGCGCTTTCGAAAATGACAGAAGGCGATATTCTTGTTGCGACAAGCACTGATAAAGACATGATGCCAGCAATTGAAAAGGCAGCTGCTCTTGTAGTTGAAGAAGGTGGTTTAACAAGTCATGCTGCAGTCGTGGGGGTATCCATCGGTATTCCTGTAATGGTTGGTGTGCAAAATGCAACATCAATTTTAAAGGATGGCCAAGAGATTACAGTTGATGCTGCACGCGGTATCGTATATAACGGTCACGCAGTAGTGTTGTAATATAAAAAGAGAAGGATATCTATCCTTCTCTTTTTCATAGGGGGATGACGATGAAGCTATTGGTCTTATTGTTGATCTTAATACCAGTAACTGAAGTGTTCGTACTGTTGGCATCAGCACAATGGATTGGGGCGATACCTACATTCGCCATTATGATTGCAACGGCGGTGATTGGAGCGTTTTTAGCTAAACGACAGGGTACATCGTTATTGCAGGATATGCGTACACGGATGGAGCGCGGAGAGATACCCGGTGATACCGTATTGGATGGAGTCTGTATCTTAGTAGGCGGTATATTACTAATGACACCTGGATATGTAACCGACATAGCTGGATTTATTTTGTTGCTTCCTGCAACAAGAGTGGTGGTTAAACAGCTTATCATGAAGAGAATGGAAGCGCACATAAGACGAAAGCAAGTGTTTTAACAGATTCTATTAAAGCTTCAAGTTGCGTGTCAGAAGGTGTGCAGAATTAACGAAAAAAGACCTTGTATGCAAGGTCTTTTTTAAATAGATAAACAGCACATGAAGTGTCTAGATGTTGCTCAGTTCTAGCGATAAGTTGTTTGCGTTTCGTTATTGTGTTCTCCCCTTTATGAATACCCACAAATCGTGAAATACACGTGCATCGTACAGCGTTTTTAATACGACGAGCACAACAGGACCAATAATAAGACCAAGTAGTCCATACAGCTTAAAGCCCACGAAAAGTGCAATTAAGGTCGGAAGTGGTTCAAGACCTATATTGGAAGAAAGTACTTTTGGTTCCATGAGCTGTCTTTGAATAATAACAACAACATACAAGATGAGTAAACCAATGGCAAAAGCAGTATCACCTGTAAACCATACATATAAAATCCAAGGCACAAACACCGCACCTGTACCAAGGTAGGGAAGCAGATCGACCATGCCTGTGATTAATGCAATCGTAATGGCGTAAGGGACGCGAAGCAGAAGCAAGCCAACCAATACAATAATAGTAGTCATAGAAATGAGGGTAAATTGAGCGCGAACAAATCCAAATAATGCTTTTCGTAAGTCCTCAAAAATAGTTCGTCCGTATCCTTGCAGTTTTCCAGGGAGAGCGCGTTCTAAACCATGTGCCATCTTGTACCAATCATTGCTGATAAAAAATGTAGCAAGTAAAATAAAAATGAGCACTGTAACAATATTAGGAAGTGCACCTAAAAAGCCTGTTAGTCCAGTGATAATTCCTGTTAAAAGTAACTTTGCCTTATTTGTCAAATCAATTCCTAAGTTCTGGATGTTTTCTGTAATGGTCTGTTGTTGAGATTCACCAAGGCGGTTAAATCTCATGTTTAAATCATTGTACAGCGGCATAATATTGTGGACGAATATATCTTGGATGTATGCTGCAAGGCGAGGAAATTGTTCAGGAAGAATAGCTAACAAGTAATTTAAAGCGGCGATAGTTTCAATGATAAGCAGCGTTACAATACCGACGAGAGCCCCAAAAATGAGCACAAGAGTCAGAAATACTGCTAGGGCGCGTGGAATGTGAAACTTTTTGTTTAGGAAGTTGACAATAGGGCTAATGAGGTACGCGATGATGAATGCGATGATAAAGGGATAAATGAGCCCGGATGAGTAAAACAATAGGTGAATGATAACGTATATTGCGCTTAAGACAGCTAGCAAACGAAGTCCTGCGTACAATGTATTCTTGGTCAAGAGCTCTCCTCCCTATATTTGTATTTACCATATATTGTACAGCCTGGAAAGAGGAAATGAAAGCACATTCCGCACTCTAAAGAAGGGTTTTTACGGACAGAGAAAAGATTAAAACTTTTTTATAGATTTTTTAAATGGAGACTGGAGAATTGAGGAAGTAATTGTTTTTGTGTGAAAGAAAGGAGAAGCCATGATTAGTCAATCAACTTTATTTTTATTCATTTTACTAGCAGTTGGTTATCTTGCTAAAAATCAATCACTTATGATTGCTGTAGGAGTGCTTTTATTGTTGAAGTGGACATTTTTGGGAGATAAGATGTTGCCGTATTTACAGTATAAGGGAATTAATCTGGGGGTTACAATTATTACAATTGCAGTTCTTGTTCCAATTGCAACAGGAGAAATTGGCTTTAAACAACTTCTTGATGCGATGAAATCCTATTATGCTTGGATTGCTCTTGCTTCGGGTATTGCAGTTGCGTTACTGGCAAAAGGAGGCGTCGTTTTACTTGCCAATGATCCACATATTACAGCGGCGCTTGTATTTGGCACCATTTTAGCGGTTGCATTGTTCAATGGTGTTGCTGTGGGCCCGTTAATCGGGGCGGGAATTGCATATGCTGTTATGCATGTAATCCAACTTATAAAATAAGACAATTTTATAGTAATATAAATTTAATCAATTCTTTCCATTCACAAAAGTCTGATAATTAGTTATAATAACTATAGGCAAGTGCACAATATGTATAAGCTTTACTGTTGAAGGAAAAGTAACAACTACATAAAATAATGCCTGCGTATTGTTTTATGTTTTGTTATTTTTCCTCAGGCACTGCCGAAGGGATTGGGGAATCTTTAAATAAGGGAGAGATGATCATGACGGTTATTAAAGGGCTTGAAGGGGTAGTAGCAACAACGTCGTCTGTTAGTTCCATCATTGACGATACTTTAACATACGTAGGCTATGAAATCGATGACTTAGCGGAAAATGCATCATTTGAAGAAGTTGTGTATTTGTTATGGCATCGCCAATTGCCAAATGCTGCTCAACTTACAGAATTAAAAACACAGTTGTCAGAGCATGCTGACGTGCCAGCTGAAATCTTAACATACTTACAAACTACGAATCTAACTACATCACATCCAATGTCTGTATTGCGTACAGCAGTTTCTATGCTAGCTTTGTATGATGAAGATGCTGAGGTAATGGATGAGAGGTCCAATTATTTGAAAGCGGTTAAATTACAGGCGAAGATTTCTACGCTAGTCGCTGCTTACGCACGTATCCGTAAAGGGTTAACACCGGTAGCACCTGACAAAGAGCTTGGATATGCAGCTAATTTCTTATATATGTTGAACGATAGAAAACCAAATGAGATAGAAATTGAAGCATTTGACAAAGCCCTTGTGTTACATGCAGATCATGAATTGAACGCTTCGACATTCACTGCACGTGTATGCGTTGCTACACTATCTGATATATATTCAGGTATTACAGCCGCAATCGGCGCTTTAAAAGGACCGTTGCATGGCGGTGCCAATGAAAATGTAATGAAGATGCTTATGGAAATCGGTGAAGTAGAGCATGTGGATGCTTATATTCAAAATGCATTGAACAATAAAGTTAAGATTATGGGATTTGGCCATCGTGTATATCGAAATGGAGATCCGCGCGCGAAACATTTAAAAGCAATGTCCGAGCAATTAGGTATTATATCTGGTGAAAGAAAGTGGTATGATATGTCTGTGAAGATTGAAGAGATTGTTACATCTTCAAAAGGGCTTCCGCCAAATGTGGATTTCTACTCTGCTTCTATGTACCACTGTTTAGGAATTGAGCACGATTTATTTACGCCAATCTTTGCAGTAAGTCGTACATCTGGCTGGTTGGCTCACATTCTAGAACAATATGAAAACAACCGTTTAATTCGTCCGCGTGCTGATTATACAGGTCCTACGGGTCAAAAGTACGTAGCAATCGAAGACAGAGCATAATTTACGCTTTAAATTCTGATTATTCATCAAAAAGGAAATCATAACAAAAATCTAAATGTACTGGAAACAAAAGAAGTTCTGCAGGGGATTTCAGAACTTCTTTTGTATCATACATATTTTTAAATGGGGGTAATGACATTGACTACAGGACAAAAAATCACAGTAACAGATAGCGTTTTAAACGTACCAAACAATCCAATCATTCCATTTATCGAAGGAGACGGCATTGGTCCTGACATTTGGGCCGCGGCTTCCCGCGTATTAGATGCAGCGGTAGAAAAGGCATATGACGGTGAAAAGAAAATTGTTTGGAAAGAAGTACTTGCTGGTGAAAAGGCATTCAACCAAACAGGAGAATGGCTGCCGCAAGAAACTTTAAACGTAATTGATGAATATTTACTTGCTATTAAAGGACCTTTAACAACACCAGTTGGGGGCGGTATTCGTTCTTTGAACGTAGCGCTTCGCCAAGAGCTAGATTTGTATGTATGCTTGCGCCCTGTTCGTTACTTTGAAGGTGTACCATCTCCTGTAAAACGTCCGCAAGATACGGATATGGTTATTTTCCGTGAAAATACAGAAGACATCTATGCAGGCATCGAATATGAAAAAGGAAGCGAAGCTGCGCAAAAGCTATTAACTTTCTTACAAACTGAAATGGGTGTAAAGAAAATTCGTTTCCCTGAGACATCTGGTCTTGGTATTAAGCCTGTTTCTGAGGAAGGCACAAAGCGTTTGGTTCGTGCGGCAATTCAATATGCAATTACAGAAAATCGCAAATCGGTAACACTCGTTCATAAAGGCAACATTATGAAGTTTACAGAAGGCGCATTTAAAAACTGGGGTTATGAAGTAGCAGAGCAAGAGTTTGGCGATAAAGTGTTCACATGGGCAGAATATGATCGCATTGTTGAGAAGCAAGGCAAGGATGCTGCGAACAAAGCACAAGCTGAGGCGGAAGCTGCAGGCAAAATTATCGTAAAGGATTCTATAGCTGATATCTTCTTACAACAAATTTTGACGCGTCCTCGTGAGTTTGATGTTGTGGCTACAATGAATCTAAACGGTGACTACATCTCTGATGCGTTAGCAGCGCAAGTAGGTGGCATCGGTATCGCGCCTGGAGCGAATATTAACTATGTAACGGGACACGCTATCTTTGAAGCAACACACGGTACAGCTCCGAAATACGCAGGTCTTGACAAGGTGAATCCTTCTTCTGTTATTCTTTCTGGTGTGCTAATGCTTGAGCACATGGGCTGGAATGAAGCGGCGAAGCTAGTAATGGATTCTATGGAGAAAACAATTTCTTCTAAAGTTGTAACATATGACTTTGCACGTTTGATGGAAGGCGCTACAGAAGTGAAGTGCTCTGAGTTCGCGAATGAGCTAATTAAGAATATGGATGCAAAACAGGTAGTAGAAAACGCGTAATCGTACAGGAGGAGAAAGCATGACGATCAAACGTAAAAAAATAACTGTAGTCGGCGCAGGTTTTACAGGAGCGACAACAGCATTTTTAGCTGCACAAAAAGAACTGGGGGATATTGTATTAATTGATATTCCGCAACTTGAAAACCCAACAAAAGGGAAAGCGCTAGACATGTTAGAGGCAAGCCCTGTGCAAGGATTTGATGCGAATATTATTGGTACATCAGATTACGCAGACACAGCAGATTCCGATGTTGTCATCATCACAGCTGGGATTGCCCGCAAGCCCGGAATGAGCCGCGATGATTTGGTGGCAACAAATGCGAATATCATGAAAAGTGTTACAAAAGAAATCGTCAAATATTCTCCAAACAGTGTGATTATCGTGTTAACCAATCCAGTTGACGCAATGACATATACAGTATTTCAGGAGTCAGGCTTTCCAAAAGCACGTGTAATTGGGCAGTCTGGGGTACTTGATACGGCTCGTTTCCGTACGTTCGTAGCACAAGAATTACAGCTATCTGTGAAAGATGTGACTGGGTTTGTGCTAGGTGGGCATGGCGACGATATGGTGCCGCTTGTACGCTATTCGTATGCAGGTGGTATTCCGCTTGAAACATTGCTCTCAAAAGACCGCTTAGATGCCATTGTTGAGCGTACACGTAAAGGTGGCGGTGAGATTGTGAACCTGCTGGGTAACGGCAGTGCTTACTATGCGCCAGCAGCGTCGCTAGTAGAGATGACAGAAGCTATTTTAAAAGATCAACGTCGTGTGCTTCCGGCAATTGCGTACTTAGAAGGTGAGTATGGCTATAAGGACTTATATCTTGGTGTGCCAGTTGTGCTTGGCAAAAACGGGATTGAGAAAATTGTAGAACTTGAATTGCTTGAAGAAGAAAAAGTAGCGTTGGATCGTTCTGTTGAATCTGTACGCAATGTTATGAAGGTATTAGTATAATATAGGGTTTTTGTACAATTTGATGTTGTAATAAGCAAATCCTTTTAATAAAGTTCAATATAACGAAAAAGATTCGGATATATCCGAATCTTTTTCCCTTATTACGGGATTATTTTCTTGCAATAATTTGAAAGCGTTATCAAAATTTGGGGGTGGATGGAAATGTTAAGGAAGAAATGCAAGCTGGGCCGGAAAATTGATGAGATTTCGATTGGAGAGACGTTAACTGTTACGGAAAAAATCGAAGATAAAGATTTATTACTATACTTAGGGTTAACAGACGATGCAAACCCATTATATATTCAACATGATTATGCTTCGCAAACTCCTTATAAGAAACCTATAGTGCCAAGTGTTATGCTCACAGGTATGGTACTAACTGCCATGACCAAATATTTGCCAGGACCAGGTAGTCATATTTTGAGACAAGAATTAGAGTTTATTCAACCGGTGCATCATTATGAAACATTAACCTTCCAATTCGAAGTAATCGCTGTTTATGTACAAGACCATACGATTGAAGTGCGGGTCCATGGTCAAAATACGAATAAAGAATTGGTAATACGAGGATTACTAACAGTTGCACCACCTCATCACCACAACGTAATGTGGGAAAGTGCTTTAGAAAATTTTTAATGTAGAAAACCTCGCCTGCAAAGCGAGGTTTTCTACACTTACTCAACAATTGCATGCAATTTAAATTGAGCATCCTGGTATTTTCTAGTATCATAAAATGGACAAGTGAAACAAAAGCTATATGGATGAAGCACGGTTTTACTTTATAACCTGGAGGAATACAATGAGCAATCGCATTTTAGTAGTAGATGACGAAGAATCCATTTTAACATTAATTGAGTTCAATCTGCAGCAAGCCGGATTTGAGGTCGTAACTGCCATGGATGGCGAAGCAGCGTTAAAAGTTGCTTTAGCAGAGCGACCAGATTTAATTATTCTGGATTTAATGCTTCCTAAAATGGATGGAATGGAAGTTTGCAAAGAGCTGCGCTTGCAACGCGTTATGACTCCAATTTTGATGCTTACTGCAAAAGGTGATGAGTTCGATAAGGTTTTGGGGTTAGAGCTTGGTGCAGACGATTATATGACAAAGCCATTCAGTCCACGAGAAGTTACGGCGCGTGTAAAAGCAATTTTGCGAAGAACAAAGCTTCATGAAGGAACGGGCGTTGATAATAAAGAAGAGGGAAGAATTGTAATTGGAGAATTAAAGGTTTTGCCTGAGTACTTTGAAGCTTACTTTGGCGAGGAAAAGCTGGAATTAACACCTAAGGAATTCGAACTATTAATTTATTTGGCCAAGCATAAAGGTCGCGTATTAACAAGAGACCAACTGTTAAGTGCCGTTTGGAATTATGACTTTGCAGGCGATACACGTATTGTAGACGTTCACATCAGTCATTTGCGCGATAAAATTGAAACAAACACAAAAAAACCAGTATACATTAAAACAATTCGTGGGTTAGGTTATAAGCTGGAGGACCCGAAAATCAATGAATAAGTTTCGCTCCAGACTGCTTTTTGCATTAATCTCTTTAATTGTTACAGTATTAATTGGTCTAGGAATTCTACTAGGGCAACTCTTTAAAGGTTTCTATTTAGATAATTTCAATAAACGGATGGAAAAAGAGTTACAATATGTAGCTTCTGTGATGGAGTGGGAAGGAATACGTTACTCTTTGTTTTATCCGGAAACGCTGAAGCGTATTGAAGATAAGCTACGGGTCAACCTGAGTTTGCTAGATGAAAATGGCGATGTTTTGTATGATTCGAAAAATCGCATCGAATTACAAAACATACAAGCAATCAAAGGGATTATTAATAAACTAGATAAGACGCCCGATGTCGTGGAAGCGAAGAGTGGGGATAAGCAAAGCTATTACTACGGTATTTTGTTGCGAGATAAACATGATGATCGCGCTTATTTAATTTTAAATCTATCTGTGAGCTCGATTGCGGAAGTAGAAAGGAAAATATGGGGACTTCTTATTACAAATTTTCTAATCGCGTTTATTGTCATTATTTTTTTAGGGATTAAAATTACCACGCAATATACGCGTCCCATTGAAAATGTGGCAAAGGTTGCGATTGAATTAGCAAAAGGAAATTATAAAGCCCGTGCCTATGGGAGCAACGTTGATGAAACAGAGATGCTTAGCAAAGCAATCAATGTATTAGCCCGTAATTTGCAAGAAATGACGTCTGCGCAAGAAATGCAGCAAGACAGGCTACATACCTTAATTGAAAATATGGGAAGCGGCATGATTCTAATTGATAGTCGTGGTCATATTAATTTGGTGAACCGTTCTTATAGGGAAATCTTCCGTGTGACAGATGAAGAGTATTTAAACAGCTTATATTATGAAGCTTTTGATCACAAGGAAGTCATCGGATTGGTTGAAGAGATTTTTATGACGGAAGTAAAAGTGCGCAAACAAATGCTTCTTCCCATTGGAATTGAACGCAAACATTTTGAAGTATACGGTGCACCTATTATCGGAACCAACCATGAGTGGAAAGGAATTATTCTTGTATTTCATGACATCACAGAGCTTAAAAAGCTCGAGCAAATGCGGAAAGATTTTCTAGCTAATGTATCGCATGAACTGAGAACACCCATTACTTCTATTAAGGGATTTACAGAGACTTTGCTTGATGGAGCGATGGAGGATCAAAAATTTCGAGAACATTTTCTTTCCATTATCTTGAAAGAAAGTGATCGAATGCAGAGTCTAATTGAAGATTTGTTAGATTTATCAAGAATTGAACAACAAGGTTTTCAGATGAATATGGCAAAAGTTGATGTAAAGCAACTAATTGAAGAGATAGCGGTTATTTTACAAGCAAAGGCTGTAGATAAAGAGATGGATTTACGTGTAATTATTCCTGCGTCTATTACAGTAACGGGAGATGCGCATCGCCTAAAGCAGATCTTTATCAATCTTATCAACAATGCGATTTTATATACACCTTCTGGCGGAACAATAGAGGTGTCCGCAACTGAAGAGAAAAACAGAGTACGTATATGTGTGTCTGATACAGGGATTGGAATTAGTGAAGAGGAAATTCCTCGTATTTTTGAGCGGTTTTATCGCATTGATAAGGCACGTAGCCGTAATACAGGAGGAACAGGTCTAGGTCTGTCTATTGTAAAACATTTGGTGGAAGCACATCACGGAGAGATTACGGTTCAAAGCACACCGGGAAAAGGGACAATGTTTACTATCACCTTAAAAAAATAGGCTCTTTTCTAAGAGATTGTTGTTTTTAGATAGGTTTCTTTGTTTCAGGTTGGTTGGAGCAGGAGGTGCGAGACTCCTACGGGAGCAGCGGGTCTGGTGAGACCCACAGCCTGTAAGCCGAAGAGGCTCACCGCACGCCCCGCGGACAGCGAGCAACCTGGAGCGGAAATCAACCACTCCCCACCACTTGTTACATAGTAACAAAGTTTGTGAAAACAGCCAAAAAATAACAGAATGGAAAACAGTAACCTCACAATAATAAGAGGTTACTGTTTTTTTACAAACGTTTACACTACATTAACACTATATCCATGTGTGATTAACATAACCCTGTTATTCTAATTATTGAAAACCCCTTCATCCAAGGAGTAGTTTTGGACGAGGATAGATCCCTTCTATCCTCGTCACTTCCCTTTTTTTCTTTGTATACATAGTAGCTTGTCTAACATAATAGTAACAGGAGACAGGATGGATTCGGTCTTACCATGTACATGTCTCTTTTAGGGTCTGATTGAAACTACACATTTCCTGTTTTTCTCTCTACATATAAAAGAATCCTTGCTTTCAGTTTACATCTATGTAAAATAGAGCACATAGTTTTTTCTTTATTATTTATAATTAAAACCGTTATTTTCCTTCTATTATCAGGTCATGCTATGATATAGAGGTAGGTAGCGGTTTTTTGTGTAAATAAAAACAGGTGGAATCTATAATAGAAAGGAACGGGGAAGATGAGTCAAAAAAAGGTTGTTTTAATTGACGGCAATAGCATTGCATATCGTGCTTTTTTTGCACTGCCATTACTGAATAATGATAAAGGTATACATACAAATGCAATTTATGGTTTTACGATGATGCTAATGCGTATCTTGGAAGAAGAGAAACCAACGCATATGTTAGTGGCTTTTGATGCGGGTAAAACGACATTTCGTCATACCACATTCGGAGAATACAAAGGCGGTAGACAAAAAACACCACCGGAGCTCTCAGAACAATTTCCGTTTATTCGTGAATTATTGGATGCGTTTCATATTCAGCGTTATGAGCTTGAGAATTATGAGGCAGATGATATTATCGGAACGCTTGCAAAAGAGGCGGAGCGTGAAGGCGCAGAAGTGAAAATCATTTCAGGAGACCGTGATTTATTGCAGCTCGTTTCTGAAACGACTAAGGTCGCGATTACGCGTAAAGGTATCACTGAGGTAGATGAATACACACCACAGGTTTTGTTTGAGAAATATGAGCTTACTCCTTCGCAAATTATTGATATGAAGGGCTTAATGGGAGATGCATCTGACAATATCCCTGGTGTGCCTGGTGTAGGAGAAAAGACGGCGATTAAACTCTTGAAGGAATATAAAACA
Source organism: Ectobacillus sp. JY-23 (assembly GCF_023022965.1). Classification (NCBI taxonomy): domain Bacteria; kingdom Bacillati; phylum Bacillota; class Bacilli; order Caryophanales; family Bacillaceae; genus Ectobacillus; species Ectobacillus sp. JY-23. The sequence continues at coordinate 1,804,479 of NZ_CP095462.1, read as the reverse complement.
GTTGAAAAGCTATATGAGCATTTAGACCAAGTGAGCGGGAAAAAGCTGAAAGAAAAACTGGAAGCAAATAAGGAACAAGCATTTATGAGCAAGGAATTGGCAACGATTTATACAGAAGCGCCAATTTCTGTACGCATCGACGATTTGGTTTACAATGGATATGAAACAGAGCATATTGCTCCCTTGTTCCAAAATCTTGGTTTCAACTCGTTGCTGGGAAAGCTAGATATACCAGAAGAACAAACGGAACTAGATGCGCTTTCTTTTGAGCGAGTAGAAGCCTTTAATGACGATGTGTTACGCCCAGGTGCCTTAATTGTAGAAGTGCAGGAGGACAATTACCATGGTGCAGCGATACAGGGATTTGGTATTGCCAATGACACAGGCTGTTATTATGTACCAGCTGAATTAGGTTTGCAATCTGAAGAGTTTATCGCATGGCTCGCTGATGAAACAATTGAAAAGTCCGTATTTGATTTTAAACGAGCATTGGTTGCATTGCTGTGGAAAGGTTTATCGCTACGCGGCGTAAGCTTTGACCTTTTAATAGCGGCATATCTACTTGATCCTGCTGATACAGATAAAGATTTTCGTTCTGTGGCCAAGATGAAGGGTGCACATACTGTTCAATCAGATGAAGAAGTTTATGGAAAAGGTGCGAAGCGCGCTGTACCTGATGAGGATGTTTTGGCTGAACATATTGCTCGTAAAGCAAGCGTATTGTACAACGTACAGCAATCTTTTATCGATGAACTGCGTGCGAATGAGCAATATGAATTATTAACAGAGTTAGAGCTGCCACTTGCCCGCGTGCTTGGTCATATGGAATATACAGGTATTACAGTGGATAAAACTCGTTTAGAAGCAATGGGAGCAGAGCTTTCTACACGACTTCGTGAAATAGAAAAAGATATTCATGAATGTGCAGGTGAAACCTTCAATATTAATTCACCTAAGCAACTCGGTGTGATTTTATTTGAGAAGCTACAGCTTCCACCGGTGAAAAAAACGAAAACAGGTTATTCTACATCAGCTGATGTGCTAGAGAAGTTGGGAGACCAACATGAAATTGTAGAAAAGATTTTATTATATCGTCAGCTCGGTAAGCTATATTCTACTTATATTGAAGGTCTATTGAAGGTGATACGGGATGATACGTCTAAAATTCATACCCGCTTTAATCAAGTGCTAACACAAACAGGACGCCTAAGTTCAACAGAACCTAATCTGCAGAACATTCCCATTCGCCTTGAGGAAGGGCGGAAAATTCGTCAGGCTTTTGTTCCTTCCAAGCCGGGATGGGTCATATTTGCGGCTGACTACTCGCAAATCGAGCTTCGTGTACTTGCGCATATTGCAGGAGATGAAGGATTAATTACGGCGTTTCGCAATGATCTTGATATTCATACAAAGACAGCTATGGATGTATTTGGCGTGGCGCAAGAAGATGTAACTTCCAATATGAGAAGACAGGCAAAAGCTGTGAACTTTGGGATTGTATATGGCATCAGCGATTATGGTTTATCACAAAATCTAGGAATTACACGCAAAGCGGCAGCTGAGTTTATTGAAAAGTATTTGGAAAGCTTCCCAGGTGTAAAAGCGTATATGAGTGACAGCGTACAAGATGCGAAAGACAAAGGGTATGTAACGACTTTATTAAAACGACGTCGTTATATACCGGAATTGACAAGTCGAAATTTCAACCTGCGCAGCTTTGCAGAAAGAACAGCTATGAACACTCCCATTCAAGGAAGTGCAGCTGATATTATTAAAAAAGCAATGGTTGTGATGTTTGATACGCTTAAGCAGGAAAAGATGAACGCCCGCCTGTTACTTCAGGTACACGATGAGCTTATCTTCGAAGTACCAGAAGAAGAGATTGAGAAGATGCAAAGATTAGTCCCGGAAATTATGGAACATGCGGTGCAGCTAGAAGTACCATTAAAGGTAGACTATAATCACGGCGCAACTTGGTATGATGCAAAGTAAGGAGTGGAAGTATGCCTGAACTACCAGAAGTAGAAACTGTCAAACGAACGCTAGAGACACTGATTACAGGCAAAATCATTGAAGAGGTAATTGTTACGTACCCAAAACTCGTAAAAGAACCGGACGATGCAGAAATATTCAGAGGACTTTTGCAAGGTGAATGTATTGTCGGTGTAGGAAGACGAGGCAAGTTTTTACTTATATATACAGAACAATATGCCATCGTGTCGCATTTGCGGATGGAGGGAAAATACCGACTGCATGATGCCGGCGATCCGGTTGATAAGCATACGCATGTACGCTTTTGTTTCACCGATGGCTCAGAGCTTCGTTACAACGATGTGCGTAAGTTCGGCACATTTCATTTATTTCCGAAAGAGGAAGCTACACTTCATCTTCCTCTTTCGGGACTCGGACCGGAACCGCCAGATGTGACTGCAGCGCATTTACAGATGCATTTAGGTAAAACAAATCGCAAAGTAAAAGTTGTTTTGCTGGATCAAACTGTGCTTGTTGGGCTCGGTAATATTTATGTAGATGAGGTATTGTATCGGTCGGGAATCCATCCAGAACGTCCGGGCTCTTCCCTTCAGGAGACCGAGATCGAAAAGATTCGAGAGGAAACGGTAAAAACGCTAAATCAGGCGGTTGAAAAAGGCGGTAGTACCATACGAACGTATATCAATTCACAGGGACAAATCGGTACCTTTCAACAAAGTTTATTTGTATACGGTCGAAAGGGTGAGCCATGCTCCGTGTGCGGTACACCGATTGTGAAGACCGTAGTGGGCGGTCGTGGCACCCATTATTGTCCAATATGTCAAAAATAAGAATGACATCACATTTCGTAAAGAAAGTGTAACAGTATCAGAAAAGCACCAGGATATGTCCTGGTGCTTTTACTACAGTCTCAACTTCAACCCCTCGTGTGTGGCTTGAAAGCCTAATCGCTCATAAAATCTTAATGCATCTGGTCTCTCTTTATCGGTGGTCAGTTGTATCAAATGACAACCGCGTTGTGTAGCGCGTTGAATAGCCCATGTTATTAGTTTAGTACCTATTCCTTGACCTCTTACAGAAGCTGATGTCCTTACGCCCTCAATAGTAGCTCTCCATCCACCCTGATGTGTTATGTAAGGTGTAAATGTAATTTGTTGTACGCCAATCACTTCGTTACCGAGGCAAGCTACCACTAATTCATTATTAGGATCGGAGGTAATGGCTTCAAATGCTTGTAGGTAGCTATCAGGAAGTGGATGCTCATAACGTTCGCGTTTCCTTCCTAAAACATCATCAGCAAGCATAGCAACAATACAATCTAAATCGTTTTTAGTAGCTATCCTAACTTCTATGTTTGTTTCCAATGAAACCACCCCTTGTTAGAGAATGACTTACTTCTTTCATATTAACCGAATGTATGATATGGAGTAAGTAGAAAGTTTTTATAGTGCTTTATAAGTACTGCTTATAAAATATTCCCGTTCGTTTAAAAGTTACTTACAATAACATTGGGCGGGCCCTCTTCATATACATACAAAAGATGTATAGAAAGGAGGGCCTATTTTGTGTATCAATCTGTTGCACTAATGATGTTAGCCTTCGCACTAAGTCTGGATAGTTGTAGCGTCGGTATGACTTACGGACTTAGAAAAGTGCGCATCCCGCTAAAATCCATCATCGTTATTTCTATTTGCTCTGCTGCAGTAATGTTTGTGTCTATGGGAATTGGACAATTTGTTCAAACTATTTTTTCGGCCGAAGTGGCGAAGCAAATTGGTGGTATAGTATTGATTGGAATTGGCGCATGGGTGCTCTATCAGTTTTTCGCAGAGGATAAAAAAGAAGAGGAGTTAGATGAGAAAACATTATGGAATCTAGAGATTCAATCTCTCGGCATCGTAATTCAAATTTTACGAAAGCCAATTGTAGCAGATTTTGATAACTCGGGTACCATTTCGGGTATTGAAGCTGTTATGCTCGGACTTGCGCTGTCGTTAGACTCATTTGGAGCTGGCATCGGTGCGTCATTACTAGGCTACCCACCACTCATTATGGCGGCTTTAGTAGCAATTATGAGCTTCGTGTTCTTGTCTCTTGGTTTAAAGATGGGGCAATGGTTTTCTGCATTACAGTGGATGCAGAAATTGACCTTTCTTCCAGGTGTTTTGCTCATTATTATGGGGATATGGAAAATGTAAAAAGTGCGGAGCATTGGCTTCGCGCTTTTAATATGTATACAGGGACATAGAAAAGAGATTAATAATATCACATAGTTGAGTCAGAAAACGGCAATATTAATGTAAGAGATATTTTTATGGAGGTAGAGAATATGAAAAGAAAAATCATTATTGTTGGCGGAGTTGCAGGAGGGGCATCTGCTGCTGCTCGTTTGCGTCGCCTTAACGAAGAAGATGAAATTATCATGTTTGAGCGAGGGGAATATATATCGTTTGCTAATTGTGGCCTCCCGTATTATATTGGCGGAGTCATTTCGGAAAGAGAAAAATTACTCGTACAAACCGTAGAAAAAATGTCTAAGAGATTTAATCTCGATATTCGCGTGATGACGGAAGTAGTGCGCATTAATCGTGAAGTAAAGTCGGTTACAGTAAGGCGTTTACAAACGGGTGAAGAATACGAGGAATCATATGATTACCTCATTCTTTCTCCTGGGGCTAATCCAATATACCCTCCTATCCCTGGCATTCAGCAAGCGAACAATCTATTCACTTTGCGAAACATCCCAGACACAGACCGCATTAAAGCGTATTTAGATTATAACAAACCAAAGTCTGCCGTAGTAGTTGGTGGAGGTTTTATTGGTGTGGAAATGGTAGAAAACTTACATAAACAAGGGGTACAGGTCACTCTGGTGGAAATGGCGAATCAGATTATGCCGCCGATTGACTTCGAGATGATAGCAGGTGTACATCATCTCCTTCGTGACAAGGGTATTAATCTTATTCTAGAAGATGGTATTGCTTCTTTTGAAAATAATGGAGCGTCTGTACAATTGAAAAGCGGTAAAGTATTGGAAACAGATATGATTATTTTATCCATAGGAGTACAACCGGAAAGTAAGTTGGCGAAGGAAGCGGGCCTATCTTTAGGGATTCGTGGCACTATCCAGGTTGATGAATTCCTTCAAACAGAGGACCCATTTATTTATGGAGTAGGTGACGCTATCCAAGTTAAAGATTACATAAATGGAACGGAGACAATGATTCCGCTTGCTTGGCCTGCAAATAGACAGGGGCGCATAATCGCTGATACGCTCAACGGTCGTAAATCTCCTTATCGAGGTACAATGGGGACTTCTATTGTGAAAGTATTTGAAACTACAGTAGCTGCAACGGGAAATAATGAAAAAACTTTACGGCGTTTAGAAATTCCGTATGAAACAGTACATGTTCAGGCTAACTCGCATGCTGGTTATTATCCAGGAGCGCATCCAATCTTAATTAAGTTGCTATTTTGTAAAGAAAGTGGCAGGCTATACGGAGCGCAATGTGTGGGGCGCGATGGGGTAGATAAACGCATAGATGTACTTGCAACAGCAATTCGTGCAGGGCTAAAAGCGACAGATTTACCTGATTTAGAACTAGCGTATGCACCCCCATATTCTTCAGCAAAAGATCCTGTCAACTTGGCAGGATATGCAGCTATCAATATTATAGAAGGTTTAGTGGAAACGGTGCAGTGGAATGAGATTGATGAACTTGTCGCACAGGGCGGCTATTTAATCGATGTTCGTGAACCACATGAGTTAGAGCAAGGTAAAATAAAGGGCTCTGTTAATATACCATTAGACGAACTGCGCGATCACTTAGGTGAAATACCGAAAGATAAAACCCTCTATGTAACGTGTCAGTTGGGAATGAGAGGATATTTAGCATCGCGTATTTTAACGCAGCATGGCTTTAGGGTTAAAAACTTAGATGGTGGCTATAAACTATACAGTACGGTATTTCCGAATCATTCCCCCAACTAAGTAGAAATACCTACTTTAAATAGAAGTGCTACTTTATAAATGTAGATAAACTATAAAAAGAGTACAGATTTTTATGTGCTCATTTTGTTTGTGAGTCGGCTGTACAAGCGTATTCCTCTTTTCTTAGTTATAATAAAGAAAAGGAGGAGTTACAATGACAGTTATAATCGGTTTGACAGGGGGAATTGCGAGCGGAAAGAGCACTGTAGCCAAAATGTTTAGGGCATACGATATTCCGGTCATTGATGCAGATGAAATTGCGAAAGCGGTGGTAGTGCAAGGAACATCTACATATAAGAAAATTGTACAAGCATTCGGCAAGCAGGTGCTGCAAGAAGACGGAGGCATAGATCGGGCGAAGCTTGGTGCAATTATTTTTAATGATGAAAAGCAACGAAATACATTAAATCAGATTGTGCATCCCGCCGTTCGACAGGAAATGCTCATACAGCGAGATCAATACATAAAAGAGGGAGTAAGTGCAGTCGTTCTGGATATTCCCCTTTTATATGAAAGTAATTTAATGTATTTAGTTGAAAAAGTACTTGTTGTTTGGGTTGATGAGCAGACACAATTACAGCGATTAATGAAACGAAATAACTTTTTGCAAGAAGAAGCACAAGCTCGAGTTCATTCGCAAATGTCTTTGGAAAAGAAGAAGGAAATGGCAGATTATATTATTGATAATACAGGTTCTATTGAGAATACAGAAGCCCAATTAAGATGCATTTTACAAGAATGGGGTTTGTAAAATAATAAATTTTTAAAATTGATGAAATTGTTTAGTGATTTATCCTCTTTTTGTGCTATACTATTAGTGGGGATGGAGAGAAATAGTATAACGCAATCAAGGGGGATTAACTTATATGACTCGAGTGGCAATTAACGGATTTGGACGTATTGGAAGAATGGTGTTTCGTCAGGCGATAAAAGAAAACGAATTCGAAATTGTGGCAATCAACGCGAGCTATCCATCAGAAACCTTGGCTCATCTGATTAAATACGATACAGTTCATGGTAAATTTGAAGGAACTGTCGAAGCGTTTGAAGATTATCTGCTTGTAGACGGAAAAATGATTCGTCTTCTGAATAATCGCAATCCGCAAGAGTTGCCTTGGAATACAATGGGTGTCGATGTTGTAATTGAAGCAACAGGGAAATTCAACTCCAAGGATAAAGCTATGCTACACCTAGAAGCTGGGGCCAAGAAAGTCATTTTAACAGCACCCGGTAAAAATGAAGATATAACCATTGTGATGGGGGTCAATGATGCACAGTTGGATATTACAAAGCATGATGTAATTTCGAACGCATCTTGTACAACAAACTGTTTAGCGCCGGTTGTAAAGGTACTTGACGAAAGATTTGGCATTGACAATGGTTTAATGACGACTGTTCACGCATATACAAACGATCAAAAAAATATAGACAATCCACATAAAGATTTACGCCGTGCAAGAGCATGTGCGCAATCCATTATCCCTACTACAACGGGAGCTGCGAAAGCGCTTTCTAAAGTACTTCCGCACTTGGCAGGTAAGCTGCATGGTATGGCGCTACGTGTTCCAACACCAAATGTTTCCCTTGTAGATCTTGTTGTGGATGTGAAAAGAGATGTTACCTTAGAAGAGGTAAACGAGGCCTTCGCTATTGCAGCACAAGGGTCGATGAAGGGGATTGTTGCATATTGCGATGAGCCGCTTGTATCTGTAGATTTTAATACAAATACGCATTCCGCCATTATTGATAGCTTATCTACAATGGTCATCGGTTCTCGTAAAATTAAAGTATTGGCTTGGTATGACAATGAGTGGGGTTACTCCCGTCGTGTTGTAGAATTGACAGCTCTTGTTTCAAAAGAATTGGTAAAGCAAAACGTACAGCATATTTAATATGCGGCGTCATACACAGCAAACAGCCTGCACGTAAGGTGCAGGCTGTTTGCTTTGCGTTAGAGTTGACAATGTAAAAGAGGTGGATTTTTAAATAAGTTATTATAGAATTCGCTCGTGTAGAGGGGGAATTGCCAGTAGTAAACGTAAATATTTGTTGACATTTCGAAAAAAATAAAAAGACTTGTTGCAAAATGAAAATAAACAAAGTATACTATCTTTCGTAAACAAAACATGCCGATAAAGTAGCTTACTTAAAGGGTTAGGACCTCTTTGGACTAACTTTCCCCCGTGGTAGCCAAACGTATCAATGGCGTGTTCGTTTAAGCTAAACCGAATTCTAAGGGGGAAATAAAATGCACACTATGGACACTATGGGCCGCCATGTTATTGCTGAACTATGGGGCTGCGATTTTGACAAACTGAATGATATGCCTTTTATTGAACAACTATTTGTAGATGCTGCGCTAAAATCAGGAGCGGAAGTTCGTGAGGTTGCGTTTCACAAATTTGCACCGCAGGGCGTGAGTGGGGTTGTTATTATCTCTGAGTCTCACTTAACAATTCACAGCTTCCCTGAGCACGGTTATGCGAGCATCGATGTATATACTTGCGGAGATCGTATCGATCCGAATGTAGCTGCTGACTATATTGCTGAAGGTTTAAATGCAAAAACAAGAGAAAGTATTGAATTGCCACGTGGAACAGGTAGCTTCGAAATTAAGAAGCGTGACGCAAAAGCACTTTAAAAAAATAGATATTTGCTTTAAAATGAAAAGAGGTGTATATACACCTCTTTTCATTTATTTTGGCTGTGTTAAAACCTAATGTTGATAATTGGCACTTGTTAATTGAAGTGAATGGGTTGAGACTTCTGCGGGAAAAGCAAGTCAAAGGGAGATCCGTAGGGGCATAGCGCTGAGGAGGCTTGCTGACTGCTCGTGGAAAGCGCCCTCGTATCGGAAATCAGCAACGAACTTTAACAGAGCCTTTATTTCAAGAAAGTAAGGAGACTTGTATGGGCCTTATCGCAAATGTTAAACAATTTTTCACAACACAAGCAGAAACGGCAGATACGCACCGTGTAGATGAGTTGCGTACTCGCTATTATAAAACGAATACTACAGGTGCTTTAAAAGCAGTTGAAGAGCTGTTAAAGGCTGTGCCGCATTGTAATGTGACGTCTGTACAAATGGAACGAGGCGAAGTCAGTGCAGTACTCAATGGAAAAGTTAAGGCGCATGTTGTTGCTACAATTGTAACAATCCGACCATTTGAAACAGCTGTGGACTTTATGGTATATACGGAAACAGCATTACCAAGTGACTTTGGCTTTAGCAGACGTACGATAAAGGAACTTTATAAACAGCTGGATAAAAAGATTGTTTTTGTTGGGACAAGTTTGGCACAAAAGTTGTAAGACATGAGATAAGGAGTGAGGAATTTGCGTTGTCCGTCTTGTTTTCATAGTGGTACAAGGGTATTAGATTCTCGTCCTGTGGATGACAGCCGTTCTATTCGAAGACGAAGAGAATGTGAGAGCTGTTCACATCGATTTACAACATTTGAGCGAGTGGAAGAAACGCCTCTTATTATTGTTAAAAAAGAAGGCATACGGGAAGAATTTAGCAAGGATAAAATTTTACGCGGATTGATTAGGGCGTGTGAAAAGCGTCCTGTTGCATTGAAGCAATTGGAAGAAGTAACACAATCTATTGAACGAGAGCTGCGCAATTTAGGGACGCCTGAAGTAAAAAGCGAAATTGTGGGCGAGATGGTGATGGAACAGCTTCGTGAAATCGATGAAGTTGCCTATGTACGCTTTGCATCTGTATACAGGCAGTTTAAGGACTTACAAGTATTTATTGATGAGCTTAAGGATATTTTACAAAAAGAGCGGAAGTAGAGGAGCTTGAGGCTTAGGCTGTCGGCTCTTTTTTGTACAATCCGAGAGACGGAAGGAATGTAATTATGGAGCGACAATCATGGATGGAATTATTGCCTGTTGACCGATATAAGGTATGTGCAGCGGGACTGTTGCATGCGTATGACCGGAAAGTTTTAACGATGTTGTATCAGCCGCTCATTGGTGCTCGTGCGTTTAGCCTATACATGACATTATGGTGCGAAGTAGAGCAAGGAGCAAAAGAGGCAGGACATCATATGCTGATGGTGAGTACGGGCATGCAACTTCCAGATATCTATCAGGAGCGCACTAAGCTTGAGGCTTTAGGTTTGTTAAAGGTATATGTAAAACGAGAAGATGATGTGAGACGATTTGTGTATGAATTGTATCCGCCTCTTACACCTCGTCAGTTTTTTGCAGAAATTGTATTAAACATATTTTTATATAACCGCTTAGGAAAAAGTAAGTATAATCAAGTCAAGCAATACTTCAGTGAAGAGGTAGAAGATCTTACTTCCTACAAAGAGGTCACATATGCGTTCAATGACGTTTTTCAACCCATTGCTTCCGGACAAATGGCGCAATTGCAGGAAGAACTTGCTACGCCAGAGGGATATCGTGTGGCAGGAGCCATAGAAGGGAATGCCATTTCTATCAGCAATGATTTCTTTGATTACAAATTATTTGTAGAAGGTCTGTCTCCTCTTATTCCCAAGAAAGCACTTACCGCAAACGTAAAGGATTGTATTATTACGCTAGCCTACATATATGGTATTGATCCGATTTCCATGCAAAATTTAGTGCTAGGGGCAATAACGGAGCAAAATATGGTCGAGCTAGAAACTCTTCGGAAAAATGCGCGTGATTGGTATCAATTTGAGCAAGGAAGCGCTTTGCCAACATTGGTAGAACGAACACAGCCTTTGCAGCAACGCACGATGCATACAAAAGAACCTACAGGTCAAGAAGAATTGCTCATCAAGCATTTGGAAGAGCTTTCTCCACGTCAGCTACTTGTGGAAATTGCAGGGGGCGCACAACCGACTGTCGCTGATTTGAAGGTGATAGAAGAGGTAATGACGAAGCAAAAGCTTTTGCCGGGGGTTGTGAACGTTTTGATTCACTATGTGATGTTGCGGACGGATATGAAGCTCACGAAGTCGTACGTCGAAAGAATTGCTGGACATTGGGCACGCAAGAAGGTGAAAACTGTAAAAGCTGCCATGACTCTTGCGAAAGAGGAACATCGTCAATATCAGCAATGGGCTGAGGGCAAGAAACAAAGTAAGCGCACAACTAGAAAAGAAATGCTTCCTACTTGGATGGAGCAAAAAACAGAGACGTCTCCTCAAACAGTAGATCTAAACGTGGAAGAACAAAGAAAGCAACTTGAAGCAGCATTGCAAAAGTATAAGAAAGAGTAAACAGTATTGGAGGTGAGATACATGGAAAGAATTCAAAACGCATTTGGACAGTTAATTCAGCGAGAGGGATTTAAAGAGAGATACGAAGCGCTAAAGCAGGAGGTTATGTCTCATCCACGTGTGAAAGAGTTTGTAAATACACATGAAGAGGTTACTTCTTCTATGGTTGAGCGCAGTTTGATGAAACTGTATGAATATATTGGGCAAAGCGTTTCGTGTGAAAATTGTCCTAACCTGGATGGTTGTAAAAATATGATTCAAGGCTATCACCCGCATTTGGTTATACAAGGAAAAACGATTGATATCCAGTATGATCGTTGTCCCCGAAAGGTTGCTTATGATGAGCGGAAGAAGCAACAGTCTTTAATTCAAAGTGTGTATATACCAAGAGAGATTTTAGAGGCGAATATGGCGACTGTGGATTTAGGAGATCCGCAACGCTTTCAAGCGATTTTAGCAGCAGAACGTTTTTTAGAAGAATATGAGCCCGGTAAACGTGTACAAGGCATTTATTTTTATGGTGCCTTCGGTGTAGGGAAAACGTATATTTTGGGTGCTATTGCAAACGCTTTGGCAGAACGTCAGATTTCTTCGATGTTAATATATTTACCTGAGTTTTTACGAGAGATGAAAGGGTCCATTCAGGATAATTCCATCAGTGATAAACTAGATGCAGTAAAGCGCGTGCCTGTTTTAATGATTGATGATATAGGTGCAGAAGGGATGTCAAGCTTTGTACGTGATGATATTTTAGGTACAATCTTACAATTCCGCATGTTGGAAAACTTACCAACCTTTTTTACATCTAATTTTGACTTGAAAGGGTTGGAGCATCATTTAACGTACACGCAGCGCGGTGAAGAAGAGAAAATGAAAGCGGCGCGTATTATGGAACGAATTAAATATCTAGCAAAGCCTGTGGAAGTGTTAGGTGGAAATCGTCGTGTGTGAGGAGAGCATATTATTGTTCTCCTTTTGTTTTTTATCACCCCTTGCTTATCATTTTTTCGATAAACCTTCCATATACATAGGATAGGGAGGATAAGGGGGGAGAAATTTGATTGAAATCCGCTTTGAAGAAACAAGTGATGCGAAAATATTGTACGAGCAGATGAAAGCGAAAAGCTTCTACATAGATATGGTTTTGCGGGAACAATCCATAATTGTATCTTTAGCGGCGGACACGCAAGATTTTCTTGTACGTGAACTCGTAGAATTCATTGTCAGAACAAAGGAAATGAAATGGATGGATGAAATTTTAGCGCAATCTTTTTTTTATGGTGATGAAGAGGAGCGAAACCACATTTTACATATTGCGGATGAACTCATGCGAGGAAGCAATGCAGTGTGGTCTCACGAATCAAAGCAGGATTGTTATCAGCTACTTCATGCGTCGCTACAGGATATTATTCAGGCGGATCTTTCTTTTTCATTTGCATCGTATGTACGCTTTCGTCTGCGCGTTTATTTTGCTGAGCTCCATCGTTTCGTGGAGATGGCAATTGATGAGTATAAGCTGGAACAAGAATATCAATCCTTTGTAGAAGCATTGAGACAACAGTTAGGATCGCGTAAATCTCGTTTGTCTTGTTTGCATCTTGTATTTCATGACAGCTTTGTTTTTTATGATGATAAAGGCCACCGTTTAAATCAGGAGCGATTAGTCAAGTATATAGATAGTAATATACTTAAAAACCAAGATTTGTACGTAGATGCAAATGTTATCGCACCTCTTTTGTCTATTGCGCCTAAAACCATTCATTTGTATACAGCGCATGCTGATCACAACATGGTTGTCACCATTCGTAATGTGTTTCAGGAGCGGGTCAAGCTATATACAGTGGGAGAGTTTGAAAAGATGCGACAGAATTTATAAATGGCACCTTGCATTTCTTTTATGTTCGACATATAATTACGTACATAATATAGGAACAAGTACTGATGAGGACATGAACTTCTTTTTACGATTTTCAGAGAGGGAAGACTTTGGCTGAGAGCTTCCTAATACGAAAAAGTTGTTTACCACCTCTGAACTTCAGCAGTGAACGATGCAGTAATTGCTGACGGCAAACACCGTTATGATGTCTTGAGCAAAGGATGCTTTGTATTCTTTGGAACAAGGGTGGAACCACGAATGCAACACTCGTCCCTTTTTTAGGGAGGAGTGTTTTTTGTTGGGCTATTTTCGCAAACGTTGTTGCTATGTAACAAATAGTGGGGAGTGGTTGATTTCTGCTCCAGATTGCTCGCTTTCCGCGGGGCGTGCGGGGAGCCTCCTCGGCTTAGAGCCCGTGGGGTCTCACCTGACCCGCTGCTCCCGCAGGAGTCTCGCACCTTCCGCTCCAACCAACCTGAAACAAAGAAACTTATCTAAAGACAACAAGCTTTTAGAAAAGAGCATTTTGTTTTGAGATTTTACGGTTAAGCAATTGAGGACCTCATAAAGCTTACATTTTAAAGGAGTGAACAATATGTTGAAAATTACTTTCCCAGATGGTGCAGTAAAGGAATTCGCGCTTGGCACAACAACAGAGGACATTGCAGCATCCATCAGTCCTGGTCTAAAGAAAAAAGCAATCGCTGGTAAAATTAACGATACATTTTTAGATTTAAAAACACCGATTGAACAAGACGGCGCGATCTCAATCATTACTTTAGATTCCAAAGAGGGTGCAGATATTATGCGCCATTCTACAGCTCATTTATTGGCGCAAGCTTTAAAGCGTCTTTATCCTGGAGTAAAGCTAGGGATTGGTCCAGTAATTGAAAACGGCTTTTACTATGATGTAGATATGGAAGAATCCATCACAGCAGAAGACCTTCCGAAAATTGAGAAAGAAATGGAACGTATTGTAAAGGAAAACATTGAAATCGTACGCAAAGAGGTAAGTCGTGAAGAAGCGCTTGCACGTTACGAAGAGATTGGTGACGAACTAAAACTAGAGTTAATTAATGAACTGCCTGAAGGGGAAATCATCACGATTTATGAGCAAGGTGAATTCTTCGACCTATGTCGCGGTGTGCATATGCCGTCTACAGGTAAAATCAAAGCGTTCAAATTATTGAGTGTTGCGGGTGCTTATTGGCGTGGTGATAGCGACAACAAAATGCTGCAGCGTATTTACGGTACAGCATTTGCGAAAAAAGAAGAACTCGATGAACATCTCCGCTTGCTGCAAGAAGCAAAAGAGCGTGATCACCGTAAACTTGGTAAAGAATTAAAGCTATTTACAAACTCTCAAAAAGTAGGACAAGGTTTACCGTTATGGTTGCCAAAGGGCTCTACAATCCGCCGCATTATTGAACGTTACATTGTCGATAAAGAAGCAAGCCTTGGCTACGATCATGTATACACACCAGTACTTGGAAGTGTGGATCTCTATAAAACATCTGGCCACTGGGATCATTATCGCGATGGTATGTTCCCACCGATGGAAATGGATAACGAACAACTGGTGCTTCGCCCGATGAACTGTCCGCATCATATGATGGTGTACAAGCATGATATTCACAGCTACCGCGAATTGCCAATTCGCATTGCCGAACTTGGTACAATGCATCGCTATGAAATGTCTGGCGCGCTTTCTGGATTGCAGCGTGTTCGTGGGATGACACTGAACGATGCACACATCTTTGTACGCCCGGATCAAATTAAAGAAGAATTTATCCGCGTGGTGCGTTTGGTGCAGGAAGTATACAAAGATTTTGGTTTGGAAAATTACTCTTTCCGTCTTTCTTACCGCGACCCAGAAGATAAAGAGAAGTACTATGATGATGATGCAATGTGGAACAAAGCGCAAAGTATGCTGAAAGAAGCTATGGATGATATGAAGCTCGAGTATTACGAAGCTGAAGGCGAAGCAGCATTCTATGGTCCAAAGCTTGACGTACAGGTACGTACAGCACTTGGCAAGGATGAGACGTTGTCAACGGTGCAGTTGGACTTCTTATTACCAGAGCGCTTCGACTTGACGTATGTAGGAGAAGATGGCAAACCGCATCGCCCGGTTGTTATTCACCGCGGTGTTGTATCAACAATGGAACGTTTTATTGCATTCCTAATTGAAGAGTATAAAGGTGCATTCCCAACATGGTTAGCGCCGGTGCAGGTACAGGTAATCCCAGTTTCACCGCAAGTTCATTTGGATTATGCGAAAAAAGTCCAAGAAGACTTGCAACGCGCTGGTATTCGCGTAGAAGTAGATACACGCGATGAGAAAATTGGCTATAAAATTCGCGAGGCACAGATGCAAAAAATTCCGTACATGCTGGTTGTCGGTGACAATGAGGTTGCAGAAAACGGCGTGAACGTCCGCAAATATGGTGAGCAAAAGTCCGAGACAATGACATTTGCAGCGTTTGCGGATATCATTTCAAAAGAAGCAAAACGTTAATTGATAAGCCGCAGATTTTCTGCGGCTTATTTTTGTCACTGTAATGTTTTAGAAATGACATATATAAGATTGTGCAATATCATAGCAAGAAACTCGAAAGTACAAGCCTCGTCAAGTGTATCCTTACTCAGCATGAGCACTTTTTAGTTACTCACTGCAACCACATATCATATGTCCTGCTACTTGTATTGACGTAGTTTTAAAAAAACTATTGCCATCTTTCAGGTTGTCTGTTAAAATATTTTTTGTGTCACTTGTATATTATGCTTTCTTGACATCTCATCATGACTTATGATATAGTTTTCAAGGACAAATGAAATACGAACTTGTGAAAGAAGGAGCACCCCGCTTCTCACCCAAATGACGCCGCTTTGGCAGTTATCGGGTTTGATGATTAACGTAACCACAACAGTTACAGTGCGGGTGTATTATGTACATCGGCACTTTTTTATTGTGCTCGGGGGCCCTCACAAACGTATTCCCATTAAACCTTGGAGGTGGCTTATTATTAGCAAGGACATGATGATCAATGAGCAAATTCGCGCTCGCGAAGTTCGTCTCGTTGGACCAAACGGTGATCAGCTTGGAATTAAATCCCGTCAAGAAGCGTTAGAAATAGCCGGTAACGTAAATCTTGATCTTGTAATGGTTGCGCCAACTGCGAAACCGCCTGTATGCCGCATTATGGATTACGGCAAGTTCCGCTTTGAGCAACAGAAAAAAGAAAAAGAAATGCGTAAAAACCAAAAGGTTATTACGATGAAAGAAGTTCGTCTCAGCCCAACAATTGATGAGCACGATTTCAACACAAAACTTCGTAATGCCATTAAGTTTTTGGAAAAAGGCGACAAAGTTAAAGCGTCTATTCGTTTCAAAGGTCGTGCAATCACGCACAAAGAAATTGGACAGCGCGTATTGGATCGCTTCTCTGAAGCTTGTAAAGAAGTAAGTACAGTGGAATCCTCTCCGAAAATGGAAGGAAGAAGCATGTTCTTAGTTTTAGCACCAAAAAACGATAAATAATCAATAGAGGAGGATACCTTCATGCCTAAACAAAAAACACACCGTGGCGCTGCAAAGCGTTTCAAAAGAACAGGATCTGGTAAGCTTAAGCGTTCTCACGCTTACACAAGCCACTTATTCGCTAACAAATCCACAAAAGCTAAGCGTAAACTTCGCAAAGCTGGCGTAGTAAGCACAGGCGACTTCAAACGTATTCGTCAAATGCTTTACAGCATCTAATTTCGGTTCATTATAGATTATCTAGGAGGTAAGGAATATGCCAAGAGTAAAAGGCGGTACAGTTACTCGTAAACGTCGTAAAAAAGTTTTAAAATTAGCTAAAGGTTTCTACGGTTCTAAACATACATTATACAAAGTTGCTAACCAACAAGTAATGAAGTCTCTAATGTACGCGTTCCGTGACCGTCGTCAAAAGAAACGTGACTTCCGTAAATTATGGATCACTCGTATCAACGCAGCTGCACGTATGAACGGTCTTTCTTACAGCCGTTTAATGCACGGTTTAAAGCTTGCTGGTATCGAAGTGAACCGCAAAATGCTTGCAGACCTTGCTATCACTGATGCGAACGCATTCGCTCAATTAGCAACTGCTGCAAAAAACAGCCTAAACAAGTAATAATGAAAGCCTTGGCTCATGCTAAGGCTTTTTATATTATACCTTGTGACAATAAAAGGGTACATTGGTAAGGACAGAGGAATTTTCCTTTGTTTTTTGTTTGTTTTTTTTCGTTTAGCATATACAATACATAAGGTACAGATAAAATGAATCGTGTTTGCAAAGGAACGACGGAGGAGGAACCGTATATGGATTTACTGCATCTCTTTAAACTACAAAAAGAACTAGATGAGCGTATTCTACAGGAGCATAATCTAGAGCCAAAAAAATTATTAAAAGAAAAAATGCTAGCCCTTCTGGTAGAGGTGGGCGAACTTGCAAATGAGACGCGCTGCTTTAAATATTGGAGCAATAAGCCAGCGTCCGAGCGTAGCGTTATCTTGGAAGAGTATGTAGATGGCTTGCATTTTATCTTATCTATTGGTATTGATCTCGGTGTAGATAAAAACTTTTTATTTTATAAATGCTGTCAATCGAATAAAACGGTTGTACAAATTTTCTTAGATGTGTATAGTAAGGTAATTCGTTTTCACGACCAACCTTCTATCACGAATTACATTGAGCTATTTACAAGTTATTTACGTTTGGGACAGGCGCTGGAATTTAATGAGGAAGATATTGAAAGAGCCTATTTAGAAAAAAATGAAGTGAATCACGAACGTCAAACACAAGGATATTAAAGACTATTTGGAATATTGCCCCCTCCTTTTGTATAATAGAAGAGCTACATACAAAAGGAGGGGTATTTTTTGGACGCTACGTTAAAGATGTTAAAAGAGTTAACAGATGCAAAAGGTATCGCCGGCAATGAACGCGAGCCGCGCGAGGTTATGCGCACATACATCGCACCTTACGCTGATGAAGTAACAACAGACAACCTAGGAAGCTTAGTAGCTAAAAAGGTTGGAGATGCAAATGGACCAAAAATCATGGTCGCTGGTCATTTAGACGAAGTCGGGTTTATGATTACATCCATTGATAACAAAGGGTTTCTGCGCTTTCAAACTGTAGGTGGCTGGTGGTCTCAGGTTATGCTCGCACAGCGTGTAACAATTTCCACGCGAAATGGTGATATCACAGGAATCATCGGTTCTAAGCCGCCTCATATCTTGCCAATAGAAGCACGTAAAAAGCCAGTTGATATTAAAGATATGTTTATTGATATCGGTGCTTCCAGCAAAGAAGAAGCAATGGAATGGGGCGTAAGACCAGGAGACCAAGTTGTACCATATTTTGAATTTCAAGTAATGAAAAATGAAAAGATGCTACTTGCGAAGGCTTGGGACAACCGCATCGGTTGTGCAATCGCAATTGATGTCTTAAAGCAATTAAAAGACGAAGCGCATCCGAATATCGTGTACGGTGTAGGTACGGTACAAGAAGAAGTTGGTTTACGAGGCGCAAAAACATCGGCGAACTTTATTCAACCGGATATCGCATTTGCAGTAGATGTCGGCATTGCAGGGGATACACCTGGTATTTCTGAAAAAGAAGCGGCATGCAAAATGGGCAATGGGCCACAAATTATTTTATATGATGCATCTATTGTGTCTCATAAAGGTTTGCGTGACTTTGTGGTAAACGTGGCAGACGAATTAAGCATTCCGTATCAGTACGATTCCATCGCAGGTGGCGGTACAGATGCAGGAGCCATTCATATTTCTATGAACGGTGTGCCAGCTATGTCGATTACAATTGCAACGCGTTACATCCATTCGCATGCAGCAATGCTTCATCGTGATGATTATGAAAATGCTGTAAAACTCATTGTATCGGTCATTAAGCGTTTGGATAAGGAAACAGTACACAATATTACATTCGATTGATGTAAAGATATTTTCTTGAAAAAGAATACTTTTTCATTCTGGTTGGAAAAAGAGGATTCCTTTAATGAGTCCTTCTTTTATATGCTGAAAAAAGATGTACGGCAGTGCCGTACATCTTTTCTTGTTTAGCCCTTTTTTAACCCGTTTTCTAATGTTGATAACATTTCTTGCTTTTCACCAGAATCCGCATGTTGCCAAATCACTTCAAATAATACGCCAAGACCAGGCAACATCTTTTCCTCACCGCTTGAAATTGCATCTACAATTGTTGCTTCTAATTCTTGTTGTGAATTGCCACTTACGTTTGCTAACACAGCACCGCGCAAATTGAAGCTCATTACAAACACCTCTTTTCTTAGGATGAATGTAGTTTTAGATGTTTTGGGTGTAATTATGTATGAAAAATAGGCTATAATGAAAAGGTGTAAAGAGAGGGAAAGCATATGAAAAAAATTGATTCAATTCAAAATCCGCGCGTGAAGCAATGGAAAAAGTTGCAAACGAAAAAAGAACGCGAAAAAACAGGCTTATTTTTAATAGAAGGTTTTCATCTTGTTGAA
Source organism: Ectobacillus sp. JY-23 (assembly GCF_023022965.1). Lineage (NCBI taxonomy): Bacteria > Bacillati > Bacillota > Bacilli > Caryophanales > Bacillaceae > Ectobacillus > Ectobacillus sp. JY-23. The sequence continues at coordinate 1,784,855 of NZ_CP095462.1, read as the reverse complement.
GAGGCTCTGCAGTCACAAGACATGGTGCGTACGCTTATTATAAGTGAAAACACAGATTTACCACATAAGTGGAACATTGGGGATATTGAGTTATATTTGGTATCAGAAGCAATTATGAAAACATTGAGTGAAACAGAGACGCCACAAGGTGTGTTAGCTGTATGTGAAAAAGTATCTTACGATATACCGCTTGCTAATGGTAAGTTTCTTCTTCTTGACGGTATTCAGGATCCTGGAAATCTCGGTACCATTATTCGTACGGCAGACGCTGCGGGTCTTGATGCGGTTATCTTAGGAGAAGGAACGGCAGATGTTTACAACAGCAAAACACTTCGTTCTACACAAGGATCTATCTTCCATGTGCCCGTTATAAAAGGAAACTTGAAGGGGTGGATCACTGAACTCAAAAAGCAGAATGTACCTGTATATGGTACAGCTTTAGAACATGCGGTGCCCTATCAGGAAATACAGGCGCAGGGAACGTTTGCTTTAATTGTTGGAAATGAAGGTAGTGGTGTACAAAAAGAACTGCTTGGGCTATGTGATCATAATTTGTATATCCCCATTCATGGCCGTGCAGAATCGTTAAACGTTGCAGTAGCAACAGGGGTGTTAACGTACTATTTGCGGGGTTGATAATTGACGAAAAACTTTCTATAATAATTAAAAGCTGAATAACACAAAAACGTTGATAGAGAAGAGTAGTTTGTCGCTCACCAAACAGGGAGAAAATGCCTTAGACTGCAAGCATTTTTATGGTAGAAGCAAATGAATTCACCTCTGGAGTTGGCGCCGGGACTATGATTTACATATAAAGGCGTACCGGTTTAACCGTTATGACAATGAAGCGAACGACAATCTGTCGTTAATTAGGGTGGTACCGCGATCAAACCTCGTCCCTTTCTAGGGAAGAGGTTTTTTGTGTTTTATATTCATTATTTAGGAGGTTATGTTATGGAAGCACGTTTGAAGGAATTGCAAGAAGAAGCGCTTGCTCAAATTGAAGCTGCGAGCGAGTTAAAAGAATTAAACGATGTGCGCGTAGCGTATTTAGGGAAAAAAGGTCCGATTACGGAAGTTTTGCGCGGTATGGGTAAGCTTTCAGCGGAAGAGCGTCCTCGTATGGGTGCCTTGGTTAATGAAGTACGAGAAGTAATCCAATCACGCTTAGAAGAAAAAGTTGCTGAAATTGAAAAAGTTGCAATTGAAGCGCAATTGGCTACAGAGACAATTGACGTAACTTTACCAGGACGCCCTGTCGCGACAGGCGCGCATCACCCACTGACAGCCGTTATTGAGGAAATTGAAGATTTATTTATAGGTATGGGCTACGAAGTGGCGGAAGGTCCTGAGGTAGAGAAGGATTACTACAACTTTGAAGCATTGAATTTGCCAAAAGGGCATCCGGCACGCGATATGCAGGACTCCTTCTATATTACAGAAGAAGTATTGCTTCGCACACACACATCACCAGTACAAGCAAGAACGATGGAGAAAAATGAAGGAAAAGGTCCAATTAAAATTATTTGTCCTGGTAAAGTGTATCGTCGTGATGATGATGATGCAACACACTCTCATCAGTTCATGCAAATTGAAGGACTTGTAATTGATAAAAACATTCGCATGAGCGATTTAAAAGGTACATTACAAGTATTCGCGAAAAAGATGTTCGGCTCTGAGCGTGAAATTCGTTTACGCCCAAGCTTCTTCCCGTTTACAGAGCCATCTGTAGAAATGGATATTTCTTGTATGATGTGCGGCGGAAAAGGCTGTGGCACTTGTAAGGGAACAGGCTGGATTGAAATTTTAGGGGGCGGTATGGTGCATCCGAACGTGTTGCGCATGGCAGGTTATGATCCTACAGAATATCAAGGCTTTGCCTTCGGTATGGGGCCTGAACGTATTGCGATGTTAAAGTATGGTATTGATGATATTCGTCATTTCTATACAAACGATATTAGATTCTTACAACAATTCAAACGAGCTTAAGGAGGGGAACAGCATGTTCGTATCTTATCGATGGTTAGCAGAGTACGTAGATTTAGACGGCATAACAGCGTCTGAACTTGCGGATAAAATCACAAAAAGTGGTATTGAAGTAGAGGGTATAGAGATTTTAAATAAAGGCATCAGCAATGTGGTGGTCGGTTATGTAATGAAGAGAGAAAAGCATCCAGAAGCTGATAAACTCAGCAAGTGCTTAGTGGATGTAGGAGAAGAAGAGCCTGTTCAAATTATTTGTGGCGCTAAAAATGTAGCCCAAGGTCAAAAGGTAGCAGTTGCGAAGGTGGGTGCGAAGCTACCAGGAGGCTTAAAAATCAAAAAAGCAAAGCTGCGCGGCGAAGTTTCTCATGGTATGATTTGCTCTCTGCAAGAACTGGGTGTAAATACAAAGCTTGTACCTAAGGAATATGCAGAAGGTATTTTTGTATTCCCAAGCGATGCTGAGGTGGGAACGGATGCGTTAGAAGCACTAAACTTGAATGATGAAATATTAGAACTTGGTTTAACGCCAAATCGTGCCGACTGCTTAAACATGCTAGGTGTCGCGTATGAGGTTGCAGCGATTTTAGGAAAAGAGGTTAAGCTTCCAAAGGTAGAGCTGCATGAAAGTAACGAAAAAACATCCGATTATATTCGTGTTCAAGTAGATGCACCTGCTGAAAATCCACTATATATTGCGAAAATGGTAAAGAACGTAAAAGTTGGCCCATCTCCGCTTTGGATGCAAACGCGTCTTATGGCTGCTGGCGTTCGTCCAATTAACAACGTTGTGGACATCACCAACTATATTTTAATGGAGTACGGTCAGCCTCTTCATGCATTTGACTACGACAAGCTAGGTTCAAAAGAAATTATTGTTCGTCTTGCAGAAGAAGGTGAAATGATTGAAACGCTGGACGGAACAGAGCGCAAGCTGCAGGCTGATCATCTTGTCATCACAAACGGTCAAAAGGCTGTGGCAGTTGCCGGTGTAATGGGCGGCGCAAACACTGAAGTAGATGAAACAACGACAAATGTATTAATCGAATCTGCTTACTTTACAGGATTGACAGTACGTAAAGCGTCTAAAGACTTAGGGCTTCGTAGTGAATCAAGTGCCCGTTTTGAAAAAGGCATTGATCCTGCACGAACATTTGAAGCAGCGCAGCACGCAGCTGCATTAATGGTGAAATATGCAGGTGGCGAAGCGTTAGAAGGTGTTGTAGAGGTAGATCGTTTAGAGCGATCTGAGAACAATGTGTCTGTTACGGTTGAAAAAATCAACAGTGTACTTGGTACATCGATTTCTGCACAAGAAGTGGCTGCTATTTTCGCAAACTTGAAATTCCCGTTTTCTGAAGTAGAAGGCGCATTCCATGTCAATGTCCCTTCTAGACGTTCGGATATTACAATTGCGGAAGATTTAGTGGAAGAGGTAGGACGCTTATACGGCTATGACCACATTCCTGCAACATTGCCAGTAGCAGAAACAACAGGCGGTAAACTAACGGTAAATCAATTAAAACGTCGCAAAGTACGCCGCTTTTTAGAAGGTGCAGGTTTATACGAAGCAATTACGTACGGCTTAACGAGCGCAGAAAAATCCAAGCAATATGCTATCCAAGCAATTGATAGTGAAGCAATTCGCTTGGCTTTGCCGATGAGTGAAGAGCGCAGTCGTCTACGTTTAAGTTTGGTACCTCACTTGCTTGAAGCAGTAGCATATAATAATGCCAGAAAAGCAGAAAATGTGGCACTATATGAAATGGGCTCTGTATTCCTTCCGGGTACAGAAGAATTGCCAAAAGAAGAACAGCACGTAGCTGGTGTACTTACAGGATTACATGTGCATCATGCATGGCAGGGCGAGAAAAAGACTGTAGACTTTTATGTAGCAAAAGGTATTTTAGACGGTTTGTTTGAGGTATTGGGCGTCGCTTGTACCTATAAGGCGGCGAAGCGTGATGGTATGCATCCAGGAAGAACAGCTATAATCGAAGTAGACGGAGAAGAAATTGGCTATATTGGCCAAATTCATCCAACAGCACAAAAAGAGCTTGATCTCAAGGATACGTATGTCTTTGAAGTATCTTTGACTGCTTTATTTAGTACAGATGTGACTGAGGTGGCTTATGAAAGCATCCCTCGCTTCCCATTCATGACACGTGATATGGCTCTTGTAGTTGATAAGTCCATTGCTGCAGGGGATTTATATCGTACTATTCAAGAAGCTGGCGGTCCTTTATTAAAGGATGTATTACTATTCGACCTATACGAAGGTGAGAAAATGGAAGCAGGTAAAAAATCATTAGCATTCTCACTTCGTTATTTCGATCCTGAACGTACGCTGACGGACGAAGAAGTAACAGAAGCACATGCGAATGTACTGCATGTGTTGGAAGAAACATACAGCGCGCAACTGCGTAAATAATAATCCTCTTGGACCCTGTCACTATACTTGTGATAGGGTCTTTATATGGCTTCAAATAAACAGTTTGGAAATCCTACTTCAGCATGTTTAACTCACTTAGAAACGGTGATAATGGAAGGTAAGTTCATAAAAAAACCGCGTTCTCTTTCTATTTCCATCTGTCGCCAAATCATGTTATGATAGAAGTTAGGATTCCGTATGTTGATTGGAGGACAGTGAGTTGTCACAGCAAAACCAAAACCGTACTAAAATTAATGTGGAAATTTACGGCCAACAATATGCTATAGTTGGCGATGAAAGCACAAGCCATATACGAATGGTCGCTGCAATTGTCGATGACAAAATGCGCGAAATAAACGCCAAAAATCCTTCTCTTGACATAAACAGATTGGCAGTGCTGACTGCAGTGAATGTAGTGCACGATTACATAAAACTCAAAGAAGAAAACGAACGATTGAAAGAGCGCGCAAAAAGGAATGGATAATATATGATTGATTTACTTATCATTGCCTTGCTGTTACTCGGTTTCATCGTTGGATTAAAACGAGGTTTAATTTTGCAAGCAGTAAGGCTTATTGGCTTTATAGCCGCGTATTTTGTGGCCTATATGTATTGTGATGATGTAGCGCCTATACTTCGGGAGGTTATTCCTTACCCTCTAACAACGTCCGCTCCTGTGTGGTTAGAAGAGGGGGGCGTAGAAGAAGTATTTTACCGTGGTATAGCTTTTGTAATTTTATTTTTTGTTACAAAAATCTCTTTGTCTCTAATTGGGCACTTATTGAACATGTTTGCGCAAATTCCCGTTCTTAAGCAAGCCAATGCTTTGGGAGGCGCCGTTTTAGGTGTTGTTGAAATTTATATTGTGTTATTTGTACTAATTTTAATTGGCACCTTATTGCCTATTCAAGAAGTACAAGCCTCAATTGAGCAATCAGCTCTTTGCCAAATCATCGCAGATAATACACCTGTGCTCTCTGATAAAGTAAAAGAATTGTGGGCGTACGGAGATAGAGTGTAGCTTCTCTTTTTACATAAAGGGAAGTTTTTTCTATGATAAAAAAGGGGTGAGCGCAATGTTTACAAATAAAAAAGAAGTCATCGGGCTTCTTGAAACAATAGCTTTATATATGGAATTAAAGGGTGAAAACCCGTTTAAAATTGCAGCGTTCCGCAAAGCTGCTGCTGCACTGGAAAATGATGAGCGCAGTTTGTCAGCAATCGAAGACTTTACAAAGATAAGTGGTATTGGCAAAGGAACTGCCGCTGTAATCGTCGAGTTTATGGAAAGCGGTGCTTCTGCGACTTTGAATGAACTAAAAGAGGAAGTACCAGCAGGACTGGTTCCTCTTTTAAAGCTTCCAGGACTTGGCGGTAAAAAGCTGGCTAAATTATATAAAGAATTAGGTGTAGTAGATATTGCCACCTTAAAAGCTGCGTGTGAAGCACAGAAGGTACAAGAGCTAGCGGGATTCGGAAAGAAAACGGAGGAAAAGATTTTGGAAGCAATAGCGCAGTTCGGCGCAAGACCGGAACGTTTGCCGATTGCGTTTGTGCTGCCTATTGCCGAGGAAATAGAGCGAAAATTGTCAGAGATGCCCGAAATCCAGCGCTTCTCACGTGCTGGTAGTTTACGACGCGTTCGTGAAACAGTGAAAGACTTAGACTTTATCATTGCTACAGAAGCACCAGAGACAGTTCGGGATTATTTGTTGCAGTTGAATCATATTGTAGAGGTAATTGCCAGCGGTGACACTAAGGTGTCTGTTCGGTTGCAATATGAATATGATATTTCGGTCGATTTTCGGTTGGTACAACCAAAAGAATTTATTACGACCTTACATCATTTTACTGGTTCAAAAGATCACAATGTTCGTATGAGACAAATTGCAAAGGCTAAGGATGAAAAAATTAGCGAATATGGTGTGGAAAATTTGCATACTGGAGAAGTACTAACTTTTGAATCGGAAGAAGCCTTTTTTGCGCACTTTGGCTTACCGTTCATTCCGCCTGAGGTGCGTGAAGATGGAAAAGAAATTGAACGTATACAAGATTACAATGACCTAGTAGAACTTGAAGATGTAAAAGGCGATTTGCATATGCACACAACTTGGAGTGATGGTGCGTTTTCTGTTGAAGAAATGGTACAAGCCTGTTTGGCTCGAGGATACCGATATATGGCAATTACCGATCATTCACAATATTTAAAAGTGGCAAATGGTCTTACTAGAGAACGATTGCAAGAGCAAGGAGAAGAAATTCGTCGTATCAACGAGAAGTATCCAGACATTACAATTTTTCGTGGTGTTGAGATGGATATTTTGCCGGATGGAACTTTGGATTTTGATGACGAAGTATTGCAGGAACTGGATTTTGTGATTGGTGCTATTCATTCTTCCTTCTCGCAAGACCGTGAAACAATTATGAAGAGATTACGAGCTGCTGTTGAAAATGCGCATGTTACTATGATTGCGCATCCGACTGGTCGTCTCATCGGAAGACGCGAGGGGTATGATGTAGACACAGAAATGCTTATACAACTAGCAAAAGAAACGGATACTGTATTGGAATTGAATGCAAATCCGCAGCGCTTGGACTTAAGTGCAGAGTTATTATGGAAAGCGCAAGAAGCCGGTGTTAAAATTGCCATTAATACAGATGCGCACACACTTGATATGCTGGAAGACTTAAAAATTGGTGTAGCTGCCGCTAAAAAGGGGTGGATCCGAAAAGACACGGTAATTAATACATGGGATACAGAGAAATTAATGACATTTCTTCGCCGTCATAAGTAGGGAGGAGCATACGAATGCTGCAACGAACGTTACGCGTTTTAGAATATGACAAAGTAAAAGAACAGCTGATGGAGCACGTTGCGTCATCGTTAGGAAGAGAGAAAGTAAGAGAATTATTGCCAAGCACCAATTACGAAGAAGTCGTATGGCTACAGGATGCGACAGACGAGGGAGCAACTGTGCTGCGTTTAAAAGGGCATGCTCCGCTCGGTGGTGTTTCCGATGTAAGGGCACAGGTAAAGCGAGCTGTTATTGGCAGTATGTTGCATCCGAATGAACTTCTCGATATTTCCACAACGTTGTACGGAAGCCGTCAAATGAAGCAATTTATTGAAGACCTAGTGGAGAATGGTGAGGATTTGCCAATCCTGAGCACGTATGCAGATCGATTAATTTCACTGCAAGCACTGGAGAAAAGTATTAACGCTTGCATCGGTGACGGCGGTGAAGTACTTGACAGTGCAAGCGAGAAGCTTCGTGTGATTCGCGGGCAAATTCGAGGTGCGGAAGGGCGTATTCGTGAAAAGCTAGAAAACATAGTGCGTTCTTCAAATGCTTCCAAAATGCTATCCGATGCCATTGTTACCATTCGTAATGAACGCTATGTTATTCCTGTTAAGCAAGAGTATCGGAATGTGTATGGCGGCATTATTCATGATCAGTCCGCTTCTGGCCAAACCTTATTTATTGAGCCGCAGGTAGTAGTAGATTTGAATAATACGCTGCAGGAAGCGCGGGTCAAGGAAAAGCAAGAAATTGAACGCATTTTGCTTATGCTGACATCAGAAGTTGCCAACGAAAGTGAAGTCATTTTAGAAAATGTAGAAGTACTTGCTGAATTGGACTTTTTGTTTGCAAAAGCTGCATATGCGAAGCGACTGAAAGCATCTAAGCCAAAGCTGAATAACGAACGTTACCTTAAGCTGTTTAAGGCACGCCATCCGCTTATTCCTATGGATGTCGTCGTCGCGAACGATGTGGAGCTGGGCAGCGATTTTACTACAATCGTTATTACAGGACCAAACACAGGTGGTAAAACCGTCACACTGAAAACAATTGGGTTAAGTGTATTGATGGCGCAATCTGGTTTGCAAATACCGGCGCTTGACGGGTCGGAGATTTGCGTGTTTCAGCATGTATTTGCTGATATTGGAGATGAACAGTCCATTGAGCAGAGCTTAAGTACCTTTTCCTCTCATATGGTCAATATTGTTGATATTTTAGAACAAGCGGACTTTCAAAGTCTCGTGCTATTTGATGAGCTTGGCGCCGGAACTGACCCGCAAGAGGGAGCAGCTTTAGCAATCTCTATCTTAGACGAGGTGCATAATCGAGGTGCGCGTGTCATTGCAACTACGCACTATCCAGAGTTGAAAGCGTATGGATATGATCGGGAAAAGGTTGTAAATGCGAGTGTAGAATTTGATGTAAATACATTAAGTCCGACATATAAACTATTACTGGGTGTACCTGGTCGAAGCAATGCCTTTGAAATTTCTAAACGCTTGGGACTTGCAGAGCGTGTTATTACTAGAGCGCGCGGATATATCGGAACAGATACCAATAAAGTAGAAAATATGATTGCGAAGCTGGAAGAAAGTAAGCGCAGCGCAGAAGTGGAATGGAAGGAAGCTGAAGAGCTGCGTAAGCAATCAGAAAAACTGCATAAACAACTGCAGCAGCAAATTATTGAATTTAACGAAGAACGTGACAAAATGCTATTGAAAGCACAACAAGAAGCGGAAATGAAAGTTGAAGAGGCGAAAAAAGAAGCCGAGGAAGTTATTCGTGAGCTTCGTCAGTTGCAAAAAGCGCAGCTTGCTAACTTGAAAGAACATGAGCTGATTGAGGCAAAAAGTCGTTTAGATGCTGCTGCACCAACGCTTGTTAAAAAAGAAGTAAAACCAGCTAAAATACCTTCTAAACGTGTTCTTCGGGAAGGTGATGAAGTAAAAGTACTAACATTTGGCCAAAAAGGTCAGCTACTGGAGCGAGTTAACAATTTGGAGTGGAATGTACAAATTGGCATTTTGAAAATGAAAGTAAAAGAGAGTGATATGGAATATATGAGCAGTCCAAAGCAAGTAGAGAAAAAGCCACTTGCGACTGTCAAAGGAAAGGACTATCACGTCAGCCTAGAGCTGGATCTTCGTGGTGAACGTTACGAAGATGCGATGCATCGTGTAGAAAAATATTTAGATGATGCAATGCTTGCGGGATATCCACGTGTTTCCATCATTCACGGGAAAGGCACAGGTGCATTGCGACAAGGAGTGCAGGCTGCTTTGAAAACACACCGTGGTGTAAAAGGATTCCGTTACGGTGATATGGGAGAAGGCGGCCTCGGGGTGACTGTCGTTGAACTGAAATAATCAAAAGGGGAAATTGGGATGTTTATGGACAAATTAGCCAAGGTGCTTATGGTTCTTTGCGGCATCTTTGTAGTATGGGGGATTGTATACTTAGCGCTATAGTGCCAAGTATGAAAAGGACACCTGAAGCAGGTGTCTTTTTTCATTATTTTAATATTTCTTCATTATATAATTTATATTTACAAATTAAGATATATTTGTTAATATAAAATGTGTTCCATACGTTATCTTTCTGTTCTTTATGAGGAACGTTATCATATTAAATAGCGACATAAACCATAATCATTCGGTTATTTTAAATAATTTAGTTCTTTTTTAAGAATATCCATTTGATATATGCGATATTCACTCTGGATGAATGGTTTAAGAGGGGAAATAACTTTTATGAGACTATCCGTTACGTTTAGGCCACAAAAAACTTTGCACTTACCTTTGAATTATCAATATGTGCTACAAGGCTTTTTATATCGTTCTTTGACATCGCCCCACTTTGCTGATTTTTTGCATGAAGTAGGGTTTCAAAAGGGAAATCGAACGTTTAAGTTATTTACATTTAGTCGTTTATCAGGCATGCATCGGATATTAATTAAACAAAAGAAAATAGAGTTTACTGATACTGTTACATGGCACGTAAGCAGTGTGCTTGAGACGCTAATTCAGCAATTGGCGGAATACCTTATGTTTTCAGAAACGATTCAACTGCATGGGCAAGTGTTAACAGTAGAAAAACTTGAAATTCAGCGCACGAAATTTGAAAAGAACACGTGTAAAATTGAAATGCTTTCACCAGTCACTGTTTATAGTACATACGAAAAAGAGGATCGGAAAAAAACACATTACTTTCAACCGTTAGACCCAGTGTTTCCTGTACTCATTGAATCCAATTTTGAAAATAAATATGAAGCTTATCACGGCAAACGTCCGGAGCATCCTTTTCTTATTAAGCCTCTACAAATTTTGGACAAATATAAAGTGGTTACAACTTTTAAAGGACATATTATTACGGGGTGGCTCGGTAAATTTGAGATTCAATCATCGCCGGAGCAGCTTGCGTTTGCATATGATACTGGCATCGGAGGACGAAACTCACAAGGATTCGGTATGTTTGAAGTTATAGATTAAACAGGGGAGTACTTACCTGTTGTGTGATACTTTAATCCAATACGCTATTAAAAAAACAGCATTACCTGAAAAAAGGTAATGTTTTTTCTATTGTAGGATGTGTTACAGTCTGAGGTTGATAGTGGGTAGTTGTTAATCAGAATGAAAGGGTGGTGCTCCCCTTCAGTGTGATTTTTAATAGGGCATAATTATAAGTAATAATACTGTTGAAAATATGAAAATATCATGTTAAATTGAGAGAGTAACATTATCTTATTTTATTTTCTTATTTATTTTTGTTTTTATCTTACCTGTTCAGGATTTTTCTAATATGAGACCAGTTGCAAGTTATAGTTGTATTTCTAGAAATACAACTATAACTTGCATTTAAAAAAGCACATTGTGTGCTTTTTTTTTGTGCGTAAATCTGTTCTTAGGCAAAAGGGAGTACAAGTCATTTATAATATATATTTCACACCTAAATATCTTTTTATTCGGAATGTTATGATAAATTATGTTTTCATATGATATACTATTACCGAGCAAACAGATATAGGGAGGGAAGCATATGGAAAAACCATGGCTTAGTAGCTATCCTAAGGAAATTCCTCATACAATCTCGTATGATTTAAAGCCATTGCATCAGTATTTGCGTGATACTGCTTTGAAGTACCCTAGAAAGAAAGCGCTTCACTTTATGGGGAAGAATTTAACTTTTCAAGAGGTTTTGGAAAAGGCTGAAAGATTCGCAGCGTACCTACAAACGCTTGGTATACAAAAAGGTGATCGTGTTGCAATTATGCTTCCAAATTGTCCGCAAGGTGTCATTGGATATTACGGTGCACTTTTGGCAGGTGCCATTGTGGTGCAAACAAACCCTTTGTATACAGAGCGCGAGCTTGAATATCAATTAAAAGATGCAGGAGCTAAAGTTATCTTATGTTTGGATCTGCTGTATCCAAAAGTGACAAACGTCAAGAGTCATACAGCATTAGAACATATCATCTTTACCAGCATTGCTGATTTTTTACCCTTCCCAAAAAATCTTCTCTATCCTTTCATCCAGAAAAAACAAACAAAAATCGTAGTGAATATTGTAGAAACAGATGATATTCATTTGTGGAAATCCACCATGCAGCCAAGAAAACCCCAGGAGGTGCCATGTAACCCTGAAGAAGATTTAGCCTTATTACAATATACAGGTGGTACAACAGGATTTCCTAAGGGTGTTATGTTAACTCATCAAAACTTAGTCTCCAATACAGTTATGGGGATTTATTGGTTATATAATTGTGTGCCGGGAGAAGAAGTGGTGCTTGGTGCTTTACCATTTTTCCATGTGTACGGTATGACTGCAGTGATGAACATTTCCATTATGCAGGCATATCAAATGATTCTTATTCCTAAATTTGATGTAGAAGCTATGTTAAAGGCGATTAAAAAGCATAGGGTTACATTATTCCCCGGTGCGCCTACAATGTATATTGCACTGTTAAATCATCCTAAATTACAACAATACGATATATCTTCCGTACGTGCTTGTATTAGCGGTTCTGCGGCGTTGCCAGTAGAGGTACAAGAGCAGTTTGAGAAGATAACAGGAGGAAAGCTGGTAGAAGGCTACGGTTTAACAGAATCTTCGCCAGTGACACACAGCAACTTTCTATGGGCAAGGCGAGTATCGGGTAGCATAGGTGTTCCTTGGCCGGATACCGATGCGAAAGTAATATCATTAGAAACCGGCGCACCTCTTTCTGTGCGTGAAATTGGAGAAATTGTTGTAAGAGGACCGCAAATCATGAAAGGATACTGGAATCGTCCGGAGGCCACAGCGGAAACGCTACGCGATGGCTGGCTGCATACAGGTGATGTCGGTTATATGGACGAAGAAGGATTCTTCTATGTGGTAGACAGAAAAAAAGATATGATTGTAGCAAGTGGTTTTAATATTTATCCTCGCGAGGTTGAAGAAGTATTATATGAGCATGAAAAAGTGCGTGAGGTTGTTGTTGCTGGAATTCCAGACCCTTATCGTGGCGAAACGGTAAAAGCTTACGTTGTATTAAAAGAAGGTGTAACGTGCACAATAGAGGAAATTGATCAATATGCCCGTAAATATCTGGCCGCCTACAAAGTGCCAAAAATATATGAATTTCGTGAAGAGCTACCTAAAACGATGATCGGTAAGATTTTAAGAAGGGCTCTAATTGAAGAGGAGGTTCAGAAAAATAAGGATGAGAAACTGGGCTGATAAAGCCCCTTTTTTATTAATATACGATTGACAATATATAAAATTGTCAGTATCATTAAGTTATGAATGATGATTCATTCATGTTTTAAAAGGAGACAGTAAAAGTGAAGAAAAATAAGCCAAAATACAATCAAATTATTGATGCAGCTGTTATTGTAGTTGCAGAAAATGGCTACCATCAGGCGCAAGTTTCTAAGATTGCAAAGCAAGCTGGTGTAGCTGATGGAACCATTTACTTATACTTTAAAAATAAAGAAGATATTTTAATATCTCTTTTTCAAGAAAAAATGGGGCAGTTTATCGATACCATTCGACTAAAAACGGCAGGAATTGAAAGCGCTGTAGAGAAGTTATTAATGTTGGTAGAAACACACTTCACTTTGCTTTCGGAAAATCTTCATTTGGCCATTGTAACACAGCTTGAACTTCGTCAGTCTAATAAGGATTTACGTCTGAAAATCAATGAAGTTCTAAAAGGATATTTACAAGTCATTGATGAAATTTTGCGCATTGGAGTAGAAGGGCAAGAGTTTCGCAAGGATTTAAATATTCGTGTTGCAAGACAAATGGTGTTCGGTTCAATTGATGAAGTGGTGACCAACTGGGTGATGAGTGATCATAAATATAATCTTGTCGCTCTGTCTACAACGGTTCATGAGCTTTTAGTACGAGCTTTTGAAAACCGAAATTAAAGGAGGAACGTATATGGACTTTCTGTCAACGGTTGTTGAAAAGCACGTAGCGGTGGTGAAAATTAATCACCAGCCTGCAAACGCCATGTCTACACAAGTCTTTAAAGAGCTTACGGAAGTATTCAATGAACTAGAAAAAAATGATGCTGTACGAGTGGTTCTTGTACATGGAGAAGGTAGATTCTTTTCTGCCGGCGCAGATATTCGTGAGTTCATTTCAATTCGCGATGCAGAGCAAGCTACTGCGCTAGCGAAGCAGGGACAGGATGTATTTGAGCGTATTGAGCGTTTTTCAAAACCTGTTATCGCTGCAATTCATGGCGCTGCTCTTGGCGGCGGATTAGAATTTGCGATGTCTTGCCATATTCGAATCGTAGCAGAAGATGCAAAAATTGGATTACCAGAATTAAATCTAGGCTTAATTCCAGGATTCGCAGGTACGCAGCGTCTGCCGCGTTATGTAGGCAGGGCAAAGGCGTTAGAAATGATGCTTACAGGTGAACCGATTACGGGCACTGAAGCTGTGAAATGGGGATTAGCAAACAGTGCGTACCCTGCAGAGAATGTGCTGGCCGAAGCCTTGCAATTGGCTGAGAAAATAGCAGCAAAAAGCCCGGCTTCTGTGAGCGCAATACTTGCTTTGCTACAAACGACGAAAACATCTGAGTACTACGAAGGTGTAGTTCAAGAAGCGGGCATGTTTGGTGAAGTGTTTACCACAGAAGATGGTAAAGAGGGTGTAGCAGCTTTTCTTGAAAAACGCAAACCGGTATTCAATGGCAAATAAGGGGCTCTTTTTTTAGTCCGAAAAGACTGAAAAATTAAAATTAATACAATGTTTAAATATTAAGGGGGATATATCATGAATATCTACGTACTGATGAAAAGAACGTTTGATACAGAAGAAAAAATCGTGATCAAAAACGGCGAGATTTACGAGGGAGAGGCAGAATTTATTATCAACCCTTACGACGAATATGCAATTGAAGAAGCAATTCAAGTAAGAGACGCGCAAGGCGGCGAGGTAACAGTTGTTACGGTAGGTGGCGAAGACGCAGAAAAAGAGCTTCGCACAGCACTGGCAATGGGCTGTGACAAAGCGGTTTTAATCAATGTAGAAGATGACGTGGAAAATCGCGATCAATATACAACAGCAAAAGTGCTAGCAGAATTCTTAAAGGATAAAAATGCAGATTTAATTCTAGGGGGTAACGTTGCAATCGACGGCGCATCCGGTCAGGTAGGACCTCGTGTGGCAGAGGCTCTGGGTATTCCGTATGTAACAACAATTACTAAGCTTACAATTGAAGGAACGAAAGTGACAATTGAACGAGATGTAGAGGGCGATACAGAGGTAATTGAATCTTCTCTTCCTATTTTAGTAACTGCACAGCAGGGATTGAATGAGCCGCGTTATCCGTCTTTACCGGGTATTATGAAGGCAAAGAAAAAGCCGCTTGCTGAAGTTGAGCTTGATGATTTAGATCTGGAAGAAGACGATGTTGAAGCGAAAACGAAAACGATTGAAGTATATCTTCCGCCGCAAAAGGATGCAGGTAAAGTATTGCAAGGAGATTTACAAGATCAAGTAAAAGAGCTTGTTGCATTGTTGCACACAGAAGCGAAAGTCATTTAATTAACAGGAGGCGAAACACATGCGCAAAGTATTAGTAATGGGTGAAGTACGCGAAGGTTCTTTAAGAAACGTGTCTTTTGAAGCAGTTGCAGCTGCCAAAACAATTGCTGAGGGCGGCGAAGTAGTAGGACTTTTAGTAGGAGAAGGAATTGCATCTTTGGCACAGAGCCTAATTACATATGGTGCAGACCGTGTTATTACGATTGAAGATGCAAAATTAAAAGCATATACGTCAGACGGTTATGCACAAGCAGTATTGGCTGCGGTGGAAGCAGAGCAACCAGGCGGGATTGTATTTGGTCACACAGCTTTAGGAAAAGATCTTTCGCCAAAATTAGCAGCAAAGCTTGATGCTGGTCTTGTATCTGATGTAACAGCACTTGAAGTAGCTGGTGGTAATGTAGTATTCACACGCCCAATCTATTCAGGTAAAGCGTTTGAGAAAAAGATTATTACAGACGGAATCGTATTTGCGACAATTCGCCCAAATAACATCCAGCCATTGGCACAAGATCTATCCCGTACAGGTGAGGTTACCTCTTTATCTGTGGATATTAAAGATTTGCGGACAATTATCAAGGAAGTAGTTCGTAAAGCTGCAGAAGGCGTTGACTTATCCGAAGCGAAGGTTGTTATTGCTGGTGGTCGCGGTGTGAAAAGTGCAGAAGGATTTAAGCCGCTTCAAGAGTTGGCGAATGTATTGGGTGCTGCAGTAGGTGCTTCACGCGGTGCGTGTGATGCTGAATACTGTGATTACTCTCTGCAAATTGGGCAAACGGGTAAAGTGGTTACACCTGATTTATACATTGCTTGTGGTATTTCCGGGGCCATTCAGCACTTGGCAGGTATGTCCAACTCCAAAGTAATTGTTGCCATCAACAAAGACCCAGAAGCAAATATCTTCAAGGTAGCAGACTACGGTATTGTAGGCGACTTATTTGAAGTTGTACCGCTACTAACAGAAGAATTTAAGAAGCTCAAAGTACATTCTTAATTTGTGCATTACCCCTAATTATATGAAAGCGAGAAGTCCCCTGCTTCTCGCTTTCGCTTCGTATAAGAGGGGGGTTGTGAGGAACAATACATAATATTCGCCACAGCAAGAAGAGAATGTTATACTCTTCTGTAGAATAACCTTAAAGGAGGAACAAACAATGGCAATTGTAAATGCAACTGATCAAACATTCACAGCAGAAACAGAAAACGGTGTAGTACTGGTAGATTTTTGGGCACCATGGTGCGGACCTTGTAAAATGATTGCTCCTGTTCTAGAAGAGCTTGCTGCTGACATGGGCGAAAAAGTGAAAATTGTAAAAGTAGATGTAGATGAAAACCAAGAAACAGCTGGTAAATTCGAGGTAATGAGCATTCCTTCATTATTTGTAATGAAAGATGGCAAAGTAGTTGATAAAACATTGGGCTTCAAACCAAAAGAAGCTTTAGTTGAATTAATATCCAAACACCTGTAATACAAAGCGGCGGCCTATTGGCCGCTGTTTTTTTATGAAATCTGGTTCTTGTTGGGGCTTAGTTATTAAAAGTGACCTACATGCTGAGCGTGCTTTTATGAGTTAGAGCTATTGGTAAGGGAGACAGCAGTATGTTTTTTCTCCCACTGCTTAATTATAGGAGCACGAATTATGTAACCAGTTTCAAAATATCGTTGACAATGAGAATCCTTCTCTTTTATAATGAAAACAGTCAAAATGAAAATCATTATCACTTATGTAACAGGGGGACGTATAATATGTCAGTCAAGTGGAAAGTATTATCTGCAGCGGCGGTAGCATCATTATTATTTGCGGGCTGCGGAAAAGAAGAAGCAGCGCAAAAAGCAGAGCCAAAGCAGGCGGCAAAAACAGAGAAAAAGACAGAAGAGAAAACTGCGCCTTCGTTAACAGAAGCAGAAATGATTCAAGCATATAAAGATGGTGCTGCAGAGCTAGAAAAAGCAAAAGCAGGTCAACCGGTTGATTTTGATAAAGTCACAACATTATATAAAGAAAAATTACAAGGTTTAGTACAAAAGCGTGATGCAGAGTTTGATGAAAAAATTGACCAAACCATTATGGCTGCATTAGAAGCGGGTAAAAATCAGCAGATGGAAGGGATGGTTGTAAAGCAAATATTTGATAAGCTATTGCAAAAAGAGTTCTTCCAAACAATGCGTCATGAATTTAAGGAGATTGATGAGAACTGGGGCAACAAAGAAGAAGTAAATGCAGAGTATAACGAAGCTGTTAATTTCTATAAAGCAATTGAAGGAACAGTTGTAAAGCGTGATACGGCAAATGGTACAAATATGAAAGAAACTATTGATGCAGGCTTTACAGAGATGAAGAATGCAATTGAAAAAGGCGATAAGTTGGCGTTTGCACTTGGTAAACAGCTTGTTGATAAAACGCTGATGAAAACATTCTATCTAGCTGCAGGAGACCTGCAAAACGGTTACGCAACGAAAGCTGCTCAAACAGCGAAACAGGATGAAAAAGAAGCCAAAGTGCAGCAAGCTGAGGGATGGGCATTTTATCAAGCAGTGTATCCATACGTAAAGAAACATGCGAGCGAAGAAGCTGATGTAATTGCAAAGCAGTTTGATTTGCAAACAGATGTAAAAACAATTGATGCAAATGCAGTAAATAAAGCATTTGTACGTGGATTTGCAAAGATTGCTCTTGCCGAGTATAAAGAAAGCAAGGAAAACTTCGATCAAGATAAAGGTGTAATTACAGGATTAGAAGGCGCATTGTTTATCAATGTAATTGAGAAAGATTTGAAAATGTTGCTGGGAGAATCCGAAGCAACAAGTCTTCGTGCTACAGCGCAAGCGTATATTGATGCAGTGAAAGCAAAGGATAAAACTAAGGCTGACCAAGCTATGGCTACACTGGAGCCTGTGTTAAATAAAGTAGTACAGACAGCAAAATAACAAAAAGAAGCAAACCTTGTTTTGGACAAGGTTTCTTCTTTTTGTTACCGTAATGGCGGAGGGATATGTATGAAAATCATGATAACAGGCGGGGCAGGCTTTATTGGAAGTCATCTAGCGATCCGGCTTGCAAAAGAACAGATGAAAGTCATAGCGCTAGATAATTTCCATCCCTATTATTCAAGGAAGCGAAAGCAAGAGCAGCTTTCTCGGGCCTTGCCATACGAAAATGTAGACTTTTATGAGTGTGACATTTTAGATGCTTTATATTTGGAGGCACTTATCGGTAAAGAAAAGCCTGATGTAATTGTTCATTTGGCAGGGCTTCCTGGTGTGCAACTTTCACTTCAAGACCCGCATCAATATGTAGACAGTAATGTAAAGGGTACAATCAATATTTTAAGTGCTGCAGGAAAGCATAAGGTGAAGCAGGTTGTCTTTGCATCTTCATCGTCTGTATACGGTGAAAAAGCAGGTGTACCACTTCGAGAGGATATGGCAGATGGACGATTGTTGTCACCGTATGCTGCATCGAAATACAGCGGAGAAGCAATGTGTTATGCGTATCAACATATGTATGGTTTCCAGCTTAATATTTTGCGCTTTTTTACGGTGTATGGACCGTGGGGCAGGCCTGATATGGCCATCGGCGGCTTTTTGCGTAAGCTTCATAAGGGAGAGCCTTTGCATATATTTGGGACAGGAACGGGACGCGACTACACGTATATTGACGATATTGTAGAAGGAATATACCAAACATTACGTGTAAACAAGAGCGGCACCTTTAATATTGGTTCAAATGCACCTGTATTCATGAAAAATGTATTAATGGAATTGGAGAAATATTTTCCTGAAATGAACGTGATATATGAGCAAGAACGAATGGGTGATGTAACTTCAACATGGGCAGATCTCACAAACGCTCGTCAGCAACTTGGCTACGAGCCACGTATATCTTTTTCAGAAGGGCTGCGGCGAACCGTCGCATGGGCTCGTGAACATGCGCATCTTCTTTAGGGTAATCGGTTTTTTTCTTGTATGTATGTTTTTAGGGATGTCGATCGTGCTATTTGATATGCAGTCTCTTACAAGTAAGCTACATCAATTGCTTAGCGTCGATGCCTTACTTTGGATGACAATCGCCTATGCATTTGCATTTGTCCTGCGAGCTTATGCCTGGCGCCTATACTTACGCAATGCCATCACTGTAGGCGAGGCGTTAGCAGGCCTATGCTACAGCTTGCTTTTTAATCATTTATCCCCTGTGAAGGCGGGAGATGTGGTACGTGTTGCTGCGGTGACAAAAAAGGGCCGTGTTTCCTGGGCGGTAGCATTGCAATCTGTGATTGTACTTCGTACACTTGATTTATTGGTCTTGGTGGCCTTTGCAGGCGTAGGGGCAATCTTTCTATTGAACGAGCGAATCAGTATGACAGCAGGAGTTGTACTATTACTAATGGGAATGACGGCAGGCATAATGCTGTGGCGGCCACCCCGTTTTGTTAGCAGTCATGTCATGAGGATAAAGGAAGTACTGTTTAGCCAAACGGGTGTATTTATACTCTTATTAACAATAGGTAGCTGGGTAGCAGAAGCCGCTATTATATATACACTTGCACCTCTTGCTATTTGGGAAGCAGTTTGGGTGAATAGTATAACAATTGCGGGGCAGGTGTTCCAATTTACACCGGGTGGCATCGGCACATATGAAACTGTGATGACATTTGCACTTAGTATAATAGGTATAGCTGCTCGTGACGGCTATGAGTGGGCTTTGCTGAGCCATGGGTTTAAGTTTATCTTTTCATATGTAACAGGATTAATTGTGCTAGTTGTATTTCCAATACAATTTACAAAGTATTGGCTGCGGAGAGGAGAAAAAAGGTGGAGCAAGTAAAAAAGGCATCAAAATTTGAAAAAACAGCAGCACGCTGTTGGAATTTATTAAATGAAGGAAAGCCGTTTACACCTATATTTGTAATCGGAACATTTATTTTATATACAATGAGTAATTGGACAGCCCTGTTTAGCAGTCTACTGCTCGTTATACCATTATTTGTACTGTATTATCTATATGATTTTCCTTTGTTTTTACGAAATTACCTATGGTTTCCATTGGTTGCATATGTCATCGTGTTCAAAACCGTAAATATACCGCTTTTATTATTTGCGATGGGGCTATACTTTTTCTTCACTATTTTCTTTTGGGGCACCTTTTATTATCACTTACGAATCGGTACATCCTGGCTAAACTTTACGCGCTTCTGGAAGCTAGTGCTGAAAAATAGTGATTCAACAAGCGGAAATGCACAAGAGCAAATGCCGAAATTTTTGTTGCTTTTATCTGTGTGGTATTACTATTTTGAACAATTCGCAAGCGGCAATATAGGAATACAGTGGCAGCCGCTTGTTTTATTCTACGGTGCTGTAATTGTATATACAGTCGTCTTACATCGTTATTTATTTGACTGGAAACCAAAGCCAATTGACACCTATACAAGCAACATAGAGATTGGAGAGGCCCTTAGTGAGAAGGTTGTTGTTATTGTAATTGACGGTATGCGAAAAGACCGCTTTGAGACAGCGAATACACCATACTTAGATTATTTACGTAAAAACGGTACGGAATATACAAATATGGAAACAGTGTATCCAGCACGCACAGTCGTATGCTTTTCTTCTATGTTCACGGGCACTTATTCCTTTGAGCATGGAATTAAATCCAATATGGTTTGGAGCTTGGGTGTGAAAGTGGAAAGTATCTTTGATTCCTTGCGAAAGGTTGGAAAACGCGGTAAGATGCTTGCTGTTGCTCATTTAGTTGATGCGTTCGGCACAGATGTAGAAACCTATACAGCTGTAATGAAGAATGATATCGTAGATGCACAAATTATGAAAAAAGCAAAACAAATTATGGATGAACAAAATCCTGACTTGTTTATTGTGCAGCTTATCTCTACAGATCAAACAGGACATAGTAGAGGGGTACTATACGACGAATATTTGCAAAAGATACACGAAGCAGATCAACATGTAAAGGACTTTATCGAACATTTAGAGCGAACGGGAAAAGCTGAGAATACAACCTTTATTATTTGCGCCGATCATGGACAAGCTGACGGTATTGGCGGACATGGTCATCTTGATGAAGGAGAGCGTATTGTGCCATTCTTTATGTACGGTCGCAATATAAAAGGTGGTATACGAGTCGAGGAACGACATAGTTTGGTGTCTATGGCTCCTACGATTGCATATATGCTAGGTGCTCCGTATCCGTCTCATAGTCGTGGTCCTGTGCTAGTAGAAGGAGTTGTAAGAAGATGAAACAACGCGTCATTATTTTTTTACCGGCGCATAACGAGGAAGCGTCCATCGCCGAGGTGCTTCGCCGCATCCCGAGACATTTTGATGATAAGGTAGTAGTGGAGGTTCTCGTCATTGACGATGGTTCCACTGATCAAACAGTTTCGGTGGCAAAAGCGGCAGGAGCAGATCATATTGTTTCGTTCCCCGTCAATCAGGGACTAGGTGCAGCTGTCCGTGCGGGTTTAGCACATTGCTGTTTATTGGATGCCGCAGTGGGTGTCATGATAGATGCAGATAATGAGTATCCCGCCGAAGAAATTCCAAATATTGTGCTACCAATTTTGCGAGGCGAAGCAGATTATGTGATGGGGTCTCGCTTTTTGGGCACTATTACTGGTATGAAACTACATCGTCGTCTTGGTAATTATTGTTTTACGTTATTGCAGTCAATCTTGCTTGGCAGATGGATTTATGATGGGCAATCCGGCATGCGTGCTTTTTCGAGGGAGGCCATGGAGCATGCAGAAATTATTCATGATTACAATTATGCACAAGTTCTAACATTAAATCTTGTACGAAAAGGTTTTCGGATGAAAGAGGTGCCAATCACCTATAAAGTAAGAACAGCCGGACAGTCGTTTATTAAGTTTGGGAAGTATATGACTTCTGTTTTACCAGGGATTTGGAAGGAGATGCGTAGACCAGTTCCGTATACGTCTTGGGAAGAGCGCATCATAGAAGAAAAGAATGCAAGATGAGATTTCTCATCTTGACTTTTTTAGTGATAATTATTATCATTTTCAGTGGAGGGAGATGTAAGGATGAAAAAAATAATAGTCGGAATGTTGACTTTCTTATCACTATTTTCTATACATACAAGTACATTTGCTTATTCCTACGGCAATCCAAATGAAGAAAAAATTGCTGAAGCTTACAAGGAGATGGCAATTAAGCTTGATGAAAACCCGCCGAATTATAAAGCGGCAAAAGAGATTTATAGTACGGTCCAGGAAGAAATTGATCAGCATATGGGCTCTGCCCCTTCAAAAGCAATCGAAAAGGCTTTTGAAAAAGAAGATAAAGAACTCATTCTTACAGATATGCAAAGTATTCTGGCACTTAATATCGGGCGACGTCTTGAAAATGTTGAGCAAAAGTTTACAGATTACGATACGAGCAAGCGTTTGCTGGCAAAGGGTTTTGCGACATATGAAGCACTTTCCCCTATTGTAGCAGCGAAAGATAAAGCTCTTGATACAAAAATACGTGATGAATTTAATAAAGCATTAGAAGCAATGGGAAATCCCGGACTGTTTGGAGTGGGACAAAAGGAAGCAAATAAAGACGTGTTTGTTGCCAGTAAAAAGATTATCTTAGATGAATTAAAGAAAGAATTTAATATAAAAGACTATAAAATCGGTCATTTTGACGAAAAGTCGGAAAGCACAGAAGCAGCCGAAAAAACAGAATGGACAGATTTGACAAGCTGGAAGAATTGGTTGCCTGTTATTGTAATCGTAGGGCTATTGGTAGCTTTAATCACATATGCTCTCCGCAGAAGAAGATAAAAGCAAGGAGGAAGAATGATGCAGCTTCAAGCGTTTCTCATTACATTTCGCGAAGTACTGGAAGCATTGCTTATCGTGGGGATTATTACCACATACCTTAAAAGAACAGATAATAAAAAGTTTGTGAAATACGTATGGCTTGGTGCCGGTATGGCAGTGTTAGCCAGCTTTCTTGTCGCGCTGTTGTTTCAAGTTGTCTTTACGGGCTTTACAGCGATGGGAAGCGAGATGTATTTGAAGATTGGCATCATTTTTGTTTCCGCGGTATTATTGACACAAATGGTATTTTGGATGGCTGAGCACAGTAAGAATATAAAAGCCAATGTAGAAGGAAAAATGAGTCACTATATCACCACCGGTAACGTAATCGGGATGGTGGTGCACTCTTTTCTAGTTGTACTTCGTGAAGGTGTTGAAACGGTATTCTTTTTTGCCGCTATTACCGGAGGAAACATTGGAGCTGCGTTTCAAGGCTGGGGTGCTGTTTCCGGTTTGCTTGTTGCCAGTGTTGTTGCTTACATGTTCTTTAAAGGAACAATGCGTGTATCACTAAAAACCTTCTTTAAAGTAACTGGTGTTTTTATCGTAATGATTGCGGCGGGACTTTTGGTGCAAGGTGTGTCCATGCTACAGGATATTAAGCTACTTGGCAGTGTGATGCCGCATGTTTATGATATTACCTGGTTTTTACCAGAACATCCGATTGACTATGCGCATTACCTAAGAGATAACGGTGTGGCACCACTTCTATCTGGTGATATTGGCATTTTCTTGAAGGCATTTCTTGGCTATTCGTCTATGCCATCTATAGAAGAAGTGATTGTATATCTTGGTTATTTTGTTGTGATTTACATGCTCGTGACGGGAAAAAAACCTCCGGTTGAAGAGAAAAACACACAAGTAAATCGATCTGTTAGTTAAAGTACAAGGCGCGCCTTGTACTTTTTTCATATGATTCAGGTATGGGAGGGAAAACAGTGATGAAGAAAATATCATGTATGCTGGCCGTTGGGTTGCTAGTAATAACATTTACGCTGCGTTTACTGTATGCGAGCCCGTTTGCGGCGACTTGGGATGAGGTGGATTTTAGCCTTGCTTTAAATCGGTATGACCTAGCGATGATGCAGCCGCACTTTCCTGGTTATCCATTTTTTATTTTTATGGGGATGCTGATTCATACATGGGTGGACAACCCCTCTGAAGCACTGGCAACTGGAAATACAATATTACTCATTACTGCGACTGTACCTATTTATTTAATTTGTAGGCAACGAGTAGCAAAAGAATTGGCGGTATGGATTACGGTTGTGTTACAAACAGGCAGCTATCTTTCAGTGTTAGCCACACAGGCCATGTCGGAGGGGATGGCGCTTGCGATACTTTGGTGGTACATTTGGAGCTTGTACGTTGCAAGGGAAAAAGCGGCACTTTGGTATCAAATTATACCACTGTTTTTGTTTGCGGTATTAATGGGAATACGAGTATCGTACATACCGTTTGGAGCCGGGCTACTTTGGCTCTGGTATACTGATTGGAAAAGAAGAGGTTCTAAGGTTTTGTTCCTTGTTGTGCTAGCAGGTTTGCTGCAGTTTATCTGGATTGGCGCACTCGTTTGGAATACGGGCGGTTTAGACGGATTTATAAAGCTTGCATTTGGTTTTGTGAACGGTCACTTTACGGAGTGGGGAGGGGCTGCTACAGCTACGAATGACTCTATATTGCAACGAGTAACAAGCCTTGTTTGGAAAAATATTGTTTGGACAGGACTATTTGCACACTCTTTTCTAGTAGCAGGCGCATTTATTTTGTTGTTGCTTGTAGTCATATGGAAATGGCAAAGCCTACACTTTAAACAAGAAGCATTAATTTTTCTTCTATTCTCCGCATACTTCATATGGAATTTGCTTGCACAAAATATTGATAAACCAAGGCACTCTTATCCACTTGTTTTATTATTATTGTTGCTTATATTGAGAGCTTCGCCGCGCGTTACAGTTGTTCCGCTCATTGTAATTGCTTTATTGCAAACATTAGTAGGTGGTATGCTAGTTAGGGAACAAGCAACAAGCTTGCCCGCTACCTATCAGCTTGCTCGGTATATACAAGGAGAAGCAACTGTGTATACTTGGGAGGAGACGCGGGTTATGGAATATTTACAAGTGCCGTATACACATAAACGTGTACAACAGTATGCCTACTTTTTACAAGATAAAAAGTATCGTGAACATGATACAATATATGTTACAAACCATCTGCTGAGCGGTTTTAAAACGCAAGGTATTCAGCCGCAGGTGAAGTCAATAAAGAGATTCCGCTCTAATCCGTTATTTGATCCTATCTACAGTGATATTACGCTGTATCAATTGGATGAGAAGTGAATGGCAACACAGTGCACATATGCACTGAAAATAGATTAATCTCCTGAAAATGATGCTGTAAAGGAGGACATTATGAGTCAATTGCGTGAAAAGCTGGCTATTCTACCGGATCGTCCGGGTTGTTATCTCATGAAAGATAAAAATGGCACGGTTATTTATGTTGGGAAAGCGAAGGTATTAAAAAATCGCGTGCGCTCGTATTTTACAGGCACACATGATGGGAAAACATATCGGCTTGTAAATGAAATTGTAGATTTTGAATATATTGTCACTTCTTCTAATCTAGAAGCGCTTATTCTAGAAATGAATTTAATTAAAAAGTACGATCCAAAGTATAATATTATGCTAAAGGACGACAAGGGCTATCCCTTTATTAAAATCACAGGAGAAGAACAGCCACGTTTAATTATCACAAGAAACGTAAAAAAAGATAAAGGTAAATATTTTGGTCCATATCCAAACGCGCAAGCTGCCAATGAAACAAAAAAATTGCTTGATCGCATGTATCCACTCAGAAAGTGTACCAGTATGCCTGACAAAGTTTGCTTATATTATCACATGGGGCAATGCTTAGCTCCTTGTGTAAAAACAGTCACAGATGAACAAAATAAAGAAATTGTTGAACAAATTACACGTTTTTTAAACGGAGGTCACACTGACATTCGTACAGAGCTTGAAAAAAAAATGTTTGAAGCGGCGGATAAACTAGAATTTGAGCGAGCCAAGGAGCTGCGTGATCAAATTGCGCATATGGATGCGCTCATGGAAAAGCAAAAAATGATTATGGCTGATTTAGTAGACCGCGATATATTTGGCTATGCAGTGGATAAAGGATGGATGTGTGTACAAGTCTTTTTTGTAAGACAAGGAAAGTTAATTGAGCGCGATGTCTCCATGTTTCCGATTTATGATGAGCCTGAAGAGGAATTTTTGACATTTATCGGTCAATTCTACGCGCAGGATAATCATTTTAAGCCAAAGGAAATTGCCCTGCCAGATACGATTGACCAAGAAATTGTAGAGAAATTTTTGGAAGTACCTGTAATTCAACCCAAGCGCGGAAAGAAAAAAGAGTTAGTTGATTTAGCAGGACAAAATGCAACGATTGCGCTCCAGGAAAAATTTCATCTGATCGAAAGAGATGAAGAGCGCACAATTAAGGCAGTCGAAAATTTAGGAATAAAAGCTGGTATTCAAACGCCCCATCGCATTGAAGCGTTTGATAACTCCAATATACAAGGAACCAATCCTGTCTCGGCTATGATCGTATTTATTGATGGAAAAGCAGAGAAAAAAGAATATCGAAAGTATAAAATTAAAACGGTACAAGGACCTGACGATTATGAGTCGATGCGTGAAGTGGTAAGACGCCGCTATTCACGTGTACTAAAGGAAGGATTACCGCTTCCGGATTTAATTATCATTGACGGAGGAAAAGGACATCTGGCAGCTGCTTCTGACGTACTGGAGAATGAGCTGGGCTTGTCTATTCCAATCGCAGGTCTTGTAAAAGATGACAAACACCGCACATCACATTTAATCATGGGAGATCCATCGGAGCCAATTCTACTAGAACGAAACAGTCAGGAGTTTTATTTGTTGCAGCGCATCCAAGATGAGGTGCATCGTTTTGCCATTACGTTTCATCGACAATTGCATGGGAAGTCAGCCATTCAATCTGTTTTAGACGATATTCCAGGTATCGGTGAGAAGCGGCGTAAAATGCTGCTCAAACATTTTGGTTCTGTTAAGAAGCTGCGCGAGGCTTCGATTGAACAAATTATAGAAGCGGGTATTCCCCGCGCTGTTGGAGAGCTGATTATTGACCGACTACAGCAAAAAACGCCGTGAATACGGCGTTTTTTTTATTCTTCAATGGTATCCTTTGCATCCCATTGTACAATAAACAGGACTTTATTGGAGCGCTTTTTTTGCTCCTCATAGGCTTCGGTGATTACCTTGCGCTGCTGCTGTAGCTGCTGAGCAATAAAACCTGCTTCCATTTGATAGGTAGTCTCTCGCTTGCTGCGGTAACGCTCGGTCACCAATGGTCCAGTTAATTCCAGTTGCAGTTCACGGCGTTTTTGTTCCACAATGCTTAATGTGCCCCAACCGGCTTTTTCAAAAAAGGCAAGGATATCTTCAACAGTATCGACCGGATATTTTCTTGCTAAATTTTTCCCGGCCCAATATAAGATACGACTTGCTTCTTTTCCCATTAAGTCTGGAAGAAGTTCTTCACGAATTAATTCATATGCAAAGGCATTTACTGGTATTTGGATAAGATCATCAGTAATCATTGATTTTGTCAATACGGTTCCCCTCTTTCTTCTCTGCCCATATTATATAACATTTTTTGCCCGGAAACACAGCTACTTCTTGGTAAGTTTACAAAAACATTACCTGATTGGAAGTAATATTGTCTTCTGTTTACAAATTTTATCGTTAGATTATGTATCCGTTTTCTTGACGCTTTTATGACAATAGGAGTAAAATGAACTTGTCAGAAATTATGCTTAAATATTTTGAATCATTTACTTACTTTTGAAGTCAACAGTAGCTGTTTATAAATTGCTATTGTTGTAAAGTAATAATCTATGATTCTAGTTACACATTCGAGGGGGGAATGGGAGATGAAAGGCCGTGAGTTTGCATTCCGCAAATGGCACTCTTTACTGGGCGTAATTCCAGTAGGTATCTTTTTGATGCAGCACTTAGTGGTTAACCACTTTGCAACAAATGGAGCTGCATCGTTCAACAAGGCCGCGCATTTTATGGAATCGCTGCCGTTTAGAATTGTTTTGGAAACGTTTGTGATTTTTTTACCATTGTTGTATCACGCGGTATACGGGCTTTATATCGCATTTACTGCAAAAAACAATGTCTCCTCTTACGGATACTTCCGTAACTGGATGTTTATGTTGCAGCGCTATACAGGTGTGTTTACTTTAATTTTCGTGTCCTGGCATGTATGGGAAACGCGCGTACAAGCGGCACTTGGACAAAAAGTAAACTTTGACATGATGCAAAATATTCTTGATAATCCATTTATGTTTGCCTTTTATGTGGTAGGTGTTGTTTCAGCAATCTTCCATTTTGCAAACGGATTATGGTCGTTCTTTATCAGCTGGGGCATTACAGTATCACCTCGCTCACAGCGTATCTCTACGTACGTAACAATGATGTTATTCTTAGCACTTTCCTTTGTTGGAATTCGTGCATTGTTGGCATTCGTAGATCCACAGCTAGCAAATATGTAAGGAGTGGGAGAATATGAAAGGGAAACTGATTGTAGTCGGCGGCGGCTTAGCCGGCTTAATGGCAACGATTAAGGCAGCGGAAGCAGGCGTGAAAGTAGATCTGTTTTCATTGGTGCCGGTAAAGCGTTCTCACTCAGTTTGCGCGCAAGGCGGCATCAATGGTGCCGTCAACACAAAGGGTGAAGGAGACTCCCCATGGGAGCATTTTGACGATACAGTATACGGCGGTGATTTCTTAGCAGATCAGCCTCCAGTAAAAGCAATGACAGAAGCGGCACCTGGCATTATCCACTTGATGGATCGCATGGGTGTTATGTTTAACCGTACGCCGGAAGGATTGCTTGATTTCCGTCGCTTTGGTGGTACAAAGCATCATCGTACGGCATTTGCGGGTGCTACAACAGGTCAGCAGTTGTTGTATGCGCTAGATGAACAAGTGCGCCGTCACGAAGTAGCGGGGCTTGTTACGAAATACGAAGGTTGGGAATTCTTACGCGCCGTAGTCGATGATGAAGGTGTATGCCGTGGTATCGTTGCACAAAACTTAACTTCTATGGAAATTAAGAGCTTTGCAGGTGATGCGGTTATTATGGCAACGGGCGGACCTGGAATCATCTTTGGGAAATCAACAAACTCTATCATCAACACAGGTACTGCAGCAGCTGCTGTTTATAAACAAGGTGCGATTTATGCAAACGGTGAGTTCATTCAAATTCACCCAACAGCTATTCCGGGTGATGACAAATTGCGTTTGATGAGTGAATCCGCACGCGGTGAAGGCGGACGTGTTTGGACGTATAAAGATGGTAAGCCGTGGTACTTCTTGGAAGAGAAATATCCGGCATATGGAAACCTTGTTCCTCGTGATATTGCAACGCGTGAAATTTTCCACGTGTGCGTAGACTTGAAGCTTGGTATCAACGGTGAGAACATGGTGTACCTAGATCTTTCTCATAAAGATCCAAAAGAGCTTGATATTAAGCTTGGCGGTATCATTGAAATTTATGAGAAGTTCATGGGTGATGATCCTCGTAAAGTACCAATGAAAATTTTCCCTGCTGTTCATTACTCCATGGGTGGTCTATGGGTAGACTATGATCAAATGACAAATATCCCAGGCTTATTCGCAGCTGGTGAGTGCGATTACTCCATGCACGGTGCGAATCGACTTGGCGCAAACTCGTTGCTATCTGCAATTTATGGCGGTATGGTAGCAGGACCAAAGGCAATTGAATACATGAAGGGCTTAGAAAAATCTGCTGAGGCTGTTTCTTCTTCTGTATTTGAAGGTCATGAGCTGGAGGAAACAGAGCGCTTTAACAACATTATGCTGATGGATGGTACAGAAAATGCGTATGTTATTCACAAAGAGCTTGGTGAGTGGATGACAGATAATGTAACCGTTGTTCGTCACAACAAAAAGTTGCTAGAGACAGATGATAAAATTCAAGAGTTGATGGCACGCTATAAGCGTATCAACATTAACGATACGGCAAAATGGAGTAACCAAGGTGCATCCTTTACACGCCAACTTGATAACATGTTAGAACTAGCACGTGTTATCACTTTGGGCGCTTACAACCGCAATGAGAGCCGCGGTGCGCATTACAAACCTGAGTTCCCTGAACGCGACGATGAAAACTTCATGAAACATACAATGGCGAAGTTTGAAGGCGCGGGCATTGCACCTTCCTTCTCTTACAAAGATGTCGATGTATCACTGATTGCACCGCGTAAACGTGACTATACGACAGATAAAAAGAAAAAGGATGCTGCAACAGAGCAAAAGGGGGATAAGCAACATGTCTGAGAAAACAATCCGCCTCATTATCACAAGACAAGATGCACCGGATTCACAGCCATACGATCAGGAATTTGAGATTCCATATCGTCCGAATATGAACGTAATTTCCGCTTTGATGGAAATTCGTCGTAACCCAGTAGATGCAAAAGGGAACACGACAACACCGATTTCTTGGGATATGAACTGTTTAGAAGAGGTGTGCGGTGCTTGTTCAATGGTGATTAATGGAAAACCACGCCAGTCTTGTACAGCACTTGTTGATAAGCTAGAGCAACCAATTCGCCTACAACCAATGAAAACTTTCCCTGTTGTTCGCGACCTGCAAATCGACCGAAGCAGAATGTTCAATGCACTTAAACGTGTAAAGGCTTGGGTTCCAATTGATGGTACGTACGATTTAGGTCCGGGACCAAGAATGCCGGAGAAAAAGCGTCAATGGGCATATGAATTGTCTAAATGTATGACATGCGGTGTATGCTTGGAGGCGTGTCCAAACGTAAACAGCAAGTCGGACTTCATTGGACCTGCGCCGCTTTCACAAGCTCGCTTATTCAATGCGCATCCAACGGGAGCGATGCATAAAGCAGAACGTCTACATGCTGTAATGGGAGACGGCGGACTTGCAAACTGCGGTAACTCACAAAACTGCGTGCAATCTTGCCCGAAAGAGATTCCACTTACAACATCTATCGCGGCACTAAACCGCGATACAACAATTCAAGCATTTAAAGATTTCTTCGGTAGCGACAATAATTACTGATACACTTATCGCCTCTTCCTTAGGAAGAGGCGATTGTATTAAGGGGGATATGTAGATGCGAAAAATTGATTATATTGAAGATTTTTCAACGTGGGAGAGAGAGTTCGTTTTTTTTATGCCGACGAAGGTGCGCTTTTCAGAAACGGACATGTTTGGGCACTTAAATAATAAAGTACCGTTTACTTACTTTGAAGAAGCGCGTATTGAGTTTTTTAAAGAATTGCGATTCATGCAGGAATGGACGAAAAAAGATGCAGAAGCGATGATTGTAGTTGCGGATTTGCAATGTGATTATTTGAAGCAAGTCTTTTTTGATGAACATCTGAAGGTATATGTAAAAGTGCAAAGCATCGGCACTTCATCCGCTGATCTGCATTATATGGTGAAAAACGATAGAGATGAAGTGTGTCTTGTAGGACGTAGCACTATGGTGCAAGCATCCAAAAAGACAGGAAAAAGTTTACCGTGGCCGGAAGAATGGAAACAGCAAATGAAAAAATAGGGTCTGCATATGCAGTCCCTATTTTTTTATTTAGCAACAACTTGTTTTGTTGCTTCTTCTAAAGTTAAGTTATTGTTTTGCAAATACGAGGCGTAAGGATTACCGATATAACGAATATGCCAGGGTTCATAAGCGTAGCCGGTTATACTTTGCTTACTGACATTGTATCGAATAATAAAACCAAATTCGTGGGCGTGTTCAATAAGCCATTGCCCCTCAGCTGTCATGCCGAATGCTTCATTTAACTGATAGTTTGCAGCTTTTGATGTAATATCCATCGCGAGGCCAGTTTGATGTTCGCTTGCTCCAGGTGGAGCACTGTATGCCTGTGTTTTCTCTTTACCTTGGGTTTTTATATTACGCTGATATAATTTTCGCTGATATTCATAAGAGCGATATCCAGAGACCGCAAGCAGCTGCAGATTCTCTGCTTGTGCCGCTCTACATAATTGTTCTAATGCCTGGGCTGCTTCTTTTCGCATGTAAATATTTTCAGTCGATGCTTCCGGACTTCTTAAGACGTTTGGTAGCACTAAATCTTGTGGTACATAGGAAGGCGGCAATAAACGCTCTTTGTTTACTAAAACTAGAAGAGATTCTTCATTTGTTACAGTGTGTTCTTGTACCGTGTCTTCGTATGGAGGAAACGCTGGAATCATTTCTTTCTTTTTAGTCTGCATCTGTAGGGAGGCAGTTTCAGTGCTAGAAGGTTGGAACATCGGCTCAGTCTTTAAAATGGAAAATATTGCAATATATATACTTATAAGGAGTAGTAGAATCGTAGTGATTTTTTTCATAGAGCCATAAATGTATCCTTTCTAAATAATAGAACCCACCTGTAGTATACGGAAATAAGTGTACATGTGCTAGATAAAAAAAGAGGCATGTGCCTCTTATAGTTCTTCTATATGTACGATGCGAAAACCATTTTCTTCAAGTTCTTTTAGCAGAGGCTGTAATTCCGATGTATCAAATTCTTTGCCTAGTGTAAATACCATGCGTCTTACATATAAAGCATTATTATCTAGTGTAAGCAAGCTTTGAATGCCTGTATATTTTTTCAATACCTTAGCAAGCTTTTGAATGGCTCCGTTATAATCCTGTGTACCGATAGTTACTGAATACACACCAGAATTTACGCCCCACGCGTCTTCTAGTAAAGCAAATACCTTAGAATGCGTTAAAATGCCAAGAAAGTTACCGCTCTCGCCGATAACAGCAAGAAATGGTAAGCGTTTAATAGTAAAGAACACTTTAAAAAATGAGGATTCTTCATATACAAAAGCACTTGTATCTCTCACAACATGGCGTACAGTATCACTAAGGGCTGCAGCGTATTCTAGAATATCAACCTTATATACATTGCCCACATACTTTGTTTTTGTCTCATCCAAAACTGGAATACATCTATAGCCAGTTTCATTCAAAAGCTGCAGTACACTTTCTAATGAATCTTGCTCTCTACAAAACACAACATCTTGCTTTAGTACGTAATTACCCTTCACTCTCATAAAAACCCTCCTGTGTATAAAGCTTGTATTGAAAATATACAATATTGCGAATTTAAAAGAAATATCTTTTGTGAAATAATTGGTTACATCTTTGTTACAATTTTTAGCTGCTGCAGGTGTATACATAATTTTTCTTTAGATAGTTTATAATACCAATACTAACTTTTAAAATTTGGGGGATATATGGTTACAAGAAATTCAAAAATACAGAATAACCTTCAAGCCAACATAAATGAAATAAGTGAAAAGTTAGGTTGGAGTTCTGATCTTATGATAAGAACATTCACACTAAAAGAAATTGGTTTACGTGTGAGTATCATATTTTTTGAAGGCTCTATAGACGCCCACTCTTTAGAAACTCATATTATCGAACCGTTGATGACGTTTGAGATGCCTTTGAAATATGAAGAGCAGGGGCTGTTAAATTTTCTTATCCAGCATGTCATTCAAGTGAAGGCAGTGCGGATGGTAGAAAGTATGGAAGATGCAATTCATGAAATAGTGAATGGAAAAACATTGCTTGTTGTAGATGATATGCCATTATTTATATCCGCGGATATAGTTAAGTGGAATGAAAAAGGTTTAACAAACCCAAAAGCACAAAGGGTGACTAAAGGACCGGATATCGCATTCACGGAAAATCGAACAACAAATATATCTTTATTAAGAAAAGTTATAAAAAATCCCGACTTGCGTATAGAAACAAAGTCCTATGGGAAAAAAACATCTACTGATGTTTCTATTGTCTACTTGGACACGAGTGTTCAGAATGAAATCTTAACAGAAATCAAAAAACGTCTAGATAAGATTGAGTTGGAAGTTGTGCTAGAGTCCAATTATATAGAGGAAGGCTTAACAGAAGAATCTAAATCCATATTTCCACTCATGTTGAATACCGATCGTCCAGATGTGGTGGCTGCAGAAATTTTGGAAGGGAAAATTGGTATTATTGTGGATGGTTCTCCTTTCGTATTAGTGGCTCCAGCCGTATTCATCCAATTTTTTCAAACGCCTGAAGATTATTATATCCAGTTAGAAAACAACAAATGGTTACGTTTATTTAAAATGATTCTCTATGCTGTATCCATAGTTGTTCCGGGTTTATATGTTGCTTTCACCACACATCATCCCAATCTATTACCTATTCAGTTGTTAATTAGCTTCGTTTCACAGCGGGAAGTCGTACCATTTCCAACCGTAGTAGAGATAATTTTATTGGGGGCGATGATTGAAGCGATTTATGAAGCTTCCAATCGGGTACCACAAAATGTCGTTCTTACAATCTCAGTGTTTGGTGCGATTGTTTTGGGACAATCAGCTGTTGAATCCCAACTCATACAGCCAGCTACTTTAGTGGTAATGAGTGCTTCTTACATCATGACCAGTGTCGTTCCGATTTGGGTGATGCGTAATGTAGCGAGATATTTAGTACTTATATTTATTATTGCAGGCGCTACATTTGGATTATACGGCATTTTTTTAGCTACTTTAATTGTATTGTTTCATTTATGTAATCTGCGTTCGTTTGGTGTTCCATATTTGGCGCCTTTTGCTCCTTTTCGAGTAAGAGATCAAAAAGACGGACTACTGAGATCATCAATTGAAGATGTAGCGAACAATTTTCCTGTTTTTTCAAAAGAGGAAACATTACAACAAACCGAAGACGATAACAAGAATTGAGGAGTTTTGAATGGGCAATACATCTAAATTGCGCAGCGTCTTACTTATCGGGGTTATAATAGCTACATTCACTGGAAGAAATATTCAAGAAAACACAGTAAACAGCATAGCTGTTGTTTCAGGTATAGGAGTAGATAAAAGCGAGGGTAAATATATTGTTACATTGCAACTTTATAATCCTGCAGCCAATCGAAAAGATGCCTCAGACGAAGTAGCAGCTTATACATATAAGCAAGAAGGGGAAACCGTCCAGGAAGCTATTCAAAATATGTATAAAATAACGTCCCGCCGCATGTTTTTGCAATCGGCGCAAATTGTGGTGTTTAGTGAACGCCTTGCAAGAGATGGATTAAGTGATGTTTTGAATTACTTGATTCGAGAACCGAATGTATACTCAGATATTAAATTTATGATATGCAAAGATATTTCTCCATATGACCTGTTTCGTATATTCACCCCTGTTTCAAAAGTTTCCAGTTCCCGCTTTAAAGAAGTGCTTGAAAGGGGAATGAGACATATGGGATATAGGGGATTCGCAACATTAGAGGACGCGAAAGAAATTCTTACGGCACGTACAACCCAACTAACTGTCCCGTACATAAGTGTTGTCGGAAATCCGAAGGAAGGCTTTAAAAAAACAAACATCGAACAGAGTACTCCCAGAGTATTGATTTCACTGGAAGGTGTCACTGTATTTCGAGGTGATAGATTATATCGTATGCTTTCATTCGAGGAAAGCATCATGTATCGGATTGTACAAGGTCAACTAAATAGAGCGAGCGTTACTACGGGATGTCCTCATTCCAAGGGTAGAGTATCGTGGAAATTAAGCAGTACAAAATCAGTCATAAGTGTGATTTCAGAACGTCGGCCGTATACTTTTCGTCTAGGGGTTCAAGCTAAAGCAAATATATATGACATTACTTGCAAAGGAAACTTGGCAGACCCAATATATATAAAGAAGTTGGAAAAAAAATCAAGCAAAGATTTACAAGTGAAGTTACAAGACTTAATTAGAAAAA
Organism: Ectobacillus sp. JY-23; assembly: GCF_023022965.1. Lineage (NCBI taxonomy): Bacteria > Bacillati > Bacillota > Bacilli > Caryophanales > Bacillaceae > Ectobacillus > Ectobacillus sp. JY-23. The sequence continues at coordinate 1,748,874 of NZ_CP095462.1, read as the reverse complement.
GTCAAACCTACAATACGGATTTCATTGGTTTCAGTGACGCCATGTACCATCAAAATCCTTCTTTATGGAGGCGAACAAGCAAACAATGGAGCAGACTGTATCCAGACGCGAAAATCGAAGGGAAATTTGAAATTAAACTCATTAATACAGGTGACATCATTCGAATTGTAAAATAGGACTATGGATTCTAATAAGGAGAGAAGAATCATGGCACAGGTAAAATTATCATTCTCGCAAATCTTCTCCATCATGTTATTGTTTTTATTAGGGAGCACGATTGTCGTCGGTTTAAATTTTAATCTGCAACAAGATACTTGGATTGGGCTACTAATAACTTCATTTTTAGGCGTTGGAGTTTTATATTTTTATTTTATCATGCTCTCAATTGGTAATTGGGGAAATTTGTACGAGCTGTTGGAAGACGGTTTCGGCAAGATTGTAGGAAAGTCATTACAAATTGTATATACATTATACTTTTGCTATATAGGCGGTCGGGTCTTGAAAGACTTCGCTTTCTTTACCAGCAAGATGTTATTTGAAGATATATCCCCTTGGATTATCTCTTTTAGTTTTATCAGCACCATAGGTTATATACTTTACTTGGGTATTGAGTCTTTTGCTAGAGGAACGCAAATTTTGCTGTTTGTAGTTATAACTCAAATTCTCATGTTGCTGCTGACAGGTTATTTTAGTAACGCTTTCTTAGTAAAAAATTTGGGACCACTATTCCAACACAGTGGTTCCGCAATTGTGAATACTGTTTTTCCTACAGGAATTACATTCCCTTACGGGGAGTTGATTGCTTTGACAATTTTGTTTCCTTTAGCTGATTATAAGAGCAAACTGAAAACATATGGTTGGTTGGTTATTTTAGTTGTAGGCGGTTTATTGATTGCGGCGGCTGAAATGATAGTGGGAATTTTACATCCTAAACTTGCGGAAATATATGTATTCCCGTTCATAAAAGCTTTGGAAGGTCTTGACTTTTTAGGTTTTTTAGAACATTTTGAGCTATTTGCGGTATTAATCAACTTAATAGGTGGATGTATTAAAATTTTTGTTTTTGCATATGCAGCTTTAGTGGGAATTTCTAAAATTAGGATTAAGAATAAAAAAAATCAATTAATCATTTTAGTATGTTGTTTAATCTATGCATGTTCTTTAATTTTATCTGGGAATTTGATCGAACATCTATATATAGGACTGAAAGTGGTTCCTATCTATCTGCATGTTCCACTGCAATTTATTATTCCATTCATATTAACTGTGCTTTTGTTAATAAAGAAGTCTCGAAATAAAGCCCATCATGTTTCTGATATTCAATAATGAATATCTATTTTCTTTATATTGCTTATAGGATGTCCAGATGATAAAATTTGTGAAGTCATTATCGGGTAAGTAACCAGCATATTTTAGATAGCAGAGGAGAGGGTTATGCTTCGAATTCTAGCAGTAACAAAGGACAATGAAGTATTGCGGGATATACCGGTCCTTGACGTCAAAAAAGAGCATATTGCTTGGTATTGGGTAGATTTTTCAAAACCAACTAATGAAGAAATTTTATTGTTATCATCTTATTTTAAATTCCATCCGTTAGCGATAGAAGATTGTTTGCATTTTTTGCAGCGCCCTAAGCTGGAGTATTATAATGACCACAGCTTTTTAGTCATGCATGCCATTCATCAGGACACACTGGACATTCAAGAAGTGGATGTATTTTTAGGTGAAAACTTTATTGTTTCGTTTCACTTAGAAGAAGTTCCGGAGATTACATCTGCTTGGAACCATTTTTGCAGTTCAAAACATACCTGCGAGCAGATGCCTGTTGAGGTGCTTCATAAAATTATAGATAAGCTTGTGGATACATATTTTCCAATTGTGCATGATATCGAAGATCGAATGAGACAAATGGAAGTGGATTATCAAAAAGGAACGATGCCTTCCCTGATTAATGAGACATTCCGTGTGCGAAGTCAATTGTTGCAGCTTCATTATGTAATCGGACCGATGCGAGATTTATTGTACAGGATGCTGGAATCAAAACGGTTTTTATTACAGGATGATAAGAAGGCCTATTTTCAGGATATTTATGACCACTTGTTAAAGCTGAGTCAAATGGTCATGTCAAATCGCGAAATTACCTCTGAGATGCGAGACAATTACATTTCATTAAACTCCTATTATATGAACAGTATTATGAAAAAGCTGACCGTTATCACCACCATCTTTATGCCTCTTACGTTCATTGCGGGTATTTATGGCATGAATTTTGAGCATATGCCTGAGCTGCGATGGAAATATGGCTATTTCATTATACTAGGTATGATGTTAGGCACAGGCGGTATGATGGCAATATGGTTTTTAAAAAAGGGTTGGTTTCGTAATGATTAAAAAACCTTCACGAAATTTTTATATTTCGTGAAGGTTTTTTATATGAAAACATCTATTTTAATATGAAATAACAAGTTATAATGTAATTATGTATATAGATAATTCTATATTTAATTAAAAAAATAAATAGTTACACATTGTAGCAAGTAATATATGGAGGGATGCAGATATGGATTTGGCAACAATAGTGGGGATCCTTCTAGCGATAATTGCCGTTGTATTCGGCATGGTCCTTAAAGGAGCAGATGTACAAGCTCTACTAAATCCGGCGGCACTTATGATTATCTTTGTCGGCACTGCAGGTGCTGTGACGATTGCTTTCCCGGGAAAGCAACTGAAACGTCTGCCAAAGCTTTTTAAGCTGTTATTCACAACCAATAAGAAGCAATTATCGTATCAAGAGTTATTGGAGCTGTTCGTACGCTGGGCAGGCGAAAGTCGAAAGCATGGTATTTTATCATTAGAGCAGCAAGTGAATGAGGTCGATGATGACTTTATTCAAAGAGGCATGAAATTTGTGATTGATGGTATCTCACCAGAAGATTTGAAAAACATGATGGAAGCAGAAATTGAGGCTATTGAAGAGAGACATGCTTCTGGCGCAGGAATGTTTACACAAGCAGGTACATACGCACCAACTCTTGGGGTATTGGGAGCTGTTATCGGTCTTGTTGCCGCACTTGGCAACTTATCTGATATTAATAAGCTAGGCCATGCGATCTCGGGTGCTTTTATTGCGACTATCTTTGGTATTTTCAGTGGTTATGTATTGTGGCATCCATTTGCTAATAAATTAAAGCAAAAGTCAGCAGATGAATTAGAGAAAAAACGTCTTATCTTAGAATGCATGCTGATGTTACAGGCAGGAACTTATCCATTCTTAATCAAAAACCGCATTCTTGTAGCGCTCTCTGAAACAGAGAGAAAGAAATTAGAAGCTGGAGATGGTACAGATGGCGCGCAAAAAGAAAAAGCATGAGGAGCATATTGACGAAACATGGCTGATTCCATATGCGGATATGCTTACTTTGTTGCTTGCTTTATTTATTGTATTGTTTGCAATGAGTAGTCTCGATACAGAAAAATTTAGGCAAATGGCAATTGCGTTTAATAAGGAGTTGAAAGGCGGTACAGGAAACAAGGAGTTTTTAAACGAGGCTCCACCTGCTAAAGATGTCCCACTCAAAGAAGAAAAATCTGTTGAAGAGCTCCAAGCGAAACAGGAGATGGAAGAGCTAAAGCAATTGCAGGAAAAGATTGATGCATATATCACAGCTAATAAATTGTCCCTTTCTTTAAAAACGACCTTGACGGAGCGGGGGTTAATGATCACCATCATGGATAATGCTTTATTTGATTCTGGTAAGGCGTTTGTAAAATTGGAATCTGTTGCAACTGCAAAAGAAATTTCACAGCTTCTTGTTGCAGCGTCTCCGCGAGAAGTAATGGTGTCAGGTCACACGGACAATGTACCGATTACCAATGCCGAGTTTAAATCAAACTGGGATTTAAGTACAGGAAGAGCAGTGAACTTTATGCAGGTTTTACTTGAGAACGCGAACTTACAGCCTGGGAAATTCAGCGCAATTGGATATGGTGAATACCGGCCTGTTGCACCGAATGATTCAGCTGAAAACCGGGCGAAAAATCGTAGGGTAGAAGTATTAATTTTGCCTCTTACGAAACAGCCGTAAGCAAAAATGGTTTACATTTTCCCTGTATTCATGTAGGATATATAATATATTGAGAATATATGTTCTTTTGGAGGAGCCTGCCACTGCAGGCTCCTTTTTGCCTTTTTTAGGTAAAGAATAGCGCGGTTTCTGCAGGGGTAGGCTATATTTACGTAAGAAAGGCGGAGAATTTACATGTTGATTACGCAACTTGCTATCATCTTACTGGCTTCAAAGCTTGCGGGAGATATTAGTGTCAGATTGGGGCAACCTTCTGTACTAGGAAAGCTGTTAATTGGTATCGTTCTTGGCCCATCGGTATTAGGCCTTGTACATGATACAGAAATTCTAGGTGAATTAAGCCAAATTGGCGTTATCTTATTAATGTTTATTGCCGGTTTAGAAACTGATTTAGATGAGTTTAAACGGACAGGGAAAGCATCTGGTATTGTGGGAGCGGCTGGCGTTGCCATTCCCCTTTCACTTGGTTACGGAGCGGGAATTGTTCTTGGCATGTCTAATCTTGAAGCGATTTTTTTAGGCCTTTTGCTTTCGGCAACAAGTGTAAGCATTTCAGTACAGGCGCTGAAGGAAATGGGAAAATTACAGTCTCGAGAAGGATCGGTTATTTTAGGAGCAGCTGTAATTGATGATGTTCTCGTAATTGTTGCATTAGCGTTTGTAATGAGCCTTGCCGGTGGTGATGTAAATTTAACAATGGTTATTCTAAAGAAAGTGCTATTCTTTATTGTGGCTATTGTTGTCGGATGGAAAGTGGTTCCGATTATTTTGCGTAAGTTCGCGCCGTTACGAGTAACAGAATCACTCATATCAGCCGGTTTAATTATTTGTTTTACGTTTTCTTATTTCGCTGAATATACAGGAGTGGCTGCTATTATTGGCGCATATATCGCTGGAGTTGCCATCAGTGTAACAGATTACAAGCACGAAATCTTTGAGAAGGTAGAAACAATTGGGTACTCTATTTTTGTTCCTGTATTCTTCACTTCTATTGGCGTTACTGCAGAGTTTAGTGGAATTGGTGAGAACTGGCTACTTATTATAGGACTGAGTGTACTCGCCATTGTAACGAAACTGGTGGGTTGTGCCTTTGGTGCAAAGACGGCAGGATTCAATTGGAATAGTTCTTTCGGTATCGGAGCTGCCATGGTATCACGAGGCGAAGTAGCACTCATTATTGCAGCTATCGGACTAGAGGCGAATTTACTAAAGCAAGATATGTTTGCAGTCGTTGTAGCTGTTGTATTAGTTACAACCATTGTCACACCACCAATGATGAAAATATTTTTTAACCGTGATAAAGAAACAGCACAAGCATAAAAAAGACACGGCGAAACAGCCGCGTCTTTTTATCTTGCAAGTAACGCTCGTAATGTACATAGCATGGTCTGTGTATATTCTGTAAACCGCGGGTCATGCACGTTTACTCGACCAAAGTTATGGAATAAACATTTCAAGCTCTCTGCTTGAAATGGATGAACATCATGATTATCCATACGCAGATACAGAAGCTGTCCAGGATGCTGCTCATCATGCTCCGCTTCTAGACCAAGTTCACGCAAAATTTTTACTTGAAGCCAAGCACACTCTATTTTCAACTCGTTTTGAATATGGACAATAGTCGGGTTGTCAGACTCTGCAATAAGTGAAAGTGTGTGAGATAAGCGACTGAAGCGCTGTAGATATTCTATTACATAGTCAGTTGTTGATGATAGAAATGAATGATCTGCATCAAGCTGCACTTGTTCGCTTTCTATTGCGGGCACCAATGATATTTTAGGAACCTCGATACCAAGATTAAGTATAGAAGCTTCTAAGTCATCTAACATTTCTTGCAGTGCAGTATGTTCATCAATTGTCACTGGGTACGTATATAAAATGTGCTGTGCCTGCGCCTGTAAATCTGAAAATAATATACCACAATCCTCAAGAGGATTAGCCTGATAAGAAAGAATAGATTTGATTTTCCACTTTAAGTCCCGATATAGCCGATGCCATTCATTCCAAGCATTCTTCTCTGCTTCTGTCATTTCGCGTACAAGCCTAAGACGATATGGATCTCTTGATATAACTTGAAAGCATCCATGTCTTTCTACACCATGTTCCACGGCTTCAGTCATACTATCCTTTTCAATAAAAATATTGGATTCCATAAAAACATTGGCACCACTGTGACCGATAATAAATGATTCGAGCCATTGTTCATGTACAGATTTGATAATATATACACCATAGGTAAAGTAAGATGTTTTGGACGTTATCATGACCGTATTCCTCTCGCATGCCGTAAATTTTACTTGTATGCTTCTATCATATAAGATTTTGAAAAGAAATCCAATTATAGTCTGTGTGAAGTTTTTTATGTTCATGTTAAAGGTGAAATATACAAACGGAAAGATATAACTGTTGTAGGATTGGGAAAACGGGCATACTATCGCAGAGGTGAAAAGATGAAAATTGTGATGATATGCTTTGGTTTGCTGTTAACCGTTACATCTGTGCACGCAGAACAGGCAGTAAAAACGGTTTGTCCAAAGACAGAGACCTTATCGTTGCTAACAGAGCAAGATAAGCAAGAATTACTACAAGAGTTGCCACGCTCTATTATTCCAAAATTGTACGGTAAAAACCCAAAGTATTTAGACTACAAGGCAGAAGTAATTATGCCCATGCAAAATTTACAAGGTGTCGAAAAGTCTTATTATTACATGGCGATTCAGAATTGCGGCCGTAATATCGCTAATCGCTCCTGGTTTGTGCGTATGCGGTTTCCGAAGATGCAAAATGCATATTCGTTTAGCGAAATATTTGTTGCAAAAAAGCAAAATAATGAGTGGATTATTTGGTATCAGTATCACTAAAGTAATTGTAAATAAAGGGTGTTCACTATAAAAAGGAATGGGACAAACCATAGCTATGGTCTGTCCTATTCCTTTTTAGTCAGTTCTTATAGCGCAAATACTGATAGTTTGAAGTAGGAATACTTTTGACTACATTTCCTAAAGCATCTTTATATACTTCATATTCCTGATATGTTTCGATTACATAGCCTTTTACAGTTTCTTTTTTGACCAGCTTGCTTTCTAAGAAAAAATGCATATCTTGTTCCAATTGTTCTGATGGCTTGGCTGTAACAGATTCGACCGTACTTTCACCAAGTAAAACCTCTCCCCAATACACAGCTGAAAAGGTTAGTGCACCGCTAAGCAGCACGAAAAATAAAATGCTTTTTATCCGATGAAACATAATATTCACCTCAAATCTGTTTGTCCTGTTATTTACAACCATATGCTTAGATGCTATGCTTCATTCGTATTGTATGCTTGTAGCGGTTTTTAATATAGTGAAGTGTAGGGAAAATAGGGGAGTGTAAGGGCCAGATTATACAACGAAAGGAGTAGCAGGGCTATAATAGTGCTGCGATAATAGGGAGAACATGTTACTATCATATATCTTAATTATTGTTTTTCTGTTATTTGGATTTATTGCTACGGTGAAAATTGGCGGAAAAGGCGACGAACATTATGACAAGGCAATGCGTGGAAATACAGTTCGATTGACGTTGATTTATGTTGCCCTTGCAGTTGTGTTGTTAGCCGGTCTTGGTATTTACATTGCTATATAAAAACAAAGCGAACCTAAATAGGTTCGCTTTGTTTTTATGCTCTATTACACTTTTTGGACATTCGTCGCTTGTGGTCCACGTTGACCGTGTTCGATTTCGAAAGTCACTTCTTGTCCTTCATCCAGTGACTTATAGCCCTCACCTTGAATTGCGGAGAAATGTACGAACACGTCATCTCCGTCTTCACGTTCGATGAATCCAAAGCCTTTTTCACTGTTAAACCATTTTACTTTACCACGTTCCATTTTACTGCCTCCTAAATATGTAGAAAAATAAAGCTGTAAGACAATCTTACTTGCATAGGATAACCGGAAGAGGTAATTTTTAAACCTATATAAGTATTAAATTTTAACAAATTAATAAAGAAACTTGATTTACAAATGAAAACACCAAACTTCTTATACGCGAAGTTTGGTGTTTATATAGTTAGGGTTATCTAGGCATTAATGTGTTCCCATTTTACTTTTTTAAATGATAAGGTACTGTTGTAATAACTACATTTCGTTTATAAAGTAAAAATGCTCGGATCAGTAAACTAGACTGATTGTGAAGGATATTATGCCAGCCTTTTTTAGGAATGAACTGAGGAATAATAACAGTTACTCGATAGTTTGATTCGCTTGCCTTGTATTGAACCGTATCAATGAATTTTGTGAGTGGTTGGATAATACTTCGATAATAAGAATGAAGAGTAACCAACCGTACATCAGGTTCCCACAGCTTCCACTTTTCTTCGAATTTCTTTTCATCTTCTCGTTCAAAGGAAACGTAAACCGCAATAATTTGGTCAGGTGACAAGGATTTTGCATAATTTAAGGAATTGGCCACTACATGTGTCATACCGGCTACTGGTACAATAATAACGTTTCCTTCAATTGGTATGATAGGCTCACATGTCTTCAAGCTCAGTTGTTCTCCAACTGCATCATAGTGCTTTTTAATTCTGTGAAATATAAAAATGATGATAGGCAAAAAGATTAAGATTGACCAAACCTGTGCAAATTTCGTTAAGAAAAACATGATTGTTACAACAAAACTAATAATAGCTCCTGTTGAGTTGATGATTAATTTAGGCACCCATCCTTTTGGTTTTTCGCGAATCCATTTCAACATCATACCAGTCTGAGACAATGTAAATGGAATAAATACACCTACTGCATACAGCGGGATAAGATGCTCTGTTTGACCTTGAAAGGCAAAAATTAAGATGATAGAAGAAATTCCTAAAATGATAATTCCATTAGAATATCCTAAGCGATCTCCTCGAACAGTAAACATTCTTGGAATAAATTTATCTTTTGCTAAGTTAACTGCTAGGAGCGGAAAAGCCGAATAGCCAGTATTGGCCGCCAAAATTAAAATGAGCGCAGTTGTACCTTGAATAAAGAAGTACATAAAGTTACGACCAAATGTTTCTTCAGCAATTTGTGAAACTACCGTCACTTTTTCACTAGGTGCAATTCCATAATAATAAGCCAGCCACACAATTCCTGAAAATAAGATAGCCAGTAAACAGCCCATCGCTGCTAATGTTTTTGCAGCGTTGTTGGGAGCAGGGTCTTTGAAGTTAGGAATTGCATTAGAAATAGCTTCTACACCTGTTAAAGCAGAACTTCCTGATGCAAATGCTCTTAAAAGCAGGAACAAGCTGATACCGGCTACTGGCGTTCCAACCGGTGTATGTAAGTCAGGAGGAACTGTACCGGTAGCAATCTGATATATACCGGCACCAATCAGGATAAATAGAGCTAACACAAACAAATATACAGGATATGCCAAAATAGAAGCTGATTCCGTAACACCTCGTAAGTTCAAGATCGTTAGGAATATGACGAATATGGTAGCGATAATCACGTTATAAGAATGAAGGCTTGGAAAAGCCGATGTGATAGCATCAGTACCTGCTGAAACACTTACAGCAACGGTCAATATATAGTCTACCAACAATGAACCGCCAGCAATTAATCCTGGGTTTACACCAAGATTTTCTCTGGATACTACATATGCACCGCCCCCGTGCGGGTATGCGAAAATAATTTGTCTATAAGACAAAATGAGGGCTGTCAGAAGAATAAGCACGCCAACTGCAATAGGAATAGAGTACCAAAATGCGACCGTGCCAATCGTAGCCAAAGCAATTAAAATTTGTTCAGGACCGTAAGCAACAGATGACAATGCATCCGAGGAAAGAATCGCAAGTGCTTTTGTTTTGTTAAGTTTTTGCTCGCCTAATGCGTTTGATTTTAAAGGCCTTCCAATTAAAAAACGTTTTAAGGACGAAAACATGAATTTTCACCATCCAGTTACTTTTTCTGTATGTTTCCCAAGGTAGGATGCAAACATTTATCCAGGAGACTTTTATTTTATAAAAAAAGTCTACAAGTCATGAATGAATAGACCTGTAGACATTACTTTTTTGTCGCACAAGCTCCACCTTCCTTCTCATATAACGCTTACGAGGTTAGCTGTCGGATTCGGACCTTTGAGTAGCCCTACCTAATAAGGATTCACCCCTTGGATATTCATCCATAAGAAACGGTTCCCCCGTACCATAAGATTTCAGCGATTTAGAAATACGAAACCGTTGTTTATCATACTCCTATAGTTAAGAAAAGTAAATAAAATTATATAGCAAAAGATAAATAAACTCATTTCAGCATAAACCGGTATGTTTCTATAGATACTATAGGTATTTAGAACAAATTGGAGGTTCCTATGTTAAAAAAAGATCAACCTTTTCTCACCGATGAATTTTTAGACGAGCTTGTCAAAGAAGTAAATCGTTTGTATGGTAATCCCGCTAATGAGCAAGAAGAACTAGATCAGGACATAAATTAGATTTTTATAAATCATTTGTTACACAAGGAATGTTTAACACCCATTAAACAGCAAAAAATAGCACCGGGTTGTGATGATAAAGAGGTTACATCAGAAGATATTGTGAAAGCATATCCGTACGGTTATAACAAGTATGTCATATTGGAAGATAAAGAATTGAAGGCACTAAAAAATGAACACGATATTAAATCCATTAACCGCAACGGGATTTTGATATGATTTTAGAAACACTAAACGCAAGCATCGAATATATTGCACCAAAGAACAATAGAAAGAACGAAAAAAAGGCGACGATGTAATATAGTTCAAAAGGAGATGATACTCATCTCCTTTTTTCAGTTTACCTAATTGAAGTATTAAAGAAGACATAAAGAGTAATTCCGAAAAGAAGTGTCATGTTTATATCCGTTTTTTTCATATAAGCGTTGTGCAGCCAAGTTGTCTGGCGCTGTTTGTAGTTCTAGTGATTTTGCACCACTTTGCAAGGCGTGTATTTTAGCAGCATCGAGCAGCTTTTGAGCAACGCCCTGCCCTCTAGCTTCTTCCTGCACGTATAGATCATTTAAAATCCATGTTCTACGCATGGAAACAGAAGAAAAAGAGGGATAAAGCTGTATAAACCCAAGATAAACTAAGTCTTGCACGGCTACAAAAATTACAGATTCTTGCTTTTGCAATCTTTCTGACAGAAATAGCTTTGCACCTTCTAAATTTGCATCCTGGTCATAAAATTGTCGGTACAAATCGAATAAAGCAGACAGTCCCTCCGCATCCTCCAAAGTTGCTTTATATACATGCATACATATTCTCCTTTCTAAAATATGTTGATATGAGTGAACACTCCTACCTTAAATATAACAGAAAATTCAAAAAATAAAATGTAGCAGTGATAGAGGTAAAGGATTTAGATATGCTTAAGAGTTTGTAAGTATGATATTTACAGAAAAGTCAAGTAATTTACGCCTCCTAAAAAATTATCCCAAGTTTCTAAGTGTATGTAGCTTTCTTTTCATGAAAAATATCCAGTAATCGGTTTTTATCGCATTTTTTGTCGAAGTAGCATTCTAAAAATAACCCAATAGCTACTTTTCTAAACTAATAGTAAGATTAATTATAAGAATCTTTAGAATAATTATACGGAGGTTACAGACTATGGGCGTAAACAAAATGGCAAAGAAAACAGCGATGCTGGCCCTATCAACGGGTTTATTATTATCACCTCTTAGTACAAATCCCTTTACAGCGGTTAAAGCGACAACTTGGAAGGCTGAGGATATTTTATTGTCACTTACACTAGAACAACGACAAGCCTTACATCAATTACAATTAAATAATCAACAAGGCCTGCAAGGCTTTCAAGAGGGCGAGTTACAAACTGAGGAAGAAGTCTCAGTTATTGTTGAGTTTCGTTCAAAGCCAAGTCACGTTGCGGTATTAGAAGCGAAGGCAAAAGGAAAGTCTCTCACTAAAGCTGCTGCACAAGCACAAATAGATAAAGAACATAAGGTTTTTAAAGAAGATCTGGAAAAATACGTAGGGACGAAAGGGAAACAAAAGGTTCCTGTGATTACACAAGCCTATAAAACAGCTTACAACGGTGTTGCTATTACACTTCCTGCTAATCAAGTACAAGAGCTTTTGCAATCCGAAGCTGTAAAGGCTGTATATAAAAATGTTGTATATATGGTAGAACCCGTTCAGCAAGAGCTTCCAAGCGATGTAGAACGCGAAATTACGACATCTGTAGAAAGTCTGCCTTACTTGCAGGTAGACAAGCTTCATAAAGAAGGGATTACAGGTAAGGGAATTAAAGTGGGTGTGTTGGATACAGGGGTTGACTATAATCATCCTGATTTAAAAGATGCTTACAAAGGTGGATACGATTTTGTAGACGATGACAGCGATCCGATGGAGGCGACGTACAAGGACTGGCAAGCATCCCAAAAGCCGGAGTTTAACAATGGCAGCTCTTATTATACGTCTCATGGTACACATGTATCCGGAACAATTGTCGGACAAAACGAGAATAATAGTGAAGTGTCTGTAGAAGGTGTAGCACCTGATGCAGATTTGTATGCATATCGTGTTCTTGGACCGTATGGTAGCGGTTCATCAGAAGATATAATTGCAGGAATTGAAAAAGCAGTAGTAGACGGTATGGATGTTATCAATCTTTCCCTTGGTGCAGCTGTGAATCATCCGTATTATCCAACTAGCACAGCCCTTAACTATGCAGTTCTGAATGGTGTGACAGCAGTCGTATCAGCAGGGAACAGTGGTCCTAACAATTTTACTTTAGGATCACCAGGTACAGCGGCATTGGCTCTAACTGTTGGAGCAAGTGATGTTCCTATTTCTCAATTTACGTTTACAGGACAGGTAGGCGGATGGAAAACAGATATTGTGAGCATGGCAAGAAGCTTCTCTGATACATTTGCCGAATTAGAAGGTGTGTCTCTTGAACTAGTAGATGTGGGACTAGGAAATATAGTAGATTATAAGAATAAAAATGTAAAAGGTAAAATTGCTTTCGTTCAACGCGGTGGATTTGCCCTTAATGATAAAGTGAAGTTCGCCAAGGATAATGGAGCAAAAGCCGTTATTCTATATAACAGTGTTGAGGGACATGTTGGTTACAATTTAGGTGAGTCAACAACTTTTATTCCTGCTTTTTCTATGACAAAGCAAGCTGGAGAAGAGTTAAAAGCAAAGATTGCAAGTGGAAATACGACATTTACCTTTACAAATGCTAAAGAAACTCTTACGCAGGGAGATAAACTAGCTGATTTTAGCTCCAGAGGTCCGGTCAATGGTAACTTTGAAATGAAACCAGAAATCGTGGCACCAGGTGTAAGTGTACTTTCAACGCTTCCTTCTTATATGACAAATCCAGCGGCACAAGAAGATTATAAGTATGCGTATGGCAGATTGAACGGAACATCCATGGCATCTCCTTTTGCAGCTGGTGTAGCAGCTTTGTTATTAGAAAAGAATCCAGAGCTTGCGCCAACGGATGTTAAAACAATCCTTATGAATTCTGCGGATAAACTTAACGGTGATTATAGTGTTTTTGAAGTAGGTGCAGGACGTATCGATCCATATCAGGCACTTCATACACAGGTAAAAGTCCAGGTGCAAGACGAGACTTTAATTCCAAATGGTGATAATTTAGTTACCATTGAGAATCAGACAGGTGGGTTAAGCTTTGATAAACAAGTGATACCAGACGGCTCGCATACAAAAGTCAAGAAGACATTAGAAATCACAAACAATAGTGATAAAAAGAAGTCTTTCCATGTTGAGATGGTAGAGAATGTACAAAAAGGAACAAACAGCTTAAAAGAAAATGGCATAACTGTAGAGTTAGACAATTTGATTAAAGTCGCCCAGAACTCTGTCAAGCAAGTGCATGCGTCTTTGACAATTCCATCCAAAGCCAAAAAAGGGTTCTATGAGGGGTATTTCCTTATCACGAACAGTGAGGATAAAACGGAAAGCTACCGTGTCCCATTTAGTTTCAAGAAATCACAGGAGGGTTTTGATACGTTTGAATTATTATCACGTGCCCTTACGCCATCTTACTACAATCATGCCTTCGATGGTTTCCGTACAACAAGTGTAATGTCAGGATTCAATTTAGGATCATCAGTTGAAACGCTAGATATTGTATTGCAAGATGGAAAGACGAATGAAGATTTAGGTCTTGTTGGTACAATTGACATGAAGTCTGCACAAACAGATACAGACTATTTCTTACCAACATTTAATGGCGCTTATTACAAGTTTACTGGTAACAAAAAACAGCCTGTTTCGGCAGATATGAGTATTGCCGAGCCAGGTCATTACAAGCTTAAATTTATTACTACCTTGCCAAACGGCAAGCAAAAAATTCAGGTTGAAGATGTATTTATCGATATTGAAACACCACAAGTAAAAAGCTCTTTGGATAGTGATTCTCCTTTCCTTGAGTACAAGCCTGGACAAGCAACGTATCCGTTTGAGGTTGAAGTAACGGATAGTAATGTGGCTGAGATGCAAAAGGTAGGTATCGCAATTGACAAATCTTCAAACTTTGCGGTATATACGTATGGTCTTCCAGTGCCGAATGGTCCTATATATATGGATAAAGATGGAAAATGGGTTGATGAAGTAGCGATGAATCCAAATGCAAAGTCACTTTCCTTTAACGTAATTGGATATGACGTAGCAGGAAACCAAGCAAATTGGAAGGAGTACTTCTTTGTAAAAGAAGGAACACCAGTTACGTACGCTAAACATAACGTGGAGCAAGCAAGATCCGGAGATATTTTGTCGGCTGCTCTCGTACTTGATAATCTGCAAGGTGTAAAAGAAGCAACGTGGTCTTTTCCAAATGGTATTCAGCACGTGAGTCTTGTAAGTGCAGATTTAGCGGACAAGTTCAAAGGAAAAGCAAGTATCCAAGTGAACGGCAATCAAATCAAGGTAACATTTAATGAAGCAACTGTGTTTGACAGAGCAGAAATCGTAAATGTCAAAGTGAAAGTGCAAGACCAACTCTTTTATCCAATCGGTTATATTAATCCAACAGCTACAATTGTGGATGCAAATGGGCAGACTGTGAGTCTTTTGAACGGCGGCAAACGATTCCTTCTGAAGCCTAAATTCAATCGTTTACAAGGAAGTCTAATTCCAGAAGGTTTTCTTGTCGAAGGAGAAAATTATCAGGGTAGACGTGATTGGTCCAAAGTTGGGGCAACATTCAAGGTGACGAATGGTCAATATAGTTTGGATGCTTCCAATATTATGGATGGAAGTGGTCGTTTTAACATCGAGCCGCTTCCATTGAACGAGAATCCATATACATTTGAAGTTACTGTACCAGGACACTTCTCAACGAAAAAGAAACAGAAGGTTGGTTTCGAATACAAGGGTGAAATGTACGGGAAATCAGATTCTATCAATATCAGCCTAGTTGCTGGAGATGTGAATCAAGACAATGTTATTGATGTTAAGGATGCAATTGCAGTTCAAGAAGCGTGGAATACAAATAATCGAGCTGCTGATATCAACTTTGATGGTATCGCTAATGCAAAAGACATAAAATTTGTGCAAAAGAACTACTTGAAGCAAAATCCAACAGCTTTAGATGCTCCAGCACCTATTACAGAGTTGAATGGCAAAACCCTTGAATCTATTTTGAAAGAACTAGGTCTATAAAGGATAAAAAACTGCTGAAGCATATTCGGCAGTTTTTTTATTAATTGCAGTTCCTGTACAGATGAGGTTCATTTAACTGAATTTTTAAACTTCTAAAGGAGGTATTGGAAATATTTTGTCGAAAGTAATCAATTGATATATAAAAATGAAGAAAAGGGAGGGTAGAAGTGTTTGTAATATGAAAACAACTAGAGGAGAGATTAGAAGTATAAAATGTGATAGATTTTGATTTTCAAAGGTAAACAAAGAATACCCTAAAAGCTGATGCGAATGGATAAAAGTATAGACTTCAGTAGAGTTAAATAGCCAAAACTAATAATTCTACTAAGGAATATTGCTATGTGCTGTGTACTAGTATTGTTGTTTACTAGGAAATTGAAAAGTAACTTTCAACGGGAGGAATAACATGAAAAAAGTATTTGCCATATTTCTCTTGCTGTTTGCTTTCCTTGTTCCTCAAGAGTTAGTCGTGGTTGCCTCAACACCCTCACAGGTTATTATTATTAATACGGCAACCAATAAGCTTGCCTTTTTCGAGTATGGAAATTTGGTGAGAGAATTCCCTGTAGGAACCGGGAAGCAAAGTACCCCTACACCACAAGGGAAGTTTTCAATTGTTAATAAGATTAAAAATCGTCCGTATTATAAAGGAGGCATTCCCGGGGGCGACCCTCGTAATCCGCTTGGAGACCGATGGTTGGGGATGAACATTTACGGTACTCCTGGTAATACATATGCCATTCATGGAAATAACAATGAGGATTCTATTGGTGGCTGGGTGAGCAGCGGTTGTGTTCGTATGTATAATGCTGATGTTCGTTGGCTGTTTGATCGAGTTAATGTAAATACGACCGTGATTATTAAAGCATCTCAATCTTCTTATCAGGATATTGCAGCTTCATATGGCATTTCTCTTTCATACGGAGCACCTAAAGGAGTTATCGATAGTCCGGTTCCCGGTACGACGCTTCGAGGTGATCATACTGTATCAGGTTGGTTTTTAGATGGCAGTGGTGTAGCCAAGATTGAGGTACTAGTGGATGGCGAAGTGGTAGGGCGTGCAGCTTATGGAGATGCAAGACCTGATGTAAAAAGAGCTTATCCGGAATATAACAATGGTCATGCGGGCTATCACTATACCTTGGATACTACGAAATTTAGCAGTGGAACACATAGAATTACCATAAGAGAAACAGGGGCGAATGGTCAAGTCATTACATTGCCAGACAGAATTGTAACAATTTCATCTGCGCAGGGGTATATGGATAATCCAGCACCGGATGAAACAATGAGCGGAAGCTACAATGTATCAGGTTGGTTTTTAGATGAAAGTGGTGTAGCGAAGATTGAGGTATTAATTGATGGAAAAGTAATAGGGGAAGCAAGCTACGGAGATGCGAGACCAGATGTACAGCGAGCTTACCCAAGGTACAATAACGCAAATGCAGGTTATCAGTATACATTGAACACAACGTTATTGAGTGAAGGAATGCATCGAATTACAGTGAGGGAAACAGGTAAAAATGGTATGGTCATGACTTTACCAGAGAGAAGTATCCAAGTTCTAAATGCTGTAGGATATATAGATAATCCTAGTTCGGAGGAGTTGATAAGCGGTATTTACAATGTATCCGGATGGTTTGTTGAAAAGAGCGGCGTAGCAAAAGTGGAAGTATTAGTGGATGGTAAGGCGGCAGGAGAAGCGATATATGGAGATGCAAGACCCGATGTGAAACGAGCATTGCCATACTTTAATAATGAAAATGCAGGTTATCATTATGCCTTAGATACAGCTAAATTTAGTGAAGGCACACATCGGATTGCCGTAAAAGGTATAGGGAAAAATGGAAAAATGACCATATTGCCGGAAAGAACTGTGACCATTCAAAATGTTCTTGGTTATGTAGATAGTCCGGCGCCAGAACGTACATTAAGCGGTAAAATAGATGTCGCAGGCTGGTTTTTAGATACAAATCATGTAGCGAAAATTGAAGTGCTGGTGGACGACCAAGTAGTGGGTGAAGCAGAATATGGAGAAGCGAGACCGGATGTGAAACGAGCGTTCCCACGCTTCAATAATGGAAATGCAGGCTACCGTTACACGTTAGATACAACGAAGTTCAATGATGGAAGTCATACTATTACCGTGAAAGAAACCGGCAAAAATGGCAAGGTGACAACGTTATCGAAAAGAACTGTGAAAGTTCAAAATGTCCTTGGTTATGTAGATAGTCCGGCACCGAACACTACATTAAGTGGCAAATACAATGTATCAGGCTGGTTTGTTGATAAGAGCGGTGTAGCAAAGGTCGAGGTATTGGTAGATGGAAAAGTGGTGGGAGAAGCAATATATGGAGAAGTGAGACCGGATGTGAAACGAGCATTTCCGGAGTTCCATAATGAAAATGCTGGTTATCGTTATAATTGGGATACAGCTGCTTTTTCCGTAGGGGCTCACACAATTACCGTAAGAGAGACAAACAAAAATGGAAAAGTGACCACATTGCCAGAAAGAAATATTACAATTAAAAATGTTCATTAAGCAAAAAAAGAAAAACTGTGTGATACTTCGGCAGTTTTTCTTTTTTTGATCTAAACGCTGCTACATCAGATTATTCATTAGAACGGATTAATTCCTGCATCTTGTTTGAAACAAGAGGGTAAAAGTTTTGTAAGGCATGTCTGGTGGAGTTACCACCAAAAAAATTCGTACCAGGACACGTTTTTACCTCATGATCTTTTGTGTTGTCTAATACCCGTTCTCCTGTATCATAATCCCACCAATGATGGTAGGTAATACTTTCAACGGAAGGAGTCAACCCAAATTTGATACACAGTAAAGCAGTGATATAGATGATTGTTTCTTTTTGTGCTGTACTCATTACATCATAGTCAACATCGAAATTCCCAACATTTTCAATCGCCAGCCCGCCCGCATTGGCTTGTGCTCCGATTGAGCCTTCCGGATCTATATTGAAAGACCTGGACACTGCGATTTTGCCGTCTGGGAAGGTGGTAATATGCTGCGCAATGTTTTTCCAGCCGTTTCTTTTAATATGATAATTCTCCATTCCTTGCAACAATCTAAAATGATTGCTTCCATTAAAATGCTGGTAAGAGGGAATCCACGTATGATGCTGCTGAATGATACGTACTCTTCTATTAAATCTATGATGCCATAACCAATTCTTAAATTCTTCCTTTGTCATAAGAATGTGCTGTCCTTGCATGGTCATGTTTGCAGGGATAATTTTTAATTTTTGACCGATATACAATTGGTTTGAAGAGAGACCATTTACTGCTTTAATTGTTGTTGGTGAAATATGATACATAGATGAGAGAGATTCCAACGTATCTTCAACAGTAGTGATATGCATGACTGGCACCCATAGCTTCTGACCGGGTACTAGAGAGTCTGATTGTAGGCCATTTATTGCTTTTACTATTTCTACAGAAGTGTGATATTGATGTGCCACCTGTGCTAAAGAATCTCCCTGTTTTACTGTATAAATGTTACGTGGCTCACTTTCTGTTGCATGAGCGGTAGTTGTGTGAAATATAAACAATAACAAACTGAACAATAGAAGCATGTTCTTTTTCATTTCTTTTCTCCTTTATTTAAGGATAAGAGGGCAGATAATCAACCTTTCATTTATAGTGTGGTACATATGATAGTAATATACATTTCATAGGAAAACTATAGTCCGCCACAATTCGATTACAGAGTGCACTACGACAATGAATGTCTCCTCTTTTTTGTATATTCATAATCCATTGCGCACAAACTACGCGCAGAGCCTCATCTGCTAAAAGTCTCAGGTGAAGGGTGAACATATTACAAAAGAACGGAGATGATATGATTGCGGATTTGGGAACAGGTTTATAATCCAGTAGATAATATATGGATTTCTGCTGTGATAGCGGCTATACCTATTTTATTCTTTATCTTGGCTCTAACGATATTAAAGTTAAAAGGATATATTGCGGGATTTTTGAGTATTGTCGTCGCCGGAATTGTCGCCATATCGGTATACAACATGCCGGGATTAAAAGTCATAGCGGCCGCATTTTATGGTATCATGGCAGGTCTATGGCCGGTTGCTTCCATTGTATTAGCAGCGATTTTTTTATACAAGCTTACAAACAAAACAGGTCAGTTTAATGTAATCCGAAACAGCATTGCCTCTATTACAGAAGATCAACGCCTACAAGTCATTTTAGTAGCGTTTTCGTTTGGTGCATTTTTAGAAGGTGCAGCTGGATTCGGTGCTCCTGTCGCTATCACAGCTGCTATTTTAGTGGGGATGGGCTTTACTCCTCTTAAAGCTGCCGGGCTTTGTTTAATTGCTAATATTGCTGGTGGTGCTTTCGGAGCGATGGGGATTCCAGTAACCGTACCTGCGCAGCTCACGGGACTGGACGGGCTGGAAGTTGGAAGATATACAGCGTTAGTTCTCCCAGCCCTCAGTATTTTTATCGCATTTTTGCTTATCTTTATCGTCGATGGCCTCAAAGGACTCCGTCAGACTTTTCCAGCTGTATTGATAGCTGGCGTCTCTTTTGCTGTCACACAATTTATAGTGCTGTACTTTTTAGGAGCAGCGCTTGCTGATGTCTTTGCAGCTATTGTTAGCTTAGTGGCACTTGCTGTGTTTCTGCGCTTTTGGAAGCCTAAAGAGATTTATCGTATTCAAAAAGATGATGTACAACTAACTGAGCAAAAGACTGCATATTCGCTAGGACAAATTGTGTACGCATGGCTCCCGTTTTTATTTCTTACGTTGTTTGTAACAATCTTTAATTTAAGCTTTTTTAAAAAATTATTTCTTCCAGGCGGTGCATTAGAACGGTTGGTCCTTCAGTTTCCTATTTTTGATTTGCATAATGAAGTCATTCGTAAAGCACCCATTGTTGCAGAAGATACACCATATGCAGCTATCTTTAAATTGGATTTGTTATCTTCTACAACGACAGCTATTGTATTGGCGTGTATTTTAACCATCATTGTATTTAAGTGCAGCGGAGGATTAATCACGGAAACAGCTACTGAAACCATTCGTGAGCTCACAGCCCCTATTTTAACAATTTGTAGTGTATTGGCATTTGCGTATATTTGTACATATTCAGGTATGTCATCTACGCTGGGATTGGCATTTGCTTCAACGGGAGATGCATTTCCATTGTTCTCACCGGTTTTAGGGTGGATCGGTGTATTTTTAACAGGATCTGTTGTAAACAGCGGTTCGCTTTTTGCACCTTTACAAGCTGTAACGGCAGCACAAATTGGTTTGGCACCTCAAACAATGGTATCAGTGAATGTAATGGGCGGGACAATGGCTAAAATGATATCTCCGCAGTCCGTGGCAGTTGCTAGTGCGGCAGTGGGTTTGGTAGGAAGAGAATCTGAGCTGTTTAAATTTACAATCAAATACAGTTTAGTGTTACTAGTTGTTATCGGTGTTATTAGTTGGCTTATCTTTTAAAAAATTTCTAGACTCATTTAAAAAGGAGACGAGACTCATGGATAAAAAAATTAATCGCGTCGTTTTGATTGGAACAGGAGCAGTCGGATGTAGTTATGCCTATTCACTGGTAAATCAAGGTGTAGTAGAAGAACTAGTCTTAATTGATGTGAATGAAGCAAAGGCTGAGGGAGAAGCTATGGACCTCAATCATGGTATCCCATTTGCACCGGCGCCTACTAAGGTTTGGAGCGGTACTTATGCGGATTGTGACAGAGCAGATTTAGTGGTTATTACAGCAGGATTAGCACAAAAGCCAGGGGAAACCAGACTTGACCTTGTTGTAAAGAACACAAATATTTTCAAACAAATTATTAAAAATGTAATGGATAACGGCTTCAAAGGAATCTTCCTAGTAGCAACAAATCCAGTTGATATCTTGAGTTATGTGACATGGAAGGAATCAGGTTTACCAAAGGAACAAGTAATCGGTTCAGGTACAACTTTGGATTCGGCACGTTTACGCTTTATGCTAGGTGATTACTTTAAGGTTGATCCTCGCAATGTACATGCAGTTATTGTGGGGGAACACGGTGATACAGAGCTTCCTGTATGGAGTCATGCGACAATTGGCGTTGAGCATTTAGATGAATTTATGGAACGAAGAGGCGATGTCAACAAAGATTGTCTGCAGAAGATTTTTGAGGATGTACGTGATGCAGCATACCATATTATCGAACGCAAAGGTGCAACGTATTATGGCATTGGTATGTCACTGGTACGTATTACAAAAGCCATCTTAAATAATGAAAACAGCGTACTTCCTGTTTCTGTTTATTTGGATGGCGAATATGGTCATCATGATGTGTATGTAGGAGTTCCTGCGATTATCAATCGCAAAGGTGTTCGTGAAATTGTCGAAATCAATTTAAATGAAAAAGAAAAGGAACAATTTGCACATTCTGTAAATGTGTTAAAAGAGACAATGGGACCGATTCTCTAGAATGATTTATAAAAGGTATCCTTAAGGGTTGTATAACCTGTTAGGATACCTTTTGTATGATGAGAACGGTATGTAACTTACATAGTTCAGCTCATTTCAACAAATAATAAAAATATTGGTAAACATATGAAATAATAAGTCCTAACTATTGGTGAAGAGGTTGAGATATGAAAGATTTGCAGCATCGGCAACAAGCGCTCTTAAACGACTTAGAACAAAATATTGAAGAGATTCAATCTTATTTGGGAAATTGTTCAGATTTAATTTTACGCAGATTTGATGTAGGAGAAAATCGGGTGGCTGTGATTCATATTGATGGTATTTCTAATACGGAAATGATTCAACAATTCATTATTGCTCCTATTCAAACTCTTAAAAATACGGAGAGATTAAGCTTCTCGATGCTGTTTCGTTACTTAAACGAAGATACGATAGCTATTTCAGATATAAAGACCGAAACGAATTGGGATAATACGCTGCGGTCGGTTTTAGCAGGAAATACGATTATCCTCCTAGATGGAGTAGCTGAAGCTATGCTAGCAGGAACTCGTAAAGTAGAGGGGCGGTCCATTGCTGAGTCAACTACACAGACTTTGGTTCGCGGTCCAAAAGATAGCTTCACTGAATCACTGCGGACCAATACAGCTCTTATTCGTATGCGCATGACAGACCCGCAATTACGCATTGACGCTTTACAAATCGGTCAGGTAACTCATACAGATTTGGCCATTTTATATATTCAGGATATCGCTAAACCTTCGCTGGTTTCTGCAGTGAAAAAAAGATTAAAAGCTATATCAATAGATGCCATTTTAGAATCAGGCTACTTAGAACCTTTTATACAAGACAAAAAGTTTTCTCTTTTCCCAACGATTCTAAATACAGAAAGACCCGATGTAGTAACGGCTAATTTGTTAGAAGGACGTGTAGCTATTATTATCAATGGCACTCCCTTTGCTTTGATTGCACCGGCGACATTTTTTCAATTTTTCCAGTCGCCAGAAGATTATTATCAGCACTATGACATTAGTTCACTTCTACGTATTCTTCGAATTGGAGCTTTTTTTGCCGCTATGTTAGCACCTGCCATTTATATTGCTCTTACAACACAACATCAGGCGATGCTACCAACGGCGCTTGTAATCAATATTGCTTCCCAACGTGAAGGGGTACCGTTTCCTACCATTGTAGAAGCTTTTATGATGGAAATCGCATTCGAGCTGCTTCGAGAAGCCGGTATTCGCATGCCAAGAGCTGTAGGACAAGCTGGTGCTATTGTAGGAGCATTGATTTTGGGTCAAACTGCAGTACAAGCAGGTGTGGTTTCAGCTGCGACTATCATCGTTGTATCTCTGACAGCCATCGCCAGCTTAACCATTCCATATTACAATATCACAATCACCGCGCGCTTGCTTCGCTTTCTTTCAATGCTTACAGCTGGTTTTTTAGGCTTGTATGGGATTGTTTTATTTCTGCTAGTATTAGGGACATATATATGTACAATCAGCTCATTCGGTGTACCGTATTTAACACCGGTTACGCCGTTTATACTAGATGAGCAAAAAGATACTTTTTTGCGTTTGCCAATTCCTTTTTTAAGGAAGCGCCCTTCAACAGGTCGACGAGGAAATAAAATGCGTATGGGACAATTAAGTGGTGAAGAAGATGAAAGTTAAAACAATTCTCAGCTTAAGCACAATTGCTTTGTGTATGTTCTTGCTTTCTGGCTGTGGCAATTATGCAGAATTAAATAGACTTGCATTAGTAGTTGCGATAGGCATTGATAAGCCTGCGGTAGAAAAGGATACATATCGTGTAACTCTTCAGGTCGTGAAGCCCAAAGCAAGTGCTGCGGGAACAACAGGCGGAGGCGGAGACGGTGTGCCCTTCGTAAATTATACCGGTGAAGGACGTACGCTCATTGAAGCAATGAAAAGTACCTCAGTGAAGCTTTCGCGAAAAGGATTTTACTCGCATACCACCATGATTGTTGTTGATGAAAATACCGCTAGAGACAATATATTGAAGGTGGTTGATTTTATGTCTCGTAATACAGGGATACCACTAAAAACCTCTGTTGTCATCGCGCGTAACACAACGGCAGAACAGATTTTACAATCTCTTACGCCATTGGACACAATAACGGGTGTTTCCTTTTTTTATCAAATCAAAAATGCCCAGGATATTCTTGGCTCGTATTTCAATGCCACTGTTCATGATCTCATGTTATATACACGTCCTGGTGATGATTTAGCAGTAAACGGGATAGAACTTACAAAGAACAAAGAACAAGCAAAAAAGAAAGACAATACAGAAAAAGCAGAGCCTGCTATCCCCATTATGAAAGGTATGGGATTATTTAAAAAAGGAAAGCTTGTACATTGGTTGGATGAAAAGGAGTCAAGATCGCTTGTTATAGCTTTCAATCAATTTAAGGCAGCTCACATTACAGTTCCTTGCGGTGAACACGCATATGCATCTTTGGCTATCAACTTCTCTAAAGTTAAAAAGCAGGTGGTAATGAAGCAAGGTATCCCTCATATAACGGCACGGATAAAATTGAAGGGATTTATTAATGAAGCATCGTGTGCATACGACTTAAGCAAGCCAGAGGCATTAAAAAAAATAGAACATGAAGTAGAAGTAACAATTCGAGACGAATTTATGGATTCTGTACGGGAAAGCCAAGCGCATGAAAGCGGCGTATTTGCTTTTGGTTATGCGTTGCATACACAACACCCGCAACAATGGGAAAAATATAAAAATGAATGGTACGAATTAGAAAAGAAAGCAAAGTTACAGGTAGTCGTTGATGTATCTCTAGAGCATGCAGGTATTCGAGAAGAAGCGAATATGAATTAATATAGGAGGGTATGCAAGATGTCCAAAAATAAGATTGATGGATTACAATTGTTTTGCCTCATCATGTTATTTGAATTAGGAAGCGCCCTTCTATTCGATGTTGGTAAAGATGCTGGTAAACAAGGATGGATGACGGTGCTTCTTGGGACCGTCATTGGTTGTATCCTGTATTTCCTGTATACGTCACTGTATAAGTACTATCCAACTCTTCCTCTCACAAGCTACGCACAAAAAATTATGGGGAAATACATCGGATGGACAATTGGAGTTTTATATGTATTGTATTTCATTTATTTATCGGCGCGTGTTCTACGTGATTTTTCATCTTTGCTTATCATAACAGCATACAATCAAACACCTCTGTTTCTTATCGCACTTTTTATGATTGTAAGCACCACGTATCTCATTATGCACGGGCTAAAGGTGATGGGGCGATTAGCAACTCTTTGTTTTGCTTTTACCATGACAATATTGATTACACTGATCTTGTTAGAAGCATTGACTCATCTCGCACATCTCAATAACCTGCTTCCCATTGTAATGTACGATTGGAAACCCATTATGAAAAGCCTGTTTCCAACAGTTGTAACTGTACCGTTTGGAGAGATGGTAGCTTTTACAATGTTGCTGCCTTTTTTGAAAAAATCCAATCAAGCACGAAAGGTTGGCTGGCTTGCTTTGTTATGCAGCGGCATCTATTTAAGCTTCTCATCCGCTTGGCACGTGATGATTTTAGGGGAAAAAAGTGTACAGCAGCTTCATTTTCCTATCCTATCATCGGTTTCACTTATAGATATTGCCAATTTTGTGACTAGGTTAGGTGCATTTGTTGTTACCATTATTGTGATATTGGGATTCTTTAAGATTTCTGTCTTTTTTTATTGTGCAGTTGTTGGTATATCTGATTTATTAAAAGTGAAAAATCAAAAGCGGGTTGCTGTAGTAATTGGATTACTCATTTTAACCATTTCTTTTACGATGGCTTCAAACTTTCTAGAGCATCTTAAGATAGGATTCGAATTTGTTCCGTATTATTTGCACATTCCTTTTCAAATTATAATCCCCTCGCTTCTTTTATTTGTAGCTCTTATAAAGAAAAGGCTGCAAACTGCGGATTGAATTAGAGTGCATACAAAAAACCGACGCTGTATGTGTCGGCTTTTTTACTACATTCTTTTTATTTTGCGATGTAATCTTCTTCAACCACTGCCACGTTAGTAGGTGTCACATATGCAATTCTTGCTGCGCTTTGTGGGCCGCTATGTTGCACAAAAGCTCGATTTGAAATCTTTTGCTTTTTAGTAATAGTAACATCAAATGTCAGCTTGTGCGATTGCAAAGGTTTTAGAGAACCGAGTTCTACAAAGATGATTTGATTTTCCTCTAATCTTCCTGCATCTTGATCGACAGCGTCTGTTAGAGGTACGCCATCTAGCTTCATACTTCCGGGTACATATTCTGTACCAGCCGGAATGCGGTCTGTTATATTTGCTTTTGCTAAAGCCTGAGAGACCTTAGAGCGAACCATAACGTGGTATCGCAATGTGGTTCCTACCTTAATCTGATCTGTATGTAGAGGCTCCACAGCTTTCGTTGCTTGAAGAAATTTAGATTCAGCTGCAAAAGCTTGACCTGTCCATACAGACAAAGTGGCACATATAATAACAAATAAAGAAGCTATTCGTTTCAATTCAATCTTCCTTTCCATAGTTGATTACTACTAATGTCCGCTTAACCTTTAGAATTATTCTTTCTGTGACCGTATAATAAAGTTCCTTTAAATCCCAAATAGGGTAATCATATTATAGTATTTCATTATGAGTTTTCAGGAACAGTATGGATAAGACATCAGGCAGAAAGGTACTTACCGCCATGAAATATATATATTTGCGTATTCTTTTTGTAAGCCTATTGCTAATGAATGTAAACGTTTCAGCAGAAATGATTAAAAGAAGGGAGGTAGAACCGACTGGGAAAGTGGTCTGGGAGGTGCCAACACAAAATAAGGTCATTGCACTGACGTTCGATGATGGACCAAGTCCTGTTTATACGCCTCAAATTTTGGCGCTTTTACGTCAATACAATGCTCATGCCACATTTTTTACCATCGGTAGTCGCGTCAACCGCTATCCCCACATCACGCAGCAAGTAATTCAGGCTGGTCATGAGATTGGCAATCATACGATGACGCATCCTTATGAAAATCGAAACGGATTTGACCGCTTGCGCACAGAATTTTTGAATGCTCATCATGTACTACAACAATATGAACCAACTCAACCTAAGCTCTTTCGCCCACCTGGAGGCTATATTGACAATGCATTGCTCGCAGAAGCAAATCGCCATGGCTACACAGTTATATTATGGTCTTATCATCAGGATACAAGGGACTGGTCTTCTCCAGGTGTACAAGTAATTGCCAATCATGTCATTTCCCATGCCAGAAACGGAGATATTGTGTTGCTACATGACGGGGGAGGAGATCGCACGCAAACAGTCGAAGCCCTAAAGGTTATTTTGCCTACGCTACAAAAGCAAGGATATCAATTTGTACGGGTGTCGGAATTGTTGCGATATAGATCGGTTCCTTCTAGTAAGTAGCGGTTAGGTGGTAGGAGAGAGACTTTCTATATCGTTCAATCAGTATTCTAATGGTTAAGTATCTCTGGAAATAAACTGCTTTTGTTTACGGGGCAACCAACATGGTTGTCCCGTAAACTTTTATATACGAACCTAAGATGTTGAGTAAAGTACATCAATTTTAAATAATAACATTAACAACAAAATATAATAACTTATGAAGTTCAATATTAAAAAGCAATATATGGGGGGATATAATGGGCTTGGGATATATAAAAGTAGAAGTACGTACCGGCAACGGCACTTTACCTGTGCCAGTGGCAAAAGTTGTTATTAGAGACAGCAGTGGGAAGGTTCTTTATCAGCTCGAAACGGGGGAGAACGGAAATACTGAAGCAGTGCCATTACATGCGCCAGATAAAGTACAGACGTTGCGACACGACAATCCAGGTCCATATTATGCAACATATGATGTTGAAGTTAACAAAGAGAAGTTTATTTCGAGTGCTGTTCGTGGTGTACAGGTATTTGATACGATAGTATCTACACTACCTGTAGACATGTCACCTGTACCAAGAACATTTGAAAAAAGCAATTTGGTAAGGGAAGTGAGTATTTCATCCCACGGGCTTCTCAACCAAGTGAACCGCAAACAAACGGTTCCTTCAATAAAGCCTAAAGTGCTGCGTGATGTAGCCATTCCTGAGTATATTACAGTCCATCTGGCTAGCCCCGATTCACCAGCAAAAAATGTTCGGGTTAAATTCATCGACTATATTAAAAATGTAGCGTCAAGCGAGATTTATCCAACCTGGCCTCCATCCGCTATTGAAGCGAATATATATGCTCAAATCACTTTTACATTAAACAGGGTATACACGGAATGGTATAGATCAAGAGGATACGAGTTCGATATATCCAATTCAACAAGTGTTGATCAAGCATTTGTAGAGGGTAGAGATATATTTGAAAACATAAGTAGTATTGTCGACGGTATATTTAACAACTTTGTTCGAAGAAAGGGACGAAAAGAGCCGTTTTTCACACAATTTTGCAACGGTACAACGTCAATTTGTCCAGGCGGACTTTCACAGTGGGGGACAGTCCCACTTGCAGAAGAAGGCATGACTCCCATTGAAATACTTAAATATTACTATCCTGATGACATTGAATTAGTGGAGGTTACTAATATAATTAGCGTAACCGAGTCATATCCCGGAACACCTTTGCGGGAAGGGAGTCAAGGTTACCCTGTTCAATCTATGCAAAGATATTTGAATAGAATCCGAGCAAACTATCCGCTTATTCCGCAAATATTAAATTCCAACGGAGTGTTTGGGAGTGACACTACTGAAGCGGTAAAAACATTTCAGGGTATTTTCGGTTTACCGCAGGATGGGGTAATTGGTAAAGATACATGGTATAAGATATCCTATTTATACGTAGCAGTAAAGAAGCTTGGAGAACTTCAAAGTGAAGGCGAATGGATTGACATAGGAGAAGCACCACCAAACGTGGTTTTAAAAGAAGGTTCAAAAGGTGCCGATGTTGCTCAACTGCAATTTATCTTAAATACAATCTCAGCGTTTTATCCTACTGTACCTCCTGTAATACGAGATGGAACATTTAGAACCACAACGAAAACATCTGTTACAGACTTTCAAAAAACATTTAACTTAACGCCCGATGGTATTGTTGGTCCTGTTGTTTGGGAGATGCTTTATAAAGTGTATAAAGGAATTGATCAAAATATTCAAATCCCTAGGCCCCCAATAGGAAGTATTCCTCCGTCTGAAACGTATCCGCCATACCCTGGAATACTTCTACGTATAGGCTCTCAAGGGGAAAATGTTTTATTAATGCAACAGTATCTAAGTGTAATTTCTAAGATTTATACAGCTCTACCTAGACCTACAGTAGATGGTATTTTTGGAAATGGCACACAAAGTGCTGTAATTGCTTTTCAAAAGCAATTTGGTCTGACACCTGATGGAATTATAGGATCAGCCACGTGGAATAGAATTGGAGAAGAGTATAATAAGATTACTACTTCTGAAAGCCACAGGAGTATCTAGAAACGACACTAATTAATTTGAAAGATGTGTGAATGAGAAAGTATGATGACCAAACAAGAGAAGAGTGCGTGTGAAAAAGGAGCGATTTTGTCCTTTTTCACATGCAAAGTGACCTTTTGAGACAGTGTTTTAATTTTCTAATCGTACTAACGTAGGTGATGCTTGAAAAGTTACGATTTAGCTTTAATCCAATATGAAGAAATCCTCTTCGCCCTCCCAAAAAAACTGTCGTGATGTATGCACCACGAGTCACATGTGTTCATACAATACAAAGACTAAATGAATACCCAAATCCCAATTTGGCTCAGGGCAGGCAAGGAGGGTTATACAATTGAAGGAAAAAGACTTTGGATCCAAACCGTTACTTACGAAACGTGAGAGGGAAGTATTCGAGCTGCTTGTGCAAGACAAGACGACGAAAGAAATCGCCGGCGAATTGTTCATCAGCGAGAAGACAGTCCGGAACCAAATCAGCAATGAGATGGGTACCCTTTGCGAACTGAATACAAAGATACATACGAAAGGACTCTGACATCAGAGGCCTTTTACTTTGTGCATTGTAAGCCCGAAATACACCTTCACGGTACCGGTGTTTGTCAAGATAGTTGTCGCATTTCCCTGTTGTTCCTTACATACAAAATAGAATCCATTCTATTTTGTATGTAAGGAATAACCAATATTTGAGGGTACGTGCCAACTTCGCCCCCTATTTGTTTGCTTCTTGGATGAGTTCTATATCGAGTGCGCGATCTGACGAGTGAATCATTCTTCCTCTTGGTCCCCCCAGTCGAGTAGGCCTAGGGGATTTCACTCTAAGTCTCTCACGGAACCGTACGTGACACTCTCATGTCATACGGCTCTTATTATCCAGTCATTTTGGTAACATTCCAACCTTCCAGTGCTCAAATAAATTAGGATATTCGGTAGAAATATGTTCAAGAAACGCATATGCTTGTTTGGTCTTGTTTTTGAATTTGAGAAACTTTCTCCTTATCCACCACATTAAGTGTAAGTTTACATGCTGTAATACTTTCGATAATTCTATTCGTCCGTATCTTCCATAATAGTTTAACCAACCTCTAATTGCGGAATTGTACTTATAGGCTAGATTTTGCATTGATTTCTCTGTTTGCTGAGATAGATACCATGCTCTTACGGTTGCTCGGACATGCTTTTTGGCATCCTTACTAATGGTAGGAAGGAAACTTGTGAAAGATTTACCGCTTTTGGCCTTCGCTTTCCTTGGTCTGAAAGTGTACCCTAAGAATGTAAATTGTATATCTTTATGCTTCTCTTTCCTATTACCAATATATATGCGTAAATTTATTTCGAACAAAAGATTCAGTTTTTCGACACACACGAAAAAAAGAGGCGTATTTACGCCCCTCAATATCCAATAAACACAAAAAATGCAAGTACAGCTACTAAAATACTGTAACCTAAATATGGATTTACTTTTTTATCAATAATTCCAAGCTTTGCACAAAGCAAGCGTACAGACCATAACAGTAAAAGGACTATTATTATGCTTAATGGGAGACTGACAGGTGAATCAACACCTAATAAAGCAAATATGCCTTTATTTATAAATCTCCCAATGTATAGTACAATAGCAGCATAAATCAAATCAGCTACTGTAACTTCCCACCATTTTTGTTTCTTGTTATCATTTGACATACTGACACCCCTTTACCTCTCACTTCGCCTGAATCCTGCATCTTCCGCTTCTTCCTCTGTACAAAACCATTTCTCTCCGTATGCTTCATTAATCTCAGTTACATCATAATATGCATCCTCAGGTAAATGATAAATCTTTTCCCCAGTTTTATAACTTACATTCCCTTTGATATTACATACACCCTGTTCACCTTCTGCTGTTGCATCTTTATATGATATTAAGTAAAGAGAGTAGACACAGATATTTTACAATTATGCAGCATTTTTAGAGTACATACGTTCGTATTCAGATGGAGAACGATACCCCAAGGTCGAGTGAATACGTTGGTTATTGTAAAATATTTCTATATACTCAAAGAGCTGTTGTTTCGCTTCCTCACGTGTCGCAAACTTCGTCTGGTAGACGAGCTCTCGCTTGAGAATCCCGTGAAAGGACTTGATGCAGGCATTATCGTAACAGTTGCCCTTACGGCTCATGCTACCTTGCATCTTGTACTGCGCCAGACGCTTCTGGTATTCGAGCGAGGCATATTGGCTTCCCCGGTCACTGTGATGGAGCACCGAATCCTTTGGTTTTTGTCGCATGTAGGCCTGTTCTAGAGCCTTTAGGACGAGATCCTTCGTCATGCGGTCACTCATGTGCCAACCGACAATTTTACGCGAGTATAAGTCCATGAGCGTGGCGAGGTAGAGCCATCCCTCATCCGTCGGGATGTAAGTAATGTCCGCTACCCACTTCTCATTGGGCTTCGTCGCGACAAACGACTGATCCAGCACGTTTTCCTGTACAGGATGGTTGTGCTTACTGTTCGTCGTCGCTTTGTACTTTTTTACGGTGCGAGACTTCAACCCTTCAGCCTTCATAATGCGCGCCACCGTGCGCTGCGAGATACGAACTCCTTCTGCATTCAGCTTCTTTGCCACCTTTGGGCTGCCATAGAGCTGGCGGGAACGAAGGAACACTTCCTTCACTTGTATGGTCCATTCTTTGCGCTGCTTGTCACGCTGACTTTCGTCTCTGTCGCGCCACTTGTAGTATCCACTCCGAGATACGTGTAACACCTTGCACATCTTCTCCAATCGGTACTCGAAGCGGTGTTCATGGATGAACTGGTACTTTACCTATGGTCTCTCGCGAAGAAGTGCATCGCCTTTTTTAGGATGGCGTTCTCTTCCTCCAAATCCTTCATGCGCTTTCTCATTTCCCGCAGTTCGTACTCTTCGGAGGTAAACACCTGAAGGCTCTGGATCTCTGGCTCCTGTGCATATTTCTTCTTCCAGCCATGCAGAGTATCTACGCTGATCTTCAGCTCCCGGGCCACCTGGGCTACACTCTTCCCCTCCGAAACCATGTACTGTACAGTTTGTTTCTTAAAATCTTCGTCATATCGTTTCATATAGACACCTCATTCGCAATTTCTCTCTTATTATAATCTGTGTCTATACTCTAGTCTAACATCATTGGGTATGGTTAGCTATTAATGCAGGGTTTGCAGCTTATGAGGGATATAAAGCCTATAAATCTGGAGCTGGTTGGAAAGGTGTGGCTGGTGCTGCAATTTTGGGCGGGCTTGGTGGAGGTAAATTTAAGATTGCAGGAAAAATAGGCAACTTAAGTAGGCGATTTGTTAATCCATTTAGCTTAGTAGGTAGACAAACAAAAGCTGAGATGTCTCGAAAGACAGTACAGAAGATAGCTAAGGATATGAAAGTTAATGGATACGTAGGGCCACCAATCAAAGTATATAAAATTAATGGTAAAAATGTAATTATTGATGGTCATCATAGAGCAAGTGCTGCAAAATACGCAGGAATAACCAAGGTACCTATAAAGCGAATAACTAGGCGTAACTTAAAGAAAACATGGAAAACAACCCCCAAAAAGTTAAGGGAGCAAGTATATGAGGCGGGAGGATTCTAATGGGTATTGAATCTTATAACTTTATGCTCTTTGTTTCGGGAAATACGTGTAATTTAACAGAAATAGGATGGGAGACAGTAGGGAGTGCATTTATCCCATTTTCTAAAGTCAGAGATACATTACTCAATATAAGGAACATTAACTATACAAATGGTCAAGGGCATAATACTTATGGTTGCTACTTTGAATACTGTGACAATACTAGTATTATTGAGTTTGAGTTGAATGGTGGTGAGTATGAAAAGCTAATCCAAGAAATTTCTGTAAGATTTGCTGTTTGTAACTCTAAATCTAATTTTGCACAAGCTATGCAGATTTTTAAACATCTTTCTATAAAGCTAAATTTAAATACTTTAGACATGCGTGCGGGTGAAGTTATTGATGTTACTGACGATGCTAGTATTAAAAGAAGCTACAACAGTTATACACAAAAGCGAGAAGAATTTTTTGAATTTATGAAAGTTCCAGAACGTAAGTTCGAGAGGCCGTTACACTGTGGCTCTGAAGTTTTTACTTACGTAAGAAGACTATAGATGAAAACCAAGGTAAACATGTAGGTTATGTTTTAGGGTGGGTGATATTAGGTAAAGAAAGCAGACACCGGATGTGTATTGCGACAATTAAGCATCAATAGCACAGGCTATTGGTGTTTGTTATATTCTCTCATCATCATAGAAACAGGCAAAACAACACCGTTCGTGACCTACAAGTATGACGATGATGGTCGCCTTATGGAAAAAACAGTAAATGGTATCACAACTCGTTATCATTATGACGGCGACAGCATCAACGTATTGTATGAAACAAATACAAGCGGTGCGGTACTGCGGCAGTACGTGTACAATGCGAACGGTGTACGTCTCGCGATGAAAACACAAGGCCAAACGTTCTACTATCACTACAACCCACATGGTGATGTCATTGCGATGACAGACAGCACTGGTAAAGTCGTGGCACAATATACGTATGATGCGTGGGGCAATGTGCTGACAAGCAGTGCAGAAGGTTTCGCAGCAGATAGTCCGTTTGGATATGCGGGATACATGTATGATAAAGAAATCGGCATGTACTACCTCATGGCACGGTATTACCATCCGGTGCATGGTGTGTTTATTTCGGTAGACCCAGATCCAGGTGACGCGGATGATCCGATTACGCAGAATGGGTATACGTATGTAAATAACAATCCGGTTATGGGTGTTGACCCAGATGGGCACTTTTTCTGGCTAGCTGTGAATGCAGGATTTGGGGCTTATGATGGATACAGAGCTTACAAATCAGGTGCAGGTTGGAAAACTGTAGCTAAAAGAGCCGCATTAGGTACTGCTGGAGGAGGAAGGTTTAAACTAGGAGCTCGAGTTGGCGGGGCTGTAGCTAAAACTGTAAAAACTCATGGTCATCATGCTTTTCCTAAATATATTGGAGGACACTCTAAACAGAAACTTGTGCAAGTGCCAATTGATGTTCACAAGCAGCTCCATAGAGAAATGAGGAAATTTGCACAGTCAAGTAGAAAGCAAAATACAAATTATTATAAGAATCTGAAGCAGAATAATCCAAAAGCTTATTGCAAAATCCTAAAGAACACTTATAAATTTTATGATCAAAAGTATCCACAGTATTTGAATGCCTTCAGAAAAGGAGTACATTACTCGAATAAACATGGGTATTTTAGGTGAAATGTAAATCACATTATAGGGAGAGGACAAACGAGTGCTAAAAAGACATCCATCTAAAATGATTCTAGAAGGGGAAGAATTATTGATTCCAAAGGTGCAATGTAAATTCCATGCAAATTATATCTCACTTAGTTCAACTTCTCGTAAAATCAATTTTAATATTATATGTCCAATTCCATCTGTAAATTTAGAATCTGAGGAATACTTGGATATTTATCTTAATAAGTTACCGGACTTTTTTAGAGGAGAAAAGGTTTACTATTATGAAGGTTATAGTTTTAGCTCAACAAACTTTTCTTTATTGAATAAGAATTTTACAGTTACTAGAGGAAGTGTAGAGATTGATTATTTATCAATTCGTACTTTCAGTGTCGACTTAGAACTTACATTACAGGACAGCGCGGGTAAGGAGTATGAGTGTAAGCTGTTCTTATACCCTTTAGTAGATAAAGTGACAGCTTATTCAGATTATATATCTTATCCTAATATTGTGGCTCCAAAGGTTATCTATTGTGATACAAAAAAGGAAAAGAATATTTCCAACAGTAAGCCTATAGAAGAACTTTCATTAGATGATTTCACTTCTTCTATAATCTGGGAATGGGATTTGGAGAATGAGCATCTTATTGGACAGGACGAGACGTGGGTTAAACCCTCTTTATTTAAAAATATTTTTGAGATGAATGGTGAAGAGGGTTTTGTAAAAGGGAAGATATGGTTTGATAGAACTCGTTATTACCAGTGTATTTTTAACATAGCTGTTAATACGCAAGCTAACCAGATCATAATTTTTGATGGAGCGGTTTATGTAGAAGAACATTACATCTCTCTGGAAGATTTTATAAAAACTTTTATTAAAAAGCAAGAAAGCATTATAGGATTTGAGTTACAAGAAAGTCTTTACCAAAAGAAATTAAGTGTTAGGGACGTTGGGGCTCCTATAGAGCTTACTTTCTAGTTATGAATCAAAGTGTTTGTTTCGTAATTCATAGATAATTTAAAGATTTATTCATAGTCGAGAAGAATATTCTCGGCTAGTTTTTTTAGTAAATTATATAAACTAAAATTTTAATATCAATGTGCTGCATGAAACAAAAATAGCTGGAACTATTCCTTGTGCTTATATTTGTAAATTTAGCAATATCTATTTGATGATGAAAACGCAAGGCCAAATGTCTACTATCACTACAACCCACATGGTGATGTCATCGCGATGACAGACAGCACAGGCAAAAACGTGGCGCAATATACGTACGATGCATGGGGCAATGTGCTGACAAGCAGTGCAGAAGGCTTAGCGGCAGATAATCCGTTTGGATATGCAGGATATATGTATGATAAAGAAATCGGCATGTATTACCTCATGGCGCGGTATTACCATCCGGTGCATGGTGTGTTTATTTCGGTAGACCCAGATCCGAGTGATGCAGATGACCCAATTACGCAGAATGGGTATACGTATGTAAATAACAATCCGGTTATGGGTGTTGACCCAGATGGACATGTTCCTTGGCTAGTAATTAATGGTGGATTTGCAGTATATGATGGGTATAAAGCTTACAAATCAGGTGCAAATTGGAAAAGGGTTGCTTTTGCAGGAGCCAAAGGTTTTGTTGGTGGAGGAAGATATGGTGCTGCAAAACGTGCTTTAAATTCTGCCAATTATTTAATTCGTCCGGGAAAATATGCAAGACTTTCAATTCCGGCAATTAAGGGAAAATCTCGTAATTTTTCATCTACAACTCGTAGAAAGATAGATGAGATTGGATATAGGTATGGTTGTCATAGTTGTGGAATAAAAAATCCTGGTACAAAATCTGGGAGGTATATACCAGATCACCAACCAGCTAATGCTATAGCTGGAAGAAGGACGCAGAGGCTGTATCCACACTGTCAGAAATGTTCTCAGAAACAAGCTGGACGAGTATCAGCCATTTCTAAAAAAAGAAAATCATTACACAAAAGAAGGTGACGTTATGCAAAATATATTGAAAGTATTAGATGCCAAACAAAAAAGTTATGAATTTCCTTTGATAGACAATGTAAATGCAGATATCTCACAAGTGAAATTATCAGTGTGTTTAAGGAATAATTCGGATTGGTTAATTATTTTTCAATTCGTAGAGGTTGGAAATTTTGGCATAGGAAATAACATCTTTATGTACGGTAATACATTGAAGCATAATCATTGTTCAATTTTAGATGATGCGATTGTACAGCTAAGTGATGGACAATACGACCTTTTTGATGACAATGGTGAATTTATTCCTAGTTTATATAAAGATAAAATCATTCTTAATCATAAGGAATATTATTACGAATTTACACCACAAGATTACGCAAATGCAGGAATAGAAATTAAAGATTCAGAAGCATATCCTGTATATTTCATGCGTATGCTTGCTGCTAAAGATGACTCACGTAAGCTGTTGTGGTACGATATCCCACAATTATTACAAGAAATTAAAGACATTAATGATTGGAAGATATGGTACGAAACAGAAGAGTGGCAACACGTTGTTGATGAAAAAGTAAGTGAGAACGTATTTTTCCAAACGTTAGCCGAAGCTATAGAAAAGAATGATATTAATCTGATTCAGAATAGAACATCAAATACACACTGGAAGAATTGGATTGAATTAGATTTTGAAAATCAATTTTAGATGTACTATGACGTCAATCAAAAGTGATAGGAATTCAATAAATTAGCTAAAGAAAGTTTGATACAGAATAACTATTCGTTAGAGGGTTTTGTTAAATGTATACATGTAGGTTTTAAGAGACATACTAATAAGTCACGAGTATATGATGTGCAATTGTACCAATATAACCGTCATTCAACGCTCATGTTTGCCTACAAAAACATCCATGACGAAGATTTCCGATATTATATCCTGAAACAAAAAGCCGACGTTTTCCATGCGATGAAGAGCTTCTTTAAGAAGGAAGCAGCGGAGGCGAAGAGGTAGAAGGGAACCCCGCATAGGCGGGGTTTTTGTTTTGTGTGAAATAGGAATCTAGTGAAAGTGGATATACATATCAAGTAAAATAGAATCATAAGCATGACCGACAGAGGCGGCAGTGTGTCATGGGCATATCACCCTGGGTCGCATAAGTTGAAAACACAAAGTATCCAGCACGGTGCGTACACAAATACCGCTAACTACGAATACAACGCATTGAACCAAAATACAAAGGTTATTGACCAAGGGACATCGTACTATTTTGATTATGACGAATTTGGCAATGTAGGTCTATCTATCACAGGCAATGGGACGGGTGCAACGTTCCAATACAATCAAGCCCAACAACTCGAAGCACTGAGTATCGCAACTGCCAATGCGACGCCGATTCTCACAGAGCGTTACGAGTATGATGCGAATGGAAACAGGACAAAAATCACCCGCCGCGTCGGCGCAGCAACCACGCAAGAAGAAATACGTTATACGTACGATAACATCAACCAATTGACAAGTGAAACACTTGCAGACGGAACAGTCAAAACATACACCTATGATGGTCTCGGAAATCGTACAAGTGTGAAGGTAGGCAGCACCACCACAACTGCGACATTTAACAGTGGAAACCAGTTAACGAAATACGGTACAGAAACACTTACCTATGATGCGAATGGCAATCGCAAATCTGACGGCAAATATACGTATACCTGGGACGGTGCGGACCAGCTCATCAGTATCACAGAAACAGGCAAAACAACATCATTTGCCACCTACAAGTATGACGACGACGGTCGCCGCATTGAAAAAACAGTAAATGGCATTACAACCCGTTATCATTATGACGGCGACAGCATCAATGTATTATATGAAACAAACACAAGCGGTGCGGTACTGCGGCAGTACGTGTACAATGCGAACGGCGTACGTCTCTCGATGAAAACGCAAGGCCAAACGTTCTACTATCACTACAACCCACACGGTGATGTCATTGCGATGACAGACAGCACAGGCAAAAACGTGGCGCAATATACGTACGATGCATGGGGCAATGTGCTGACAAGCCATGCAGAAGGCTCGGCAGCAGATAATCCATTTGGATATGCGGGATACATGTACGATAAAGAAATCGGCATGTATTACCTCATGGCGCGGTATTATCATCCGGTGCACGGTGTGTTTATTTCGGTAGACCCAGATCCAGGTGATGCGGACGATCCGATTACGCAGAATGGGTATACGTACGTTATTAACAATCCCGTCATGTTTATGGATGCAAAAGGTGATAAGCATAGACCAGCAGATGTTACAGGATCGTATTATATAGGCGGAGGAGCGCGTTTTACTTTTAAGCCTTTTAATAGCAAGAGGCCTAAACTAAAGCTACCTGTTAAGAGAAAAAGTAAGGGTATAGATAAGCCGTTTACAAAATCAAGTTTGAAACTAGGACAACAAATGCATAAATCATATAAAACTGATGAAGTATTACAAGGTGTAAGAGAAAAAGAATTTCGTTTACCAAGCAGAAAAAGAATTGACTTTATTGATTTCGAGAAAAAAATAATATACGAACTAAAACCATATAACCCTAGAGCAATGAGGCAAGGTAATAGGCAGCTAAAAATATATAAGAAAGAGGTTGAAGGGATATTTGGTCCGGGTTGGAAAACAAAATTGGATGTGTATTGAGGTGATTAAAGCGGTGGAAAAGAAAGAATTTAAAAAAATTATTAATGACTGTTTATTATCAAACGGTTTCGTTAAAAAAGGTAAATTTTATTATAAGGATAGTGATGAAGTTATATGTTCTCTAGGTTTACAAAAATCAAATTACTCAAATTGTTACTATGTGAATGTGGGGATTGTAATAAAAGAAATTAACCCTAATCTGGAATTACCAAGAGATGTTGATGGTGATATTAGATGTAGGTTCTACTTTGAAGTTGATGGGAATCAAATTGACTGCTTACCAATAGACAAATTAAGCGAAAGTAATGTTATTGCCTCTTTAGAGAAAAATATTTTGGAATTAGTTGACCCATCATTAGAACCTGAAGGAATTAAAAAACTATTAAACGATAAGCCAGTCCTTTTATATCAAACTAAAATGGTAGTTAAAAAGCACTTAGGTATAGAAGGATAAAAAGGTAGCCATAGGGAAAATTCTCTATGGCTATTCTTGTACCCAGTATTTAGTAAATCTAATATTACATAAAAAACGAGTTATTATTTATATTGTACCTAGGAACAAATTCCTAAATAAATTAGCAATAAAACCCTTTAAAAAACCTTTTCAAGTTCATCATTTTGCAACAAATAAAAGCAAACGTTATACAAAACACTTCCAAGAAATAGCCAATAAATATAATTTGGATTTAGATGCAGGTTGGAACAAAAAAAGGATGATACATCAAGGACGTCACCCTAATGCGTATCATGAATATATGTTAAGAAATATGAAAAAGATTGATAAACATGCTAAAGGAGATAGGGAGGCTTTTTTAAGGAGTTATAGGAGTTTAAGGAAACATGTTCAAAAAAATCCAGACATGTTATACTCAAGATATTGGAAAAATAGGAGATGAAATGATATATGACTCTAATCTTTGATTACTTAGATGAGATGCAAAGTGATATAGTTTCTCTAAATACTGTAGAGTTAGAGCGAAAGTATTTTAATATTTGTGTTCAAATATCTGGAAAAGATATGGCAGAACAGATAAAAAATATTAATACAACACATTATCAAGAGTTATTAGGTGAAGCTTTCACAAAAGCAATTAAAAGTTCACTTGATTCTGAAACTAAAGCCATTTACTTTGAGTATGATATGGATAATAATTGGAAGGGCACATACTACCTTTGTACGGAATACTATCCATTGTCCGAAGAAAATGATGATTGGGCATGTGAGTGGGAGGAAAGTATTGCAGGTCCATGTTTATTAGAATTTAGTAATTTGTATGACAATAAAGGTGGATTTAATAACAGTCTAAATATAGGAGTAACACTCTATCTTATTGCTAGAACAGTAGTAGTTTTTAGAGAAATAGCTACTAAATTTAATATAAATCTTCCATTATGTATAGCCTATCATGATCAAGATCCAATAATGCGAATTTATGAGGAATAGGATTAAAAATCATAAGAATAGATTTTAGTGTAAACTCTAAGGTGGAAAGCTTTGTATATCCATGCGGTTAAAAAATTAATTGTCCTCAAGTACAAAAGCACGTCATTCTTTTTTCTTATCCTACTAAGAAAGGGTGGCGTGCTTTTTTATGTGATATTAAGTAAAAAAAGTAGACACAGTATATTAATCACAGAGCTGTCAAAGAAATTGTTTAATTGCTCTTTTGTTCAGAATTTTTCGCATAGAACATGAAAGGAATGCAGTGTAGTAAAAACAGAATACTGATATGGTCAAAATCCATCTTCAGATGCATTGAATGCTCAGAAGGTGATTAAGCATCCTATACTTTTCAACCAGCTGACATATCCGTCCACCACCCTGCATAAACTAATGGAAGGCCCCTATACATAACAAGAACGAGAAACCCTTCGCCCTCCCAAAAAAACTGCCGTGATGCATGCACCAGGAGTCACATGTGTTCATACAATACAAAGACTAAATGAATACCCAAATCCCAATTTGGCTCAGGGCAGGCAAGGAGGGTTATACAATTGAAGGAAAAAGACTTTGGATCTAAACCGTTACTTACGAAACGTGAGAGGGAAGTATTCGAGCTGCTTGTACAAGACAAGACGACGAAAGAAATCGCCGGCGAATTGTTCATCAGTGAGAAAACAGTCCGGAACCACATCAGCAATGAGATGTGTGCCCTTTGCAAACAAAATCTGAGGATACATAGGATACATACGAAAGGTCTCTGTTATCAGAGATCTTTTTCTTTACCCATTTATGAATTCTGTCCAACTCAATGTAACCTATCCAAAGTTCCCTTTTGGGAGGGAAGATATTAAATCAGATGTCTTTTTAGCCTATAAATAACAATTTTTCAGCACCTAAATTAGAAGTCTAAATAACAAAAAGGGACGGGTAATTTCCGTCCCTTTAATTTGTTATATACTCTAAAAACTCATTTAGTGATGAAAACATTACTTCTGGTTCCCAATCACCCTCACCGTGCATTGCGGTCATTACAGGGTAATTTTTATCTTCAATATCTACAAAAATTGGGTCTCCCGAATCTTCATCGTATCCAATTACAAACCAAGTTTCTTTCCAATCACTTTCATTATTCCCTGTTAAAGAATTACCTTCTTCATCCACACTGTATCCTAATTGTCCTTCTTCAAATTCTTCGCTTGAAAATAGATGAATAGATATAGTTTCAATTTCGGGGTCATCAACTTCCATCTCAATTTCTAGGTTGTCCAACGCTTCTATCTTACTTAAAATAATCTTTAAATCCTCATTTAACACAACATATACCTCCTAATGTGAGTTACTATTTTAGATAGATTATATCATTTATTTTGAAAACTTTGTCAGTAATTCCTAGCCTCTGAGCTGGAGTTAATTCTTCTCCATCAGGTGTTTTATACGGGAAACAAAAATTGTAATAAGTTCTTAAAATGGTTAATGCCATCTGAGCATACTTTGGATTGAAATTAGAGTATATATAACTTTTACCGTCACCGCGAGCCGTTGTTAATGGTCTTTCTAAGATAGATGACCTTCTTCTAATTTGCTGAATAAAGAAGTTACTAGCATTATCACTAACATTTAAAATCATAAAAGCGATTTCTTCTGCATCGAATGAGGATAAATCAGTTGGGCAATGTGCTGACAAGCAGTGCAGAAGGCTTGGCAGCAGATAATCCGTTTGGATATGCGGGATACATGTATGATAAAGAAATCGGCATGTATTACCTCATGGCGCGGTATTATCATCCGGTGCATGGTGTGTTTATTTCGGTAGACCCAGATCCAGGTGATGTGGATGATCCGATTACGCAGAATGGGTATACGTATGCTGATAATAATCCAGTGAAATATATTGATCCAGATGGGCATTCTAAAACAGCTCCTGATGATTACGGAAGAGCGATGGCTCCAGGGGGAGGCGGAGGAGGTGGGAGTAGTAATGCATGGAAGTTTAGGATTTCATTGCCAAGCAAACCGCATACCAATAAAACTCCTGGGCATTGGTTTGCTAGTCTGAGGAGAGCAATTAAAGAAGCTAAAAAAGATGATAGTGTTACAGTATATTTAAACAAGGGTTTACAAAACATCATCCCAGGTCTTAAGCCTAATAGACCAGATATTATGGTGGTAAGGAAAAATGGCAGAGTAGATCAATATGAAGTTCCAAGTAAAACAGATAACGTAGATAAATTGGTTATAAGAATGAAGCAGAATCAGAACCTTCTTGGTAAAAGGGGAGGTAAATTTGAACTTGTACCTATCCAAAAAAGGAAAAAGGTGAGATAAATGAGTGACTTAAATAAGATATCAATTGTTTTATATGGAGAAATACTTGAAAAAGACAGTAAGCATTGGTGGGAGTGGTATGAATGGTGTAAGAATTTTGGTACTAGGTTGGGCTACACTCCTAACTACATCGGGATACGCGGAGAAAGTTTTAAGTCAGGTAAAGTATTAAAACTAAATCGAGTTGAAAAAAGATTTAAAAAATCAATTGAACAAAATGAATATGTAGAAAACCTTGACTTATATGCTTTGCCTGAAGAGTTTTCACAGGCAGTTTTTGACTATCGAACGCATATGTGTATAAATAGGATTTCTGATGAGCATATAATTTTAATTACTTTACCTAGCAAAGAATTCGAAAATATTAATTTAGATACTATTATTAATGATATGAAAAGGTTCATGGATATAACCAAGGGTGAAGTATTTGAAATGTCAGTTTTAAATTGCCCATATTTTTATGCAATGAAGGTTAATAGTCCTTCAGATTATGAGACTTTAAAAATAATAAAGCAATTTTAAACTCCTTTGGTGATACGCTCAAGGATAAAAGATAGCCATAGGGAAACTCCTCTATGGCTATTCTTACACTCATTGTTTAGGAAATCTAATATTTCATAAAGGCTGTTTCTGAAATATTGTTGTTTTTGGATATAAATTTGTAATGTGTTTTTATTCTGTTAAAACTGATATTAAGTAAAAAAAGTAGACACAGTATATTAATCACAGAGCTGTCAAAGAAATTGTTTAATAGCTCTTTTGTTGAGAATTTTTCGCATAGAACATGAAAGGAATG
This sequence comes from Ectobacillus sp. JY-23, assembly GCF_023022965.1. Taxonomy (NCBI): domain Bacteria; kingdom Bacillati; phylum Bacillota; class Bacilli; order Caryophanales; family Bacillaceae; genus Ectobacillus; species Ectobacillus sp. JY-23. The sequence continues at coordinate 1,704,657 of NZ_CP095462.1, read as the reverse complement.
CAGTGTAGTAAAAACAGAATACTGATATGGTCAAAATCCATCTTCAGATGCATTGAATGCTCAGAAGGTGATTAAGCATCCTATACTTTTCAACCAGCTGACATATCCGTCCACCACCCTGCATAAACTAATGGAAGGCCCCTATACATACAAGAACGAGAAACCCTTCGCCCTCCCAAAAAAACTGCCGTGATGTATGCACCACGAGTCACATGTGTTCATACAATACAAAGACTAAATGAATACCCAAATCCCAATTTGGCTCAGGGCAGGCAAGGAGGGTTATACAATTGAAGGAAAAAGACTTTGGATCTAAACCGTTACTTACGAAACGTGAGAGGGAAGTATTCGAGCTGCTTGTACAAGACAAGACGACGAAAGAAATCGCCGGCGAATTGTTCATCAGCGAGAAGACAGTCCGGAATCACATCAGCAATGCCATGCAAAAGCTTGGAGTAAAGGGGCGCTCTCAAGCAGTAGTAGAGCTTCTTCGTATGGGAGAACTTGAACTATAAGAGAAAAGCCGACTTTCACCTTGAAAGTCGGCTTTTTGTCTGTAAACTCTTGCAAATTCAGTAGAAAAGGAGCAAAATAGGATATTGAATTGCGATGTACTCGCAATATGCTGCTAGTACAGACAGAAAATGGGGCGATGTTTTGAATAAGGCAATTGGTGTGTTGGATTCCGGAGTTGGCGGGTTGACAGTTGCAAGAGAGATTATTCGTCAGCTGCCGAAGGAACGAATTATTTATGTGGGTGATACGGCTCGTTGTCCATACGGCCCTCGTCCGCAGGAAGAAGTGCGTACGTTTACATGGGAAATGACAGATTATTTATTGTCTCAAGATATAAAGATGCTGGTAATTGCGTGTAATACAGCGACTTCCGTTGTGTTAAAAGAAATGCAAGAACGTTTACCAATCCCGGTTGTAGGAGTCATTCATCCTGGTGCGCGGACGGCGCTTAAGGTAACACGCAACTATCACGTTGGTGTCATCGGTACGATTGGAACCATTGAAAGCGGCGCATATACAGATGCATTGCGCTCTATCAACAGCCGCGTGGAAGTAGAAGGGTTGGCTTGTCCCCCATTTGTTCCGCTTGTTGAGAATGGTGAGTTTGATAGTCCACGTGCGCAGGCTATTGTTGCTGAAACACTACAACCACTAAAGGAAACGGATATTGATACACTTATTTTGGGTTGTACACACTATCCTATCCTAGGTCATGTAATTCAGCAGGTAATGGGAAAACAGGTTAAGCTCATTAGTTCCGGTGATGAAACAGCACGTGAGGTAAGTACAATCCTGTATCATAATCATTTGCTGAACACAGAAGATGAGGGAGAGCACTTGTTTTTAACTACAGGTTCAACTGAAAAATTTAAAGAAATCGCATCAAACTGGTTCGGCCAACCAATTGAAAATGTAAAACATATCACATTATGATGTGAACAAAATACTATTACAACCGTTCTGCCCAGGGCAGAACGGTTTTTATGTTTTATAAATTTTTTCGGTCAAGCCGGTCTAATTTATTAGGGCAGCCTGTATACATGATAGTACAAACCATCTCAGGAGGGGAATGTTATGCAAAAAACAACGAAGTGGGTTGCTTGTGCCGTCGCGAGTTCTGTGTTATTGACCGGCTGCGGTATGTTTGGGGAACAAAAGAAAGAACAGATTGATCCGCCGAAAAATGTAACATATACAAAGGAAGAACAGGCGAAGCAATCTGGAGAGAAAAAGGTGGAGGCGGCCAAACGCGAGCTCTACCTTGTTGACAAAAATGGCTTCGTGGTACCGCAAGCATTGGCCCTTCCAGATGCGAAGGACAATGCAGTTATTAAGCAGTCTTTAGAATACTTAGTCAAAGACGGTCCAGTTACAAATTTATTGCCTAACGGTTTTCAAGCGGTATTACCAGCGAATACAACTGTCAATGGTGTAGACATTAAAGACGGAACTGCAATTGCGGATTTTTCCGCGGAATTTAAAAAGTATAAAAAAGAAGAAGAACGTCGCATTGTTGAGGCGATTACTTGGACACTGACGCAGTTTAAAGATGTGCAGCGCGTTAAAATTCGGATAGACGGTCAAGACCTGGCGATGATGCCGGTGGACAAAACACCAATTGGAGAAGGCTTGAGCCGTGCTGATGGTATTAATTTCGATGATCGACAAGTTCTTGATGTCATGAATACAAAACCGGTTACTTTATATTTTGTAGCGCAAAACAACAAGCAAACATATTACGTACCAGTTACACGACGTATCGCAAATAATAAAGAAACGGCTACAAAAGAGGGGGAAGTAATCGCGGTAGTAAATGAGCTTGTAAAAGGCCCTTCTTATAAATCCCAGCTTTCTAGCGATTTTAATGCCGGAGTCAAGGTATTAACACCACCAAAGCTTGAAGGTGGTAAGGTGACACTAAACTTTAATCAAAATATATACGGTGATACTAAGAAAAGCATGATTTCAAATCATGTACTGCAGGCGCTTGTGCTGTCTTTGACGGAGCAAAAGGGTGTCGAAGGTGTAGCAATACAGGTGGATGGCAAAGCCAGTATTGTAAAGGAAAATGGAGAAAAGCTAACTGCACCTGTTACAAGACCGCAAAATGTGAACACAGGTAGTTTCTAATGAATATATTTTGCTATACTTAAAAAGAAGAAGGATTCCTTCTTCTTTTTTCCATTCATAATCATTTTTTTGGTCATACTACAGGGTAGGAGGGGTTTATATGAGAGTGGACGGACGTCAAAACAAGGAACTGAGACGTATACATATTCAAACAAATTATCTAAAGCACCCAGAAGGTTCGGTGCTAATTGAGGTAGGCGATACAAAGGTAATCTGTGCTGCGAGCATTGATGACCGAGTCCCTCCATTTATGCGAGGAGAGGGAAAGGGCTGGATTACAGCAGAATATGCAATGCTGCCTCGGGCGACAGAGCAGCGCACGATTCGGGAATCTAGCAAAGGAAAAGTGTCCGGCCGCACGATGGAAATTCAGCGTCTGATTGGGCGTGCACTGCGCGCTGTGGTGGATTTAGAAGCTCTCGGTGAGAAAACGGTCTGGATTGACTGTGATGTTATTCAAGCGGATGGCGGTACGAGAACGGCTTCAATTACTGGAGCGTTCGTTGCTATGGTATTAGCATTTCAAAAACTTGTAGAGAACGGAAAGCTTACGCACATTCCAGTTAAGGATTATTTAGCTGCAACATCTGTTGGTATCATTGACGAGCATGGTGTTGTACTCGACTTAAATTATACGGAAGATTCTGCAGCCAATGTCGATATGAATATTATCATGACAGGAAAAGGGCACTTTGTGGAAGTACAAGGAACAGGTGAGGAAGCAACATTCAGCAAAGAAGAAATGGCGGCTCTTCTAGAGATGGCTGAACACGGTATACATAAGCTCGTAGCCATTCAGCAAGAGGCACTGGGTGAAATTGCTGAACAAATGGATGAAAGGATGAAAGCACAATGAAGAGTGTTGTAATCGCAACAAAAAATATGGGCAAGGTACGCGATTTTGAGCAGTTGTTTTCCCGCTATGGATTACGTGTAAAGTCACTGCATGATTTTCCTCATATTGAAGAAGTGGAAGAAACAGGTGAAACGTTTGAAGCGAATGCGATTTTGAAAGCTGAAGCGTTATGTAAGCAGCTAGGACATACAGTGATTGCGGACGATTCAGGACTCATTGTTGATGCATTGTCAGGGAAGCCGGGTGTACATTCTGCACGCTATGCAGGAGAGCCAAAGGACGACCAAAAAAATATTGAGAAGGTACTAGAGGAACTTACAGATGTACCGAAAGATAAGCGAAAAGCACGCTTTTACTGTGCTCTTGCAGTCGCTTTTACAGATGAAAGCAAAAAGCCTGTGATTGTGAATGGTACTTGTGAAGGCATTATTTTAGAACAGCCGCGCGGCACGAACGGTTTCGGTTATGATCCAATTTTTTATGTGGAAGAGTATAAAGCAGCGATGGCGGAGTTATCATCTCAGCAAAAAAATGAAATTAGCCACCGGGGACGAGCGCTTCGCAAGCTGGAGGAAAAAATTCCAGAGTGGTTTTTAGACGATGAACTGTAAGGTACTTATTGTCAGCGACAGTCACGGGATGACGGGAGAATTAATAGAATTATACAACCGACATGATGCGGATGTATATATTCATTGCGGTGACTCAGAGCTGCCAGCCACACATCCGGCACTTGCGGGCTATTCTGTTGTGAAAGGAAACTGCGATTTTGAATCTGCATACCCTACCAACTATGTAGAAAAAGTGAATGGTGTGTCTATCTTTGTGACGCATGGCCATCTTTATAATGTGAAAATGACACTGCAGAAGATCTGGTATAAAGCGAAGGAAGCAGGAGCGCATGTTGCCTGTTTCGGTCATTCACATCTAATGGGTGCGGAGCTGATTGAAGATGTGTTGTTAATCAATCCCGGCAGCATCTTGCTGCCGCGCGGCCGGAGGGAGCGTACCTATGCGCTCTTGGAGGTGCAAAACAAACAAGCAACCGTCATTTTTTATGAGTTAAGCGGCAAAGAAGTGGCAAAAGAATCATTTGTACTGCAGTAAGAGGGCGAACAGCCCTCTCTTTTATAAGAAAGTAGGCGATGGCCGCAGTAATTTGGCGACTTTTAAAGAGAATCTGTTAACTTTTACAGATAATCTGGCGATATTAAATTTTTGGCTACTTTTTCTAATAAAAATGAAAAAACGTGTTGACTTCAATATGCTATAAGAATATAATAAGGAATGTCGATACGACATCATGTAAAAACACATGCGGGTGTAGTTTAATGGTAGAACTTCAGCCTTCCAAGCTGATAGCGTGGGTTCGATTCCCATCACCCGCTCCATGTCCCAGTAGCTCAGCAGGATAGAGCAACGGCCTTCTAAGCCGTCGGTCGGGAGTTCGAATCTCTCCTGGGACGCTTTATAAAATGCGTAGAGAACGCATTACATCAACCTCTTATATCGTTTAGTGAAACGGTCAGTATAACGGTCATGTAAGAAATTACATCTGTTATTGGCTTTCATGCTAAATGATATGGGAGGTTTTTTGTTTTGACTAAGAGAAAAGGTTTGCTTGATATTAGTGTGGATGTAAAGGGATTATTGCAGGAGTTGCCTAATAGTCGATCTGATGCCTCGAAACCAGAAGCGAAGCTATCTGAGTCGTTTGCTAAAGTGAGTGGGTCAATAAGCGTTATGGAAGCTCTAGACGTTGTTACAAGGCAAATGAGGGTGAGCGGTTACAGAAGCCGTACTATCAGTGACTATATTCTTCATGTAGAGCATTTTCAAAGTGTAACAAAAGTGAAGTATGTAGCAGATATTTCAGCTAACACGATTTACCTTTGGTTAGACAGTATGAAAGTCAGTAATCAAACGAAGTTAACACGTCTAAAGTGTTTGAAAGCTTTTCTTTCCCGCTGTTTTGATAATCGTTGGATTGAGATGAAGTTTTGGAAAACAATTAATATCAAGGTCGACCAAAAGGTGAAAGAAGGGGCTACAGAGCATGAGGTGAATGTCCTGCTGTCTGTATTGGATTTGGGCAATTTCATACAATTAAGGGATGCTGTAGCCGTCCTGTTGATGTTTAAAACGGGTATCCGTATTAATACTTTGGTTCAGCTTGAGGAGCGCCATATAGACTTTAGAAACAATGTGTTGAATTTAGAAGGTAGCATAATGAAGAATCATCAGCAGATTAAATTGCCCTTTGACGATTTATTGAAACGGTTGTTAGAGGTATTGATACAACATAATGCGGTCATTAGACAGGAATACAATAAAAGAAATAACTTGCTTTTTATTACTAAGTACGGTGATGTTATATCAACTTCACCTACACACAACAACATTCAGAAACGGCTAAATAAGTATGCTAAAATGTATGGCTTGAAAAATATTAATCCTCATGCGCTAAGAAGAGGATTTGCTCGATCGTTGCTTGATAAAGGAGCGGGCGTTTCTGTAATTTCTAAAGCGTTGGGTCACAGTGATTTGTCTGTTACAACCAAATACCTGCATTTAGATATTGAGGAAGTAGCAAATAGTTTGCGTACCTATTTATGAAACGAAAATTAAATGGCAAAGGAAACTGCAACCTTGAAGGGGAAACCGCTCTATTAATATTATAGAAGCGGTTTTTATCATTTTTTACGAAGTTTGTCAAGGGTTATATAGCGCGAAATTTGAAAAAATTATAAAAATATGATATAATATACATAGATAGTTAGATAAGCAGTCTCTAACTATAATATGTAAAAGGTACGGAATACGGTGTAATTAAATATATATAAATATCATCTTCAGTTTATAAATTGAATAAATAATGATTAATTTATATATTATATTTAATTACACCTAATAGCATACCTTTTACAAATTGTTATTAGGAAAGAAGGGGGTGATAAATATGAGGAAGTTAAGTCAAAATTATTTCTTTTGTTATTCAAAACAAACAATGAAATTCTTGAGATATGGTAAAGGCATACCTTTTATTACGTATGCGATTCATGGGAGAACGGGCATAGAGTTTTGGTTATTTGAGAGAAATCCGAAATTGGACGAAGCATTACAAGAAATAGGGTAATAAAGGAAAAGTAAATAATTATTAAGGAGTACGCAAAGAGAATGGTTAGAAAGTTAGGCAAGAAAGAATTAAAACAAATGGTGGAGTTTGAAAAAAAGGAGAGCTATTTATTAATGCCAAATAACCTTTTTGAAATATTGTCTAAGGATGAGGAGTTGATGCGCGTAAAAGCCCCACATGTTGCAATAGCTTATACGTATATCTATTTCATTACGTGGCTATATCGCTATGCTAAATATGGGGTTATGGATTTGGATAATGTAACCGAGAGGAAGATAAAGTACATATTAGGGTTATCAGAAACAAATAAAGAAATCAATTATATAATTAAAAAGAATGGAGTATTAGACAGGTTAGGGATTACTAAAACAGTATCGTTTCTAGAAGCGCCTGTAAGATGGTACTTTTATGAAGAAGATACGAGTTGTCCACAATGGGTTTATTTTGAGGAAATGAATCGAAGTTTAAAGGATATAGACAAACATACAAATGTTAAGAAAAGAAAAATAAAAGAGCCTTTATTTGCAACAAGTGAAAGAGAGGTTAATGACAGCATATACAATGGTACTTTTTACAATAAGGAATATACTCACCAAATCCCTTTTGAAGTGTTTATTGAGTGTGTGACCAATCCTAATTTAGGGTGCACTGCTTTTTATATCTATGGATATCTAGCAAGTCGTTGTGCTTTAAATGGGGGTTATATTGAAGTGTCAGTGGAGACTATAAGTAAGAGAACAGGTATCAAGCCTACAACAAGAGATAAAGTGCTAGACGCTCTTAAGAAGTTTGGCTTAATTGGTTGTTCACCAGAGGACTTCGTGATTGAGCGGGGAGAGCATAAAACAGATGCAAATACATATTGGGTACATAGGGATGCGAGTCGTTTTACAACAACTCCAATAAATTATCAAAAACGTAAAGTAATCCATTCTTCAAGGTTACAGGATAATGAAAATTAGAGTTAGATTTTAGGATGTATTTAGAACATGAAGTATTTAATTAGCTTTAAGTTAAGAGGAAACACAAGAACATAAATCCTAAATGAAGGATAACATAACGCTAATTAAGTATTTCATATAAAACGTAAAAATAGAGAGAGTTTATCCTTAATGAATAAACTCTCTCTATTTTTTATGAATAAAAGAAGACTTTTATCAAATATCTTAAGGATTAAAGGAACAAAGCTAGTTCATATGTTCCGCCTTTTGTCTTTACTTACTATTTATATTTAAAGAAATAGTTCAATATGTAAAGTTAAAATAAGTAAAAAATTAGCCAGAAACAATAAGAAAGACTTGTTTTTATTATTAGGAAGTTTTAGAGAAATGCTCTAATAAAAATCCTAAATTCGACAAAAAATAACAAATTAAATTATGATTCTTTGGTAGGATTATAGCAACAAATTATTAAAGGTGAGTAATTATGAATGATATTGATAATGAAGAATTAATTGAACTAGCAGAACCGAAATATAATACAAAGGTTTCTAATCTTCAATTATTAACAGGTAGTTATATACCGCCTATTGACCGACTCAAAATAGTTTCGCCAAGTGAGTTTGAGGAAATAGTAGAAGAATGGTTGTACGGTTATCTTAGTAAAAAATACGAAAAAGTTATACGTGTTGCAGGTGCAGGAGATAAAGGTAGAGATGTTATTGCTTTTGAAAGATATTCTAAGGATGGGGATGAAATCTGGGATAATTATCAATGTAAGCATTATAATGCTCCGCTTACTCCTTCTGAAATGTGGGTTGAGTTTGGCAAGGTTTGCTACTACACGTATAAAGGGGATTATAGCATCCCAAGGAAATATTATTTTGTTTCACCTCATGGGGTAGGGGGGAAACTATTTGATTTTATTATGAACCCAAATACTTTAAAATCAGAACTTATTAAAGAGTGGGATAAAAATTGTCTTAAGAAAATTACAAAAGTTGAGGAAGTACATTTAAAAGGAAATTTTAAAAAATATGTTGAAGGATTTGATTTTTCGATATTTGATGTAATTAATCCCGCTGAGTTAATTGCGCAATATCAACAGACTATTTATTTTCCATTTAGATTTGGTGGTGGGCTTAGAAAATTACCCGATCGTCCAAGTAAGGCTCCTGATGAAATTAAACAAGAAGAACTTCTTTATGTAAAAAAATTATATGATGCTTATGCAAATCATAAAAATAAAAGGATAGATAGCATAAGTGATTTGAAGCAATATAAAGTTTTAATGAATCACTTCAATAGACAAAGAACATATTTTTATCAAGCAGAATCTTTGAAGGTTTTCGAAAGAGATTCAATTCCAGAAGGTGTAAATGCTTTTGAAGAGTTAAAAGACCAAATTTATCATGGAATAATTGATACTGTTTACTCCGAACATAAAGATGGATTTGAGCGCGTTAAAGCTACCACAGAAAGGGCAATGAATATTACTATTAGTTCAGATAATATTTTCAGTGATATTGTTAATGGGAAGGATAAGAGTGGTATATGTCATCACTTGGCAAATGATGAAAAATATATAGAGGAAGAAGAAATAATCTGGGTGATAGATGATGAAGAATAAATTTTATTCTAAGAGAAATATAAATGTATTTAACACACCTATAGAAATAGGATTAAGAGCTTTAATAATATTAAATGAATTATCAGGAGAATCAATTGATCTAAATAGGTTAGTTATCTACGATTATCTCGTAACGCATAGTAGTGACTTTAATGAGGGGATGAATAGTCTACATCCACCAAGTCCACATCGTTCTGGAGAACTTATTATTAAGAGGAAAATTATGCAAGAAGGAATTAATTTAATGTATTCAAAGGAACTCTTGGATATTGAATATACTAAGGATGGTATTTATTACAAGGCTAATCAATTAAGTTCATTCTTTATTGGTTATTTGGATTCTACTTATGCGTTAAATCTAATGAAGTTTTCTAAAATGGTAATTCAGAGATTTAAGTACTATTCAGATAAGGAATTAAGTTTATTTGTAAAAGTAAATATACCGAAATGGGGTAGTGAATTTACTAAAGAATCACTGGTGAGGGGGGATATTTAGTGAGTAAATCTGGGTTTTATATCCACAAACTTATAGTTACTGGAGATAATGTGGAAAATGTATCTATAGAATTTAAAAAGGGATTGAACATTATCTCTGGGCCGTCTGATACAGGGAAGTCGTATATTTTTGAATGTATAAATTATATGTTAGGTTCATCAAATGAGCCTAAGAAGATAAAGGAAAGCGAAGGATATTCTTCTGTCTTACTGGAGATTATATTATATAATGGAGAAATTTACACACTCAAACGGAGTTTTGGACAGGACAATGTTGAAGTTTACCCCGGGTTAAGCCATACTGTATCACAGGGGTCTCTAAATATTTTGGATATTAAGCATAATAAGGATAGAACTGATAATCTATCTGCCTTCTTACTTAATAAATCAGGTTATAAACATCCTAGTTATGTTAGAAAAAATAAAAAGGGTGAAACACGTACTTTAAGCTTTAGAGATTTACCTATATACATAACTATTAGTGAAGATAAAATAATAAAAGTAGATTCACCTGTTTTATCTGGTCAGTTCACTAAATCAAGTGTAGAAAAATCAATTTTTAAACTTATTATATCTGGGTTAGATGATAGCGGAGATAAAAGTGGCCAAGATGAAAATACATCTTCAACAACTAAATTGGTAGGGCAAAAAGAGTTGCTGGATAAATTGATAGAACAGGAAGAGGCAGAACTAGTAGCTTTGGCGCTGACTGACTCGACATCTGAATCAATATTAGAAAACCAGATGAAAGAAATTGAGGTCAAACTTGAGCAAGTAAGTCAAGAAATTGAACAGCAAACTAAGGACAGAAGAATTTTATGGAATAAAATAGAGGAGGATAAGTCGAAAAGCATAGCTGTTCTAGAATTGATAAAGAGGTTTAAGCTTCTTAAAGAACATTATGATAGTGATTTACGCAGATTGAAATTCGTAATAGAGGGAAATTACTACTTTTCTCAATTGAATTTTGCTATATGTCCTTATTGCAGTCAGAGAATAGAAAATGGGAATTGTAATGTTAATAATTGTGGGGCAAACCACCATAATAATGATGATTTAGTTATTTCTGCGGAAGCTGAAATGAATAAAATAAAACTACAATTATTAGATTTAGAGTCAACGATCGAACAATCCGAAGTTGAATATAATGAATTAGTTAACGTAATTAACGAAAATCAGAGAAAATACAATGAAATAAGTGAGAGAATAAATCAAATATTGGAACCACAAGAATTAAATTTGCAGTCATTGCTAAACTCCTATATTCGAGAAAGAGATTCACTGACGAAATACAATCTAATGCTATCAAAAATAGCAGATTTAAATGATAAGAAAACAGCGATAGAGGATAAACTTAAAAAGAAACCAAAAACAATAACAACATCAGAGGATAATGGAGTAGTATTAAGCTCTTATAATGAATTTTGTACCTATATGTCAAGAACGTTGAAAAGGTGGAAGTTTTCTAAGAACCCTAATGTAATCTATATGGATGGTGTTTTTTATGTTGATTCAAAATCAACAAAAGATTATGGGAAAGGGTATCGGGCTATTATTTATAGTGCGTTTGCAATTTCGATGTTGGAGTTTTGTAGAGAGAACAATAAACCTCATCCAGGTTTCATTGTTCTTGACTCTCCTTTAACAACATACAAAGGTAAAAAGTCTGAGGAAGATGTGAATGAAGATATTCAGTCAGCTTTTTTTAATGATGTAGCTTTGTTACATAAAGATATGCAAATCATTATTCTCGAAAATAAAGAACCAAGTAATGATATCAAAGAAAAGATTAATTATGTACAATTCACAAAAGATTCTAATGATGGGAGATATGGTTTTTTCTATGAAATAGAGGGAAATGAGAAATGATAATAAGCTTAACGCTTTTTGTGGGAAAAGATCTAACTCTATAGCGGATAGAAGTATCTATAGCCAGTGAAGAATAATTCTCACTGGTTTTTCACTATGTTAGAGATTAAATCTTACGCTACACCAAACTTTGTAGAGAGAATGAGTGAACTTTTTGGAGTCATTAAATAACGAAGTCAGCCATAAAGAAGTCTCGTCTCTTTAAAGGTGTTCTATTAAATATAATTATGGGGGTAACTTTTGACCAAATATAAGAGTGTGTATATTAGATAAGTAAGTAGCACTAACGCTCCTGCAATCAGAACTAAAAATCATTACCGTATAAGATTAGGAAAAGAATTTTGTTAATAGACAGTGTTTTTACGTATAAAGGATCATTAAAGCAGATTGAAGTACTCTAATTATATTGTTATAATTAGAGATATAAGATAACGGTCTAAGTTCGAAAAGTGACCGTTGTACTGAGAGGAAGAAAAAGCATATGTCCCAGTAGCTCAGCAGGATAGAGCAACGGCCTTCTAAGCCGTCGGTCGGGAGTTCGAATCTCTCCTGGGACGCTACTAAAAATCTCGTTACTATATAGTAACGAGATTTTTTTTTATCGTAAAGACAAAGGAGTTTGTAAGTAGGAGTATGGGGTGATTGATGTGTACCATCATACAAAGAGTCAAGGTAAACTCGCATGCAACTATCGTGAAGTTTCAAAAAAAGTGCGCTTACACACACAAGCGCACTTTTTTTATAGAGCAAGAAGTGCAAGGTTTACTGTATGTTATCCTGCTTATCTATATTTGCAATCTATCTAAAGTTTTACTATGCTAGAAGGCAGATGATTGAAAAGAGAGGGAGACTATAATGTTGGCAGGACAAACAGCTATTATTACGGGTGCTTCGCGCGGAATTGGTAAAGCGGTTGCATACAAACTAGCGGAACAAGGCGTAAAGTTAAGTCTAATTGGCAGCAGTGAAGAAATTTATACAGTTAAAGAAGAGCTCGTACAAAGGGGCTATGAAGTTTTGGCGTTTCAAGTGGATGTATCTAGTGAAGAAGGCGTTCAACAAGTTGTTACAGAAACGCTTAAGGCGTTCGGCTCCATCGATATATTGCTTAATAATGCGGGTATTGGTGTATTTAAAACAGTCGAAGAAACAAATGTGGAGGAATGGAAGCGTCTGTTTGAAGTGAATGTACAAGGTGTATTTGTATGTGCAAAAGCGGTAGTCCCGCATATGAAGGCGCGTAAGGCTGGCACAATTATTACTATCTCCTCAGATGTTGGTCGTTATACAATTCCAAACGGCGCTGCCTATACGGCAACAAAATATGCGGTGCAGGGCTTTAGTGGTTCATTGGCGCAAGAAATGCGTGAATATGGGGTTCGTGTTGGCACAATTAATCCAGGAATGGTAGACACATATTTTGCAGGTGGTACGCAAGGAGTACCAGAAAAGCAAGAGTGGATTAAGGTCGATGATGTTGCATCCGCCGTTGTGTATATGGCAAGTGCACCAAAACATCTTATCATTGATGAAATCGTCCTGCATCCGCTTATTCAAAACTATCCAATTGCATAACTGTGCAGTTGTAAGTGGAAGAGGCCGAAGTAATGAAAAATGAAGAAACGGTTGTATTATTTCCTAATTTAGCAGCTCGTTTAAAAGAGAACGGTTTTCAGGCATTACAGTCTAAAGATTTTAGCAAAGCACTTGCTTATTTTGATCAAATGCGCGCACACGATATGCATGATGAACGCACTGAATTTGGTGCGGTTGTGTGCTTAATGGAGACGGAGGAATGGAAAGAAGCTAGAGCGCGCTGTAAAGAATTGCTTGCCGATCAACATACATTTGATGTGAATGTACTGGATATGTATATGAGCATTCTTGTTCACTTGAATGACTATACAGGAATCTCTCAAATGGCAAAACAAATAAACGAGTACCCCCTACAAGAAGAGCAGAGAAAGAAGCTAGAAAGTTTAGTGTTATTTGCTCAAAAGATGCAGCAAGAACCGCCAAAGAGCATGAACCATGAATTTAAAACAATCTTTGCAGGAACAGATATCGTTGCGCAGTTACAAGCGTTGCAAACCTTAAAACAACAAGGTACGGTATATGCGTTTCCTTTTCTAAAAACATTTTTATCTGATGCGCACAAGCATCCGTACGTCAAAACGGCAGTACTGCATTTACTGAAGGAGCATGAAGTAGAAGAAGAAGTGACAGTGAGTAAGTATGGTTTAAGTGAGCGAGTTGTGCCCTTCCATCTACTTGAAGTTAGTGAAATGCCATTTACGAAGGCGGTTTTACAAGAATTAGATAATCGATTGAGTCAGGAAAATCCTACTTTGCTTGAAGCGATATCTGCCTATTGGCTACAGTTGCAGACACTTGTGTTTCCGCTTTCTTTGCAGCCGAATGACCCGAAATTATGGGCCGTTGCCTTAGAAATGATTGGAAATGATAGGTTTGCCATGCATGAAGCAGATACGGGGTATGAAGAAGAAAACGCTGTGTTTCAGCAACTTTTAGAGGAAGCGCAGCATATGCTGCTCCGTATTGAAACCGAAGGATTTTTACCCCTGTAACGAAAAAGAATGGCATGATTGTTGAAACAGAGAATTTGTATGCTATAATAAAAGGGTTGCAGAAGGTGTAATTTGCCCCGCACAGAGGGAGTCTCTCATCATATTGTATGATTCTCGGATTACATACCGAGTATTTATAGCTTATCACGCATGAACGGGTAATATGCCCCGCTGCGGTGGGGAAATAACCTGCAAAATGCTATATCACAAACTACACCAGTTTGTGAAAGTTTACTTTTATTACATGGAGGGAAAGAATAAATGGCTGTAAAATGGGAAAAGTTAGAAGGTAGCGTAGGTGTCCTAACTGTAGAGGTTGAGGCACAAGAAGTAACGAAGGGTTTGGACGCGGCATTTAAAAAAGTTGTAAACCGCATTAATGAGCCTGGATTCCGTAAAGGAAAAATGCCACGCGTATTGTTCGAAAAGAAATACGGTGTAGAGTCTCTTTACCAAGATGCATTAGACTTCATCTTGCCACGTGCATACACACAAGCAATTGATGAAACAGGCATTTTTCCTGTTGCGCAACCTGAAATTAACATCGAGCAAATGGAAAAAGGCAAAAACCTTATTTTCACTGCTAAGGTAACAGTTAAACCAGAAGTAAAGCTTGGCGAATACAAAGGTCTTGAGCTTGAAAAAATGGAAACAGCTGTAACAGATGAGGACGTAGCAAACGAATTGAAAACTTTGCAAGAGCGCAACGCTGAGCTTGTTGTAAAAGAAGAAGGCGTAGTAGAAAATGGCGATACAGCAATCATTGATTTCGAAGGTTTCGTAAACGGCGAAGCATTCGAAGGTGGCAAAGCTGAGAACTACTCTCTTGAAATCGGATCTGGTTCTTTCATCCCAGGTTTTGAAGAACAGTTGGTTGGTCTAAAAGCTGGCGAGTCTAAAGACGTAGAAGTAACATTCCCTGAAGAGTACCATGCAGAAGAGCTTAAAGGTCAACCTGCAGTATTCAAAGTGACTGTTCACGAAATCAAAGCAAAACAAGTTCCTGCTTTAGACGATGAGTTCGCTAAAGATGTGAACGAAGAAGTAGCAACTCTAGATGAGTTAAAAGCAAAACTTCGCGCAGATCTTGAAGAAAGCAAGAAAAATGAAGCAGAAAATAAACTTCGCAACGATGCAGTAGAAAAAGCTGTAGCAAACGCTGAAGTTGAAATTCCGGAAGCAATGATCGAAACTGAGCTTGATCGTATGGTTCGTGAGTTTGACCAACGCCTACAAGCGCAAGGTATGAGCATGGAGCTTTACTTCCAATTCACTGGACAAGATGAAGCTAAGTTGAAAGAGCAAATGAAAGAAGAAGCAGCACCACGCGTAAAAACAAACCTTGTATTAGAAGCGATCATCGAAGCTGAAGGTATTGAAGCTACAGATGAAGAAGCAAACGAAGAAGTAAACAAAATGGCTGAAATGTACAACATGCCAGTTGATGCTGTAAAGCAAGCTCTTGGTAGCCTAGAAGGCCTAAAAGAAGATCTTAAAATCCGTAAAGCTGTTGAATTCTTAGTAGAAAACAGCAAGTAATATGATAAAACAGGGCGCGATGCTGGATCGTGCCTTGTTTTATAAAACGATTGAATAATTGTGCAGGAAACAAGCTCATGCAAGGAGAATATATGTATTCTAAAAATTAAAAGAATTTAGAATATATACATAAGCGACCATATCATTTGTATTTAATCCAACATAGTGACATAATATGTATTTACATGCGGTAATAATTTCATTTACATAGTGTGTAAGGTTTCTAGCACTTTTAAGGGGTGTGAAAATATGTTCAAGTTTAATGATGAAAAAGGGCAATTGAAATGTTCTTTTTGCGGTAAAACGCAAACGCAGGTCCGTAAGCTTGTGGCGGGTCCTGGAGTTTATATTTGTGACGAGTGTATTGAGCTTTGTACAGAAATCGTGCATGAGGAGCTTGCAAAAGATGATGAAGTAGAATTGAAGGATGTTCCAAAACCGATGGCAATTCGTGAAATTCTTGATGAGTATGTCATCGGGCAAGATAATGCCAAAAAAGCTTTGGCTGTAGCGGTATATAACCACTATAAACGTATTAACTCCAACAGCAAAATTGATGATGTAGAGCTTTCCAAAAGTAATATTGCAATGATTGGTCCGACAGGAAGCGGTAAAACATTGCTTGCGCAAACTTTGGCTCGTATTTTAAATGTACCGTTTGCGATTGCAGATGCAACATCGTTAACAGAAGCTGGTTATGTTGGGGAAGATGTGGAAAACATTCTTCTTAAACTGATTCAAGCTGCTGATTACGATGTAGAAAAAGCGGAAAAGGGTATTATTTATATCGATGAAATCGATAAGGTAGCTCGTAAATCCGAAAACCCTTCCATTACGCGTGATGTTTCAGGCGAAGGTGTACAGCAAGCGCTTTTAAAAATTCTTGAAGGTACAGTAGCAAGCGTTCCACCGCAAGGTGGCCGTAAGCACCCGCATCAAGAGTTTATTCAAATTGACACAACAAATATTTTGTTTATTTGCGGCGGGGCATTTGATGGTATTGAGCAAATCATCAAGCGCCGTCTAGGTAAAAAGGTGATTGGATTCGGAACAGACGGGAAGCGCAACATTGAAGATGATAAAGTGTTATCCCATGTTCTACCGGAAGATTTACTGAAGTTCGGTTTAATCCCTGAGTTCATCGGTCGTTTGCCGGTGATTGCTAACTTAGAGCAATTAGACGAGGAAGCGCTTGTTGAAATTTTGACAAAGCCGAAAAACGCACTTGTGAAACAATATCAAAAGCTGCTTGAGCTTGACGATGTAAAGCTTGAGTTTGAAGAAGGTGCGCTTCTTGAAATCGCGAAAAAGGCGATTGAGCGTAAAACAGGAGCACGTGGTCTTCGCTCTATTATTGAAGGCATGATGCTGGATGTAATGTTTGAGCTTCCTTCTCGTGAGGATATTGAGACATGCATCATCTCAAAAGAGACAGTTGCAGACGGTGCTCCTCCAAAGCTTGTATTGCAAGATGGTACAGTGCTTGAGCAAGGAACCAAAACGTCAGCGTAATCAAAAGAAACAGCAATTCCTAAGGAATTGCTGTTTCTTCTATGTTTAGGGCTCTTTCGACTCGGCGATACTACAAAGTATCAATGAACTGGGAGGGATTTACATGAGCTGGACGAATATTATTTTACTCGTTCAATTGGTGTTCGGCGTAATCGTCGGCTTATATTTTTGGCATTTGCTGCGCAATCAGCGAACGCAGAAAATATCGATTGATAAAGAATCTAAAAAAGAAATGGAACAGCTGCGGAAAATGCGCTCTATCTCCTTAACAGAACCACTAGCCGAAAAAGTTCGCCCTGCTACATTTGCAGATATTGTAGGGCAACAAGATGGCATTAAATCATTACAGGCAGCGCTATGTGGTCCTAATCCGCAACATGTCATTATATATGGTCCGCCGGGAGTTGGAAAAACGGCGGCAGCCCGTCTTGTATTAGAAGAGGCGCGCAAAAATGAGAAATCCCCGTTTCGTCCAGCTGCTGTTTTTATTGAGCTGGATGCCACAACAGCTCGTTTTGATGAACGAGGCATTGCAGATCCACTTATTGGTTCAGTGCATGACCCGATTTATCAAGGAGCCGGTGCCATGGGGCAGGCCGGTATTCCCCAGCCGAAAAAAGGGGCGGTTACGGATGCGCACGGTGGTATTTTGTTTATAGATGAAATCGGTGAACTGCACCCGATTCAAATGAATAAAATGCTCAAGGTACTTGAAGATCGGAAAGTATTTTTAGAGAGCGCCTATTATAGCGAAGAGAATACATTTATTCCCACCTACATCCATGATATTTTTCAAAACGGGCTTCCAGCTGATTTTCGGTTGGTCGGCGCTACAACACGTTCTCCAGAAGAAATTCCGCCTGCCATTCGCTCGCGTTGTCTCGAAGTGTTTTTTCGGGAATTGGATACAGAGGAAATTGAACGAGTGGCTCGCAACGCCGCTCATAAGGTGGAACTTGTAATTGGCGAGAAAGGTGTAGCGTTGATTGGGAAATATGCACGCAATGGCCGTGAAGCTATTAATTTGGTGCAAATTGCAGCAGGTATGGCAATTAATGAAGATAGAACTGACATTCGTGATGAGGATATTGAGTGGGTAATTCATTCTAGTCAGTTAACACCAAAGTATGAGAAGCGCATTTATCCAATCCCTAAAATTGGCCTTGTCAATGGTCTAGCTGTATATGGTCCGAACACCGGTGCTTTACTAGAACTTGAGGTCACAGCAATGCAAGTGGAAGGAAAGGGCGATGTTGTGATTACCGGTATCGTAGAAGAGGAAAGTCTTGGCGGACAAGGAAAGTCCATTCGCCGTAAAAGTATGGCTAAAGGTTCTGTGGATAATGTAATTACAGTATTGCGCTCTTTTAATCTTCTTCCATCTGGATACGATATTCATATCAATTTTCCGGGCGGGGCACCAGTGGATGGTCCCTCCGCAGGAATTGCGATTGCAACAGGTGTCTATTCTGCGGTGCATGGACGATATGTACGAAATGATGTGGCAATGACCGGAGAAATCAGTATTCAGGGAGAAGTAAAGCCGGTAGGCGGCGTGTATGCTAAGATTAAAGCGGCAAAGAAAGCCGGTGCCAAAACAGTCATTATTCCTGCTGAAAATATGCAGCCTATTTTATATTCAATAACAGACATTGACATTGTTCCGGTTCGTCATCTTCAGGATGTACTGAAGCTAGCGATTGCGGAACAAATACAGGAGCACTCTCATTTTGAAGAAGAGTCACAGTCTGGATAAGAAAAACAAAGCTGTCCCGGTTTGGGGCAGCTTTGTTTTTCTAACATGTACATACAGGTTAAAAGTGGTCCTTAATCGAGTATTCTTTTTAAAAACATAACATAATTGGGTAATATAACTCATAGGAACCATTTCAATAATTCACCGTGATTGCATAAATGTTCTTTTGTAATATACAATAGGTGAACAGACTATAAAATGGAGGTGCCATAATCAAATGAACCAGAGCGAAAAAATCGTTCCCCTCCTGCCACTACGAGGTATTCTCGTGTATCCGACAATGGTGTTACATCTTGATGTGGGACGTGAAAAGTCGATACGAGCAATTGAGAATGCGGCACTTGATGAAAATCTTATCTTTTTGGCTACACAAAAAGATGTAAATGTCGATCAACCGACTGCAGAGGATTTATATACAATCGGTACATTAGCAAAGATAAAACAAACGTTAAAGCTGCCAAATGGTACCGTTCGAGTGCTTGTGGAAGGATTACATAGAGCAGAGCTTTTACATCTGCATGATGAAGAAGATGTAGTAAATGTGAACATACAAGTATTGGACGATACAGAAGCGCATGACTTAGAAGAAAAAGCGCTCATGCGTACATTGACGCAAGATTTCGAGCAATACATTAAAGTGTCCAAAAAAATATCCAATGAAACGTTTGCGACAGTTGTGGATATAACAGAACCGGGACGTTTAGCGGACTTAATTGCCTCTCATCTACCGCTTAAAATCAAGGAAAAGCAAGAAGTGCTGGAAATTTTAGATGCAAAAGAGCGTTTGCGTAAAATTATTTCATTTATTCAAGATGAAAAAGAGTTGCTCAACCTGGAGAAAACAATTAGCCAACGTGTAAAAAAATCTATGGAACGTACGCAAAAAGAATATTTTTTACGTGAGCAAATGAAAGCTATTCAAAAAGAACTTGGCGATAAAGAAGGGAAAACCGGTGAAGTTGAAGAGCTGCGTACTAAAATTGAACAATCGGGCATGCCTCAAGAAACAAAAGATGTGGCGCTACGTGAATTGGGCCGCTATGAGAAATTACCTTCTAGCTCAGCAGAGAGCGGTGTTATTCGAAATTATATAGATTGGTTATTAACATTGCCTTGGACGGAAGCAACAGAAGATATTCTCGATGTTGCACATGCAGAAGAGATTTTAAACAAAGACCATTTCGGATTAGAAAAGGTAAAGGAACGCGTATTGGAGTATTTGGCCGTTCAGCAGCTCACACGTTCATTAAAAGGGCCTATTCTTTGTCTTGTGGGACCGCCTGGCGTCGGTAAAACATCATTGGCTCGTTCGATTGCAACATCGCTTGGGAGGAATTTTGTACGGGTTTCACTAGGCGGTGTACGGGATGAATCGGAGGTGCGCGGTCATCGACGTACATACATTGGTGCTATGCCTGGACGGATTATCCAAGGTATGAAAAAGGCCAAAACAATTAATCCCGTATTCTTACTAGATGAAATTGATAAAATGTCTAATGACTTCCGCGGCGATCCGTCTGCGGCATTACTAGAGGTATTAGATCCTGAGCAAAACCGGAATTTTAGTGACCATTATATTGAAGAACCTTACGATTTATCAAAGGTTATGTTCATTGCAACAGCCAACACATTGGCTACGATTCCAGGACCACTTCTTGACCGTATGGAGATTATTAATATTGCAGGCTATACTGAAATTGAAAAAATACATATTGCGCGCGATCACTTAGTACCGAAGCAAATGAAAGAACATGGTCTTGGAAAGTCAAAATTACAGATCCGTGAAGATGGCTTAGTTGCACTCGTTCGTTATTATACAAGAGAAGCAGGCGTTCGTGCCTTAGAAAGACAAGTCGCAACGATATGCCGAAAAGCAGCGCGTATCCTAGTTGCAGAAGCTAAGAAAAAAGTAGTTGTCACTGATAAAAATATTGAAGAGTTTTTAGGCAAGAAAAAGTATCGCTATGGGCAGGCAGAGGCGCAAGATCAAGTCGGTGTGGCAACAGGATTGGCATACACATCCGTTGGTGGTGATACGTTGCCAATTGAAGTGTCTCTATACCCTGGTAAAGGTAAGTTGATTTTAACGGGGAAATTAGGCGATGTGATGAAGGAATCTGCGCAAGCGGCGTTTAGTTACATTCGATCCCGAGCGAGTGAACTGCATATTGATCCAGAGTTTCATGAGAAAAATGATATTCACATTCATGTGCCGGAAGGCGCCGTTCCAAAAGATGGACCTTCAGCTGGTATCACCATGGCAACAGCGCTCATTTCCGCTTTAACAGGCAAGGCTGTAAGTAAAGAAGTGGGTATGACTGGGGAAATTACACTGCGTGGGCGTGTTCTTCCAATTGGCGGTCTAAAAGAAAAGTCTCTAAGTGCACATCGCGCTGGCTTAAAAAAGGTTATTATGCCAGCAGAAAATGAGAAGGATTTAGATGATATTCCGGATAGTGTAAAGGAGAACATTACATTTGTACCGGTTTCTCATCTTGACGAAGTGCTTGCGCACGCTTTAGTAGGAGTGAAGGAATGAAAGTAACAAAATCAGAAATCGTAATCAGCGCTGTGAAGCCGGCGCAATATCCACAAGACGATATGCCGGAAATTGCGCTTGCGGGTCGCTCAAATGTAGGAAAGTCGTCGTTTATTAATAAGATGCTAAATCGAAAAGGACTGGCGCGCATTTCCTCCAAGCCTGGAAAAACACAAACCTTAAATTTTTATATCATTAATGAGATGATGCACTTTGTCGATGTTCCTGGCTATGGATATGCAAAGGTGTCAAAAAAAGAGCGTGAAGCCTGGGGTAAAATGATTGAGACGTATTTTACATCAAGAGAACAATTGAAGGCGGTTGTTCTTATCGTTGATTTACGTCATCCACCGACTGCAGATGATGTCATGATGTACGATTTTTTAAAGCATTATGAAATCCCGGTTATTATCGTTGCGACAAAGGCTGATAAGATTCCAAAAGGAAAATGGGATAAACATCTTAAGGTAGTAAAAGAAAAGCTTGAAATCGAACCGGGAGATCGTCTCGTGTTATTTTCTTCTGAAACAGGTCTTGGAAAAGATGAGGCCTGGTCAGCTATTCATTATTTTACTAACACAAAAAACACGTGAATTTGATTCACGTGTTTTTTTTATGTTAGCTGTGTTACAGCTTAATATTCGCAATAGGCAATTATTAATTAGAGAAGAAGAAAGTTTTATATATGAAAGCGGTTTAAAAATTGATATAATGGGAAAATAAAGGAAGGGTTATTTTAAGGGGAATATAGCTTGCATTGCTTGCTTCGCTATCATTTTTTTGATAACGTACAAGATGGAGTCTATGTTCGAACGAAAAAGTCATATTATATGGGGATGGGGCTTTTTTAGCATATATAGAGATGTTCACATTATTGTCAGATTTAAAACAAGTGAGATGTACTATCATTAACATTATATACATGTAGGATTAAGTACGAGAAATAGGAAAACAAATGTGAATATAACTGTGTATTATAGATACAGTTATTTGTTTGCGCAAAGCACTCAATAGGTATTTGGATAAGAATGAAGGGGGGCACGTAAAGTGCATATTCTAGTAGTGGGTGTTAACTATCGAACTGCCCCTGTAGAGATTCGCGAAAAGCTTTCATTTCAACCGACAGATTTGGAGCAAGCGATGCTGCAGCTGCAGCAACAAAAGAGTATATTAGAAAATATTATTATATCGACATGCAATCGAACGGAAGTCTATGCAGTGGTCGACCAACTGCATACAGGTCGATATTATATTAAAAAGTTTTTATCTGAGTGGTTTCAGCTTCCGATAGATGCGTTTTCTTCTTACTTGTCTATATGGGAGGAAGATGGTGCAATTGAGCACTTGTTCCGAGTTACAAGTGGTTTGGATTCTATGGTGGTTGGTGAAACGCAAATTTTAGGACAAATTCGTACGAGCTTTTTGCAAGCTCAAGGTCAAACGACAGGAACCGTGTTTAATGAGTTGTTTAAGCAGGCTATTACGCTAGCTAAACGTGCCCATTCAGAAACAACAATTGGTGGAAACGCTGTTTCTGTAAGCTATGCAGCTGTTGAACTTGCAAAAAAGATTTTCGGTAACCTACAAGATTGTCATGTTCTCATTTTAGGTGCTGGCAAGATGGGGGAGTTGGCACTGCAAAACCTATACGGAAACGGTGTAGGACAAGTGACCGTGATGAATCGCACGTTTGAAAAAGCGGAAGCGATGGCAAAGAAGTATATGGGGCAAGCCAAATCATTACATGAATTACAATGCGCCTTAGTGGAAGCGGATATTTTAATTAGCTCTACTGGTGCTTCAGAGTATGTCGTAACCAAAGATATGATGATAAAAGTAGAAAAGATGCGCCGTGGTCGTCCAATTTTTATGGTGGATATTGCTGTTCCGCGTGATTTATCACCGGAAATTGCGGAGTTGGAATCAGTCTTTTTATACGATATTGATGATTTGCAAGGCATTGTGGAAGCCAATAAAGAAGAGCGTTTGCGTGAGGCAGAAAAAATAGCTCTTATGATTGAAGAAGAGATTGTCCTATTTAAAGCCTGGATGAACACGCTTGGTGTTGTACCACTTATCTCTCAGCTAAGAGATAAAGCACTGTCCATTCAAAGTGAAACAATGAAAAGCTTAGAACGTAAAATGCCGAATTTAACAGAGCGAGAGCGTAAACTTATCAGCAAGCATACAAAAAGTATCATCAATCAAATGTTGAAAGATCCTATTTTAATGGCAAAGGAATTGGCGGCGGAGCCTGATGCAAAGGAACACTTGGAACTGTTCGCAAAAATATTCAATTTAGATGTAAATCAGCAAGCATCTAAAGTAGAGCAAGTACATGCAGTTCCCGTATTATCCGTACGTCCCTTATAACAGGTATGGAACTGCTTAATAACAGTATCATTTATCATGTAGCAATCATTCTTTATGCATGCAGTGTGAGCTTGTATTGTATTGATTTTTTACAAAGCAATCAAAGGGCCAATCGAACAGCTTTTTGGTTGCTTGCTATTGTATGGTTGCTACAAACGGTATTTATGTGCATTCGCGCTGTCGAAACGCATGCTAATCCGGTTCTCACACTTTTGTCAGGTGTCTATTTTTATGTATGGCTGTTAATAACGCTATCTCTTATCTTAAATCGGTTGCAGCGCATTGATTTTTTGGTGTTTTTTACGAATGTACTGGCGTTTAGCATTAGCGCGCTTTCCATTTTTACACCATTTGGTAAAACACCTCCTGTTCTTGCAAATCGTTTAGTTTCAGAGCTAGTATATGTACATGTTGGGATGGCGTTTCTATCATATGCAACATTTACAGTTTCATTTATTTTTTCGCTCATGTACTTGTTGCAGTATCGACTACTAAAGCAAAAGAAATGGACGGTTCGTTTGCGACGCCTAGGAAATTTACCTAAACTAAATACGTTATCTTATGTTTTAAATATATTTGCAGCACCATTTTTTTTATTTGCAATTTTACTTGGTTGCATATGGGCTTACACAAAGCTTGAAAATTTCCACTGGTATGACCCTAAGGTAATTGGGTCTTTTGTTGTATTTATTGTGTATTGTACTGGTTTATATCTGTATACCTCCGGTAAATTGCAGGGTAAACAAATTGCACATTGGAATGTAGGTGCTTTTTTAACATTACTTATTAACATCTTTTTACTCAGTAGCTTAACTTCATTTCATTTTTGGAATTTATAAGCAAACATCGGTGTGTAAAAAGGAACGATAAAAGAGAAGTAACAAACAGGAGAGGTCACATATGCGTAAAATTATTGTAGGGTCAAGAAAAAGTAAACTAGCTTTAACACAAACAAATTGGGTGATTGAACAGCTAAAACAGCTCGGCGTACCTTTTGAATTTGAAGTCAAAGAAATTGTTACAAAGGGAGACGTTATTCTGGATGTTACTCTGTCGAAAGTGGGCGGAAAGGGTTTGTTCGTAAAGGAAATTGAACAGGCGATGCTGGATAAGGAGATTGATATGGCTGTGCACAGCATGAAGGATATGCCGGCTGTATTACCAGACGGTCTAACAATCGGTTGTGTGCCAAAGCGTGTAGACCCACGCGATGTGTTTATTACGAAACATGGTGAATCTCTTTCAGACTTACCAGCAGGTGCAGTGATTGGAACCAGCAGTTTGCGCCGCAGTTCGCAATTGTTGGCTGAACGTCCTGATTTGCAAATCAAATGGATTCGTGGAAATATTGACACACGTATTCGTAAGCTACAGGAAGAAGACTATGATGCCATTATTCTTGCGGCAGCTGGTTTAAAGCGCATGGGCTGGGCCGACGATGTAATTACAGGTTATTTAGAGGCAGATCAATGCGTGCCTGCTGTTGGTCAAGGGGCTTTATCGATTGAATGTCGCGCGGATGATGAGGAGTTGCTGTCGGCACTTCGTTTATTCAATGATGCAATTACAGAGCGAACAGTTGCTGCTGAACGTGAATTTTTACATCGCTTAGAAGGTGGCTGCCAGGTGCCGATTGCTGGTTATGCAGTAATGCAAGAAGGGGAAATAGAATTGACAGCACTTGTTGGTTCAAAGGATGGATCGGTTTTATTGAAGGAGACTGTACGCGGTGCTGAGCCACTTGAGGTGGGAAAAGAAGCTGCGAATCGCTTAATTGCAAAAGGTGCAAAAGAACTCATTTTAGAAGCGAAGGAACAACAGTGAAACGTCTCGCTGGTAAGAAAGTTCTTTCACTACGGGCAAAGGGACAAATGAGAGAGGTGGAGGACGCTATTATGTCGTTTGGAGGCATACCAATCTCTGTGCCGCTTCTTCATATTGTTCCTAAAGCAACGACTGATCTTTCCCTTGCTACCTACGATTGGGTTATTTTTACGAGCAAAAATGCTGTGCGGTGTTTTTTTTCGTCCTATACATTACCTACTCATGCTCGTATTGCTGTTGTGGGAGAGAAAACAAAGCTTGCCATAGAAGAAATGGGCTATCGTGCTTCTTTTATGCCAAGTGCCTATGTTGGAGAAGTATTTGCTATGGAATTTTCCCAGGTTGTAAAGAACAGCCAGCGTGTATTGTTTCCGAAAGGAGACCGAGCACGAGATGTAATTTCCTCGACATTGCGTTCTCAAGGCATATTTGTACAAGATATAATCGTATATAAAACAGAAATTAATCGGCACATGCGTCCGGCGCTGATACAAGCAGTTTCAGAGGGAGTCGACGCTGTTTTATTTACAAGTCCTTCTACTGTGCAGGGTTTTGTAACTTTGCTTGAGGGCACAGAGTGGAAGAACTGGACAAAAACATGTACGATAGGGTGTATAGGGCCTGTCACGAAGCAGGAGGCACTTCCCTATTTTAAAGCTGTTGTTATGCCTAATACGTATACAATCGATGCATTGCTTCAGTGTATAGTGGAAAAAGAAGAAAAAGGAGTCGGAGAAGTATGAAGCATTTACAATTCAATCGTCATCGAAGATTGCGTCAATCTGCAGGGATGCGCGCACTTGTACGTGAAACCTTTTTACATAAAGAAGATTTTATTTACCCGATTTTTGTGGTGGAAGGGGAAAATAAACGTAACCCTGTCAAATCTATGCCGGGTGTGGAGCAAATCTCATTAGATCTGTTACATGCGGATATACAAGAGGCGGTCGATTTAGGTATCAAGTCCGTTATTGTATTTGGTGTACCGGCAGAAAAGGACGAAGTTGGCTCATCGGCGTATTGCAGTCATGGCATTGTACAACGTGCGATTACTTTGATTAAAGAGAGCTTTCCAGAGCTTGTTGTAATAGCTGACACGTGTTTATGTCAATATACATCCCACGGTCATTGCGGCGTTGTAGAAGATGGTGTTATTCTAAATGATGAATCGCTTGAACTGCTAGCTAAAACAGCTGTAAGTCAGGCACAAGCCGGTGCGGACATTATTGCACCTTCCAATATGATGGACGGTTTCGTGGCGGCCATTCGCCATGCGTTGGATGAAAACGGCTTTACGCATATCCCTATTATGTCTTATGCGGTTAAATATTCTTCTGCCCATTATGGTCCGTTCCGCGATGCGGCACACAGCTCGCCTAAGTTTGGAGATCGTAAAGCATATCAAATGGATCCAGCAAACCGTTTAGAGGCGCTTCGAGAAGCGGAATCTGATGTAGAAGAAGGCGCCGACTTTTTAATGGTAAAGCCAGCTCTTTCCTACCTAGATATTATTCGCGATGTGAAAAATAACTTTAACTTGCCGGTAGTTGCTTATAATGTGAGCGGCGAGTATTCCATGGTAAAGGCTGCTGCACAAAACGGCTGGATTAATGAAAAGGACATCGTATTGGAACAATTGCTGAGCATGAAGCGTGCCGGAGCGGATTTAATTTTAACATACTTCGCAAAAGATGCTGCAAGATGGCTTGAGGAGGAAATGTAATGAGAAGTTTTGAGAAATCAATTCAAGCATTTGAAGAAGCAAAGCAAATGATGCCAGGCGGTGTAAACAGTCCTGTGCGTGCGTTTAAATCTGTGGGGATGAACCCTATTTTTATGGACCATGGCAAAGGCTCAAAGGTGTACGATATTGATGGCAATGAATATATTGATTACGTATTATCTTGGGGACCACTTATTCACGGTCATGCTAACGACAAAGTAGTTGAAGGTCTGAAACAAGTTGCGGAAAAAGGTACAAGCTTTGGTGCACCAACTGAAATTGAGAACGAATTAGCCAAATTGGTGATTGAACGTGTTCCATCAGTAGAGGTTGTACGCATGGTAAACTCCGGTACAGAAGCGACAATGAGCGCACTTCGTTTGGCGCGCGGCTATACAGGGCGTAATAAGATTGTGAAATTTGAGGGCTGTTATCATGGACATGGTGATTCTTTACTAATTAAAGCGGGTTCTGGTGTTGCGACACTTGGTTTGCCTGACAGTCCGGGTGTTCCGGAGGGCGTAGCTCGCAATACCATCACCGTACCATATAATGACTTAGACAGCGTGCGTATTGCATTTGAACAATTCGGTGAAGATATTGCTGCGATAATTGTAGAACCAGTAGCAGGCAATATGGGTGTGGTACCGCCGCTGCCAGGCTTCTTAGAAGGCCTTCGTACGATTACATCCGAATACGGTGCACTACTAATTTTTGATGAGGTAATGACGGGTTTTCGTGTGGGTTATCACTGTGGCCAAGGCTATTTTAATGTTATTCCGGATTTAACATGTCTTGGTAAAGTAATTGGTGGCGGTCTTCCTGTCGGTGCATATGGAGGCAAAGCGGAAATTATGGCGCAGGTTGCGCCAAGCGGACCTATTTATCAAGCAGGTACGTTATCTGGAAACCCATTGGCAATGACAGCCGGATATGAAACGCTTGTCCAACTTTCCCCAGAGTCTTACGAAGAGTTTGAACGTAAAGCAATGAAACTAGAAGAAGGCTTGAAGGCTGCAGCGAAAAAGCACGACATTCCGCATTGTGTAAATCGCGCAGGTTCCATGGTGGGCTTGTTCTTTACAAACGAGCAGGTGGTCAACTATGAAACAGCGAAAACATCCAATCTTGCTTATTTTGCGACATATTACCGTGAAATGATTGAGCAAGGTGTATTTTTACCACCATCTCAATTTGAAGGTTTGTTCCTATCAACCGCACATAGTGACGAAGATATTGAAAAAACAATTGCTGCTGCGGAAATCGCATTTTCTAAACTTAAATAAAAACGAGGGTGTAGTACCCTCGTTTTTTATTTTCATTCATAAATGATCGCCCCCGTACATAATCTGTAATGTCATATACTGTGGTGAGAGGGGGAAACGCAAATGACGTTGGATGAGCAAACATCATTGCGCTTTTCGTTAAAGGAGTCCATATGGTTTAAAAAAGGACAGGAAGTAGCGGAGTTAATTTCCATTTCGTTAGATCCAGACATTTCCGTGCAGGAAAAGGATTATGAGGTAGTTGTAAGAGGAGAGCTGCAATTAACAGGTGAATATGTACCCGAACCGGAAGAAGAAGGCTTTTCTTTACGAGATTTATCACCAGTTCGTACAGTGGATGCAGTGTTTACAAGAGAAGATGGTGTGAATGAAATTTCGCATGCTTTTCCGCTTGAAGTCTCGATTCCTCGTGCTCGTGTAAGAGATGCGGCGGATTTATACGTAACGATTGAATCATTTGACTATGAGTTGCCTGAACGTGGCTGTTTACAGCTTATTGCAGATATTGCAATTGGTGGTCTTTGTAATCGAGATGAGGTAGAGGTGCATCATTATGAGGAATCACAAGAGAATGAATGGGATTCCTATTATGATGAGGATGCACGTGAGGAAGACACAGTATATGAGGCACCTCATTTTGAAGAGCTAACATTAGAGCCATTTCAATTAGAAGCAAAAAAACCTCCAGCTGAAGAAGTGCCTCCTGCCTTTTCGTTTCAGAAATTCAGGGATGAAGAGGAAGAAGAAACATATGAATATTCTCAGCGTGATGAAAATGCACTGTATTTAACAAAATTATTTACAAAAGAGCGTGATGAAGAGTTTACAAAGATGCGGATGTACTTTGTTCAGCAAGGTGACACAACCGAATCCATAGCTGAAAAATATAATATCACTTCTCAACAATTAACACGTGTCAATCAAATTGATGAAGGGTATTTGCAAGAAGGAAAGATTTTATATATCCCAATAGTCAAGCCAAAAGCGAAGTCGTAAAAGAGCAGTGTGAGTGAAGAAAATTTCTTCCTCACCTCTTTTTATTTTTGCGAGAAAGGGTTGTCTCTATGGAACGAACGGTACGAGAACGGTATGAACCGTTGCTGCAATCTTATCGGTTGCATGCAGAGCATATAGAAGAGTATGGCAGTGTGGTTAAGGTGCATACGAACCAGGGGGCATATGCTTTGAAAAAGCTGGAACCTTCGAGGCTGGAGCGAAGTAATTTTATGCAGCATTTGCAGCTCTTGGCGGAGAAAGGCTTCACAAATTTTGCCCCCATTTATCATAACGGAATTGGCGAGTATATTTTATCGGATTCTGAATATCGATACTATTTGATGCCATGGCTTGAAGCGCATGCACAGGGTGAAGAAAACGACGAGTATCATAAAATGTTTCAAACCTTGGCAAGTATGCATCAAAAAACATTGCGTGAAGAAAAGCTGACGGAGGACGTGCTTAATAATCATTATGATACTTTATCAGGAATTTGGGAGAGAGAACGAAATGCCATGGAGGAGTTTGTAGTAAATTGTGAAAGCAGATGGTATATGTCTCCGTTTGAGTTGCAATACTGCACGTATTTTCATCAGGCAATACGCGCCCATGAATTTGCCTCCAAAAAGCTTGAGGAATGGCATGAAGCTATGAAGGAGCAGGAGACCACACGGATTGCGCTTATTCACGGTAATTTGTCAATGAATCATTTTTTATTTGATCATGAACAAAACGGGTATTTTATTAGTTTAGAACGCTCTCAATTTTCCACGCCCGTTCAAGACCTTGTCCAATTTTACTCTCGCTCGTTTCAAACATATCCGATTGCGCGTAATGACAGATACGAATGGTTCCAAGTCTATCAAAAAAACTTTCCCTTCACACCTGAAGAAAAAAAGTTGATGTTGGCCTACTTAGCATATCCTCGTTTATTTACCAAGCAAGTAGCTACCTACGCGGCACAGCCGAGTCGAAATGATCGCAACGAACGTGAATCTGTCACCCAACTGCAACAAGTGCATTGGCTTATCAACAATACTGAATTTTTTGTCTCACAAATTCAAGCAGCAGAGCAACAAGCCCAACAATCACAGCAATAAAACAATACGTTGCTGAGATGCTACTACACATATTACGAGACACTTACATTCTAAAAGAGGGTGTTTCTAGGGAATAAACATAATCATTTTTCTTTCCTATGCATATATTATAAAAAACTTGGCTAACCTTATTGACGATTAAGCTTTTATTTTTTAGACTATAGTGTATATCATATGAAATGCTTAGACAGGGAAGAGTAGAGTGTGTTTGCGTTTTCCAGAGAGAGAAACCATTGGTGGGAGGTTTTTCAAATGACAGCACTTGAAGGTCGCCCTTGAGCAGCTTCTTTGAACTTGAAGTAGGAGAAGCCGGTGTAACCCGTTACGTATTTGAGTGTGCAGGCGTAGTCTGCAAAAAAAGGTGGTACCGCGAATATAACTCCATTCGTCCTTTTATAAGGGATGAGTGGAGTTTTTTTATTTTTAAGGCTGTGTTAAAGCGTGATATTGATAATCAGCACTTGTTGATTGGCGTGGAAGGGCTACAAAAGCGAATTAAAGGCACGTTATGCGTCTAGGAGGCTTCCCCTTGTAGCAGAGATCAACAAAAAACTTTCACAGAGCCATTTTTAAAGGAGGAAATAATATGACGGAAAAAAATTTACCAACAAAATACGACCATTTGTCCGTCGAGGAAGGTCGCTATAAATGGTGGCTGGAGGGCAAATACTTTGAAGCAAAGGGCGAGGCGGAAAAACAGCCTTACACAATTGTGATTCCACCGCCAAACGTAACAGGTAAGCTCCATTTAGGCCATGCGTGGGATACAACATTGCAAGATATTCTTACGCGTGCAAAGCGTATGCAAGGTTATGACGTATTATGGCTACCTGGTATGGATCATGCAGGCATTGCAACACAGGCCAAGGTAGAAGCAAAGCTTCGTGAAGAAGGCGTGAGCCGTTATGACCTAGGTCGCGAGAAGTTTCTAGAAAAAGCTTGGGAATGGAAAGATGAGTATGCTTCTCATATTCGTGCGCAGTGGGAAAAGCTGGGTCTTGGATTAGACTATTCTCGTGAGCGTTTTACGCTTGATGAAGGTCTATCTGATGCTGTAAAACGTGTATTCGTTGAGCTGTACAAAAAAGGTCTCATTTATCGTGGTGAGTATATTATCAACTGGGATCCCGCTACCAAAACAGCATTATCAGATATTGAAGTTATTTACAAAGACGTACAAGGCGCGTTCTATCATATGCGTTATCCTCTTGCGGACGGTTCCGGCTACATTGAAGTTGCTACAACGCGTCCTGAAACTATGCTAGGAGATACAGCAATTGCAGTACATCCAGAAGATGAGCGCTATCAACATTTAATTGGGAAAACAGCAATCCTACCAATCGTTGGCCGTGAAATTCCAATTGTTGGCGATGAGTATGTAGATAAAGAATTTGGTTCTGGCGCTGTTAAAATTACCCCAGCACATGATCCGAACGACTTTGAAATTGGAAACCGTCATAACTTACCGCGTATTCTTGTGATGAATGAAGATGGAACAATGAATGAGAAAGCAGGTAAATACGAGGGAATGGATCGCTTTGCCTGCCGCAAGCAAATCGTAAAGGATTTACAAGAACAAGGTGTACTAATCAAAATTGAGGAGCATATGCACTCTGTAGGCCACAGCGAGCGAAGTGATGCAGTTGTCGAGCCATATTTGTCCACACAATGGTTTGTGAAAATGCAGCCTCTTGCGGATGCAGCCATTGCACTTCAAGAACAAGAAGAAAAGGTTTCCTTTGTTCCAGAGCGTTTTGAGAAAACATATCTGCGCTGGATGGAGAACATTCGCGACTGGTGTATTTCTCGTCAACTTTGGTGGGGACACCGCATTCCGGCTTGGTATCATAAAGAAACCGGAGAAGTGTATGTAGATGAAAAGCCGCCGGCTGATATTGAAAATTGGGAACAGGATAATGATGTATTAGATACGTGGTTCAGCTCAGCGCTGTGGCCGTTCTCAACTCTTGGCTGGCCAGACGCTGATGCTGCTGATTTCAAACGCTACTATTCAACTGATGTACTAGTAACAGGTTATGACATTATCTTCTTCTGGGTATCTCGTATGATTTTCCAAGGTTTGGAGTTCACGGGGCAACGTCCATTTAAGGACGTATTGATTCATGGTCTTGTTCGCGATGCACAAGGGCGTAAAATGAGTAAATCTCTGGGCAATGGTGTAGATCCAATGGATGTTATTGCACAGTACGGTGCGGATTCACTTCGTTATTTCTTATCTACAGGCAGTGCGCCAGGACAA
This sequence comes from Ectobacillus sp. JY-23, assembly GCF_023022965.1. NCBI lineage: Bacteria > Bacillati > Bacillota > Bacilli > Caryophanales > Bacillaceae > Ectobacillus > Ectobacillus sp. JY-23. The sequence continues at coordinate 1,671,591 of NZ_CP095462.1, read as the reverse complement.
GATTTGCGCTTTAGTATTGAAAAGGTAGAGTCTACCTGGAACTTTATTAATAAAATTTGGAATGCTTCTCGCTTTGTATTGATGAACTTAGGTGAAATGAAGCATGAAGATATCGATTTGACAGGCGAAAAGTCTGTTGCGGATAAATGGATTTTAACTCGCTTGAACGAGACAATCGAAAGCGTGACAAAGAATCTTGACAAATACGAACTTGGTGAAGTTGGTCGTGCACTATATAACTTCATTTGGGACGATTTCTGTGATTGGTACATTGAAATGGCAAAGCTACCTCTTTATGGGGAAGATGAAGCTGCTAAGCATACCACACGCTCAGTACTCGCATATGTGTTGGAAAGCACAATGAAGCTATTACACCCGTTTATGCCTTTCGTAACAGAAGAAATTTGGCAGCACCTTCCACATGAAGGCGAATCCATTACGATTGCAAAGTGGCCGACAGTACGTGAAGATTTAGCTGATAGCAAAGCTGCGGAAGAAATGCATCTTCTTGTGGAGATTATCCGCTCTGTTCGTAACATTCGTGCGGAAGTAAACACACCGCTTAGCAAAAAGATTCAGATGCAAATTAAAGCAAAAGATGGAGCAATTCTTGCGAGCTTGCAAGCTAACAGCGCATACATTGAGCGCTTCTGTAACCCAAGCGATTTAACAATTGCAACGGATATACAGGCGCCGGACAAAGCAATGACAGCTGTTGTGACAGGAGCAGAGTTGTTCTTACCGCTAGAAGGCTTACTGAATTTAGACGAAGAAATCAGCCGTTTGGAGAAAGAGCTGAAAAAGCTAGATAGCGAAGTGGAACGTGTCGAGAAAAAGCTTGGCAACGAAGGTTTTGTAAAAAAAGCGCCAGCTCATGTGATTGAAGAAGAACGTAAGAAGCAACAAGACTACATGGAAAAACGCGAAGCGGTTCGTGCACGCTTAGTGGAAATCAAGAAATAATAGCATAGCCCAACAAGGATATAATAGGTTCAGAAGCTGAACAGCCCTTGTTGGGCTTTTTTATAGGGGGGACTTTTCATGTATACATATAAAGAAGCACTCGACTGGATTCACAGCCGTCTGCAGTTCGGTATTAAACCTGGGCTAGAACGAATGGAATGGATGCTGGCCGAGCTCGGAAACCCGCACCAAAAAATAGCATGTGTTCATATTGCCGGTACAAACGGCAAAGGCTCTACTGTTACTTATATGCGTACAATTCTGCAGGAAGCTGGTTATACAATCGGGACATTTACTTCACCTTACATTGAAACATTTAATGAGCGGATTAGTGTGAATGGTACACCAATTTCTGATAATGATATCACTCATCTGGTACAAACGGTGAAGCCAGTTGTGGACAGGTTGGAGCAAACAAATCTAGGTGTAGCAACCGAGTTTGAAATTATTACAGTAATGGCTTTTTACTACTTTGGACTTGTTCAAGCTTGTGATGTAGTGCTGTTAGAAACAGGACTTGGAGGTCGGTATGATTCAACTAACGTGGTTCATCCGTTGCTTAGTATCATCACAACGATTGGTCACGATCATATGCATATTCTCGGTGAAACACTCACCGCAATTGCAGGAGAAAAGGCCGGCATTATTAAACACAACGTCCCTGTTATTACAGGTGTTTCACAGCCAGAGGCTGTAGAAGTTATTCTGGTGGAAGCATCTAGGCAGAAAGCACCGGTATATCAGTTGCATACCGATTTTACAAGCCGATACATTGCTTCTTCTGAAGGAGGAGAAGTATTTTCGTTTACAACTGAAAAAGACTCATGGGAAAGACTGGTTATTTCTATGAAGGGAGAACATCAAGTACATAACGCTTCCTTAGCATTGCGAGGTGTATTATACTTACGCGATCACCACCGGTTTGATATTACAAATCAGCATATAGAAAAAGGACTGCGTCAAGCGTTTTGGCTGGGGCGTTTTGAAACTATTGCTTCTAAACCGGATGTAATTCTTGACGGTGCTCATAATCCAGAAGGTGTAAATGGTCTGGTAAAGACACTGGAAACACATTATGGTGGTCGACATATAACAGTCTTATTCAGCGCTTTAGGAGATAAGCAGGTCGATGGTATGATTGCAGCGCTTGAAGGCATCGCAAATCAAATGATTTTTACGACCTTTGACTTTCCGCGTGCTGCAAGCCCTGAACTGCTGGCTGTATACAGTAAACAGCCGATTATCTACCATAACTGGAAAGAGGCCATTGAGGCAGTATATGGTCGCTTGACGCAAGAAGATGTATTTGTAATAACAGGTTCTCTCTATTTTATCGCAGAGGTTCGAAAATATTGGCGGTCACGGTAAAGAAGACAATTCGACAGTTCTACAACTCCTTCTAGCCGAATATACATGAGATATAAGGGAAAATGACGAACGCATATCGACAAATCTCATGTTACTTCTTAAGGTAGACATGTTACGCTTTGGATAGAAAGGGGATGGGGTTGTGGACAAGCAGTCTCCGAAAATATCGATTAAAGTCAATGGAACAGAAGCGAATTACATGGAAAAAGGGAGTGCCGCAACCTTGCCGTCTGCGGTCGATAATGTGCTGCCGTTTCGAGGAGAATATGAGGCGCCAATTTCAAAAAAAAGAATTGTACCTCATAAAAAATTACTGTTAACTGTAGGGTCTGCAGTTTTAATTGGGACAGGCTTTGGAGTAACCGTACTGCAAGTGATGGGAAGTGGCCAGGTAGCATCTAAAAAAGCCACTTCAGCCTCGGTTGCAACGTCTGTACCATCTTCTGGCGCTTTGCAAACTTCTGTACAAGAGTTAACACCTGTGCAAGCGCATGTGATGCAAGTTGCGGCCTTTTCTACAAAAGAGCAGGGAAATACAGCAGTCTCAGATTGGAAAAAGCAAGGTGTTCCGGCAGTGTTACGAGAATCCGGTGCTAAATTTTTTGTATTCATATCCGTTGCAGACAGTGACGTAATAGCCAAAGCAATTGGACAAAAGAAAAATATAAAAGGTTTATACAAGCCATGGTCAATTGAAGCAAAAGCTGTACCAAAAACATATGAAAAACAAACTGCGGTCATTGTTAAAGCAAATCAAGCACTAAATGGTCTATTACAGCAATCGTCTCTTTGCTTTACAACCGGAAAGGTAGACGATGCAACGTGGCAGAAACTTGAAAAAGAGATTAGTGCTATGAAAAAGCAAGAAAAAAATATTGAACAGGATGAGCTGAAAAAGCTTACAACGTATACTTCATTGGCGTTTGATACACTAAAAAGCTACCGTGAAAAGCAAGAAGAAGCCAATTTGATTAAGCTGCAGCAACTTTTATTGGACGGTCTGCTTGCATATGAGACCATCGTTACGGCCACGTAAGTGTATATTGATGAAAACTTGTAGGAGAAGAAGAGAGTATTCTTCTCTTTTTTATGTGTTATAGAAGAGAAAAAAGACATTTTTCCAACATTGTGACAAGATAGAAATTCTGATACGATGACGATATCTTCCTTCTAAAACGAAAAGAAAGAAAGGTGATAATCGTGAAACAAGTAATATTGGCATCAGGGTCTCCACGTCGCAACGAGTTGCTTGCCCTTTTAGACATCCCATTTGCGGTTCACGCCAGCCAAGTGGAAGAAATTGTGGATGAAACAAGCTTGCCTGAGGACATTGTTATGTCACTTGCACTCCAAAAGGCTCATGATGTAGCTCGTAATATGAAGGAAGCAATTGTGTTAGGTGCGGACACAGTTGTGGTAATTGACGGACAGGTGCTTGGGAAGCCTGAGAATAGACAAGATGCGGCTGCAACCCTGCGGCGGTTATCCGGCAGGACACATGAGGTGTTCACAGGTGTTGCAATTGTTTCCCGGGAAAAAGCGACAACATTCTACGAACGTACAGAAGTGACGTTTTATGAGCTAACAGAAGAAGATATCACGGCTTATCTGCAAACCGGAGAGCCGTTTGATAAAGCAGGAAGCTATGGAATCCAAGGAAGAGGCGCTGTATTAGTACGAAAAATTGCCGGGGATTACTATTCAGTTGTTGGTTTACCAATTGCTCGCGTAGCAAGAGAGCTACAGAGGTTTTTTATATGAGCGGTATTCGTGACATGGTGCGAGAAGATCAGCCGCGTGAACGAATGCTAACAGAAGGAGCAAGCAGTTTATCTAATACAGAACTGCTTGCTATTTTACTAAGAACAGGTTCAAAAGAGGAAAGTGTTTTGACATTAGCCAATCGAATTTTACATCATTTTGACGGATTAAGATTGCTAAAAGATGCAACAGTAGAAGAGATTACTGAAATTCATGGCATTGGTATAGCAAAAGCAGTTCAACTCATGGCTGCCTTTGAACTTGGACGCAGAATGGTACGACTGGAATATAAGCAGCGTTATAGTATCCGAAATCCAGAAGATTGTGCCAAGTATATGATGGAAGAAATGCGTTTTTTACAGCAGGAGCACTTTGTTTGTTTATATTTAAACACCAAAAATCAAATTATCCATCGACAAACGGTATTTATCGGTAGTTTGAACGCCTCCATCGTACATCCGCGCGAAGTGTTCCGCGAAGCATTGCGCCGTTCGGCGGCTTCTTTAATATGCCTTCATAATCATCCATCCGGCGACCCCTCGCCAAGCCGAGAAGATATTGAGGTTACCAAACGTTTAACCGAATGTGGTAAGATTATGGGTGTGGAGTTGCTCGACCATATCATTATCGGCGAACATAAATTTGTCAGCTTAAAGGAAAAAGGTTATATTTAATACTATTCATTTTTTTCATTTTGTTTTATAATGTGTTTTATGAGTTTTTTATAGGCTTTAGTTAACAATAAGATAAGTGAAATGTTGAAACGTTTTGTTTTTAAAATAAAAGCAAAGTATTTTCGTTTTAGAAAGGAAGATACAGAATATGTTGGGATTTGGCGGTTTTACTCGTGACCTTGGAATAGATTTAGGTACTGCAAATACGCTTGTATATGTGAAAGGAAAAGGTGTTGTGGTGCGTGAGCCATCAGTTGTGGCTATGCAAACAGATACAAAGCAGATTGTAGCGGTTGGTAACGATGCGAAAAAAATGATTGGTCGTACACCAGGAAACGTAGTGGCATTGCGCCCAATGCGCGATGGTGTTATCGCTGACTATGAAACAACAGCTACTATGATGAAATATTATATTAAGCAAGCACAAAAATCGAACGGATTTTTCTCACGTAAGCCATACGTTATGGTATGTGTGCCATCGGGGATTACAGCAGTAGAAAAACGTGCTGTTATCGATGCGACACGTCAAGCGGGTGCACGTGATGCATATCCGATTGAAGAGCCGTTTGCAGCTGCAATTGGTGCGAACCTTCCTGTATGGGAGCCAACAGGCAGCATGGTTGTAGATATTGGCGGTGGTACAACAGAAGTTGCCATTATCTCTCTTGGTGGTATTGTAACAAGTCAATCTATCCGTGTGGCTGGGGATGAAATGGACGAGTCCATTATCCAGTATATTAAGAAAAACTATAATTTAATGATTGGTGAACGTACAGCCGAAGCATTAAAATTAGAAATTGGCTCTGCTGGAAGCCCAGAAGGCATTGAGCCAATGGAAATTCGTGGACGTGATTTAATTACAGGTCTTCCAAAAACAGTTTTAATTCAACCGGAAGAAGTGGCAGAGGCGCTGCGCGACACGGTAGTTGCGATTGTGGAATCTGTAAAAAATACATTGGAAAAAACACCGCCTGAGCTAGCAGCGGATATTATGGATCGCGGTATTGTCTTAACAGGCGGCGGTGCATTGCTTCGCAACTTAGATAAGGTAATCAGTGAAGAAACAAATATGCCTGTATTAGTTGCGGAAAATCCTTTGGATTGCGTAGCAATCGGAACAGGAAAAGCGCTTGATAACATTGACCTATTTAAAACAAAATTAAGCTGATTTAAGAGGGTGTAGGCGTGCCGCAGTTTTTCTTCAATAAACGTTTAATTGTATTACTGGTTAGTATTATTCTACTTGTAACGTTAATTGGGATTTCTTTAAAGGAACGTCAAAAACTCACTTGGCCGGAGCAGTTTATTAAAGATGCCGTCGGTGTCGTAGAACGAGTATTGAATAAGCCCGCACAAGCTGTGGCGGGCTTATTTCAAGATATTGAAGACTTAAAGCGTACATATGAAGAAAATAAGGTACTAAAGGCAAAGCTGGATAAATATGCCGAGCTTTCTTCAAGAGTAGGAGAGTTAACGAAGGAGAATGAAGAATTTCGTGCGATTTTAGGCAAAGAGCAATCTCTTCGTCAATTCGATCCGCTTCATACGACAGTCATTGGACGAAATCCGGATAAGTGGTACGATTTGGTTTCTATTGATAAAGGTGCCCAACAAGGCGTAAAAAAAGATATGGCCGTTATCACTGATAAAGGTTTGATTGGGAAGATAAAAAGTGTTTCACAATTTACAGCTACCGTAGAGCTGCTCAGTTCATTGAATCGAACCAATCGTATTTCAGCGTTTGTGCAAGATGATACAACAATTTTTGGTTTGATTGAAGGATATGACAAAGATAAACAAGCACTTATCTTCACCAAAATTCCATCAGATGCGGTTATTAAAAAAGATCAAATTGTGGTAACATCAGGACTTGGCGGCATTTTTCCAAATGGACTTGTAATTGGGACGGTAATAGATGCAAAACCCGATGAATATGGATTAACGCAAACTGCGTATGTAAAGCCTGCGGCAAATCTCAATGATGTAAACAATGTCATTGTGGCGAGACGTACAATGCTTGCAGCGCAGGAAGAATTGCAATAAAGGGAGGGGTACAATGCAAAAGCTTATTCTTCCTCTCTTTTTGTTGTTGATTTTTATTCTGGAAAGTTTGTTTTCTTCAGTTGTACCGACCGATTTATTTAAAAAAGATACAATCGCCGCACCGCATTTTTTATTTGCAGTACTGGTGTTTATCACAATTTACTATAACTCCGGAAAAGGTATGTATTTTGCGCTTATCTTCGGATTTCTATTCGATATGGTGTATACAGAGCTAATCGGTATATATTTATTTGCATACCCCATTTTAGTTTATATCGTTTTCAATGCAATGCGCATTTTGCAGATAAACGTATTTATCGTGTCTATTCTAGTATTGCTAGGTACAACAGCGCTTGAGTACTATGTGTACGGGTTTTTATCCCTTTTAGGAAGAACTCATTTATCACTAGGGATGTTCACTTTACAGCGCATGTTACCAACATTGTTATTGAATTTGATTTTCCTCATCCTTTTCTGCATCCCGCTTCGAAAATATTTATTAAAACTTCTTGCGGTTACGGAAGAAAAATAAAGAGGATTTTTTGTCTTTATGTCGAATTGAATCGATGGGGTGAGTTTTAGTGAAGCAACAATACGTAACTATTAAAGGAACAAAAGATGGATTGACGTTGCATTTGGATGATGCTTGTTCATTTGAGGAATTGTTACAGGAAATCGATGAAAAACTTTCGACAAGCTACTACGATAGCGATGACCGTTCGCTTATTGAAGTGCAAGTTAGGGTAGGAAATCGTTATGTGACGACCAAGCAGGAGGAAATGCTTCGAACTCTCATCCGCAATAAAAAGAATTTAGTTGTAAATACCATTGAAAGCAATGTGATGACAAAAGAGCAGGCAATGGAATGGAGAAGTGAGACAGAGATTGTGTCTGTAACAAAAATCATCCGCTCTGGTCAATGCTTGGAGGTAAAGGGAGACTTATTATTGATTGGAGATGTGAATCCCGGTGGTACTGTTATTGCAGGTGGGAACATTTTCATTATTGGAGCGCTACGTGGTATTGCTCATGCCGGATCTCGTGGCAATGACGAAGCGATCATTGCAGCTTCGCTTATGAATCCGATGCAACTTAAAATTGGTGATATTGTGAACAGGGCGCCTGATGCAAAAGGGGATGGGCATACCATGGAATGTGCTTATATAAATCAAGACAAGCAAATTGTTGTGGACCGCATTCAACTTCTCACTCATCTCAGACCTAATTTAACAAGGCTAGAAAGGGGAATTGTATAGCTGTGGGAGAGGCAATTGTTATTACATCTGGAAAAGGCGGAGTCGGCAAAACAACTACCTCCGCAAATCTTGGGACAGCTCTGGCTTTATCTGAGAAAAAGGTCTGCTTAATCGACACAGACATCGGTCTGCGCAATCTGGATGTTGTCATGGGACTAGAGAACCGCATCGTATTCGATTTGGTTGATGTAGTGGAGGGACGCTGTCGTTTGCCGCAGGCACTGATTAAAGACAAGCGCTTTGAAGAACTATATTTATTACCTGCTGCGCAAACTAGAGATAAATCAGCGGTCACACCTGAACAAATGAAAGCAATTATTCAAGAACTGCGACAAGACTTTGATTACATATTAATTGATTGTCCGGCGGGGATTGAGCAAGGATTTAAAAATGCTGTTGCCGGAGCCGATAAAGCAATTGTAGTGACAACGCCGGAAGTGTCCTCTATGCGTGATGCAGACCGCATTATTGGTTTATTGGAGCAAGAAGATATCGAGCCACCAAAACTCATTATTAACCGTGTGCGCAGCCACATGTTAAAACAAGAAGAAACATTAAGTGTAGATGATATCGCAAGAACACTTTCTATCGAACTAATTGGTGTTGTAGAAGATGACGACGCTGTTATTAGAGCTACGAATACGGGAGAACCTGTGGCCTTGCATCCAAATGGTAAAGCTTCTTTAGCGTACCGTAATATTGCAAGAAGGCTTCTTGGCGAAGAGATTCCTTTACAAAACTTAGGAACAGAAAAAGGAAATGTACTTTCAAAAGTAAAAAAATTCTTTGGTTTCCGTTAAGCACTTCATCATTTGATGAAGTGCTTTTTTGTATGATGGAATTCCAAAGCTTATGGAGAACGAGCCGCTTGCGCTTTTTTTAATCCAGCTGCGCCTCCTAGGGACTGCCATCTAAGAACCTCAGCCTCAAAAAGGCAAAAAGCGCCTTTTAGGGATGTGAACCTTCGCTTCTGTGCCTAAACAGTCGGCTCCGCTTTTCTGGTCTATCTCGATAGGACAACTCATACATATTAGAGTACAAGTTGTATAGTGACATCGGGATAAGAGTTTGCGAGAGTGCAGACAAGTATGGATATAGACGAAAGAGAGGAGAAGGTGTCTATGAAAAAACGGCGTGTGGATGAAATTCGCAAGCGTATTGCCAAACGTAAGGCAGCACAGCAAAAGCAGGCGTATGAAAAAGATGCAGATGTGTTCTTACTGCCAGATGAAGAGTATACAGCACCCGTTATCTTTGAAGAGGAAGAACGAACAATACACCCGTTGTTTCGAAAAGAAGTATTCTTATTGAAAACCCTTTGTGCCGCCTGTTTGGTTCTTCTTCTGGCGATTGCCTTTAAAAAGCCTTCCGCTGCACTTGAGCCTGTGCGTTCTACAGCGCAAGCTGTGATGCAACAGGAGTTTCAGTTTGCGACCGTTACGAATTGGTATGAAAAGCAATTTGGAAAACCATTAACACTGCTTCCATCTTCTCAAAAAGTAGATAAAGTCAAAAATACGTATGCGGTTCCAGCATCAGGAAAAGTATTACAAAATTTTAAAACAAATGGGCAAGGTGTGTTGTTTCAAACAAATGTGAATGCAAATGTAGATGCAGTAAATGAGGGAGTTGCTATTTTTGTAGGAACGAAGCAGGACTTGGGGAATACCGTTATCATTCAGCATACAGACGGTACAGAATCCTGGTACGGTAATTTAGCGGAGGTTTCTGTAACCTTATACGGGTATGTCAAGAAAGAACAAAAGATAGGTAGAGTACAAAATAGTCCTGACGGTAAAAATGGACAATTTTATTTTGCGTTTAAAAAAGGTAATGCGTTCGTAGATCCAATTGAGGTGATTTCATTTGAATAGATATATGGATGTGTTTACGAAACTATCCATTCACCCTCTGTTCTGGGTACTTATTGCTGTTGGAGTAATGACCGCACACTTTAGAGAAATCTTGATTCTATTCAGCATCGTATTTATTCATGAGCTAGGTCATGCACTTGCAGCTGCTCATTATCGGTGGCGTATTAAACAAATTCAATTGTTGCCGTTTGGCGGTGTTGCAGAACTTGAAGAGCATGGGAATAAGCCCTTAAAAGAAGAACTGGTAGTCATAGCTGCTGGTCCTATACAACATGTGTGGATGATGGGAGCCGCTTATGCATTATATGAGACGGGGATGCTATCTTCTTATCTATATACAACCTTTTTTTGGAGCAATATCAGTTTGTTGTTATTTAATTTATTGCCAATTTGGCCGCTTGATGGAGGCAAGATTATGTTCAATGTGTTGTCCACCAGATGGCCGTTCCTCGCAGCCCACCGCCGCATGTTGCTGATATCCAGTATTTTCTTTTGTTTGATTGCGCTTGGTGGTTTATTTCTTAATACGCTAAATCTTACCATGTGGGTGATGCTATGTTTTCTTGCTACCTCAATTTATCTCGAGTGGAAGCAACAGAAATATGCATTTATGCGTTTTTTACTCGATCGCTATTATGGCGGCAAGCGTACTATTGAGAAGATCGATGTGATTACAGTCAATGAAACGATGCCCTTATATACAATTTTTGAACAATTTCGTCGTGGCTATAAGCATTCAGTAGTGATAAAAGGACGCCGGGAGCAGTATACGCTTGATGAAAATGAATTATTATATGCGTATTTTACTGAAAAAAGGATTAGCTCCTCCATTGGAGAGCTAATCGGCTAGTGTTGACATCGGCACTAGCCTTTTTGTATCTTAAAGTACACCGAGACAAAAGTGAGGCTATTAGATTTGAGAACATTATACGTAAATGCATTAGGAACAGAAAAGCGTGTTGCGGTTGTAGAAAATGACCGCGTTGTAGAAGTATTTATGGATCGACCAGGGGAAGAAGATCTTGTCGGTAATATATACATAGGAAGGGTGACGAAAGTACTGCCTGGAATGGATGCTGCTTTTGTTGATGTAGGATTAGACAAGCAGGGGTATTTGCACAAAAGTGCCATTCCCGGAGGCGAAGAAAAACCAATTCAAGAGCTCGTTTATCAAGGGCAGGCTGTAGTCATTCAAGTTGTAAAGGAAGCTATCGACACAAAAGGTCCAAAACTAACTGCTAAAATAGAAATACCGGGTGTATATGCTGTGTATTTGCCGCATGAAAATATCACCGCGGTGTCCCGTAATATTCAAGAACAAGAGCGCAAGCTAGCGCTGCGGGAATTAGGCAACCGGATGAGTGGCGGATTTATTTTTCGTTCTGCCTGCGAGCATGCGGATTTATTGATAATTAAGGAAGAAATGGAGCAACTGCAAGCGTTATATAAGATCATATGTGCAACAAACGGATTTCCACCTATGTTATTGCATCAAGCCAAGTCTTTTTTAGACAGAATCCTTCATGAGATTCCGCTTCATACCATTTCTCATATCGTAACGGACAGTACCGAAATGCAGCAAATCATTCAGACGCAAACAAAAAGAAATATTACAACTCTTTATCGCGGCAAGGAGTCATTGTTTTCTGCTTATCATATTGAGAGCGAAATTGAAAAAGCATTAAAAAAAATTGTTTGGCTGGACAATGGCGCATACATACTCATTGAGCAAACAGAAACAATGACAGTCATTGATGTAAACACAGGAAAATTCACCGGAAAGGGTAGACAAGAAGATACGAATTTACAGACAAATATATACGCAGCAAAAGAGATTGCAAGGCAACTTCGCCTTCGTGATATTGGCGGTATGATTGCTATGGATTTTATTAATATGAAAGAGAAGCATCATCAAGAGCAGGTAAAACAAGTACTTTGGGAGGAGCTTTTGAAAGATGGTGCAATTACGAAAGTATTTTCCTTCACAGCGCTTGGCGTACTAGAGATGACAAGAAGAAGAAAACGAAAATCGTTACGTGATTACTTACTTGCAGCTTGTGATTGTTGTAAAGAAGGGCTTGTCATGTCTCCAGAAACAGCGGCATATAAGCTCGAAAGAGAGCTGCTGCAATATCGTGGCAGCGATTATGAGGCAGCGTTAGTAGAAGCGGATATGCGCACACAAGAAGTGTTTCAAACGCTTCAAAGCGTACTGGAGGTACATTTTTCGACTCGTATGACGCACGGTTTTACCATTCGTCATCTTGGGACAAAAGAGGAGGTTTTACGACTGAAAAACCAATAACCGTTATTGACATTGCAGTTGGTTCGTGATAACATCTTTTTGTTATGGTTTATAGCACCTAATTGGCTATACGCTGCAACCGCACATAACAGGTTTTAAATGACATGGCTCTGCCTGTCTATGGCGTGTCTTATAAATTATGAGGAGGTGCAATTATGTACGCAATTATCGAAACTGGTGGTAAACAAATCAAGGTTGAAGCAGGTCAAGCGATCTACGTAGAAAAGCTTGATGCACAAGCTGGTGACACAGTTACTTTCGACAAAGTTCTTTTCGTAGGCGGCGAAGATGTTAAAGTTGGTAGCCCGCTTGTAGCAGGTGCAACTGTTACTGCGAAAGTTGAAAAACAAGGTCGCGCTAAAAAGATCATTGTTTTCAAATACAAAGCGAAAAAGAACAACCGTCGTAAGCAAGGTCATCGTCAGCCATACACAAAGCTTGTAGTTGAAGCAATCAACGCGTAAGGTTGAAATGATTAAAGTTACGATACATCGCACATCATTAGGCATTCAATCGTTTGAAATGACGGGACATGCCAACTTTGCAGAGCATGGTAAAGACTTGGTCTGTGCCGGCGCATCAGCAGTTGTGTTTGGTTCCATCAATTCGATTGAAGCACTTTGTCATGTGCAGGCGAACATCAACCTTGGAAAAAACGGTGGTTTTTTAACGTATAGATTGCCTGAATTGGATGATGAAACGTTTCAAAAAACGCAGTTGCTTCTTGAAGGTATGCTAGTTTCGCTACGAACAATCGAAATGGACTATGGCAGGTACATTCGCATAAAAGAAATCATGCAGGAGGTGTAAACTATGTTAAGATTAGATCTTCAGTTTTTCGCATCCAAAAAAGGTGTAGGTAGCACAAAGAACGGTCGTGACTCTATCGCGAAGCGTCTAGGCGCTAAGCGTGCAGATGGTCAATTCGTATCTGGCGGCTCTATCCTTTACCGTCAACGCGGTACGAAAATTTATCCTGGAGTAAACGTTGGCCGCGGTGGTGACGATACTCTATACGCGAAGGTTGACGGCGTTGTACGCTTTGAGCGTCTTGGTCGTGACCGTAAGCAAGTGAGTGTATATCCTGTTGCTCAAGAAGCATAATGAAACTCACGGAAAGCTCTAACCTGAGTGCAGGTTAGAGCTTTTCTATATTAAAGGGGTATTCAGATGAAAACACAATGGACGGTTGTTGACGCTTTGCGGCATTCACGTCATGATTGGCTGAATCGTCTGCAATTGATTAAAGCTCACCTTTCTCTTGGAAACGAAGCACGAGTACAAGAGCTCATTCATGAATTTGTAGGGGAAGCACAACAAGAGTCACGTCTTATGAATGTAAAAATGCCTCTATTTACAGAATTATTATTAACATATACATGGAGTCATCCACCTTGCAATTTAGAATATGAAGTGCTGGGTGATGTACATACACTAACAAAGTATGATGAAGTAATGTATACATGGACACTACATTTTTTTAGCATGCTTCATCGAGTAGTTGATGTGTATGCGGAGAATCACTTATGTATTACAATTGAGCAGGATGATCGGTTTGCTCGTTTCTTTTTTGATTTTCGTGGCAAACTAGAAAATATAGATGAAATAAAAAACTGGGTTATACACAGAAGTAATAATATCGTTTCTTCTCATATTGCTTCAGAAGAGATATCAATTGAAATACAACTAACCAAAGAGGGGTGAAATAATGTTCGTAGATCAGGTCAAGGTATACGTTAAAGGCGGAGACGGCGGAAACGGAATGGTTGCCTTTCGTCGTGAAAAATATGTGCCAAACGGTGGTCCAGCAGGCGGAGATGGCGGAAAAGGTGCTAATGTTATTTTTGTAGTAGAAGAAGGCTTGCGCACATTGATGGATTTCCGTTATCAACGTCATTTTAAAGCGCCGCGCGGAGAGCACGGTATGAGTAAGGGACAGCATGGTAAAAATGCGGAAGATATGATTGTTAAGGTTCCACCAGGTACGGTGGTAACCGATGCGGCTACTGGTCAGGTAATTGCTGATTTGGTAACACATGGACAAGAAGCAATTATTGCACGCGGTGGTCGTGGTGGTCGCGGCAACAGCCGTTTTGCGTCACCGTCAAATCCAGCACCAGAACTTGCCGAAAATGGAGAGCCAGGCCAAGAGCGCGATGTTATCCTAGAGTTAAAGGTGCTTGCGGATGTTGGCTTGGTAGGTTTCCCGAGTGTAGGTAAATCTACTTTGCTATCAGTTGTTTCAGCCGCCCGTCCAAAAATCGCAGCATATCACTTTACAACAATTGTTCCTAATCTTGGTATGGTAGAAACGGAAGACGGTAGAGGATTTGTTATGGCCGACTTACCAGGATTAATTGAAGGTGCGCATGAAGGTGTGGGTCTTGGACATCAATTCCTTCGTCATATTGAGCGTACACGCGTAATTGTTCATGTGATTGATATGTCCGGTATGGAGGGACGTGATCCGTACGAGGATTACATTACTATCAATAATGAGTTAAAAGAATATAATCTCCGTTTAACAGAGCGCCCACAAATTGTGGTAGCGAACAAAATGGATATTCCAGAGGCAGAGGAGAATTTGGAAATTTTTAAGTCCAAAGTAGGACCAGATGTAAAAGTCTTTCCAATTTCTGCGGTTACAAGACAAGGCCTACGCGACCTGTTGTTTACAGTAGCTGACTTGTTGGAGACCACACCTGAATTCCCGCTCCATGAAGTGGAAGAAGGTTCGGCGCGCGTTATGTACAAATTTGAAAAAGATGAGCGTAACTTCTTTATTTCTCGTGAAAGTGATGGTTCCTTCGTTGTATCCGGCGGCGAGATTGAAAAGCTATTTAAGATGACAGACTTCAGCCGTGAGGAATCAGTACGCCGTTTTGCGCGTCAAATGCGCGGTATGGGTATCGATGAAGCACTTCGCGAACGCGGTGCGAAAGATGGCGATATCGTTAAAATTATGGAATATGAATTTGAGTTTATTGATTAAGCTGCCAAATTTGGCAGCTTTTTGTATGTTACTCACAATAAAACCTCCTGTTGCCCAAATTTCCATTATAATGGAATAGGGAGAGGAGGATATGTACGATATTTTAAGTGGCTTTCTGATATTGAAAGAGATTGTTTGCAATGTCAGTCCCTCATGCGTATAGGTATGACACGGAAAGGAATAGAGAGAATCGCGGTTTGGGAAATGGGCACAATCTTTTTGTTTGAATATTCTAAAAGATATAGCGGAAACGTATGTGACATGTTATAAATAAAGGATATATAAAAGAGGTGAGGATATGGGCAATAAAATTGGGTACTTAGGACCGGAGGCAACGTTTACGCATATGGTGGTAAATCATTTCTTTCCAAATGAAATGCGTATGCCCTATGCAACCATTCCCGACTGTATAGACGCGGTAGCAAACGGGGAGATTGATTATGCAGTTGTCCCGCTAGAGAATGCGATTGAGGGCTCGGTTAACATTACGATTGATTACTTAATTCATGAGCAGCCATTGACGATTGTGGGTGAAATTACCGTGCCTGTTCGGCAACACTTACTCGTGCATCCTGACCGAGCAGAAACATGGAAGCAAGTACAGGCTGTATATTCACATCCGCATGCAATTGCGCAATGTCATAAGTTTCTCAACAGTGAACTAAAGGGTGTGCGTACAGAGGACATGACTTCAACAAGTGCGGCCGCAAAATTTGTGCATGAAAACCCAGAGCAGCATATTGCGGCAATCGCCAACGAGGCTGCAGCAGAAAAATACGGATTATCTGTTGTGAGACAAGATATCCACACGCATAAGAACAATCATACAAAATTTATTGTGTTGCATAAGCAGCAGTCATGTTTACCAGCAAAATACGAGCCCCACGGTGAAAAAACAACCTGGATGATCACGATGCCATCCGATTATGCTGGTGCTCTTTACCAGGTTCTAGCGGCTTTTGCGTGGCGCAAGCTAAATCTTTCTAAAATTGAATCGCGTCCTATGAAGACAGGACTTGGGAATTATTTTTTCTTAATTGATGTGGAAGGAAGCTATGCAGAAGTATTACAGAACGGCGCAAAGATGGAGCTAGAAGCATTGGGATGCTCTGTTACCTTATTGGGAACGTATTCGTGCTTTCGATCTTAAAAAGGTGCAGCAATTGCTGCACCTTTTTAAGATTGAATCAGGAAACCGGCGAAAGCGAGTGCCTCACAAGCAGCATCCAGCTTATCCTCCGCATCTGCTTCAATTGTATGCAGATGAATGCCGCCTGTAAGCTGGGATAAGTAGGAGGCATTTGTTTCCGCGATTTTTTTTAAATACTGTCCAATTTCATAACGATTGCTCACCATAATTGGTGCGGTTATATCTCCATATACCGGATGCTCCACTTTTACATCTTTAATAGTAACACCGTGATCTACTAAAAGTGTCAGCTCGTCACTTACTTGGTCCGGCGTATGATTACAAGCAATCACACGCTCATATTTTGGTAGCTTAGAAATAGGTTTCAAGTACACGTATCCTTGTGCCGTAGCCATAATTGGTTCATTTCGCGCTTTTAACAGGGAAATATCTTGCACAATTACTTGACGACTTACATTGGTCTTTTTTGACAGCTCACTTCCCGATAAAGGACGCGTTGCTTCCACCAACCACTGTAAAATAAGTGATCTGCGTTCCTCTCCTAAAATTTTCTTTTTATCTTGATCTGTCATTGCGAAACGACTCCTTTATACTCATCAATCATGGTTTGTAAAATATGCAGTGTGGTCTCTAACTCTTGCTTAGTTGTATGTCTTCCGAATGAAAACCGAATATATTGTTTTGCTTCTTCTGCTGTTCTTCCAATAGCAAGCAGGGTGTTAGAAGGTTCTTGCTTGCCAACTTGACAGGCGCTGCCTACCGAAATCGCGATGCCGTGCCGGTTGCACGCAAGCATCGTATATTGCCCTTCAATACCTTGTATTCTTGCTGCTGCGATGTGAGGCAAGTTGGTAGACGGATGGCCTTCTATATACACTGGATGTGTAATGTTTTTCAAGCCTTGTAGGAAGAAGTCACGTAATTCGTATAATCTGGTGGTCTCCTTTGGTTGAGCCGCTATGGCATCTTGAGCAGCAGTCAAAAAAGCTGCAATACCGGGAACATTCACCGTACCGGGACGAAATCCTCCTTCATGAGAAGTGCCTGTAAAAATGGGCTGCCAGCGAACACGTGGATTCATATAACAAGCCCCTACACCTTTTGGGCCGTATAATTTATGAGCTGAAATAGATAAGCTGTCAATGCACATATCTTGTATATGAATTGGAATTTTGCCAAAGGTTTGCACACAGTCCGTATGAAACAGAATATCATGCTCATGTAAAAAATGACCAATTGCGCGAATATCTTGTATCGTCCCAATTTCGGAATTGCCATGTTGAATACTCGCTAAGATTGTGTCAGGGCGGATTGCCTCTTGCAACGCTTCTAGTTGTACGACCCCATATTCGTCAACAGCCACATATGTGACTTCGAATCCTTTTTTCTCAAGCTCATGAAAGTAATTGCGAATGGATGCGTGCTCAATAGGAGTGGTGATGATGTGCTTACCCTTATGCTGATGTGCGGTAATTAACGAATGTAACGCAAAATAATTTGCTTCTGATCCTCCACTTGTAAAGTAGACACCTTGTTCTTTACCGCCCAATAAGCTTGCTAATGTTTGTCTGCAAATATGAAGTAAAGCAGAAGCATTGGAACCGATATCATGCAGGCTCTGCTCATTTCCAAAATACTGCTTTGATGCCTGTAAGAAGGTTTGCAAAGATGCATCGCTCATCGGTGTTGTGGCTGCATAGTCTAAATAAATCATAGCATATTCCCCTTGCTGGATTAAAGTTTAACAAAAGAACGGTACAAATAAAGGTTCGTGTCTGAAGCAAGAATGTAGCAGGATATGACAGATTGTTACATGTATGCTGGTTGCTCTTTTTTATCTGCAGAACATCATTATATCTATATAGTGTACCATACCTTGTTTATTTCTTTGTATATAAACTTACATTTTTTTCCTAAGTGTGGATTCATAAAAAAGGTCTTGTCATCAGTTTAAATATATGTAAATATAGGTGTCAAGACATTATAAATGTGAAGGCGATGTTAAATTATGATTAATAGGGGGCACTTATATGCCTAACGCAGATGTTATCATTGTAGGAAGCGGACTTGCGGCTCTTTGTACCGCAGAAAAGCTTTGTCAGCAAAAGAATGTGATAATTATCACAAAAAGAAACTTGAAGGATAATAATTCATATATGGCGCAGGGCGGGGTTGCGGCCGCGGTCGCACTGGATGATCATTGGCGTTATCATTATCAAGATACAATGGAAGCCGGTTGTTATCATAATAATCCCGAAGCTGTTTCTTATCTTGTACAGCAAGGTTCCAACGAGGTTCGAAGGTTGCTTCGAGAAGGTATGTTATTTGATGAGGATGAAAGCGGTTTAAGCTTAGGCCGTGAAGGTGCGCATGGAAAAAGGCGCATTTTGCATGCAGGCGGTGATGCGACGGGTAAATATCTACTAGAACATATGCTTGAGAAAGTCAAAAAGCATGTCACTATTATTGAGCACGAAATGGTATTGGATTTGATCATAGAAGAGGGTATATGTAAAGGAATCATGGCAAGGGACGATCAGCATATCACTCATTACTATGCACCTTACACTGTTTTGGCGACTGGAGGAATAGGTGCATTGTATGCATTTAGTTCTAATCAGAGCACCATTACAGGAGATGGTATTGCCATGGCCTATCGAGCTGGTGCAAAGTTGGCAGATTTAGAGTTTGTCCAGTTCCATCCAACCATGCTATATATAGATGGTGCTTGTAAAGGATTGATTTCCGAAGCCGTTCGAGGCGAGGGAGCTGTGCTACGTAACGGTAAAGGAGAGCAATTTATGAAGCGCTATGCGCAAGGAGACTTATCACCGAGAGATATTGTATCGAGAGCCATACATGAACAGATGTTACAAGGTGAAAAAGTATATCTGGATATCAAACCGGTCGCTAGATTTGAAGAGCGGTTTCCTAGTATTTCTGCACTTTGTGCCGAGCATGGAGTGTGTATTGCTGATGGAAAAATTCCTGTTGTACCAGGTGCTCATTTTCATATGGGCGGCATTGCCACAAATTTAGATGGAGAAACGAGTGTTCCGGGCTTATATGCTGTAGGTGAGGTTGCTTGTAATGGGGTTCATGGAGCAAATCGGCTAGCCAGCAATTCCTTACTTGAGGGTATTGTATTCGGCGGACGGCTTGGCGAATATCTTCTTCAAAAACGTGAAGAGACGTTTTCTAGACCTCTTCATAAAGAGGTCTTGTATTGTGACACCCTCCTTCCAAAGCAAGAAGAACTTCAACACATGATGATGACTTATGCAGGAATCGTCCGAACCGAAGAAGGGCTACAGCATGCGCAGCGATGGTTGAAACAATATACTGTGCATGCAGGAAACGCTATTGAGCCCACAAATGAGCAAATGAAAATGAAAAATATGTTACTAGTAGCATGGCTCGTTGTTACGGCAGCTTTAAACAGGAGAAACAGTATTGGCGGTCATTTCAGAAAGGATTTTCCTCATCAAGAGGCATCTGAACTTCACGTCATAATCTAAAAGGGGCATATAAATATGAATACAATTAAGCTAAAACAGGCACTAGAGCAGTTTTTTGTAGAGGATATAGGGGAAAGGGATGTCACAACAGATCTTATCTTTCCTACAGGCTTGCAGGCAAAGGGAACTTTTTTGGTAAAAGATGAAGGCATACTAGCCGGCACGGATATTATCGCTACGGGGTTGAAATTGTTAAGTGATGATGTTGTTGTGGAGTTGCATAAACAAGACCGTGAAACAGTGAGATATGGTGATGTTATTGCGACTGTATATGGGCCAATTCGGACCTTATTGACAGGAGAACGTGTGATTTTAAATCTGCTGCAACGAATGAGCGGTGTTGCTACGATTACACACAAGGCAGTCCAAGCATTAGATAGCAGTCACACTCGTATTTGTGATACACGTAAAACGTTGCCGGGATTACGAATGTTTGACAAGTATGCAGTCACATGCGGAGGGGGCTTTAATCATCGCTTTGGTCTATATGATGGTGTGATGATTAAAGATAATCATATTGCATTTGCCGGTTCCATTACAAAAGCAGTGGAAGTTGTAAAGAAAGAGCTTGGTCATATGGTAAAGGTAGAAGTGGAAACGGAAACGCAGGAGCAGGTGCTTGAAGCAGTTCAAGCTGGTGCAGATATTATTATGTTTGACAATCGTACACCCGAAGAAGTACGCACGCTGTGTGAGCTTGTTCCATCAAGTATCACAACTGAAGCGTCAGGCGGTATTACACTGCAAAACCTGAAGGATTACGGAGATACGGGAGTAGATTATATTTCGCTAGGTATGCTTACACATTCTGTAAAAGCGTTAGATATCAGTTTTAATATTGAGGTATAAAAGGGGATATGATCATGGATATTTTAGAATTGGCACAAGGTGTGCAAGTCACGTTGCCGCAAAGATACAGCGAAATGACGCGAGAAGAAATGGAAGTGCGCGTTCGTGAAATCAAAGAACATTTTGGTGAGAAATTGTTTATACCAGGACATCATTATCAAAAAGACGAAGTTGTTATCTTTTCAGATGCGACTGGTGATTCCTTGCAATTAGCACAAGTTGCTGCGCAAAACAAAAAGGCAAAATATATCGTATTTTGCGGTGTTCATTTTATGGCAGAAACAGCGGATATTTTAACAACAGATGAACAGGTTGTCATCTTACCTGATATGCGTGCAGGTTGTTCTATGGCTGATATGGCTGATATTGAACAAACAGAAAGAGCTTGGCCCAAATTGCAGGAACTGTTTGGCGATACAATGCTTCCATTAACATACGTAAACTCAACAGCTGCTATTAAAGCGTTTTGTGGTCGCAACGGGGGCGCAACAGTTACATCATCTAATGCCAAAGCAATGGTAGAATGGGCGTTTACACAAAAGGAACGCATTTTCTTTTTACCAGATCAACATTTAGGACGCAATACCGCGTACGATTTGGGAATACCACTTGCGCATATGGCGGTTTGGGATCCACAAACAGATACGCTAGAGTATGAAGGAAACCTTGCTGATATTAAGGTGATTTTGTGGAAGGGGCATTGCTCTGTTCATCAAAATTTCACAGTGAAAAACATTGAAAATATACGCAAACAGCATCCTGATATGCGCATCATTGTCCATCCCGAATGCTGCCGAGAAGTTGTAGCAGCCTCAGATGATGCTGGTTCAACAAAATATATTATTGACACCATTGAGAAAGCGCCGTCTGGTAGCAAATGGGCAATTGGCACCGAAATGAACTTAGTCAAACGCATTATCGCACAGCATCCTGATAAGCATATTGTATCATTGAACCCGTATATGTGCCCGTGCTTAACGATGAACCGAATTGATTTACCCCATTTGTTATGGGCATTGGAGTCTTTAGAAAAGGGCGAGGAAGTCAATATCATTAAGGTAGATCAGACAATTGCAGCAGAAGCAACATTGGCGCTTAATCGCATGTTGGCCCGCGCATAATCATTTCTTAAAGGTAGCGAAATGTTCGCTGCCTTTTTTATTTGTTCATTAGAGGTATTTGCTGATTCTCGCAGCAAAGTTTATTCTTTTCAAGAATTTCATCTACTTGTTTCCATCTCTGTAGCATTCTAATAGTACTTTTTATGGTTTTTTGTCCTTTCTCATCTCACATGTACATAAATGTATTTCTCCGCGCATACATTGTGATGAAGTAGCAACTTGCCTGAACATACCGTTTCTATTATAGAGAAGTCGTACAGGAGGGGGAAAACGTGAAAATTCACATCGTGCAAAAAGGAGATACCCTGTGGAAGATTGGGAAAAAATATGGGGTAGACTTAGAAACGTTAAAGCAAGCTAATGCACAGCTGAGTAATCCTGACTTGATTATGCCTGGCATGAAGATTAAAGTGCCATCAACTGGTGCCAAATATGCCGGAGGAGGATCAGCACCTCCAAAAGAGTATATGAAACAGACAACACCAGCTCAGCCACAAAATTTAACAATTTTGGACGAAGATGAACAGCAAGCCCAAACTGGCCCAGCTTCTGAGCAACCAGCCATGCAAATGCCAATGGGCAAGCAAAAGGAAACACAGTTAAAGCCAGTGCAAAAGGAAACGCCGGTGACAGCTCCGCAAAAAGAAAAGCCGGTGACACCGCCTGTACAAAAACCGGAAGCGCCGATTGCTGAGAAGCCAGCACAAAAGCCAGAGGCACCGATTGCTGCTAAACCAGCACAAAAGCCGGAAGCTCCTCTTAAAGATGTAACGAAGTTTTCCGTAAACATTTTACCGCAGCCACCGCAGCCGCCATCTAAGACTTTTAATATGGCAAACGAGTTTAAAGTACCGACAACTAAAACAGAGCCTATCGCAACAAAGCCGGCAAACAAAGACAATATGATAGCACCTGCTGCACAAAAGGATAACGTTGTGGAATCAGCTTTTGAAGCAAAAAAAGATGTTGCGCAAGCTGCAAAAGATAACCAAAATACAGCACCGGCAGCAAATAAAGCAATGCCACTGATGGAAGCACCAAGCTTTACAGCACCGGCAGCAAATAAAGCAATGCCACTGATGGAAGCACCAAGCTTTACAGCGCCAGCAGCTAATACGGCAATGCCAATTATGAATGCGCCAAACTTTACTGCGCCCGTTACAGATAAAGCGATGCCAGTTATGAACGAACCTGTAGCACCGCAGGCTCCAGAGGCTGTAATGGGGCAAATGGATGTGCAACAACCTTATCCGGCTTATAATAATATGCCGCCTGTTGATCCTAGTATGTATATGAACCCAGGTTATCCACAATACGGTTCACCAATGATGCCATACGATATGAATCCATACCCAATGCCGTATGATATGTCGCCAATGCCGTATGCACCGGCATATCCGCCGCAAGGTATGATGCCGTATATGCCGCCTACACCGTACCCACCGCCATATGCACCACAGGGGATGATGCCATATATGCCACCAATGCCTTACGCGCCGCAGTATCCGCCCCAAGGTATGATGCCATACATGCCACCTGCGCCACAATATCCGATGCCATATCCGGAATATGTGCAAGGTATGATGCAGGAGTCATCTTCCTTGATGCAACCAAATCATCATGCACCTTATGAGTCATCATCCCTGTATATGCCAAATGCGGCACCAGGAATGGATAACTATTCACCACAGGCACAAGGAGATTGTGGATGCGACGATCAGCAATCGAGTTATCCGTATGCACCACCACCAATGTCAGGTGGACCATATTATCCATTCAACCCGCAACAGGCACCGTATTACCAGTCCATGCCATATGTACCTTACGCACCGCAACCGATGGCGCCGTATTATCGCCCGGATCAAGCTGCAATGTTTGGCGTGCCGAGTGCGGACGATGATACAGAATAAACAAGGAAAAGGCGATGCGTTTACCGCGCGCCTTTTTTCGTTCTTACGCACATATATGCCAGTTTACCGTATTGTGCAGCTTAAGACGTTTGTGTATATGGTGTATACAGAGGAACATATATATATTGTAAAGGGGTACAAAGAAATATATAAAGTCCACCAACAGTCCTTGTTGTTAAGCGAGCTACAACAGGTTGGCTTTTCTCAAACAACATGCATACGACCCTTTGCGTCCAATGTATTATATATGCCTTTCTCAGACGTATATTGGTTAGTGATGGATTATATTAGTCATACAGAATTATTTACGCTTGCACAAAAAGAAAATCGGTTTGCGGGACTTCAAGTGTTAACGAAATATCATCAATATGCAAAGTTGTTGCCGCAGCATATACGTTCCATGGTACCTAAGCTGGATTGGCTTGTGAAATGGGAGAAGCGTTTGCGAACGTTTTTTCATTCTCGAGATGAAATTTCACGATATGTAGGGTCGGAAATTGTAAGTGATATCCTAGGTTGGGCATATACTGCGCTACGAGCATTATATATGGAAGATATACGTCGTTTACCATCATGCGTTCTCCACGGTGACGTAGTAGCGCATAATTTTATTAAAGCAGAGCAGGTTTACCTAATTGATTTTGATTGTGTAAGCTATGGCCCCTGTATGTATGATTATATCAAGTATTTTCATGCGATAATGCCTGATTTGAGCTGGGATTATGAAGCGATTTGTGAAGAATACACAGAGTATCCTTTTATGAATATAAAAGTATTTTTACTGGGCTTGATATTTCCAGGAGACCTGTTACGAGAGTGGCAGTACTTCATATTATTGCCTGAAGAAACGAAAACATTATTTGAAGAAAAAATCATTACATTCACCATAGAGCATTATGAAAAGCGTACATCATGTTTAAGACAGTTGTTACAACGTGCAAATCAAGTTAAATACTGACAGTTTAAAACCCCTTCTAAAGCGCAAGCTAATACAGAGCCATTTTCATGGCTCGATTTTGCAGAGGGGGTCTTTGTATTGAACAAGAAACTTAAGATTGTGGCAACTTCATTGTTGGCGGTGGGCGTCTTGGCAGCTTGTAATACAGATAAAAAAGACACCGCTATGGAACGATATAAAGAACAAACAGCAGATGATTTTGCATATGAGCGTACGTCTTACTATGGCTTTGGTGATTATCCAAACTCTTATGGATATGGTCCAAGGCCAGCTAGTATCACGGATCGTTATAGCGATTTAAATATGAATCGTGTAGCGTATCGTGAGCCAAAAACAGATCATTACGGCAACGTAAAGTATACAAAGATTAACCAAGACATTCATAAAAACAAAGAGAAAGTGGGATATAATTACTATGGTGACCGCAATTTCCACAGTCACCTTGATAATTCTTATCCTACACGCAACGTTACTATGAATGGATACTATACAAATGGAGACGGCGCAACTTCTGAAAAAATTACCAATCGTGTCAAACGATTAAATGAAGTAGATCGTGTCTCAACTGTTGTATATGGAAATGATGTATTAGTTGCTGTTAAATCTGATGGAACAATGAGTGAAGGTAAGCTCAAAGATAAAATCCGTCAAGTAGCGATGCCATATACAAAAGGAAGGAATTTACAAGTTGCGGTGAACGAAAGTATGTATAACCGCGTAAATAAAATGAACACCAATTTGCGTGATGGAACGATGACAAACGACATGAACAAAGATTTAGAAGATATGTTCCGTTCTGTACGTTCCGATTACAATCGTATGACGCGCTAAGAAAAGCGAAAGAAGGTAAAAAGGGAGAAGCAGGGTGCTTCTCCCTTTTTCGTGTAAAGACATGATACAATAATAAATAAGAAGTGTAGAGGGGATGAATACATATGACAAACGAACAGGAGTTAAAAAGAGAGCTACAGGCTATTCAGAAAAATCATTATGATGTACCGGAAGATGTAGATGCATACCCATATGCGCAATGGATGCTTGATTTCATAGGCTCGACTGATGCTGAATTGCGCGACGAGCTTATTTATAGTACGTTGGCTAAATGGATTAAAAATGGCGTATTTCGTGACAAAGAGCTGCGCGGTTTACTACTTCAAACATTAAGTGAAGATTATCTATTTTATGGAATCGGAGAAAAAGAAACAGATTCTGTATTTAAACGAGCATTTTCTGTACTCATACCCCCGCTGATATTGTCTATTCACGAAAAAAAGCCGTTTCTTTCACAGGAACAATTATATAGTGTAGCTGAACAGGTGTTGGAATATATATACCTTGAAAAAGATGTCCGGGGATATGTAGAAGGCAAAGGATGGGCCCATGCAACGGCCCATGCTGCGGATGCACTTCATGCATTAGCACGTTCATTGCCTGAGCAGTGGTTTGCATTAGAATTACTGAAGGCAGCTCATCATATGATAGCAAAGCAGGATTATGTATATACAGACCTTGAAGATGAACGATTAGCAAGCGCTATATTTGCAGTATATGAACAACAGGTATTATCGGCGGAAGAATGGAGAAATTGGTTATATACACTAGTTGACTTTAAGGCGTATAGACCACAAAATGGAGTGGTTCTTCAAAATATGAAAACATTTGTACGAACATTGTATTTTCGAGCGGAAAAGGAGAAAATGCATGTCTTCAAACAAGAAATCCTAGGCGTACTATGGGAGATAGAGGGCAAATAAGTTCCTAACATATAATTCCTACTTTGCAAATTCTGCTAGATGTAAGGATAATTTCTAGTTTTTAGGGAAGCCTATCTAACAGAAGTTACCATGTGCAAAGAGGTGAAGGCGATGAGCTTCCTAGTGAAGGTAATCTTAACCGCGTTTGTGTGTTGCTCTTTTATAGGCTTATCAATTCCTACTTCGTATGAAGCAAAAATTCCGAACGACATGGTTGGACCGACTAAGAAACCTACTGTAACTATTATCTTACAGCGCACGTATTTGGATGGGGAAGTAAGCGAAGAGATGTTTCGCGTAGATACGGTGAGTCTCGAAGATTCATTGCGCCGCTATAAAAATTGGCAATTAGTAGATCGAGATGACGTACAAATTGTACTGCAAAAGCGTGTAAATGATATATCTCCTTTACTTAAAACAAGCGGTTATTTTGGCGTTTCCAAGGAAGGTATTTTACAGATTTTTAAAGGCATCCCTGATGAAAAAAATGCTATTCACTCGTTTTTTCAGATTGATATGGAGAAGCTGAAAAGCTATCAAAGAGAGAAATTAGAACGTGGTATTCGTGTCAAATCTAAACAGCAGTATGAAGAAGTAATCGACATGATGAAACCCTATTCTGTGAAAAAGGACTAGCCGAGGCTAGTCTCATTCTTTTTTGTACGGCTTCATTGTGGTAGAATGGAATACATGATTAAAAAGGGAGAGAGCTTAGGTTGTTTGAATATATCACAGGTAGTGTTGAGTTTGTAGGACCAGAATATATTGTTTTGGACCATAATGGAATTGGTTATCAGTTATTAACACCTAACCCTTATATGTTCCGTAAAAGCGAACAACAAATTCGCGTGTATACATATCAATATGTAAGAGAAGATGTTCTTGCGCTATATGGATTTCAATCGAGGGAAGAGCGTGCACTATTTATGAAATTAATTAGTGTGTCTGGGATTGGGCCGAAGGGAGCGCTTGCTATTTTAGCGGCGGGACAAACGAAACAAGTTGTACAGGCTGTCGAGCAAGAAGATGAGAAGTTTTTGGTTAAATTTCCTGGGGTGGGGAAAAAGACAGCGCGACAAATGATTTTAGATTTAAAAGGCAAGCTGAATGACCTTGTGCCGGATGCTTTGCCTGATTTATTTTCTGCGCCGGATGCATTTGAAAAGTCTGGGAGTGTATCCGTAGAATTGGATGAAGCACTTGAGGCCTTAAAGGCTCTTGGTTATGCAGAAAGAGAAGTTGCTCGTGTTGTACCTGAGCTTATTAAAGAAGCCTTATCTACCGACCAATACATTAAAAAGGCGTTGCAGCTTCTATTAAACGGTAAGAGGTGAGTAGCATGGATGAACGTCTTGTTTCGGGAGAAACGATATACGAGGACGTGGATTTTGAGTATTCACTCCGTCCGCAAACATTGCGGCAGTACATCGGTCAGGAGAAAGTAAAACATAATCTCGAGATTTTTATAGAAGCAGCTAAGCTTAGAGAAGAAACTCTAGATCATGTGCTTTTATATGGACCACCAGGGCTTGGAAAAACTACATTAGCAGCGATTATTGCCAATGAAATGGGAGTGAATCTTCGAACTACCTCCGGTCCTGCCATTGAGCGTGCGGGGGACTTGGCAGCCGTGCTCACAGCTTTGCAGCCTGGGGATGTGCTGTTTATTGATGAAATTCATCGTTTGCCGCGGTCAGTAGAGGAAGTGCTGTATCCGGCAATGGAAGATTTTTGTTTAGATATTGTAATTGGGAAAGGACCTACTGCTAAGTCGGTTCGATTGGATTTGCCACCTTTTACGCTTGTTGGTGCCACTACGCGAGCTGGTGCACTTTCGGCACCGCTGCGCGATCGCTTTGGTGTGCTGTCGCGTTTGGAATATTACGAAACTGATCAGCTTTCAGATATTGTGACGAGGACGGCCGACGTATTTGCAGTTGAAATCGATCCTAATGCAGCAGTTGAAATCGCGAGACGTGCACGCGGAACACCTCGTATTGCAAACCGCTTGTTGCGACGCGTTCGCGACTTTGCGCAGGTACGCGGAAATGGAACAATCACAATTGATATTACGCGTACAGCACTTGAGTTGCTTCAGGTCGACCGTCTTGGTCTCGATCATATTGATCATAAGCTCATGCTCGGGATCATTGAAAAATTCCGAGGCGGCCCCGTTGGCCTAGAAACCGTCGCGGCGACCATCGGGGAAGAAGCCCATACAATTGAAGATGTATACGAACCGTATTTATTGCAAATAGGCTTTTTGCAACGTACACCACGCGGCCGTATTGCAACGCCGCTTGCGTATCAACATTTCAGAATAGTGGCGCCGCAATAATGGACATGTCAAAGCTGTTTCTAACAGTAGGTATTGTCTTTATTGTCATAGGCTTATTGTGGCGTTTTATTGGTAAGATTCCAGGTGATATTTTCATTAAAAAAGGTAATGTAACCTTTTACTTTCCAATTGTAACTTCAATTGTTCTCAGTGTTGTGATATCTCTCATTTTGTATATATTAAGCAAGTTTCGATAGAATTAAGTTGACTAAACAGCAGTTAAATTTACATGAGAAATGAAACAGGTGAAATTATGAACATTAATGACTTTGATTTTCATTTGCCAGAGGAGTTAATTGCACAAACTCCCCTTGAAAACCGAGAAAGTTCCAGATTGATGGTGTTAAACCGTGAAACGGGAGAAATTTCTCATAAGTATTTTTACGATATTACCTCTTATTTTAAAGCGGGGGATACACTCGTTTTAAATGAAACGAAGGTGATGCCTGCACGTTTGCATGGGATAAAAGATGATACGGGTGCTCATATTGAAGTGCTACTTTTAAAGCAAGAAGAGAATGATTGCTGGGAAACGCTTGTAAAACCGGCAAAACGGGTGAAGGAAGGAACTGTTCTTTCCTTTGGTGAAGGCAAGCTCCGTGCAGAGTGCATTGGTATAAGTGAACAAGGCGGACGCAAGCTGAAGTTTTTCTACGAGGGTATTTTTTATGAAATTTTGGACGAGCTCGGTGAAATGCCACTGCCTCCGTATATTAAAGAGACATTAGATGATCGTAATCGATATCAAACCGTATTTGCTCGTGAAGTTGGTTCTGCTGCCGCACCAACTGCTGGTTTGCACTTTACAAATGCTATTTTAGACGAGCTTCGTGCAAAGGGTGTACATATTGCTTTTATTACTTTGCATGTAGGCCTTGGTACATTCAGACCGGTTTCAGTCGATAATATTGAAGAGCATGATATGCACGCGGAATATTATTACATGTCTGAAGAGACGGCTGCTTTATTGAATCGCACAAGAGAAAAAGGCGGTCGCATCATCACAGTTGGAACTACATCAACACGTACACTTGAAACTATTGCAGCGCAAGATGGTACATTTCAAGCTGCATCAGGCTGGACGAGTATCTTTATCTATCCTGGGTATACCTTTAAAGCCATTGACGGTATGATTACGAATTTCCACTTGCCAAAGTCTACGTTAATTATGCTTGTTAGTGCTTTAGCTGGAAGAGAACATGTACTTCATGCCTACAATGAAGCAGTTCGTGAAAAATATCGCTTCTTCAGCTTTGGAGATGCAATGCTGATTTTATAAGCAGCGTAAGAAAGGAGTTTCTCTTATGGCAATCACATATGAATTAATTAAAACTTGTAAGCAAACAGGTGCGCGCCTTGGTCGCGTTCATACGCCGCATGGTTCCTTTGAAACACCGGTATTTATGCCGGTTGGGACTTTAGCAACGGTAAAAACGATGGCACCAGAAGAACTAAAAGCGATGGATGCAGGAATCATTTTAAGTAACACGTATCACCTATGGCTTCGTCCAGGTCATGAAATTGTTCGTGAAGCAGGTGGTCTTCATAAATTTATGAATTGGGATCGCGCAATCTTAACAGATTCGGGTGGTTTCCAGGTATTCAGTTTGAGTGAATTTCGTCGCATTGAAGAAGAAGGCGTTCACTTCCGTAACCATTTAAATGGTGATAAGTTGTTTCTTTCTCCTGAAAAGGCAATGGAGATTCAAAATGCGCTTGGTTCTGACATTATGATGGCATTTGATGAGTGTCCCCCATATCCGGCCGAGTACGACTATATGAAGCGTTCCGTTGAGCGGACGAGCCGCTGGGCAGAGCGTTGCTTAAAGGCGCATCAACGACCGCAGGATCAAGGGCTGTTTGGAATTGTACAAGGCGGTGAATACGAGGATTTACGTCGTCAAAGCGCGCAGGATTTGGTATCTATGGATTTCCCAGGCTATGCAGTTGGTGGATTATCAGTGGGAGAACCGAAGGACGTAATGAATCGCGTGCTGGATTTCACAACACCTTGGTTACCTACGAATAAGCCGCGTTATTTAATGGGAGTAGGCTCACCTGATTCTTTGATTGACGGTGCAATTCGTGGTATTGATATGTTCGATTGTGTATTGCCCACACGTATCGCAAGAAATGGTACATGTATGACAAGCGAGGGACGTGTAGTCATCAAAAATGCGAAGTATGCAAGAGATTTTGGACCGCTAGATCCAAAGTGTGATTGCTATACATGTAAAAACTATTCACGTGCTTACATTCGCCACTTGTTAAAATGTGACGAAACATTCGGAATTCGCTTAACATCTTATCATAACCTGCATTTTCTGTTAAAATTAATGGAGCAGGTTCGTCAGGCCATTCGTGAAGATCGTCTCGGTGATTTCCGTGAGGAGTTTTTTGAGCAATATGGCTTTAACAAACCGAACGCCAAGAATTTCTAAATAGATAAGGAGGTATACTCATGAATGCTTTAGTGACACAAGTGTTACCATTGGTTCTTATGTTTGCAGTATTTTACTTTTTGCTGATTCGTCCGCAACAAAAACGCCAAAAAGCAGTTGCTACTATGCAAAGCGGGCTGCAAAAAGGTGATCGTATTATTACAATTGGTGGCTTGCACGGTGTAATTGACTCTGTTTCGGATACAACAGTTGTAATTAAAACAGGTGATGGCTCTCATTTAACATTTGAGCGCAACGCTGTTCGTGAAGTAACGGCTAAGAAAGAAGCAGCAACAAACTAAAAAGACTTGGCATATGCCAAGTCTTTTTAGTTTTTATTGGCAGTATTCACACCGAAGATACCGCCAATTGTACTCGCTGCAATAAGTCCTAGATGGTATACCATGCTTTCCTTTGAGAGGCCTTGGGAATAGCCTAAATAGTTAATGAGAAATACAAGTAAAGAAAAGAAAATACCTGTTGCGCCGCCTGCGAGCCATCCCTTCATTTTTGCTTTCATGCCCGACACAAAGCCGGAAGCAAGCATAGAAATGATGGCGAGTATAAAAATGATAACAACGAGAGAAGAATCACTTATATTCGTGAGCTTTGCAAGCAATGCAATCCCGAAGCTCGCGATAGCCGCAAGCACAAGGACTGTACTAAGACCAAACAGAAGAGCAGTGGACAGTTTTTTCGTTCCGGACATTTTATCCCCTCCTTAATACAAGCATATTTCTGTAATGTACAAGTTAGACTAGAGAAGTAGAAATAAACTTCCGTGTTTGCGTATGATTTGCTACGCAGTTGGATCGTAAAGCGAAGGACATCTGCTCCTTATCTCCATTTTTACTTACCAAGTAAGGTGATAGTTTTATGTGAAAACGGGCATTATAGTACAGGTATATTTGTATTTACGGAGGGATCTCGGTGGACTTATTAGAGATTGCTATACGTACAGTCGTATTGTATGGTGTAATTATTATTATTTTTCGTTTAATGGGCAAACGGGAAATCGGCGAACTCAATGTCCTCGATTTGGTTGTTTTTTTAATGTTGAGCGAACTGGCCGTCGTTGCAATTGAAACACCAGATAAGCCAATCGTGCATCAGCTTACACCAATGATTCTCCTTATGGTGCTACAAATTGCGTTAGCTTTTCTATCTCTTAAAAGTCAAAAAGCACGCAAACTGTTGGATGGAGAACCGTCTATTTTAATTCGCGGCGGAAAAGTGGATGAAGTACAAATGCGAAAACAGCGTTATAATTTTGATGATTTACTTATGCAGCTACGAGAAAAGGATATTGGCGACATCCGAGATGTGGAGTATGCCATTTTGGAACCTTCTGGAAAATTGTCGGTGTTTGAGAAACAACCACAAGGTGAAGCGAATGCAAAAGCTGTATTCGCACTGCCGCTGATTATTGATGGTACAATCCAAGATGAACATCTAGAGGAAATAGGGAAAACAAACTTATGGTTACGTCAACAGCTTCGCGAGCAGGGGTATAAGGATATTTCACAAATTTCGTATTGTACGGTACAAAACGATGAATTGTTTGTAGATCTAAAAGACGAATAACACAGCCGTGACGGCTGTGTTATTTTCGCATGAGTTTATGTAGCAAAGGAATACGAGCAAGCTCTTCTTTACGAATCAATCCAAGTGCAAGCAGTAAAACCATATACAAAAGCGTGATAGCTGTAATAGAAAATAGCGTTTGCCACCCAAGTGAAGAAAACATCGGATGTGTCTCTAATACGCGTCCTGCTACTCCGGCAATCAGGATTGCCGCGCCTCCCAACAGATAGTCACGAGCATAGATCGTAAATGTGATTTTCTTCAAGACAGTCGCATAATGCAGCAAGGTTACAGTCACAAGACCAGCAGCAATCGCAAGTGCCACGCCCATAATTTGAAATTCACTTCTTGAAGCGAGCAAGAAGATACCTGCAATTTTTACTGCCGATCCGACTATGCTGTTTAACATGGCTGCTTTTGCTAAGTCTAACGCCTGCAACATGGAGGTGAGAGGACCTTGAAAGTAATAAAAAATAAAACAAGGTGCCAGTAGTTTTATGAATGGTGCAGCATGATCTGTTCCATACATCAGCGTCAAAATAGGAGAGGCAAAAATATATAAGATTACAACCGACCACCCTCCTGATATAAACGAGAGGCGAAGAGCTTGTTGTAGACGATATTCAACGAGATGTGGCTGTTTTTTTGCAACAGCTTCACTCACAGAAGGAACAAGTGATGTTGATAAAGCGTAGGTGATAAAAGATGGTAGAAACAATAGTGGCAATGCATACCCGGTCAATTCCCCATACTGCCTAGTAGCTACTGCGGCTGTCACACCAGCAATAGCTAAGCTTTGTGTGACAGCGATGGGCTCTAAAAAATAAGAAAGAGAACCGATAATTCGACTACCTGTTGTCGGTAAGGCGATACCCATTAGGGAATGCAAGGTGTCTTTTCCTGCTTTCACGGTCGTAAAAAAGCGATGGCGTATTGAAAATGTTTTTTGTTTCTGAAAGATAATCAGCATATATAAAAGTGAAACAAGTTCTCCTGCTGCTGCCGATACCATGGCGCCAGCAGCAGCGTACTCAATGCCGAACGGTAGGAAGATTTTAATGCAAAAGGCGATGAGTGCAATACGAACGACTTGTTCGATTACTTGTGCGTAAGCACTCGGTTTCATATTTTGTTTTCCTTGGAAATAGCCGCGTAACACTGATGATACAGCAATGACTGGAACGACTGGCAAGATCGCAATGAGCGGATATAATGTGCGAGCATCTGTTAATAGCTTTTGAGATAGCATAGGTGCAGTGAACAGTAAGCCGATGGTAAAAATAAAACTAAGTGATAAAGTAATGCTTAAAGAAACCACAATTATCTTTTTGACACGTACCTTGTCGTGTAAGGCCTCAGCTTCTGCGACCAACTTTGCAATCGCAACAGGAAGCCCGATTTGTGTAACAGTAATGGCCAAAATAAAAGTCGGTACAGCCATCATGTATAAGCCAACACCTTCTTCACCAAGAATTCTCGCCATTACGATTCGATTAATAAAGCCGAGCACCCTTGTAATTAAACCAGCGGCTATTAAAATTAGTGTGCCGCGTAAAAAGCTCTGCTTTGTCATTTCGTTCCCACCTTCTCAAAAGCCATAGAATGATTTACAATAATCTATATGCACATACATAAGGCAAGCATGACAAGTATATGTACAAGCATTTTTTTCTAAGGTTTTTTCAAAACCTTTCAAAAATTCTCGTGCAAATATGTATAGCGCTCAAAAAATGAAGGAGGATTCTGAATGGTTGTGAAGGAACATCCTGTGAATGCGTATCGAGAACAGCTTCAGGTTGTGCTTGAAAGCAAGGCGGATGAGTTTAAGTTATTAGGCTATGATCAAGTAACAGCGCAAGAAATATGGGATTGCTTAATGAGCAAGAAGTGGAAGCAACCGGAAGAAGTAAAGCTGTATCAACTCGTCAACGATGTGTTGGCGCTCTCATCAAGCGACTATATGACATATTTGACAATGGAGGCCTATAAAGCACCACTCAGGTCTTTTGAAGAATACGAGAACAACTGATGATGTACAATTACAGCTCGTAATAACAAAAGGAGGAAGTCAATACTCATGACAAAGCGGAGCAGCAGAATTGTCGCGTTTTTTTTAATCGTCCTAATGGTGGGCGCATTGATTGGTGCGACAGCAAAGAATATTACACAAAACATTAATCTCGGACTCGATTTGCGCGGCGGCTTTGAAGTTTTATATAAAGTCAAGCCGGCTAAAGAAGGGGACAAAATTACACGTGATGTGCTTGTCAGCACGGTCCATGCCCTTGAAAATCGTGTCAACGTCCTAGGCGTTAGTGAACCGAACATTCAAATTGAAGGAACAGACCGTATTCGCGTCCAACTAGCAGGCGTTAAAGATCAAAATAAGGCACGTGAAGTATTATCTACACAAGCAAAATTAACGTTTCGTGATGTAAATGATAATTTGCTTATGGACGGTTCGGATTTAAAAGAAAATGGCGCAAAGCAAACATTCGATCAGCAAAATCGTCCAAGTGTGGGACTAACACTAAAAAGTGCAGAGAAGTTTCGTAGTGTAACAGAAAAAGTATTGGCAATGAAGCCGGATAACCTCATGGTCATTTGGCTTGATTTTGAAGAAGGAAAAGATTCTTATAAAGCGGAAATAGGAAAGCCCAAACCAAAATATCTATCCGCAGCAAGTGTAGACCAAGTCTTTAATCAAACGGAAGTGTCCATTGTAGGTAACTTTACGCCAGAAGAAGCGAAGGACTTGGCGAAGCTGTTAAATGCTGGTGCACTTCCGGTTGAGCTAGAAGAAATGTATTCTACATCTGTTGGGGCGAAGTTTGGGGAAACAGCGCTACAAAAAACAATCCTAGCAGGTATCATTGGTATTGCGCTTATCTTCTTGTTTATGATTGTGTATTATCGACTACCGGGGATTGTCGCAGTTATTAATTTGTTGATGTATATTTACGTGACCTTGCTTATCTTCGATTGGATGAATGCGGTATTAACATTGCCGGGCATTGCAGCACTTGTATTGGGGGTTGGTATCGCTGTAGATGCGAATATCATCACAGATGAGCGCTTTAAGGATGAACTAAAAATTGGTAAATCTGTCATGGCTGCATATCGTGCCGGAAATCGCCATTCCTTCTTAACGGTACTTGATGCACATATCACAACGATGCTAGCGGCAATTGTGTTGTTTATTTTTGGAACAAGCGCCGTAAAGGGCTTTGCTACAAGCTTAATGGTCAGCTTAATCGTAGGGTTTATCACAAACGTAGGCGGGACGAGATTGTTACTCGGACTCCTTGTAAACAGCCGTTACTTTGATAAAAAAATTGGCTATTTCGGCGTTAAGACAAAAGATATTATTCCAATTTCAAAAGGTGTGGAGCATGCACCGACGAAGTTTGATAAGGTTGACTTTGTAAAAGTGGGCAAATCGTTTTTAACGTTCTCTATTATATTTACTGTAATCGGTATAATTGTATTGTCTATTTTTAAGTTGAATCTAGGTATCGACTTCTCCAGCGGCTCGCGTATTGATGTGAAGGGCAATGCTGTAATGAATGTGTCTGAGCTGAAAGCAGATTTGAAAGCTCTGGATATTGTTGCGCAGGACATCGTGTTAACAGGTACAAACAATGACAGCGCAGCAGTTCGTTTGAAAGATGTGTTAACGAAAGACGAGATTGCGAGAGTGAAGAGTGAGCTAGGTACTAAATATGGTAATGAGCCAAGTGTAAGTACCGTGTCTCCTACTATTGGGAAAGAAATAGCACGAAATGCACTTATTGCTGTATTGATTGCATCTGTAGGGATTGTCCTGTATGTGAGCCTACGCTTCCGCTTTACATATGCGGTAGCTGCTGTTATCGCATTGTTACATGATGCGTTCTTTATCATCACCGCATTTAGTGTGTTGCGTTTAGAGGTGGACTTACCATTTATTGCAGCTGTATTGACGATTGTCGGCTATTCTATTAATGACTCCATTGTTACATTTGATCGTAACCGTGAGTTGTATAAAAAGCGTAAGATTCGCACAGCACAGGATTTAGAGGATATTGTAAACCTAAGTGTGCGTCAAACATTGGCACGCTCTGTGAACACTGTATTAACTGTATTACTACCGGTTATTGCCCTGCTAATTTTTGGGAGTGATTCATTGCGAGGCTTCTCAATCGCCTTGTTTATCGGATTAATCGTAGGAACCTATTCTTCTGTGTTTGTCGCTTCACAAATTTGGCTACTTTTAGAAAAGAGTCGTTTGAAGAAGGGCAAAGGTAAGAAAGAGGAAGAAGAAACAAAACCGGAACTACAAGTGTAAAAAGGATGCTCCGCTATGGAGCGTCCTTTTCTGCTTAAGAACAAGCGTTTTTTCATAATATATAAAGAGGATTGTAGCCTAAAGCTGTTCAGAAGAGAAAGGAAGTTGAATATGGAAGACCAAGACCGTTTAAAGCAAGCGCAAATTGGTGCCATTGTAGGGATTGTTGGGAATGTGATTTTAGCGGCAGTCAAAGCGATTGTAGGATTTTTGGGAAATAGTACAGCTTTAATTGCTGATGCAGTTCATTCTGCTTCTGATGTTGTTGGGTCTTTGGCAGTGTTATTCGGTATTCGCGCCGCAAACCGACCGCCGGATGAAGACCATCCGTACGGGCATGGCAAAGCAGAGCCTATTTCCGCCATTATTGTGGCCGTTTTACTTGCAATTGTCGGCTTTGAGATTGCCATGTCATCTATTGAAGCGTTTAAAGGAGAGGTGGAAATTCCTAAGTTTATCGCACTATTGACGGTTATTTTTTCTATCTTTATTAAAGAGGCGATGTTTCGCTATAAATATAACTTAGGAAAGCGGATCAATAGTGCTGCTATTATCGCAAATGCGTATGAACATCGTTCGGACGTATTTTCTTCTATGGCAGCACTAGTCGGTATTGGTGCAGCGATGCTAGGTGGCCGGTTTGGTATACCATGGCTTGCTTACGCCGACCCCGTTGCCGGATTGTTTGTATCGTTGCTTGTAATTAAAATGGCCTGGTCAATTGGAAAGGAAGCTATTCATAGCACACTAGATCATGTATTGCACGAAGAAGATACTGCTTCTATGCGTGAGATTGTTTCTGGTGTGGAGGGGGTAATAAAGGTTGGGGCTTTATACGCAAGGGAGCATGGACATTATGTTATTGTAGACATTAAAGTTTCTGTTGATCCTCATATTACTGTAGAAGAGGGACATCGTATCGGCAAACGAGTAAAAGAAGCATTAATGAAACAGGGGAATGTACAAAATGTGTTTGTGCACATTAATCCGTATTCGCCTGAAGAATAATAGAAAAGTCTTGACCAATTTAGTATAATGAATTGGTTAAGGGGTGATTTCGTTGTTACAAGCGAAAACGCGGTGGCGACAAAAGACCGGTAACGAGGAACTTATCGAGAGTCTTTCGCATTCTCTCGGTTTAACACCTTTTGTTACGGCATTGTTGGTCCACAGAGGATTACAAACAGAAACTGCAATTACAAATTTTTTGTATACAGAAAAGCAGGATTTTCATGATCCTTTTTTACTACAGGACATGAAAAAGGTAACAGACAGAATATACAGAGCTATTAAAGAGCAAGAACCTGTTTTGATATTTGGTGACTATGATGCAGATGGTGTAAGCAGTACCACGGTTTTATATGAAGCCTTGCAAGAGCTTGGCGCACAGGTCGAGTTTTATATTCCCAATCGCTTTACAGAAGGGTATGGACCGAACGAAGGTGCCTTTCGCTGGGCAAAAGAAGCAGGTTTTTCTCTCATCATCACGGTAGATACCGGAATTTCGGCAGTCAAAGAGGCAAATTTGGCGAAAGAACTTGGAATAGATCTTATCATTACAGATCACCATGAACCGCCACCACAGCTTCCGGATGCATATGCCATTATCCATCCAAAGCTCGATGATTATCCATTTAAAGAGCTAGCTGGTGTGGGTGTGGCGTTTAAGGTAGCGCATGCGTTGTTAGGACGTGTGCCGGAGCATTTACTCGAAATTGCGGTGATTGGTACAATTGCTGACCTTGTGCCCCTGCACGGCGAAAATCGTTTGCTTGCAAAGCGCGGGATTGAAAAGCTACGTCAAACAAAAAGACCGGGGCTTCTTGCGCTTTTACAAGTAGCAAATAGCAACCCAAAAGAAGCAAATGAAGAAACGATTGGTTTTACAATTGGTCCGCGTATTAACGCCGTTGGACGCCTAGAAGACGCTGCGCCTGCGGTTCATTTGCTTTTGACAGAAGATATAGAAGAAGCAAAAGGCTTAGCAGAAGAAATTGACGCATTAAATAAGCAAAGACAAGAGATTGTCAAGCAAATTGCACAGGAAGCAATACAAGAGGTAGAAGAGCTGTATCCACCTGAGCAAAATAAGGTGTTGGTGATTGCTCGTGAGGGCTGGAATGCCGGGGTTGTCGGCATTGTAGCGTCTAAGCTTGTAGAGCGCTTTTATCGACCAACCATTATACTGAGTATTGATCATGACAAAGGAATTGCCAAAGGATCGGCTCGAAGTATAGAAGGCTTTGATTTATTTGCAAATCTTTCTGATTGTCGTGATATCCTTCCGCATTTTGGAGGTCATCCGATGGCTGCAGGCATGACGTTGCAGTTAGAGGATGTTGATGAATTGCGAGTTCGCCTTAATAAGTTGGCAGACATACAACTGATGCCGGAAGATTTACTGCCAGTTACTGAAATTGATGTAACGTGTCAGCCGCGTGATATCACGCTGTCTTCGATTGCAGAAATGTCTATGCTGGCACCATTCGGAGTTGGAAACCCAAAACCAAGATTGCATATAGAAGATGCGTCATTAGAAAGTATCAGACAAATTGGTGCAGACGGTTCGCATTTAAAGCTTACAATGCGGGATGAAGAAGTGAGGCTTGACGGTGTTGGTTTTGGATTTGGGCAGGCTGCAGAGGAAATATCGCCGATTTCAAAAGTATCAATTGTTGGAGAGGCGTCTATAAATGAATGGAATAACGTAAAAAAGCCGCAAATTATGATTGCTGATATTGCAGTAACAGATTGGCAGTTATTTGACTGGCGCAGCATGAGAAATGTAGAAAAGCATATAGCCATGCTGCCTAAGAATCAAGTAAAAATTGTTTATTTTCGTTCGGAAACGCTTGAAAAGTTTTCGGTGGGCGAATATAGAGATCATCTGATTCCGGCTGCTAAAGCACGGTCACATATGGAAGGAAACTATATCATTTTATTGGATATGCCTCCTACAACTAAGCATTTACAGCAAATGTTTATAAACGCTTTTCCTGCACGTATTTATGCGGTTTTTTATCAAGAAATGCAGCATACTTTCAGTACAATTCCAACAAGAGAACATTTTAAATGGTATTATTCTTTTCTTCGTCAGCAAGCCCCTTTTTCAATTGTAAAGCATGGTGCACAGTTGTGTGCGCATAAAGGTTGGTCAAAAGATACAGTAAATTTTATGACAATGGTGTTTTTTGAATTAGAATTTGTTAAAATAAAAGATGGTGTGATTTTTATTGCTCATCAAACACAAAAACGAGATTTAACAGAATCGGCAACGTATCGCGAAAAAGTAAATCAATTACAACTTGAAAAAGAATTGGTATATTCCACGTATCAACAATTAAAAATGTGGTTTCAACATATGAAAGACGGTTCTGCACATGAGGAGGCACTTAGGTAATGGACTTGAAACAATATATTGCGATTGTACCGGATTATCCGAAGGAAGGGATTGTCTTTAAAGACATCACCCCTTTAATGAATGACGGTGCAGCTTACAAAGCGGCAACAGACCGCATTGTAGAATTTGCCAAAGAAAAGAAAATCGACCTTGTGGTTGGACCGGAGGCACGTGGATTTATTATTGGCTGCCCGGTTTCTTATGCGTTGGGTGTAGGTTTTGCGCCTGTACGTAAAGAAGGCAAATTGCCACGTGAAGTGATTAAAGTAGATTACGGCAAAGAATATGGTAAGGACGTTTTAACCATTCACAAAGATGCAATTCGTCCAGGACAGCGCGTCTTAATTACGGATGATTTGCTTGCAACTGGGGGTACAATTGAAGCAACAATCAAACTTGTTGAAGAGCTTGGAGGCATTGTTGCTGGTATTGCATTCTTAGTTGAATTGTCTTACTTGGATGGTCGCAAAGCAATCGGTGCTTACGACGTATTAACATTAATGAAATACTAACATTTATTGAGTACTCGATAAGAGTGCTCTTTTTATATAGGTTGTGTTAATGCCTAATGTTGATAATTGGCACTTGTTGATGGGAGTGAAGGGGATGAGATGGGAGATTTGGCAAGTATATAGCGCTGAGGAGGCTCCCTGCCCCCGTGAAAAGCGAACCCTCTTAACGGAAATCAACAACGAACTTTACAAAGCTTTTATATAAGCACAAGTAGAAAATTGTAAGTAGGGAGAGAAGAGAGAATTGGAATAGGTGCTGTTGCGCTCCAAGCATCATTTGTATGTATATAACCGGATACACAAAAGGTTTTGGCAATACAATTTCTTTCCTTTTCACAATTATGCATAATTGCGTTATAATGGTGAAATACAGTTATAAGCAATAGGATTAATTATGATAAAAAGGTGATTCCATGGCGAATGAACAAGTGCTTACAGCAGAACAGGTGCTGGAAAAAGCAAGAACGTACTTAACAGATAAAGACGCGGAGATTGTGGAACGTGCCTATGAATTTGCGTATGAGGCACATCGTGAACAATATAGAAAATCAGGTGAACCATATATTATTCATCCCATTCAAGTTGCAGGGATCCTTGTCGATTTAAAAATGGATCCAGCCACAGTATCGGCTGGCTTCCTTCATGACGTTGTTGAGGACACCGACGTAACGTTGGAAGATATGGAACGAGCATTTAATCAAGAGATTGCCATGCTGGTAGATGGTGTGACGAAGCTAGGAAAAATTAAATATAAATCTCATGAAGAACAACAGGCAGAAAATCACCGTAAAATGTTTGTTGCGATGGCAAAAGACATCCGCGTTATTCTAATTAAGTTAGCCGACCGTTTGCATAATATGAGAACGCTCAAACATTTGCCCCTTGAAAAGCAACAGCGAATTGCCACGGAAACTTTGGAGATTTTTGCGCCACTTGCGCATCGTCTTGGAATTAATACGATCAAATGGGAGCTTGAAGATACGTCATTACGCTATCTTAATCCCCAGCAGTATTATCGTATTGTTAACTTAATGAAGCGAAAGCGAGCGGAACGTGAAGAGTACCTAGAAACAGTAATGAAAGATATTCGTGAAAAATTAGATGATGTGTCTATTCATTCAGATATGTCAGGTCGACCTAAGCATATTTATAGCATTTATCGAAAAATGGTTATGCAAAATAAACAATTTAATGAAATTTATGATCTTCTTGCAGTTCGCGTGGTAGTGAATAGCATAAAAGATTGCTATGCTGTTCTCGGTATTATTCATACATGCTGGAAGCCAATGCCTGGTCGCTTCAAAGATTATATTGCAATGCCAAAAGCAAACTTGTATCAGTCTTTGCACACAACGGTTATTGGTCCTAAGGGCGATCCTCTTGAGGTGCAAATTCGTACGAAAGAGATGCACCGCATTGCCGAATATGGGATTGCCGCACATTGGGCTTATAAAGAGGGGGCCGAGGTAGCACCAGAAAATGCACCTTTAGAAAAAAAGCTGGCGTGGTTCCGGCAAATTGTAGAATGGCAAAAGGATGCTTCCAATGCGGAAGAATTTATGGAATCGTTAAAAATCGACTTGTTTTCAGACATGGTGTTTGTCTTTACACCAAAAGGTGATGTGATTGAGCTGCCGTTAGGCTCTGTTCCAATTGACTTTGCATATCGCATTCACTCTGAAATCGGCAGTAAAACAATTGGGGCTAAAATTAACGGGAAAATGGTACCGCTCGATTATAAGCTGAAGACAGGCGATATTGTTGAAATCTTAACATCTAAGCATTCGTATGGACCGAGTCAAGATTGGGTGAAGCTTGCCCAGACTTCTCATGCCAAAAATAAAATTCGCCAATTCTTTAAAAAACAGCGTCGTGAAGAGAATATCGAAAAAGGGAAAGAGCTTATTGAAAAAGAATTGCGCAACTTAGATTACGATTTAAAAGAGATATTAAGCGCAGATAATTTAAAGCGCGTAGCTGATAAATTTAATTTTCCGAATGATGAGGAAATGTATGCTGCGGTCGGATATAACGGTATTACGGCTGCACAAATTGTGACGAGATTAACAGATAAGTTTCGTAAAAAGCGTGAAGAAGAACAGCTACTAGAAGAAACAATGACGGAAGTTCGCAAGCCGATGAAAATTCGTAGGCGTGATTCTGGTATTAAAGTGAGCGGTGTAGACAACTTGCTAATTCGTGTTTCTAAATGCTGTAATCCTGTACCTGGTGATGATATCGTCGGATATATTACCAAAGGAAGAGGCGTTTCTATTCATCGTTCTGATTGTGTAAACATTCATACGGAAGAAGCGAAAGAGCGCTTATTGGATGTAGAATGGGAGAATGATCCGCAGAAGGAATTGGAGTATAATGTAGACATTGAGATATCTGGTTATGATCGCCGCGGCTTACTTAATGAAGTACTACAGGCGGTGAATGAGACGAAAACATATATTTCAGCCGTTTCTGGAAGAAGTGATCGCAATAAAATGGCGACTATCCATATGTCTATTTCTATTCAAAATGTCCATCATCTGCAGAAGGTGGTAGAACGAATCAAGCGTGTGCATGATATTTATGCCGTGCGCCGATTAATGCATTAAAAGGAGATTAAGATGAGAGTTGTTGTACAGCGTTCCAAAGAAGCATCTGTAAAAGTAGATGGAAATGTGGTAGGGAGCATTCCGTTTGGTTTGACACTGCTGGTCGGGATAACACATGAAGACCAAGAAAAAGATGCGACTTATGTGGCAGAAAAAATTGCAAACTTGCGCATCTTTGAGGACGAAAGCGGCAAGATGAATACATCTGTGAAAGACAAGGGCGGGGCTATTTTATCTATTTCTCAATTTACCCTGTACGGAGATTGTAGAAAGGGAAGACGACCGAACTTTATGGAAGCCGCAAGGCCGGAGCATGCTAAGCGTCTGTATGATGTCTTTAATGAGGAACTTAAAAAGCAAGGGCTTCATGTGGAAACAGGGGAGTTTGGTGCCATGATGAATGTACAACTCATCAATGATGGCCCTGTGACACTTATTGTGGAAAGTAACTAAAGGACGAGCAAACGCTCGTCCTTTAGTTTTTGGCTGTGTTAAAGTCTGATGTTGCTAATTGGCATTTGTTGATGGGAGTGAAGGGGGTGAGACTTCTGCGGGAAAAGCGAGCCCCCGTAACGGAAATCCACAGCGAACTTTAACAGAACCTAGTT
Source organism: Ectobacillus sp. JY-23 (assembly GCF_023022965.1). Lineage (NCBI taxonomy): Bacteria > Bacillati > Bacillota > Bacilli > Caryophanales > Bacillaceae > Ectobacillus > Ectobacillus sp. JY-23. The sequence continues at coordinate 1,627,279 of NZ_CP095462.1, read as the reverse complement.
TTTTGCTATTCGTTTAGTTATACAAACGCTCCATTCTGGTAACACTATCAACAGATTGCTACAGAATGTGAGGAATGAACCTGATGAGAATGAACAACAAAATGAATCATGCAACAAACAGTGTAAACCAGCTCTTTAATGTGAGCTTTCATGATTTTTTAGCAAAAGAAAGTGATATGACATCCATGGAGCTGGCATCTGAGTTTGGAATTTCTCTGCATGATGTAAAAAAGCTAAAGAAACATATGGACCGGTCTTGACAAGAAACGTGAAGAAACGTATATTAGTAAACAAATTCATATTTCTAACAAAATATTGAACTGATGATGGAGCACAGTACACAAGAAGCACATGAAAAGAGAGGAAACGCCTTGGGCTGAAAGCGTTTCTGCATGATGACTTGTCGAATGAACACTCCGGAGGTTTCTCTCTGAACATAAGTAGGAGAAGAACGCGTTCAGGCGTTACTGAAAAAAGTGGAAGCGTAATGCTTCAATTAGGGTGGCACCACGGGTATTAAACTCTCGTCCCTACTGTTACAGTAGGAACGGGAGTTTTTTGTGTATACAGAAAAGTAGTTGTACTTTAGTGTCTAGTTTCATCTAGAGCCGTCTACGCTTTTCTTGTCTAGCTGCGCCGGCAAGCTCCGCCGGTCGGAGAACCTCGTCCCAGAAAGGCCAAAAGCGCCTTTATGAGCCGAGAACCTCAGCCCTATGGAGCTGAGCAAGCCGTCTACGCTTTTCTGAATAAAAGGAGGAAGTTTTATGTCTATTCAAATTCCAAGGGGAACGCAGGATATACGTCCCGGTACGGTTGAGCTGTGGCAGTATATTGAGGAGCAGGCACGTGATATTTGCCGCCGTTATAACTATAAAGAAATTCGCACGCCGATTTTCGAACATACGGATTTGTTTTTACGCGGTGTTGGTGATACAACGGATATTGTTCAAAAGGAAATGTATACTTTTACAGATCGCGGTGAACGCAGTCTAACACTTCGTCCGGAAGGAACAGCGGCTGTGGTTCGTTCTTACGTTGAAAATAAAATGTACGGTGATGCAACCCAACCAACAAAGCTATTTTACATTGGACCGATGTTCCGTTATGAAAGACCGCAATCTGGTCGCTTTCGTCAGTTCGTGCAATTCGGTATTGAAGCGCTTGGTAGTAATGACCCAGCTATTGATGCAGAAGTAATGGCACTGGCAATGGATTTTTATAAAGGCCTAGGATTGAAGCATGTGAAGCTAGTATTAAACAGTCTTGGAGATAAAGAGAGTCGTCAAGCACATCGAGAAGCGCTCGTAAATCATTTTGCACCACGCATTGATGAGTTTTGCGGCGATTGTCAATCACGTTTACATAAAAATCCGCTTCGTATTTTGGATTGTAAGAAAGACCGCAATCATGAATTAATGGGTACAGCACCATCTATTACAGCGTATCTCAATGAAAACTCACAGGCTTATTACGAGAAGTTACAAGAGTTGCTGACCATGATGGATATTCCGTTTGAAAAGGATTCAAATCTTGTACGTGGCTTGGACTACTATCAGCACACTGTATTTGAAATCATGAGTGAGGCAGATGGATTTGGTGCCATCACAACGCTAAGCGGCGGTGGCCGTTATAATGGTCTTGTCGAAGAGATTGGGGGGCCTGAAACACCGGGTATTGGCTTTGCGATGAGTATTGAGCGTTTGCTGATGGCACTTGAAGCAGAGAAAGTTACCTTACCCGTTTCCTTTGAAATGGATTGCTTTGTGGTAGCTTTAGGTGAAAAAGCGAAAGATGCAGCAGCAAAGCTTGTACATGATTTGCGCAAGGCAGGCTTGAAGGCAGAGAAAGATTACCTAGATCGAAAAATTAAAGCCCAGTTTAAAGCAGCAGACCGTTCAGAAGCAAAATATGTAGCGGTATTAGGGGAAAATGAGCTAGAGCAAGGTATTATCAATGTAAAAGATATGAGCACCGGTGATCAAACAGAGATTGCCTTAGATACATTCGTTACGTATATAGCAGAGAAAGTACAATAAGGGGGAAGAGAATATGGCTGAGAGAACGCATTATTGCGGGGAAGTAACATTGCAAGAAGCAGGAAGTACAGTACAGCTAAAGGGCTGGGTGCAAAAGCGCCGTGACCTGGGCGGACTTATTTTTATCGACTTGCGCGACCGTACAGGGATTGTACAGGTTGTATTTACACCGGAAACATCAGCAGAAGCATTAAAGCTGGCGGAAGGAATTCGTAATGAATATGTGTTGCACGTAGAAGGTACAGTTGTTGAGCGAGCAGAAGGGCAAATCAACAAAAACTTAGCAACAGGGTACATTGAAGTACAAGCTACAGATATTCGTATTTTAAATACAGCCAAAACACCGCCTTTTACAATTGCAGATAAAACAGATGTGTCTGAAGATGTGCGCTTAAAATATCGTTATTTAGATTTGCGTCGCCCAGCTATGCTGGAGACGTTTAAGCTTCGTCATAAAGTAACGAAAGCAATGCGTGACTTCTTGGACAGAGAACAGTTTATTGAAGTAGAAACACCAATTTTAACAAAAAGTACACCGGAAGGAGCGCGTGACTACTTGGTGCCAAGCCGCGTACATCCAGGTGAATTTTACGCATTGCCGCAATCGCCGCAAATTTTTAAACAGTTGTTGATGGTTGGCGGCTTCGAGCGTTATTATCAGGTAGCTCGTTGTTTCCGTGACGAAGACTTGCGTGCAGACCGTCAGCCGGAATTTACACAAATCGATATTGAAACATCCTTCTTGACCCAGGAAGAAATTATTGAAATGATGGAAAAAATGATGAGCGGTGTTATGCGTGATGCGAAAGGCTTGGAAATAGCATTGCCATTCCCGCGTATGACATACGATGAGGCAATGAGCCGTTATGGTTCTGACAAACCTGATACACGTTTTGGAATGGAGCTAACAAATCTATCTGAATTTGCGGTGGACTGTGGATTCAAGGTATTCACAAGTGCGGTAGAAGCCGGTGGTCAAGTAAAAGCGATCAATGCTAAAGGTGCTGCTGATAAGTATTCCCGTAAAGATATTGATGCGTTAACTGAGTTTGTGAAAATTTACGGCGCCAAAGGTCTTGCTTGGCTGAAAGTAGAGGCTGATGGACTAAAAGGTCCAATTGCGAAGTTTTTCGGTGAAGAAGACAGTGCAACAATCATTCGTTTGTTAGAAGCAGAAATTGGCGACTTTCTTCTATTCGTTGCTGATAAGAAAAGTGTAGTAGCGGATAGCTTAGGGGCACTTCGTTTAAAACTTGGTAAAGAGCTGGCTCTTATTGACGAAAGCAAGTACAATTTCTTATGGGTAACAGATTGGCCGCTTCTTGAGTATGACGAGGAACAAGGTCGTTATTTCGCAGCGCATCACCCATTCACGATGCCATTCCGTGAAGATTTGCCGCTTCTTGATACAGATCCAAGTCAAGTGCGTGCACAAGCATATGACCTTGTATTAAATGGGTATGAGCTGGGCGGCGGTTCTTTACGGATTTATGAGCGTGATGTACAAGAGAAGATGTTCCGTGTTCTTGGTTTCTCACAAGAAGAAGCACAGGAGCAATTCGGCTTCTTGCTTGAAGCATTTGACTACGGTACACCACCACATGGCGGAATTGCATTGGGATTGGACCGCTTAGTGATGTTGCTTGCAGGGCGTACAAACCTTCGTGATACGATTGCATTCCCGAAAACAGCAAGCGCAAGCTGCTTGTTGACGGATGCACCAGGTGAAGTCGCAATAGCGCAGCTTGATGAATTGCATCTGCAGTTAAAAATCACAAAAGAATAAATGCAAATAACAACCATGTGGACATACTATGTTCACATGGTTTTTTTGTTAAAATATAATTTTTTCTATACAAATAGTAGGAAAAGAAGGTAGAATACAAATTGGACTAATTTGCAGTAGGAGAGTGAAAAACATGCTACATCAATTTTCACGTAATGAATTGGCCTTCGGTAAGGAAGGTCTTGAAATATTGAAAAATAGCACAGTTGGTGTCCTTGGCATTGGCGGTGTTGGTTCTTTCTCCGCAGAATCATTAGCTCGCTCTGGTGTAGGGCGTTTGGTACTCGTGGACAAGGATGTTGTGGATATTACAAATGTAAATCGCCAGGTGCATGCGCTTATTTCAACAGTAGGACAGTCTAAAGTTGAATTAATGAAACAGCGTATTCTAGATATTAATCCGGACTGTGAAGTGATTGCGCTTCAAATGTTTTATACAGAAGAAACATATGAGCAATTCTTTTCTTATGGTCTTGATTTTGTTATTGATGCATCAGATACTATCTCTTACAAAATTCATTTAATTAAGGAATGTCTGCGCCGTAAAATCCCGATTATTTCAAGTATGGGTGCTGCGAATAAGATGGATCCGACACGCTTTAAGATTGCAGACATTTCTAAAACGCATACTGATCCAATTGCAAAAGTTGTACGTACGCGACTTCGTAAAGAAGGAATTAAAAAGGGTGTTAAGGTTGTGTTTTCTGATGAAAGTCCAATTGTAATTCGTGAGGAAATTCGTAAAGAAATCGTACCCGATGAAAACGCAAAGATTCGCAAGGCAAAGCTACCACCTTCCTCTAATGCTTTCGTTCCATCTGTTGCTGGACTCATTATGACAAGCTATGTTGTCCGTCAACTACTGAAGAATATAAAAGTGAATCGAGTAGGGCAGGATTGATAAAAAACCTTCCATTCGGAAGGTTTTTTATCATATATACGAGTAGCTAACATACTAGCAATGGAAAAGTAGAAACGACTTACTTTATGCACCTAGGGTCAGGCATGAGACTCTCTTAGGCCTAATTAGACTGCACATTGCTCATTCTTCTCTCCCGCCTAAAAAATATCTTTAACTCACTGTGAAATGATCTCCAAGTTCCCGTTTTTATCCATCTTAAAAATGGGTGCAATTCGTTCTTCCTTTTCATCAAATAATACCATTTTACGAGCACGATCCATAATCCGAACGAGATTTTGATAGTCTTCTTGGATTGTTCCTTGTTCACTTTGCAGCTGATCTAGCTTTCTTTGTAAATCCTGTTGTTTGTTTCGCAAAGCTTCATTTTCACGGCGAAGTACATCGTTTGTTGTTTGCAAGCTAATAATTTCTTTTGTATCTGGCTGAAATTGCTGCAAAAAGTGGATTACATCCTGCATACAAAGAGAAGAGACATGTGGTTCTTCTGAAAATTCAGCTTCAATGGCTTCTTCTTTTAAACGAGGTGTAATTAGCTTCTTTTGCGGCCGCTGTAGCTGTGCTCGTTTTGCTTCTTTGCGCTGTTTTTTGGCAAGCTGCACCGCTTCTTCATAACGGCTACGTACTTCGGCATTCCAACGAAAACCACAGGCCGCTGATGTTCGATTTAGTATATCTCCTACTTCATCAAATGCTTTTAGTTGTGTACTGCCGCTTCGAATGTGCCGCAATACTGTTTCTGCAAGAAGTAAATCATTTTCTGGGGTCCAAGCATCCTGACGCACTTTCATAGCAAGCCTCCCAATGGGTTTTTGCTTATTGTCTCTCATGTGCATCATTTTATACTATTTTTTTGAGTTTTGCAGATTGTGATAAACAGCTGCGAGGGCCTGCTCGAATTTCCCGGTTTGTTTTGGTGTATAGTACTCTTTATTTTTAATTCGATCCGGTAAATATTGCTGCGGTACCCAGCCATTTTCATAATCATGGGGATATAAGTAGCCGATACCGCGCCCTAATGCTTGTGCACCTTTATAATGTGCATCCTTTAAATGTTTTGGCACATCACCTGTACGCATTGTACGTAAATCATGAAGTGCTGCATCAATGGCTTGATAAGCCGAGTTAGATTTAGGCGAGAGACAAAGCTCTATAACCGCATTGGCGAGTGGAATACGTGCTTCAGGAAAGCCAACGCGTTCTGCTGCTTCGATTGCGGCAAGGGTACGAGGACCGGCTTGCGGGCTTGCCAGGCCAATATCTTCATAGGCAATCACAAGAAGCCGTCTTGCAATGCTAGTTAAATCACCGGCTTCAATGAGACGTGCCAAATAATGAACGGCGGCATTTACATCACTGCCACGAATACTTTTTTGAAAAGCAGACAATACATCATAATGAGAGTCACCGTCTTTGTCGTGGACAAAGCTCTTTTTTTGCAAGCATTCTTCCGCAACCTCAAGTGTAATCGTTCTAACGCCATCTACAGGTAACGTAGATAATACCGCGAGCTCAAGCGCATTATAAGCAGAACGTAGATCGCCGCCGGACGCTCTTGCGAAATGCTGCATTGCTTCTTTGGTTACTTCTGTTTCCACAAAACCCAGTCCTTTTTCTGAATTCGAGAGAGCACGGGTTAGACCAATTAAAATATCGGCTTCTGTTAATGCGTGCAGTTCAAAAATTTGGCAACGACTCCGGATTGCGGAGTTGATAGAGTGAAAGGGATTACTTGTAGTAGCGCCAATCATTGTAATTAACCCGCTTTCTAAATGCGGAAGTAAAAAATCTTGTTTACTCTTATCAAGGCGATGTACTTCGTCCAAAATTAAAATAAGGTGACGGGACATTTTTGCCTCTTCAACGACAATTTCCATATCCTTTTTATTATGTGTAACAGCATTTAATAGTCGAAACGGTGTGCCAGTGCTACCAGCAATAGCACGGGCAATAGAGGTTTTCCCCGTGCCCGGCGGTCCGTATAAAATCATGGATTGCAGGTGCTTAGCCTCCACCATACGGCGGAGAAGCTTGCCTTCTCCAACGAGGTGAGACTGACCAATTATTTCTTCAATTGTTGTTGGTCTCATGCGATGTGCAAGTGGTTGTTTCATACAATCTCTCCTGTGTGTGTGTTGTATGTTTATCCTATCACGTTCTCACTTCAAGATGAAATTTCTTCACATGTGAATTTATGATATAATCTTATAGGCTTACTCAGGTAAGAATGGAAAGAGGTGCTTGGATGAAAATTTCAACAAAAGGTCGCTACGGCTTAACAATTATGATTGATTTGGCAAAGAAGTATGGGGAAGGTCCCATTTCGTTAAAATCTATCGCACAGGCACATGAATTGTCTGAGCATTACTTAGAGCAATTGATTTCACCATTGCGAAACGCACGTCTTGTAAAAAGTACACGCGGGGCTTATGGCGGATATGTACTGGCTGATACCCCTTCTAATATTACGGCTGGAGATGTAATTCGCGTATTGGAAGGACCAATTAGTGTAGTTGAGGGGATTGAAGAAGAACGCCCTGCACAAAGACAGCTTTGGACGCGTATTCGCGATGCGGTACAAGAAGTCTTAGATAGCACGACGCTTGAAGATTTAGTAAAGTATGATGAAGAGCACGGACATGGATATATGTTTTACATTTAAGAAAGGAGCTGTATGAATGGAGCGTATATACTTAGACCATGCAGCTACATCTCCTACGCATCCACAGGTTGTGGAACACATGATTCCGTACATGACGGAGATGTTTGGTAATCCTTCGAGTATCCACTTTTATGGCAGACAAGCGCGACATGCGGTTGATGAAGCGAGACGGGCTTGTGCAAGCAGTATCGGTGCAACGCCGAATGAAATTATTTTCACAAGCGGTGGTACAGAAGCTGATAATTTAGCGCTATTAGGTGTTGCTCGTGCTAATAAAACGCGAGGAAATCATATTATTACAACAGCAATTGAACACCATGCTATTTTAAATACGTGTAAAATGCTTGAGCATGAGGGGTTTGAGATAACGTATTTGCCTGTTGATGAAACTGGACGTGTGAATGTACAAGACGTACAAGAGGCATTGACAGAAAAAACAATTTTAGTCTCAATTATGTACGGTAATAATGAGGTAGGTACCGTACAGCCTATAGAGGAAATCGGCGCTTTGCTGCGGGAACACGACGCGTATTTTCATACGGATGCTGTACAAGCGTATGGTATAGTGGAGATTGATGTAAAGAAGTTAGGAATTGATCTACTGTCCGTTTCTTCTCATAAAATTAACGGCCCTAAAGGTGTAGGCTTTTTGTATGCTGCTAAACATGTTGTGTTTGCTCCTCTATTAATAGGAGGCGAGCAAGAGCGTAAAAGAAGGGCCGGCACAGAAAATGTGCCTGGCATTGTTGGGTTTCATCAAGCGATTTTGCTTGCAGAAGCAGCACGTGAGCAAAAAAATCAACAATACCGATTATTTAAGGATATAATGATATCTGTCTTCGTAAATGAAGGCATCCAATTTGAGGTCAACGGAGGAGAAAACAGCTTGTCACACGTATTCAATGTGAGCTTTACAGGCATGCATATTGAGTCGTTTCTTGTAAATATGGATTTAGCGGGAATTTCTGTATCGAGCGGTTCAGCCTGTACAGCTGGTTCCATTGATCCATCACATGTTCTTGTGGCGATGTTTGGAAAATCCTCTGATAAAATACGTTCATCCGTACGATTTAGCTTTGGTCTTGGCAATACAAAAGAGCAAGTAGAAAAAGCCGCGTACGAAACTGTGAAGATCGTGAAGCGATTGACACAAAATTAATAAACTGGAGGTGAAGAAGATGAACAAACAACCTCATGAAACACGTGTTGTAATCGGTATGTCAGGCGGCGTCGATTCTTCGGTGGCGGCGCTTTTACTTAAGCAACAAGGCTATGAAGTAATTGGTGTGTTTATGAAAAACTGGGATGATACTGATGAAAATGGATTCTGCACAGCAACAGAAGATTATAACGATGTAATCCAAGTATGTAATCAAATCGGCATCCCTTATTATGCGGTAAACTTTGAGAAGCAGTATTGGGATAAGGTATTTACGTACTTCTTGGATGAATATAAAGCCGGACGTACGCCAAATCCAGATGTAATGTGTAATAAAGAAATTAAGTTTAAAGCGTTTTTGGATCACGCTATGGCACTTGGTGCTGATTACGTAGCCACAGGTCATTATGCGCGTGTAGTTTATGAAGACGGCATATATAAAATGCTACGAGGCGTTGACGATAACAAAGATCAAACGTATTTCTTAAACCAATTAAATCAAGAGCAATTGTCGAAAACAATGTTTCCTCTTGGACACTTAACAAAACCGCAAATCCGTGAAATAGCCAAGGAAGCAAATCTTGCAACGGCAACGAAAAAGGATAGTACGGGCATTTGCTTTATTGGTGAGCGTAACTTCAAAGAATTTCTAAGCAACTATTTACCTGCACAACCAGGTATGATGCAAACGTTGTCCGGTAAGGTAAAAGGCAAGCATGACGGTCTTATGTATTATACAATCGGACAGCGCCATGGTCTGGGGATCGGAGGCGATGGAGATCCGTGGTTTGTTGTCGGTAAAAACCTAAAAGATAATATTTTATATGTAGAGCAAGGCTTTCATAATGAACTGCTGTACGGTGATGAAGTGATTGCAACCGATGTAAGCTGGGTAAATGAGCCAAAGGCATCGGAATTTACATGTACGGCAAAGTTCCGCTATCGTCAAGCTGATAACAAGGTGACGGTACAAGTGATGGAAGGTGGAAATGTACGCATTCTTTGTGATGAGCCGATTCGTGCACTTACACCAGGACAAGCTGTTGTGTTTTACGATGGTGAAGTATGCTTGGGCGGGGGAACGATTGATGAAGTGTTCCGCGCCGGGAATAAGCTTTCCTACTTGGCGTGATTTAGAAACCTCGGACTTTTCATGAGCCGAGGTTTCTTTTATGATGAATATAGAGTCTAATGAAGAGGTGATAAGTATGACAAAGCTAGAACAAGGCATTGCGAGGATGCAGGAAGGAAAATGGGAGGAAGCGGCCCAGCTATTAACAGAAGCAATTCAAGAAGAGCCGAACAATCCGCTCGGTTATGTGAATTTTGCAAATTTGCTGGATGTTCTTGGAGAAGCAGAACGGGCAGTATCCTTTTATAAAAAAGCACTGGAGCTAGATGATACGTTAGCAACAGCGTATTACGGCTTAGGCACAATTTGTTATGAACGGGAGCAATTTGAAGATGCCAAGGTGATGTTTGAAAAGGCGATGCAGTGTGGTTTACAATCTGGAGATGTTTATTTTATGCTCGGATTTACTTATGTGGAGCTCAGTAAGGATTTAATGGCACTGCCGCATTTGCAAAGAGCGATGGAGTTGAATGACAGCGATGCGGAGGCTGCATTTCAGTATGGGCTTTGTTTAGCGCGTTTAGAGCACGTGAAAGAAGCAAAAGCGGTGTTTGAAAAGGTACTGGAATTAGATCCGACACATACAGATGCACTATATAATCTTGGTGTTGCATACGCATTTGAAGAAAACAATGAAAAAGCGCTGCAGTTATTTAAACAGGCTGTTAAGTTGCAACCGGATCATTTTCTTGCGGGCAACGGCATTCGCTTGCTTGAGCAGAACTAACCGCAAAGGGGCGTGAAGTATGCAGGACACAATGGATTTGTTTAAAGAGGAACACAAATACATAAAAGGCCAAGTCCTTCATACGATTTTTCATAACGAAGACAATTTGTATTCTGTTGTGCGCATGAAGGTGCTAGAGACGAACGAAGCATTTGAAGAGAAAGACGTTCTGATTACTGGTTATTTTCCGCGCATGCACGAGGAAGAAATATTTACACTAAACGGGGTGTTTAAAGATCATCATCGTTATGGCATGCAGTATCATGTAGAGATGTTTAAAAAAGAGCTGCCGCAAACAAAGAATGGAATTGTCCAATATTTATCTAGTGATTTATTTAAAGGAATCGGTAAAAAAACGGCTGAACGCATTGTAGAAAAACTCGGCTCACAAGCAATTTCTAAAATATTGGACGATGCATCGGTGTTAGATGGTATTGTGAAGAAGGATAAAGCACAGGAGCTGTATCAAACAATTCTTGAGCATCAAGGGCTTGAGAAAGTCATGAGCTTTTTGGGCGGCTATGGCTTTGGCACCAAGCTAACCATTAAAATTTATCAGAAGTATAAAGAGCAAACGTTAGAAATCATCCGTAGCAATCCATATCAGCTGATTGAGGATGTTGAAGGTATTGGTTTTGGGCGTGCGGATGAGATCGGAAAAGCCTTTGGTATATCAGGTAACCATCCGGATCGGATTCGAGCGGGTTGCTTGTTTACTTTAGAAAACGTATCCTTGCAGGAAGGACATGTCTACATTACAACAGAGCAACTAATCAGACGAACAATAGAACTGTTAAATCATCATGAACGTACTGTTTCAGAGGCTGATATTACGCAATGTCTGGAATTTTTACAAGGAGAAGACAAGCTCATTATTGAGCAAGATCGCTCATATCTGTCATCGTTATACTATGCAGAGCAAGGACTTGTTACTTCATTATTTCGTCTTATGGGAAAGGGAGAACTGGAATCTTTTTCAGAAGCCGATTTTCTTATGACCCTTGGCTCTATTGAGGATAAGCTTGGTGTGCAATATGCCTCCCGGCAAAGGGAAGGGGTACAAACAGCACTTACGCATCCCGTGATGATTTTAACAGGTGGACCAGGTACAGGAAAAACAACGGTAATCAATGGTATTGTTGAAATGTATGCCGCTATGAACGGATTGTCTTTAGACGCAAAGGACTACAACGAAAAAAATCCGTTTCCTATTTTACTTACAGCTCCAACAGGCCGCGCGGCAAAGCGCATGAGTGAAGCTACGGGTTTGCCTGCAGGTACAATTCATCGTTTGCTTGGATGGACGCCGGAAGGATCCTTTCAGCGCAATGAGCATGAACCAGTAGCTGGAAAGTTACTTATTATTGATGAGTTTTCCATGGTCGATATATGGCTTGCGAATCAGCTGTTTAAATCATTACCTTCTGATATGCAGGTCATTATTGTAGGGGATGAAGATCAATTGCCTTCTGTAGGACCTGGTCAAGTGTTAAAGGATTTGTTAGCAGCAGAAATTATTCCAACAGTACGTCTCACGGAGATATACAGACAAGCGGAAGGGTCATCCGTGATTCAGCTTGCACATACAATTAAAGGTGGTAAAGTACCGGAAGATATTGCTGTACAAAAAAGCGACCGTTCTTTTATTATGTGTAGCAGCGGCCAAATTGTTGATGTGGTTAAGAAAGTGTGTGAAAACGCACAAACAAAAGGCTTTACAGCAAAAGACATACAAGTACTGGCGCCAATGTACCGAGGTCCGGCAGGTATTAATATGCTAAATCAAGCGCTTCAGGAAGTATTTAATCCAGCTCGTGAACAACGAAGAGAGCTTACCTTTGGTGATGTTATATATCGTGTGGGCGATAAAGTGTTGCAGCTTGTTAATCAACCGGAAAGCCAAGTATTTAATGGTGATATGGGTGAAATTGTATCTATTTTTTATGCAAAGGAAAATGTAGAGCAGCAGGATATGCTTGTCGTTTCTTTTGACGGCATTGAAGTTACGTATACAAAGCCGGATTTTAATCAAATTACGCATGCGTATTGCTGTTCTATTCATAAAGCACAGGGTAGTGAATTTCCTATTGTCATTTTACCTGTTGTAAAAAGCTATTATCGTATGCTACGGCGTAATCTTCTTTATACGGCAATTACGCGCAGTAAGAAGTTTTTAATTTTGTGCGGTGAGTCGGATGCTTTTCAGTCAGGTATTAGCCGTACGGACGATGCGACGCGGCAAACGACGCTTTGCGAGAGGTTAAAGGAACGGACCGTATTGAAGGAAGAAAATGACGTGGAAGAACTTTCTCCTTATGATTTTTTATAAAACAGCATAAGTTATAAAAGAGAGGCAAGGAAGTTTTTTGTCTCTGTTTAAATTCCTGCGGTTTGGACGATACTGGCGTAATAGAAAAAGGTACGGGAGTGATTACGCCTTGTTGATATGTCCGAACTGTAAAGGAAAAGATATCGGTAAAATTGGGGTGAACCAATTTTATTGCTGGACTTGTTACATTGAGCTGTCTGTGGCAAAGGGGAAAATTTTTACACATCAAGTTGAAGAGGATGGTTCATTAAGCTCGCTTGATGATTTGTTTGATGATGACGAAAGAACAATCAGCATGTAAGGAGTGACACGCATGAACATGAAATCTTCACTGTTGGCATTTGGTTTGGGTGCTGCTGCTTATCATTACGCGCGCAAAAATAACATGCTTTCTTATAAAAGCATGAAAAAAGCGAAAAAAATGATGAAATCTTATTTGTAAAAACAGTACGGTTTACCGTACTGTTTTTTATTGTATTGGTTTTGTTAAAGTTCGTTGTTAGTTTCCGTTACGGGTGTTCGCTTCTTCAGAGAGTTTCCTCGGCAGAGAGTTTCCTCGGCGCTATGCGTTTGCGAGGTCGCCTTTTGACTTGCTTTTCCAGCAGGATTATCACCTCCAATCAACAAGGGTCGATCATTAACTTCTGACTGTAACACAGCTATTGTATTTGATGACTTTGCATAAAGAGTCCATATGTTTCTCACACTAGAGAAACGGAGGGATGTGCGGTGAAAAATATTAAGCTAATTTGGATTTACCGTTTGGCCCTGCTTTTACTGTTGTTTTTATGTTTGCTTGTATTTTGGAAGCTAAGGCCAATGTGGTTTCCTCTTTTGCAATTAATGAAATTGGTGATAATTCCGTTTTTAACAGCTTATTTTATTGCTTACTTATTGCATCCACTTGTGGAGAAGCTACATCAAAGAGGAATGCCGCGTGTTCTCGCTATTTTACTCATATATATCTTATTTTTTGGAGGGGTAGGTTATGGGGTATATAAAGGTGTTCCTGCAGCAATCTCTCAATTAAAGGACATGAACCGTAATTTCCCGCAATTTATTAATATGTACGAAAGCTGGACCAAGCAGGTAGAAACAAGAACAGCCAATTTTCCGGAATTTGTGACGGACAAGCTAAGAGAGGCGTTTCTTGGTGTTGAAGCTAAGCTACAATCTTTTTTGGATCGGATGATGAGTACGGCACAGGGAATATTGGATTCTCTGTTAATCATTGTACTCATTCCATTCATCGTATTCTACTTGCTTAAAGACTATGATCGCATGTATCACTTTTTTTGGCGATGTGTCCCGGGGAAGTGGTGTGCAGAGGGGAGAAAGCTTGTAGATGATATTGATAAATCACTGGGAAACTATATTCGTGGTCAACTATTTGTGTGTGCCGTATTGGCTGGAGTTGCTGCATTTGCATTTTGGATTATTGGCTTAAAATATCCATTGTTACTTGGAATTCTCATAGGTGTTACGGATATTATTCCGTACTTTGGTCCTATTTTAGGAGCAATTCCAACTCTGATCGTTGCCGCAACCGTATCGGTCAACATGGTAATCAAAGCTGGGGTAGCGCTCGCTATCTTGCAGTTCTTAGAAAGTAATATATTATCACCGTATATCGTGGGCAAATCCCTTCGGATGCATCCGGTTGTAATTATGTTCGCTTTATTAGTAGGCGGTGAGATTGCCGGATTGCCGGGGCTGCTGCTTGCGGTGCCAGTACTTGCAGTATTACGTACTATCATTATTCATTCCAAAAGACTGCTCGCAAGACGTTGACAAGGCTATGAATTGTAGGCTATAATTCGCTTGAATACATAAATCCATGACGGATCGAGTACGTCACAGCCCATTTTCCAGAGAGAGGTCCCGTAGGCTGAAAGGACTTTCAGATGAAGAGTGACGGAACGCTAATCCTGAGAGCAGCTAACACCTGCCGTCTTGCCACGTTACGGCAACTTGAGGTGATGGACTCCGGTCCATAATCAGGGTGGTAACGCGAGTATACTCTCGTCCCTGCTATGGGGGCGGGAGTTTTTTATTTGTCCAAAAAATAAGGAGGAAGTATACATGAAGAAGTTAAAAGCAGCAGAAATTCGCCAAATGTTTTTAGATTTTTTCCAAGAAAAAGGACATGCTGTAGAGCCGAGCGCGTCTCTTGTTCCGCATGAAGATCCGTCGCTACTATGGATCAACAGCGGTGTAGCAACATTGAAAAAGTACTTTGACGGTCGTGTAATTCCAGCAAATCCACGTATCACAAATGCACAAAAATCCATTCGTACAAACGACATCGAAAACGTTGGAAAAACAGCACGTCACCATACATTCTTTGAAATGATGGGGAACTTCTCCATTGGCGATTATTTTAAAGAAGAGGCAATTACATGGGCTTGGGAGTTTTTAACAAGCGAAAAATGGATTGGTTTTGATAAAGAAAAGCTTTCTGTTACGATTCACCCAGAAGACGATGAAGCGTTCCAAATTTGGAATGAAAAGATGGGTGTTCCGAAAGAGCGTATTATTCGCTTAGAAGAAAACTTCTGGGATATTGGCGAAGGTCCAAGTGGCCCGAATACAGAGATCTTCTATGATCGCGGTGAAGCCTATGGTAACGACCCGTCTGATCCAGAGTTATATCCAGGCGGTGAAAACGAGCGTTATCTTGAGGTGTGGAACTTGGTATTCTCCCAATTCAACCATAATCCAGACGGTACGTATACGCCGCTTCCAAAGAAAAACATCGATACAGGCATGGGTCTTGAGCGTATGGCTTCTGTGGTACAAGACGTACCGACAAACTTCGATACAGATTTGTTTATGCCAATCATCGGCGCAACAGAATCTATCTCGGGTGAGAAATACCGCGGCGGCGATGTAGAGAAGGACACAGCATTCAAAGTAATTGCTGACCATATTCGTACGGTAACATTCGCAGTGGGGGACGGAGCACTGCCTTCTAATGAAGGTCGCGGGTATGTACTGCGTCGCTTATTGCGCCGTGCAGTACGATATGCGAAGAAATTGAATATTAATCGTCCTTTCATGTATGAGCTAGTACCGGTTGTTGGTGAGATTATGCAAGACTTCTATCCAGAAGTGAAAGAGAAGACAGAATTTATTCAACGCGTTGTGAAAAACGAAGAGGAGCGCTTCCACGAAACACTTCACGAAGGAGAAGCGATTTTAGCGCAAGTGATTGAAAAGGCAAAAGCAGCAGGTAGCACGGTTCTTTCTGGTGCAGATGCATTCCGATTGTATGACACATACGGCTTTCCAATTGAATTAACGGATGAATATGCAGAAGAAGCAGGCATGACAGTAGATCACAGCGGCTTTGAAGCAGAGATGGAACAGCAGCGTGAACGCGCGAGAGCAGCCCGTCAAGATGTAGATTCCATGCAAGTACAAGGTGGTGTTCTTGGAGAAATCAAAGTGGAAAGTCAATTTGTAGGTTACAATGAATTGCAGGCGACAAGCACAATTGTAGCGTTGCTACAAAACGGCGAGTACGCACAAGTTGTAAATGCGGGTGAAGAGGCACAACTTATTTTGGATGTCACTCCGTTTTATGCAGAGAGCGGCGGTCAAATTGCAGATGAAGGTCAATTAATTGCTGAGGGTGTCAAGGTTGCAGTGAAAGATGTACAAAAAGCACCGAACGGGCAAAACCTGCACAAAGTGGTTGTACTAGAAGGTACATTGCAAGAAGGTGCAACACTAACGGCTGTAGTTGATGCTTCAAATCGCGCAAGTGTAATTAAAAATCATACAGCGACGCATATTTTACATCAGGCGTTAAAAGATGTTTTAGGCACACATGTTAATCAAGCAGGCTCTCTTGTGACATCTGAGCGTTTACGCTTTGACTTCTCTCACTTTGGTCAAGTGACAGCAGAAGAGCTCGAAAAAATTGAACGTATTGTAAATGAAAAGATTTGGGATAGTATTCCGGTTGTTATTTCTCAAAAGCCAATTGAAGAAGCAAAAGCGATGGGCGCAATGGCGCTGTTTGGTGAAAAGTACGGTGATGTGGTTCGCGTTGTACAAGTTGGAGACTACAGCCTAGAGCTTTGCGGTGGTTGCCATGTTGAAAATACATCGTCAATCGGTATCTTTAAACTGGTATCAGAATCCGGTATTGGTGCAGGTACACGTCGTATTGAGGCAGTAACAGGCAAGGCTGCTTATGAAATGATGAACAGTCAAGTGTCGCTTCTGAAAGAAACAGCAAGCAAGCTGAAAACGAACACAAAGGATATTTTAACAAGGGTAGACGGCTTGTTTGCGGAAGTGAAGCAACTGCAAAAAGAAAACGAATCTTTGGCAGCGAAGCTAAGCAATATTGAAGCAGGTAACTTAACAGATCAAGTACAAGTAGTTGATGGCGTAAGCGTTCTTGCAAGTAAGGTGAACGTCGCGGACGTAAACAACTTGCGTACGATGATGGACGATTTGAAACATAAAATTGGTTCCGGCGTTATTTTACTTGCCGCTGTTAATGAAGGAAAAGTAAACTTGCTTGCAGGTGTTACAAAAGATCTTACAGGTAAATTCCATGCAGGAAATCTGGTGAAAGGCGCAGCTTCTATTTGCGGCGGCGGCGGCGGCGGTCGTCCGGACATGGCGCAAGCGGGCGGAAAAGACCCTAATAAAGTAGATGAAGCGATTTCATATGCAACGGAGTATGTTAAATCTATTTTAAATTAAGACTGGTTTGGTGTACAATGATAGGGAGAGTAATCTCCCTATCCCTATTTAAAGCGAGGTGCTTACTATGGACCAGTTCGATAAAACGATGAAGTTTACGTTTCAAGAAGAAAAGCAAAGTGTCCAAGTGAATGAAGTATTATTTACGGTGTATGATGCACTTCAAGAAAAAGGCTATAATCCCATCAATCAAATTGTGGGTTATTTATTGAGCGGCGACCCTGCGTACATACCTCGTCATAAAGACGCACGTAACAATATCCGTAAGCTTGAGCGCGATGAGTTAATTGAAGAGTTGGTAAAGTCGTATTTAAAGCATCATCGTGAGGACTAAACATGCGCATACTTGGTTTAGATGTCGGCACGAAAACGGTCGGCGTTGCGCTTAGCGATGAAATGGGCTGGACGGCTCAAGGTATCGAAACGATTAAAATCAATGAAGAGCGTAATCAATTTGGATTTAATCGTATTGAGGAGTTAGTAAAACAGTACAATGTGGATAAGATAGTGGTAGGGTTGCCGAAAAATATGAACGGCACAATCGGTCCACGCGGCGAAGCTTGCCAAAAGTTCGCTGAGGATCTGCGCGCATTATTCGGTCTTGAAGTCATCATGTGGGACGAGCGTCTGTCTACTATGGCAGCGGAGCGGTTCTTAATTTCTGCGGATGTAAGTCGGAAAAAGCGCAAACAAGTAATTGATAAAATGGCAGCAGTTGTCATCTTACAAGGTTACTTAGACAGCAAACAATAGGAGTGAAGAACAATGACAGACAAGCACGATATCGTGGATGAGAACCAAATTACAATTGTAGACGAAAATGGAAATGAGCATTTATGTGATATCATTACAACATTTGAATCCGATCGCTTCGGTAACAAAATGTATGTAGTGTACTCACCAATCGGTGAATATGATGAAGATGGAGATCCAATTTACGATGCTGCTATCGTAGAGCCAGATGAGGATGATGAAGAAGGTGGAAGATTGGCTCCAATTGAAAACGAAGAAGAGTGGGAAATGGTGCAAGAGCTATTTAACACATTGATGGATGAAGAAGAGTTATAAGAGGAACGGACTGTGAGAACAGTCCGTTTTTTATATTCCGTGAAAATACGCAGTCTACAATCTATAATGCTTGAGGTTAGATTTTCTCGGCTAAAATGGTATAAAAGACAGCTTCATCATCCTTTGGTGTAGAATAATATCGAAAACGGTCGATTAATTGTAGTATAATAAGACCAATGAAAAGGAGGGCATGGCATTTGATAAGTTGGAACGAGCAAGCAAAAAAGAAAAAGCGAAGAAGAATCGCTGCCATAATCATTCTGTTGCTTTTTGCAGTGACAATTGGCGGCTATGGATACATTGCATCTGCCCTAAAGCCGGTGGCTGATACCGCAGAGAAAAAAGAAATCGAAATTCCATCGGGTACTTCAACAGCGGGAATTGGTGAATTACTTGAGAAAAATGGAATTATTAAAAATGGTACCGTGTTTCAATATTATGTAAAGGCGAATTTCCAAAACGGCTTAAAGGCAGGAAATTATTTATTGAGTCCTTCCATGAGTGTAAAAGAGATTGCTACTATTATTACAAGCGGAAGCGTATATAATCCTGCGCGATATAAGATAACCATTCCGGAAGGCTCTCAACTAAAGGATATTGTTAAAATAATTGCCAACGAATTTAAGTTTAACGAAGATGACGTGCTGAGACAGTTAAATGATGGAAACGTTCTAGCGGAGCTACAAAAAACCTATCCGCAGCTTATAACCAATAAGCTACAAAATCCGGCTATCACGTATAAATTAGAAGGATATTTGTACCCGGCAACATATTCGTACTATAAAAAAGAGAATACGTTACAAGAAATTGTAGAACCAATGCTGGAAAAAACAAATCAGTACGTAACAGCAAACAAGCCGGCAATTGAAAAGTTAGGCTTTGATGTACATCAGTTTTTAACAATGAGCTCGTTAATTGAAGAAGAAGCAACTGCGATGACGGACCGCCGTAAAATCGCAAGTGTCTTTTATAATCGCTTGAAGGCAAACATGCCTTTGCAAACTGACCCAACAGTGCTATATGCGCTCGGAAAGCATAAGGATCGCGTTTTATACAGTGATTTAAAGATAGCTTCACCCTATAACACATACGTTGTAACAGGCTTACCCGTAGGTCCTATTGCGAATGCTGGAGAGCCTTCTATGAAAGCCGCTCTTGATCCGGAACAAACGGATTATTATTATTTCTTGGCAGCTTTAAATGGAGAGGTGTTTTTCGCAAAAACATTAGAGGAACACAATGCATTAAAGGAAAAACACATTACATCACAGCGTTGATACAAAGAGATGCGAAATAAAAAGTTCGCATCTCTCATTTATATATGGTAAAATATATCGGGTTAAAAACCATGATATAATCTTTGCATATCGTACATTTGCCTGTATAATTCAGATTGCCCGGATTGATTGCCGGGCTTCTTTATAGTGTACAAACGCAATGCTTGATGAAAGGAGCTTCTTCATATGGACAAAGTACAAGAATATCTGCTTTCGCTAGTCAAGCAGGACGACGCGTTGCTTCAAGAGATGGAACAATTTGCAGCAGAGCACGGCGTTCCAATTATGGACAAGTTGGGCATGGAATTTATGTTGCAGTTGCTTCGACTCATTCAGCCCAAAGCAATTTTAGAGGTTGGTGCGGCGATTGGTTATTCAGCCATTTGTATGGTAAAGGCAACGGATGCGCGCGTAGTTACCATTGAGCGCGACGAAGAACGGTACAATAAAGCTGTATTTTATATAGAGAGAGCGAATTTAACAAATTCTATATCCCTTTTGTTCGGTGACGCACTGGAAACAGGCGAACAAGTGCAGGCATACGGTAAATTCGATGTTATTTTTATAGATGCTGCAAAAGGTCAATATCAGCGCTTTTTTGAAATGTATGAGCCGCTTCTTACGGATAACGGTGTTATTCTGACCGATAATGTGCTGTTTCGCGGTCTTGTGGCAGAAGAAACCATTGAAAACAAGCGGATGCGAAGTTTAGTGAAAAAGATAAAGAGCTATAATGAATGGTTAATGGCTCACCCTGGGTATCACACGACGATTTTTCCCATTGGCGATGGTGTAGCTGTAAGTAAAAAAAGAGGTGAACACAAATGAAAAAACCTGAACTATTGGTAACACCAACTAAGGTAGAAGATATAGAAGCATTAGCAAAAGCGGGTGCAGATGCAATTATTATTGGGGAACAACAATTTGGACTTCGTTTGGCAGGCGAATTTTTACGTGAAGATGTGAAGCGTGCTGTAGAAGTAGCTCATGCAAACAAGGTCAAAGTATATGTTGCGATGAACGCATTGTTTCATAACGAGAAAGTAGAAGCGTTAACAGAATATGCTGCATTTGTAAAAGAAGTGGGTGCAGATGCAATTGTATTTGGCGATCCTGCTGTGTTAATGGCTGCGCGTGAAGTGGCATCTGATATGAAATTACACTGGAACACAGAAACAACAGCAACCAATTGGTTTACTTGCAATTATTGGGGCCGTAAAGGAGCAAAGCGTGCTGTGTTGGCGCGTGAGTTAAGCTTTGATGCTATTCTTGAAATTAAAGAGCACGCAGAAGTGGAAATTGAAGTACAAGTGCACGGTATGACATGTATGTTCCAGTCTAAGAGATCCTTAATTGGAAACTATTTTGAATACCAAGGTCGCGAAATGGAAATTGAAAAGAAAAAGCTTGAAAAAAATATGTTCTTGTATGACAAAGAGCGCAATAACAAATACCCTGTATTTGAAGATGTAAATGGTACACATATTATGAGTCCCAATGATATTTGCATCATTGATGAATTGGAAGAACTTATTGACGCAGGTGTGGATTCCTTCAAAATTGATGGTGTGTTAAAAAGTCCTGCTTATATTATTGATGTTACTAAAAAATACAGACAAGCAATTGATTTATGTGTAGAAGATCGCGATGCTTACTATGATGTAAAAGATCGTTTATATAAAGAAATTGAAGAGTTACAACCGGTAAACAGACCGCTTGATACAGGATTCTTCTATAAGGAAACAGTATATTAAGGAGGCGACAGCATGACAGTTGTACGAGAGATATCAAAAATTGTAGACGGCAAACGTGTTATTGTGAAAAAGCCGGAATTGTTGGCGCCTGCGGGCAATCTAGAAAAGCTAAAAATTGCCGTTCGCTACGGTGCAGATGCAGTGTTTATTGGCGGGCAAGAGTTTGGTCTGCGTTCCAATGCTGATAATTTCACCTTAGAGGAAATGGCAGAAGGTGTTGCATTTGCGAAGCAATACGGCGCAAAAATATATGTAACAACGAACATTTTTGCACATAATGAAAATATGGATGGCTTGCGCGAGTATTTGCAAGGTATTGAACGTGCTGGTGTAACGGGCATTATCGTTGCAGATCCGCTTATTATTGAAACATGTCGAGAAGCTGCACCTTCTATTGAAATTCACTTGAGCACACAGCAATCCTTATCCAACTGGAAAGCGGCACAATACTGGAAAGAAGAGGGCTTGCATCGACTTGTATTAGCACGAGAAACAAGCTACGAAGAAATTAAAGAAATTAAAGAAAAAGTAGATGTTGAAATTGAAGCTTTCATTCATGGTGCGATGTGTATTGCGTATTCCGGCAGATGTACACTAAGTAACCATATGACAGCACGAGATAGTAACCGTGGCGGATGCTGTCAATCTTGCCGCTGGGACTATGATTTAATTCAAACCTTGTCACAAGACAAAAATGCACCCGAAACAGCGCTGTTTGCTGAAGGTGATGCACCATTTGCAATGAGCCCGAAGGATTTAACACTTGTAGAGTCTATTCCGAAAATGATTGAAATTGGCGTGGATAGTTTGAAGATTGAAGGGCGTATGAAATCCATTCACTATGTTGCAACAGTAGTAAGCGTATATCGCAAGGTGATTGACGCATATTGTGCAGACCCAGATAACTTTGTATTTAAGCAAGAGTGGATTGAGGAGCTTGATAAGTGTGCAAACCGCGATACAGCATCAGCATTCTTTGAAGGTGTACCGGGCTTTGAAGAGCAAATGTACGGCAAGCACAGCAAAAAGACAACGTATGATTTCGTAGGTCTGGTACTGGCTTACGACGAAGAAACAGGCATTGCAACAATTCAGCAACGTAACCACTTCAAGCCTGGACAAGAAGTAGAGTTTTTTGGACCAGATATGGATAACTTTACACAAACGGTAGGAACAATTTGGAATGAAGAAGGAACTGAGTTAGATGCAGCGAGACATCCACTTGAAATTGTAAAGATAAAAGTAACGAATCCTGTACGACCTTATGACATGATGAGAAAAAGATTTCAATAAGAAAGAGTGGTACGATTAATGGGGAAGAAAAAACCTGTTGTAATTGGAATCGCGGGCGGTTCTGGTTCGGGAAAAACGAGTGTGACAAAAGCCATTTTTGATCAATTCAAAGGCCACTCCATTTTAATGCTGGAGCAGGATTATTATTATAAAGATCAAAGTAATTTGCCGTTTGAAGAAAGATTAAAAACAAACTATGATCATCCGTTAGCGTTTGATAATGATTTGTTGATTGAGCATATTAAACAATTGTTGCAATATAAACCGATTGAAAAACCTGTATACGATTATAAAATTCATACCCGTTCGGATGAAGTGATTCCTGTAGAACCGAAGGATGTTATCATTCTAGAAGGCATTCTTGTACTTGAGGATAAACGTCTGCGTGATTTAATGGACATTAAATTGTTCGTTGATACAGATGCGGATATTCGCATTTTGCGTCGGATGCAACGCGATATAGAAGAGCGTGGTCGTACCATGGATTCCGTTATTGATCAGTATGTGAATGTTGTACGTCCTATGCACAATCAATTTATTGAACCATCCAAGAAATATGCGGATATTATTATCCCAGAAGGCGGTCAAAATCATGTTGCCATCGATTTAATGGTAACAAAAATTGGGACAATCCTTGAACAAATCACAGTTTTGTAATAGTATAGAAAAAGACGTCCATTAGAAGGGATTTCATTCCCATATAGCGAATAGAATGGAGCATACAAGCCTCACCCGGAAACGGGTGAGGATGTCTTTATATGGAACAACTCCTCGGAGTGAGGAATCGGCATACATAAAAAGGAGTGGAAAACATGGCAATGGAAAAAACGTATCCAATGACACAAGCAGGAAAAGAAAAACTAGAACAGGAACTAGAATATTTAAAGACGGTAAGACGTAAAGAGGTTGTTGAGCGCATTAAAATCGCACGAAGCTTCGGCGATCTTTCTGAGAACTCTGAGTATGATGCAGCAAAAGATGAGCAAGCATTTGTTGAGGGTCGTGTAACACAAATTGAAAATATGATTCGCAATGCCGTTATTATTGAAGAAAATGCAGAAACATCTTCTGTTGTAACACTTGGTAAATCAGTGACTTTTGTAGAGTTACCTGATGGAGAAGAAGAAACATATACAATTGTAGGAAGTGCGGAAGCAGATCCGTTTGAAGGGAAAATTTCTAATGATTCTCCAATTGCGAGAAGTGTTCTTGGTAAACAAATTGGTGATGAAGTAGTGGTACAAACACCGGGCGGAGATATGAAAGTAAAAATTGTTTCTGTAAAATAAAAGTATGAAATACAAAACACCTCGTCAACACTGTTGATGAGGTGTTTTGTATGCAAAAAAAACGTTTATATATATTGCTTGTTTGTATGGCAGGTGGAATGCTGTTTTTGCTAGCGAGGCTAGCGCAAATTCAGCTATTTGAAACGGAGTCATTTTCTAAGAGAAATATAAATTTGTTAGAAGAAAGTGTTATGCAACGCGTACATGCTGTATCTATACATGATGGTAGAGGTAGTTTTGTGGACCGAGCAGGTGAAAAGTTAGTGGACGATGTACATGGCAGTGTAGTGTTATTTCCTTTTCTCAAGTATGTAGATTGGCCAGTGGAACAACTCGCACATATTCTGGACATTTCCCCTCAGCACATTATGTTACAGCTTACACAGAAGCCAGTTATATTAAAGCAGAATGGAGAGGTGCTGCAGTTATCTGCAAAGCAAATAGAGGATGTAAATCATCTAAAAGTGCCGGGGGTAGTGGCTGTTTACGCAAAAACCGGTGGAGCAGTAACTGCAGACCATCTCATCGGTATTACAGGACAAAATGAGACTGAGGTCCGGAAACGATATAGGAATAAAATACAGAAAGGGATTATATCACCGCATACTCCTATTGGTATATCTGGGTTTCAGCGTGCCTTTGATGAATTTTTAGTAACGAGCGGTGAGTCAAAGTTATTGTATCATGTGGACCAAACCGGTGAGCCAATGTTTGGAAAAACAGTAAAGTATAGCAGTACGGCTAACCCTTTCTATCCGCTTGTCATTCGTACAACCTTAGATAAAGAGTTGCAGCAGCTAGCTGAGAAAGTAGTGGAGGAATCTGGAATGAAAAAAGGCGGTCTCGTTCTATTGGATGTACAAAGTGGTGAAATTTTGGCGATGGTAAGCAAACCGAGTCTTGCTACATATTCTCAGCATGCATACGCTGCAGGAGCTAAAAATCAAATGCTTTCTGCACATATTCCGGGTTCTGTTTTTAAAACTGTAGTAGCTGCTGCTGCAATTGATAAAAGAAAAACAAGCGGTACATTTAATTGTGACCAAGATTTATATGGAGAAGGTCCGGCAGAACACGAAATGGGGATGTTAACATTTAAAGAGAGTTTTGCGCAGAGCTGTAACCATACATTTGCAAAGATTGCTTCTGAATTAATCAAAGAGGACGAGGATGTTCTAGAGAGATATGCGAAGATGCTGGGATTGTCTCAAACTGTAGGATGGAAGGGGAATGTCTTTCATTTTACGGAATTTAAACAATTTCCTGAAGAAGAAGCCATGCAAATTTGGAAGGCGCAATCAGATAAACATATTAACAAGGCAATTGCACAGACCGCGATTGGTCAAAAAAATGTTCGGATATCTCCGCTTGCAATCGCCAATATGATGGCGACAATTGCACGCGGGGGACAGAGAATTGAGGTAACCGGTGTTAAAGAAATTCAATATAAAAATGGTGCTGTTATGCATGAATTTCCTGTACATGAAGTACATTCGCAGTTGAGTCAACGTGTTATGGAACAATTACAGCAGCTTCTGCGAAGTGTTGTTACTTCCTCAAAGGGAACCGGTAAGCGATACCAAAGTCTTCCTGGTGGGGTCGCCGGTAAGAGTGGCACTGCGGAAACGGGGGAGGGTAATTATGTGAACCGTTGGTTTGCAGGCTATTTTCCTTACGAAGCACCGCGATATGCACTGGTGAGCGTGGAACTGTATACGAACGAAGTTGACAATTTAGCAGGGAAAGTATTTGCAGATTATGTAGAAGCAATCGCTAACAAGGGTATGTAACAAATGTTTTTGTTTTATGACAATCGACAAAATTTTATTCAACCTCTTTCAAAATAGTGCTACAATGAACGTTGAATGATTGTTGATGGAGGTTGTAAACATGCCGCAGTTAGAAGACAATTCAAGATTGCAAACAAAAAGACAAAAACGCCGAAAAGCATGGTTTTTAAACATATTTATCGGAATTGTGTTGCTTGCAGCTGTTACAGTTGCGTACCAAACCTTTTTTGCGACACCAACGGTACAAGAACAAGCCCCTAAAAAAGAGGTAACGAAGAAGGAAGAACCGAAGAAAGAACAAAAAATGAAAAAAGAGATTTCTTCTGAAAAACCTGAATCTAAACCAAAAGAAAAAGTAATTGAAAATCCGGCACCTGTCGTAGAAGATCAGAAAGTACAAGTTCCTGAGTCTCAAAGTCCTGGTGTTGCAGAAGCATATACAAATCCGTCTTGGAAGCCAATTGGTACTGCACAAAGTGAACCGCATGTTACCAAGTTTGATTCTTCTTCTCAAGACTGGAAAGAGATGACCCAAGCGATTTCTTATGCGCTTGATATTCCTGCAGACACATTAACTATTTTGTTCCTTGGCAATAATGGTCCAAATAAGGCGATTGGAACCGTGCAGGCAAAGGATACGAAAGAAAGATTTAAAGTATACATTGAATGGGTAGAAGGACAAGGCTGGCAACCGACACTGGTTCATAAATTAATGTAAGACGAGCAAATTGATTTGCTCGTCTTTTTTATTTACTGACTGTGTTAAAGTCTGATGTGATAATCCGCATTTGTTGATTGGAATCGAAGGGATAGACTCCTGCGGTACAAGCGAATCAAAGGGAGATGTGCAGTGCTAAGTAGACTCTCTGACTGCCTGCAGAAAGAGACCTTCAATGTTTAACAGAGCTTAATGGATAAGAAAGTATAAAATTGCTGTTGTCTATCTCCTCAATTCAGAGGAATTCTACCTCATGAATCTGAACAAGCCGCTTCTACTTTTCACATTTGGAAAAGAATTCATAGTAGGGATAAGTTGACTTTTGAAACAAATCAGCATATTATACTGATAAATCCGATGAGAAAAAGGGGAATTAACATAATGGGAACAGAATTTAATCAACTATTTGATGAATGGGCACATACTTATGATTCTTTCGTTGCGGGAGAAGATGATGAATATAAAGAAGTATTTTCTAATTATGAAGCGATTTTAAATGATGTTGTTGCAAAATCTACAGGTACAGTATTAGAATTTGGTGTGGGAACTGGAAACTTAACCAATAAATTATTAGAGGCGGGCCATCTCGTATACGGTATTGAACCATCTAAAGAAATGCGTGCAATCGCTAAACAAAAATTACCGAAGCATGTTTCTGTAAGCGAAGGCGATTTCTTAAATTTTCATGTACCTGAACAGGTCGATACAATTGTAAGTACGTATGCGTTTCATCATCTGCTTGATGAAGAGAAGAATACAGCTGTAGAGAAGTATGGGCAAATGCTTAAAAAAGGTGGTAAAATAGTATTCGCCGATACGATATTCATAAATCAAGAAGCATTTGATAAGACTGTTGAAGAAGCGATCACGAAAGGATATCATAATTTGGCAAAGGATCTTCAATCGGAATACTATACACGTATCCCGGTTATGGAAACTATATTTACAAATAATGGATTTACGGTTACGTTTACACGATATAATCATTTTGTTTGGATTATGGAGGCCGTAAAGAACTAAGAAAGAGGGATCACGTTTTGAAAATTGCAGTCATTGGAGCAATGGAAGAAGAGGTACGCATTTTGCGTGAGCAGCTGGAAGGGGCTCGTACAGAGGTTGTAGCTGGGTGCGAATTCACATTGGGACAGCTTGCAGGTCATGAAGTTGTATTGCTTAAATCAGGAATCGGCAAAGTAAATGCAGCAATGTCCACAACAATTTTGCTTGAACGCTATCAACCTGAAAAGATTATTAATACCGGCTCAGCAGGTGGGTTTCATCATGCATTAAATGTAGGAGACGTTGTTATTTCAACAGAAGTACGTCATCACGATGTGGATGTTACTGCTTTTAATTATGAATACGGACAAGTTCCGGGTATGCCTGCAGCTTTTAAAGCAGATGAGGAGCTTGTAGCACTTGCGGAGCGTTGCATGAAAATGAGCGGTGTGCAGGCTGTAAAAGGAACAATTGCAACGGGTGACTCTTTTATGAATGATCCTGTGCGTGTAGATGGTATTCGCGGCAAGTTTGCTGATTTATATGCTGTTGAGATGGAAGCAGCTGCTGTAGCGCAAGTATGTTACCAATATAATGTGCCATTTGTAATTGTCCGTGCGTTATCTGACATTGCCGGAAAAGAATCACACGTTTCCTTCGATCAATTCTTGGATCAAGCAGCACGTCATTCTACGGCATTTATTGTGAATATGCTGAATGAATTGAAGTAAAAGTGAGAGTAGCAACTGTTCATACATAGAGGTGGGACAGTTGCTTCTTTACGGGAAGAGGGATTCCTTCATAATGGAGGTTGGATAGATGAATGTGTATAGAAATGTGCATGAATTAATTGGTAACACGCCGCTTGTTGAGATTACAAGCTTTCCGTTGCCAAAAGATGTACGGTTATTTGCAAAGCTTGAGTTTTTTAATCCCGGCGGTAGTGTGAAAGATAGACTTGGTAAGCATCTCATTGAAGATGCATTAGCACAAGGTTTTATTACTCCAGGCGGCACAATTATTGAGCCAACGGCTGGTAATACGGGAATCGGTTTAGCGCTTGCGGCGCAAAAATATGGCTTGCACGTGCTTGTATGCGTACCGGAAAAGTTTAGTATGGAAAAGCAGGACTTAATGCGTGCATTGGGTGCAACTGTCGTTAATACGCCAACAGAGCAGGGGATGACAGGGGCAATAGCAAAGGCTAAGGAATTGTTGCAGGAAATTCCAAATTCGTATTGTCCGCAACAATTTGCAAATGAAGCAAATCCAATTACGTATTATCATACGTTAGGACCAGAATTGTGGCGAGATTTAGATGGTAAAATAGACATCTTTGTTGCCGGTGCGGGTACAGGCGGTACATTTATGGGGACTGCTCAATATTTAAAAGAGAAAAACGCCAATATTAAAACAGTAATTGTCGAGCCTGAGGGGTCAATTTTAAATGGCGGAGAGCCTGGTTCGCACGCAACAGAAGGAATCGGTATGGAATTCTTGCCGCCTTTTATGGATCACTCGTATTTTAATAGCATTCACACTGTGCTGGACAAAGATGCATTTCGTCGTGTAAAGGAGCTAGCACAGCACGAAGGATTATTGGTGGGAAGCTCTTCCGGGGCTGCATTACATGCCAGTTTACAAGAAGCAGAACAGGCAAAGCCGGGTACACATATTGTGACCATATTCCCGGACAGTAGCGAGCGTTATTTAAGTAAACAAATATATAAGGGGTGGGAATAATGAGGGCAAAAACAAAATTAATTCATGGTATTCATATAGGAGATCCTTTGACAGGCGCGGTAACAGTACCCATTTACCAAACGAGCACATATAAGCAAGAAGCGATTGGAAAGCATAAAGGTTATGAATATTCTCGTACGGGTAATCCAACTCGGAATGCGCTAGAAGAAATGATAGCTGTAATTGAAAACGGTCATGCTGGATTTGCTTTTGGTTCTGGGATGGCAGCGATCACGGCAGTAATGATGCTATTTTCAAGCGGTGATCATGTTGTTTTAACAGATGATGTATATGGCGGCACATATCGTGTAATGTCCAAAGTATTAAATCGCTTTGGCATCGAGCATACTTTTGTTGATACAACAAACTTGAATGAAGTAGAAGGAGCTATTCGTCCGAATACAAAAGCGATTTATATTGAGACACCGACAAATCCATTGTTAAAGGTCACTGATATTGCTGAAGTGGCTGCACTTGCCAAGGCACACAACTTGCTAACCATTGTAGATAATACATTTATGACACCATATTGGCAAACACCGATTTCTTTAGGAGCGGACATCGTTCTTCACAGCGCCACAAAATACTTGGGTGGTCACAGCGACGTTGTAGCGGGGGTTGTAGTGGTAAATTCCGAGGAACTGGCACAAGACCTTCATTTTGTTCAAAACTCTACAGGTGGCGTTTTGGGGCCGCAAGATAGCTGGTTGTTGCTGCGCGGCTTGAAAACATTGGGGGTTCGTATGCAAGAGCATGAAGCAAATGCACATGCAATTGTAGAATTCCTGCAAAATCATCCGAAAGTAACAAAGGTATACTATCCTGGTATAGAAAATCATCCGAATCATGATGTAGCTAAAAAACAAGCAGAAGGGTTTGGGGCTATCGTTTCTTTTGATGTAGACAGTGAAGAAACATTAACAAAGCTCATGGAACGTCTGCAGTACTTTACGTTGGCGGAGAGTCTTGGAGCAGTAGAAAGCTTAATTTCTGTTCCTTCTAAAATGACACATGCGTCTATTCCGGCAGATCGTCGTGCCGAGCTTGGCATCACGGACACATTAATTCGAATCTCAATTGGAATTGAAGACGGGGAAGATTTAATTGAAGATTTGACGCAAGCATTATCATAAGCAGAAAAGACACCTTACATGGTGTCTTTTCTGCTTTGTTTTTGCAATCTTTTATATCCTTCAATGATAATTATACTTCCAATACTGCCCAAAGATACACTTGATAAATAGGAAGCAAGTATATAGTAAATAGCAGTGCCGATAGCCACATCGATAATGAAAAATGTTTTTAGTTTGGAGAAATGAATTACATATATTCTAAACTCTTGTTTGCTGTGGTTGTACATCACTTTTCCCACCTCTATGCAGTATATGTACGTTGTAATTTGTCCTATTATCTCTATGAGAACAGTTGGTTATATTGGTTGAATTTACTTGATTAAAAGGATAGTAGAGTATGTTACAGTAGAAGTAGAAGAACAAGCATTCTTTTGATAATGGCTGTGTTAAAGCCTAATGTTGCTAATTGGCACTTGTTGATGGAGTCTCCCTGGCCGTCCGCGGAAATCGCTCCCCATAACGGAAATTAACAACGAACTTTAACAGAGCCTTGATAATAGAGAAGAACTGACCGAGTCAGACCATAAATTATGAAGTAAGTTGTCTTGGTATCTTCGCTCCTTGACTGTTTGCATGTGTGGAAAACAACATGAACCAATATAGGTGGTGTTAGGGATGAAACAATTGCGTCAAAAAATAGATGACTATACTCGTTTTGCTCAGGTTTTGTTAGCGCTAAGTACCATTTTGCTGGCAGGCTTACTCATTCCAAATGGTGATAAGGAAGCATTGCAGCTGTATGTAATGATGGGAGCTATTATCCTGTTTTTATCAGGTGCATTTGGCTTGTTTTATCAAGTAAAAAAACTGCGTGAACAATTGGATGAAGTAGAAGAAACGCTCCGTTAGTAATATTAACGGAGCGTTTCTTCTGTGGGGATATATGTAAGCGTGCTACTTATTATATAAAAAATTAATGAAATAAGAAGTTGCCGGAATCGCTCTCTATCTTAATGACAGGTCCGTTTTCCCCTGCGCTTGCACGTAGGCGATGGGGAGTTTGTTCTTGGTATTGAAGAGAAGAACCTTGTACATTGTAGGTACCGGATTTACTTATAACATGAAATTGAACGGCAGGAACATTGGTGGCTGCAATTTCTGTATCACCGCTTTTGCTGTAGATACTAATCGGGTTAGTTAACTCTCGCTGCTTAAACAGAGTATCTCCAGATTTTGTTTGGATTACGCTACTGCCTTTGATTTCACGAAGTTTGATATCTCCGGATATAGATGAGATATGAATGTTCTCATTCTGAATAAAGTCAGCAATTATATTGCCTGATTCTGTGTCAAGTTTTGTGTTTGTAGCAACTGCAGATGTTAAAGCAACATCTCCCTGCTTAGTTTGGAGATTGATGGTTTTCCCTGAAATGTTTTTTATACGAACATCACCTGTATTTGTTACCGCAACGAGTTTTTTTATCTGTAAGCTGTCGCCGTGTATGCTACCGCTATTCGTTTTGAGGGTAAGGGTCTCATAGATTTTTTGTGGGATTTGTAATTCGACTTGCACATTGTTGATGTGAAAACCAATGGCCCATTTCTTTTTTTCTTTAATATTTATCTGCAATTTATCACCAGATGGCAACATGTGAATAGCGAAGCGATCTTTGTATGTATCGGAAATCTTCCCCGTTAAAGTGGCGACAATTTGCTCCTGGTTGTTTGTAGGAGTAATATGAATATCCGCTGAATCGGTATGTACTTCTATTTGTGTAACCTGATTTGCATTTACGCTTTTGGTGGTTTCAACGGAATGGATGTTTGTGGACATCGTTGCAATTTCTTCAAAGAAGAGAAAATATACAATCCACCCCACAATACCGAAGAAAGCCAATGTAGTCATAACTCGTATAATCCTCAATATAAATCCTCGCTTTCGTTCTTTATAATGAATGTTACGTTATAAAGAGAGATAAAATTAAAAATACTATACTCAAATTTTATAACAAATGTTATATATTCGTATAGTGCTAATGGAAATATTGAATATATCATACATTTTTTGTATAATTAAAGAGTATAATCGTGTAAAAATTAAGAAAATAATTCTGGGTGAAATCTATGAATATATTTGTTTTTTCTGTATAAGTAAATAAAGCACATATAGAATATGATTTAGAAATAACAAAGTAGGTTTTATCTTGAAATAAGAAAGGAATTCTTCATGAACAACATACAGCAAGCCATACGCACCATTGTAAAAAAAATGAAGAATGAAGATGTACAAGTGAGATTACAAGCCATAATGGCTATACAAAGACTGAATCTTGATGTTGTCGACACGTCTATTTTACGACGTATTATAAAAGAAGCTGCATCGTCATTTCCCAAATCGACTGCAACATGGGATGATCCTTGTGCACAATTATTACAGTTCGTTTGTCAGTATGAGGATGAAACCTTATTGCCTTTGCTTACAAAATACTATCCAAGGTTCAGTTCCGCAGGGCAAGATTTAGTCATACTCTATGCTTGTCGTCTTGGGCCACAAAAAGCGAAAAGCAGCATGCTTTATATGCTACAAATGTATATTCCAACACAGCAGGTCCGCCTTCCTGTTTCTGAACTTATCATTCAACCATCTTGGTTACCTGAGTTAGTTCCTATATGTATGTCTTATATAGATCATCCTTATTATAGCTTTGCTTTTCATCAATTGCTGGAAGCTGGGTTAGAAATAGGCACTTTTTCTATTCGAGAACATGAAGCCCGTTATCGTATATATGAAAAGTATAAGAATCTTCTCTGCCGCATGATGGAATATAATGAAGCCTACTCTGCGGTGTTCGTATATCATGCATGGCGCACAAGTTATCTGTCTGTTCGAACGGAACTATGTCTGTATATCCGAATAATGGGGCATTGTGCAAGAGAAGAAGTAGAAGTGTTGCTCATGCAAACATTAAGTTTGAACGACCCTGTCATTCGAACATATGGTATATGCACTCTTATTGATTTAGGTGTAGCTGTGGAGCAAGAATGCTTGTTTTCTTGTGCAACCAATATAGAATCAGCTTATTTGTTGTACACAGAGCTACACCGAAAAGACAAAGCATATCTGTATCCAATGGAGAATAAAATGGAACATTTAGTAAAAAGCTTTTTGTTTTACTATTTGTTAGAACATGAAGAGTGCGGAATGGTACTAGGTGACATAGAAGTTATGAGTGTAACGAAGCAGGAGGAGCACACTAATGTAAGAGTACGCTATCGTTTCGTTCATACGGATTGGTTACAAAAAGGATGGCTCATAGCTGAGATTACATTATTAAAACATGAGCCAGTTGAAGTATATACCGATTTTACATGTTTTGCTATAGAGACTGAAACAAGTACAGGAGCATTTTAAATATAGAACATATATTTTCTAAAATATTCAAGATGGAGGTGGCGCTATGAAAACAAAACGCGTCATGTATGGTGTTTTAATTGCTACAATGACCTTGGGTGCATGCAGTGAAGAAAATCAACCAGAATATGTACAACAACCGTATGCACCAATTGAGCCAGCACCACCAGTACAGGAATCTACACCAATTGAGCCAGCGCCGATAACGGAACCTGATCCGATTCTTGAATCGCAGGAAGAAGAAGGTATCTCCGATTCATATGAAGCGTGCGGTTATTATGAGATAGAAGAAGATTTTGAGGTGTGTGAAGACGAATCCTCTCCATATTACAGTTATGTACATCACAATGGTTTGTTCTTTACGTCTTTAGCAGCAGCTTCTATGTACCGGACTAAATATGGTACAAGTGGTGGAACAGCACAAAAAGGATTTGGAACCGGTTCGCCAGGTTATGGAGGATAAGGCGAGGAGGTGTTAACCCTCGCTTTGTCGCAATATCCCGTAAAAGAACATATTTAAGAAGTCTTCAACTAAGGTTTCTAGAGGAGAAGGCATTTTTTGAATGGTATCCAATTGGGTAAAGGCCTGTGAGATCATATTAAGATAAAATAATAAGGTTTCATCACGTACAGAGGGGCGAATAAGCTGCTTATCACGTCCTTCTGCAATGAGTTGAAATAAAAGTGGCATGGATCGCTCTTGCTGTTTTTTTAACATTTTTTCGCGAAATATATCATCCATCTGCATGAGTTCGTTGAAAGTATGTAAGTCAATTATATGTGCGCTTTGTTTTTTTAATAAAATAATTTGCTTTAACTTCTCTTCAAAGGAGAGGCCCCCTGTAATGACTTCTTTAAATTGTTGTAATTGATGATCAACGACGCGTTCTGTTGCAACCTGTAACAATTTTTCTTTGCTTCCATAATAATTATAAATAGTTACTTGAGATACGCCGGCTTGCTTTGCAATGTCGGCTATTTTAATGTCTGCAAGCGGCAGTGGAAGCATGGCGGCTGCTACGTTTTCAATGCGTTCCATTTTTTGCTGTGTTCGTTTTGTAAAACCGTCCAATCCGGTCACCTCCCTTTTTATTGTACCATGTTTTGAAATGTTTTATAACATTCATTTCAAAACCTATTTACATGTAAGATGAAAAGGAGTATATTAGTTTTGAAATAAGTTTTTATTTTCATTTCAAAAATGGGGTGAAGACATGATTGTTTTAGAACAGGTAACGCGGAGCTTTTCAAATGGAAGAGGCATATTTGATGTGTCTTTGCAAGTGAGAAAAGGCGAAGTGTTTGGTTTTATAGGTCCGAATGGGGCGGGGAAATCTACAACCATAAGACATCTCATGGGATTTATGAAAGCTGATTCGGGTAAAGCTACGATTTGTGGACTTGATTGTTGGAATGATGCTACAACTGTGAAACGGAGTGTAGGATATTTACCAGGTGAAATTGCATTTATAGAAGGAATGACCGGTACCTCATTTTTAATGATGATGGACGGCATGAGAGCTATAGGTGATACGCAGCGTAAGTCAGAATTAATTGAGCGATTTGAATTTAATCCAGATACACCTATACGTAAAATGTCAAAGGGTATGAAGCAAAAAGTAGGAATCGTCGCTGCGTTTATGCATGACCCGCAGGTTTATATTTTAGATGAGCCGACTTCAGGTTTGGATCCGTTGATGCAACAAAGGTTTGTAGAATTAGTTTTAGAAGAGAAGCAACGTGGTAAAACAATCTTTATGTCTTCACATATGTTCCGTGAGATGGAAAAAACCTGCGACCGTGCAGCCATGATTAAGGATGGTCGTATCGTTATAGAAAATGATATGAAAACATTTCAGAGAGAAAAGAAGCAACGGTTTCATGTGACCTTACGAACCGAAGAAGATATAAAACGCTTATTAAGCTATCCGCAGGTAAAGAAGTTAACTGATGCTACATGTGAAGTTTGTGTAGGTCATGATATAAAAAGCATGATTGATATGCTTCATGGTCTGGATATTGTTTCATTTCATGGTGTGGAGGAGAACTTAGAAGAGTTATTTTTACACTACTATAAAAGAGGTGAAAGCGTATGATGACTTTATATACAACAATGCTTAAAAAATATAGCAAGGGTTTTCTAGGATATGCGCTTGGATCCTCTCTATTTTTGCTGTTCATCACGTTGTTGTTTCCAAACATACAAGAAGCCTTAAAAGCCAAAGCGGATATTATGAATACAATGCCTGAAGGAATGCTGGCTGCGTTCGGTCTTGAAAAGGGGCAGTTTATTTCAACTTTATTAGATTTATTGTCCGTTCAATATTACAGCATGTTATTTTTAATTTTACTTTCTATCTTTACAATAACTACAGCCTCTAAATTACTTGCACGTTTAGTGGAGCAGGGCAGTATGGCGTATATACTGGCTATGCCAATTAGTAGAGGCAAGGTAGCTGTTGCTATGATTCTTGTATATTTGAGCGGTCTATTTTTTATCATCGCAAGCAATTTTCTAATTAGCGTAGTGGGAGCTATGATCATTCAGTATGACTTGGATGTTATTCTTTTTTTTCAGCTTCATATGTTAGGCTTTTTATTGTTTTTTGCAATTGGTGGATATAGTTTTCTATGCTCAGCTTTGTTCACAGAGGAACGTCGCGTGCTCAGTGTTGCCGGTGGTTTCACCTTTTTGTTTTATGTGCTTCATATGATAGGGGGCATTAATAAAACGTATGAGGTGGCAAAATCGTTTTCTCTTTTTTCCTTGTACGAACCATCCACAATTTTAAAGGGGGACACAAATACGCTCGTAGCCGTACTGATTTTATTGCTTGTAGGTATGCTTGGATATGTAGCTTCTGTATATGTGTTTCAGCGAAAAGACCTGCTGCTGTAATGTGAAAGGATGCTTAATTTGGCATCCTTTTTATTTATATGAAATAATGAAATAACATTTCCTTTATTCACTTTTTTAAGCACTGGCTTGATTAATGTGTTTGTTCCATCCGGCGGGGGACAGTGGGCTGTGCAGGCCCCTATTATGATTCCAGCTGGTGCAGAGCTTGTTGTGTCTGCTGCAAAAACAGCGATGGCAATTGCTTGGGGTGATGCCTGGACAAATCTCATCCAACCGTTTTGGGCGCTTCCTGCATTAGCAATCGCAGGCTTGGGTGCGAGAGATATTATGGGCTTTTGTGTTATTAACTTGTTATATTCCGGTGTGATTATAGGTCTTTGCTTCTTGTTTTTATAATAATAATTCTGTATGTTTGAAATAGTTAGGTAAAACAAGGGCAGGAGTTGAAAATAAGATGAGCGCGGTAATGAATCGTGTTACAAAAGAACAATTGGTTGCATGGCGAAGATACTTACATATGAATCCGGAGTTATCCTTTCAAGAGGAGAATACATCGCAGTTTGTATATGAAACACTACAATCTTTTCCGCATGTAGAAGTAACGCGTCCTACCAGGTATAGTGTGATGGGCAGACTAATTGGCGCCAAACCAGGGCCTGTATTGGCAATCCGAGCTGATATGGATGCTTTGGCAATTCAAGAGGAAAATGATTTTGCGTTTGTTTCACAAAAGCCAGGCGTGATGCATGCTTGCGGGCATGATGGACATACAGCTATGTTACTTGGAGCAGCGCAAGAGCTGGCGTACAGACGAGATGAACTTCAAGGAGAAGTACGATTTTTGTTTCAGCACGCAGAAGAGGAATTCCCGGGCGGCGCGCAGGAGATGGTAGACAATGGTGTTATGGATGGCGTGGATTATGTGATAGGGGCGCATCTTTGGTCTCCCATCGAGGTGGGTAAAATTGGTATCGTATACGGCAAAATGATGGCATCGCCTGATGCATTTACGATTACGGTGTCTGGTAAGGGAGGACATGCAGGTATACCACACGAAACGGTAGACTGCTTAGCAATTGGTACGCAAATTGTATCCAATTTACAGCAGATTGTCTCACGCAATACCAACCCATTTGAGCCCCTTGTTGTATCTGTTACGCAATTTCATGCCGGTACAGCCCACAACGTAATACCAGAGCATGCGACAATTGGTGGCACTGTCCGTACGATGAAACAAGAGCTGAGGGAAGAAACTGCAAAGCGTATTGAGCAAATTGTGAAAGGAATTACAGAAGCGCATGGTGCTTCCTATTCGTTTGATTTTATATACGGTTATCGACCTGTTGTAAATGCCGACGAGGTGACAAAACAGATTGAACAAACAGCAATAAAGTTATTTGGAAAAGAAGCTATTGTTTATCCAGAGCCTACAATGGGAGGAGAAGATTTTTCGGCATATTTACAAAAAGCGCCCGGCTGTTTTTTCTTCATCGGAGCGCGCAACGAGAGGAAGGGAATTGTATATCCGCATCATCATCCACGCTTTACCATTGATGAGGATTCATTGCTTATGGGAACATCTTTATTTGTGCAAGCTGCATTTGACCTACTGCAAAAATAATAAATCTTGTTGACAGATTACTAGAGAACATTTTATAATGAGTCCCATACTTATACGACTTTTAATATTTATAAAGCAATGAAGGGAATACAAGTAGGATTTACCTCCCTATTCTAGAGAGCTGATGGTTGGTGGAAATCAGTATATAGGTAAATGTGAATTTCAGTCCTGGAGCATCTTTTTCGTAGTGAAGCTATTTCATGAAGAAAAAGACGGTCATATGATCGTTAACAAAGCAAAGAGGCGGAGTTTTTCCGCAATTAGGGTGGTACCGCTTATATCTATAAGTCCCTGCTGATATATCAGCAGGGACTTTTTGTTTTTTAATTTTATATTGTATGTGATGAAGGGAATTTATAAGTGCAACAAATTTTCCAACATAACAATGATAAAAGGACGAAAGTGCAAAGATAGCTTGCTCTTTTCTCTCGTTTAAAAGGGATGTTGATTTTTTGTTTGTACCTATATAGTAGTGTGTATAATTTTGTTTGCAGAGAGCCGGTGGAGGGTGCGAACCGGTACAAATGAACACATGAATTTCGCTCCTGGAGCATCTTTTTCGTAGTGAAGCTATTTCATGAAGGGAAAGACGGTCATGTTGATCGTTAACAAAGAAGAGTGACGGATAATAAAGTGTCCGTAATCAGGGTGGTACCGCGGTTTTATCGTCCCTGCCGATATAATTCGGCAGGGACGATTTTTTATTTATGTAACAAGAAAAGGCGTGTAGTTTCCGCTTTTTTTATAAAAACTGTAGTAAAGGAGAAAACAGCATGAGCACAAATCAAACAGAGTTACAAAAAAAGCTATTGCCAAGACATATTCGTTTCATGGCACTTGGGGGAGCAATAGGAACAGGGATCTTTAAAGGCACCTCCGAAACAGTTTCCATCGCTGGGCCGGCTGTAGTACTGTCCTATATATTTGCAGGTTTGCTCTTACTTGTGGTAATGACTGCCATTGCGGAAATGGCAATAGCGTATCCAGACACAAATATGAAAGGTTTTATTCATAAGGCTTTTGGAACGCGTGTATCTTTTGTTATCGGTTGGTTGTATTGTTTTATGTGGCTTGTTGTTTGTATTATTGAGGTTATTGCTGCGGGAAGCTTTTTACAATACTGGTTTCCGTCAATACCGTTATGGACATTAAGTGTGTTATGTGCATCAGGGATTGTCGCAATTAATTTCTTAAGTGTTAAGCATTACGGAGAATTTGAATTTTGGTTTGCAGGTATTAAAATTACGATGATTGTGTTGTTCATTCTATTAGGAGCAGGTATTTTATTTGATATTATCCCAAGTAACCAAGTAGATTACTTACAAAACTATACAAATGAAGGTTTTTTTCCAAAAGGCTTTAGCGGTGTTGTCTCTGCTTTACTCGTTGTCATCTTTTCTTATGGCGGTTCAGAATTAATCGGTCTTACTTTAAATGAAACAAAAAATGCGGAGAAAGTGTTGCCTAAGGTTGTAAGAGGTGTGATTGTTAGAATTGTATTATTTTACACACTACCAATTCTTATTATTTGTGGACTTATTCCGTGGAACCAGCTTAGCGGAGATAGTAGCCCGTTTGTACAAGTATTATCGACGGTAGGTTTCTCCTCGGCTGCCCACATCATGAACTTTGTATTAATCACCGCGGTTCTCTCAGCAGCAAATTCTGGCTTATATGGATGTACACGAATGTTACATTCATTAGCAATGGAAGGAGAAGCACCTAAGTGGTTTGCTTATGTATCGAAGAAGGGAATTCCTTTATATGGATTAATATGTAGTGCAGTTATACTAATTGGCGGCTCTTTTATTGCTTATCTCTCACCAGATCGCATTTTTGGTTATCTTATGGCAATTCCCGGATTTACCGTTTCAATTGTATGGATTAGCATTTGTTTGGCTCAAGTAAAATTGCGTAAAACGTATGAAAAGCAACCCTCCTTTAAGGTATGGGGATTTCCTTATATCTCTTTATTTACAGCACTTGTGTTAACTGTTATATGTGTGATTTTTATGCTAAACCCTCAAAATAGAATTAGCATGGGTGTGTGTTTAGGTGTGCTATGCCTATTAATAATTGTTTCCGTACTAACCAAACAGAGGTCAACATAAATTACATGTAGAAGCCCGCTTGTTATAGGCGGGCTTTTGTGTGGTGAATTAAGTAATTAATTTTCTTAATTTTCAAAAAAGTATATTGATTTTTCATTTTGTCAGTGTAATACTTATATAAAAATTAAAAAAAACGTATTTTTATAAAAAGGGGAATGTACATATGAAAAAGATGAGTTTAGTAATATTGTCTACAACTTTAGCTGTCAGTATAGGACTAGCAGCATGTAGTGGAAATGAAACAGCTTCTGTCAAAAAGGCGTCAACAAATACACCTAAGCAGATTTTAAATGTAACAGAAAACGCAGAAATTCCTTCAATGGATTCTACTCTGGCAACAGATGCAGTTTCCTTTAGGGTAATGAATAATGTGTTGGAAGGATTATATCGTTTAGATCAAAATAATAAACCGCAACCGGCAATTGCGAAGTCTGTGAACATTAGTGAAGATAAGAAAACATATACATTCAAGCTTCGAGAAACAAAGTGGTCGAATGGAGATCCGCTTACTGCGCATGATTTTGTTTATGCATGGAAGCGCGCAGTAGATCCAAGTGTTGCGGCAGAATATGCTTATATTTTGTTTGATGTTAAAAATGCGGAAGAAGTAAATAATAAAAAATTGCCTGTTGATCAATTAGGCGTAAAGGCATTAGATGACTATACGTTCCAAGTAGAGCTAAAAAATCCTGTTCCTTATTTCCTGGATGTTATTACGTCACCAACGTTTTACCCTCTTAATCAAAAGTTTGTAACACAACAAGGACAGAAGCATGGTCTGGAAGCCAATACAGTTTTGTATAATGGACCGTTTGTATTAAAAGAGTGGAAACACGAGCAGAGTGTAAAACTTACAAAAAACCCTAATTATTGGGATAAAGATGAAGTGAAGCTGGAGGAAGTTAATATCAATATCGTAAAAGATGTATCAGCAGCAGTAAATCTTTATCAGTCTAAAGAAATTGATAAAGTCGATTTAAGCTCTGAGTTTGTGGATAAGTACAAAAGTAGTAAAGAGTTGAAAACTAAACTCGATTTCAGAAGCTACTTTTTGCGTTTAAATGAAAAAAATAAACTATTTGCTAATGCGAATGCCCGTAAAGCAATCAGCTTGGTCATTGATAAAAAGCAAATTACAGATGTTATTTTAAACAATGGCTCCATTCCGTCGGATTATCTTGTTCCTAAAAATATGTCTAATGGGCCGGATGGGAAAGATTTTCGTGCCACTGCAGGTACATATAACAAGATAAACATTGCAGAAGGCAAAAAGTTATGGGAAGAAGCGAAAAAAGAAACGGGAGTAGATAAGGTCACAATTCAGCTGTTGAATTATGATAATGAAGATGCAAAGAAGATTGGAGAATACTTAAAAGAGCAATTGGAAAAGAACCTAAACGGTCTGACCATTACAATTTCTCAGCAACCATTTGCACAAAAACTTGATCAGGAAAAGAAGATGGATTATGAGATGTCCTTATCCAGCTGGGGCTACGATTATCCAGATCCTATGACGTTTTTAGATATGTTTGTAACGGACGGTGCATTTAATCAAACTGGATACACCAATCCTACGTATGACCAATTAATTCTGGATGCCAAAGGGAAACTACTGTATGACTTGCCCGCGCGCTGGGAAGCTTTAAAGAAAGCAGAGAAAATCTTGCTTGAGGATGCGGCAATTGTACCAATCTATCAAAAAGGAGCTTCATATCTTCTTCGCTCTAATGTAAAAGGATTTTATTACGCATCAGCTCTTGATACGTATAAATACGTATACATTGATTAAGTTAATGTTAAAAGAACAGCCATATGGGAGGCTGTTCTTTTTGAATTTAGTTTCATTAAAAAGAACTTTTAATAAGTTAGGTTAAGAGGTTTTTACATAAGCAATCTATTGAAAGTTTCTTTCGCATATATATAAGGGGGAGAGGAGGCGAATGATGTATTTGCATGGAACGAGCAAAATCAATGAGCAGGGGTATTTAGAGATAGGCGGTGTGGAAGCAGAGGAAATTGCCATGCAATATGGTACACCTGTTTTGGTGTATGACGAAGAGCTAATTCGTATGCAGTGTCGTAAGTATAAGGAGGCTTTTTCCAAGAGCGGTTTTTCGTATAAGGTTTCATATGCGAGTAAGGCCTTTCTTTGTAAGCAACTGGTGAAGCTGATTGAAGAAGAAGGATTTGCACTGGATGTTGTATCAGGAGGAGAATTATATACCGCACTGCAAGCCGGTTTTCCTGCTGAGCGTATCCATTTCCATGGCAATAATAAGACAGTTCAAGAAATGCAGATGGGGTTAGAAGCGCATATTGGCTGCTTTGTGGTGGACAATTTTTGGGAACTGGAGCTGTTGCATACATTAGCTGAACAGCGCCGGCAAAAGGTTGATATTTTACTGCGTATCACACCGGGAATAGAGGCAAGTACACATGCATATATAACGACAGGACAGGACGATTCTAAGTTCGGGTTTAGTGTAAAGAACGGGCAAGCTATGCAAGCAGCTCGTATTGCTGCAAAGCAGCCTTTTTATAATTTGATTGGGGTTCATTGCCACATAGGTTCGCAAATTTTTGAAACAGTGGGATTTGTAAAAGCAGTAGAGGTTATGACATGCTTTTTTAAACGTGTACAGGAAGAAGGTCATCGCATGCATGTGCTAAATTTAGGGGGAGGGTTCGGCATTCGCTATAACGAAGATGATGGACCTTTGCCAATAAAAGAATATATTGAAGCGATGATAAAAGAAGTTGAGAAAGCTTTTTACAAGGAAAAGGATCTACCTGCTATTTGGATTGAGCCGGGGCGCAGTATTGTAGGAGAAGCGGGTACGACACTTTATACAATTGGTGCCATCAAAGAAATTCCAGGTGTTCGCAAATATATTTCGGTGGATGGAGGCATAAGTGACAATATTCGGCCCGCTCTGTATAAAGCACGGCATGAAGCGATGATTGCCAATCGGAATGACGAGCAAAAGGAATTGGTTTCCGTTGCGGGCAAGTGCTGTGAATCTGGAGATATGCTAGTTTGGGATATCTTGCTTCCTAAAGTAAGAAGCGGTGATATTTTGGCAGTTTCATGTACAGGTGCTTACACGTATGCGATGTCAAATAACTATAATAAAATGCCGCGCCCAGCAGTTGTGTTTATCAGCGGTGGTAAAGTAAGGCAAGTGATTAGAAGAGAGACATACGAGGATTTATTACGAAACGAACTATAAATACACGAAAACCTTACGCAAAATGCGTAAGGTTTTTCAGAGTGTCTTGTTATAGCACATGTAGTAAGGTAAAGCCTAGCATTGATAACAGTAAGGATCCTATTAAAGTGGCTAAAAACACCTTGCTCCCTTTTTGCTGAAAAGCCTTTATATTTACACTTATTCCCATGCCGGCCATCGCCATCGCCATAAGAAGATAAGCGCATGTTATAAGCAGATCTACAATTCCTTTCGGGATTATATGCAGTGAGTTAACCCCGCTCATCGCAAGAAATCCGAAAATAAACCAAGGAATAGGAACGGAATGCTTAGCGTCGTTGGTGACAGAATCGCGTCTTGTCCACCATATACCGATAAGAAGCGCTACAGGTATTAATAATGCCACGCGCGTCAGCTTGACAATAATAGCTGTATCTAGGGCTACGCTTCCACCCGGAGCGGCTGCTGCTACAACGTGTGCAATTTCATGAAGCGTGCCGCCCGCCAACACACCGTACGCATTGGCAGACAAGGATAAGATAGGATACAGCAACGTGTATGCAATTGTAAAAATTGTTCCGAGCACAGCGACTGTGGCAATGCCTAAAGTTGTTTCTTCCTCAGACGCTTTCACTTGCGGCGCAATGGCAGCTATCGCTGCCGCGCCACAAATTGCTGTGCCGCAAGCTGTTAGTATGCCAATTTTTTCATCGCCGCCTAGCCATTTAGTGAGCGCGTATATCATTGCGATTGTAAATACGATATGAATCACAGCAATTAGGAATACTTTAGGTCCAGCTTGTACAATGTCTTGAAAATCGAGGCGCATGCCAAGGAGAATAATGCCAAACCGAAGCAATACCTTGCTGGAAAAAGCTGTTCCTACGTTTGGTGTGCCCCCTGCACTTCTCCAAAGCATGCCGAGTATCATAGCAATGACAAGTTGTCCTACAATATGCAATAAAGGTAGCTGCGCCGCAAATTTTGCCATGATTGCCAGGGCAAGTGTAATTGTAATACCTTTATAAAAGGTCAATCGTTTTTGTTTTGTAGCTGTTATGAGTTGTTCTGTCATGATGTCACCTCTTCTTACTCGTACCTGTTTACTATACGAACTTTCAGAGCGGAAGGGAAGAGTGAATACATTTTATTTTGCTTCAATACGATGAAGCGCTTCATAGATAGCATGTACCGCAAGC
Source organism: Ectobacillus sp. JY-23 (assembly GCF_023022965.1). Lineage (NCBI taxonomy): Bacteria > Bacillati > Bacillota > Bacilli > Caryophanales > Bacillaceae > Ectobacillus > Ectobacillus sp. JY-23. Next base: position 1,582,391 of record NZ_CP095462.1, on the reverse strand, counting down.
GCATCGTCTTGAGCACGGTGGGCATTTGAAATCGTATGTCCAAAATAAGAAGCAACGTCTCCTAGCTTGAATGAAGCAATTTTATATTCCTGTTTCGCGCGTGCCAGCCTTTTTCTAGCGATGGCAAGTGTATCAACAGCAGGAATATTCCATTCTCCTTCTGTGTAGTGTTTTAAGAACGTAAGGTCAAAGGATAAATTGTGCGCAATAAGTGGACTCGTTTCTACAAAGCTATAAAATGCTTGTAATGCTTCTTGTACAGAGGGTGCATTTGCGACATGCGCTTGTGTAATGCCTGTTAAGTTTGTAATGTGTCTTGGTATGTAGGAGTTCGGTTTTACAAAGGTCTGGAACAAAGATACAGGTTCACCTGATAATACCTTTACTGCGGCAATCTCAATGATTTCTGCACCTCTAGCAGGATGAAAACCTGTTGTTTCTAAGTCAAACGCTACATATTCACGATAGGGCTTCATATCTTTTCACTCTCTCCATATAAACTTTCTTTTATTATATCTTGGTGAGAAAAGAAAAGCTTGTTGCATACAACAAAAAAGATGGCTATACGCAGCCACCTAGGAGGAAGTCCATTCCCCGCCGTTCACATGCAGTGTTTGCCCCGTTACGTACCGAGAGTCGTCTGATGCAAGATAAACGTATGTGGGAGCAAGTTCAAATGGTTGTCCGTGCCTTTGCATTGGGTTTGTGACAATTGCCACTTGATCAGTCGAAAAGCTCGATGGAATCAATGGAGTCCATACGCGTCCGGGGGCTACGGCGTTTACGCGAATGCCTTTATCCACTAGGTTGTTCGCCAACGCTGCCCTAATTGTTCAATTCGAGTTTTTGTTCGATTGGCATCTTCGTGTTCATCTAAGTAAGAAATTGCTACGTATTAACATGAGACTTTAACAGTCAATCATAAAATAAGAGCTTGCACCGAGTGTGCAAGCTCTTATTTGCATAACGCATGTAGGTGCTGTAGTACAATGTTTTTCATCATATCGGGAGACAGCTTATCAGGCTGCATAATGCGGTGTAAAGCTAGCCCGTCGATGAGTGCAAATAGCATTGTACTTTCTACGTTTCTGTCAATAGAACGTTTAATAAATCCATTTTCCACTAATGCATCAATAATCATCCTAACTGCACGCTTCGTCTCGTCATATACCTGTGAAGCAAGTGGCTGCATGCCTTTATCTGTGAGCGCTTTGAGATGAAAAACAGTCCACACCTCCATTTCCGCACGGCGCTCATCATCGAGCGGTAATAGTTCGAATAATAACGTTTGTGCATCTTCAAATGGGTTACCTGTAAAGCGAATAGCGGCAACTCTGTCATATACACGATCACTGACGAGCCTCATAGAAAACTGAAATAATTCAGATTGACTTGAAAAATAGTATCGCATGGAACCCGGTGAAATACCTGCTTCTTCGGCCACTTTTCGTACAGTTACACTTTCAATACCATCGCGTCTAATAAGTCGCCAGGCGGCCTCGGCTAGCTTTTGTTTTTGTTTATGGTGATCTACGATTTTTGGCATGTTTTTATTATACCACTGTTGCCTTTTTTAATACAAATGTGTTACATTGTTTTTAATACAATTGTATTAAAAAAGGAGTGGTTAACATACTCTGGCTTATTATAGCTTGTGAAATTGGATTTTGGGTGTTTGTTGTTTTGGGACTATGCTTTAGATATATATTAGGGCAAAAGAAAATAGGAGCCTTACTTTTGTGGTGTACTCCAGTTATTGATTTAGTTTTGCTTACTTTAACGGTAATAGATTTAAAAGGTGGTAAATCGGCAACCTTTTTTCATGGTGCGGCAGCTTACTATATAGGCATGACAATGGCGTTTGGTCAGGTGTTAATTAGGTGGGCGGATGAACGATTTGCATATCAATTTGCAGATGGAGCGCTTCCGACCCGGCAACCTAAGTATGGGCGAGCGCATGCGGCAAGAGAACGAAAGGGATGGTATAGGCATCTGATCGGCTGGGCGATTGGAAACATCTTATTAGTGAGCATGATTGTGTTGGTAGGAAATCAAGAGAGGACAGAGGCATTATACCAAGTTATGCAATTATGGGGATTACTCTTAGCCATAGACTTTGTATGGAGTTTTAGCTACAGTGTATTTCCTAAAAAAGAAAAGAACACTGCTGTATAAAAAACAGACGATTTTTTTTTTCTATTCCTTTTCTTTTGCCAACTTGTCTTTATCCTTTGTTCCCGGAGGCTGCTCTAGCCAATTATTTTGAATCATAAGATAAGCGTCGTCTTTTGCATACTTGGCGATTTCGAGAGAGAGTCTTTCGTAACTTAAAACAAGATCGCTTCTTTGACTAGCAGCCGCGGCTGTTCCATAGTTTCCTATTCCAGCGGCACCGAGAAATGACATATGAAACATCATTAATTTATCTGAAAAAATGGATGTAGTTGAATGAGTAATGCATACATCTGGTGAACCTGGAACAATCGTATCGTTATCAACGAGAGCTGATGAAAATATTTTCACATGTTTGTTGCTCAGTTCCTTGCCTTGTAACATATACTCTTGTACCCTTAGGGTTTGTGATGTTTGAGCGAGGCTGGTTGCCAGTTTTGCGCCGATGGAATTGGTTGGGATGTTCATGTAAAGGTGTGAAATCTCAATGGCATTAAGCGGTCTCGGTTTGGAAAAAGGGTTGCTACCGCTTAAATATTTTTGCTATCAATGTAATCAGTTTCCATAGGTAACATAATATAGGGCGCACGCACAAATATACCTTAGAACAGCGATTTCAGATTAGGTAAGATGAATCTGTTTTTCGGAAAAAGAAACAATCCTCCTTTATTATGTAGCGTGGTATTTATGTATATGAGTAGTTTTTCCTAAAACGAACTGTATATGCTAGTTGAGGAACCCTTTTGTACATAGAAAGCAATATGGATGTTCTTGCGCATACTCTTATTAAGATGGAAAGGGCTACAAATAGTTCTATTCGACCTGAATACATTGTAACTGAAAAGAAAAGGGTATATATGTCCTTGAACAGGTAACAAATCTAAAGATTAGCGTTGTTTCTTTAGAAATGTTCTTAAAGAATAGGCTGTGTTAAAGTTCGTTGTTGATTTCTGTTACAGGGTGCGCTTTCCGCGGGCGGTCAGGGAACCTCCTCAGCGCTATGCGCCTGCGAGGTCTCCCCTTGACTCGCTTTTCCCGTAGGAGTCTCACCCCTTCACTCCCATCAACAAGTACAAATAATCAACATTGGGCTTTAACACAGCCAAAGAATAAAGAATCATTAGAAATGGCAAGGTCGTTCAAAGAAACGAATTCGATTTAAAATATGAAAAAACGTGGGGATAGTCCACCACGTTTTTGGTTTATGTATTAGTCGCTTCAAGCTTTGATCTTAGTTCACTCAGAACCTTTTTTCGTTCTTCATAGTCTTCATCTTCTCCACTTTCAGCCCAAAGTTCTAAGTCTGCGCCTTGATTAATTAAGTCGATGGCTTTTACGCGAATTTCTTCTTGCAGCACATTTTTTTCTAGTTGCGCAGCTGCGAGTCCGGTGTATACCCAGGAAATTACTTCTAGGTCTTCTTCTTCAAACTCCTCTAAATGCGTATCTAATACTTGCTGTGTTGCTTCTTGAACTGATAATCCTTCTTCTAAGAATTCGAAAAAATCATCTCTCACATCACAAGTTGTATCATTATCAAATATGCCGGTTCCCCAAGCTCCCATCCATTGTCACTCCTTTAATACAGAAATAGAATTCTTACTCTACTTAACTATACTATATTTGAGTAAATTCAGATATTTTATTTATCGCAAGAAAAATAAGATGTCTCATGGGTGTAATTTATGATGAAGACTTATATGAAAAAAGGAGTTGGTATCTCCGCCTAAATACATTTAAGGAGTATGATGTAAAAAATACGTGAATGGTTAAAATTCTTATTTTTTATTGCTTCGTCATACGATGTTACTTGCCGTTCATGTGTCATACCCCTTCACCGCTAGCGCAACTAATCTGCTCATAAACCGCTATATATTTATTTCCGCATTTGGTACAAACAAGGACATTCCTGCAACTGCATACATTTAGTAACGAACACGATTTTGACGGGGGTGAAGAAGTGAGTATATTGGCTGCAATTGGATACTTAGTTCGGGAATTAATCTTGTTTGTTTCCTACGTAAAAAACAACGCATTCCCGCAGCCGCTGTCACCGGATGATGAAAGAAAATATTTAGAATTGATGGAGCAGGGAGATGCGGAGGCGCGTAATATTTTAATCGAACATAACTTGCGCCTTGTGGCTCATATTGTTAAGAAATTTGAAAACACTGGTGAAGACGCTGAAGACCTTATCTCAATTGGAACAATTGGGCTAATTAAGGCAATTGAAAGCTACTCCCAAGGAAAGGGAACGAAGCTCGCAACGTACGCAGCAAGGTGTATTGAAAATGAGATTCTTATGCATCTCCGTGCGCTCAAAAAAACGAAAAAGGATATATCCTTGCATGATCCAATCGGGCAAGATAAGGAAGGGAATGAAATATCATTAATTGATATCTTAAAATCGGAATCAGAGGATGTCATTGATACAATTCAACTTAGTATGGAACTAGAAAAGATTAGAGAGTATATTGATATTTTGGATGACCGAGAAAAAGAGGTGATTGTAAATCGCTTTGGATTGGGATTAGAGAAGGAAAAAACACAACGTGAGATTGCAAAGGAACTTGGTATTTCGCGGAGCTACGTATCTCGTATTGAAAAACGAGCACTTATGAAGATGTTTCATGAATTTGTAAGAGCAGAAAAAGACAAGAAAAACAGCAAATCCTAACGTTATTGTTAGGATTTTTTATTTGCATGAGAGAGAAAATGACGGACTTGCAGTAGATTCTATATAAAATTTGGCATATAATAACGTTTAATTGTATTTATAAAATACCTTTAGGAGGATTTACAGATTGCGACGCACATTTTATCGCTTATTTATTGAATTAACGAACGGCCGCTTTACATCTTACCTGTTGCGCAAGTTTACACAATCGCGCCTGAGTGCATTTCTCATTCCTTCGTACGCACGTGTGTTTCGAATTCAACAGGATGAAATGGAGCGCGAGTTACGAGAATATAAAACGCTGCATGAATTGTTTACAAGGCGTTTGCAGCCTGGGCGACGCACCATTGACACCGCACCGGATAGTGTAGTAAGTCCTGTAGACGGTATGCTAGAAGACTACGGCGCCATTACAGATGAAAAGCAGTTTGTAATCAAAGGTAAGACGTATTCCATTGTAGATATGCTTGGTACGAATGAAAGAGCGGAAACTTATGGCGGCGGTACATATATGGTGTTATATTTAAGTCCGAGTCACTATCATCGTATCCATAGTCCTGTATCGGGAACAGTACGAGAGCGGTTTGTGTTAGGACGGAAATCATATCCGGTAAATCAGCTTGGCTTACGCTACGGTAAAGAACCGCTTTCTAAAAATTATCGTTCGGTCACAGAGCTTGTAACAGAAAGCAGTCGCATTGCTATGGTAAAAGTAGGTGCCATGTTTGTAAATAGCATTGAACTTCTTCACGAACGAGATGCTGTTGAGAAAGGTGAAGAAATGGCCTACTTTACATTTGGGTCCACTGTTGTTTTATTATTTGAAAAGAATACTGTTGTGCTGGATCATCTGGACAAAGGCAAAGGTATTCGAGTGGGCGAGCGTTTAGGACGTATGCTATAATTAGTGAGAAAATGATTTGATGGTAAGGGGAAAGAGCCGTCTGATTTTAGGGAGGGCTCTTTTTACGCTTGCTGTACAGGTTGCTTAGGCTTGTCCTGTAAAGAGCGACGAATCATTTCTTGTTGAATCAGTAAAATGAACTCAGGATTTAATTTCAGCTCTTTTGCTTTATAATAAGATTCAGTAAGTAATTTATCAGATAATCTTTGCATCATTTTCACACCTCCGATTAGTAGGTAAGCAGAATGGGTCTGCTTGGGTATAATGTACCAAATCTTACCCACCAATACAAACGCTTGTTTGTCCACATGTCTCAGTGGATAACCTGTGTGATAGTTGTGTGTAAATTTGAAATTCGCTTAATATTTCTGTGTGGAAAATGTGTAAAAGGTTATCCACAGCACAAGTTGCGAAAAATGCTGTCGAAACATTTTTATGAATAACTGTTATAAATAAGAGGTGTAACCATGTTAAAACTGTTTTTACCAAGTGAGTATGTTAAAAATGTTTATCATATCACACCAGCAGCTCTAAAAGAGCGAGGTGTGAAAGGAATTATTACCGATCTTGATAATACTCTGATTGAATGGGACCGACCAAGCGCAACGCCGCAATTAATTCAATGGTTTAAAGAAATGCAAGATGCGGGCATTAAGGTCACAATCGTATCTAATAATAATGAAAAACGAGTACGCTTCTTTTCGGACCCACTGCAGATTCCATTTATCTATAAAGCAAGAAAACCGATGGGAAAAGCTTTTCGCAGGGCATTAAAAGCAATGGAACTGAAGCCGGAAGAAGTGGTGGTGGTAGGCGATCAATTGCTTACAGATGTACTCGGAGGAAATCGGATGGGGTTGCATACCATTTTGGTTGTGCCTGTTGCCCAGTCTGACGGTTTTGTAACACGTTTTAATCGTAAAATTGAAAGAAGAATCATGAGTAACCTAAAACGACAGGGCTTGATTCAATGGGAGGAATAAGATTTTGATAGAAGCAGTGAAATGTGTAGGATGTGGTGTGACGATTCAAACAGAGGATCCAAATAAACTTGGCTATGCACCACCGTCTGCACTTGAGAAAGAAGAAGTAATATGTCAGCGTTGTTTTCGTTTAAAGCACTACAATGAAATTCAAGATGTGGAGCTAACTGATGATGATTTTTTACGTATTTTAAATGGTATCGGACAAACGGATGCTCTTGTGGTTAAAATCGTAGATATCTTCGACTTTAATGGAAGCTGGCTTCCAGGATTGCACCGTTTTATTGGTAACAATAAAGTGTTGCTAGTAGGAAACAAATCTGATCTAATTCCTAAATCTGTGCGTCCAGAGAAAATGATTCATTGGATGAAGTATAGCGCCAAACAACTGGGGCTAAAGCCTGCAGATGTATTCTTAATCAGCTCTGCTAAGGGTCACGGCATTCGTGAATTAGCGCAAGCAATTGATGAGCATCGTGAAGGTAAAGATGTGTATGTGGTTGGCTGTACTAATGTAGGAAAATCAACATTTATCAATCGCATGATTAAAGAATTTAGCGAAGAAACGAACAATGTAATTACGACATCACATTTTCCTGGAACTACGCTCGACTTAATTGACATTCCCCTTGATCAGACATCTTCTATGTATGATACACCAGGAATTATTAATCATCATCAGATGGCGCATTTTGTGGGCAAACACAGCTTGAAGATAATTACTCCGACGAAGGAAGTCAAAGCGAAAACGTTTCAATTGAATGAAGAGCAAACTTTATTCTTTGGAGGAATGGCTCGTTTTGACTATATCAAAGGCGGCCGTCGTCCGTTTGTATGTTACGTATCTAATCAAGTGAACATTCATCGTACAAAGCTTGAAAAAGCGGATGAATTGTATCGTGAACATGCTGGCGAGTTACTGAGTCCGCCTTCACCTGAGGAGCTTGCTAACTTTCCGGAATTGATTCGTCATGAGTTCATGATTCGCGAACCGAAAACGGATATTGTTATATCAGGTCTCGGTTGGATTACTGTAAATGAAGCCGGTGCTAAAGTGGCGGTTCATGTACCGAAAGGTGTCAGTGCATCTTTACGAAAATCACTTATTTAAGGGGAGCGCTATGAGACGTTTATATGGTGTAATTGGAGATCCGATCGGGCATTCTTTATCGCCCGCCATGCACAACGATGCGTTTTTACATCAAGACATAGATGCGCATTATGAAGCGTTTCATATTAAAGAAGCAGAGCTTGCAGATGCGATTCAGAAATTGCGTGTAAAACAAATTGATGGTTTTAATGTTACAACACCACACAAAGAAACCATTATGGGACATTTGGACGAAATAGACGATTTAGCGAAGCGTATCGGAGCTGTTAATACAGTTGTGCGCAGGGGAAACAGACTTATCGGCTATAACACCGATGGTATTGGTTATGTTCGTGCACTACAAGAACTGAGTGGTGCTGTTACCGATAAACGGATTTTGTTGATTGGTGCGGGCGGTGCATGTAAAGCGATTTACTTTTCATTAGCTTCAGTTGGGGCTAAATATGTAGATATAGCAAATCGTACGACTGCACGAGCGCAAGCTATAGTAGCTTCTGGAAAGCTGAGTTCGCGTGTATTTACACCGCAGAAAGTGAATCTTGAAGCATATGATATCATTATTAATACGACAACAGTGGGGATGTACCCGCAGGTGAATGAAACACCTGTTTTTGTACAGTCTGTAAAACAACATGCAGTTGTTTCAGATATTATTTACAACCCGTTTGAAACGAAACTTCTTCAAGATGCCAAGCGAGCCGGAGCAATTGTGCAAAACGGAATAGATATGTTTGTGTATCAAGGGGCGTTGGCATTTGAATTATGGACAGGTATATGGCCGGATGTTAATCGAATGAAAAAGCTTGTAATTCAAAAACTCGGAGGTTGACATATGTTAACAGGAAAACAAAAGCGTTATTTACGTGCGCAGGCACATCATCTTTCTCCTATTTTTCAAGTAGGAAAAGGCGGCGTAAATGAAAATATGATAAAACAAATTCAAGAAGCGTTAGAAGTGAGGGAATTAATTAAGGTGAGCGTGCTTCAAAATTGTGATGAGGATCGTCATGAAGTAGCAGAGGCGCTTTCTGAAGGCGCTGGAGCGGAGTTAGTACAAGTAATTGGCAGCACAATTGTATTATACAAAGAATCCAGAGAGAACAAACAAATCGTTTTACCATGAAGAAAATAGGAATCATCGGCGGTACATTTGATCCCCCGCACAACGGACACCTTCTCATTGCAAATGAAGTAAGGCATGCTTTAGAGCTGGAGGAAGTCTGGTTTATGCCCAATCGAGTTCCTCCCCATAAGCAGGACAGAAAAATTGCCAGTGAAGCGCACCGGGTAACTATGCTAGAGTTGGCGTTGAACGGAGTTACCAATACAGCCATCTGTAAAGAGGAATTACATGGAAATGGACCTTCTTATACGTATGATACAATAAAAAGGCTGTGCGGTAAGTATCCGGAACGCGAGTTTTATTTTATAATCGGTGGGGATATGGTAGAATATCTCCCGAAATGGTACCGTATAGACGAATTATTAAAACTCATTACATTCGTAGGAGTAACGAGACCGGGTTATTCGCTATCGTCTCCATATCCGCTCATTCGTCTAGAGATTCCAGAGTTTGCAGTGTCTTCTTCTCTTTTGCGAGAGCGTTTTGCGAAGGGTGAGACAACAGCGTACTTGTTGCCGGAAGACGTACGCAACTATATTGAAAGGAATGAGTTGTATGGAACAAAAGGAAGCGCTGGAAATTGTTCGAAAACAACTTCATGATAAGCGTTATGTTCATACGATAGGAGTTATGGAAACCGCTATACAACTGGCTCGTCGGTTTGGAGCAGATGAAAAAAAAGCAGAACTAGCCGCCATTTTTCATGATTACGCAAAATGCCGACCTATTCGTGAGATGCAAGAAATTATTGGAAGAGAAAGCATGCCAAAGGACTTGCTTGATTATAATAAGGAGCTTTGGCATGCACCGGTGGGAGCTTACCTTGTTCAAGAGGAGGTAGGTATCTATGACAAAGACATTTTACAAGCGATTGCGTATCATACAAGTGGACATACAGAGATGACATTGTTAGATAAAGTAGTATGGGTAGCTGATTATATTGAGCCGGGCCGGCAATTCCCTGGTGTTGAGCAAGTAAGAGAATTAGCGGAGCAAGATTTGGATGCCGCATTGCTACAGGCGTTGAAAAACACAATTACGTATCTGCTACAAAAGAATCAGCGTGTATATCCACTTACATTTCATACGTATAACGCACTACTCAAGGAGGAATAGACTGAATGAAAGAATTAGAACTATTACACGTAGCAGTAAAGGCTGCTGACGATAAAAAAGCAGAGGATATTGTGGCATTAAATATGCAAGGCATTTCTACGATTGCAGATTATTTTATTATTTGCCACGGTAATTCTGATAAACAAGTACAAGCCATTGCTCGTGAAATGAAGGAAAAAGCGCATGAGCACGGATTTGATGTAAAGCGTATTGAGGGCATGGAAGAAGCACAATGGGTACTTGTAGATATGGGAGATGTTGTAGCTCACATTTTCCATCGTGATGATCGTGATTATTATAATTTGGAAAGACTGTGGGGCGATGCACCGCGTGAAGACATCGAGGTGGCGTTGCGTTAATGAGTTATCAACAATTCGCGTTGCTTTATGATGAACTCATGAGCGATGTTCCATATGAGAAATGGGTGTCGTTTGTTGAGAGAAAAATGAGCGAATATCACTTGACTGCTCCTTCCTTATTAGATGTTGCATGTGGAACTGGAAGTGTTGCCCTGCCCCTTATGCAAAAAGGGTATGATGTAACTGTGGTAGACTTATCAGATGATATGCTATCTGTTGCTCATGAAAAGGTGCTGTCTGCAGGCTATGATGCTGCATTTTATCAACAGGATATGAGGGAGCTGTCACTTGGCAGGGAATTTGATTGTGTCACGATTTTTTGTGATTCTCTCAATTATGTAACATCAGAAGATGGTATAAAACAGACGTTTAAAAAGGTATATGAGCATGTAAAGCCCGGCGGCTTGTTTTTATTTGATGTACACTCACTTTATAAAATACATCAAGTATTTATGAATGAAACGTATACAATTAATGAGGAAAAAGTCGCTTTAATTTGGAATTGCTTTCCTGGTGAAGAGCCAGACAGTGTTGAGCATGAAATGACATTTTTTGTGCAAGACGGTGAATATTATCAGCGCTTTGATGAACTTCATGTGCAGCGAGGGTATGAAACGGACCATATTGCATCTTGGCTTGAAGAAGCTGGTTTTACTGTATTGTGTGTGGAAGGTGACTTTACGGAAGAACTGACAGATACAACAGAACGTATCTTTTTTACTGCGCAAAAAAAACCGCGATGATTTCATCGCGGTTTTTTTGTTGTATGGAAGGAGAAACAAGAATTGTGTCGAATTGTATCTTCTAGTAGGTTTTAAACTGTTTATGAATGATTTCGATATCCTCGTAATACTTACTGTGTGTTTTTTGAAATACGTGTGCAAACATGTCTCCGAGCTCTGCCTCCATCACCGCAATGCCTTCACCTGTAATACCGCCTTTAACACAAACCTTTTCCTGTAGTGTATCAAGGGTAAAGACTTGCTTTTCAATTAATTTTCCCATTCCGATTAGCATACCGCTAGCTAGTTCTGTTGCTTGTTCCTCCGTAATTAGCGTTTCTGCAACTGCAGCATCAATAAAACGGCGCAATAAGTAGCTAAAAAAGGCAGGACCACAGCTTACGATATCAGAAGCGACCCTTGTAACATTTTCTTCAATATGAACAGTGTGTGAGATATGTTGAAATAAGAGAAGTAGCTTCTCTTCCCATTCTTTTGTGCAAGCGAATGTACACAGTGAAATGCCCGATAACGCGCGATTTGTAATACTGGGGATAATGCGTGCTACGCCACATGGTACAACAGAAGCAAGAAGTGTTGTGCTGATTGGACTGGTGATAGAAAGCAAGCATTGCTCTGATGTAAAAGCAGCTTTGTTCTCTTGTAGAATCGGGTATATCTCATGTGGCTTAACACTGATCAAGACTAGGTCAGAGCGTGCAATCACTTCTTGTATAGAGCTTGCTATATGAACGGAAGGATACTTTTGTTTAATATGATGTGCCTTTGTTAATGTGCGATTAATAATCGTTATATTTGCGGGATCGACTGCCTGTGCTTCAATAAACGAATCAATGAGAATTCGTCCCATATTTCCCGTTCCGATGATACCTATGTTCAATGTCCCGTCCCTCCCTTGCAATGCTTTCTCCTAAACAATATGAAGTATTTATGTATTTTATGATTTTGGCTTACATGTCGGAAAGGAGTACTTATGATAGAAGTCTATAAAAAATGGTTAGTGCTAGGTGTTGTAGTGTGTGTCATATTGTGCCTGTTTTTTTTGGGTGTACATCAAAAGAAAGATGAAAGTGTACCTATAAGCACGCCACAGGAACAGATGAAAGAGGCGGAACAAACTGTTTTGTTCGTAGATATTAAGGGAGCTGTCGCACGAGAGGGGGTATATGAATTTTCTAAAGGAACTCGTGTAAAAGACGCGATTGCCAAGGCAGGAGGATTGCTGCCAGAAGGAGATTCTTCTAAAATCAATTTAGCGCAGTTTATACATGATCAGATGTTGTTATATGTACCAAATAAAACAGATCCAGGAGCAGTTCCTGTTGCTCCTCAGACTAACAAAATTGCTATAAACATAGCATCGAAAGAAGAAATTGAAAAAATTCCGGGAATCGGCCCCAAAAAGGCGGAAAGTATTATAAGATATCGAGAAGAACATGGACCCTTTCAAACGATAGAAGATTTGCTTGAAGTGGACGGAATTGGTGAAAAGTCGCTAACAAATATAAAAGAACAAATTGTCGTTCCCTAAAACGAATGGTACACTGTAAACAAAAAAGGTGAGAGCGATGGAACGTATTTCTTGGGATCAATATTTTATGACACAAAGTTATTTACTATCACTGCGTAGTACTTGTACAAGGTTAGCGGTTGGTGCAACAATTGTAAGAGATAAACGAATTATTGCTGGCGGATATAACGGATCGATTGCCGGTGGTGTACATTGTATTGATGAAGGATGTTATGTTATTGACAATCATTGTGTACGTACTGTGCACGCGGAAATGAATGCTCTGTTACAATGTGCTAAATTTGGGGCGAAAACGGAAGGGGCGGAGCTATATGTCACCCATTTTCCTTGCCTGCAGTGCTGTAAAGCAATCATTCAAAGTGGTATTGTAGCGATATATTATGCAACGGACTATAAAAATCATCCATATGCACTGGAACTCTTCAAACAGGCCGGTGTGAATGTAAAGCATGTGCCATTGCATTATACGATTACAGAAAAAGAATAAAGGATTTCAACGGAAAAACTGACATACTGCATTTTAATTTTTTGTCAGTTTTTCCGTTTTGCTATTATGATAAAGGGGTGAATGAGCTTGCAAGGTCAATGGATATATATTTTAATATCCGTTGCAGTAGGAATTGTAACGGTGTCGTCCCAGTTTGTCTGGTATATGCTGCTTGTAATTGCGTTGTATACACTATATTTGTTTTATATGCTTCCTATGCGTAGCTTTGTTATAAGTATAAGCGGTTTCCTAATTGCTGTTATGTATATGCAATATATAGAAAAGAAAAATACGCCTTCTGTTCCTCTTTCTTCGTTTTATGGTGCCATTGAAACTCCCCCTCTTGTAGACGGTGATCGACTCTCTTTTATAGCTACGGCTGACAATGCGTCTTTTCGGCTCGTTTATAAGTTAAAAACTTATAAGGAACAACAGGAGTGGAAGAAGCAAATGCCTGGACTAACATGCTTTTTTACAGGTACAAGTGAAATTCCTTCACCTTCTCGTAATCCAGGTCTATTTGACTATCGGGAGTATTTAAGAAAACAACAAATCCATTATTTATTTCGTGCCTCCACAATTTCTTCTTGTACATCCAACCCATCGTTTACTCATCGTTTATTCTCTATAAGGAAAACAGCTATAACCTATGTGAATGCTCATCTTCCTGAACAAGCTGCAGCCTTTACAAATGCCCTTGTATACGGTGATCGTTACGGGCTAGAAGAGGAGACAGAGCGTGCGTACCAAGAGTTGGGCCTTGTGCACCTTTTAGCGATATCAGGTTCCCATATCAGCTTATTAATTGGTATAGGAGGGTATATATTATTGCGTCTGGGTGTAACAAAGGAGATGACAGCTGCTGTATTCGTTGTAATTGTGCCATTGTATATGTTTTTAGCAGGGGCCTCGCCATCAGTTATTCGCGCTTCTTTGATGGGAATATGTGCACTATTAGCATCACTATTCACGCTTCGTATGTCCGGCTTAGACATCTTATCGATTGCGGTTCTACTCATGTTACTCCACAACCCTTATGTATTATATGATATTGGGTTTCAGTATTCTGTATTTTCAACTGCTGTTTTACTTCTGTCCTCCAAAACTATGCTTAGGGGCGGATGGTGGCAAATGTATCTTAACATGAGCATTGTAGCCCAACTGGCTGCTATTCCTGTGACTTTGCATTATTTTGGACAAATCTCCCCGTATAGCCTTGTTTTAAATCTCGTATATGTCCCATACCTTTCCTTCATCATTTTACCTCTTTGTCTTATCACCCTTTCTTTATCTGTAGTACTCCCTTCTCTAGCACAGCTAATGGCGCAGTTCCTTAACTACCTCCTAGATATATCCAATTCGTTGCTATCTGTGTGTGAAAAGTTGCCGTTTCGTCAACTCACATTTGGTGCGTCACCAAGGTATGTAACAGTTTTGTATGTGGTTTGTATAATTGCAATCTTTATTGCTTGGGAGGGAAGGGTATGGCGTAAATGGCTAGTACATTGTATTTTTATGCTAGTTTTATTATGTGGTTTTCATTATGTGTCACCATTTTTTCGTGTGCATGGTACCGTTACATTTCTAGATGTGGGACAAGGGGATTGTATTATTATTCAGTTGCCGTATTCGAAAGCAACCTATGTAATTGACACTGGGGGAAATATTTCATTGCCAAAAGAGTCGTGGCAGATTCGGAAACGAGAGTACTCTGTAGGAACGGATGTGCTCTTGCCGTATTTAAGAAGTCAGGGCATTCGCCGCATTGATAAGCTCATTCTAACACACGGAGATCAAGATCATATTGGCGCCGCCAAGGATATCTTAAAAGCGGTATCGATAAAAGAAGTGATAGTGGGGAAAAAGATGCTGTATAGTGAACTGGAGGAAGAAAGCAAGCGACTGGCGCTAAAAACAGGTAGTACTGTGCGGACTGTGACAACGGGAGACACGTGGAAGAGTGGAGCATATCGATTTACTGTTTTAGCACCAGCAAACGAGGCGAGAAATGAGAATGATTCTTCCATCGTCTTGTATACGGAAATGGGAGGCAAACGGTGGTTGTTCACTGGAGATTTAGAAGCGGATGGAGAAGAGCATTTGGTGAAACGTTATGGTTCTATTCCAGCAGACGTCTTAAAAGTCGGGCATCATGGCAGTAAGACATCTACAACCGACAAGTTCATCCGTGCAGTACAACCTGCAATTGCTATCATTTCAGCCGGTGTACAAAATCGATACGGACATCCTCATCCAGAAGTATTACAACGTTTAACAGCAAACAAAACTTCTATATGGCGTACAGATCAGCATGGCGCAATTATTTTTACATTTACAGCTGAAGGGGGAACCTTTCAAAGGTATATCACATATGATGACATATAAAAAAAGAGACTTCATGATATAGGCATAAATCGTTTAAACAGGAAAGAATAATAAGCGCTGTAGAGTCCTTGTAGGAAGTGCATGCTGAGTCAGTCCGTAAGTATTGAAAAGTGGTTCTTGTGCAATGGTTTTCTTACTGTTTATACTTTGGGATTCCTACATGGGATTATCTAAACTCTCTCCTTTTTAATGCGTAGAATATCTCGGGTGTTTACAAAACTAGAATTTGATAAAAATAAGACTGCGCGTGGCAGTCTTAGGAAGCAATAAAATGAATTACTGTTGCAATGACAAATAAAGTAGTGAAGAACCCGAAGGAAACAATGAAACCAACCCCTGAATCTACTGCATCATTACGTGTGCTTTGAACGTTTTTTTCGAACTCATTCATTGATATACCCCTCCCAACTCATTACTTTCAGTATAAGGTAATGTCAGAAAAAAATCTACAATTTCTCTGTGAGATATGATGTCGGTGAGGAAGTCGTTCGCGAAGCGTTTATCGTTAACAGGTAAGTATCCCGGGACTTGCATGTTGACGTTTCATATAGATTGGGGGCGGGCACGACAGGTGCCTGTCCTGACTGTGCTTGTAAAAGATACGTGCTACAAGTAGTATAGAGATATAACTGTTTACGGGAGAGTTTACTTATGAACAATATACATAAGAAGTTAAAAAGAGGCGAGTTTGCCTCTGTTTATTTACTATACGGCACTGAAATGTACTTTATAAATGAGACGCTGGAAATACTGCTTACAGAAGCGCTTGAGGAGCAGGATCGGGAGTTGAATGCAGTCGTATATGATTTAGAAGATTCTTATTTAGAAGATGTAGTGGAAGATGCGAAGACATTGCCGTTTTTTGGAGAGCGTAAAGTAATTGTTATAAAATCACCGCTGTTTTTAACTTCACAAAAAGAGAAAATTGAACAAAATGTGAAGGTGCTTGAGGAATATCTACAAGAGCCATCTCCCTTTACTATTCTAGTTTTTATGGCTCCATTTGAAAAATTGGACGAGCGTAAAAAAATTACTAAGCTCTTAAAAACAAAATCAGAAGTCATGGAAGCTAACGTTATGCAATTGGCGGATGTACGGAAATGGATTCATGAAAAAGTGGTTGAACATCAAATTACGATGGAAGAAACAGCTATTGATCAGCTACTAGAGTTAGTAGGAAGCAATATTATGGTTTTATCGCAGGAAATAGACAAACTTTGCTTGTATTGTGAAATTGGGGGGAATGTCACGGCAAGTATGGTTGCGGAGCTTGTTCCTAAATCAATCGAGCAAAACGTATTCATGTTGGTGGAAAAAGTGGTGCAACGGAATATTGGCGCAGCTATGCGCATATTGGACGAGTTGCTTGTACATCAAGAAGAACCAATTAAGATTTTGGCATTGCTTGCAGGGCAGTTTCGTTTATTATATCAAGTAAAGGAATTGCAGCAACAGGGATATGCACAAAATCAAATTGCTTCTCATATTGGTGTCCATCCGTATCGTGTTAAGTTGGCGATGAAGCAAACAAATTCATTTTCATTTGAGCAGTTGCGCTTTATCACAAGCAAGCTTGCTGATGCAGATTATGATGTGAAAACAGGGAAAATGGAAAAACGGCTGGTTTTAGAGTTTTTTATTATGAACTTAAATGCTTTATAAGCAGGTCGAAGCTTTTGCTTCAACCTGTTTTTTGTATAAAGGGGTTAGCGTAATTCTTGTTCATAATGAGGTTTTTTTAAATGAAATGTGTGACATACCTTTGGGAATGTAAAATTCCCTACCTAATTAGTGGATAACTATTAATTTGCGCGAAGCCATAAAAAAAAACGACCCAGTTGGATCGTTTCATCATTACGCGTTTGTAACGTTAAGACGTTTCGCTAAGCGAGATTTCTTACGAGCAGCAGCGTTTTTGTGGATCAAGCCTTTTGTTGCAGCTTTGTCAAGCTTTTTCGCAGCAGTTGCGAAAGCTGTTTTTGCATTTTCAAGATCGTTATTGTTAAGTAAAGCTTCTACAGTTTTAACAGCTGTACGCATGTCAGACTTTAGAGAAGCGTTATGTGCACGACGCTCTTCGCTAAGGCTAGCGCGTTTGATAGCAGATTTAATGTTTGCCATATCTTTCACCTCCCTGGTGCGATCGAGTAACTCGATACTTACATAGAACAAGAGATATTCTATCAAACGAAAGAGGTAATTGCAATAGAGTTCGGCAATGAAATTTTTACAAACTATATTTTGTCTAAGAATGAGCACCTTTATTTTAGGGAAATATAAGCACATTTCATATAGATTAGGAGGATGAATAATGAGTGAACTGGATTTAAGCCAGTATTCCGTACGAACAGATTTAGCGGTAGAAGCCCATAAATTGGTACAAGAACGTCAGCAGGTTCCTGGTGTGGTGACAGGCGTTGATATACAAGAGCGTGAGGAAGACGGGGTGATAATTACAAAGGTAACGATTGCAGATACAGGAACGGAAGCGATGGGAAAAAAGCCAGGCAATTATTTAACGCTGGAAATACAGGGAATACGCCAACAAGATACAGAACTGCAGCAAAAGGTAGAAAAGGTATTCGCCAGAGAATTCTCACATTTTTTAGAGGAAATCGGTGTAGGAAGAGAAGCAAGCTGTTTGGTGGTAGGTCTTGGTAACTGGAATGTAACACCTGATGCGTTAGGGCCTATCGTTGTAGAAAATTTACTCGTGACGCGCCACCTGTTTGAATTGCAACCCGAACAAGTCGAAGAAGGATTTCGTTCTGTTAGCGCCTTACGTCCTGGTGTGATGGGGATTACAGGACTTGAAACAAGTGATATTATTCATGGGGTAATTGAAAAAGCAAAACCTGACTTTTTAATTGCTATTGATGCATTAGCAGCACGCTCTATCGAGCGGGTAAATACAACAATCCAGATTTCAGATACAGGTATTCATCCAGGCTCAGGAATTGGAAACAAGAGAAAAGAGCTTAGTAAAGAGACGCTTGGAATTCCAGTAATAGCGATTGGTGTTCCTACTGTAGTAGACGCAGTTTCCATTACAAGCGACACAATAGATTTTATTTTAAAGCATTTTGGGCGAGAGATGAAAGAAGGAGACAAGCCATCAAGATCTTTGCTGCCGGCAGGTTTCTCATTTGGAGAAAAGAAAAAATTCACAGATGATGATATGCCAGGAGAAAAGCAACGTAATATGTTTATGGGAATTGTCGGGACATTAGAGGAAGAGGAAAAAAGAAAGCTTATTTATGAAGTATTAGCACCTCTTGGGCATAATTTGATGGTCACACCTAAAGAAGTGGATGTGTTTATTGAAGATATGGCCAATATTTTAGCTGGGGGATTAAATGCTGCCTTGCATCACCAGGTAGATCAGGATAATGTTGGGGCATATACACATTAATGGAGGAGTTCGTAAAAAAATGCGGACTTCTGTTGGTATTGCTCTCTGTTATTACGGCGACGTGCATCCATCTTGCTGGAGACGGATTAAAGCGTATGAAGGGGTATTCCTACAGCTATGATGATATTGCCCATGTTACGGGGAAATCTGAGCCATTTAGAATAGAGGAAAAAGAGCGGCAGTTAGAGAGTGTTCACACCTTTAACATATGGTCAGGGAGCGCTCAATTGATAACAAGTGTAGTTGAACAATTAACATACGTAGTCACAGACGGAATGATTCAAAAAATTCGTGATATCTTTGCAACGTGGGTCTACACAAGGTAGTTGTCCGATTTGTTGATACATAGTGGCACTATACCTTCTTGTTTTTATGCCCAATAACTATAGATATACTTTATGCGATCGCTTTCTGGCAATTTTCGTTGAATCTTCGCTGCCGTATTGATATAATCAAGGCTAGTGTGTGAGATCAGTAGGAGTGAGAAGATGAATAAAGAAGAAAGAGCAAGTAGGCAATCTCGAATTCGTAATTTTTCTATTATTGCCCATATTGACCACGGGAAATCAACGCTAGCCGATCGTATCTTAGAAAAAACGGGTGCGCTTTCGCAGCGTGAGATGAAAGATCAGTTACTGGATTCAATGGATTTAGAGCGTGAACGTGGAATTACCATCAAGCTGAATGCGGTTCAGTTGAATTATAAAGCAAAAGACGGCGAAACGTATACAATGCATTTGATTGATACACCAGGACATGTCGATTTTACATACGAGGTGTCACGCAGCTTGGCGGCTTGTGAGGGTGCAATCTTAGTTGTGGATGCTG
This sequence comes from Ectobacillus sp. JY-23, assembly GCF_023022965.1. Taxonomy (NCBI): domain Bacteria; kingdom Bacillati; phylum Bacillota; class Bacilli; order Caryophanales; family Bacillaceae; genus Ectobacillus; species Ectobacillus sp. JY-23. The sequence continues at coordinate 1,562,560 of NZ_CP095462.1, read as the reverse complement.
CACAAGGCATTGAAGCACAAACATTAGCGAATGTATATCTTGCGCTTGATAATAACTTGGAAATTTTGCCGGTCATTAATAAAATTGATTTGCCAAGTGCTGATCCGGAGCGCGTGCGTCAAGAGGTAGAAGACGTTATTGGTCTTGATGCATCAGAAGCTGTATTGGCTTCTGCGAAAGCGGGAATTGGAATTGAAGAGATTTTAGAGCAAATTGTAGAAAAAGTACCTGCCCCGCCGGGAGACCCAGAAGAACCACTACAAGCTCTTATCTTTGACTCGTTATACGACGCATATCGCGGTGTTATTGCGTATATTCGCGTTGTGAATGGTACAGTAAAGGTTGGAGATAAAGTCCGCATGATGGCGACAGGGAAAGAGTTTGAGGTCACAGAAGTTGGAGTATTCACACCGAAGGCAGTCCTGCGTGATGAATTGACAGTCGGTGATGTAGGATTCTTAACCGCTTCTATTAAAAACGTAGGCGATACGCGCGTAGGTGATACTATTACACATGCCAAGCGTCCAGCTGCTTCACCTTTGCCTGGTTATCGTAAATTAAACCCAATGGTATTCTGTGGTTTATATCCAATTGATACAGCACGTTACAATGACTTGCGAGAAGCACTTGAAAAGCTACAATTGAACGACTCTGCCTTGGAGTTTGAAGCAGAAACATCACAGGCACTTGGTTTTGGTTTCCGCTGTGGTTTTTTGGGGCTTCTTCATATGGAAATCATTCAGGAGCGCATTGAGCGCGAGTTTAAAATTGACTTGATTACAACAGCACCGAGTGTTATTTACAAGGTGTATTTAACAAACGGAGAAGAAATTATTGTAGATAATCCGTCTAACATGCCAGATCCACAAACAATTGATCGCATCGAAGAACCGTATGTGAAAGCGACAGTAATGGTACCAAATGATTATGTCGGTGCTGTTATGGAAATCTGTCAAGGCAAACGCGGCACATTTATTGATATGCAATACCTAGACCAAAGTCGCGTTACGCTAACATATGAAATTCCATTGTCTGAGATCGTATATGACTTCTTTGACCAATTAAAATCCAGTACGAAAGGATATGCATCATTTGATTATGAGTTAATCGGTTATAAGCCGTCTAAGCTTGTAAAGATGGATATCTTGCTAAACAGTGAGAACGTGGATGCTTTATCCTTTATTGTGCATCGTGATTCTGCGTATGAGCGCGGTAAAGTAATTGTAGAGAAATTGAAGGAGCTTATTCCGAGACAACAATTCGAAGTGCCTGTACAGGCCGCTATCGGAAACAAAGTTGTTGCGCGTTCTACCATTAAAGCAATGCGTAAAAACGTTTTGGCAAAATGTTATGGTGGAGATATTTCTCGTAAGCGCAAACTTCTTGAAAAACAAAAAGAAGGTAAAAAACGTATGAAATCTGTTGGCTCTGTTGAAGTGCCGCAAGAAGCATTCATGGCAGTTTTACGTATGGATGATAATAAATAAAAAGCCGCGGTCGCGGCTTTTTATTTATTATCTGCTTGTGTTCTTATTAAGGTATAACCGTATGAAGAAAGGAAGCTTCAAATGCGAGCAGCGTATATTCATATTCCGTTTTGTCAGCATATCTGTCATTATTGTGACTTTAACAAGGTTTTTATTGATAGACAGCCTGTTGATTTATATTTGGAGTATTTAGAAAAAGAAATAGTAAACACTTTACAAGTTGCGCCATTTCAGCAATTAGACACTATTTTTGTGGGAGGTGGCACACCAACCGCATTAAATATGACGCAAACGGAAAAACTTCTTTCTGTAATTAATAAACATTTAGTACCACGTACAGTAAATTACGAACTGACATTTGAAGCAAATCCGGGTGATTTACCAAAAGAAAAATTACAGCTTTTGCTTGACGGAGGCGTGAATCGGCTAAGCTTCGGTGTTCAGTCTTTTAATGACCAGCTACTTCAAAGTATTGGTCGTGTGCATACAAAGCGTGACGTATTAAAGGCTCTTACAGAGGCGCAAGAAGTAGGGTTTACAAATCTGAATGTAGATTTAATTTACTCGCTTCCTGGACAAACATTGGAAGACTTACAAGATACCTTGCAAACAGCTTTTACGCTTGGTGTGCAACATTTCTCCGCGTATTCGCTTATTATTGAGCCTAAAACGGTCTTTTATAATCTTATGCGTCGCGGAAAGCTACCTTTGCCTGGAGAAGAGAATGAAGCTAACATGTATGAAATGGTAATGGATGCGATGTCACGTAATGGCTATTCTCAATATGAAATAAGCAACTTTTCAAAACCAGGGTATGAAAGCAGACATAACTTAACTTACTGGAATAATGAGTACTACTATGGATTTGGAGCCGGGGCGCACAGCTATGTAGACGGCACACGTATTCAAAATGTGGGACCGCTGAAAAAATATTTTGAAACGATAGATGATGCGGGATTACCATACCTTTCTTCACATAATGTGACAAAGGATGAACAAATGGAAGAGGAAATGTTTTTGGGACTTCGTAAGGAAAAAGGGGTACACAAAACAAAGTTTGTTTCAAAATATGGTACGTCTGTACACAAAGTGTTTCAAAAACAAATTCAGCAACAGGTGAAGCGTGGTTTGCTCGAAGAAACGGAACATACAATTCGTCTCACAAGAGCAGGTAAGCTATTGGGGAATGAGGTATTTCAAACATTCTTAATGGAATAAACGTTACATGTATAACTAAATTTTTAGCTTACGTATGCATAAGCGTTGACAATGATACAGGAGTTTTGGTAATTTAATATTAGATTTAGCACTCGAAGTAAAAGAGTGCTAACAGAGGTGATGATATATGCTTACAGAACGTCAGCTCTTAATTTTACAAATTATCATTGACGACTTCATCCGTTCTGCGCAACCTGTAGGTTCACGCACATTGTCAAAGAAAGATGAAATTACGTTCAGTTCTGCCACCATCCGAAATGAGATGGCTGATTTAGAAGAACAAGGATATATTGAAAAAACACACAGTTCTTCTGGTCGCGTACCATCTGAGAAAGGTTATCGATTTTACGTTGATCATTTGCTATCTCCGCAGCGCTTACCTGCAGAAGATATTGTAAAAGTAAAAGGCGTATTCGCGGAGCGCATGATTGAAATGGAGAAAATTGCACAGCAGTCGGCGGAAATTTTATCAGATTTGACAAGTTACACAGCGATTGTACTAGGTCCTAAGGTCAGTGAAAATAAGCTGAAGAACGTTCAAATTGTTCCAATTGCAGCCGATACCGCAGTGGCTATCATTGTAACCGACTCCGGGCACGTACAAAGTAGAACAATTACGATTCCCGAATACATTCAAGTTGCGGATTTGGAACGAATGGTCAATATTTTAAATGAAAAGCTCACTGGTATACCAATCTCCGAGCTTCACAATAAAATTTTTAAAGAAATTATTACTGTCTTGCGTCAACACGTACAAAACTATGATCAGGTTATCAAATTGCTTGATGGTACGTTCCAGTTTAGTGCATCGCAAAAAATTTATTTTGGTGGTAAAACGAACATCCTATCGCAGCCTGAGTTCCATGATATTCAAAAGGTGCGTTCATTGCTTCATATGATTGATAAGGAGCATGATTTCTACCACCTACTGGGTAATACAGCCGGATTGCAGGTAAAGATTGGTCGAGAAAATGGCCCATCTGCTATGGAGGACTGTAGTCTTATTACGGCATCGTACTCTATCGGTGAGGATACACTTGGTACATTCGCAATTCTCGGACCAACCCGCATGAATTATGCGCGTGTGATTAGCTTGCTGCAATTGTTTACAAGGCAGCTTGCAGGTGTATTCGAAAACGCAAAGCACAATAAATCATAATTGATAAAACCGCATTTTTAAGGGAGGTGAAAATGGTGGAAGAACGTAACGAACATACAACAGAAGAAGTAATGGCAGAGCAAGAGCATACTGATGCTACGGAAGATCAGGAAGTTCTAGAAGAGACGAGCCCTGAATCGAATGGTCTACAAGAACAAGTAGCTGAGCTCACAGCAAAGCTTTCTGAAACAGAGAATCGCATGCTTCGTCTGCAAGCTGACTTTGATAATTATAGACGCCGTGTTCAACTTGATAAAGAGGCGGCTGAAAAATACAGAGCACAAAGTCTTGTATCTGACATTTTACCTGCACTTGACAACTTTGAAAGAGCAATGAAGGTAGAAGTAAGTGATGAGCAAGCACAATCCCTTTTACAAGGTATGGAAATGGTATATCGTCAATTAACAGAGGCTCTTGCTAAAGAAGGTGTAGCGGCAATTGAAGCGGCGGGACAGCCGTTCGATCCGCATTTGCATCAAGCTGTTATGCAAGTAGAAGACAGCGCTTATGAGTCTAATACGGTAGTAGAAGAGTTTCAAAAAGGTTACAAATTAAAAGATCGTGTTATTCGCCCTTCTATGGTGAAGGTCAACCAATAACACTACATATTGAGGAGGATGAACGATGAGTAAAATTATCGGTATCGACTTAGGTACAACAAACTCTTGTATCGCTGTAATGGAAGGCGGCGAGCCAAAGGTAATTCCAAATCCAGAAGGCAACCGTACAACTCCTTCAGTGGTTTCTTTCAAAAATGGTGAGCGTCAAGTAGGTGAAGTGGCTAAACGTCAAGCAATCACAAACCCTAACACAATCATCTCTATTAAGCGCCACATGGGTACTGACTACAAAGTGGAGGCTGAAGGGAAAGAATATACACCACAAGAAATTTCTGCAATTATTCTACAAAACCTAAAAGCTTATGCAGAAGAATACTTAGGTGAAAAGGTAACAAAAGCAGTTATTACAGTTCCCGCTTATTTCAATGATGCAGAACGTCAAGCAACAAAAGATGCAGGTAAAATTGCAGGCTTAGAAGTTGAGCGTATCATTAATGAGCCAACAGCTGCGGCTCTCGCATACGGGTTAGATAAACAAGACGAAGAACAAAAAATCTTAGTATACGATTTGGGTGGCGGTACGTTCGACGTATCTATCCTTGAATTGGCCGAGGGCACATTCGAAGTAATCGCGACAGCCGGTGATAATCGCCTGGGCGGAGATGACTTTGACCAAGTCATTATTGACTACTTAGTAGCAGAATTTAAGAAAGAAAACAGCATTGATTTATCTCAAGATAAAATGGCAATGCAACGCTTGAAAGATGCAGCTGAAAAAGCGAAAAAAGATCTTTCTGGTGTAACATCTACACAGGTTTCTCTACCTTTCATCAGCGCAGGAGCGGCAGGTCCGTTGCACTTAGAAGTAACATTAACTCGTGCGAAGTTTGAAGAACTTTCCGCAGAATTGGTAGAAAGAACATTAGAGCCGACTCGCCGTGCGCTTCGTGATGCAGGCTTAACGCCAAGCGACCTTGACAAAGTTATTCTTGTAGGTGGTTCAACTCGCATTCCAGCAGTACAAGAAGCAATTAAACGCGAAACAGGCAAAGAGCCATATAAAGGCGTTAACCCAGACGAAGTAGTTGCACTTGGTGCAGCAATTCAAGGGGGCGTATTAACAGGTGATGTAAAAGGCGTTCTATTGCTTGATGTAACACCACTATCTCTTGGTATTGAAACAATGGGTGGTGTATTCACGAAATTAATTGAGCGCAATACAACAATCCCAACAAGCAAATCACAAGTATTCTCTACAGCAGCTGATAACCAAACAGCAGTTGATATTCACGTGTTGCAAGGTGAACGTCCAATGGCTGCTGACAACAAAACGTTGGGTCGTTTCCAATTGTCTGATATTCCACCAGCACCACGTGGCATCCCTCAAATTGAGGTAACATTTGACATTGATGCGAACGGTATTGTTAACGTACGTGCGAAAGACCTTGGTACAAATAAAGAGCAAGCAATTACAATCCAATCCTCTTCAGGTCTTTCTGATGAAGAAGTAGAACGCATGGTAAAAGAAGCAGAAGCAAATGCGGGCGCAGATCAAAAGCGTAAAGAAGAGGCTGAACTTCGCAACGAAGCAGACCAACTTGTATTTCAAACAGAAAAGCTTGTAAAAGACTTGGAAGGCAAAGTAGATGCTGCAGAGGTAACAAAAGCAAATGAAGCAAAAGATGCATTAAAAGCTGCAATTGAAAAGAACGAACTAGAAGAAATTCGTACGAAAAAGGATGCACTTCAAGAAATCGTTCAAAACCTTTCCGTAAAGCTATATGAGCAGGCGCAACAAGCAGCGCAAGCACAAGGCGGATCGGAAGCGAATGGAAAGAACGATAACGTTGTAGATGCAGAGTTTGAAGAAGTAAAAGAAGATAAGTAAGAACAAAAAAGTCAGAGTCAGGCGCGCCTTGACTTTGGCTTTTTTCTGTGTTGCAAAGGAGTTTCACAAGGTGTTACAATTACGTTTATGTGAAAGGAGACGGCCATGAGTAAACGAGATTATTATGAAGTGCTTGGTGTTAGTAAAACGGCTTCTAAAGATGAAATAAAAAAGGCGTACCGCCGTTTGGCGAAAAAATATCATCCTGATGTGAGTACTGAAGCAGACGCGACAGAAAAGTTTAAAGAAGTACAAGAGGCATATGAAGTGTTAAGTGATGATACTAAACGCGCCCAATATGACCAATTTGGCCATGCTGGTCCAAATCAAGGGTTTGGCGGATTTGAAGGCGGATTTGAAGGTGGCTTCGGCTTTGAAGATATTTTCAGTACGTTCTTTGGCAGTGGAGGCAGAAGACGTGATCCAAATGCGCCACGTCAAGGTGCAGATCTGCAGTATTCTGTAACACTTGAGTTTGAAGAAGCCATTTTTGGCAAGGAGATGGATATCGAGATTCCATCTGAGGAAAATTGTGGTACATGTGACGGCTCGGGTGCTAAACCTGGAACGAAAAAGGAAACATGTTCGCATTGTAGCGGAGCAGGTCAAATTAACGTAGAGCAGAACACTCCATTTGGTCGCATCGTAAATCGCCGCACATGTAACCATTGTGGTGGTAGCGGACAAATCATTAAAGAGAAATGTACGACATGCCACGGCACAGGGAAAGTCCGAAAAAACAAAAAGATTCACGTGAAAATTCCAGCTGGTATTGATGATCAGCAACAAATTCGTGTGTCTGGTAAAGGTGAAGCCGGCGTAAACGGCGGACCTCCAGGAGATTTGTATGTAGTAATCCGTGTACGTTCCCATGAGTTCTTTGAGCGTGAGGGCGATGATATCGTATGTGAAATGCCGCTCACATTTGCGCAGGCTGCGCTTGGCGCAGAGGTGGAGGTTCCGACTGTACACGGCAAAGTAAAACTGAAAATTCCTGCTGGTACACAAACAGGAAAGCAGTTCAGATTGAAAGGGAAAGGTGCACCGAACGTAAGAGGGTATGGACAAGGCGATCAATATGTTATCGTACGTGTGGTGACACCGACAAACTTGAGCGCAAGACAGAAAGAATTGTTACAAGAACTGGACGGACATGAAGAATTGCATAAAGATGACAGCCTGTTCGGAAAGCTTAAAAGAGCCTTTAAAGGGTAATACTGGTAGAAAAACCGCAGGAGTGGTCACATAATGAAATGGTCAGAAATTAGTATTCATACAACGCAAGAAGCTGTGGAGCCTATCTCTCATATACTGCATGAGATGGGAGCAAGCGGTGTTTCTATCGCAGATATTGAAGATTTTAAGAAAGAACGCGAAAATGTTTTTGGCGAAATTTACGCATTAGATCGCAATGATTATCCAGAGGAAGGTGTGCTTGTTAAAGCATATTTCCCTGTTAATGATGAGCTGCATCAAACAGTAGAAAATATTCGCGCAGCTGTAGATTCCCTAAAGCTTCATGATATTGATCTTGGTGCGAACACAATTACTCTTCACGAAGTAAACGAAGAAGATTGGGCAACGTCTTGGAAGAAATACTATCATCCTGTGAAGGTGTCAGACACCTTTACGATTGTTCCTACATGGGAAACATACGATGCAACACCAGAAGAGCGCATCATTGAGCTTGATCCTGGTATGGCGTTCGGTACGGGCACACACCCAACGACCGTCATGTGTATTCGTGCGTTGGAAAAAGCGATTCGCCCAGGCGATCATGTAATCGATGTGGGCACAGGTTCAGGGATTTTAAGTATTGCTGCTGCCAAGCTTGGTGCTGCAAAGGTAGAAGCGTATGATTTAGATTATGTGGCAGTAGAAAGTGCCAAAGCTAATGTTACGCTGAATAAAACAGAACATGTGGTTACAGTGGGGCAGGGAAACCTGCTGCAAGGAATTGATGGTCCTGTGGACTTGATTGTTGCAAATCTACTAGCAGACATTATTCTACTATTTGTAGAGGATGCGGCAAAGGTAATAAAGTCATCTGGTTTATTCATTACATCCGGTATTATTCAAACGAAACAAAAAGAAGTGGAGCATGCGCTTACACAAGCAGGTTTCACTGTAGAAGAAGTTTTAAGCATTGAAGATTGGGTAGCGATTGTAGCTCGAAATAAATAAGCGGTTTGCCCCGTTTACGTAAACGGGGCATCCGTATTGTCAGGTGATAAACATGCAGCGCTATTTTGTTGAACGTATAGAAAACGAAGAAGTTTTATTGAATGGTGATGATGCGCACCATATTGTCAAAGTAATGCGTATGCAGCCAGGCGATGTATTGTATTGCTGTGCAAACGGAAAAACGGCCCTTTGTACAGTTGCTGAAATTACCAATGAATTTGTGAAAGCGGCTGTTGTACAATGGGTGGAGGAATCCAACGAGCTTCCTGTCTTCGTTACGATTGCCAGTGGTTTGCCAAAAGGAGATAAGCTTGAGCTTGTCTTGCAAAAAGGTACAGAACTGGGCGCAGCAGCTTTTCTTCCCTTTCAAGCAAAGCGTTCTATTGTAAAATGGGATAGTAAAAAAGGCGATAAAAAGGTGGAACGTTGGACAAAAATTGCAAAGGAAGCGGCCGAACAATCGCATCGTGCCGTTGTGCCTTCTGTATATGCACCGGTAACGTTTAAAGAGCTATTAGCAATGAGTGCTGATTATGATATATGCATTGTCGCTTACGAAGAGGAATCTAAACAAGGTGAGAAAGCACGATTTGCAGGCGCATTAGAACGATTACAGCCTGGGGAAAAGGCGTTGCTTGTCTTTGGGCCTGAAGGGGGTCTTGCGGAAGAAGAAGTTACACAGTTACGTGAAGCGAATTTTATTCCGTGCGGATTAGGACCTAGAATTTTACGGACAGAAACAGCGCCGCTTTATGCGTTGTCCGCTGTGTCCTATCATTTTGAATTAATGAGGTGATTATGATGGCAACAGTCGCGTTTCATACGTTAGGTTGTAAGGTAAACCATTATGAAACAGAGGCGATTTGGCAGCTGTTTAAAGAAGGTGGCTATGAGCGCACAGAGTTTGAGCGTACGGCAGATGTATATGTAATTAATACTTGTACAGTAACAAATACAGGTGATAAAAAGAGTCGTCAAATTATTCGCCGTGCCGTTCGTCAAAATCCAGATGCAGTAATTTGTGTTACGGGTTGTTATGCGCAAACGTCTCCTGCTGAAATTATGGCCATTCCTGGCGTGGATATTGTAGTAGGTACACAAGACCGGGAGAAAATGCTTGGGTATATTGAGCAATTTAAAGAAGAGCGTCAACCAATTAACGGTGTGCGTAACATTATGAAAACACGTGTTTACGAAGAATTGGATGTACCGTATTTTACTGACCGTACACGTGCTTCTTTAAAAATTCAGGAAGGGTGTAATAACTTCTGTACATTCTGCATCATTCCTTGGGCACGTGGTTTAATGCGCTCTCGTGACCCGCAAGAGGTTATTCGTCAGGCACAGCAGCTCGTAGATGCAGGTTACAAAGAAATTGTATTAACTGGTATTCATACAGGTGGCTATGGCGAAGATATGAAAAACTATAATTTAGCAATGTTGCTTCGCGATATGGAAGCACAGGTAAGAGGGTTAAAACGTCTTCGTATTTCCTCAATTGAAGCAAGTCAGATTACGGATGAAGTGATTGAAGTATTGCGTAATTCCAAAGTGGTTGTACGCCATCTTCATATTCCGCTTCAGTCTGGTTCAAACACTGTGTTAAAGCGTATGCGTCGTAAATATACAATGGAATTCTTTAAAGAAAGATTAGACCGTTTAAAAGAAGCATTACCGGGTTTAGCTGTTACATCAGACGTCATTGTGGGATTTCCGGGTGAAACTGAAGAAGAGTTTATGGAAACATATAACTTTATTAAAGATAATTGTTTTTCAGAGCTTCATGTATTCCCTTATTCTAAGCGTACAGGAACACCGGCAGCTCGTATGGATGACCAAATTGATGAAGAAATAAAAAATGAGCGTGTACATCGTTTAATTTCGTTATCCGATCAATTAGCAAAGGAATACGCTTCACAATTCGAAGGTGAAGTACTTGAGATTATACCGGAAGAATATAATAGCGATGGATTGTTAGTTGGTTATACGGATAACTATTTGAAAGTGCTTTTAGAAGGGTCGGAAGAATGGATTGGACAGCTTGTAAAAGTGAAGATTACAAAAGCGGGTTATCCTTACAACGAAGGTCAGTTTGTGCGCGTGTTGGACGAAACACCAACAGAATCTGCCAGCGCATAAGAAGTGTGTCTAATGACACACTTCTTTTTTATGGGTGCAGTATAAGACGTCAATAATTTTTGAATGAAGCTTTTCGTGCAATTCTATAATGAAAATTAACTTGAGATTTCACCAGCATAATTTATAAAAGTATATGCATGTAAATGCTTGTAACAGGAAAACTTAACATAGGAAATATCTTTTTTTTATGTTATAATGACTATCGAATTAGGTTGTCAGACAACTAACAAGTGATATACATATACGAAAGGGGTATAAGAAAATGAACTATGCAAAATTAATTGATCACACATTATTAAAAGCAGATACAAAAAAAGAGGCAATTGAGACACTTTGTGCAGAAGCAAAGCAACACGATTTCGCATCAGTATGTGTAAATCCGACATGGGTAGAAACAGCGGCACAACTATTAAAAGGTACTGATGTGAAGGTATGTACAGTTATCGGCTTCCCTCTTGGTGCGAATACACCTGAAACAAAGGCGTTTGAAACAAAAGATGCAATTGCAAAAGGTGCTACAGAGATTGATATGGTAATTAATATTGGTGCATTAAAAGATAAAAATGATGAGCTTGTTGAGCGTGATATCCGTGCGGTTGTAGAAGCAGCAAACGGAACGTTAGTAAAAGTTATTATTGAAACATGCTTATTAACAGAAGAAGAAAAAGTTCGCGCATGCGAGCTATCTGTAAAAGCAGGCGCGCATTTTGTTAAAACATCTACTGGCTTCTCTACTGGCGGAGCTACAGTGGAGGATGTAGCATTAATGCGCAAAACAGTAGGCCCTGATATTGGTGTAAAAGCTTCTGGTGGCGTTCGTGACGCTGCTGGTATGGATGCGATGGTAGAAGCGGGCGCAACTCGTATCGGAACAAGCTCCGGCGTATTACTTGTGAGTGGTAAAACGGCAACAACTGACTATTAAAAAACTGTCCCAATTTGGGACAGTTTTTTAATAGGTAGATGGAAAATTTCCATACCAAGAGTACCTTCCTTGTTAGATTTAGTTTTGCAAAGCGTGATCGGGTCGTCAGTCTTAACCTCAATAAACAACGCCCGTGCTTCTCTCTTATCCAAAAATATCTTTTTGTCTGGTATTCATCTAAAATCAGCAAGGATCCTCCCATTTCAAACAGTCCACAAGGACGTTAGGTGGGGGGGAGTTGACGCTGGTTTTTGTCTTTTATTCATGCAACTGTTGACCAATAGGAGTAAAATGTATTATAATTTCAAAAGACATGCTGAAGAAGTGTTTCTTTTTTTGCATGCCCTAGATTAGTGTAAGTGGATGTTTCGGAGGGAGGGAAAGAATAATGTCTAAAACAGTCGTTCGTAAAAACGAGTCTTTAGAGGATGCACTTCGCCGTTTCAAGCGTTCAGTTTCTAAAACTGGTACTCTTGCAGAAGCAAGAAAACGCGAATTTTACGAAAAGCCAAGCGTAAAGCGCAAGAAGAAATCCGAAGCAGCGAGAAAACGTAAATTCTAAGAGAGGGTGTAAGTATGAGTCTTCTCGAAACTTTAAACAATGATATGAAACAAGCGATGAAGAATAAGGAAAAAGAAAGACTTTCCGTCATTCGCATGGTAAAGGCTGCTTTGCAAAATGAAGCGATTAAAATGCAACGTACTCTGAATGAAGATGAAGAGCTTACGGTATTAAGTCGTGAAGCTAAGCAGCGAAAAGACTCCCTCCTCGAATTTGAAAAAGCGGGTCGTGAAGACCTTGTGAATAAAGTAAAAGACGAAATGAAAGTTTTGGAAACGTATATGCCAAAGCAACTTACGGAAGAAGAGCTCACAGCGATTATCCGTGACGTAATTGCGGCTACAGGTGCGTCATCCAAAGCTGATATGGGTAAAGTGATGGGTGCTGTGATTCCGAAAACAAAAGGAAAAGCAGACGGTTCATTGGTCAACAAGCTTGTTTCACAGTTGCTAGCATAAAAAAATGCCTCCATTGGAGGTGTTTTTTTATGCTTTTTTTATTTTTAGTGATAGATGTCTCGTCTGTTTCATACATATGAGATAAAAGGGGGGTCTTTTGTGAAAAAGCTGCAACAGATGAAAGGTTGGATGACAAAGAAGATGGACCTGCCTGCGGATGTTCTAATGGATCTTCCGCGCATTACGCTGATTGGACAAATTCACATTTATATAGAAAATCATAAAGGTTTACTTGTTTTCTCAGATACTGAAGTACGTTTATTGTTAAAGCAGGGACATCTTCTTGTTAAAGGAAATGGCTTTGTAATCAAAACAATATTGCCGGAAGAATTATTGCTCGAAGGGACAATTGATCAAGTATTATTTTTAGACGAGTAATGGGGGAGAACGATGAAAAATCAATGGATGACTTTCTTTTTTGGACATGTTAAAGTTCGGCTCGCTGGACGAGGTGTAGAGCGTTTCTTGAATGAATGTGTAAGGAAAGGCATGCATGTGTGGGATGTTCGAAGAGTAGGAGAGGATATGTTAACTTTTCGTATCTATGTTAAAGATGTTAAAGCACTTCGCCCTATCTTTCGTAAATATGAATGCGATTTAACATTCGTTGAAAGGGGAGGGCTGCCATTTTTGCAAAAGCGAACATTCCGCAATGCAGGATTTACCCTTGGCTTGTTGGGGTTCTTTAGTATTTTACTATTACTATCAAATATGGTATGGAATGTGGAAATTAAAGGTGCTAAACCAGATACTGCGTATATTATTGAGAAAGAATTGCAAAAAATGGGAGTTACAAGAGGGAAGCTGCAATTTCAAGTGCCAAATGTAGAACAAATTCAGTGGCAACTTACAAATAATGTGGGTTCTATCACTTGGGTAGGAGTTGAATTGCGTGGAACAACATATCATTTGCAGGTCGTTGAAAAAAATGAGCCGGAGCAAGAAAAAGTTCTGCCACCTCAAAATTTAGTTGCTCGTAAAAAAGCAATCGTTCAAAAGATGTTCGTTGAGCATGGCAAAACAATGGTGCAGTTATATGACCATGTTGAACCAGGGCAACTTTTGGTGTCGGGTATGTATGGTCCTGAAAACCAACCGACTGTTACAGCTGCAGAAGGAGTTGTATTTGGAGAAACGTGGTATGATTCTGTGGCTGAGATACCGTTAAAAACATCGTTTCAAGTGTATACGGGAGAATTTTTTCATAAACATTATCTGAAAATCGGTAATTTCAAGATAAAAATATGGGGTTTTGAAAAAAATAAGTACAAGCAATATAAAGAGGAAACGATAACTCATCCTCTTCACTTTTTAAAATGGGAGCTTCCTTTTGGATACGAGAAGGTCATTGTCAGAGAAGAGGAAGGAGCTATTCGTCAATACAGTGAAAAAGAAGCTCTAACAGTTGGAGTTGAAATGGCAAGAGGAGAACTTAAGAAAAAACTGGAAAGTAATGCAATTATTTTAGGTGAAAAGGTTTTACAGAAGCAGATCGAGAATGGTACATTAAAATTAAAGTTATATTTTAAAGTAATAGAAAACATAGCAGTAGCGCAACCGATTACAGAATCCAATATTCAAGGAGACTAAGTAATGGCCGAACGTTTAGTAGAAATGAAGCAACAAGTAGAAAACCAGAATGAGGCTGCCGCATTATTCGGCGTCCAAGATGCAAATTTAAAACTTATTGAGCGTGAATTGCAGGTCACAATTGTAACGAGAGGTGAAAGTGTTCGTGTATCAGGTGAACCCGAGGCTGTAGAACTTGTTGAAGACATTTTACAACATTTATTGATAGTGATCCGAAAAGGAATTTCAATTTCTGCCAGAGATGTTGCCTATGCCATTCAGTTAGGACAAGAAGGGGAGCTAGCGCAGTTTGAAAATCTATATGTTGAAGAGCTATTAAAAACAGCAAAGGGGAAGCCTGTACATGTTAAGACAATCGGACAACGTCAGTATATCCAATCTATAAAAAGGAACGATGTTGTGTTTGGGATTGGACCTGCAGGAACGGGAAAAACATACTTGGCCGTGGTCATGGCTATTCGAGCATTAAAGAACGGCTCGGTTAAAAAGATTATTTTAACAAGACCGGCAGTAGAAGCGGGAGAAAGTCTTGGGTTTTTACCAGGCGATTTAAAAGAAAAAGTAGATCCGTATTTAAGACCTCTTTATGATGCGCTTCATGATTTGCTTGGACAAGAGCATACACAACGTATGATTGAGCGAGGTACAATTGAAATTGCGCCCCTTGCTTATATGCGCGGACGAACATTGGATGATTCGTACGTTATTTTGGACGAAGCACAAAACACAACCGGTGCGCAAATGAAAATGTTCTTAACGCGTCTGGGGTTCGGTTCTAAAATGATTATAACAGGAGATCCATCTCAGATTGATTTACCAAAAGGTGTTCGTTCTGGATTAGCTACAGTTACAACAGTTCTAAAGGATGTTCCAGGTATTGCATTTGTCACTTTGGAGCAGTCTGATGTAGTACGTCATCCTGTTGTACAAAGAATTATTGCGGCATACGAGAAAGCAGAGTAGAGGGTGTCCTATAGGACACCCTCTTTAGCCTGTAAAATAATATTTGGTGTTTATGTATTTTTTTTATATGATAAACTTAAAAGTGATGTAAAAATTGAAGGAAATTTTATACAGGATACGGACTCTTAATCCTAGTAGCAACCCAGTAACAATATGTATATATAATCAAATGATGGAAGTGAACCGGAGAGGGGGATGTAGGCAAACATGTTGAAAACAAACAAGGTCTCTCTGTTTGTGAGAAGGCTTTCGCACATTAATTTTATTATAATGAGTTTATATGCCATACTCGGCTTTATTTTATTTGCAGCACTGGCCAGTAATGTAAAACCGGACGAGCTTGATGTAAAATTGCTTTCAATCGCAAAAAAAACCATTCATTCTCCCATTACTATTGAAGATAAAGCCACTACTGAAAAGAAGAAGCGAGAAGCTGCCCAAAAAGTAGAGGACCAATATACATATCGCACGGAATATAAACAAAATCGAATCGATATTGTGAATTCTGTATTTGATATCGTTAAAGAGGTAGGCGATGATAGCAAAGGGTCGGCTACAACAGTGCCTGTTTCAGAGCAAGTTGATATGCTGAAAAAGAAGCTTCCAAGCGATATTATTAAAAGTGTTACTGAACAAGGATTATTAGCTATGCTAAGTGCTACGCCGGAGCAACTTGCGGCTGCGCGAGAGTTTTCTGTCACGGCTGTTAATAATGTAATGAGTCGTCAAATAAAAATCAATGAAGTAAGTGAAGCAAGAACAAGACTCAGCAATGAATTACGCTATGCAAGTGTTACTGGCGCTTTAAAAGATGCCATTATTTCTTTAGGGCAATATGCTGTTATACCTAATTATTTTTATGATCCAATCGCAACGAAAGAACGTAAGCAATTAGAGATGAGCACGGTGGATCCTGTATACATTTTACAAGGGCAAGTTATTGTAAAAGAAGGAGACACCATTAAGCGAGAGGTATATGAGCAACTCAAATTGGTAGGGCTAGCGGACAATCAAACAGCACTTCAACCGTTTCTTGGGTTAATTATGTTAATATCACTCTTATTGTTCTTTGTGCATAAGCAGTTTACACGTTTTTTGAATCATAAGCATGAAGATAAGCCTTACCTTGTGGCATATATCATTATCGTTGCTATGACAATTTTCCTTATGAAAATAATTAGTTTATTTCAACAAGTGGAATATGCAGGACTTAGTTATATGGTACCGGTAGCGATGGGGACAATGCTCATTAAACTAATGATTGGGGAGCGATTTGTTTTTGTAACAAGTATGATTTTTTCCATCAGTGGAAGCATTATGTTTAACGAGGGTGTAACAAGTGCATTCAACTACTCTGTTGGTACGTACATTTTATTAAGCGCCTTGTCAGCTAATATATTTTTAAAAGAGAAAAATCTCAGGAGTATGATTTTACAAGCGGGTATTTTTATTAGCCTGTTTAATGTACTGGTAATATCAGCATTATTGCTACTTCGTAATGGACAGTTTTCGTGGTTTGAGGTTGGATTGCATCTCATGATGGCAGCGGCATCGGGTTTACTTTCTTCCGTACTTGTTATGGGCCTTTTACCTTACTTAGAAAGTGGGCTTGGGATTGTCTCGACGATGAAGTTAATGGAGCTGGGCAGCCCAAATCATAACTTATTACGTAAAATTCTACTCGAAACACCAGGGACGTATCACCACAGTATTATGGTAGCAAACTTATCAGAAGCTGCCTGTGAGGCAATTGGTGCAAATGGATTGGTAGCAAGAGTTGGTGCTTATTATCATGATATTGGAAAGACGGTGCGGCCACATTTCTTTATAGAAAATCAAATGGGTGCCGCTAACCCTCATGATGAGCTTTCTCCTGAAGTAAGTCGAGATATTATTATCTCTCATGTAACGGAAGGAGTAAAGTTACTGCGTGAGCATAAAATTCCGAAAGAAATTGTAGATATTGCTGCCGAACATCATGGTACAACGCTCTTAAAATATTTTTACCATAAAGCAGTTCAAAGTGGAGACAAGGAATACACGGAAGAAATGTTTCGGTATCCTGGTCCAAAGGCTAGGTCTAAAGAATCGGCTATTGTTGGTATTGCAGATAGTGTAGAAGCTGCTGTGCGCTCATTGAATGCACCGACGCCTGAGCAAATTGAAAAATTGGTTAAAGGAATTGTGTCGGATCGTTTGCGAGATGGGCAGTTTTCTCAATGTAATTTAACATTTCAAGAATTAGAAATCGTAACAAAAACATTATGTGAGACGTTGAATGGAATTTTTCATTCACGTATTACATATCCCGATTAATGATAGTGGAGGTACAAGATGAGTATTGTTGTTGATTTTTTTGATGAAACAAATGAAATAGAGGAGAAGCATATTAGTATGTTACAAGAGCTCATTGCGTTTGCAGCAAAGAGTGAAAAGGTTGGAGATGCAGAGATGTCCGTCACGTTTGTGACAAATGAACGTATACAGGAGTTAAATCATAAATATCGTGGCAAAAATCAACCCACGGATGTGATTTCGTTTGCAATGGAGGAGATGGGTGAAGGAGAATTAGAAATTTTGGGCGGAGAAGAAATCCGAATGCTAGGCGATATTATTATTTCTGTTCCTCGTACAAAAGAGCAAGCGGAAGATTACGGTCACTCGTTTGAAAGAGAGCTTGGATTCTTAACAGTTCATGGTTTATTACATCTTCTCGGTTACGATCATATGACGGAAGCGGAAGAAAAAGTGATGTTTGATAAGCAAAAGGAAATTTTACACACTTACGGACTAAATCGATGAAAAAGGGGAAGCTAATCAATAGCTTCCAGTACGCATTTTTTGGTCTTTGGATATGTGTTCGTGATGAACGCAATATGAGAATTCACATTTGTGCAGCGGTAGTTGTATGCGGGATGGGGCTTTATTATGGTATTTCCAGGCAGGAGTGGAGTATTCTTTTGCTCACGATCGGTGTTGTAATGAGCTTGGAAGCTGTCAATACAGCAGTAGAGAAAGTAGTGGATTTAACAACAACTGAACAACATCCGCTTGCAAAATATGCTAAGGATGCAGCGGCAGGAGCTGTTTTATTGTTCGCATCTATAGCTGTTGTAATTGGTATATTAATTTTTATCCCTTACGTTCACCAATCATTTTAATTGTGGAAAGGATGGGTTATATGAACAGTCAAGAATTAATTCAAAAAGCGATTGAGGCTCGTCAAAATGCTTATGTACCATACTCTAAATTTAAAGTGGGTGCTGCCCTATTAGCAGTCGACGGCAAACTATATCAAGGTTGTAATGTGGAGAATGCTTCATACGGTTTAACAAATTGTGCAGAGCGAACAGCATTATTTAAAGCAGTGTCGGAAGGTAATAAGGAGTTTACAGCAATTGCAGTAGTAGGAGACACAGCTGGTCCGATTTCTCCGTGTGGCGCATGCCGTCAAGTTATGGTAGAATTATGCAAGCCCGAAACGAAAGTTTATTTGGCTAACTTAAAGGGCGACGTGCAGGAAACGACCGTTGCGGCGTTATTGCCCGGCGCATTTTCATCGGAGGATTTACATGAATAAAGAATACAAATCAGGATTTGTCTCCATTATTGGGAGGCCGAATGTAGGGAAATCTACATTTTTAAATCGAATCATCGGTCAAAAAATTGCAATTATGAGCGATAAGCCGCAAACCACGCGGAATAAAATTCAAGGTGTGTATACAGAAACGGACGCGCAAATCGTTTTTATTGATACACCAGGAATTCATAAGCCAAAGCATAGGCTTGGTGATTTTATGATTAAAATGGCTGAAAATACGTTAAAGGAAGTAGACATTGTTTTGTTCATGATTAATGCAACAGAACAATTTGGACGCGGAGATGAATATATTATTGAAAAATTAAAGAGCACAAAGCAGCCGGTCTTTTTGGTAGTTAATAAAATTGATCAGGTGCATCCTGAAAAGTTATTGCCGCTTATTGAAAAGTACAAAGAAGCTTATAGTTTTACAGAAGTAATTCCAATTTCCGCATTGGAAGGCAACAATGTTGAGGCTTTAATTGGGACAATTAAAAAGTACTTACCGCCAGGTCCGCAATATTATCCTGCTGATCAAGTAACGGATCATCCAGAACGATTTATTATCGCGGAATTGATTCGCGAAAAGGTGCTGCATTTGACACGTGAAGAGGTGCCACATTCTGTTGCGGTTGCAATTGATGCGATTGAAAAGCGTGAAGGCGGAGCGGTGTATGTGAATGCCACTGTGGTAGTTGAGCGCCCTTCTCAGAAAGGAATTATTATTGGTAAACAAGGTGGCATGTTGAAAGAGGTGGGGAAGCGTGCTCGCCTTGATATTGAAATGCTTCTCGGTTCAAAGGTATTCTTAGAACTATGGGTAAAAGTACAAAAGGATTGGCGCAATAAAATGTCGCAGCTGCGTGATTTTGGATTTCGGGAAGACGAGTACTAATTAACAAAATTTTTCTCACATGAAAATGAACAAATAAGGTCATTTTAATAATAAGGAATTGGAGTATATGCTGGTCTTACTGAGGAAGGTGGGTTCTTATGTTGAAGTTTACCTGGAGTGTGTTTTCAAAGACGGGCAATATCGAAACATATCTTCTCTTAAAGGAATTAGAGAGAGAAGGGCAAGACATACCAGACCAACAAATGGATGAGCTAGCAGAAAGCGATTCGCCAATTTCTTGATCTTATTTGTTCAATCCCAGGGGGAACGAACGTGTTTCAAAAAATTGAGGGAATTGTGATTCGGACAACCGATTATGGAGAAACGAACAAAATTGTCACTATCTTTTCTAGAGAGCTTGGAAAAGTAAGTGCAATGGCAAGAGGCGCTAAAAAACCGAAAAGTCGTTTAGCGGCCGTTTCACAGCCGTTCACATATGGCTATTTTCTCCTGCAAGTCGGTTCGGGTTTAGGAACACTACAGCAAGGTGAAATTATTTCTTCTTTTCGTGATATACGTGAAGATATATTTTTGACTGCATATGCTTCGTTTATAGTAGAATTGACTGACAAGGCAACTGAGGAAAAAAGGAACAATCCATATTTGTTTGAAATGCTGTATCAAACGCTTCATCACATGAACGAAGGAGCGGATGCGGAAATCTTATCGCTGATGTATCAGACAAAGATGTTACCTGTTCTGGGTCTTCATCCGTCTTTTGACGAGTGTGCGATTTGTCGTCGGTCAGACACATTTGTCGCCTTTTCTGTACGTGAAGGCGGCTTTCTGTGTGCTTCGCATGCTGAACAAGATCCATATCGTATTCCATTGAATGAAGCGGCTGCAAAATTATTACGATTATTTCATCATTTTGATTTAACAAGGCTAGGTAACATATCTGTTAAACCAGAAACGAAAAAGCAAATGCGTATAGCATTAAACGCGTATTATGATGAGCATTGCGGTATTTATTTGAAGTCACGACGTTTTTTAAATCAGTTAGATAAACTAACACCGTAAGACCGTCACGGGACTTTCCCGATATGACGGTCTTTTTTGAATCTTCCATTTAGTATATAATATTGAAAAGACAGTATAACGTTTTTTCATGAAAGGATAAAGGTGGTGAGTGTATGGAGTTGAATAAGAGACAGGAACAAATCATTCAGATTGTCAAAGACTTCGGACCCATTACGGGCGAAGCAATTGCTGAACAATTACATTTAACAAGAGCAACATTGCGACCGGATCTCGCGATTTTAACGATGGCGGGCTACCTGGAGGCACGCCCGCGCGTCGGTTATTTTTATACAGGAAAAACAGGAGGACAATTGTTATCAGAAGCTGTCAAGAAATTAACCGTACAATCCTATCAATCCAGACCTGTAGTTGTTGATAAAAATGTATCGGTATATGATGCGATTTGTACGATGTTTCTTGAAGATGTAGGAACATTGTTTGTAGTAGATCATAATACAGTATTGGTAGGAGTAGTTTCCCGTAAAGACTTGCTTCGAGCAAGCCTTGGAAAACAAGAACTAACCGCTGTACCGGTCAATATTATTATGACAAGAATGCCTAATATTACAATGTGTAGACGTGAAGATAGTTTATATGAGGTTGCTAAAAAGCTAATAGCCAAGCAAATCGATGCTATGCCGATTGTGCGTGATACTGAACGCGGGGCAGAGGTAATCGGACGCATTACAAAAACGAACATTACACGTGCATTCGTAGATTTAGTCAACAATGAAACGTTGTAATCACAAAGTGAGGTTAGAACATGAGCAATCAAATTGTATATGTGGTGTCTGACTCAGTCGGGGAAACAGCTGATTTAGTCGTTCGTGCTGCCATGGGACAATTTCTATTTACACCGGATATTAGACGCGTACCATATGTAGAAGATATGGGGACACTTAAGGAAGTTGTTTCAATCGCCAAAAGCAATGGCGCCATTATTTGTTTTACGTTAGTAAAACCTGAAATGCGAAATTATTTAATTGATGAAGCAAAAGCTGAGGGCGTACAAGTATACGATATTATTGGTCCGCTCATTGATCGTATTCAGGCTACAACAGGAGCAATTCCAAGATTTGAACCTGGTTTGGTTCGAAAGCTTGATGAAGATTACTTTAAAAAAATTGAAGCTATTGAATTTGCGGTAAAATATGACGATGGTAGGGATCCGCGAGGGATATTAAAAGCAGATATTGTGTTGATTGGCGTATCGCGAACATCTAAAACACCACTTTCGCAATACTTGGCCCATAAGCGATTAAAAGTGGCGAATGTACCGCTTGTACCGGAAATAGATCCTCCAGAAGAACTGTATCGCGTGCCAAAAGAAAAGTGCTTTGGTCTAAAGATTGATCCTGATAAGCTCAATAACATTCGAAAAGAGCGATTAAAATCGCTTGGGCTCAGTGATGGTGCCAGCTATGCTAATATGAGTCGCATTCAATCTGAGTTAAAGCATTTTGAAAACGTTGTAAGTAAAATTGGATGTCAGGTTATTGATGTTTCCAACAAAGCAATTGAAGAAACAGCGAATCTTATTTTAAATACGATACAAACACAGCGGCGATTTTAATCAGAAACTAACCCTGTATTTCGTAGGCAAGAAGAGCGGTCCATATGTGGGTACGGTCGGTTTCTGAGAGGAATAATGATTGACACTTAGGGGATTTGTGCAATTTCTCTTTTTGCTATTGGCTGTGTTAAAGCCTGATTATGTATATGTTAGCAAAGTACATGAGCTTAGGTAGCTACTAAGTGTTATGCGAGAAAACATCTGCGCAAAATGTGTGGGTGTTTTTTATTGTAGAATAGTTTATAGAGCTTATATAGCAAAATAAATATACCTGCAAGTAGGATGAAATAATGCGCTAATAATTTTCTACAAAGAACAGCTTTTTGTGTAGCCAATAAAAGAAAAATATATTATAATAAAAAATTGTGATAAAAGCATGTGTTTTTTACGTTTAGACTTTGATTTTTCAGAATAAACTAGGGATAGATTCGTGATACCATTCTTCTACGTAAAATCGACAAAAATCCAAACAATTAAGCATGCATTATGGAAGGATTCGCTGAAGGGATGTAGAATAGAGAAATATGCCGAAATCGAAACGGGTTTTCGTAGATGCTGATGCTTGTCCTGTAAAGCAAGAAATAGTTTATGCTTGTAAGCCATACGAAATAGAAGTTTATTTTATTGCTTCTCATGCTCATCAAACAAATTTTGGGAGCGGTACATGGATTTATGTAGACTCTTTACAGGATGAGGTTGACTTTGCAATTTTTCAACGTGCTGAAGCAGGGGATATTGTAGTGACCCAAGATATGGGTTTGGCTGCTCTTCTAGTAAAAAAGAAGGTTATCGTTATTTCCCCCAGAGGGATACTAATTCAGGACGAGCAAATTGACTACATATTGCATTCACGATATGTATCTGCAAAATTACGCCGACAAGGAACATTTACAAAAGGACCTAAAGCATTCATCAAAGAAGATCGAGAGAGATTTTCAAATATGCTACAAAAAATATTGTCGAATCATGAAGGAATTCACTGATTTATACCGAATATAAAGTTACGGAGTGGAGTTATGGGAGAGAAAATCCCTGATGAAGTTGTAGAGCGCGTCCGTCAGTCCGTTGATATTGTCGATGTAATCAGCGAATATGTGCAACTGAAAAAACAAGGCCGCAATTATTTCGGTTTATGTCCTTTTCATGGCGAGAGCACCCCGTCCTTTTCCGTTTCGTCGGATAAGCAAATTTTTCATTGCTTCGGTTGTGGGGA
This sequence comes from Ectobacillus sp. JY-23, assembly GCF_023022965.1. Taxonomy (NCBI): domain Bacteria; kingdom Bacillati; phylum Bacillota; class Bacilli; order Caryophanales; family Bacillaceae; genus Ectobacillus; species Ectobacillus sp. JY-23. The sequence goes on along the minus strand of NZ_CP095462.1, from coordinate 1,539,146 downwards.
AGGTGGAAATGCATTATCTTTTCTTATGAAAATAGAGGGTATTTCCTTTTCGGAAGCTGTGCAAAAAGTCGGTGAAAAAGTCGGAGTAAATGTTGTAGAGTACGTGGGAGAACCACAAGTTGCAGACAATGCTGAAGGGCGAATGGTGGAGGCTCATGAACTTCTTAAAAAGTACTATCATCATTTGTTACTGAATTCGCAGGAAGGTCAAGCAGCTCTCGAGTATTTGCTGAAGCGAGGGATATCCAGGGAGCTTATTTCCAAGTTTGAACTCGGCTATGCAGGTCCTGCTTGGGATCACGGTGCAAAAGTGTTGCAAAAGCGAGGTTTTTCTCTTGTGAATATGGAAAAGGCGGGTTTGGTTATTGAAAACGAGCAAGGAGAAGGGTATCGAGATCGTTTTCGCCATCGGATTATGTTTCCTATCCATAATGCCCAAGGAAAAACGATTGCATTTAGCGGTAGAACGCTAGGAGATGATGCACCAAAATATTTGAACAGCCCTGAGACCCCGATTTTTCATAAGAGCAATGTGTTATACCATTTTCATCAAGCACGAACAAGTATGCGCAAACAGCAACGTGCCTTATTATTTGAAGGCTATGCAGATGTAATAGCCGCTGCTAGTATCGGGTTTGAGGAATCTGTTGCAACAATGGGCACAGCGATTACCAAAGAGCAAGCTTTATTACTAACACGCCATGCACAAACCGTGGTTATTTGTTATGACGGTGATAAAGCGGGACAAGAAGCGACTGCAAAAGCAGGGACAATTCTTTTAGAAGCTGGCTGTAATGTCAAAGCTGTTATCATCCCGGACCGAATGGACCCGGATGAATATATTCGCACACATGGTGCGAGTTCTTTTCGAAAGCTTGTGGAAGAAAGTCTTACATTTATTGATTTCAAACTTCATTATCTTCGTTTTGGCAAAAATTTACAACATCCACAGGAGCAAGGAAAATATGTACAGGCTGTCGTACAAGAACTCGCAAAGCTGACAACGTTTGTACAGGCCCAGCCGTATTTACAAGCATTAGCAAAGGAATTTCCTTACGAAATGGAAGATTTACGCAATGAATTGCGTAAGCTTCAAAAGGGACGTATGCAAACTGATTCTGTTGTGCCTGTAAGACGTCCGCTCACTAAGCCTCGTTTTACAGGATATGAACGAGCAGAAAGAGAACTTGTTTATCATGCTTTACACAGTGAGGAAGTTGCACAGCGTCTGCAGCCTTATATCCAAGATTTTCATACTGAAGAACATAAAGGGATTTTATATGAACTATATGCATATTATGAAAAGGGATATGAAGCAAGTGTCAGCAAGTTTTTAGACTGGCTTTCTAACGAAGCGCTCAAAAAAATTGCTACAGATATTTCAACCGATCAACTGATTAACCCAAACTATTCGCAAGAACTATTTGAAGGCGACCTTGAATCGCTACAAAATCATAAACAAAAGATAGAAGAAATGAGCTATGCATTTGAATTGCGTAAGATTGAAAAAATTGATCCGAAAGCAGCAGCTCAGTTTGCTTTAGAAAATATCATCAATAAGCGAAAAGCAAGAAGATAATAAGCAAAATAGTTTGTATCTCGTGCAAGGAGGGGAACAGATGGCTGACAAATCAGCACGTTCTAAAGAAATTGAAACAGATGTAACTGTTGAACAAGTAAAAGAGCAATTGACGGAAATTGGTAAAAAACGAGGCGTTCTTACATACGAAGAAATTGCAGAACGCATGAGCGGATTCGATATGGAGTCCGAACAAATGGATGAATATTATGAGTATCTTGGTGAACAAGGTATTGAGTTAATTGGTGATTCCGATGAAGATCCAAATGTTCATCAATTAAAAGAAGAAGAGTTTGATTTAAATGACTTAAGTGTGCCACCAGGTGTAAAGATCAATGACCCTGTACGTATGTATTTAAAAGAAATTGGTCGAGTTGATTTGCTATCAGCAGAAGAAGAAATTAACCTAGCAGAACGAATTGAACAAGGTGATGAAGAAGCGAAACGTCGTCTTGCTGAAGCGAATTTACGACTGGTAGTAAGTATTGCGAAACGTTATGTAGGGCGCGGTATGTTGTTCCTTGATTTGATTCAAGAAGGGAACATGGGTTTAATTAAAGCAGTAGAAAAATTCGATTATCGCAAAGGCTTTAAATTCAGTACGTATGCAACTTGGTGGATTCGTCAAGCAATTACACGCGCGATTGCTGACCAAGCGAGAACGATTCGTATCCCAGTTCATATGGTTGAAACCATTAATAAATTAATTCGTGTTCAACGTCAGCTTCTGCAAGATCTTGGGCGAGAGCCTTCACCCGAAGAAATTGGTGAAGAAATGGATCTTGCTCCGGAAAAGGTTCGTGAAATTTTAAAAATTGCACAAGAGCCTGTTTCGTTAGAAACGCCAATTGGTGAAGAAGATGATTCGCATCTTGGTGATTTTATTGAAGACCAAGAGGCTACTTCTCCTGCCGAGCATGCAGCATACGAACTTTTGAAAGAGCAGCTCGAAGACGTACTGGATACATTAACAGATCGTGAAGAAAATGTGCTGCGCCTACGATTTGGATTGGATGACGGCCGAACTCGTACACTTGAAGAGGTAGGTAAAGTGTTCGGTGTAACGCGTGAGCGTATTCGTCAAATTGAAGCAAAGGCGCTTCGTAAATTAAGACATCCAAGCCGTAGCAAACGTTTAAAAGATTTTCTTGAATAAGCTTGATACTTTGAGTTTACTTCATATTTGTGAAGTAAACTCTTTTGTTTTGTAAGGATTATTTTACAGTTATGCAAAGAAAGGGATTTGCGAATTACAATTCTTGTAATTCATTTTACAGAATTGTCTATTGATTTGCAAATGCTCCTTTCTATAATTTTCGAGTCCTTTCTTTGTTCTGTTACAACTTTCTTTATAAAATATGCCATATTCCCTCGTTTAGACGTGAGATTTAGCAAAAAATGCGTATGGTTCTTATGATTATGGATAATTTACAAAATTTCTAGAATATTTTTTCACTAACATACAGTTTGTACTTTTCCGATACAGCGTTTTCAAGTACAATAGTAATGTCTATATAACATGGGGGTACATAGAGGGGGAGAAAATCAATGAAACGCAACCCATTAATTCCGTTCGCACTTATTGCCGTACTAGGCATACTCAGCATGTTTTTACTTTCTTTTCAAGGATTGCACAAAGCGGATGAGCTTGCTGCGGCGCAAAAAAATGGTGGAAAAGCAACGCAAGCTGCTTCCAAACCTGAGGATATTGTAAAACAAAGCTGTACAAGTTGTCATGGTGAACAGTTACAGGGCGGTGTTGGCCCGAACATTTCTAAAATCGGTAGCAAACTGTCTAAAGATGATATCCAAAATGTCATTCTAAACGGTAAAGGGAATATGCCGCCTGGTTTATTGCCAGCAGACCAAGCTGCAAAAGTTGCTGATTACTTGGCTAAAAAGAAATAATGTAAAAGCCCTTCGCAAATGCGGAGGGCTTTATTTTTTAGGCTGTTTTCGCAAGCTTTGTTGCTATGTAACAAATAGTCGCGAGTGGTTGCTTTCCGCTCCAGGTTGCTCGCTTTCCGCGAGGCGTGCGGTGGCTTACAGCCTGTGGGGTCTCACCTGACCCGCTGTTCCCGCAGGAGTCTCGCAGCTTCCGCTCCAACCAACCTGAAACAAAGAAACCTATTTAAAAACAACAATCTTTTAGAAAAGAGCCATTTTTTATTAAGTAGCTGTTAGTGTGTATGATTTGTGGGACTTGCATCTCATTGCTGAAATTCTTATGATAAAATCATATTGAAAAAGAAGGGTTTGTGAAAAACGAATGAATGAGGTAAAACTTTCAAAACGACTAGAAGCTGTAGCTGCTGAATTGCTGACAGGCTCAACGATGGCTGATATTGGTTCAGATCATGCATATTTGCCATGTTATGCGGTTTTGAACAAGATTGTAAAAGGTGCAGTAGCAGGTGAAGTTGTTGAGGGACCGTATCAATCCGCTTTAGCAAAGGTTCGTGAATGTGGACTAACCGATATAATATCTGTGCGAAAAGGAAATGGCTTGGCGGTTATTGAACCTGGTGAAGTGGATGTTATAACAATTGCCGGTATGGGTGGCGCGTTAATTCGCGATATATTAGATAATGGCAAGGAAAAACTTGCAGGCGTAAAACGCCTTATTCTGCAACCGAATATTGGAGCTCATAATATTCGCAAATGGCTGGTTGAACAAGATTGGGAGCTTATAAAAGAAATTATTTTGAAGGAAGACGGCAAGATTTATGAAATTCTTGTAGCCGAGCGTGGAGATGGAAATGCACCGTACACTACTTTTCGGGAGCATGGTATGTTGCTCGGGCCGTTTTTGTTACAAGAAAAAAGCGATGTATTTGTTGAAAAATGGATGCACGAAAACCAAAATTTATCTCGTATTTTTCATCAATTAGAACAGGCGGCAGATACAGAAGAAAATCAAAAGAAAAAGCAAGAAGTGCTACAAAAGATTGCATTGATTGAAGAGGTGTTATAATGGGGAAAATTCCGAACGGCTATGAAATCATTGAACTATTTGAAGAGTTGTACCCGAAATACTTAGCAGTAGAGGGAGATAAGATTGGTCTTCAAATCGGTACATTAAACAAGCCGATTCATCGAGTTTTGGTGGCTTTAGATGTAACCGAAGAGGTTGTGCAAGAAGCCCACTCGAAAAAATGCGAGCTTATTATTGCACACCACCCACTCATTTTTCGCCCCCTTACACATATTACAACGAACGATGTATACGGAAAAATTATTGAAACGTGTATTAAATATGATATTGCCGTATACGCAGCACATACAAATGTTGACGTAGGGGCAGGGGGTGTCAATGACCTCCTTGCTGAAGCGTTAGGTTTAGTGGAGACAAAAGTATTAGTGCCTACATATGAAGAGGTTCTTAAAAAGCTAGTTGTATTTGTTCCTTCATCACATGCTGAAAGTGTGCGAGAAGCATTAGGCAAAGCGGGAGCAGGTCATATTGGCGGCTATAGCCATTGTACGTTCTCTAGTAACGGTATGGGGACATTTATGCCTGGAGAGGAAACCAACCCGTATATCGGAAAGCAAGGAATGTTAGAGAAGGTAGAAGAGGTCCGCATCGAAACGATATTTCCAGCGAATATGCAGCGTAAAATTGTACGCGCTATGCTAGAGTCTCATCCGTATGAAGAGGTTGCTTATGATATTTATCGCATTGAGAACCATGGGAAAACCTTAGGGTTAGGTAAAATAGGTAAGCTACCTCAGGAGATGACTTTAGAGCAATTCTCCCAGCACGTTAAAAAGTGCTTAGATGTCAATGGGGTACGTACTGTTGGAAACTTACAAGATACAGTGAAAAAAGTAGCTGTGTTAGGTGGAGATGGAAATAAATACATTTCACATGCCAAGCGAAGTGGGGCGGATGTGTATGTAACAGGAGATATGTATTATCATGTCGCGCATGATGCAATGCTTATGGGGCTTAACATTGTAGATCCGGGACATAATGTGGAAAAGGTTATGAAAACTGGCGTGCAAGCAAAATTGGAGAAACGAGCCGTAGAAAAGCGCTATGATGTTGAGATTTATGCTTCGCTTATTCATACAGATCCGTTTACATTTATATAAAAAAGGCAGGAGATTGCTCCTGCCTTTTTTGTTGTTCTGCTCGGCCTTTTATTCACTACTGCCTAAGTGGCCGATTTTGCTTTTCTCACTTCACTTTTACTTTTGGTAAGATTTTATGGAGTGGTACTTGACGTTTTCGTTCCCACGTGCTCTCATCTGCAGGGTCGTATTGTTCTAAGAATGCAATAACCTCTTTTGTGATAGGTGTAGGTGTAGAGGCTCCTGCCGTAACGGCCACTCGTGTAATACCTTCTAACCACTCCAGTTGAATTTCGCTTACGTCAGATATACGATAGGCTTTCGTGCCCGCAATTTCTGCAGATACCTGAGCAAGGCGGTTGGAGTTATTGCTTTTTGGATCGCCTACAACGATTGTCAATTCAGCTTCTCCTGCTTGGTTGGCAACAGCTTCTTGACGAACTTGAGTGGCCAAGCAGATTTCTTTATGAATTTCTGCAGTTGGAAACCGCTCTTGAATTTTTTTCATCAAATGTTGCACGTCCCATTGGCTCATTGTTGTTTGATTTGTCACCAAAATTTTATCTGTTGGGATATGAAGGCAATCAATTTCTTCTTCTTTTTCAATTAAATGCACAATTTCAGGTGCAATCCCGACAGCACCCTCTGGTTCAGGATGGCCTTTTTTACCGATGTAAATCACATGATAGCCTTCTTCTTTTTTATCGCGAATTAGATCATGTGTTTTTGTCACATCAGGACATGTCGCATCGATTGTAGTAAGTCCCTTTTCTTTAGCGCGTCTCTTTACTTCAGGGGATACACCGTGGGCTGTAAAAATAACAGTACCTGATTCAATTTGATCTAAAATTTCTAAACGATTTGGTCCATCCAATGTAATAATACCATCTTCTTCAAATGCGTCTGTTACGTGTTTGTTATGGACAATCATGCCCAAAATGTATATTGGTCGAGGTAATTCTTTATCAAGTGCCGCATTGCGTGCAATAACCATTGCATCTACTACCCCGTAGCAGTAACCACGCGGGGCAATTTTAATAACTTCCACAACTAATCCTCTCCTTTAACAAGGAATCCTTAATAGTTTTCCTTTTCATTATATAGGACAGAGCGGAAGTTGACAAAAGTTATCATACATACAGTTTTGGTTTCATTTGGCTACTCACCGGTGGCTCTGGCGTTGCTTTAGGCGTTGCTTCAGGCTCAGGCGCTGTCGTTTTCTTCTTTTTTTGAACAGGTTTTACTGAATCTGCTGAGGGGGGAGTTACTTCTGTATTTTCTTCACTTTCTTCTGTTGATTTAGAAGTAAGAATTTTCACGATGCTAGGGAAACTTTTTACAATAGGTCCATATTGCTGAACCATTGGGCTAACAGTTTGCGCAACCTTTACCACTTTTTCTACGTTGCCGAGCATAGCTGATGGGTTAGACAGCATATTGGAAAAAAAGCTTCCAATACTTGCTGTATTTTGTGTAGCGGCTCCGGCTGCGGCAGATGCTGCTTCGGGCATCATGCGAACTGGTGCTTGCTGTTGATTTGCTTGTACCTGAAAGGCCTGCTGATTGGGACCTGGCATGGGTGTTTTTTTACCAAATAACCGTGCAAGGAACCCTGGTGGCTTTTGTTGCATATGGGGCTGCATTCCTTGATAGTAAGAAGGGTGCGGACTCATACTAGGGCCAGGTGAATTTGTATAGGGCATTCTCATCGGATGAGGTGCTCCCTGCATAGGATGCCTCTGCATTTGCTGAGGAGGTAAGGGTGACATGTGACGTGGCTGCATGTTTTGCGGATAGGGCGTTCTTATCATAAGACAACTCTCCTTTAATGGGTATATATACTACCATATGCACAAATGAAAAAAGGGTTTAGTTTTCGATGAAGAAAAGTAAACTATATACATGCCAATAAAAAACAACATTCTTTTTAAAACGAGAGAAAAGAACCGCCTATGTGCAGTTGGGTCAGGGAGTAAGAGCAGCCAAGACTATATGACAAAGAGAGAAAAATTCTGGTGCTTTATGTGTCTGTCATTGTTAAGCGGGAAGACTTATATAAACAAACGTAAAAGTCACCCAAGTATTGTGTATGTGTGATGAGATACATGGAGTTGTCTAGCGTGGATTTTTTATGAGAAATCTGCTATAATATAATCTTGTCTTACTTTTGAACGAAAACTTAACGAAAGAAGGTGGCGAAATGAAAACTGAAGCATTTGAGAAGTTTGATTTTCAACCGTTCCTTATAGAAGCACTTCAAGAACAAGGCTTTTCTAAGCCAACAGAAATTCAAGAGAAAATTTTTCCAGTGGCTAAAAAGGGAATCAGCGTTATTGGCCAATCTCAAACTGGTTCGGGTAAAACACTCGCATATTTACTTCCTTGTATAAATGTAATTGCTGCTGAACGTGAAGAGGTACAATTAGTGATTACTGCGCCTACAAGAGAATTGGCGCAACAAATTTATCAAGAGGTATTAAAATTAACGAAGTTTTCTCCAGCAGGTAAAGAACTTACAGCTCGTTGCTTTATTGGAGGCACAGATAAACAGCGCACAATCGAAAAGCTGAAAAAGCAACCTCATATTGTTGTGGGGACGCCGGGACGCATTGAGGATCTTGTAGCGGAGCAAGCACTATTTGTGCATACTGCGAACATGATTGTTGTGGATGAAGCAGACCTGATGCTTGATATGGGTTTTATTCAAGAAGTAGATAAAATTGCAGCCCGTATGCCTAAAACCTTACAAATGCTTGTCTTTTCAGCAACAATCCCGGAAAAGCTAAAATTGTTTATGAAAAAATATATGGAAAATCCAGAGTATGTACAGGTTAACCCTAAGCAAGTGGCTGCGGAAAAGATCGAACATGCTATTATCCCGTTACGTCATCGAAATAAATTAAACTTGTTAAAAGATATTTTAGTGTCATATCAACCATATCTGGCAATCGTATTTACAAATACGAAAAAAACGGCAGAAGAAGTTGCGATGGGACTGGCAGAGCGTGGTCTTAAAGTAGGCCGCATTCATGGCGATTTAACGCCGCGTGAGCGCAAGAAAATGATGAAGCAAATCCGAGATTTAGAATATCAATATATCGTGGCGACTGATTTGGCAGCACGCGGCATTGATATTGAAGGAATCAGTCATGTTATTAACTACGAATTACCAGAAGACCTTGATTTCTATGTACACCGTGTTGGTCGTACGGCGCGTGCTGGACAATCCGGTCACGCTATTACCCTATATGAGTTGTCTGATTCTGATGCCTTAGAAAGACTGGAAAAGCGTAATATTAGTTTCCGTCATGTAGATCTAAAAGATGGCGAATGGGTAGAATTAGGTGCGCGTCATAAGAGACAAACACGTAAGAAGCAACAGGATGACTTAGATGTGATGGCACAAAAGGTTGTGAAAAAGCCAAAACAAGTAAAGCCTGGATATAAGAAAAAGCTTGCAGAAGACCGCGAGAAAATTAAAAGAAAATACGGTAAAAAAAGATAAAGGGCCCATGCCCTTTATCTTTTTTCAAAGCATGGAGGTATGAGGATGAAAATTGGATCACACGTTTCGATGAGTGGAAAGAAAATGCTACTTGCAGCAAGTGAAGAAGCTGTTTCGTACGGTGCGAACACATTTATGATTTATACCGGTGCACCGCAAAATACGCGTAGAAAACCAATTGAGGATTTGAATATTGCTGCGGGTCTTTTACATATGGAAGACCATGGGATAAATGAAATTATTGTGCATGCGCCGTATATTATTAACATTGGTAACTCGGAAAATGCGGCCACGTTTCAGCTTGGAGTCGATTTTTTAAGAATGGAAATTGAGCGTACAGAAGCATTGCGCGCGGCTAAGCAAATTGTACTTCATCCGGGCGCTCATGTGGGAGCTGGAGCAGACGTTGGCATTCGAAAGATTATTGAAGGATTAAATGAAGTGATTACACCGAATCAATCCGTTCAAATTGCTCTGGAGACAATGGCTGGGAAAGGAACAGAATGTGGCCGAAGCTTTGAAGAGATCGCTCAAATTATAGAAGGTGTTACGCACAATGAAAAGCTTTCAGTTTGCTTTGACACTTGTCACGTGCATGATGCAGGGTACAATATCGAGAATGACTTTGACGGTGTGTTAGAGGAATTTGACCGTATTGTTGGCATAGAGCGTTTACGTGTGTTGCACATTAATGATAGTAAAAACGAACGGGGAACAAGAAAGGACCGGCACGAAAATATCGGCTTTGGACGAATCGGTTTTGAAGCTTTACATTACATTGTACATCATCCACAGCTTGTTCACGTGCCGAAAATTTTAGAAACGCCATATGTGGGTGAAGATAAAAATGATAAAAAGCCGCCATATAAGTATGAAATTGAAATGTTAAAAAATGGGAAATTCGACCCTACTTTACTGGATAAGATTGTAGTAGGCTAATTATAGCAGCTTTTGTAACAGGGTATTGACTTGTTGAGCGGTTGCTGGTGACGTGACCTTCGCAATTTTTTGTACTAATGCAAGTCGTTCTGCGTCATTATAAATGTTGATGTTTTGCCCTTTGATTAAGACAGATACCTGCTGCGCCTGCTCTACAGTAATAGAAATATTGTATTCTTTACTTAATTTCAACAAATCGGGACCAGTCATATTGTTCAATTTCTTATTGACTAAATGTTGGATGATATTCATATGCTTTCCCCCTTGTAACGCGTTCTATGGGAATATATGTGTAATCGGCTTGTTCATATTCCGGGAAAGCTTAGGTAAGGATATGCTACAATAAAATAAAACAACACTTAAGGAGGAATTATGGGAAAAAAACAGCATAAAAAAGAAAGCTTACTTCACTTGATTTACAGGATTGTGATGATTATTATTGGAGCGGCTTGTGCGGCAATTGCCATCGAGTTGTTCTTAATGCCAAATCAAATTATTGACGGCGGTATTATTGGTGTGTCTCTTATCCTAGATTATTTAACACCTCATATGCCTTGGCTGAGCTTCTCTACGTTGGTTGTGATTCTAAACTTACCGTTTATGTATTCAGGTTATAAACAGATTGGCAAAACTTTTATGTTCTCATCTATCTTTGGAGTTGTATGTTTAGCTCTTATTGAAAGTAGGCTGCATGATTTTGATCCATTTACCACAGAACCAATTTTAGCAACTGTATTTGGTGGTCTTATATTGGGTGTAGGGGTAGGGTTGGTAATCAGACATGGTGGTTCATTAGATGGAACCGAGATCATGGGAATTTTACTAACAAAGAAATTGCCATTTTCTGTTGGTGAGTTTGTTATGTTCATCAATATTTTTATTTTTGCATGGGCGGCATTTGTGTTTGGACTGGAGCAAGCAATGTACTCTGTAATGACATACTACATTGCCTTTAAAACGATTGATACAGTTATCCAAGGTCTGGATGAAACAAAAGCCGTACTTATTGTATCCGATTACTATGAAGACGTATCAGATGCTATTCTACATCGACTAGGCCGGGGGACAACGAAGTTGATGGGTAAGGGTGGCTATACGGACGAGCAAAAGGAAGTTATCTATGCTGTTGTGACAAGGTTGGAGGTTACGAAATTAAAGTCCATTGTTCATGAAATTGATCCAGCAGCATTTATTACCATTATGAGTACACAAGAAACACAAGGGGCTAAATTTAAATCGGCCATTCACTAACAGAGCTGTTGCAGCTCTGTTTTTTCTGTTATCATCGGCTGTGTTAAAGCCCGATGTTGATAATTAGCACTTGTTGATGGGAGTGAAGGGGGAAACTGCCACGTGAAAAGTGGGTCAAAGGAGACCGCGCAGGCGCAGAGCGCTGAGGAGGCTCCTTGACAGCCCGCGGACAGCGAACCCCCGTAACGAAAATCAACAACAAACCTTAACAGATACGTATCATTAAAAATTAATTATTTGACGTGTTATCTGCAATGCGTTACAATAATTTAGTTTAAGCTCGTCATAAACAAATCGTAATTATTACGCATATAAAAGGTGAAGCATATGAAAGAACAAGCTATTGTTGAGGTTGATAACGTTTCATATCGATATGAAGGTGAAAATGTATTGGAACATATTCAGTTAACTGTTCCAAAGGGTGCATTTCTTGGTTTGGTTGGACCGAATGGCTCAGGGAAATCTACTTTATTAAAATGTATACTTGGTATTTTAAAGCCAAAAGACGGCCAAATTCGTTTGTTTGGAATAGATAGTCGTAAGTTTAAAGATTGGAGTAAGATTGGCTACGTATCACAAAAAGCGAACAGCTTTAATTCTGGCTTTCCAGCTACTGTATTTGAAGTGGTAGCGATGGGGCTTGTCTCAAAAAAAGGCTTGTTCCGTTTTCTCAATAAAGCCGATAAAAACAAAGTGAAGCAAGCAATTGCTAATGTTGGTATGAGCGAATTTTCCTCTCGAAATATTGGAGAGCTTTCAGGTGGTCAACAACAGCGCGTATTTATTGCACGTGCACTCGTGAGTGAACCGCAGTTGCTAATATTAGATGAGCCTACTGTAGGTGTTGATGCAGGTAATGTAGAAAGCTTTTACACGATGCTTGGAGATTTAAATCAAAATTTAGGAATCACGTTATTACTTGTCACACATGATATTGGTACCATTACGGATAAAGTAACACATGTAGCCTGTTTGAATAAATATTTGCATTTTCACGGAGAAACAGAAAAGTTTGAAGCGATGAAGGAAGAGGAGTTATCGAATTTCTATGGACATCATGTGCAGGTTTTGGAGCATGAGCACGCGCACGGGAGGATACAATGATACAAGATTTTTTACAATATGATTTTTTAAGAAATTCACTGTATGCTGCACTGCTGATTGGTTTAGCAGCTCCTTTATTAGGCGTGTTTGTTGTGATTCGTCGCCTCTCCTTAATTGCTGATGCGCTCAGTCATGTAACATTATCAGGAATTGCGGCAAGTTTACTGCTAGAAAAGACGGTGTTTACAGGAGGCTTCATTAATCCTCTATACATGGGTATGCTTTTTTCAATGGGCGGTGCGTTGTTTATTGAAAAGCTAAGGGTGGTGTATAAGCATTATCAAGAACTCGCAATTCCTATTATTTTATCAGGCGGCATTGGTCTAGGGGTTATTTTTATTTCATTAGCCAAAGGCTTTAATACAGATCTGTTTAATTATTTATTTGGTAGCGTAAGTGCGGTGAGTAGAAGTGATTTAATTGCAATTACAGCTATTACACTTCTAGTTGTAATAAGTATCATTTTATTGTATAAAGAGTTATTTTTGCTTTCGTTTGATGAAGAATACGCTACTGCAACAGGATTAAAATCTAAATGGATTCATTTTGCCTTTATTATGTTAGTTGCACTAGTTATTGCGGCTTCTATGCGTGTTGTGGGAATTTTGCTTGTTTCATCGTTGATGACATTACCCGTTGCCGCAAGTATTCGTATTGCAAAAGGCTTTAAGCAAACGATCTTGTTCTCTGTTCTATTTGGAGAGTTGGCTGTTGTTGGGGGATTAATTACTTCGTATCAATTAGACTTGGCTCCTGGTGGCACAATTGTTGTCATTGCGGTTATAATCCTCGTAGGAGCTATTCTTTGGAAAAAGAAAAAAACTGCGTAATGAGGGGATTTCAATGAATGTAACATCTGCGCTGCAGCTCATGAAGGACAAAGGATATAAATATACAGGCAAGCGTGAGGATATGTTGCAGCTGTTTGCCACGCATAATAAATATTTAACAGCAAAAGATGTTCTCGAGAATTTAAAGGATAATTATCCTGGTCTTAGCTTTGATACCATCTATCGAAACCTGTCTATTTTTGTAGACTTAGGGATATTGGAACAAACAGAATTGAGCGGTGAAAAGCATTTCCGTTTCACTTGTCCAGTAAAAGAACATCATCATCATTTCATTTGTCTGGAATGCGGGCAAACCAAAGAAATTCAAATGTGCCCGATGGATGATATTTTAGGTAGCTTTTCAGGATATGAAGTGACGGGACATAAGTTTGAGGTATATGGTAAATGTCCAAGGTGTATACAGTAAAAGGGAGCTTAGCGCTCCCTTTTTTATTTCTCTTGCTTTGCTGCATATTCCTCAGCAATTTTGTCAATTTCCTTTTTTAGCTCCTCCACCATGACCGCTTCCGGCACTTTTCTTACAATCTCGCCTTTTCGGAAAAGGAGACCTTCTCCGCGTGCCCCTGCGATACCAATATCAGCTTCGCGTGCTTCGCCTGGACCGTTTACCGCACAGCCGAGAACGGCAACTTTAATCGGCGCTTTAATTTTAGAGATATATTCTTCCACCTCGTTCGCAATGCTAATTAAATCAATTTCAATACGACCACATGTTGGGCAAGAAATAAGTGTTGCAGCGTTTGACGCAAGTCCAAAAGACTTGAGTAGCTCACGTGCGACTTTAACTTCTTCTACTGGATCAGCACTTAAAGAAATGCGCAATGTATTGCCAATACCTTTGCTTAGGATAGCACCTAGACCGGCTGCGCTCTTTACAGTGCCAGCAAATAATGTACCAGACTCTGTAATTCCTAAGTGTAATGGGTAATCAAACGCTTTTGCTGCTTTTTCGTATGCTTCAATTGCCAAATTTACATCGGAAGCTTTCATGGACACAATGATGTCATGGAAGTCTAGATCCTCAAGGATTTTAATATGGTGAAGAGCGCTTTCTACCATGCCATCAGCAGTAGGGTATCCATATTTCTCCAAAATTTTTCTCTCAAGAGAGCCTGCGTTTACGCCAATTCGAATGGGAATACCTTTTGCTTTGGCTGCATTCACAACAGCTTCTACCTTCTCTCGGCGTCCAATATTACCTGGATTAATACGAATTTTATCAATACCGCCTTCAATTGCTTTTAAAGCTAGACGATAGTCGAAGTGGATATCAGCAACTAGCGGAATATTAATGCGCTTTTTAATTTCAGGAATTGCATCTGCGGCACGCTCATCCGGAACTGCAACACGAACAACCTGACAACCTGCTTCTTCAAGGCGAAGAATTTCTGCTACTGTTGCCTCCACATCATGTGTTTTGGTTGTGGTCATGCTTTGTATGAATAATTCATTGCTTCCACCAATAGTTAAATTCCCGACTTTGACGGGACGTGTTTTCGTACGATGTGTAATTTCACTCACGAATAGATCGCTCTCCTTATAAAAGGTTATGTGTGTATCATTTGTTATTCTTGTCTATTGTATCAATGCTTCTGCTGTGCGACAAGAATTATGCTGTAATTTCTCTTTATTGGTAGATTGGAAATTTGTACGTTTTTCCGATGCGCAGTTTGGAGGGTGATTCCCCCGGGTTTAATTTTTTAAAATCTGCTACGACTTTTTCAATAGAAGGTGATTTGGACTTGCTGATGGCTTCTACAATCGAAAGTGCTGTATCGCCGCTTTTCACTTCAATGTTTTTATAAGTAGCTTTTTCTCCTTGTGGTAAAGCTACTGTTTCTTTTTGGGTTGGATAAGAGCTTAAAAAGGGCAGTGTGCCAATTTTGATATCATAAAATACAGCATAGCCAATTACGAGTATAAACAACGTAACGAATAGTCGCTTCATATAGTTCTCACTCCTTTTGTAGAGAAATATATGCTTGTCCCATAAAAAAATGCCGCATTTGCGGCATTTAGGCTTTTACTTTTTTTTGTGGAATTTCTTTTATAGTCAAATATAAAACAAAAATCGCTGTAAATAGAAATACGAATAGATGCGCACTTACATGAATTCGTAAAGAATCCATGATAATAAAGAAGACAGTCGGTAATGTAAAACTGTAGGCTGTAAGCGTCCACGCTTGTTTATACTGCATCGGGCGCTGTAAAGAACGAGCGAGTATATTACCGATAAAAGCAACAAAGGTAACACCAATAAAAGTTGTAAAGGCGTTTACTAAGAATAAAAAGAACCCGATAATGAACAATGCGATTGGATACATAGATTTCACACGTGATAAAAATGTTTCTATATCTTTCTTTGTAACTGTCCACTCTTTGAAGGTGTCATACGTATAGGTTTGTACTTGTCCTGCCGAAACTGTAATGGCCCGATCTTGTAAGATATATAACCCGTTTAGGGCGTCGCTTTTGTATTCTGTTGTATTTGGGTCAAATAAAAAGGTAAACGTTTCGTCTTCTTTTATAATGGGTTCAGAGATGTCAGCGCGCAGCTCCCCGTTTTCAATTGTAAAGTCTGGAAGCTCTGAAGTAACCATATGTTGTAATTGCGAAAATTGCTGCTTAAGCATTGTGCCGAATTGTGTTGTCTCAGGGATAGTAGCAAGCAATGAAAGGAGTAATATGTATAGAATGGTTTTTCCGACTTTTTGAAAGCGAAAACGCGCTATATCTTTTGGTGAGTATATACTTTTTACAAGCTGTGTAAATATGGACATTGTATTCCTCCTTCTATGTACTCTTCATATTGTAACGTAAAACTGGGATAGTCTACAAGATTGTACCATTGATATGTGCAAAACATATCATTTGAAATCCCTTTTAAAATTTGATACTTTTATGATGAGAAGTGTAGCTTGTAATTCTCACTTTTCTGAAAATGTTGTAAAATAAAGCTGAGCAGCTTATATATTGCTCAAAATACATATCTTTAGGAGGAATTTACAATGGCGAAATACGAATTGCCTCAATTGCCTTACGCTTACGACGCTTTAGAACCACATTTTGACAAAGAAACAATGAATATCCATCATACAAAGCATCACAACACGTACATCACAAATGTGAACGCTGCTTTGGAAAGCTATCCGGAGCTTGCTGCAAAGAGTGTGGAAGCTTTAATTTCTGATTTGAACGAAGTACCGGAAGCAATTCGTACAGCTGTTCGTAACAACGGCGGCGGTCATGCAAACCACTCTTTATTTTGGACAATCCTTTCTCCAAATGGCGGTGGCGCTCCTGTAGGTGAGCTTGCGACTGCAATTAACGAGAAATTTGGAAGCTACGATGCATTCAAAGAAGAGTTTACAAAAGCGGCAACAACTCGCTTCGGTTCTGGTTGGGCATGGCTTGTTGTAAACAACGGCGAATTAGAAGTAACAAGCACACCAAACCAAGATTCTCCACTAATGGAAGGTAAAACGCCGGTATTAGGTCTGGACGTTTGGGAGCATGCATACTACTTGCACTACCAAAACCGTCGTCCTGACTACATTGGTGCGTTCTGGAATGTAGTAGATTGGAACGCAGTAGAAAAACGTTACCAAGACGCAAAATAATGCAATAAGTAAAACCCCTTTCTCATGAGAAAGGGGTTTTACTTATTATGGGGTTAAAAGTGAGCCAGGTTTAGCTGTTTTGTGTATACTCTTCGCTCTTTTTGAGAGACTAAAGCGTGAAGCAAAGGAGAGTTATATATGAAGATGAAGTATTTACTTGGTGATGTGCAAGTGAATCGCGACTTGGTTTTACTTTTAATCGTAGGTGGGCTTTATACACTTGCCATATCCCTATCAAACACATTTGTAAATATCTATCTGTGGAAACAAACAAAGGACTTTGTTAATTTAGGACTGTACAATTTATCAGTTGTTGTCTTGCAGCCTCTTACATTTGTGATAGCTGGAAAACTGGCGAAACGAATTGACAGAATTATTATTTTGCGACTTGGTGTCAGTGCACTGGCAGTGTTCTTTATTACAGTACTGGTTTTAGGTACCAGCGCCTCTCAATTCATTGTTTTAATCGGCGCAATTTTAGGTGCGGGCTATGGATTTTATTGGTTAGCATTTAATTTGTTAACATTTGAAATTACGGAACCGGAAACACGTGACTTTTTTAATGGCTTCTTAGGATTGTTAACATCATTTTCCGGCATGATTGGTCCTATTGTAGCAGGACTTATCATCTCGCACATGAAAAAGTGGAACGGTTATACGTTTATTTTTATTTTATCGTTAATTATGTTTAGTATTGCTGTTGTATTAAGCTTTTTCCTGTCGCGACGTGAATGTGATGGAAAATATGAATTAATAGAAGCATTTCAGGAACGGCAGCACAATCAAAATTGGAAGCGAATTACATGGGCACATTTTTTTCAAGGGCTACGCGAAGGAACATTTATATTTGTTATTTCTGTATTTGTGTTCATTGTGACTGGCAGTGAACTTGCGATTGGAAAGTTCGGATTAATCAGCTCTGGTATTTCTTTTTTAATGTACTATATTGCTGCGCGTCTTATTAAAGATCGTTTTCGTAAAAAAGCCATATTGGTTGGCGGACTCATTTTATATGCCGCTGTCTATTTAGTGGCAATTGATGTTACATATCCAAAACTGCTATTGTATGCAGCTTGTATCTCAGTGGCATACCCTATCTTGTTGGTTCCTTATAATTCTATGACATACGATGTAATTGGGAGAGCGACTAAAGCAAAGGAGCGTCGTGTGGAATATATTGTTGTTCGTGAATTATTTTTAAATGGTGGCCGAATTTGTTCTATAACCGCGTTTTTATTTGCAGTTTTCTTTTTTGATCCAAAAGAGAGCCTTTCATATTTACTCATGATTGTCGGAATCGGACATTCACTTATTTATTTTGCGATTCGAAACATTGATCCTGCTCAAAAAGCACCGGAAGGTCTAGAGGTTTCCAGATCAAGACAAGAAGTTACAGAGGGTGATGGTTAACTTAGCTGTTTATTTATGCTACAATAAACTGTACGTACAAAGACACCTCATTAGGTGTCTCTTTGCTGTAAAAGGGGGACCGTCATGAAAAAGAAGCAAAAGAAGAAAAAGAGTCATGTGCCAACTCGGCTGAATATATTGTTTTTTATCGTGTTTGTTATGTTTTCTGCGCTCATTTTGCGATTGGGTGTTGTCCAAATTGTATATGGAGAGGACTACACGAAAGAAGTTGAGCGCACGGAAAATTTAACGGTTAACACACCCGTACCGCGCGGAAAAATGTTTGATCGCTATGGCAGAACAGTTGTTGATAACACACCGCTTCGAACCATTACATATACACGTATGAAAGGATCGAAGAGCGAAGAGCGTCTTGAGCTTGCAAAAGAATTAGCCAAGCTTATGGATATGCCTACAGATAAGTTGACAGAGCGAGATAAAAAAGATTTTTGGATTGAATTGAACCCAGATAAGGCCAAAAAGAAAATTACCAAAAAAGAATGGGATGCATTTGAAGCCAAGAAACTGGACGATAAAGACATTTATAATTTGCAATTAGAACGTATCACAGCTGCAGATTTAAATGAATTTACGCCGGCGGATTTAGAAGTGTTAGCGATTAAGCGGAAAATGGACGGTGGTTATGCCATGACACCGCAAATTATCAAAAATAAAGATGTAACACCTCAAGAGTATGCACGCATCAGCGAAAATTTAGATCGCTTGCCAGGGGTGGATACAACTACAGATTGGGAACGTAATTATACCTATGGTGATATGTTTACATCTGTACTGGGAACAGTCACTAATGCAGATGAAGGTCTACCGCGCGAACAGCTTGACTATTATTTAGTACGTGATTATAACCGGAATGACCGCGTTGGAAAAAGCTACATTGAGCAGCAGTATGAAGATGTACTGCACGGAACAAAGGCACAAATTAAAAATGTGACAGATAAAGATGGGAATATTTTAGAACAGGTGTATTTGTCTAAAGGAGAGCGCGGCAAGGACTTAATTTTGACTATCGATATGGAGCTGCAAAAAAGAGTAGAGCAAATTATTGAAGAAGAGCTAAAGGTAGCTAAGTCCAAGGGGGGCACCCAATTTTTAGACCGCGCGTTTGTTGTGATGATGAACCCGCGCAACGGAGAAATTTTATCCATGGCGGGCAAGCAACTTGTCATGAATGAACAAGGACAGCTACAGGTGAGTGATTACGCGCTTGGAACCATGACCAGCTCCTATCAAGCGGGTTCGGCAGTAAAAGGTGCGACTGTGCTAACAGGTTTTCAAACAGGCGTTATCCAGCCTGGTAGCATATTGGTGGATGAGCCCATCAGAATCAAAGGTACACCAGTTAAAAAGTCTTATAAAACAATGGGACCAATTAACGATTACTACGCGTTAGCGCGTTCATCTAACGTATATATGTTTCGGATTGCGATGGAGATTGCAGGAGCCAAATATGTACCTGGCGCACCGTTATCTATCCCTTCTAAGGCATATGATACAATGCGCTATTATTTCAGCCAATTTGGGCTAGGTGTACCGACAGGTATCGATCTTCCAAATGAATCGGTCGGATTTAAAGGAGCAGAAACAAAAGTGCCCGGACTATTGCTTGACTTATCTATTGGTCAATACGATACGTATACGCCTCTTCAATTGGCACAATATGTGTCTACAATTGCGAACGGGGGATACCGAATCAAACCGCAAATTGTAAAAGAAGTGCGCAATCCAGTTTCAAAACCAGGTGAAATTGGTAAAGTGGTAAAATCAATGGAACCTGTGGTATTAAACCGCGTTGATATGAGCACAGAGTATATTAAACGTGTACAAGAAGGCTTTCGAGCTGTAATGTCCGATTCACAAGGAACTGCGACAAATGTGTTCAGTACAGCTCCATATCAGCCTGCTGGTAAAACAGGCACAGCACAGACCTTTTATGATGGTCCTGACGAAGCAAAACGAAAGAGCGGTCCAAAGGGGACATTGCCACCAACGTACAACTTAACGTTAGTTGGATATGCGCCTTACGATAATCCAGAAGTTGCTTTTTCGGTAGTTGTACCATGGGTTTCTGATGATAACAATCGTATTAATAAAATCATTGGCCGCAGAGCGTTAGATGCATATTTTGAATTGAAAAAAGAAGCCGTTAAAATAGAAGCAGATCCTACCATTGTACCGGAGAGTACGAATAATTCATAAAAAAGCTTTGCGCATATTGGCGCAAAGCTTTTTTAGGTTTTGCTAACGTTAATTGTCATCTATGAATTGAAGAGATTCCACAGATGACTTTCTGAACTGTCGCAAAAATTTATAAGTAGCGTTAGACATATTTTTAACAAAGAAAGTGCCCCTATTTACAAAACATTTACAAAGTATTAAAACCGCATTAATAGTTAAACCGTATCCTTATATTTATGGTCAGTACGTTTGCTAAGTATATAATCAAACCACGTTACATTCCGATTTGTAATTAGGGAAGAATTGTAATAATTTTTCCGGTCATACTAATGTATATGATTATGTACTGTATGTTGTGAGAATGTGGTGCGAGCAAACGGAATGCAAGATAGATGCTTCCTGACATGTGGATGAAAGGGGAAAACAAAATGGTTTCTACAGTTGTAAATGTAACAACAAAAGAACAAGTGACAAAGGCAGAAGCGCCTAAAAA
Source organism: Ectobacillus sp. JY-23 (assembly GCF_023022965.1). Lineage (NCBI taxonomy): Bacteria > Bacillati > Bacillota > Bacilli > Caryophanales > Bacillaceae > Ectobacillus > Ectobacillus sp. JY-23. The sequence goes on along the minus strand of NZ_CP095462.1, from coordinate 1,518,124 downwards.
TATTGTATTCGATACAAAAGATCTAAACTTATGGTACGGTGAAGATCATGCGTTAAAAGATATTAACTTAAGCATATATGAAAACGAAGTAACTGCAATTATTGGTCCGAGCGGGTGCGGAAAATCTACGTATTTAAAAACATTAAATCGTATGGTTGAACTTGTACCTATTGTACGTACAACAGGTGTAATTGAATACCGAAACAGAAATATTTTTGATAAAGCATACCATGTAGAAGAATTGCGCACGCATGTAGGAATGGTATTTCAAAAGCCAAATCCATTCCCAAAATCTATTTATGAGAACGTTGTTTACGGTCCGAAAATCCATGGCATTCGAGATAAGAAAAAGCTCGATGAAATCGTGGAAAAAAGCTTGCGCGGTGCTGCGATTTGGGATGAGTTAAAAGATCGGTTACATGACAACGCATATGGATTGTCAGGTGGACAGCAGCAACGTCTTTGTATTGCGCGTTGCTTAGCGATTGAACCGGATGTAATTCTCATGGATGAGCCGACGTCCGCGTTAGACCCAATCTCTACTTTAAAAGTGGAAGAACTGATTCAAGAACTGAAAAAGGACTTCAGTATTGTCATTGTAACGCACAACATGCAACAGGCGGCACGTATCTCTGATCGCACAGCATTTTTCTTAAGCGGTGAAGTCGTTGAGTATACAGATACAAACCGACTGTTCACAACACCAACTGACAAGAGAACGGAAGATTATATTACAGGACGATTTGGTTGATTCATTTATCTCAGGAGGTAAGGGCATGGTACGTGAGCAATTTGATTATGATTTAAAAACGTTGCGAGCTAAGCTGGTTGAGCTAGGGACGTTGTCTAAGGAAGCCTTGGAAATAGCGATGGAGGGACTGCGTACTCGCAACGTAGAATTAGCTTTGCAGGTCATTGATAATGACAATCGTATGGATGATTTAGAAGAAGAAATCAATGAGCTGGCACTAATGCTTATTACAAAGCAACAACCCGTTGCAACAGATTTGCGACGCATTTTTGTTTCCATTAAAATTGCAACTGATTTAGAACGAATTGCTGATCATGCTGTTAACATTGCAAAATCAACAATTCGTTTAGGAGAAAAAGAAGTAGCTGTAACAATAAATGTGCTAGAAAATATGTTTAAACAAGCTGGTTCCATGTTGGAATTATCTATGGATGCGTATCAAGAAGAAAATTTAACATTTGCAAAACAAATTGCTGAAATGGATGATGTGGTAGATGAGCTATACGGACAAGCCGTACGAGATTTCATGTCTTCTATTCCACAAAACCCTGAAGGAATTAATCAGATTACACAATTATCGTTTATTGCCCGTTACATTGAGCGTGTAGCAGATCACATTACTAATATTGCTGAGAATGTATTCTACCTTGTTAAAGGTAAGCATTACTTATTGAACGAATAAAAGCGTCCTTTGAGGGGCGCTTTTATTTATTTTCAGTTCGTTGCAGCAAATTTTTTGTTTATTTGACAAAATAGGCTTATTGTGGATGGAAAAGACTGGTGCTATCATTTTTATATACAACAAAATAAAAATATAAGGGGGGAAGGTATGGAACGCAAGCGTGTGTTGATTTTATCATGGGAGTATCCACCCATGCTGATTGGAGGACTTGGGAGGCATGTGCACGAATTGTCTAAAGCATTGGCCAATGCAGGGCATATCATTCATATTATCACTACGTATGTAGAAGGTTCACAGCTATATGAGGAGGTAGAAGCTGTACACATACATCGTGTATGTCGTAAAGGTAGCCGTGATCACTTTTATCATTGGATTAGCGAGCTTAATGAAGCTATCTTACAATATGCCTTATGTTTATGTGACGAAGTAGCTTTTGATCTTGTTCATGCTCATGATTGGCTGGTAGGTGAAGCAGCAAAACAGCTTAAAAAAAGAAAGGGACTGCCGCTTATTACGACCATCCATGCAACTGAGCATGGCAGAAATCAAGGCATCCATACATCCCTGCAATGGGAAATACATATGAAGGAAAAGGAATTGGTAAAGGAGTCGCAAGCCGTCATCGTATGTAGTGAGTATATGAAAAAAGAGGTATTACGCATATTAAATCCTTCTCTGCAAAATATATTTGTGTTTCCAAATGGTATTAATGAAGCATTTTTCTGTAATGCAAAGCCTTTGGCTTCTGTATACCGAACTTATGATTTACGAAATCGTACCCTTGTATTTTCAATTGGTCGCATTGTAAATGAAAAGGGCTTTTATACAATTATTGAAGCTGCACCTGAACTCATTCGTTTTGATTCAACCTTAATCTTTATTATAGCAGGAAAAGGCCCGATGCTTGATTTTTACAAGCACGTAGTCGCCGAGCGAGGTTTAGGGCAATTTATTCATTTTGTTGGTCATGTGAGCGAAGAGGAGCAGCGTGCTTTTTTACAAAGCTGTCATATCGTTGTTGTACCGAGTTTATATGAGCCTTTTGGAATTGTTGCATTAGAGGGGATGCTTGCCAACAAGCCAACTATTGTTTCAGATGTAGGAGGACTTAGTGAAGTGGTACAGCATGGCTATAATGGCTATAAAATGGAACCGGGCAGTGCTCACAGCTTAACCATGCGAATCAAAGAAATTTTAAATGCACCTGAAACCGCATGTCAAATTGCACAAAATGGATGTAACCTCGTGAAAAAACAATATAGTTGGAGTAAAATTGCTGCGGATACGGTTCGTGTATATGAGGATAGTGTCTATCAAAAAGGGAGGTAAACAGGATGAAAGGAGTTATCTTAGCCGGGGGCAAAGGCATGCGTTTAAGGCCGTTAACTTGTAATCTCCCAAAACCTATGCTGCCTCTATTACATAAACCTGTCATGGAATATAGTCTGGAGTTGCTGAGAAAGCACGGTATTCGTGAAGTAGCAGTTACGGTTCAATACATGGGAGCTGCAATTCGTAATTATTTTGGTGACGGCAGTAATTGGGGAATGAAATTATACTATTTTGAAGATACACCGCCTCTAGGTACTGCAGGCAGTATAAAGCAAGCGGAAGAATTTTTGGATGAGACATTTGTAGTTGTAAGCGGAGATGCTCTTACGGATTTTCATTTATTAAAAGGTATGGATTTCCATAGAAGTACAGGAGGGATGGTTACAATTTTTCAAAAGGAAGTTGCAAATCCCCTCAACTTTGGCCTGGTTGTTACAGAGGAAGAAGGGCGGGTTATGAAGTATATTGAAAAGCCCAGTTGGAATGAAGTTGTATCTAATACAGTCAACACAGGTATTTATATTATAGAACCGTCCATCTTTTCTTATATGAAGGTACACACTTTTTATGATTTTAGTCATGATATTTTTCCGATGCTCCTCAGTAAAGGAGAGCCTTTGTATGGCTATATGAGCGAAGGGTATTGGTTGGATATTGGTACATTCCAAAATTACCGGCAAGCTCACTTTGATTTGCTTACTAAGAAAGTCGGAATATCGATGGAATGTACAGAAGTATTTCCCGGAGTATGGATGGGAGAAGGAGCCAGAATTGAGAACGGTGCAAAGATTCAAGGACCGGCCTTAATTGGCGATCGTGTTACGATTAAGAAGGGAGCTGTGATTCATCCGTACACAATTATCGGAAAGAACAGCTTTATTAGTGAGGATGTACAAATCAGTAAGTCCATTATAGGCAATGATGTGCATGTAGGAAAATGTTCGGAAGTAAATGGAACTATTATTTCATATGGCACAATTATTGAAGAATGTGTTACTCTTTTTGATAAAAGTGTTGTTGCAGATCGAAGTGTGATTGGTAAAAATACAGTCATTAAATCAAACGTAAAGGTTTGGCCAGATCAAATTATTGACGGAGGATCTGTTCTTCTTTCGTCTGTCACAGCACAAGAGGAACGCGATGCGTCGTTGTTTTACCGAGGCGATATTAAGGGCAAGGCCAACATACACATTAAGCCTGAAACCATTGTGAAAATTGCACATGCATATAGTATCGTACTCACATCAAAAGCTACTATTTTAATAGGGTATGATTGTCATCGCTATGCGGAGATTGTAACCCGTGTTTTTATGGAAACTTTACATGCTGCCGGTATTACAACGCGTGAGTGCAAATACACAAATGACGCATGCTTCAGATATATGATTTCAAAAGCTCACGTACAGGGAGGTGTATTTATTTATGTGCAAAGTAACGGGGAGGTTGTATTGCGTTTTTATGATAGTTGCGGAACCATTATATCAGGTCGCTTTGAAAAAGAAGTAGAGTCGGCATATGTTCTAGATGAATCAAAATATGCAGAGATTGAGCATTTAGGAATAAATATATTTTACCCTTCTCAACATATAGAATATGTAAGTGCTATTCTTAAAATGATTCGCGTTAGCAGCATTCGCCAGTGTGCGTTTCATCTGTGTGTATATCAATCCAGCGCTTTACAGCGAGAGATGCTGTCACATTTTTTCCAACAGCTGCATTGCCAGATTACATGGGTAGACACAAACCCTAATGATGTCATGGATATGATACGAAGCAGCGGGGCTGATGTAGGCATGGTGTTGCAAGAACAAGGTAATGATTTTGAATTATATGATGTATACGGCAATGTATATACAAATATTAAAGATACGGTTGCATCTCATATTTTACGACATGTATATCCCCTTACTATCAAGCAGAGAGGCAGTTATATATGCTGTTCGGAACAGGAAGATCATTCCGGTCAGTTTGGTCAGGATGCACTATTACAAGTCGGAAAAATTATAGAGATTATGGCAGTGGAGAATGCTCCTTTACATACCATTGTACAGAATCGTCCCCACTTTCATTTGTTATGGGACGAAGTACTATGCCCATGGAAAGAAAAAGGGCGGGTAATGCGCATGCTAACAGAAGAAGGAGCACAACAAGAGCTCGAAGTATCTGAAGGAATAAAGTTTTTGTATGATCATGGTGAATGGTCATACATTATATCTGACGCACAGCAACCAAAAATTATTGTGTATGCTCAGTCTGCAAATGCAGCAAAAGCGCGTAAGAAAATCCTTAACATAATAGAAAAAATTAGACAATATCAAAAGGTGTAGAATTTTTATTTAAAAAGTGATATCATAGTAAAGTCTGATTTATGTTATTAAAGACTGGAGGGAAATTAACATGCGCGTAAACATTACTCTAGCATGCACAGAGTGCGGAGATCGTAACTATATCACTAAGAAAAACAAGCGTAATAATCCTGAGCGTATCGAACTTAAAAAATACTGCCCAAGATTAAAGAAAGTTACATTACACCGCGAAACAAAGTAAACAGTAGGGATTCCTACTGTTTTTTTGTTGTGAGGAAAGATAGGGTGCCAGGTGGGATAATGTTATAGGTGTTATCAGCGGAGGCTTTGTAAACAAGGGTTTGCTAGAGCTTAATGTCTAATAAGTGTCACTTGTTAATTGGAGGGGGAGAGGCTTCCTAATCGTTTAGAAAAAATGACCCCATACAAAAATGATAGGAACTTTAGCAAAGCCTTTATGTAGCATACAATTTATTGTGCCATTTCGCATACACGTTTGTAATGTAAAGAGGTGAAGCGATGAAAGCAGAGTTGAGAAAAGCAATATTGATGGAATTGAACCATATGACGTTGAAAGAGCGTACAGAGAAATCGCTACTGCTCGCACAACGGTTATATCAACAAGCTGAATGGGAACAAGCACGGACTATTGCAATTACGATCTCGATGGGACACGAGCCAGATACACGCAGCATCATTGAATATGCATGGCATATAGGAAAAAAGGTAGCTGTTCCAAAATGCACACCTAAAACAAGAGACATGGAATTTCGGTATATTACGTCATTCGCACAATTAGAGACGGTTTATATGGAGCTTCAAGAGCCAATGGTTGCTAAAACTGTACTTGCAAATCCAGATGAAATTGAACTGATGCTTATTCCTGGTGTGGCGTTTACGAGAGAAAGAGCCAGGATAGGGTATGGCGGTGGTTATTATGACCGGTATTTACCGAAGTACAAAGGGAGAACAGTTGCTTTGGCATTTGCTGAGCAAATTGTCTCGTCTGTACCGATGGATATGCACGATCAATATGTGCAAAAAGTAATTACAGAAACAGATATTTTTATATGAGAGCTATAGGATTCCCGTCGTAAATTGACGCATGATATGCTTCTTTTTATAATAAAAGATGTGAACGTTTTCTTAAGATAGGTAAAGGGTGAGAAGATGACATCCATTTATGACATTCAGCAGCTTTTAAAACAGTTTGGAACCATTATTTACACAGGTAATCGCATCGCGGACCTGGAGTTAATGGAAGATGAGTTACGTGAGTTGTCACAATCACAGCTAATTGAAAAACAAACATATGAAGCGGCGTTGATGGTGCTTCGCAGTGAAGTGCAACAATTAAAAGAAAGGCTGTGTTAAAACTTGATGTGGATAATCGGCACTTGTTGATAGACTCCTGCGGAAAAAACAAATCAAAGGAAGACCTCGCAGGTGCATAACGTTCAGGAGGTCCCTGTCCGCACGCGGAAAGCGAACCCCCGTAACGGAAATCAACAACAAACTTTAACAGAGCCAAAAGAAAAAATGCAGTGAGGATGGTAATAAAAATGGAAGACAAATGGTTGGTTGGTGTCGATCTTGGTGGAACGACGATTAAGTTAGCATTTATCAGTATGTACGGCGAAATTCTTCATAAATGGGAGATTCCTACGAACATTAGTGAAAGTGGTAAGCATATTACTTTGGATATTGCCAAAGCAATTGATAAAAAGCTGCATGAGTTAGGTGAGATGAAACAACGCTTGTTAGGTATTGGTATGGGGGCACCTGGTCCGGTTGATTTGACAACAGGTGTTATTTATGAGGCGATTAACCTAGGGTGGACAAACTATCCATTAAAGGATTTATTAGAAGTTGAAACAGGGCTTCCGGTTATTGTTGACAATGATGCTAACATTGCAGCTCTTGGTGAGATGTGGAAAGGTGCCGGAGAAGGTGCTAAAGATCTTGTTTGTGTAACACTGGGCACAGGTGTAGGTGGGGGTGTGATTGCGAACGGAGAAATTGTACACGGCGTGAGCGGTGCAGCCGGCGAAATCGGTCATATTACGGTTGTGCCTCATGGCGGCGCGCCTTGTAACTGTGGAAAAACGGGATGCTTAGAAACAGTAGCATCAGCAACAGGTATTGCACGCTTGGCTAAAGAAGCCCTTGCAAAAAGTGGAGAGAGTCAATTGTCTCAGTTTGAAATGGTTACGTCTAAAGATGTGTTTGAAGCAGCAGAAGAAGATGCTTTGGCAAAGCAAGTGGTAGAAGAAATGGCATCTTACCTCGGTTTGGCAATTGCCAATATCAGCAATATTATGAACCCAGAAAAAGTTGTTATTGGCGGTGGTGTATCAAAAGCTGGTGATGCACTTTTGAATCCTGTACAACGTTATTTTGAACAGTATGCGTTTTCACGCGTTGCTAAGAGTACAAAATTGGCAATTGCAACACTTGGTAACGATGCAGGTGTAATTGGTGGAGCTTGGTTAGTAAAAACAAAAATTGGGAAACACTAAATAAAGCAAAAAAGTCTGCGTAATAGCAGACTTTTTATTTTACGTTCGAGAGGTGCGAATTTGTGCTGGTAGAGCTCAAGAAACTTCGTTTTATGTTACTGGCAGTATTCTTGTTTTGGGTAAAGATGTATGTTGTATATAAATTCATTTTCGCAATTGCTGCTGAAAATACGGTCCAAGAGTTGATTTTATTATTCAGCTCATTAAGTTCGCTATTATTTATATTTGGTATAGCCTTGTTTACTAAAGGCAAAATGTATACGCATACTGTTTTGTGCAGTGCTGTTTCACTTACGATATTACTATGCTCTAATATAATGTTTTATGGTTTTTTTGATGACTATTTAACTGTGCCTGTATTGCTTCAAACAAGTAATTTTAGCGATCTAGGATCAAGTATCCGTGAATTATTAAGTTATAGGACCGGACTTTTATTTATGGATATTATTGTATTGTGGTATGTGGCGAGAAAGTGGCCTCAAATCATCCCTAAAGATAAGTTATCTATTAAAAGTAGAAGCGTATATTTCGTTGGTTTAATAACGCTGTTTATAGTGCATTTATCATTTGCTGAAAAGGAAAGGCCACAATTGCTAACACGTTCTTTCGATCGAAAAATACTTGTCAAAAACATTGGTCTATTCAATTATCATGTGTATGATGTGATACTGCAATCAAAATCTTCTGCACAACGAGCATTGGCAGATAGCGACAAGTTAATAGAAGTAGAAAATTTTGTAGGAGGCAAACGCAAACCAAAACACGATTTATTTGGTATTGCTAAGGGAAAAAACGTTATTATTATTTCAATGGAATCTCTGCAGCAATTTGTAATAAATAATACAGTAAACGGACAAGTGATCACACCATTTTTAAATGAACTGATTCAAAAGAGCTACTACTTCAATGAGTTTTATCATCAAACGGGACAAGGAAAAACTTCGGATGCAGAATTTATCATTGATAACTCATTATATCCGTTAGATCGCGGTGCTGTATTTTTTACACACGCAGGAAATCAATATGTAGCGACTCCGGCAATCTTGAGGCATTACGGCTATTATTCAGCTGTTTTTCATGCGAATAACAAAAGTTTTTGGAATCGTAATCTTATGTATCCTGCACTAGGATATCATCGTTATTTTCATGGACAGCATTTTGCCGCCAACGCAACAAATTCTGTTGGATGGGGATTAAAAGATAGAGAAATGTTTGAGCAATCTATTCAACAGTTAAAGTCGTTACCGCGTCCTTTTTACGTTAAGTATATTACACTTACTAATCATTTTCCGTTTCGCTTAGGTGTAAAAGATCAAATCATTCCACCCTACGATTCAACAAGTAGTACATTAAATCGTTATTTTTCTACGGTGAGATATAGCGACGAAGCGGTTCGATATTTTTTTACACGATTACAAGAAGAGGGCTTGTATGAAGATACAATTTTCGTATTATATGGAGATCATTACGGAATTTCTGAAAATCATAACAAGGCTCTCGCACAATATTTAGGAAAAGGAGAGTTCACCCCTGCTGATGTTGTCTTATTACAAAAAGTGCCGTTAATTATACATATACCAGGGCAAAAGGCAAAAGTGATGTCACAAGTAGGAGGACAGATTGATGTGAAACCAACTCTGTTACATTTACTTGGGGTTGAACGTGAAAGGGATATTCATTTTGGGGAGGATTTCTTTTCCCCGCTCAAAGAGCAGTTTACGGTGTTTCGAGATGGTAGTTTTGTTACGGAACATTATATTTATACAAGAGGAGTTTGTTATAATCGGAACGGGGAGGTATTAGATGTAACACATTGTCTTCCCTACATAAAAAAAGCTAGGTTAGAATTGCGTTACTCTGATAAGTTAATATACGGCGATTTATTGCGTTTTCTTAACAATAGATAGAAGAAATATACAGAAAAAGAATAAGCCTATGGAAAAAAGCTCTGAGGCATCAGAGCTTTTAATGTGTAGGCGGATAGCCATTTTTGATGATTGTCATGATTGTGAACCAACCGAATACAACCAGTGTGGCGACAGAAAGTGACGCACCAAGCATATTCTTTTCTTTTAATGTTTTGTAGCTGGAATACAAAGATAAAAGTGTTACTAGTACGAAAATAACAACAAGACCGTATTTCATATAAATCCCCCTTTATTATCCCGCTCTTTCTAAGATTTGCAATATTTCTTCTTTTATTATTGTACAACTTACATTTTCAAATGTCGAGGGTTAAAGGAAAGCGAATACAACACTTATTTGTACATTGTGCAAAATGTTGTATCATGATAGAAGAAGGTAGAACAGTAAAAAAAGGAGGAAACGATACATATGAAATGGCGACAATTGCCGTTAGGTCCATTACAAACCAATGCATATATCTTACATAATGAACAGGGGCAATGTATTGTCTTTGATCCGGGTAGTGAAGGGAAACGTCTTATTACTTATTTACGAAAGCATCATTTACATCCATTAGCGATTTTACTTACTCATGCACACTTTGATCATATTGGTGCTGTGGATGAGGTGAGAAATGCTTTCTCTATCCCTGTGTATGTGCATGAAGCTGAGCAAGACTGGCTGGCGGATACAACTCTTAATGGTTCTAGCTACTTTGGACAGGGAAGTATTACAGCAAAGGCCGCAGATTGTGTAATTACGGAAGAAAGCACGCTTCAAATAGGTGATTTTACATTTGAGGTTCTTGAGACACCGGGCCACTCCCCTGGAAGTGTATCGTATTATTGCAAAGAAGCAGGTGTGGTATTTTCTGGTGATGTCCTATTTCAAATGAGTATAGGACGTACGGACTTGCGTGGCGGTAGCTTTCATGAATTGGTATTGAGTATTGAAGAGAAACTTTTTACCTTGCCTGATGATACCGTTGTAATGTGCGGACACGGCCCGGAAACAACCATTGGATTTGAAAAAGAACATAATCCATTTTTAAATGCGTAACATGATGCAAGCAATTATAGAGGAGATTAAAGCAAGTAAATTGCAGGCTATTTCGTACGCAGATTTTATGGAAAAAGCATTATATGACCCGACTTTTGGGTATTATATGAAACACAAACCGAAGATTGGAAAACAAGGTGATTTTTATACAAGTAGTAATATATCAATATTTGCAAAGCAATGGGCTAAATTTTTTGTTTCGTTAGTAGAAGCCAAAGTCACTTCCCCTGTTATTTGTGAAATAGGTGGGGGAACAGGGCAATTTGCATATGATGTGCTAATGGAATGGCAACGTGTTTCCCCGCAAACCTATAAGACTTTAACCTATATAATGGTGGAAGTTAGTCCGTATCATCGAACGTTACAACAAGAGAGGTTAGTAGACTTAGGCGTACGCTGGTGCACATCTATCCAAGAAGTAGATAGTTTTAACGGAATTGTGTTTGCAAATGAGCTGTTTGATGCATTTCCTGTTCATGTTGTAGAACAGCAAGATGAGTTGGTGGAAATATATATCGCTTTTAATGAACAACAGCAACTGATAGAGCGTGCTATTTTATTAGAGAATTTGGAGGTTATATCTTACTTGAAAAAACAGAATTTCAAGTTGGCGTATGGGCAAAGAATGGAAGTGCCTCTTGCGATGGAATCTTATATGGCTGAAATAGGCCGTGTCTTGCAGCAGGGACTATTTATCACTGTCGACTATGGCTATACCAATGAAGAATGGTGTGAGCCTGTTCATCGCCAAGGAAGCTTACGAGGGTATTATAAGCATCAATTGATTTCAAATCCATTGTTATATCCAGGGGATATGGATTTGACGACGCATATACATTGGGATGGGTTGCAGTCAGCTGCAGCAGAAAATCAAATGGAAACGCTGCTTCGTGTTAAACAAACAACATTTTTGCTTGCTACTGGTATCCTCGAACAGTTGATTGATCATGTTGATGTAGACCCGTTTTCTACAGCAAGTACTCATAATCGAGCGGTGCGGTCATTGCTAACAGGTGGCATAAGTGACACCTTTCAAATAGCGATTATGGGGAAACTGCTAGAAGGCTATCGTGAGCTGCTAGCTGTGACTAATGAAATGCGTCATTCACCTTTATGAGAAATTATATATGATTGTATGTAAAAAGTGCAGCATTTGCCGCACTTTTTACATATAAAACAAGAGTTCCGTTTAATTTTTGACATAAGAAAAGCAACATTTTATAAATGCTGCTTACCTTTCCCCTAATTAAAATAATATCTTTATAAGTTGTGTTACTTTTTCGTTATCAACACTATAAAAGATTTCTAAACCTTTTCGCTCACTCGTAACAATTTTGGAGCTTTTTAACTTGGCTAAGTGCTGTGAAATGGTAGACTGCGGCATGTCAAGGCTTGTATACATTGTTGATACATTACATGCCCCTTTTTCAATTAGTCCCTTCACAATACAAAGGCGAACCGGATGAGCCAGTACCTTCAACATCTCAGCATTTTCTTCAAATAAATTGGCTTCACTTTCGAATGTTTCAATCATTTGCTTTTTCACCTCCGTATATGCTCCTGGCATTAAGATATACACAAAAAATTGTAAGGTAAAGAGAATCTCCTTTGCAAATCTTTTGGCGAAACGTAAAGATAATGTAAAGAAAGAGATTACTGTGTAATTATATAAGCACCTACAGTTATAGACTCTTTTATCTTAACTCTATCAAGATTTAGGAATGATTTACAATGCTCCTGTTGACACACTTCTTCAAACCTAATCAAATACAGCTAATTTGTTAAAGAGAAGATATAAATGTACTTATATAAATCACATTGTAGCACAATTTTTGTTCTTTATATAGTACCATAATACAAGCAGTTGCGAAAATACTTCTTTAGCAACTGCTTGTATCTCTTGGTTATTATAGAAAATATGTTTTTTGTTAGAATAATTGAATGTGACTTTTTGTTCTCTCAAAAGTATTTTCAAAGTCACATATAAGATCATCAATATGTTCTAAGCCAACAGATAAACGAAGCAAATTCGATGAGATGCCTCGTTTTTCTCGTTCTTCCACAGACATAGCAGCATGTGACATCTTAGCTGGGTAAGATAATATAGATTCAACAGCACCTAAACTCACAGCAAAGACTGGTAATGTAATACATGATAAGAATGAGTTTAGAGATATTTCTTCGTGCAATTCAAAGGAAAGAACAGCACCGGGATGTGATGCTTGACGTTGGTGTACGTCATAGCCTGGATGATGAGTAAGCCCTGGATAATGTACATGCTTTATTTTCGGATGTTGATCGAGATAGGCAGCCATAGCTGATGCATTTTGTGCACTTCGCTCTAAGCGAACTTGTAATGTTTTCAGCCCGCGAAGTACGAGCCAGGCATCTTGTGGTGCGAGCACTGCACCGAAAGCATTTTGTAAAAAGCCGAGTTGTTTTGCTAAAGATGCATCCTTTACCACAGCTAAACCTGCAGTTACATCGCTATGCCCAGCAATAAATTTTGTTGCGCTGTGTAAGACCACATCAGCTCCTAGAGACAAAGGACGCTGATACAAAGGTGTCATAAAGGTATTATCTACAAAAGTCAAAGCGCCGTGCTTTTTAGCGATTTGACATACAGCAGCTAAGTCGGTGACTTTTAAAAGTGGGTTGGAAGGAGTTTCTACATATAGTACCTTTGTATTTGGTCTAATTGCGTTTTTTACAGCTTGTAAATTACTCATATCAACAAAGGTGTGCTCTACGCCGTAACGTGCCAGTACTTCTGTTACAACTCGAAAGGTTCCGCCGTATACATCTTCAGAAATAAGAACATGATCTCCTTGTGATAGGAGCAAAAAGGCAGTTGAGATAGCAGCCATGCCTGATGAGAATGCAAATCCTTTCACACCGTCTTCAAGATCGGCAATCACCTCTTCTAGAGCCTCACGAGTAGGGTTTCCGGAACGACTATAATCGTATTTGCCAAATGTATCGGGATTTGTTTGATGAAAAGTGGACGTTTGGTAAATAGGTACACTGACAGCACCTGTTTGTGAATCAAATTTATGCTTATTATGCAATAAGCGTGTATCAAAGGAAAAGTGGTTCATATTTGAACCTCCTCGCGTACAAGATAAAGTGCGTGCTTTACATCTTGTATCAAATCTTCAACATGCTCAATACCCACGGAAAAGCGAAGTAGCCGATTGCATACACCACGTTGTAGCCGCACCTGAGTAGGAATATCTGCATGTGTTTGAGTAGCCGGATATGTAATAAAACTTTCCGTACCACCTAGACTTTCTGCAAATGTGATGAGAGAAAGGGATTGCAAAAATGGATCAATCCATTCTTCGTGTTGTAAGCGAAATGAAATCATTCCCCCTTTGCCAGGGTACAGGACATCTGTTACTGATGCGGAAGACTGCAAGAAAGAAACCAAGGCTTTTGCGTTCTCTTCATGCTGCTTCATGCGCAGTGCTAGAGTTTTCATGCCTCTCATTAAAAGCCAAGAGTCAAAGGGACTTAAAACAGCACCGGAAGCGTTATGAAAATGACCGAGTGCCGTGCAAAGCGCTGCTCCTTTCGCTACAACAAGACCAGCCAATACATCATTATGTCCTCCTAAATATTTTGTGGCACTATGAATGACAATGTCGGCACCAAGCAAGATAGGCTGCTGTAGCACCGGTGTGTAAAAGGTATTATCAACTATGAGCAGTAAATTATATCTTTTTGCAATGTCAGCTACGCCGGGAAGGTCTGTGACTTCCATGAGTGGGTTGGTAGGTGTCTCAATGAAAATAGCCTTTGTGTTTGATGTAATGGCTTCTTCGATATGATGTAGATCATGAGTTGATACATATCTACATCGAATGTTCCATCTGTTTTCTAAATCATTAAATAAGCGGAAAGTACCGCCGTATAAGTCTTCTGATACAATCAATTCATCTCCAGATTTAAATAAAGAAAGTACAAGAAGAATTGCAGCCATACCTGAGCTACAGGCAAACCCTTTATCTCCGTGTTCCAGCTCTGCAATGGCCTGCTCGAGAATCTCGCGCGTTGGATTGCCTGTACGCGTATAGTCATATCCGGTTGATCTGCCAATCCCCTCATGTCTGTAAGCTGTAGATAAGTAAATAGGAGCGCTCACAGTTCCTGTAGTGTGTTCACTTCTGTTTCCAATTTGAGCCAACTTTGTTTCCTGTCTCATATTTTCTCCCCCTTTAATATAAGGCCGTTGTTACTTTCCATTACAGTGTTTTGCGTTCCGCAAGAGCCTCCCCCTGCGCTCCAATCAACAAGTTCCTATCCTCAACACTAGGCTTTAAAACTGCCTAACATAAAAAAGCCTTCTAAGAAGAAGGCTTTATAATGCAGAATACGCTTCTTCTTATCTGTCAAATTCCTTTGAATTTGCTGGAGTTAGCACCTTTTTAACAGAATTGTTAATGGTTGCTGAGGTATCTAAGGGCCAGTCCCTCCACCTCTCTGGATAAGAAACACATATGAAGTTCGAAGTCTTTTTTATACTGTATACTTAGTACCTAGAAAAAAGCAATATTTTTTTGTTAATTTAAAAAATTAAAAATAATTATGTTTATTTTTATTGACTTCTAAAAAGCGAGTATGCTAAATTATCATGAAAAGCGCATAAGTTGTATCAAACTCTTATCGAGAGCGGCGGAGGGAAAGGCCCTGTGAAGCCCGGCAACCTTCAAACGACTTGTTTGAAACGGTGCTACAACCTGCAAAACAACAAGTTTTGCGTGATAAGGGGCGGATGTTTCCGAATCCTCTCCTTTCATAAAGGAGAGGATTTTTTGTGAAATTATTCGCCCTACAAAAAGGGGTGCGATGAATGTTACGAAAAAGAATTGAGGAAGGTATCTTACTAGGTGATGGAGCAATCGGAACATTGCTCCATTCTCATGGATTGCAGAGTTGTTTGGAAGAACTCAATCTAGAACAACCAGAGCGCATCATTGATATACATCGTCAATATAGAGAGGCAGGAGCAGAGGTTATCCAAACACATACATATGGTGCTAATGAAGGGAAATTGCGCGCATATGGCTTGGAGGAGCAGGTTGTTGCTATTAATAGAGCCGCGGTTAGAAACGCTAGAGTCGGAGCAGAGGGTGCTTATATCCTTGGGACGATTGGTGGCGTGAAGCATACGGGAGCCATGATAACAACAGAAGCAGAACGTGAGTTTATGTTGCTTGAGCAAGCGTATGCTTTGCTTGAGGAAGGTGTGGATGGCCTGATCCTGGAAACCTTCTATGATGAAAAGGAATTAATACGAGCTTTACGTATTTTGCGATCAAGAACAGATATCCCCATTATTACACAGGTAGCTTTACATGAGGCTGGCTTGACACAAACTGGAAGATATATTGAAGATGTCTTTGCTGAATTGTTTCAATCTGGTGCTGATGTTGCCGGTCTCAATTGCCGGTTGGGACCGCTTCATATGATTGAATCTTTGACCTATGTGCCCCTTCCACAGAAGGGACATCTTTCTGCCTATCCGAATGCAGGTCTCCCCAAATATGTAGATGGTACATATGTGTATGAGGGAACACCTGAATACTTTAAAGATATGGTGAATCAATTTGCCAATCAAGGTGTCAAACTGATTGGTGGCTGCTGCGGGACCACACCTGCACACATTCGGGCGATGAAAGAAGCATTACAGCAAGCGCCGGTCTTAAGGAAAGAGGTAGAGAGAAGAAATATCATTACCATAGCAGAGGCTCGCTCTCGTCAAACAGGTAATAGTTTAGCAGAAAAGGCAAAGGAGGAGAGAACGATTATTGTCGAGCTAGACCCTCCTAAAACTTTGGATACGAGTCGCTTTTTTGAAGGAGCAAAGGCACTCAAACGAGCAGGAGCCGATGCAATTACTCTGGCTGATAATTCATTAGCCAGTCCACGTATTTCTAATATGGCACTTGGCGCGATGCTAATGAGGCAGAACATACCTGTGTTAACACACTTAACATGTCGCGATCACAATTTAATTGGCTTACAATCCCATTTACTAGGTCTTGCTTCCCTGGGTATGAATGAGGTGCTTGCTTTGACGGGAGATCCAGCTCGTGTCGGCGATTTTCCAGGCGCCACGTCTGTTTATGATGTTTCCTCATTCGAGCTTATTTCTATGATGAAACAAATGAATCAAGGAAAATCACCTCTTGGCAAATCAATTGGGGATGCTACTTCCTTCTCTGTGGCTGCTGCTTTTAACCCAAATGTACGACATATCGATGCTGCTGTAAAAAGGATGGAAAAGAAGATTGCTGCTGGCGCAGATTATTTTCTTACACAGCCTGTATATGATGTGGAGACACTTCTAAGAACCTATGAAGCAACGAGACATGTAAAAGTACCTATTTTCATAGGAATCATGCCGCTCGTCAGTAAGAGAAATGCAGATTTTTTACATTATGAGGTGCCGGGCATCACCCTTCCAGAAAATATTAGACAAAGGATGGATTGCCAGCCACAGCAAGCTATACAAGAGGGCTTGGCCATTTCCAAAGAGCTGTTGGCTGCTGCAGTAACAATGTTTCATGGCATTTATTTAATTACGCCTTTTCTGCGTTACGAACTAACAGAAGAACTTGTACAATATGCAAAAATACAACAGGAGGCGAACGTATGAGCAGGGTTGAACAAGCATTGCAGGAACGAATTCTCATTCTTGACGGCGCAATGGGAACAATGATTCAACAATATGATTTAGCAGCAGATGACTTTGGTGGCGAAGTATATGAAGGATGTAACGAATATCTTGTAAAAACAAGACCAGATATTATTTTATCCATCCATAAAGCATATTTAGAAGCGGGTGCCGATATTATTGAAACCAATACATTCGGAGCTACTAATATTGTATTAAGCGACTATCATTTATCTCATTTAGATGAAGAGTTAAATGAATTAGCAGCCAAACTTGCAAAACAAGCAGTTGCTGAAGTGGGAAAAGAAGCCTTTGTGGCAGGAGCAATGGGGCCGACAACAAAAGCCATTAGCGTAACAGGTGGTGTTACGTTTGAAGAGCTTATTCAGGCATATATGCGACAAGCGCGCGGTTTATTGCGGGGCGGTGTGGATGTATTACTTGTAGAAACAAGCCAAGATATGCGCAACGTAAAGGCTGCATCGATCGGAATACGCCAGGCATTTGAAGAAACGGGTATTACGGTGCCGCTTATGATCTCAGGTACGATTGAACCTATGGGAACGACACTTGCGGGTCAAAGTATAGAAGCCTTCTATTTATCTATTGAACACTTAAAACCGCTCGCGGTTGGTCTGAACTGTGCGACTGGTCCGGAATTTATGCGTGATCATATCAGAACTTTGAATGAGGTATCGGAAAGTTATATTTCTTGTTATCCCAATGCAGGTTTGCCCGACGAAGACGGTCATTACCATGAATCGCCGCAATCGCTTGCAAAAAAAGTCCAAGCATTCGCAGAAGAAGGCTGGATAAATATTGTTGGTGGATGCTGCGGAACTACACCGGCTCATATCCGTGCAATGAAACAGGAGCTTGTATCGCTTTCGCCGAGAACCAAAAAAGTGAGACAAGGTCATTCTGTAAGCGGCCTCGAGAGCCTACAATATGAAGAATCCATGCGCCCACTTTTTGTAGGTGAACGCACCAATGTCATTGGCTCTCGAGCATTCAAACGTTTAATCGCTGAGGGAAAATTCGAAGAAGCAGCAGAAATAGCTAGGGCGCAAGTGAAGCGGGGCGCCCACGTTATTGATATTTGTATGGCAGATCCTGATCGCGATGAAAAAGAAGATATGGAAAAGTTTTTACAAACTGTGACCAAAATGCTGAAGGTTCCCATTGTTATTGATTCTACTGACGAAGAAGTAATGGAACGTGCACTTACCTATATCCAAGGTAAAGCGATCTTAAATTCTATTAATCTCGAAAATGGAGAAGAACGCTTTGAGAAGGTGATTCCTCTTCTGCATAAATATGGTGCTGCAATTGTAGTAGGAACAATTGATGAAATTGGAATGGCGGTCACCGCGGAAAGGAAGCTGGAAATCGCACTAAGAAGTTATAAGTTGTTGACTGAAACATACGGTGTGAGACCTTCAGATATTATTTTCGACCCACTTGTATTTCCAGTCGGAACGGGCGATGAAGAATATATAGGATCGGCTCTAGCGACTGTGGAGGGCTTGCGGTTAATCAAAGAGGCGTTACCAGAATGCTTAACAATACTTGGTGTTAGTAATATTTCATTTGGCTTGCCACCTGCTGGGCGAGAGGTTTTAAACTCTGTATTTCTATATCACGCGACAAAAGCGGGTCTTGACTATGCAATCGTTAATACTGAAAAGCTAGAGCGCTATGCTTCTATTTCAGATGAAGAAAAAGCGTTGGCAGACCGCTTGCTGTTTCAAACAAATCAACAGACACTGGAAGAATTTACAGCCTTTTACCGCGTTGCAAAGCAGAAAAGTGTTGAGGTGCAAGAAACATTTACATTGGAGGAAAGGTTAGCAAATTATATTGTAGAAGGAACAAAGCAAGGTTTATTTGATGACTTGCAAATTGCTTTAGATGAAGGGCAGAAGCCGCTTGATATTATCAACGGACCACTTATGTCAGGTATGGATGAAGTAGGACGTTTGTTTAACAATAATGAGCTCATTGTGGCGGAAGTGCTGCAAAGTGCAGAAAGCATGAAGGCAGCGGTAAGTTATTTGGAACCACATATGGAGCAAACAGATGTGAAAAAGAAAGGAAAGGTTGTACTGGCAACAGTCAAAGGAGATGTACACGATATTGGAAAAAATCTTGTTGAGATCATTTTAGCAAACAATGGCTTTGAAATCGTCAACTTGGGTATTAATATTCGCTCGGATGAGTTGATTCGCCAAGTGCAGGAGCATAAACCTGATATTATTGGCTTATCTGGTCTTCTGGTGAAATCTGCACAGCAGATGGTTACCACAGCCGAAGATCTAAAGGCAGCCGATATTCATGTGCCGATTTTGGTAGGTGGAGCAGCTTTGACACGAAAGTTTACAGATACACGCATTTCACCATCTTATGAAGGTTTGGTTTTATATGCAAGTGATGCAATGAACGGCCTTGATCTTGCCAATCGTTTACAGCGTCCTGATGAACGTGAAAAGCTAATCGTAGAAAAAAGAGAAAAAAAGGTAACGGTTGCCCCTTCAGTAGCAATAGTACCGGAAGAATATGTACCTGTTCCACTAGAAGTGGCGGAAGTATTGCGTCCTCATACATTGCAACGTGTCGTTATGAAAGATATTCCTGTGTCATATATTACGCCCTTTTTAAACAGACAGATGCTCCTTGGTCATCATCTTGGTGTGAAAGGAAATGTACAAAAGTTATTGGCACAAGGAGATGTGAAAGCTGTTGAATTAAACGCGCTTATTGATGAGTTGCTACAGGAAGAAACTTGGCTTCGTCCGCAAGTTGTATATCAGTTTTTCCCTGTTAAAGCAGATGGACAAAATATTTATATCTATGATCCATCTCAAGAGAAACGACTTGAAAGCTTCACTTTTCCTCGTCAACAAAAAACACCGCATCGCACTCTTGCTGACTACTTGCATCCAACAGAACGTGATTATGTAGCGTTTTTCTCCGTTACTGTCGGGTCTGGTGTACGAGAAGTAGCTGAAAAGTGGAAGCAAGAAGGAGATTATTTACGCAGTCATGCCATTCAATCATTAGCACTTGAATTGGCCGAGGCTTTGGCTGAATATACGCACATGTTAATTCGTGACCGCTGGGGCTTTCCGGATCCGGTGCGTATGACAATGGAGGAGCGCTTCCGTGCGAAATATAGAGGCATTCGAGTTTCGTTCGGTTATCCAGCGTGTCCGGAGCTTGCTGATCAAGAAAAATTGTTTCGTTTGCTACGTCCGGAAGAAATTGGTGTTGAATTGACGGACGGTTATATGATGAACCCCGAGGCTTCGGTTACGGCAATGGTATTTTCACATCCGGAAGCAAGATATTTTAGTGTAATGTAAAGTTTGCAGCAAAAATGTACTATAATGATATAGGACGTTTATAGTAAAGGAGCTGCAAAAGTGAAAACAATCGTATTTACAGGTGGAGGTTCCGCCGGTCATGTAACGCCAAATTTAGCCTTAATCCCTAAGCTGCAAGAGGGCGGCTGGAATATACACTACATTGGATCTAAAACAGGAATTGAAAAAGATATCATAGAAAAAGAAGGCATTCCTTATCATGGGATTTCAAGTGGTAAATTGCGTCGTTACTTTGATATGAAAAATTTTAAAGACCCGTTTCTTGTAATGAAGGGGGTAGCGGAAGCTTACTTTTTAATTCGTAAGCTCAAACCCGATGTTATTTTTTCAAAAGGTGGTTTTGTTTCTGTACCTGTTGTGATTGCGGGCTGGATGAACCGTATTCCTGTGTTTCTTCATGAGTCTGATATTACGCCTGGGCTTGCTAATAAAATTGCAATTCGATTTGCCACAAAAATTTTCGTTACCTTTGAAGAAGCCATCAAACATTTACCGGCAGGTAAGGCGGTACATACCGGTTCCCCGATTCGTGAGGATATTTTAAAAGGAAATCGCGACCGCGGTCTTCGCTATCTTGGATTCACAAGTACCAAACCAGTGATTACAATCATGGGCGGAAGCCTAGGGGCAAAGCGTATTAATGAAACGATACGAGAGGCATTACCACAACTGCTTGAAACATTTCAGATTGTGCATCTTTGCGGAAAAGGAAATCGTGATGAATCATTGAATGAAGTAAAAGGATATCAACAGTTTGAATATGTAAGCGATGAGTTGCCTGACATTATGGCGGCTACAGACATGGTGATTTCACGTGCCGGTTCAAATGCAATCTTTGAGTTTTTAACATTGCAAAAACCGATGATTTTAATTCCGCTTCCGAAGGCCTCTAGCCGTGGTGATCAAATTTTAAATGCAGCAGCGTTTGAAAAGCAGGGATATTGCCGCGTTTTGCAGGAGGAACAACTAACAGAAGCATCATTATTACAATCAGTGAATGAGGTATATGGATACCGTCTGCGTTATAAAGAAAAAATGCGTGGCTATTCCGCATCCGGTTGCTTGAAAGAAATTATTGAATATATAGAAAAAGCATGAAAATAACCCTGCGTTTGCAGGGTTATTTTTGTAAGTAGCCGTACTCTATAGATTCCGCAATGATTTGTTTTGCATACTTCCATAATGCTTCCGAGCCGTCGGCAATGACTATGTCCGCTGTAAGATTTGAGAAGAGGAAATATTGTGCTGTTTCTAAGACATTCCATCTGTGTGGTAGTTATGTATTAAAGGTTGCAATCTATCTAAAGCAGCAGCAAAGCGGGCTTCTGGTGTCTCTCTTTCCTCCAATTCGCGCCAAAGCTCATGCATTTCTTGAGCTTGAGCAGGAGGAAGTATCTCAAAAATACGTGTAGCGGCTTTTGGCTCACGCTCTGCTTTATCGTCATATCCTTTTTCATCGTAGCAGAATGTATCATCTGCATCAATTTCTACAATATCGTGAATAAGCAACATTTTAATGACCTTAAGCAGGGAGATATTCTTTTCATTTGCATACTCAGAAAAAACAAGTGCCATGTATGCTCAGCGTCATTTTCATTTCGGAACTTGTTAATTAAATAGGAGCGCCGATACACTTGTTTCATCTTATCAATTTCTACTAGAAATTGAACTTGCTGTTGTATAGTGATGTGCATACATATTACCTTCTCTCATAATTTCTTTTCATGATACAGGAAATAAGAGTTATATTAAAAATTCTGAATTATAAGATTGTGTTATAATGACAAATGAATCATTATTCACTTTCGAAGGAGGAAAGGATATGAAGAATGAACAAATTTGGCTCGTGAGTCGACCACAGGGCATGCCTACGATGAAAAACTTTCAATTTGTTGAAGTGGCAATTCCCGACGTGAGGGACGGAGAGGCTCTAATTCAAACGTCTTACATATCGGTTGATCCGTATATGCGTGGCAGAATGAGTGAAAGCAAGTCCTATGTGGCTCCCTTTGCACTCAATGAGGTTATTACAGGAGGAGCTGTAGGTACGGTTATCAAATCAAAGTCGGAACATCTGCAACCGGGTGATACTGTAATAGGAGAATGGGGATGGCAACGCTATACAGTAATATCTGCTAAAAAAGTACGCAAAATGAATACAAGCTTGGCTCCTGCAACGACAGGCCTGGGAGTACTTGGCATGCCAGGACTCACTGCATACTTCGGGTTATTAGATATTGGTCGGCCACAGGAAGGCGAGACGGTGGTTGTTTCAGGTGCTGCAGGTGCGGTCGGGATGACGGTTGGGCAAATTGCCAAAATCAAAGGTGCTCGTGTAGTTGGAATTGCAGGTTCTGATGAAAAAGCACAACTTCTAAAGGAAGAGCTTGGCTTTGATGAGGTAATTAATTATAAAACCGATGCTATAAAGGATGCTTTAAAAGCTGCTTGTCCAAATGGCATAGATATATATTTTGATAACGTTGGCGGTGAAATCTCAGATCGAGTGCTACGTCTTATTAATAAAGGGGCACGTATTCCTATTTGTGGACAAATTGCTTTATATAACTTAGAAAAAGCAGATATCGGTATGCGCGCACAAACAACTTTGCTTATCAATAGTGCTCTGATGCAAGGTTTTATTGTAAGTGATTATGCAGGAAGATTTAAGGAAGCAGCTACACAGCTTGCTGCATGGCTAGCAGAAGGGAAATTAACATATAAAGAGAGTATTATAGATGGTTTCGAACGTACACCAGAAGCCTTTTTAGGATTATTTACAGGTGAGAATATCGGAAAGCAACTTGTTCGAGTAGAAGCATAAGAGAAGGAATCAAGGGTGTCTTACATAAGAAGGTACCCTTGATTTATACAGGATACTGTGTCATCTGCTGATAAATATAAAGAGACGACGCGAAACGATCGCTTCTTTATGGGATGTGCATCGCGGTATCTGAATTGAAAAAAATGTGATACAATAATATGAAATGTCATATTTATTAAGCGGGGGGACTGTATGCTTGCACTTTATGACAATGTGATGCTCGTTGCTTGTATCGGGTTATGTGTTTTATGGATTGGATATTACGTTGTTAAACGATTTATAAGGGAAAGAAGGTTAAAACGTTCAGAAATCATTGCTGAATTAAATATTTTACTAGAAAAGAATAAAACGGAGGAAAAATGAAGCACTGCTTGTAGTGGACATTTTCTTCCGTTTTTTCTGTTTATACGGCTTCTCCTCTGTTGTATGATTAATATATTCAAAGACAGCCAGGAGGAAGAGGAAGCATGAGAAGTGAGCGGAGAAAAAAGAAGCGGTTAATTATGATAGGCATTATTTCTGCGTTAACCATAGTTTGTGGAATTGGCCTAGTTATTGTGGTATCTCAAAAGCATAATGCTGTGGCAGTTGCTAAGCCTGTTGTTAAGACTGCAAAACAAGCGCAAGATCAAGGTGTTGTTCCACCTCCTGCAGCAGAACCGGAAATTTCTATTGCATTTGCAGGTGATACGATGTTTGATTGGCAACTTCGACCTGTTATTGAACGAAATGGGGCAGATTTTCCGTTTCAATATGTAAAAAAGGAAATTGAAGCAGCCGACTACGCCTTTGTCAATTTAGAAAGTGCTTTTACAGAACGCAATGACAAGTATCCTGGGCAATTGTTTTGGATTAAAAGCCATCCGAGTACATTACAAGCTATTAAAAATACAGGGTTTGATATTGTTTCATTAGGTAACAATCATACACTTGATTATGGACAAGCAGGTATGCTCGACACGATTAAGCATGTAGAAAGCATGGGTTTTATATATACAGGTGTCGGTCGCAATGAAACAGAAGCGTATACAGCTAAAGAAGTTGTTATGAAAGGAAAGAAATTTAAATTCTTATCATTTGTTCGCTTTATGCCTGACAGCGCATGGGTTGCGATTGGTGACAAGCCGGGGGTTGCTGGTGGGTATGATTTAAATAAAGTAACCAGTACCATTCGAACGCAAAAAGGTGATGCGGACTATTTGATTGTTTATATGCATTGGGGCGTGGAAAAAACAAATCGTCCAGCAGCGTATCAAAAGGAATATGCAACACAGATGAAAGCAGCGGGGGCAGATGTCATTGTTGGTAGTCATCCACATTGGCTACAAGGCTTTGAATATTACGGTGATATGCCTGTAGCTTATTCACTGGGGAATTTTCTGTTTCCTGATTATGTGAGTGGTCACTCGGCTGAAACGGGTGTACTTACAATTACGTTTAAAGGGAAAGAAAAGAAGATGTCCTTTCAGCCCTATTTCATTCGTAATAATCAAATTCAACCGTTAAATGGACAAGAGCGAGAGCAAATGCTTCGCTATATGCAATCTATTTCATATGATGTAGAAATAACGGCTGAAGGAACTATTATAAACAAGAAGAATAGTCAATGATAAAGGAGGAGAGAGAATGCGCTTTTATATCGCCTCAGGATTTGCAAATCAAGAAATGGTTCGTAGGTTGACATCGCGCTTAACAGAAGCTGGCTGGATTCATACATATGATTGGACCCAAAATAAGAAAGCAACTGATAGTAAGCGATTGAAAGAAATTGGTGTTCTTGAGAAGGCGGCTGTGAAGGAGGCAGATGTATTTGTCTTGCTGCTTCCTGGGAGCAAAGGTAGTCACACAGAATTGGGAATGGCTTTGGCATGGGGCAAATCTATTGTGGTTTGTCATGAGAAGGATGAACTAGCTACCACATTTTATCATTTACCTGAAGTAAACATCGTGCAAGGTGATATTGGTATGTTAGGTGATTATCTATTGAACAATATTCATATATACAATTCGAGGTGAGTCGTATGGAGCGAAATAAGCTGTTTTTGACGGTTGTACAGGAAAGTGATTTTAAAAAACAAGCTTCTAAAGAACAATTGTTATGTGAAGCTCGTGAGGAAATAGAGGAACTCGTAGATGACTATGGATATGAAGAAATATTATCCGGTGAGCATGATGATGAATTATGTGAGCTTTTAGGGGAAGAGTTGTTTCAGCAGTGGCTGGATAGTTTACGAGGTAGTTCTGATATGCGTCAACAAGCCATTGCGTTTATAAATGGTCTTGGCTTTGAAATCTTGGATCTGATTGTAATACTGGAAACAGAATGCTCCATCTCAAGTGACATATTTACATCAGAAATAATAAAGAAGATGGAAAAGCAATTATATGAATTTCCTATGCTTGGCGATATGTCTATTTTTGATTTAACAATGGAAGAAGTGGATGCTCATTTGTTACGAATAACAAATGGAAAGATTGGTTTATATTTATAAATAATACGGTTTATACAAAGGGAAAAGGCATATCCATACAATTTGAAAAACCAACGCTCTTTTAGACAGAAAAACTAACGTGGTAACAATAGTCTGCATACCATTCTTTGCCCTACCATAGCCATTTCAGCTATAGTAGGGTTTTTTAATTCTTATTCAGATTAAATTATGTCAATAAAATGTTATGATATAAAAAAAGATAGCTGATAAGGGACTATTTCTCCGTTTGTATCATATATATACAGAAATAACGAACGGATAAGAGGTGAGTCTAGTGGACTTTGATATTATAGGGCAAAAAGCATATATTAATCATGGGCCGTATCGCAATCAACTTGGGATTGTTGACAAAAAAAAGCCGTCAGGATACGTATTGAAAGTGGGTTATACGTATTTAGATGTTGAGTTAAAGGATTTGGTCTTAGTAGATGTGGATGTTGCACAATTTCATGATTGGTGTGAAAAAAATGGTATATAAAAGAGAAATCTCTTTTATATACTCCGTAATGTTGCCTTCAATCCATCTGTAACATGTGCTTCAAAAGTACTTCCTCCATTTTGCTGCAACAATGAAAGTGTTGTTTCTTTTACTCCCTCTTGTAACACGCCATATTCAATCTGTAAGGCTGCTAAAGGAATATACCATCGCGCTGTATTCTCCGGATTCTCCATCTTTTCATATTCTAGAAAGCAACGAGCCTCAAGCAAGGCAAAAGCTGCTTCCATACTGTAGCCTTGATTTAAATACTTTTCCAGTTCCTGTTTCATTTCTTTTGTTTCACTTTGCTGTGCAATAGAGCTATGCATACCTTCAATCCTCTCAGAATTATTTCAAGGGGACAATAGGCATAAGGTGATGTCAATTTGTCTCCTTGTAAAAGGGAACGAATATAGGTTCATACGGTTTTATCTTATGTAAACAGCAGGGAAGCAAACGCGTAAGGATAACGACCTAGATACTGTAGTCTTGTCCAGCTCGTGATCTTCGTGTACCTTAATCGTGGTTACACATTGCCTTCGCATTTCTCCTTTCTAAAAACAATGTTGGTTGTTTATATAGTTTGAACGGTTTTGTTATTTACATGCAAAAAACACCGCTAAAGCGGTGTTTATGCAATTGATTCTATTTTTGAAGCTTCTTCATTGTATACACTTGTATCTAATTCACCAAGCACCTTACCAGAAATAACACCGGCAGTCATTGAGCCACTGACGTTTAAGGCAGTACGTCCCATATCGATTAGAGGCTCTACAGAGATTAAAAGTGCAACGATACCAATCGGTAAGTTCATTGTAGAAAGTACGATTAATGCAGCGAATGTAGCACCGCCCCCTACACCGGCAACACCAAAGGAACTAATGGCAACCACTGCAATCAAAGTCAAGATAAATTGTGGATCTAATGGGTTAATACCTACGGTAGGCGCAATCATGACCGCAAGCATAGCTGGATAAATACCTGCACAACCGTTTTGCCCGATGGAAACGCCAAATGATGCGGCAAAGTTTGCGATTCCTTCAGAGACACCAAGTTTCTTTGTTTGCGTTTCAATATTCAATGGCATTGTACCTGCGCTTGTACGAGAAGTGAATGCAAATGCTAACACCGGGAATACTTTTTTTACATACTGAACCGGGTTTAGACCTGTTGCTGCAATTAATGCCAGGTGAATTACAAACATCACCAATAATGCTACGTAAGAAGCTAATACGAAATTGCCAAGCTTTAAAATAGCATCAATATTGCTGCTAGCTACCATTTTTGTCATGAGTGCTAAAACCCCGTATGGCGTAAGACGAAGGATCAATGTTACCATGCGCATTACCACGGTATATATAGCTTCTAACATATTGGCGAATAAAGCAGCTTGCTCCGGACGCTTCCGTTTTACACCTAAGTAGGCGATGCCAATAATGGCGGCAAAAATAACAACTGATATCGTTGAAGTCGGGCGAGCACCTGTTAAATCAAGGAATGGATTTGCAGGTAGAAGCTCTAATAATTTCTGGGGAATTGGCGTGCTTTCAATAGCTGTAAAGCGTTGCTCCACATCCTGTAGACGAGCTGTCTCTGCTTGTCCCTGCTCAAGGCCAGTGCCTTTTACGTCAAAGCCTATGGCAGATGCGATACCAACAGCAGCTGAAATAGCTGTTGTTAATAATAAAATACCAATAATAAAGCCGCTGATTTTCCCAATGTTGGTGGAAAGTTTAAGTTTCGTAAAAGCTGAAACGATAGATACAAGAATAAGTGGCATGACAATCATTTGCAGTAATTTAACATATCCGCTACCAACTAGGCCAAACCAAGCGTTTGATGCTGTAATAATTTCAGAAGTCGGATTGTATATCGACTGTAGAATGAAACCATATAAAATACCGACTCCAAGTGCTGTAAATACACGCTTATTAAAGGAAACGTGCTTCTTTTGCATATAGAATAAAAGTCCAAGTAATACCAATAACACAATAACATTTATTGCAATTAAAAAATTGTTCATCGTAATCCCCCGTTTCTATGAAATATATTTTCAAATATATTACCTAAAAACCTATAAGTCAACTAGGAAATGTCTTAATGCTATTATTTGTATGATACGAATTATTTTTTATTGTGAAAGTATTCTTGTAAATTTGATTGCTTTATTCTGATATTTCTTATGTGAGATACGGAGCTGTGAAGAATGATTAACAAAAATAAAGGTTGTGTTACAGCTTGACATTGGTAACAGGGTCTTGTTGAGTGTCTTCGAAAGCGACCTATGTAGCGGAAGTTAAAAGGGAACTTTAACAGAATGAAAAGAAAAAAGAAGCATGAAAGCATGCTTCTTTTTAGCGTTGTTCTTTTAATGCCCTACGCCAGGGGTGAACAGGAACGTTGTATAGTAGGTAAAGCCGATAAAGAATACAGTTAAGTATGCGCCAAACACATAAATATACATACGCTCTGTTAATTTTAAATAACCTAAAAGTACAAAAAAGCCAGTTTGTCCGAAAAATAAAAGGGCTGTTGCGTGCATATCTCCCAGATAAAACATTACTGCGAAGATTCCCGTCCAAAACCCTAAAACGCGAAACATGCGGTCCATCTTTTTCCCCCTCCCCTTTGAACGCATAATCATTTATTATTATAAGGTACTTTTCTTACTATTGTAAACATTTACAACAGTTTTTCTTATTGAGATAAAAGCTGATAATTACAGGATTTGCAGTTGTGTAATATACTATCAGTACGCTGTAAGTCGATATCTGTAAATAATGTTTGAAACACGCCCTTCATGAATGCACCATGCATATCGCAAATGGCATGCGT
Organism: Ectobacillus sp. JY-23; assembly: GCF_023022965.1. Classification (NCBI taxonomy): domain Bacteria; kingdom Bacillati; phylum Bacillota; class Bacilli; order Caryophanales; family Bacillaceae; genus Ectobacillus; species Ectobacillus sp. JY-23. Next base: position 1,488,879 of record NZ_CP095462.1, on the reverse strand, counting down.
AGTGGTAGCTAGTTCTTTAAAAGGGCAATTATACACTTCATAAAACACTTGTTTTGTATCAGCGTTTACTTCAAATTCTGGGGATAGGCCAGCTGTACAAAAAATTTCTTTTGCAATGTTAATTTTATCCTCAAAAGATAGCTCAGTAGCATGTGTTTGTAATACGTACTGCTGTATAGCTACGTGTCCAAACTTTTGACCTACTTGAAACAATGCCTGTTTTCCAATATCCCCAAGACTGATTAATGCTTCAATGGCAATTTGTGATAGTGTTTGGTAATCACGAAACGGAAATTGTAGCTGTACAACTGTTTCAGATAAGCGATATATTCTGCTTGGACGTCCTCCTTTTCCTGTTTTTTGTGTATCAGAAACAAGCATGTGAACATCTTCAAGTTTTGTAAGATGCAAGCGTGCTACATTTGGGTGAACGGCAAACGCATCAGCAATTTCTTGTACAGTTACGTCTCCGTGTTTTTTAGAAACATATTGATAAATATAATAACGTGTTGGGTCCGCCAGCACGTTCGTAATTTTCAAAGCTTGATCCATTGCTACTACCTCCTTAAATAGGCATAATACTATTATAATATAGAGTACAAATACGATAGAAAAAATTTACAAACTTTCATCAATTGTTCAAAATTGTAGTTCCTTTTATTGTGAATATTTATGGATTTTGCTTGTAATGCCTATTGTAAAAGCTTGTTTTATACATTTTTCCCTCTACTTTATTTGTGATATATATAGAGAGAGGAGGCGATGCCATGAGTACAATTGAACAATTTGCTGATACAGTTATTAAGGAGGCGTTTGAGTTAAAAGCATCTGATATTCATGTGATACCGAGACAGCGTGATGCTGTGATTGAAATGAGGGTAGATAGAGATTTAATGCAAAAGCACGTGATTGCAAAAGCATTTGCAGAAAAACTCATTTCACATTTTAAATTTTTAGCTTCTATGGATATTGGCGAAAAACGAAAGCCGCAAAATGGCGCTCTGGAAGTCAATACTCACTATGCGAATCTTCATTTACGTTTGTCCACACTTCCCACACTCAATCAAGAAAGTTTGGTAATTCGGGTTCATCTGCAAACAGCCACTAAACCCCTATCCCACCTTTCGTTATTTCCAAACTCAGCTAAAAAACTTCTTTCACTTCTTCATTATTCACACGGATTAATTGTATTTACAGGTCCTACAGGATCTGGAAAAACGACAACCATGTATTCTCTCCTGCATACCGCACAACATACCTTAAACCGTAGAGTAGTAACACTTGAAGATCCTATTGAAAAACGTAAAGATGGAATGCTCCAGATTCAAATTAATGAGCGTGCTGGTATCACATATGCGAGTGGCTTAAAGGCCATTCTTCGTCACGATCCCGACATTATTTTGGTAGGGGAAATCAGGGATGAGGAAACAGCAAAGGTAGCAGTGCGTGCAAGTTTAACAGGTCATCTCGTTCTGACTACATTGCATACAAATGATGCGAAGGGAGCTGTTCTTCGATTATTAGACTTTCACATTACGCATGCTGAGGTAGAGCAAGCTCTTCTTGCTGTAGCTGCGCAGCGTCTTGTAGAAATACCGTGCCCGTTTTGTCGAGAAAAGTGTTCTCCCCTTTGTAAAAAGATGCGTAAAGTCCGTCGTTTAAGTGTATATGAGCTGCTCTACGGAAAAGACTTGGAGCAAGTTTTATTGGAAGCACGAGGAATAAAGGGAACGTATAGCTATCCAACACTACAAAAAATGATGCAAAAAGGCTATGCGCTTGGCTTTGTAGAAGCTGATGATCTTCAAAGAGAAAACTAAGTGGAGTTTACACGAACAGGCTGAGTTGCTTCGGCAACTTGGTGGATTGCTCGAGAAAGGCTATGCCCTTTTACATGCGCTGGAGTTTTTGCAGTTGTATATGCATGAGAAGCGGAAGCAACAACTAGAGCATGCAATCCAGGAATTGAAAACGGGCAGCAGTTTGTATGTTATATTTCGTAATTTGCAATTTCATTCTGATTTGCTAGGATATATGTTTTATGCTGAGCTACATGGTGACGTTGTCTTTGCCTTGCAACAAGGTGGAAAGATTTTGGAAAGAAAGCAACAGCATATCAAAAAAATAAAAAAATCTTTACAGTATCCACTTATGCTGCTGTTATTTTTGCTTGCTATGGTATGGGTATTTAACGGTGTGTTGGTTCCTCAGTTTTCCCTGCTTTATAGTTCTATGCAGTCTTCTTCCTCTTTATCAGATTATATTTTCAGAGTGTTGCATCTGTTACCTTATGTTTGTTTGGGATGTGTATGTTTAGGTGGGCTCGGTGTCGTTGGCTACTTTGCATTTATAAAAAAAGTGACCCCACGAAGGCGTATGGACATCTGGCTAACCATTCCTGGCATTAAAGATTTTGTTATGTCCTTTAATTCTTACTATTTTGCAGTACAAATCAGTAGCTTACTACAAGGCGGATTATCGGTACGTGAAGCATTCATATTAATGGAAAAACAGCCACATCACCTGTTTTTTCAATGTGAGGCGAAGGTGATGATAAAGATGTTAGCAGAAGGTGAAACACTTGAACGTATGTTAATGCAGCGCTCTTACTATGAACCAGAGCTAGCATATATTGTATCTCATGGTCAAGCCAACGCCAGTTTAGCAGAGGAATTGGGTGCATACAGCGAACTTGTCATAGAGAAGCTTGAGAACCGTTTACATCGTTTCATGATGATCATTCAGCCCATGTTGTTTTGCTGCATTGGTATTATTGTTGCTCTAATGTACTTGGCGATGATGCTACCTATGTTTCAAATGATGAATTCTTTATAGGGAGTGAAGTATATGAGTGAGAAAGGCTTTACCTTATTGGAGATGCTTTTAGTATTAGTTGTCATTTCTGTGCTATTGCTCTTAATTATTCCAGGCGTTGTCCAGCAACGAGAGGTTGTGAATAATAAGGGATGTGAAGCATTGGTAAAATCTACGGAAGCACAGGTGCAGGCGTATCAACTTGAAAAAAACACATGGCCAACAGTAGCACAATTGGTCGACGGGGATTATATCTCTACCAATAAATGTCCGAATGGTAAGGTTATTGTTGTAAGTGATACAGGGGCAGTTACTTTAAGTGATACGGAGTAAAATTAGTAAAATGCGGCAGGGCTTCACGTTTTTGGAGACCCTGCTGGTATTAAGTATAGTATCTATATTGCTCATAGTGTCATTCGGGTTATATCCCAAGTACGAAGCAAGAGTACTTGAGCATTTTTTGGAGCAATTGCAAAAGGATATTATGTTTATGCAACAGACGGCCATGAGCCATAATATACGGCATCGTCTGCACTGGTTTCCTTCTGACTCGCGTTATGTAATTACCGGTGAAGGAACGGTAGCCGTATTGGTGCGGAATTACGATACAGATATCCAAGTTCGCTTTGAGACGCTGTCACTTCCGCTTATTTATAGTGCGAACGGCAATATATCCAGAGGAGGTACCATGTATGTCTCCTACAAGAAAAGCATATATAAGGTTGTGTTTCAGCTCGGAAAAGGACGATTTTATTACAGTCCGATCTGACATGGGTACTACATTGCTTGAAATGCTCGCCGCGCTTAGTTTATTAATGGGGCTATGCATGATTGTATTTCCTCAACTTATACTGGTGCTGCGAGAGAGAGAGCAGGTGAAGCAACACTATTACGCCTATGCAGCGTTGCATAATGAAGTATTTGCGTATTATCAAAGTGTACCGATGATACAGGAAAAACAATATCGAATTTTTTGGGATAACAACCAAAAAGTGTGTGTAAAGTGGGGGGAGCGGCAAGTGCAAGAAAAGGAGATATGCACATATGTCAGTCAGGGGTGAACAAGGATTTACTTTGTTAGAAATGATAATGTGTCTTTCAATATTAAGTCTGTTTTTTGTCATTGCACCTCCGTTGTTTCATGTGCAATCCAAACAAACTGCTCCGTTTAATGAATTGGAATGGTTGTTGTATATAGAACAATTACAAATAGAATTTCGAGAAGCGCAAGGTGTACAAGCGTGTGATAGACGACTTGTACTTACAGATAAAACTGGCAACGTAGTTTCTCATACCATGCAAGGCATAAACGTAATTCGGAAAGTGGGAGACAAAGGGCACGAGGTGGCGCTACAGCGCATAAAACGTATCAGCTACATATGTTACCCTACATATTTAATTGTAACAGCCGAGGATCATGGAGGGCAGATACATACAGGTATGGTAACAACATTCCGAAAGGAGTGATGATGTGGAGGAACGCGGGTTTGTAATGCCAGCTACGATTGCTTTCTCTTTTATATTACTTGCCTTGCTTATTCATCAAGCTAATATTTTGCTAATGGAGAAGCGGTTTTATCAAGAGGGAGAGGCACTATTGACATTAGATATAATCATGTACCGAGCGCTTGCTGATTTACATACCGATATTGCTGATGGTCATGTAAAAGATATTTATGTATACGAAGAAGGTGAAGTAACCTTTGCAGCTATTGATTCTTCAAAATACAGAGTAGAGTGTCGGACCAAACAAAATCACGTATATAAAGCGGTTTTCAGCTATAATAAAGAAACAAAGCAGATTTTAAATTGGTCGGAGGAACGAATATGAGATTGTATTTGACAGGCTTTATGGGAGCTGGAAAAACCACAATTGGTAAGGCACTAAGTAAGGAATGGAATATGCCGGTTGTCGACACGGATGAATTGGTTGAGCTTTTGACCGGTAAAGCTATACGTGATATTTTCCATGAAGAAGGAGAAGAGAAATTTCGGCAATATGAAACTGCAGCACTGCAATCTATTAAAGAAGATCATGTGATTATCACGACTGGGGGAGGTGTGGTACAAAAACAAGAAAATCGTGAGTGGATGTTAACGCACGGAACAGTATTATATGTATACTGCGATGTTGAACACATCTTCAATCGGTTACATGGAGACACATCAAGACCATTATTAAAAGATCGTAGCGCATTTATTGAGCTTTTTCAAAGCAGGCAAGAGTACTATAAACAAGCGCACTACCACATTGATACGACTGGGAAACGTATTGAACACATTGTAGAGGAGCTTACATCCTTGATTAAAGAAAGGTGAAGCCGGACATACTGGGAATATCATTGTAAGTGGAGATGATAGTATGTCTATGAATGATTATATTAAGTTTATGACGCAACAGTTTGTATCTTATATGGATAGCCCTAAGGAAGAAAGAAAAGAAAAGCGGCAACAAAAGAAAACTCAAAAAGAGCCGTTTTTAAATCGTTGGTTCGGTGTTCTACCGTTAGGTGTAACTTTATTGTATCGCAAAGCATCTGATAAGCAGCCTAAAAAGCAAGCATAAAAAACACCGGATAACGGTGTTTTTTATATGAACTTTTACATATATTCATAACAAACAAGGAGGCCTTGATATGCAAAAGAAACCAAGTATTTGGTTATGGGCTTTTTTAAGCTTAAGTATTGGCATTGTAACGGGATGGATAACATTCATCATGATGATAGCACTACAAGCTATTCATAAATAAATGTATATTGGTATGGATTAACGAACTAATGGTAATGTAGGCTAAACGATGAATATTTTGAGGAGCATATAGTTGATAAGACCATAGACATTCAGTTAGAGGCTCTTAGGCGTTCACTCTTATGTCATAGAAATGCTAATTGTCCTTTCATGGTTTCATAGAAAAGGGAAATTCTGTGTAAAAATAAGTGAGAAACAGTAGTTTTTGTAGGGAAAGATAATAAAAGTCAGATAATTGTCACAAATTAACGAAAAAAACATATAAACATTATGTCAATATTGTTTTATAATATTACACATACACTAAATACAACATATAATATTGTGAAATTTATAACATGCATAAAAATGAAAACGTTATCAAAAAAGGAGGGAGATTATGAGTAAGTTCTTTTGTAATAACCATTCTTCCAATGTAGAGGATTCAAAGTTGATTGCGTATGCCGAAGCAATCTATGGAAAAAGTGGTCGTTCTGTACTTGAGAATTTATTGGCAAAAGCATCAATTCGCTTGCGTGATAAATATCCGCACGAATCTGATGAGCAAATTGCTGTAATGGCCAATCGAGGCTTGTATGATATGTTAAGTCGCTATGTAGAAGAGTAGTTAACAACTGACCTTCTCTTGTATAAAATGCCAACGATAGCATAAGCTACAAATAGTTTACATGAAGGAGGTGTCGCAATGAGCAACGGAGCAGGAGGTTCTAAAAAAAACGAAGAAAATGATGCGAACCACGTAAGTGCCAGAACAAAGGCGCAGCAAAAGCGCATGACTGAACATCAGCAAAAAGAACATAATAATGGTCGCAAATATAATGGTAAAATATGAGTCATTGACAAGTGTCAATGACTTTTTTCTTTTCTAGCTTCATAAAAGGTAGGCGATTTCTAAAGTGATTTAAAAAATATAGTGTTGACAGGTTGAAATTTAAGATGTATTATTCAGACTAATTGAAAAATAAATTACTTATCAAGAGAGACCGAGGGATCAGGCCCAATGACGTCCGGCAACCACCGTAACTGGAAAGGTGCCACTTCCTGCAGAATGTACTCATTCTGAAAGATAAGTCGCGACTATAGTTGACGATGTCTCTTTCGAATGAAAGAGACTTTTTTTATTGTGTTAAAGGGGGACAAGATGTGATTGAGATACGTAATCTTACAAAAGAGTATCAGACGAAAAAAGGAACTGTAATAGGAGTAGATCGTGTTTCTTTACAAATTCACAGCGGTGAAATTTTTGGCATTGTCGGTTATAGCGGCGCGGGAAAAAGCTCATTGCTGCGTTGTTTAAACCTGTTAGAACGCCCTAGTGCTGGACAGGTACTGATAGATGGAGTTGATTTAACAGCCCTACATAAAAACCAGTTGCGACAAGCACGGCTTAAAATAGGAATGATTTTTCAGCATTTTCATCTTATCAGCTCGAAAACGGTTTATGATAATATTTCGTTTTCTCTAAAGGCTGCAGGAAAAAGCAAACAAGAAATTGAGAAAAAAGTAACTGAATTGCTTCATTTGGTAGGCTTAGCAGATAAGAAGGACGTATATCCAGCACAGCTTAGCGGCGGTCAAAAGCAACGTGTGGGTATTGCAAGAGCGCTTGCTAATGATCCATCTGTTTTACTGTGTGATGAAGCTACATCAGCGCTTGATCCAAAAACAACCAAAAGTATTTTACGCCTACTAAAGGATATTAATCGTGAGTTAGGTATTACGATTGTTCTGATTACACATGAGATGGATGTTGTTAAAGAGATATGTGATCGAATGGCTGTGATGCAAGATGGAAAAATCATAGAAGAAGGGTCTGTATATGAATTATTTGCGAATCCGCGTGAAGAATTGACACAGCAATTCATTGACAGTGTATTACAGTTTGAGATACCAAAGCGAGTATTAGAACATTGCAAAGGCACCATCATTAAAATCCAATTTCAAGGCTCAATTGCAGAAGAATCGGTTGTATCAGATGTGTTTCAGAAGTTTCGTGTGCAAGGAAATATTTTGCACGGGAAAATTGAATATATACAAGAAACACCACTTGGTATTTTTGTGATGGAGTTAATTGGCGATGCTTCAGAAGTAAGGCAAGCAATTGCTTATATTACAGCTAAAACGAAGCGATTGGAGGTAATGTATGATGCCGCTTGATAGCTTAATAGAAATTTTACCAGATTTAAATAAAGCATTTTTCCAAACGTTGTATATGGTTAGCATTTCATTGGTTGTAGCCATCATTGTGGGATTGCCACTAGGCGTTTTGTTATTTGTGACAGATCGAGGCTTATTTTTAGAAAACATTCCTGTCAAAAATGTGGTAGGTTTTGTCGTTAATATGGTTCGATCAGTCCCCTTTATTATTTTGCTTGTAGCACTCTTGCCATTAACGAAGTTAATCACAGGAACGACAATTGGTCCGACAGCTGCTTCTGTTTCCTTGTCTGCTGCTGCCATTCCGTTTTTTGCTCGGATCGTAGAAACGGCATTGCGAGAGATTGATAAGGGTGTCATTGAGGCTGCTGTTGCTGCGGGGGCAACACCGTGGATGATTATTAAAGATGTGCTGCTACCGGAAGCGCGCCCTGGGATTTTACAGGGTGTGACACTAACAACTATCAGCTTGGTCGCATACTCCGCAATGGCAGGTATTGTTGGTGGTGGTGGTGTGGGTGATTTGGCTATTCGCTTTGGTTATTACCGCTATGATAATGCAATTATGATTACAACAATCATTATACTGATTTGCTTGGTACAAATTATTCAAATTGGTGGCGATCGTTTAGCGAAAATACTAGATAAGAGATAAAGGAGAGATACACAATGAAAAAATATATGATGATATTTTGGGTATTCCTAGTAGGGATTTTAGCTGCATGTGGAGGAGAAACAACAACGAAAGAAGCAGGAACATCCAAAACGATAAAAATTGGTGCAACAGCGGGACCGTATAGTGATATGGTAACAAAAGCAATTAAACCGCAGCTTGAGAAAAAGGGTTACAAAGTGGAGGTTGTGGAGTTTAGTGACTATATTCAACCCAATAAAGCGTTGGCAGAAGGTAGTATTGATGCAAACTTATTTCAACACAAAATATATATGGAAACATTTGCGAAACAAAATAATATGCAGTTATCAGAAGTAATTGTTGTACCGACTGCACCAATGGGCGTATACTCAAAAAAATTTAAGTCATGGAAAGAAGTAAAGGATGGCAGTACCATCGCCATTCCTAATGATCCTGTTAATGCAGCACGTACATTAACGATGCTACAGAGTGAGGGAATTATTAAACTGAATGCGTCTGTAGATCCGTTAAAGGCATCTGAAAAAGATGTAACAGAAAACAAAAAGAGCTTAAAATTCCAACCGATTGAAGCTGCACAATTGCCAAGAGCTGTAGAAAGTGTTGATTTAGCAGCTGTTCCAGGCAACTTTGCATTGGCAGCTAAAATGAATTTATTGGATGCTATTCAATTGGAAAAAATGCCTGATTTATATCGCAATCGAGTGGTGGTTAATACGAAAGATTTAGAAAAAGCAGTTGCTAAGGATTTAAAAGAGGCTGTTGAGTCTAAAGAATTTGACGCAATCATTGATAAAGAGTTCAAAGGCTTTGGGAAACCGGAGTGGATGGTAAATCGTAAGTAGTGGAGAGCAGCGCCTTTGAAGCGCTGCTTTTACTATAGATAGAGGTGATGAAGGTGGAATGGAAGTTACGGATGTACTAATCGTATGCCACAAAGGGGACTTGAAAGTTTGCAGCGACAATTTTTAGAGCACAATCCTCTGAAAACGTCTTTATCCCAATTGAGAAATTATATGATGCATCTGCCCTTCTAAATAAGTTCACCCATGTGATAGGGCTTATAAATGAAAAAGCAATGCCTGTGCTACAGGCATGCTAAGTAGCGCCATACTAAGACGCTACTGTATGTACCGAGGTGATAAATAAAATAACCCTGCATTAATCACTTGCATAACGATTTGCGGCTCGTACTGTTCTTTGAGCGCTTGTTTTTCTACTTCAAAGCTATCGGGTAGCTCTTCCTTATCCTCATAAAACTTGTGAAGTAGCTGTAAATCGTGGTTCCAACGCTTTCTAGCTTCAGTTGCCCACGTGTGATCTTCCTGGGAGATGATTGATTTTAAAGCCTCTTCCACCCGTTTTATGCCGCTTTGTGGCTTAATGATGGGACTGAGTGTAAAGCAAAAGTCAGGGATTTTCGGTGTAAGCGGAACCTGCTGCAATGTTTCATGAAAATTGTTCACCATCGTTCCTGTTAACAGATGAAGACCGAGTGAATACAGCGTATCTTTTTTTCTATCACATTGATACGAGACCTTTATATTTACACCAAGCCATGGATGTAGAGGCGTTTGTTGCCCTTGTGCGTGTACACGTTCATACATACGTATATAAGAGCCTAGATTTCGTGACACGCCAAAAATTTGATGTAAACGAGGCGAGCCATAGTGAATAGGTTCGCCCTTCAAATCTTCGGGAGCTTTATTTTGATCTGTGATAAATGTAAGGCGCATTGGATTTGGTACGCCTCCGGTTTTCTCTAAATAATGCCAATAAAACGGTCTGTTCATGAGCAGTTTGTCCATTTCAATTGTAAGCTGCACATCTAGATGATAATCTGTTTGCGCGAGAACTTCACAGTGGTTAGCAGTAAAAAAACGATGTAAGTAGTGATGAATTTCATGTTGCTGCATAGCGATCAACTCCTGTATCGTGACGTCGGGCAAAGTCAATAATAGATGTCAAATTATCCATTTTAATGCGAATTTCTCCATCGCTTTTGGCATGGGCAAAAATGTCTTGAATGTGATCTTCAATATTTTTCATATCAATACGTGTCAAGATTTCATCTAATTCACCAATCACACGCTCAAATAAATCAATTTTTTCATACAAAAGTTTTAAAATATGCTCTTCGACCGTATGCTTTGTCGCCATATTGTAAATATGAACATCATTTTGTTGACCAAGGCGATGAATACGGCCGATGCGCTGTTCAAGACGCATTGGGTTCCAGGGTAAATCATAATTAATCATATAGTTACAAAACTGGAGATTGATACCTTCTCCACCGGCTTCTGTAGCGATTAATACTTGTGCATGGTTTTGGAAGAGCTCTTTCATCCAATCTTTTTTTCCACGCTTAAATCCCCCGCGGAATGGGACGGAAGAAATGCCATTTTGCTTTAAGAACCATTGTAAGTACATTTGTGAAGCTCGGTATTCCGTAAAAATGACCACTTTATCGTCAATCTCTCTAATGATTTCTAAAATCCGCTTTGCTTTTGAATTAAAAGGAATGCTATTAACGTGGTTCATTAATAGGTGAATGTAAGGATCGACTTCATAAGCTGGGTCTTCTTTAGTACGTTTTTCTACTAGCTTTTGTAAGGAAAAATACACGGCTTCTCTGCTACTGCATGCTTCTCGCTTTAATGTTAACGCGGAAAAAGCTGAAGAATAGGCATTTCCTTTCCAATTTTCGATGGCTGTGTATAATGCGCGCTCTTCATTATTAAATTCCACAAATTCGGTGTATACATGGCGCTTTGGCCATTCAATGCCAGTGTCGTTGCGCCGATTGCGTACCATAACACCGTTTATTAGTTCTTTTAAATGCTGATCGGTTTCGAGTGTCCTATTTTTAGAAGCATAATATTCGTCAAAGTTCGACTGATTACCTAAATGACCGGGCTTTAGTAATGAAACAAGATTAAAAATTTCTTCGATTTTGTTTTGTACAGGTGTTGCGGTTAACAATAAGCAAAATCGTTTCTTTAAAAGCTGTGCAAATTCATAGTTTTTTGTTTTATTGTTTTTTAACTTATGCGCTTCATCAATAATGATTAAATCGTATTCCTGGCCCAGTACGATATCTCGGTGCGGCGCTCGTTTGGCGGTATCAATAGAGGACACAATAACATCTACTTGCTCCCACGAATAGCTTTTTTTCTGAGCTACCGCCGGGATGTGAAACTTTGTATTCAATTCATAAGCCCATTGAGATACTAAAGAAGCGGGTACAAGTATCAATACTTTTTTTACAAGGCCACGAATCATATATTCTTTTAAAATAAGTCCGGCTTCAATGGTTTTGCCAAGACCCACCTCATCAGCCAAGATTGCTTTTCCGTTCATTTCTTCAAGTACAGTACGTGCAACTTCAAATTGATGCGGTAAAATGGTGAGCTCAGGTAAAAAAGACGGAGCCTGTAAGCCTTCGAAAGAAGGAATAAGAAGTTGCTTTTCCGTTTCATAAGCCAAATTATATAACTCCCAATTTGTCCAAGGACCATCTTCCATTACGCGCTGCAGAAATTCGTCGTACCAAGATGAATCCGTTGTGATTGTCACGTTCATATATTCACGCCCTCTACCAATTCGAAATTATTTTTTTTGCTAGAATATTGATGAAATAGAAAGAAAAATGTTAGGATAATGATGAGTCATATATGGAATCTTTCGTATTTTATCCGTAAATAACAACTTTTATTTACGTTTTCATGAAAAAACTTAGGAAGATTCCGTATATCCAATAGGTTTTGTGCAAAAATGTTTAGTTGTTTGCCAGTTTGCGATAAGGGGGAACAAAGGATGACTTTACAACGTACACCGCTGTTTGACGTGTATGCTAAGTACGGCGCAAAAACAATCGACTTTGGCGGTTGGGATTTGCCCGTTCAATTTTCAAGCATTAAAGAGGAGCATGAAGCCGTTCGAACGGCCGCAGGACTTTTTGACGTATCTCACATGGGAGAAATTGAAGTAAAAGGAACTGACAGCTTGGTCTATTTACAACGTATGCTGACAAATGATATCGCACTCTTAAAAGATGGTGGTGCGCAATATACAGCAATGTGTTATGAAGACGGCGGTACAGTAGATGATCTATTGGTTTACAAAAAAGCAGATCATGATTACTTGTTGGTTGTGAATGCTGCGAATCTTGTAAAAGATTATGATTGGCTTGTTTCACATGTACAGGGAGATGTAACAGTAACAAATGTTTCCGAAGAAATTGCGCAATTGGCTCTGCAAGGACCAAAAGCAGAATCTATTTTACAAAAGCTTACAGAACAAGATTTGACAGAAATTAAATTTTTTAAATTTAAAGATAATGTGGAGATCAAAGGTATTCCTGCTCTTGTATCTCGTACGGGCTATACAGGAGAAGATGGCTTTGAAATCTATTGCAAAAGCGAAGATGCAGCTCAGCTATGGGATAGTATACTAGAAGTTGGACGAGAAGAAGGCTTACAGCCCTGCGGATTGGGTGCGCGTGATACACTGCGATTTGAAGCAACGCTACCTTTATATGGTCAAGAGTTGACAAAAGATATTACGCCAATTGAAGCGGGAATTGGCTTTGCAGTAAAGCCAAATAAAGAAGCTGATTTCATCGGCAAAGCTGTGTTAAAGGCCCAAAAAGAAAATGGTACGAAACGCAAGTTAGTAGGTATTGAGATGCTTGACCGCGGTATTCCGCGCAGTCACTATGAAGTGTTCAAAAGCGGCGTTAAAATCGGGGAAGTAACGAGCGGTACGCAATCACCAGGCAGCAAAAGAAATATTGGTCTTGCATTGCTTGAGCTAGAATATACAGAGTTAGGTACAGAAGTAGAGGTACAAATCCGCGGAAAGCTTGCTAAGGCAGTTGTTGTACCAACACCATTCTATAAGCGTTCTAAGTAACAGAGAGGGGAATTTTGATGTTGCATCGCTATCTTCCAATGACAGAAGAAAATAAACAGGAGATGTTACGCACGATTGGTGTTGAAACAGTCGAGGAATTGTTTGCAGACATTCCTGAGCGCGTAAGGTTTCAAGGAGAGCTTAATATCAAGGCTGCTAAATCTGAGCCGCAGTTAATGAAGGAACTCTCTAAAATGGCAGCTAAAAACGCCAATTTAAAGGAGTATGCATCCTTTTTAGGAGCAGGTGTATATGATCACTATGTTCCGGTTATTGTAGATCATGTTATTTCACGTTCAGAATTTTATACAGCATATACGCCATATCAGCCGGAAATTTCACAGGGCGAGCTACAAGCCATTTTTGAATTTCAAACTATGATTTGTGAATTAACGGGAATGGACGTAGCAAACTCATCCATGTACGATGGTGGAACGGCTTTAGCAGAAGCAGCGATGTTGGCTGCCGGACATACAAAGCAAAAGAAAATTCTTGTTTCTCAAGCAGTTCATCCGGAAACAAGAGATGTGTTACAAACTTATGCAATGGGCCAAAATCTACAAGTGGTTGAAATTCCATATAAAGATGGTGTAACGAATATTGATGCGCTGAAGCAGGAAATGGATGAGCAAGTGGCTTGTGTTGTTGTACAGTATCCAAACTTCTTTGGCCAAGTCGAAAAGTTACAAGAGATTGAGACGATTGCACATCAATATAAAGGCTTGTTTGTTGTATCTGCCAATCCGTTGGCACTTGGGGCATTAACACCGCCAGGAAAATTTGGTGCAGACATCGTGGCTGGAGATGCACAGCCATTTGGTATTCCTTCTCAGTTTGGCGGACCGCATTGCGGCTATTTTGCTACAACAAAAGCACTTATGCGTAAAATCCCAGGACGCTTGGTAGGGCAAACAAAGGATTCGGAAGGGCGCCGTGGCTTTGTACTTACGTTGCAAGCACGTGAACAGCATATTCGTCGTGATAAAGCAACATCCAATATCTGTTCCAATCAGGCATTAAATGCATTGGCTGCCTCTGTAGCAATGACTGCACTTGGCAAAAAAGGTATAAAAGACATTGCCATCCAGAATATTGCAAAAGCGCAGTATGCCAAAAAGAAATTTGAGGAAAATGGCTTTACAGTGACATTTACAGGACCGTTCTTTAATGAGTTTGTAGTAGATTGCAAGCGTCCGGTAGTCGATGTGAATAAAGCTCTTCTTCAAAAAGAAATCATTGGCGGTTATGACCTGGGTACATACTACCCTGAACTGCGTAATCATATGCTTCTTGCAGTAACAGAACTTCGTACAAAAGAAGAGATCGATGCACTTGTGAAGGAAATGGGGGATCAGCAATGACAAATCAAGACCAACCGCTCATTTTTGAAATCAGCCAACCGGGACGCATTGGCTATAGCTTGCCTGAACTTGATGTAGAAATGGTGGACCTTAGCGAGATTTTTGACAGCGCCTATATTCGCCAGGAGGAGCCAGAGCTTCCGGAAGTATCAGAATTAGATATTATGCGTCACTATACAGCATTATCGCGCCGTAATCACGGTGTTGATTCCGGTTTTTATCCGTTGGGTTCTTGTACCATGAAATACAACCCGAAAATTAATGAGAATGTAGCTCGCTTTCCTGGGTTTTCCTATATTCATCCGCTGCAAGATGAAAGTACCGTGCAAGGCGCACTAGAATTAATGTACGATTTACAAGAACATTTAAAAGAAATCACAGGCATGGATGAAGTGACACTTCAGCCTGCTGCCGGCGCGCATGGTGAATGGACAGGCTTAATGCTCATTCGAGCTTATCATGAGGCACGTCAAGATTTTAAACGTACAAAGGTTATTGTACCAGATTCTGCGCATGGTACGAATCCAGCCTCTGCAACGGTAGCTGGATTTGAAACAATCACTGTAAAATCTAACGAAGCTGGACTTGTTGATCTTGAAGACTTAAAACGAGTTGTGGATGAACATACAGCTGCACTTATGTTGACAAATCCTAACACACTCGGTTTATTTGAGGAGCATATTTTAGAAATGGCAGAAATCGTCCATGAGGCGGGCGGTAAACTGTATTATGATGGAGCAAACTTAAATGCTGTATTAAGTAAAGCACGTCCGGGTGATATGGGCTTTGATGTAGTGCACTTGAATTTGCACAAAACGTTCACAGGTCCTCATGGTGGCGGTGGTCCGGGTTCAGGCCCAGTTGGCGTAAAAGCGGACTTAATTCCATATTTGCCAAAACCAATTCTAGAAAAGACATCAGAAGGCTACCGTTTCAACTATGATCGTCCGCAATCGATCGGGCGTGTAAAACCATATTACGGAAACTTCGGCATTAACGTACGTGCATATACGTATATCCGTTCCATGGGACCTGATGGATTAAAACGAGTAACAGAAGAAGCCGTTCTAAATGCAAACTATATGATGCGACGTCTGGCTCCGTACTACGATCTACCATTTGATAAGCACTGCAAGCATGAATTTGTATTATCTGGAAGACGTCAGAAAAAGCTTGGTGTCCGTACGCTTGACATTGCAAAGCGCTTGCTTGACTTTGGGTATCACCCGCCAACAATTTACTTCCCACTCAATGTGGAAGAATGTATCATGATTGAGCCAACAGAAACAGAGTCAAAAGAAACATTAGACGCATTCATTGATGCAATGATTCAAATTGCAAAAGAAGCAGAAGAAAATCCAGAGATTGTACAAGAAGCACCTCATACAACTGTTATTAAACGCTTGGATGAAACAATGGCAGCGCGTAAACCAATTCTTAAATTTGAAAAGTAAGAAGCTTTTTGTTTGCATAAACGAACTTACCTCCTACCAGACATAATTGGTAGGGGGTTTTTTATTATTTTTTCTTTACACTTGTGGCATAGAACAAGTTTCGTTACAATAAACATTTAAACGTTGAGTTTGTAAGAAAAGAGGGAATCGTATGAATCAAAAAGTGAGTTTTTATTTGTTTTTAACAGCGTTTATTTTGGTTGCTGCTTTGACTGTGTACTTAATTTTTGATAATGGATGGTACGGAGCGGTAAATTCCTATGTACTTTTATTTATGTACATAGGATTGGCAGTTGTAAGTTTTGGTATGCGAGAAGAGATGCTTCGTCGCTTTGAGAAGTGATGTGAAAAGCTGAACGATTGTTCAGCTTTTCAATTTTGAGGCTGTTCAAGTTCCTTGTCGCTTTCCGTTACAGGCGTTCGTTCTTGGAGAGTACTACCAATAAATCACAATGAAGAATAGGTTAGTGGAAGTGTTCAATGTGTTATTTTTAACCCCACCGCTCCAAACAAAATACACCCGATATAGAACAGTCGCTTCCATTCGCGCGATTCTTTAAATAATAAGATGCCAATCAAGGCACTTCCACCTGTACCAATACCTGTCCAAACTGCATATGCCGATCCAACAGATATATGATGCATTGCTTTAGATAATAGAAGAAAGCTCATACTGAAGCTGAGTACTAGTCCTAACTTTGGTAGCCAACTCTTTTGTTCGCTGGCAACTTTCATCAAGATAACACCAACTACTTCGCAAAGTCCTGCTAAAATTAACATGAACCACGCCATGTTACGCACCTTCCTTTTCATGCATATTACCTTCAGAGCGTTTTAAGCCGATAACACCAAAGGATAAAATGGCAATTAAGATGATTTTACTGATAGAAAATGCACCAGTAATCACAGCTTCTACTATTACAATTCCGGCTGTTCCAATTCCTGTGAAAACAGCGTATACCGTTCCAACTGGCAGCGTTTTATAAGCTTTAAAAAGTAGCCAAAAGCTGATAAGGATGGCAATACTAACACCAAACCAAGCCATTGCACTATTTGCGTACTTGAGTCCTAATACCCAAATGACTTCAATGAGTCCGGCAACAACAACATATAACCATTCCATGTTTTATCCCTCCTGTAACCCCAATCCTCGTTCAAACAGTAACCATGAGGAGTGAAGTCTATTTTGGAAATTTGCAGTTCCTGCGTATAGAAGCTCTACCATCAGTCCGTCAAACAAACATAAAAATGCGCGAGTGGCATCATCGACTGATACACTCATAGTTGCTGCTTCAAATAAAGGGCGTACAAAACTCTGGGTGAGGTTAATAAAATAGTTGGCTTTGTTAATTATTGTCTCTCGTAAATGATCTGGAGAAAAAAATGATGATCGTAGCCAAAAGAGCGCTTCTGTGTTTTCGTCGTAACGTTTGCTGTAAGTTTCCAGTAAAGAGTGCAATGCTGAGATGGAAGAAGCAGCACGAAGTTCCTCTTGTAAAAAAGAAATTTCTTGCTCCAGGGCACCATCTAAGCAAGCCATATATAATTCGTCTTTTCCTTTAAAATGGGCGTATATAGAGGGCTTTTTAATTCCTACATCCGCAGCGATATCAGAGAGAGAAGTACCTTCATAACCGTAGCGCGAAAAGCGCATGAGAGCAGCCTCTTTAATTCGAATTGCTGTCATATTTGTCACCTTCCTATCGGTCGTTAGTTAGACTGTAAAATAAAATGTTATAAAAGTCAAATTAGCGCAGAAGGTTATCGTCGAAGTATAAGTAACAAACTAATCTCTTTTATGTTTTCTTTTTTCAATGGCTGTTATCTTAAGAGTTACTTTTGATTATATAGAATGTATATCCATAGCGTGGACATATATGCTTAAAGATGGTAGATTGTGGGTAGAAAAGAAATAGATGTCTAAAATCAGAAAGAAGGGAGTGGCGACAGGTATGAAGGTTAGAGTCATGTTCATGCTTTTCTTGCTATGTCTTGTAGGATGCGGAGCGGAAAAGGACGGGCAAACAAGAGAAGTTTCAAAGGAAAAACTGGAAACAGAGGTACAAAAGGAGGAGAGCGATATGTACACATTTGAGGTAGAAGCTAGGCCGCAAGGTAGTCAACTAGAAGTGCGCTTAATATTAACAAACACAAGTGAAAATCGATTAATTATGACATTTCCTTCTTCGCAACAATTTGAAGTAATCATTTCGGCAAAAGAGCGACAGGTCTATAAATATTCTGCCGATAAAATGTTTTCACAGGCACTTACAAAAGTAGAGTTAGAACCGGGAGAAACAAAGGTTTGGAAAGCTGTTTGGAAATACGATATACCTGGTGCTAAAGAGAAAAGTTATAAGGTGTTGGCAGAACTACAACCGATTGAGGTTAACGATGAAAGCGTCAAGTCAGGGATATTTCAAAAAGTGCTATTGGTTGGGGGAGCTAAACAGGAACAATAAACAAGGTGTCCTATGTAGGACACCTTGTTTATTTTGCTTTAATTTTGCCTGTCCACATTTTAAAGCCGCCTTGTAGCTGGTAGAGCTCTTTATAGCCTTTTTTCTTAAGGAGCTGTGCAGCACGTCCTGTACGCAATCCGTTTTGGCAATAAAAGTAAACGGGTTGATCAGCACGAATTTCTTTGTAGCGCATTCTAAGTTGTGAGAGCGGGATGTTACGCGCGCCGAGAATATGACCTGCCTTATATTCATCCGGCTCACGAATATCGATGAGTTGTGCTTTTCGATAACCGGCACGAAACTCTTCTTCATTCAAATTTTTAATCAGTTTTTTCTGATAGAAGTACATCGCCACACTATATGCAACGAGCGCCACTACAGTGCCCAAAATAATTATTAAGCTTGTTGACACCAAAATTGCCCCCTTTATCTTATCTATCATCAATATTATAATGTTCGTGCCTATTTGTGCAAGAACAAGGTTCATTTTTATATCTTTTCACAAAGTGTACCTGATTTGTTAAACTAACAGTGAAAGAAAAGCTACGACTACAGCATGAGGTGTTAATTATGGAAAAAGAAAAATGGTACTATATTGATTCAGGTGCTCGTTCTGCTGCTTATAATATGGCACTTGATGAGTGTTTATTAAATTGGCAAAGTGAACGAAAAATGCCCCCTATTGTTCGATTTTATGAATGGGCAACACCGACTTTGTCTATTGGTTACTTTCAAAGAGTCGAAAAGGAAATCAATATGGATGAAGTAACCAAAAGAGGGTTTGAATTTGTGCGTCGTCCAACGGGAGGGCGTAGTGTCCTTCATGATAAGGAATTGACGTACAGCGTGATTGTACCAGAAAATCATCCAGATATGCCAAAAACGGTTACGGAAGCCTATCGAGTCATTTCGCAAGGAATTTTGGAAGGATTTCAATCTCTTGGCTTGGATGCTTATTTCGCGGTTCCAAAAACACAGCAAGAGCGAGATGATTTGAAAAATCCGCGATCTTCCGTTTGTTTTGACGCGCCTTCTTGGTATGAAATTGTTGTCGAAGGAAGAAAAATTGCTGGTAGCGCGCAAACGCGCCAAAAGGGTGTTATCCTGCAGCATGGTTCAATCCCGCTTGAAATCGATTTAGACACGCTCTATGATTTATTTTTATTTCCTAATGAACGTATTAAAGAAAGAATGAAGAGTATGTTTTCTTCCAAAGCAGTCGCTGTGAATGCGTTAACAGATAAATCATTTACGATGAAGCAATTAAAAGAAGCATTTCGCGATGGTTTTGAAAAGGGGCTTCATGTAGAATTGCAGACGTATGAGTTAACGAATGAACAAAAAGCTGAAGTGGAGCAACTTATGAAAGAGAAATATGAAGCAAAAGAATGGAATTATAAAAAATGAGAGGCGCTCTAGCGCCTCTCATTTTTTATCATACAAGATCTAAAATTTTATGAAGGTCAATGCCTTTCGATTTTAATGTGCGCAATTGTGCTACTGTTTCTAAAATATCTTTATCAGGTACTACTTTAACCCCTTGTGCTTCTAACTCACCTTTCAAGTCGGAGATAGAATCATCCACGTCCATTCCCAACTCATAATCCTGACATACGCTTACTGCTTTGGCAATCAATCTGCTGTAGCGTTCCTGCCATTCTGCTGATGGTGTTTGTGAGGGGATGGCTTGTGAAGTGTTTTTCACCGTTTGCATCCGTGGTTCTTCAGCCTGCGTTGCTTCTACAGGCTTTGCTACTGTAATCTTTTCTGCTTTTTGATGTGTTTCTGCAGTTTGTGTCACAGGCTGAGGCTCGGCTTTTTCAGGAACAAGAGTTAGTGTAGCTTCAGGCTCGGGTGTTGTAGGTTCGGGCGCTGTTTCAATATTGCCTTGCTTATCCTTGCTCCACATAATCCGCTCAATGGAAAGAGATAAGTTATTTTTTTTCATTTCTGTTAGGATAGCTTTTCCAACTTCAACTTTTCCTGAGAAATCCACAATTTTGTATATAACGCTACTATTCCAGTCTATATCTCCGCTAATGAATAGTTCTTCGTTAGATCTCGGATTTAAGCCTTCCACTTTAATTTCCTTATTAACGTTCGACTCACTATATACCATCACTAGAGATGCTGTGACGTCTAAGTCTGCAAGCATGAGTTCTCGAACCATCTTGCCTGTGCGTACTTCGGTTTTTTTCTTTAATGACATTCTGCTTCCCCTCTCGTCTTTTATGTCGTCCTTTATGTGCTCACGAAAAAATATAATACTGGTAAGAAAAGAGATGCGTCAACTGTTTCTATCTGTATTTTTCTATTTTGTCAGCTGTTTATGACAGTTTTAAAATTTGGAAATGCATTTATCCCTGCAGGGATCTTGTGTAAACCGCTTGTACGGTTGGTAAGATAATACCCTCCTCGTGTATTTTTTTAGCCAACAAAAATTTTGTTTCTTGTGCAGCTTTTAAGTAGTGAACGTCATGTACGGTTGCTGCGATGGAAAAACGAAATCCGTATGGACATGCATCGAGTGAGGACATGCCCCAGTACTGATAGGGCTCTACAATTTCACCGTGTGGATGGCGGAGTAAATAGTCATCGTGCAGTTCATTTAATAATTCGCAAGTTTCTTCAAGTAATATACGAATACGGGTAGGGTCTTCTTGAAACCCTACAACCACACTTTCGAAAATACGACGATGATGCACATTCCCATTAACCACTTTGCGCACTTCTCCGTTTGACACGGTCATCAATTTTCCATCCATTAAGCGGACGCTCACAACTCGAAATCCCAAATCTTCTACAGAACCTGCTTGCTCATTGTTTATCGTAACAAAATCCCCTTTTTTCAATTGACCTTCAAATAAAAAGAAAAAACCATATAGAAAGTCTTTAATTGCAGATTGTGCGCCAAAGCCAATAATAATCCCGATAACTCCTCCGGCCACGAGCAACTGCTTTAAATCAATAAAAGGTTTGATGGCTACTAGCAACACGATAATTAAGGTTGCATATCTCGATGTATTTTTTACGACCGTTTCAATGGTTTGTTCTTTTTTTTCTTCAATAAGATTGGTTCGTTGAAAAAGTTGATGTAAAAAATAGCGTACTAACGCAAATCCGAAGTAGGAGATAAAAAATGCGAGCAACACAGAAAAGATATATGATTTTGCTTTACTCCAGTCTAAGGAAAGAATTGTTTCTAGCATATAATCGCCTCCTTTTACTATAGTCTCCAATCATATAGCATTACAAAGAAAGAAGTGATTGGCAAGAGTTTTTTGAGTGAAAAGAAGGAGATTTTTTATATGGAAATTATTGATGGATATGGTTGCTGATGAAAAAGTGCGCAGCGCTTATACTACATAAAGAGAAAGTAACGAAGGGAGTGAGTCGTTTGAAGCCATTTTTGCCCAAATTGGTATATTTTGAGCCACAGGCCCTAGAATATCCACTTGGAAAAGAATTGTACGAAAAGTTTACAGCAATGGGTCTTGAAATTAGAGAAACTACTTCACATAATCAGATTCGTGATTTGCCTGGAGAAAATGAATTGCAAAAGTATCGATATGCTAAAGCAACCCTTGTTGTAGGTGTGCGCAGAACTTTAAAATTTGATACGTCTAAGCCATCAGCCGAATATGCAATTCCGTTGGCGACAGGTTGTATGGGGCATTGTCATTATTGCTACTTACAGACAACATTAGGGAGCAAGCCGTACGTACGTGTGTATGTTAATTTAGATGAAATTTTTGAACAAGCACAAAAGTATATGGATGAACGTGCTCCGGAAATAACTCGTTTTGAGGCAGCATGTACATCAGACATTGTTGGCATTGATCACTTAACACATGCTTTAAAGAAAACGATAGAATTTATTGGTCAAACTGAATACGGACAATTGCGGTTTGTTACGAAGTATTCACATGTTGATCATCTCCTCGATGCAAAGCATAATGGAAAAACACGATTTCGCTTTAGCATTAATTCACGTTACGTAATTAAAAACTTTGAGCCCGGTACATCGCCGTTTGAAGACCGAATTGAAGCGGCGCGCAAGGTGGCAGATGCCGGTTATCCACTTGGGTTCATTGTGGCTCCGATTTATATGCATGATGATTGGGAAGAAGGATACCGAGAATTATTTGAGAGATTGCATGCTTCTCTTAAAGATATAAGTTTGCCCAATTTATCTTTTGAAATGATTCAGCATCGTTTTACCAAACCGGCGAAAAAGGTGATTGAAAAGCGGTATCCAAATACAAAGCTTGAGATGGACGAAGAAAAACGTAAATACAAATGGGGCAGATATGGTATTGGAAAGTATGTGTATCCTACAGAAGAAGCAGCTCTTTTAGAACAAACAATTCGTTCGTATATTAATGCTTACTTTCCAGATGCCCACATACAATACTTTACGTAACGGTTTCTTCCCTTGTCACTTCGCTGTTTCTGTTGTATGATTTTATTGATTGCTTAGAGACGGAAAAAAAGCGAAGAAAACGTTTGGATGGAGGAAACCAATGCCTACTCCGAGTATGGAAGACTATATAGAACAAATTTATTTGTTAATTGAAGAAAAAGGGTATGCACGTGTTTCGGACATTGCAGAAGCGCTTAATGTGCACCCATCTTCGGTTACAAAGATGGTACAAAAGCTTGATAAAGATGAATATTTAATTTATGAAAAGTACAGAGGTCTTATTTTAACAACAAAGGGTAAAAAAATTGGCAAGCGCCTTGTGTACCGTCATGAATTATTAGAACAGTTTATGCGTATCATTGGATTGGATGAAGCCAAGATTTATGATGATGTAGAAGGGATCGAGCATCACTTAAGCTGGGAAGCAATTGATCGCATTGGTGATTTAGTACAGTTTTTTGAAGAAGATAAAGCGCGTATTGAGGTATTACGTGCTATCCAAAAAGTGAATGAAGAGCAAAATCAATAATAGGAAGCTGCGTTTGTACAGCTTTCTTTTTTTTGCTCTGTTAAAGTTCGTTATTGATTTTCGTTACGGGTTTTCGTTTTCCGCGGGCGGTCAGGCAGACTCCTCAGCGCTATGCGTCTGCGGGTCTCCCTTTGACTCGTTTTCCCTCTCAGGATTCTCACTCCCTTCACTCCTATTAAACAAGTGCCAATAATCAACATTTGTAACACAGTCTTTTTTGTAAAAAACTGTTTATTCTAAATATTTTAGTGTGTATAATCTTTATATAAAGGTAAAATGAGAAGGGATGAATTGATTACAGAAGAGGTACGTAAGTACTTAAGTGGTAATCCATACGGTTTTGAAAAGAGAGAATTATTAATTAAAGAAAAAAAGGGAAGCATGTGCAAGTTACAACAGCCTTCACTATTCAAATTACTCCTGATATGCGCGCTGTAATAAGTGGTAACCCATATGTTATTTAAAAAAGACCGTGCTAAATGAAGCACGGTTTTGCTTTTTACCATACTAGAAATAGATTTGGCTTTTGGTAGCAAGAATCCCACCTGCATCAGCAGGTTTGCCCTTTTAAGGGTGGAAGTGTCAATAGCAAAAAGGAGTATCTGCAAGAAGTACAGCATAGCAGAGCTCCATAATAGAATCGACAAAATGTATGGTTCTTTCATTATCCTGAATCTCGAATTCTGGAATATGCTATCTTTAAAAGTCGAAAAGTCTGTTTAGACAGGCTTTGTCCTCCCAGTATATAATTTATATGTATTTTCTTTCATAAAAATGGATAAAAGGGGAGAGAGAATGTTAAAAAAAGCGGTTGGGATTGGTTTGGTTTTGGCACTTGGAATTACAACTTCAAGTGCAAGTGCAAGTGCGACAACGGGAAAGACAAAGGGAAACCCTGTCACAGTTGGTGAAGAAAGTCTTCAAGGCAACCTTTGGATTCAAACAACAAAGACTGATTTCGATAAGGGAGCATTTGTGGATACAATATCCACTGAAGATGGAAACGGCTCTATTATGCTGGTGAAAAATAGTAATGTGTATACAAATCAAGGAACCTATGTTTCTGCGACTCTTGCTCCTTCCTTGTTTACTGAATTGGTAATGTCGTGGAATGCGGACACACCGAAGGGTACGAGTATAAAAGTAGAGGGCCAAGTAAGAGTAAAAGGAAAGTGGTCGGAATGGGTTTCGTGGGGTACATGGACTACTTCTGCTGAACGAACATCAGAATCCAATTCTAATAGCCTGGCAACAATGAGCGTGGATACATTGATTCCTAAGTCTGAATCCGATGGCTTTAGATACCGTTTGACGTTAAAAACCACAAATCCAAACGTTTCACCAAAGGTGAATCTAGTATCGACAACAATCGCCAACTCTTCCAACCCTATTCAAAAAGTATATAACGATGGTATTGCCCCTGAACAACTAGCATCTCTCAATAAAGTAATCGATGTTCCCCAATTCTCCCAAATGATTCGTGATCCAGAGATTGCAAACAGCATTTGCAGTCCAACTACAATGACAATGTTATTGAACCGTAAAGGTGAGTCTACTCTTCCTGAACAAAATGCGTGGAATCTATATGATACAAAATTTAATTCATATGGAAATTGGACATTCAACGCTGCATATGCAGGAAGCTTTGGTTATGAAGCATATATAGAGTACATGAACTCAAAGGATGATATCAAAAGGGAAATTATAAAAGGGAATCCTGTCGGAATCAGTGTGCAATACCGCAACGATGAAAGTATCAATAAATCGTATCCGGTTGTCCATGGTGCGCCTATCGCTTCTACTCCTGGACATATTTTAGTGGTAAAGGGATTCGTGAAGGATCCGGATGGCAAAGAGTACTTTATAGTCAATGATCCTGCATCTGCCAATGATTTGGAAGTAGAGAGAAGATATCTAGCAAGTGAGTTGGACGCGGCATGGGCAACATCCGGAAGGATCACCTACATTGTGCATGACAAAATTACAGGAGATGGCATAGTCCCGCCGAAAGTCGAAAATGCGACGATTGCACCTACAGGTAATACAAGAACTGTAAATGGAACCGTAGTCAATGAATACAAATTGATATATAATGGAGCGCATGTGGATGTAAGCAGAAATCCAGATGCCACAAAAGAGCCAGGCATCACGATTATGTATCGTTACAATAGCGGACCATTCCAATACATTGCGGCGAGTGCTGATACGACCATTTGGCTGGAGCGTTCCAAACCATCTGGTATGTATGAGTTTTATGTGTCCAAGAAAAACGGTGAGAGCTATACAGCGGTTTTAGCAAAGTAACTTAACGGCATATAGCGAACAGCAACGGAGTATGAAACAGCAGAAACAGGCCCCATCAGAAATTTTTGTCTTCAAAAAAAGGACCGTGCTAGAATGAAGCACGGTCCTTCTTCTTACCTTTTTTTCCTTCAATAACAGTCAGGTGGGATGGTTTGCGTTTTTTCTTGAATATAGAGCCGTTTTTTCTCTTCTGCGCATCCTGCATTTTCAGTGG
This sequence comes from Ectobacillus sp. JY-23, assembly GCF_023022965.1. Taxonomy (NCBI): domain Bacteria; kingdom Bacillati; phylum Bacillota; class Bacilli; order Caryophanales; family Bacillaceae; genus Ectobacillus; species Ectobacillus sp. JY-23. The sequence goes on along the minus strand of NZ_CP095462.1, from coordinate 1,462,846 downwards.
TGCGGTAGATGATTTTGCATATTTACGTTTTGATTGCTTTGCAGCACGATTATAAGATGAGCGCGCACTTCCGCCACTGGCAAATAACTTGAATAACAAAAAGAAGGCGCCGATAACAATAGCAATAGTCAACACGTTTTGAATCATACCTGCTGGGTCATTCATGGTAGAAGTAATCATCTGATATACTGCCAGCCCAATAACAAGCAGAAATAGAATTAGCGCAAATGAACGGCCGCTCACGGCACACACCTCCTAAAGGCATTTATTTAATCATATTGAGAAGAGCGGAATATTTATGAGTGCTTTTGCTCTAAACGAAGTAATTCATTAAAAGAAGCAAGGGCAACCTCTACTTGTTGGTCAGTTGGTTCTTTGGTTGTAAGCAATTGTAACCAAAGTCCCGGGTAGCCCAGAAAGCGAAGCACCGGAACGTCTCGCAATTTGTTGGTGAGCTGCAGTACTTCAAATGAAATACCAAGAACAACAGGAATTAATGCTAAGCGGTTTATAAGGCGTAGCCAAAGCGGTTCTGTTGGTACCAATAAGTAAATAAACATACTGATGATAACGGTAAAAAGAATAAAACTGCTACCGCAGCGATAATGAAGCCTCGTTTGGCGCTGCACATTCTCTACGGTAAGTGGTAAGTTATTCTCATAGGCATTAATGACTTTGTGTTCAGCTCCGTGATATTGAAAAACTCGTTTCACGAGCGGTGTAAGCGAAATTATATAAATGTAACCTAATAAAAAGAACAATTTTATGATGCTTTCCAAAAGTACCTGCGCAGTGTGCGTGGGGAAAATAGGTTTAGCTAGGGAAGCAAGAATAGCAGGTACTGCCGTAAAAATCACTTTTCCGAAGATAAAAGATAACACACCTACAACTGCAACTCCAAGTAGCATTGTCAGTTTGGATTGGTTTTCATTGCGCTTAGCAATTTCATCATCATCTTCTGGATTTACACCAAATCGTTCCGAAGAAAAATTTAAGTGCCTAGCTCCAGTTGCACTAGCATGTACAATTGCTGCGATACCGCGTATAAAAGGAATTTTTTTTGTAACTTGCAAAAGCCTGTTGTTCGTTCTAGGTAATCGAAAAAATTCAATCTCTTTGTTTTTTCGGCGAATTGCTGTAACTGTATATTCTCTACCGCCAAACATAACTCCTTCTACAACAGCTTGTCCCCCATATATTTGTTTTGTCTCCTCTGTCATGTAAACACCAACCTGCATTTGTTTTTCTTCATTGTATCTGTAAAACTAACCGCATGACAAGAGAAACCGAAAGGGCCCATGTCAAAGCGTATAAAGCTAGCTACAAATTCAACTATACTCACAGACATGATTTGTCATCGGAAGGATATACTAACGAGCGGAGGTGTACATATTGAATAATCATAAAAATCAACCCAAACCAACATCATTAGCAAAAAAAGCAGTACAAATCGGTTTATTTGCCGGTCTTTTTTGGGGATTTGTCTGGTATTTTTTTCATATCTTTTCCTTTACAAATGTTGGACCGAATCATGTCCTTATGCCGTTTGCTTTAGGAAAATGGAAGGAAGGGGTATGGGGAAATTTATCTGGGATAATCGTAATGACAATTTTGTCCGTTTTACTGGCGATATTGTACGGTGCATTCTTTAAGAAGTTTCAGGGTGTTATCCCCGGTGTTATACAAGGGTTAATATTGTGGGGTATTTTATTTTTTGGAATTGGCTTTCTATCCCCTGTTGTAGATATGCCTTTTGAACTTTCAAGGGCAACACTCGTTACAACTATATGCATTTTCATCTTACACGGTGTATTCATCGCCTATTCCGTCTCTTTTGAAGCAAGTGAACAAAAATTGACGGGTGTAGGGAAAGAGGCGAACTATTCAAATAAGTAAAGGGTATGGTAGAATGTTCTATGAACATTCTTTTTTGTCACGTTTTAACACAAAACAGTGAGACGAGATGATTTAGCTTTCTATCCATCAGGACAATAGTTTGTATTGATGGAAGTTTTACTTGATAGGAGTTTGCCATGAAGAAATTATTGCTTATTAATGGACCTAATTTAAATCGTCTTGGTGTGCGGGAAGTTGGCGTGTATGGCGCCGAAACTTTGCAATCCCTTGAATCCGGATTGCGTCAATTCGCAAGTGAGCATGGTGCTGCACTTGATTGCTTTCAATCTAATCTAGAGGGCGCTATTATTAATAAGCTACATGAAGCAGATGAACTATATGAAGGAGTTGTACTAAATCCGGGTGCTTACACGCATTATAGCTATGCAATTCGTGATGCAATTGCAAGCATCTCAGTTCCTGTAATTGAAGTACATATTTCTAATATTCATAAGCGTGAAGAGTTTCGTCATGTTTCAGTTACCGCACCAGTTACTGCAGGACAAATTGTAGGTTTGGGGTTTTATGGATACAAACTAGCCGTTTTGGCATTATTGGGGGAGAAACATAATGGATAAGCTATTACAATTACGTTCTTTGTTTGCCAACAAGGAAATCGATGGGTTATTGATTACAAGTCAGTACAATCGTACATATATGACAGGGTTTACTGGATCAGCAGGTGTTGCGTTAATTACAAATGATCGTGCGATCTTCATTACAGATTTTCGCTATGTGGAACAAGCGCAAAACCAAGCTGTGGGGTATGAAATTGTGCAACATACGGGTACGTTAGTAGAAGAGGTTGCAAAGCAAGTAAAGCAATTGGGCATTCAAAAGCTTGGCTTTGAACAAGATGCATTAACATACGCTTCTTTTAAACTTTACGAAACAACGGTAGAAGTGGACTTAGTACCAACATCTGGGCTTGTGGAAAAGTTACGCTTGCTTAAGACGGAATCTGAGATTAAGATATTAAAGGATGCGGCTCAAATTGCAGATGCGGCGTTTACTCATATTTTGTCTTTCATTCGTCCGGGTGTTACAGAACTAGCGGTTTCTAATGAGCTTGAATTTTTCATGCGTAAGCAAGGGGCGACTTCTTCTTCTTTTGACATTATTGTAGCTTCAGGACTTCGTTCTGCATTGCCTCATGGCGTAGCTTCTGAAAAGGTCATACAACAGGGTGAATTGATTACCCTTGATTTTGGTGCATACTATAAAGGCTATTGCTCTGATATTACTCGCACGGTTGCTGTCGGAGAACCTGCAGCTGATTTGAAAAATATTTATGATATCGTTTTAGAAGCGCAGTTGCGCGGTGTAAACGGCATTAAAGCAGGTATGACGGGACGTGAAGCAGATGCTTTGACTCGTGATTACATAACGGAAAAAGGCTATGGTGAGTATTTCGGCCATTCTACAGGACACGGAATCGGTATGGAGGTTCATGAAGGACCGGGATTGGCGTTCCGCTCTGAAGTGGTACTGGAGCCGGGCATGGTTGTAACAGTAGAGCCTGGTATTTATGTTCCGGGTCTTGGTGGCGTGCGCATTGAGGATGACGTGCTTGTTACGGAAGAAGGCAATGAAATTTTAACGCATTCACCAAAAGAGCTGATTATTTTATAATATAGGAGGATTTTTTTCATGATCTCAGTAAATGATTTTCGTACTGGTTTAACAATTGAAACAGATGGCGGTCTTTGGCAAGTATTGGAGTTTCAACACGTAAAGCCTGGAAAAGGAGCAGCTTTCGTACGTTCTAAGCTTCGTAACCTACGAACAGGGGCAATTCAAGAGAAAACATTCCGTGCAGGTGAAAAGGTAGAGAAAGCGCATATTGAAAATCGTCGCATGCAATATTTATACGCAATGGGCGATGAGCATGTATTCATGGATAACGAAAGCTATGAGCAATTAGAATTACCAAGTCAACGTATTGAGCGCGAGTTGAAATTCTTGAAAGAAAATATGGAAGTGTATATTATGACCTTCCAAGGAGAAGTACTTGGTGTTGAGCTTCCAAACACAGTTGAGTTAAAAGTTGTAGAGACAGAGCCTGGTATCAAAGGTGATACAGCTTCTAACGTTACAAAGCCAGCTACAATGGAAACAGGACTTGTAGTGCAAGTTCCAATTTTCATCAATGAAGGCGAAACATTAATTATCAATACAGCAGAAGCGAAATACGTTTCACGTGCATAAGAAAAAGGCATTCCTTAAGGGATGCCTTTTTCTTATGCACGTATTTACATGCAAAATTGTTCTGAAACGGACAACCTCTGCATAATGTGATACAAAACGTATTTTGTAAAAAGGAAGAAGGTGGAACGTTGAAGTGGCTGACATGGATTGAGTCTGCCGTATTGGCGATGGCATTGCTTCGGCTCATATCAGGTAGCATTGAGATTACGGCCGCCTTGTCCATGCTGTATGTAAATGATGTGAAAAAAGCGTTATTGATTAATGGTATGTTAGCCCTTGTGGGACCGACTGTATTGATTATTACTATGATGATCGGTGTGACACAAGTGGCAGGCGGCATGTCATTTGTAAAGCTGTTCTTTCTAGTTTTAGGGGTTGGCTGTATATTTATTGCACTTTTAAAATGATGGCTGTGTTAAAGCCTATTATTGACAATGAACAGAGAACTTTGACAGAGCTAAAATGATAAGGAGTCGCGTATGAAGGAACTGTTGGAACTATTACCAATGCGAGTACAAGAAATATTGCAGACTGTAGAGTTAAATCATTTAGAAGAAATTCGTATGCGTGTGCAGCGCCCATTAGAATGCAGCATGGGCGGTTGTGTAAAAGTATATCCCTATCTTGTGACAACAGAAGATGCGATGCAGTTGCTAAATAGAATTAGTCAGTTTTCAATTTATACATTAGAGGAAGAGCTACGCAGAGGGTATATCACTATACGAGGTGGACATCGCATTGGATTGGCTGGACGAGTCGTCACAGAAAAAGGAGCTGTCAAGTTGATTCGTGATGTATCTTCATTCAATATTCGAATTGCCCGGCAAAAGCTAGGAATTGCTGAATCGCTACTTTCGTATGTCTATGAGAACAATTGGAAGAATACAATGATTGTCGGGCCTCCTCAAACAGGGAAAACCACATTACTGCGAGATTTTGCACGAATTATCAGTATAGGCCATAAAGGAATTCCTTCAGCAAAGGTCGGTATTGTAGACGAACGTTCTGAAATAGCTGGATCAGTCAAAGGTGTGCCGCAATACGAACTTGGGGTAAGAGTAGACGTGTTGGATGCTTGTCCAAAAGCAGAAGGGATGATGATGTTAATTCGTTCTATGAGCCCTGACATAGTAATTGCAGACGAAATTGGAAGAGAAGAAGATGTCGAAGCGGTATTAGAAGCAGTTTACGCGGGTGTTGGTTTGTTTATTACAGCGCACGGTCATGGGTATGAAGACGTGAGAAAACGACCTTCTCTACGAAAGATGATAGAGTACGGTGTATTTGAACGTGTGATTGAGCTTTCTAAAGCAAAAGGACCTGGAACCATTGCAGCTGTAAAAACGGGTCAAGGTCAAATGCTTCGAGTACAGGGGGCGGGGCCAATATGCTGAAGTTGATTGGTGCTGTACTGGTGGTCAGCGCAACGACATGGATTGGATTTCAATATGCAAAAAAAATGAGCGAACGTCCAAGACAGATTCGACTTCTCAAAACAGCATTGCAGTCGCTGGAGGCAGAAATTATGTATGGGCATACCCCTTTACGAGAAGCAGCACAGCGACTAGAAGCACAAATGCCAAAACCAATCAATTGGTTGTTTCAAAGCTTTCAAAAGCGCTTGGAGAACGGAAATCAAACGGTTCGTGAGGCGTGGGATGACAGTTTGGGAGAGATATGGAAGCTTACGGCGTTAAAGCAAGCAGAGAAAGAAATTTTAAAGCAGTTTGGAGAGACGCTTGGTCAGCATGATCGAGAGTCACAGCAAAAGCATATCCTTCTGTGTATTAATCATCTGGAGCGAGAAGAAGACGAGGCAAAGGATGCGCAGGCACGATATGAAAAAATGATGAAAAGTTTGGGAATATTAGCTGGGCTTCTCATCGTCATTTTATTGTACTAGGGGGATTGTGATGTCTATGGAAGTAGGACTTATTTTTCAAATCGCAGGCATCGGTATTATCTTGGCTTTCATTCACACAGTGTTAAAAGAGCTGAAGCGAGAGGATATTGCAAACTGGACCATTCTAGTTGGCTTTGTTGTTATCCTGCTCCACGTTGCAGTATTAATTAATAGCTTGTTCGATAAAATCAAGAGTGTGTTTTTGTTTCAGTAAAGGAGGCGCTACGTATCGAAATTTTACAAATTGTAGGTCTCGGATTAATTGCCACCTTTTTAGCGGCTGTATTAAATCAGCAGAAATCAAGTATTACTTCAATGTTTATCGTGTTTGTTGGTGCAGTGATGTTTTTGTTTTTAATCGATCAAATTGGGGCCATATTGGGCATGATCCAACGCATTGCCAGCGAAGCGAATGTGAATAACGTGTATGTCGAAACGTTGCTGAAAATTATCGGTATTGCTTACATTGCTGAATTCGGTGCGCAAATTACAAAGGATGCAGGGCAGGGAGCGATTGCCTCTAAAATTGAATTAGCTGGTAAAGTTCTCATTCTTGTGATGGCCATCCCCATTTTAACAGTAGTGATTGAAACTATTTTAGGCTTTTTACCAAAGGGAGGATAAACAATGAAGCGAAAAAGAGGTATGCTGTTTCTCTTTTTCTTTCTTTTCTTTTGTTCCGTACCTGTACAAGCCTCCCCGGTGCAACAGAAAATAGCCGATAGTCAGCTAGAGCAAATTGGTGTAACGGAGATTAAGCAGTACTGGGACGAGCTTGTTAGCAAATACGGTGTGTATTTGCCGGAAAGTCAAAAGGGAAGTTTTATGGAGTTTGTTAAGGGAGAGAAACAACTGTCATTAGAAGCGTGGGTTGGTGGGTTTCTTTCTTATTTATTTCATGAGTTAATTGCAAACGGCAAACTGCTTGGTACTTTAATTATGCTAACAATCTTCAGTGCGCTGCTACAATCGCTGCAATCTGCATTTGATAAAAGTAATGTGGGGAAAATTGCTGATGCGGTCGTTTATATGGTGCTGATGATTTTTGCACTTAACAGCTTTTATGTCGTCACAACGTATGCTAAAGAAACGATTCAAATGATGATCGACTTTATTCTGGCATTGCTACCAATTTTATTAGGATTGATTGCTGCAGGCGGCGGTATTGTGTCCGTATCTTTCTTTCACCCGATTATCGTATTTTTGATGAATACGAGTGGTGTGCTTATGAATTATGTTGTACTGCCTCTTTTATTTTTGGCAACCATTTTAAGTATTGTAAGTACAATGAGCGATCAATACAAGGTAACAAAATTGGCGAAGTTGTTTCAAAATGTGAGCGTAGGATTGATAGGAATCTTTTTAACAGTTTTTCTTGGGGTTTTGTCCGTACAAGGAACTGCCACGGCGGTGGCCGATGGTGTTGCGGTGAAGACAGCTAAGTTTGTTACAGGGAATTTTATTCCAGTAGTTGGACGTATGTTTACGGAGGCTGCTGATACTGTTGTGACTGCTTCCGCACTGCTGAAGAATACAGTAGGAATCGCGGGGGTTATCATTCTATTGTTAATTGTTATTTTTCCAGCGATTAAAATCTTTACGATTGCGTTTATTTATAAATTTGCAGCTGCAATTTTACAGCCTGTAGGTAGCGGTTCGATCATCCAATGTTTGGATATTATCGGAAAAAGTATTATTTATGTATTTGCATGTTTGGCGATTGTTTCCCTAATGTTTTTTCTGAGTATCACCATTATCGTCGCAGCTGGTAATGTCACGCTGATGATGCGATAGGAGGGATATCGTGGCCTATATTACAGAGTGGATCCGAACTATTATCGTTTTTTTGCTACTGGCAACCGTACTTCACATGTTGCTTCCAAATTCGGGCTTACAAAAATATGTTAAGTTTGTGGTGAGTTTATTGCTCATCGTACTAATTCTTACACCTATTTTTAAATTACTGCGCACAGATGTACAAGAGGTCATTGCCGGCTTTAACACTTCTGCATCAAAAAAAAATATAGAAAATGTAATAGATCAGAAGAAAAAAGAAATACAAGCTTCACAACGTGCATATATTTTAGAACAGATGGCTGTCCAAATGAAAAAACAGGTCGCAAAAGATCTGGAAGACGAATACGGTGTGCAGGTGGTTGATTTGCGTATTACTGCTGTGAGTGAAGTGAAATCACCAGAAGATATTCAAGAAATCTCAGTCACTTTTAAAGAAGCAGACAGAAAAATATCCGGTACAGTTGAGGCAATTAAGCGCGTTAAAATCGACACAAGCACGCCGCATCAGCAGACAGTCGACAAGCAAGCAACACAAGATATACAACAATTCCTGGCGCAGGAGTGGCAACTAGAGGAAAACAAAATAATAGTACAGGAAGGAGGGAGGGGACATGAACGACAATAAACAAAGCTTTTGGCAAAAGTGGCTACAGCCAAACGAAGAAGAGAAGAAGAGGAAAAAGTTTAATCCAAAGATCATCGTATTGTTACTAATCGCTGGCATTTTACTGATGTTTTCCGGGAGTTTGTTTCAAAGCAAACCGCAGGAAGCGCCTGTATTTCGTACCGATCCAGAAGAGCCTAAAGATGTAGCTGCTTTTGCGCAAAAAAGTACAAGCGGTTCTGCCATTGAAAAATACGAAAAGCAGTATGAAGAAGACTTACAGGCGCTACTGGAAGGGATGCAAGGAGTTAAGGATGTAACAGTAATTGTAAACTTAGACTCTACTGCAGTGAAAGTGCTAGAAAAAGAGCGCATTAACCGCCATCAAAAAACGAATGAAACTGATCGTGACGGTGGGACACGAACCGTTGAAGATGAATCTGTGGAAGAAAGACCAAAGACCATCCGCGTAGGTGACAAGGAAGAACCCATTGTACTTAAGGAAGATAAACCGCCTGTGCGAGGAGTGGCCATTACGGCAAAAGGAGCCGACAACATAGAAGTGAAAAAAGCAATGATTGAAATGGTTACGCGTTACTTAGATGTTCCAAGTCACCGCGTATCTGTAGCACCTAAAAAGAGCTGAGGAGGATTTAAAATGGTAAAAAAGCAAACGATTTGGTTGTTAACAATGCTGAGTTTAGTGGTGGTGCTGTCTGTATATTATGTAATAACGCCAGATGGATCGAAATCTGATATGGTGAGCAAGTCTGTAGAACAGCTAAGAGCTGGTAGTAAAAAAGCGGGTGAAATAGCAGTCAAAACATCTGGTGATGAGCAATTTGCACAGCTACGTTTGGAAATGGAAGATAAGCGCAGCGAAGCCAAAGAGAAATTACAAGAAGTAATTACATCAGTTGGCACTTCTGCAGAAGAAAAGAGCAAGGCAAAAGATCAACTAGAAGCAATTGAAGAAGTTTCTGCGAAAGAAGCTGTGTTAGAGACATTAATTAAATCACAGGGCTATAAAGACGCTTTAGTACGAGCTGACGGAACGGATGTACAAATTACTGTTAAAGCAGATAAGCACTCTAACAAAGAAGCGAACAACATTATCCAGCTTGTCACAAAAGAAATTGGCGCACAAAAAGTTGCAGTGCGTTTTGACCCAGCCAAGTAAATAAGGAAACCGCCCTTCATGGCGGTTTCTTTTTTTTCGACTCTGTTAAAACTCTTCATTACATATCAGCATCAAACTTTAAGGTAGCCCTTTGGTGAGTAGAAAAACGCACAGAACCTTATCAGTTAGTTTCGGATTGGGCGTTTTTCTATAACACAATATCTTTCTCTGTATAACAAGTGATGTGTGCTCATGTGAAAAATAGAGGGCTCTTGTAGCATGCGGGCACTATTCTTTGCTAGATATTCAATCCATACAACGGCAGCCCATACGAAAATCATAGGAACGAATAAAAGCAACCAAATGTTCATGACACACGCTCCTTGATAAGGATTAAACTACAAACAAATCATAGCAGTCTTATATTAATGGTCTGTGAAGGAAATGTTAAAGAATATGGCGAAAAGGATAGTATTACGGTTTTTTATTGATTTCCATAAAATATGATATAATTTATTTTAAAAGTGGTCTTGCCAATTTTATGTTACAGTTGATATTATTACTAGGTAATAATATTTAGCTATATTAACAGAGAAGACATACTAAAAAGTTTGTACGGTTGGAATTTTCAAAAAATTGTCGTAAGATAAAGTAGTAAACAAGCATATGGGAGTGGATGATAATGTTCAAAATTCAAGAAGTCCGTGAACTAATTAAGTTGATTGATAACTCAAACATTGATGAATTTGAATACACGTTAGACGGTGCAACTATTAAGATGAAGAAGCAAATCAGCACTGCGTTAACTTATGAAGCACCTCGTTCCATCATAGTGGAAGAAAAAGCAGCTGCTATGGAATCTACACCTGTTTCTGTACCTGTTTCAGTGCCAGTACAAGAAGCTCCGAAAGCGGCTGTTTCCGAAGAGAATCTCCATAAAATTACTTCGCCCATGGTAGGGACATTTTACGCTTCACCATCTCCGGATGCGTCTGCTTATGTAAAAGTAGGTGACCGCATTTCTGCAGATACAGTCGTATGCATTGTAGAAGCAATGAAACTATTCAATGAAATCGAAGCAGAAGTTGAAGGAGAAATCGTAGAGATCTTAGTGAAAAATGGACAACTTGTAGAATACGGACAGCCTTTATTTTTAGTACGATAATTGACTAAGCACGTAAGAGGGAGTTTTGTCTTATGATTAAAAAGGTATTGATAGCAAACCGAGGTGAGATTGCTGTACGCATTATTCGCGCTTGTAAAGAATTAGGTATTGAGACAGTTGCCATCTATTCTGAAGCTGACCGTGAAGCACTTCATGTACAGCTTGCAGATGAGGCGTATTGTGTAGGACCCACAGCATCTAAAGAAAGCTATTTAAACTTTACAAATATCATTAGTGTAGCAAAATTAACAGGGTGTGATGCCATTCATCCCGGTTACGGCTTCTTGGCTGAAAACGCTGATTTTGCTGAGTTATGTGAAGAATGCAATTTAATTTTTATTGGTCCAAGCCCAGAGGCTATATCTAAAATGGGAACAAAGGATGTAGCGCGCGACACAATGGAGCAGGCGGGTGTTCCAATTGTCCCTGGATCTAAAGGCATCATCAAAAGCATAGAGTCTGCAGTTGAACTTGCATCAAAAATGGGCTATCCTGTTATTATTAAGGCAACGGCCGGCGGTGGCGGAAAAGGAATTCGCGTAGCACGAACCGAGCAAGAGCTTGTAAAAGGTATCCAGATTACACAGCAGGAAGCAAGCACAGCCTTTGGAAACCCTGGCGTGTACATCGAGAAGTACATAGAGGATTTCCGTCACGTTGAAATCCAGGTGATAGCTGATGCGCATGGAAATATCATTCACTTGGGAGAACGCGATTGTACGATTCAGCGACGCCTGCAAAAATTGCTTGAAGAAACACCATCTCCTGCTCTTGATGCAGAGATTCGCGCCCAAATGGGTGAAGCTGCGGTTAAAGCAGCACAAGCAGTAAATTACCGCGGTGCTGGAACAGTTGAGTTTATCTACGAGCATAAGCTAAAGAGATTTTATTTCATGGAAATGAATACAAGAATTCAAGTAGAGCATCCTGTTACTGAAATGGTGACCGGCGTTGACTTAATAAAGGAGCAATTACGTGTGGCAGCCGGAGAACCATTATCTTTGACACAGCAAGATGTCCAATTCCAAGGATGGGCGATTGAATGTCGAATTAATGCGGAGAATCCAGCTAAAAACTTTATGCCATCTGCAGGAAAAGTGCAAATGTACCTTCCGCCGGGAGGATATGGTGTACGTATTGACTCAGCCGTGTATCCTGGGTACGTCATCCCTCCTTACTATGATTCCATGGTTGCAAAGTTAATCACGCATGGAAAGACGCGTGAAGAAGCAATTGCGAAGATGAAGCGAGCGCTAAGTGAATTTGTAATTGAGGGTGTGCACACTACTATTCCATTTCACTTACAGCTCTTAGAGCATCCTGCATTTGTAGAAGGTGACTTTAATACAAAGTTTTTAGAAGAGCATGAGATTATTATGAGATAAACAAAAAGGAGGTTCACACATGACTGAACATATGTTAGATATGGGACAAGAAACAACCCTTGGGAAAGTTGAAATTGCCCCTGAAGTAATTGAAGTAATTGCAGGTATTGCGGCTGCGGAAGTAGAAGGTGTAGCTGCAATGCGCGGTAACTTTGCTACAGGTGTTGTTGAAAAGCTAGGTAAGAAAAATCACGGCAAAGGCGTAAAAGTAGAACTAACAAATGAAGGTATTCTTGTGGACGTATATGTACAAATGTTTTTTGGCGTATCCATACCGACGACTGCACAGAAAATTCAAGACAACATTCGTCAAGCGCTTTTAACGATGACAGGACTTGAATTAAAAGAGATTAACGTTCATGTTGTGGGAGTTACTTTTGAAACGCAAAAAGCAGAGGTAGAGGCTCTGTAAAAAAAAAGACTTGCGCGCAGGCGCAAGTCTTTTTTGTTTGAATACCTTGAAGGTGCGCATTTATTAAGTGAACCAAGAGAATCTTGCCCTCAAGAAGTATCAAATTCAATTCAACATTAGAACCATATGTTCTTCATCAACGTATTGATTTTCTGCGATTTTCAAGGACTTTTTCTCAATGCCGTATGTTTGAAACCCGAATGCTTCATACAAAGCTTTTGCTTTTGCATTTTGTCCGCCGACCATGAGATGAATCTGTTCAAGTTCAGGCAGCTGAGTTGTGATGGTTTCTAGCAACGCAGCAATGAGCTGTTTACCGATACCTCCACCCTGACTGTCTGGATTTACATAAACCCCCCATACGGTCCCTTTGTGTTTCATTTTTTCACCTTGCTCCTGTCTAAACCCAGCAATGCCCACAAGTTGACCTTCTGAGAATGCGCCGAGAACAAAATGATTGTTTTCTGTTGGAAAGCTTTCCATGACCTCTCCGATGGGGCGTTTTACAAATTCATCGTAACTCGCACTAAATGATTCAGGATGCTCACGCAAACCATGCAACCGTAACTCCCAAAAGTCATGAATTTCCTCTGTTGTTAAAATACGAAATTCCATGATGGCCTCCCTTATGATATGATAAGCATTTGTATGATAAAAAGTGATGAGTATGAAACGTTTTAGGATTAGTATTTAAAAGAATTCACCATGTATACGTTTTTTCTAAGTAATGACAGGAATTGAAAACTCATACTTGTTCTTGTCTGAAAAATCCGTACATTTTGTATGGTGACGGGTATTGTAGTTCATATTTTTCGCTTTTATCTAGTAAGAAGAAGTGTATAAAAAGAGGAATTGTGGTATTATCATGATATTGTACAAGAACATACATAACATAATCTGTACAACACGTGATAAATTGCGATACTATAACAAAACATAAATAGAAAACAAAAGGAGAATTACGTATGAAAAGAAGAAAGGCAAGGGAAAAAGCGATGCAGGCTTTGTACCAAATGGATATAACGAGTGACTTGGATGCAATGTCAGCTATAAAAAATACATTAGACGAGCAAGAAAGTAATAATGAATTTTTAGAAGAGCTGGTAACAGGTTGCACTGCGCATAAGGAAGAATTGGATGCTCTTATTGCGCCAAACCTTGATAACTGGAAAATGAATCGCATTGGGATTGTCGATCGCAATATCCTGCGTGTTGCTGTATATGAAATGAAATATATGGAAGATATCCCACACAGTGTTTCTATTAATGAAGCTATTGAAGTAGCAAAGGTATTTGGTGATGAGGAATCTCGCCGCTTTATCAACGGCGTTTTATCCAAAATAAAAGAAACAATTTAACAGATACGGGGGAGTAAGAGATGGCAGCAGAGCTCATTAAAGGAATGGAAATCGCACAAAAAAAACGCAATGAAATTAAAGAAAGAGTAAATGTACTAAAAGGCAAAGGAATTACACCAGGGTTGGCTGTAATTTTAGTCGGTAATAATCCAGCTTCTCGTTCGTATGTAACCGGAAAGGGAAAAGCAAGTGAAGAAGCTGGGATATACTTTGAATTAATTGAAATGCCAGAAACCATTACAGAGGAGCAGCTCTTACAGGAAATCGATCGAATCAACGAGGATCCACGTATTCATGGTCTTCTCGTTCAGCTTCCGCTGCCAAAGCATATTCGCGAAGAAGCTGTTATTGAAAGAATCTCACCGGAAAAAGATGTGGATGGCTTTCATCCAATCAATATCGGTCGCATGATGATAGGGCAAGATACATTTTTACCTTGTACACCGCATGGTATTATTGAATTGGTTAAAGAAAAAAACATTGAAATCAGCGGTAAACATGTTGTTGTTATTGGACGGAGTAATATTGTTGGTAAACCGGTGGGACAACTGTTCTTAAATGAACATGCAACAGTTACGTATTGTCATTCTCGCACGCCAAATGTAAAAGAACTTGCAAAACAAGCTGACATTCTGGTAGTCGCAATCGGTAAGGCTAAATTTGTTACAGCAGATTATGTCAAAGAAGGCGCTGTTGTTATTGATGTCGGTGTAAACCGTTTAGAAACAGGAAAACTTTGCGGAGATGTAGATTTTGATGAAGTAGAACAAGTGGCTGGCTACATTACCCCGGTCCCAAAAGGTGTGGGACCGATGACAATTACAATGTTGCTTCATAACACAGTATTATCAGCAGAACGTACAGTTGCAAACAAATAAGGGAAGAAGACAATGGAAAAACAATATTTAACGGTTACAGCATTAACCCGTTATCTAAAAGCGAAAATGGACCGCGATGTGCACTTGCAGCAAGTTTGGCTAAAGGGAGAAATTTCAAACTTTAAATATCATAGTCGCGGGCATATGTATTTTACCTTAAAAGATGAACAAGCACGAATTTCGGCAGTTATGTTTGCCAACGCGAATCGTAGAATTGCTTTTCGTCCCGAAGACGGAATGAAGGTGCTGGTTAAAGGTCAAATCAGTATATATGAAGCGGGCGGCAACTATCAAATGTATGTACAAGATATGCAAGCTGATGGAGTGGGAAATTTGTATCTCGCTTACGAGCAGTTAAAAGCGCAGTTAGAACGCGAAGGTCTGTTTTCCCAAGTGTATAAAAAAACATTGCCTGCTTATCCACGTACTATTGGTGTCATTACTTCTCCAACCGGCGCCGCAGTACGCGATATTGTAACCACAATTAAAAGGCGATACCCTATTGCTGATATTATGATATTGCCTGCTTTGGTACAAGGAGAGTTTGCTGCAGCTTCTATCGTGCGGGCTATCGAACAAGCAAATTTGCGCAGTGATATCGATGTATTGATTGTAGGTCGGGGTGGTGGCTCTATTGAAGAGTTATGGGCATTTAATGAAGAGCCGGTGGCACGTGCTATTTTTAACAGTCACATTCCACTTATCTCGGCGGTAGGACACGAAACAGATTTTACAATTGCAGATTTTGTAGCGGATTTAAGAGCACCTACACCAACCGCAGCTGCTGAACTTGCCGTTCCGAGTATGGTGGAAATTGAAGAGAGAATTAGGCAACGGAGACTTAGATTGCAGCGCGCATTGCGTGAGGTTGTAAATAGTAAAAAAGAGCAGCTTCAATCATTGCAATCCTCCTACATATTTCGACATCCGAAGCAGTTGTACATACAAAAGGAAGAGCATTTAGATCGCCTGCTCGACCGATTATCACAAGGTGCAATACACTATCAGCAAAAACAGCAGCGCTTGCTTGAGCGTTTACAGCTTCGTTTGCAAGCCGGACATCCTGCGCAAAAGATAGCTGCCTCCAAACAGCAAGCTAATATGCTTCGCAAGCAGATGGAAAGAGAAATGAAGGATATACTATCAGCTCATGAACATACATTTTTAAGAATGGCGGAAAAGCTAGCAGTTTTAAGTCCATTGCAGGTGATGATTCGCGGATATAGCGTGGCCTATAAAGAGCAACGGATTGTAAATAGCGTGAAGCAGCTGGAGCCGGGTGATACAATCTCAGTAAGGCTAACAGATGGAATTGCAGATTGTCATGTATGGGGAATTGAGGAGCGTGAACTGAATGAAAAAACAAATGAACTTTGAAGAAGCCATTGCCGCTCTTGAGCAGATTGTATTGAAGCTTGAACAAGGCGATGTACCACTTGAAGAAGCGATCACCTATTTCAAAGAGGGAATGGAGCTTTCTAAACTCTGTGATGATAAATTAAAGCATGTGGAGCAGCAGATGACGACTATTTTAAGTGAAGACGGTCAACTGCGCCCGTTTCAAGGGGAAGAAGCATGATGACTTTTACCACTTTCGCAAAAGAAAACAAACAGTTTATTGAACATGAGCTTGTAGCTTTTGTTAAGCGATTAGAAAGTCCAGCCATTTTGAAGGAGTCCATGCTGTATTCGTTACAAGCAGGGGGAAAGCGAGTGCGCCCTTTGTTATTGTTCGCAACACTTGAGGCTTTTGGTAAACCAAAGGAGCTAGGAATGGCAACAGCATGTGCATTGGAAATGATCCATACGTACTCTTTGATTCATGATGATCTGCCATGTATGGATGATGACGATTTACGAAGAGGTAAACCAACTAACCACAAGGTGTTTGGAGAAGCGATAGCTACGCTTTCGGGAGATGCTTTACTTACGATGGCGTTTGAGGTTATTGCACGTTACTCGCATAGTGATGTAACACCTGAAGTAAGGCTACGCATCATTTCTGAATTGGCTAATGCTGCTGGTCCAGAGGGGATGGTGGCTGGTCAGGTAGCGGATATGCAAGGAGAAGGACAATCATTGTCTGTTGCTGATTTAGAATATATCCACAAACGTAAAACAGGAAGACTGTTGGAGTTTGCGGTGCTAGCAGGTGCAGTATTGGCAGGAGCGACTGAGAAACAGATTGAAAAATTACTTGCATTTGCTGCAAATCTCGGGTTGGCGTTTCAAATTCGTGATGATATTTTAGATGTAGAGGGAACGGAAGCTGAAATTGGCAAACCGGTGGGCAGTGATATTGGAAACGGAAAGAGTACGTATACAGAGTTACTTTCAATAGAAGGTGCAAAAATAGCTCTGCATGAAACAGCAGAAAAAGCAAGAAACGCTATTGATGACCTGGAATTGAATACAGTCTACTTACACGCGCTTTGTGATCTTGTAGTAAACAGAAACAATTAAAGGGACTTTTGTTGAGCAATATTTCATTTTATGGTATAAATGAAACACAAAGTTTTTTCATTATCATCGGTAAAACTATATAGAAATGGTAGCCGTTATCACTTTGTGTTAGCGGCTATTTTTTCATAACCCTTTGGAAGGGGTTGTACACGCTGTTTAGGTGACTTGTAGGCATCGGTGGAATACAAGAGCGCCTGTTACATGGTGAGGTTTACGGATAAAACTAATTTCGATTATGAGATGAAAGTGAGTGGTCCTGATGGATCTGACGCAAATTCAAAATCCAGGTTTTTTGAAAAAGATGTCAGTTGACGAGCTGGTGGCGCTGAGCGCAGATATACGTGAGTTTTTAATTAAGGAATTGTCTACAACAGGCGGACATATTGCTCCTAATCTTGGTGTTGTCGAGTTGACGATCGCTCTTCATAAAGTATTTAGCAGTCCAGAGGATAAATTCTTATGGGATGTGGGACATCAATCTTATGTACATAAAATTTTAACAGGGCGAGCGAAAGATTTTGGAACACTTCGTCAATATAAAGGGCTTTGTGGATTTCCTAAGCGTTGTGAAAGTGAACATGATGTATGGGAAACGGGTCATAGCTCAACGTCTCTATCCGCCGCTATGGGAATGGCAATTGCTCGTGATTTGAAGAAGACGAAGGAATACATTGTACCCATTATCGGTGACGGTGCTTTAACCGGCGGTATGGCATTAGAGGCGCTAAATCATATTGGTCATGAGAAAACAGATATTACTGTAATTTTAAATGATAATGAGATGTCAATTGCCCCGAACGTAGGAGCATTGCATAATGTTCTGGGGCGTTTGCGTACAGCAGGAAAATACCATTGGGTAAAAGATGAGCTAGAGTACTTGTTGAAAAAAATTCCAGCGGTGGGCGGCAGGGTTGCTGCTACAGCGGAACGTTTGAAAGATAGCTTAAAATATATGCTTGTTTCTGGCGTATTCTTTGAAGAACTTGGTTTTACTTACCTCGGTCCAGTGGATGGTCATGATTTTGAAAGCTTATTGGAAAACCTACATTATGCGAAGAAAACAAAAGGTCCTGTTCTAGTCCATGTAATTACGAAAAAAGGGAAGGGTTATAAACCCGCTGAAAGTGATGTAATTGGTACTTGGCACGGAACAGGTCCTTATAAAATTGAATCGGGGAATTTTGTTGGGCCTGTCAGTGCACCGCCGGCATGGAGTAAGGTAGTAAGTGAAACAGTTCGCAAGCTCGCGAAGGAAGATTCGCGCATTGTAGCTGTTACACCAGCAATGCCAGTAGGTTCTAAATTAGAAAACTTTGCAAAGGAATTTCCAGATCGTATGTTTGATGTGGGAATTGCAGAGCAACACGCGACAACGATGGCGGCAGGCCTTGCAACACAAGGGATGAAGCCGTTTTTGGCAATTTATTCTACGTTCTTGCAACGCGCGTACGACCAGGTGCTACATGATGTATGTCGCCAGAATCTCAATGTATTTTTCGGCATTGACCGTGCTGGATTGGTAGGGGCAGATGGAGAAACTCATCAAGGTGTATTCGACATTGCATTTTTACGCCATATGCCAAACTTGGTCATTATGATGCCTAAGGATGAAAATGAAGGACAGCATATGGTATATACAGCTGTTTCGTACGAAAAAGGTCCGATTGCTTTACGTTATCCGCGCGGTAATGGGTATGGCGTACAAATGGAGGAAGAGCTAAAAGTAATCCCAATCGGTACGTGGGACACCTTACGTGAAGGTGAAGATGCGGCTATTTTAACGTTTGGTACAACAATTCCTATGGCAATGGAAGCAGCGGAAATTCTTGCACAAACCGGGATAGCTGTTAAAGTTGTTAATGCACGCTTTATTAAGCCGATGGATGAGGTATATTTACATGAACTTCTGGGTGCAAATATCCCCATTTTAACAATTGAAGAAGCTTGCCTAGCTGGTGGATTTGGAAGTGCAGTTTTAGAGTTCGCTCAAGAAAAAGGCTATCAAGCGAAAATTGACCGCATGGGAATTCCGGACGTATTTATCGAGCATGGCAGTGTAGATAAATTACTTGAAGAAATCGGTATGACAACAAAAGATACGGTAGAGCGTGTACAAGCGTTGTTGCCGTCAAAAGAAAAAAGGGCGTAATATATGAAAAAAGAACGTATAGATGTTTTGTTGGTAGAACGCGGTCTCGTGGAAACGCGAGAAAAAGCAAAGCGTGCCGTGATGGCTGGACTTGTGTATATGAATGAAGAACGTGTAGACAAACCAGGTGAAAAAGTCCCCTCTGATACAGTAATTACAGTAAAAGGTCAACTTATGCCTTATGTGAGTAGAGGTGGCTATAAATTAGAAAAAGCGCTACAAGAGTTCAATATTCGTTTACAAGATAAGATTATGATTGATATCGGAGCATCTACAGGCGGCTTTACTGATTGTGCGTTACAAAATGGAGCGAAGCTTTCCTATGCACTGGATGTGGGATATAATCAGCTTGCATGGAAGCTTCGACAAGACCCTCGTGTTGTTGTGATGGAACGTACAAATTTTCGGTATGTTACACCAGCAGATTTACAGCAAGGTTTACCAGAATTTGCGAGTATTGATGTATCGTTTATCTCGTTACGGTTGATTTTGCCTGTTTTAAAAACCATGCTTATGCCAGGCGGTGATGTTGCAGCCCTTATTAAGCCGCAATTTGAAGCGGGAAAAGATCAGGTAGGTAAAAAAGGAATTGTTAGGGATGCAAAGGTACATGTTAAGGTTATTGAAGGTATTGTAACATTTGCATTGAATCAAGGATATGATGTGCATCATTTAACGTATTCTCCTATTACAGGAGGAGATGGAAATATTGAATTTTTGGTACATCTTAAGTGGCACGGAAATAAGGAATGTGGGGAAAATTATATGAAGCAAACTTTTACGCAGGTCGTAGAAGAGGCACATCATATGTTAAAACAGGCTAAAGAGGAGTGACGAGTGTTGCTCCTCTTTTTGCAAACGGTCAGTAAAAGACGGTGTCTTGAGAGGTTCCAAAAACAAATATGTACAATCTTTGTGCTATCAGTTAACATTAGGGATGACGGCGGAAAAATTTTTAAGTTTGTGTGAGGTGCAAGTGATGAACAAGGGTCAGCGCCATATTAAGATTAGAGAAATTATTGCGAGCAAAGAAATTGAAACACAAGACGAACTTGTGGATATTTTGCGAAATAGCGGCTTTAACGTGACACAAGCAACAGTGTCGCGAGATATTAAGGAATTACATTTAGTAAAGGTTCCTTTACATGATGGTAGATACAAGTACAGTTTACCAGCGGACCAACGATTTAATCCATTGCAAAAATTAAAGCGCAATTTAGTTGATGCATTTGTAAAGATGGATACAGCTGGTCACATGATTGTGTTAAAAACATTACCTGGAAACGCAAACGCTCTAGGTGCTTTGATAGACTATTTGGAGTGGGATGAAATTTTAGGAACCATTTGTGGAGATGATACATGTTTGATTATTTGTCGTACTCCGGAAGATACGAACGTGGTGTCGGAAAAATTCCTAAATATGTTATGATGTTAATGAGGTGAATAAGCATTGTTATCGGAGTTATCGATTAAAAACTTTGCTATTATAGAAGCATTGAATATTTCATTTGAAAAAGGCCTTACGGTGCTTAGTGGTGAAACGGGGGCAGGTAAGTCCATTATCATTGATGCCATTCATTTGTTGGTTGGAGGAAGAGGCTCTGCAGAATTCGTCCGTTACGAAACAGAGAAGGCTGAAATTGAGGGATTATTTTACCTAGATGATGAACAGCACCCTTGTATAGAGAAGCTACAAGAGTTTGATATTGATGTCTCTGATGGAATGATGATTTTAAAGCGAGATATTTCAGCAACCGGCAAAAGTACTTGTCGAATTAACGGAAAGTTAGTGACGCTAAGTATGTTAAAAGATATCGGTAAAACATTAGTGGATATACATGGGCAGCATGAAACACAGGATCTTATGTCAGAAGATAGACATATGTTCTTATTGGATTCATTTAATAATGATGCTGTATCTAAGCAATTGGAGCGTTATCGCTCGTATTTTGAACAATATGAGCAAACAAAGAGAAAACTGAACTCTCTAACCAACAATGAACAACAAATGGCTCATCGCTTAGATTTAATTCAATTTCAGCTTGAAGAAATTAGAAGAGCGGATTTACAAGTGGGAGAAGATGAAGAGCTCTTGGAAGAGCGTGTGAAGATCTCCAATTTCGAAAAAATTTATAAATCGCTCAGTGATGCATATCGTTCTTTAGCAGGGGATGATTGTGGTTTAGACCATGTTCGTCACGCGATGAATGAGGTAGAAGCTGTTTCTGATTTGGACACTTCATTACAAGGTATTCATGAGAGTGTTGCCAATAGCTACTATTTACTTGAGGACATGACCTATCAGTTACGTGAGAAGCTGGATATGATGGAGTACGATCCCGCTAGGCTGGATTATATTGAAACAAGACTGAACGAAATTCGTACATTAAAGCGTAAATATGGTGAATCCGTCCAAGATATTTTAATGTACGCAGATAAAATAGAAGAAGAAATAGCAACCATTGAAAATAAAGATATACATATTGAAGCGACTCGAAAGCAACTGAAGCAGTTGGAAGAGCAAGCAATGACAGAAGCCATGAAGTTAAGTGATTTGCGACATAGTCTTGCGGTGCATCTAACGGAAGCCATTCATAAAGAGTTGCAGGAATTATATATGGCAAAAACTACTTTCAAAATTATGTTGGACAAGCAATTGGGTGGTGTCGATGATCCTGTGGTAGATGGTGTATCAATACGGTTAACATCAACAGGCTACGATCAAGTGGAGTTTTATATTTCCACCAATCCCGGCGAGCCGCTCAAACCATTATCTAAGGTTGCATCCGGTGGGGAATTATCACGCATTATTTTGGCTCTTAAAAGTATCTTTAGTAAGCATCAAGGCGTTACTTCTGTTATTTTTGATGAAGTAGACACTGGTGTTAGTGGCAGAGTTGCACAAGCCATTGCAGAAAAGATTTATCGGGTTTCCATCGGCTCTCAAGTGTTATGCATCACTCATCTTCCACAAGTTGCTTCAATGGCAGATACGCATTTGTTCATTCGTAAGCAAATTGAAGATAACCGTACAAAAACATCTGTCGCCAAGCTTAAGGACGAAGAAAAGGTGATTGAAATTGCTCGCATGATTTCAGGTGTGGAAATAACAGATGTTACAACACAACATGCGCGCGAATTATTACAGCAAGCACATAATTTAAAAACAGGAGCTATCCAATAATAGGATAGCTTTTTTGCATATCCCAGTTATAAACAGAGCCATACAAGGAGAAATTAAAAGATGAAGCCACTTGGCTGAATGTGGGTAGAAGCGAGGAGAGTGAAAGGATTGAAATTGGAACATATTCGAAAATTAATTGGTGCATTTCTCCTTATCTCGCTTCTTGTAATGGGATTTTGTACGCCCGTTCGAGAATTGATTGCAATTCCGAAGGACGTTGTTTTATTTGAGGGACAACATTCTAAATTGTCAGGTAAGCGTGTATTTGAAGTTATCTCTTCAAATCCTTCTGTTTTTACTGTAGATAGCAAAGAAGCCATGGCTGTAGCTGCCCACGAAAGTGGAGAAGCAGATATGGTATTACAATTGGCTGGTTTTCCTGTTAAAACAGTAAATGTAAAGGTATTGAAAGATTTCAAAGTTCTTCCTGGTGGACAGTCAATAGGTGTTAAATTAAATGCAAAAGGCGTATTGGTGGTAGGTCATCATTTAATTCAAACAGAAACCGGAAAAGTATCGCCTGGTGAAATTGCAGGTATTAAAGTTGGTGATATGATTACAAAGATTAATGGTAAAGAGATTGAGCGAATGAGTGATGTTGCACCTTTTATTCAAAATAGTGGTACAACGGGCGAGGCACTTGATCTTGTTGTTCTTCGTGATTCTAAGTATATTCAAACCAAACTTAAGCCGGTAAAGGATAAAGGTGACTCTTCTTATCGAATCGGATTGTATATCCGAGATTCTGCTGCTGGAATTGGAACAATGACCTTCGTGCATCCTGAATCCATGAAGTATGGGGCTTTGGGGCATGTTATTTCAGACAGTGACACAAAAAAACCGATTGAAGTAGAGGATGGACAAATTATGCGCTCTACTGTAACGTCCATTCAAAAAGGAAGCAATGGAGATCCGGGAGAAAAATTGGCGCGTTTTTCACCAGATCGTGAAGTGATTGGAAACATTACAACCAATAGTCCGTTTGGAATATTCGGTAAATTGGACACTCAAATTCGTAATGGTATAATGGATCGAGCGCTACCAATTGCTTTATCTAGTCAAGTGAAAGAAGGCAAAGCGCAGATTTTAACAGTGGTTGAGGGAGATAAGGTAGAGGCTTTTGATATTGAGGTTGTAAGCAGTGTTCCTCAAAAGGCACCTGCAACAAAAGGTATGGTTGTGAAAATTGTGGACAAACGTTTACTTGAAAAAACAGGTGGCATTGTACAAGGGATGAGCGGAAGTCCTATTATACAAGACGGTAAGCTTATTGGTGCAGTAACCCATGTATTTGTAAACGATCCTACCTCAGGTTATGGTGTTCATATTGAATGGATGCTTCATCAAGCAGGTATCAATATTTATGAGCAGCAAGAACATGGGAGGAAAGCGAGCTGAAATACAGCTCGCTTTTTAGAATTTGTCCTTTCTGAGGTTTCTAAGTACTACTTTTTGTTGTACAATAGAATATAAATGCATATTTTGTTTCATCAATAGAGATAATACAGTTGCGAATGTTGATACGTTTGTGACATTATGATGAATACGAGAGAAAATTGACAAAAAAACGAGTAAAAAGAAGCAAAACAGAGGTTTTTTTGCTTTTTTAGTAAATTAAGTAAAAGTTAAAAGGATATATTAAACAATTGTCGAAAACTACATGTACAAACCAGTGTTTTCGGTTAGGGAGAAGTAAATAGGGGGAGGAAAAGCTGTGGAGAAGATTAAGGTGTGTCTTGCCGACGACAACAAAGAATTAGTATCCATGCTAGAAGGATATGTATCTGCCCAAGATGATATGGAAGTGATTGGTGTTGCGTACAATGGGCAAGAGTGCATTGATTTAATGAAGGAAAAGAACCCGGACGTACTTGTGTTGGACATTATCATGCCCCATCTTGATGGGTTAGCTGTACTCGAGAAGTTGCGCGCGATGGATAAGTTGAAACAACCTAATGTAATTATGTTGACGGCCTTTGGACAAGAGGATGTAACAAAGAAAGCTGTAGATTTAGGTGCTTCCTATTTTGTATTAAAGCCGTTTGATATGGAGAATTTAACAAATCAAATTCGTCAGGTTAGTGGAAAGTCAAATTCCATTATTAAACGTCCACTTCCTGTATTCCGTACAAATCCAGATGGAAAGCCGAAAAATTTGGATGCTAGCATTACGACAATTATCCACGAGATTGGTGTTCCTGCTCATATTAAAGGTTATATGTATTTACGTGAAGCGATTTCAATGGTGTATAATGATATCGAACTTCTTGGATCAATTACGAAGGTTTTATATCCGGATATTGCGAAAAAATATAATACAACTGCAAGTCGAGTGGAGAGAGCCATTCGTCATGCCATCGAGGTGGCATGGAGCCGCGGAAATATTGATTCTATTTCGTCTTTGTTTGGGTATACGGTTTCCATGTCAAAAGCGAAGCCGACAAATTCCGAATTTATTGCCATGGTCGCAGACAAACTAAGACTAGAGCATAAGGCGTCTTGAAAGAGTTAGGCTTGAAACACTGTCTTTAAGGCGGTGTTTTTTGCTTTGTAGTACTAACAGAAGGAGTTATGTACATGATTGTTAAAGAAAACTTAGAAGAAGCACTACACAATTTAAAACAAATGTTACAAGGGAAAGAATATCGTATAATACACAGTGTGCAAGATGAAGGGGATGAAAAAGGATTTTTTGGGAAGATTTACAACCCTTTTGCACCGGAGGAAATATTATACGAAATTGTTGCTTATCATAATATTGAAAACAGCACAGTGCAGTTACAATCGACAGGTATTGCGGAGGCGACCTTTTCATTCTCTGTGCGACGTAAGCAGCAAGGTATTTCTTTGTTAGTGCAATATTTTGAGTTACTGGATTATGATTTTATTGACGCATTGTTTCATGAGATTGTAAAAACAAGTCCTGTATTAAAGGAAATATGGAATGATTGCACGGA
This sequence comes from Ectobacillus sp. JY-23, assembly GCF_023022965.1. Classification (NCBI taxonomy): domain Bacteria; kingdom Bacillati; phylum Bacillota; class Bacilli; order Caryophanales; family Bacillaceae; genus Ectobacillus; species Ectobacillus sp. JY-23. Next base: position 1,437,367 of record NZ_CP095462.1, on the reverse strand, counting down.
ACAAGAACGTGAGGACCTAGTTTTATATGTGAAAGATGTTTTGTTATCAGCCGGATTACCTGTGTTAGATATGCCTTCTTTAATGATTGAAGATATGTTACAAGATGTCGGTGTTTTATAGGTTAGGCTCTGTTCCTGCTGGTTGCCCATCCCAATTATCAACATTAAGTTAACGTAGCTATCGGTTAAAAAGCACCTGCAAAAATCTTGTTAACAAGATTTTTGCAGGTGCTTTTTGTTTAGTCGCTTTTTTGTTTTTCAAGCTCAACAAGCTTTTGAATTAGAATATGCTGCGGCATATGCATTAATTGTTCCAATGGTACATTTAATGCTTTTGCTAGCTTAACTGCAGTTTCAGGTGATAATTGCAATGGTCGCATAGCATGGATCCCTCCTTTTTCTAAGTAAAATGTTTAACGTTTGAAGCGAGCCTGCACTTTGTTTCTTTTGCGGTCGCGGTGAAGAATAAAGCCTCCGAATATGTAAATACCAATCGCGAAGCTTGCGGCGCCCGCAAGAAATTGTAAAGGCAGTGAAGGTATGGGAGATAACAAAATGCCAAATACCGTATCCCGCATTAATTTGATGCCAACAATTGCCATAACAACGGGAATAAGAGCGAGTAGTAGTGCGATATAGCGATGCAAGATAAATCCCCCTTTCATTCGTTCCCTGTGTTGCCTGATATAGTGAATTACACTTCTCTTTAACAGCATCTTATATCTATTGTGAATTTGTCAAGTGTATATCAGTAAGGTAAGATAAGAGTATGAAAAAAATTGCATATGTGAGAGGTGTCATGATGAAACGAAAAGTCATGATTGTAGGAGCTGGCGTTGGTGGTACGGCTATTTTAAGGCTTATACATCGTTCGAACGTCGCTGAGGTGATAGCGGTGGTTGATATTAATGCAAATGCAGAGGGAATCCGGTTGGCGAAAGATATAGGGGTTACTACGCATGTGCATTGGTCTGACGTGCCTCAAGCTGATATTGTGTTTGATGCGACAGGTAATCGCAATGTATATGAAGAGCTTGTACAAAGATACGGAGAAGAAGCGTTTGTGGTATCGGGAGCTATGTCTGATATTATTGTGCGTCTCCTCACTGAAAAGAATGACCTTATCAAGCGTTTAGAAGAACAAACTCATCAGCGAGATCTTATTTTCAATTCTGCGCACGATGGCATGATTGTTGTAGACCCAAAAGGAAAAATTCTTCTCTTTAATCATAGTGCAGAGAAGATGATTGGATACAATAAAGCTGAAGTAATCGGCAAGTATATCTTGGAAATTGTGCCAAAGAGCCAGTTGCCGCGTGTTTTGGAAACAAAACAAATTGAAGTGCATCAAGAAGTAGAACTCGAAAATGGCAGACGCATTATTTCAACAAGAATTCCAATCATTGGTGAGAGAGGAGAGCTGCAAGGTGCTTTTTCAGTGTTTACAGACATTACAGAAATTGTGAACTTAGCGGAAGAAGTTACTGACCTTAAAGAAGTCCATACACTGTTGCAAGCGATTATTCAATCGTCGGAAGAAGCGATTTCAGTAGTGGATGAACAAGGTCGTGGTCTCCTTATTAATCCAGCATATACAAGGATGACTGGATTATCGCAGGAGGAAGTTATTGGAAAACCAGCGACGGCGGATATTGCAGAAGGGGAAAGTATGCATATGCGCGTATTAAAGACACGTCGTCCTGTAAGAGGCATTCAGATGAAGGTAGGTCCTAAAAAAAGAGACGTGGTGGTCAATGTTGCGCCTGTTATTGTAGATGGTGTACTTAAGGGAAGTGTGGGAGTGATTCGTGATGTATCTGAAATTCAGAAATTGACCGATGAATTAAGTCGTGCACGGCAGATTATCCGAACTTTGGAGGCGAAGTATTCTTTTGAAGATATTATTGGTGTATCTGAGGGAATCGCTTCGGCTATAGAGCAAGCAAAAATGGGGGCTGATACACCGGCGACTGTACTTTTGCGCGGGGAGTCTGGAACTGGAAAAGAATTGTTCGCTCATGCGATCCATAATGAAAGCAGCCGTAAATATAACAAGTTTATTCGAGTAAATTGTGCTTCTATCTCTGAATCTTTATTGGAAAGTGAATTGTTTGGATATGAAGAGGGTGCTTTCTCAGGAGCAAAGCGCGGAGGCAAACGAGGTTTTTTTGAAGAAGCAAATAATGGAAGTATTTTTCTGGATGAAATTGGGGAGCTTTCTGCCGGTACGCAGGCAAAATTACTACGTGTGTTGCAAGAAAAAGAGATTGTTCGGGTGGGAGGAACAAAAGCGATTCCAATCAATGTACGTGTCATTGCTGCGACAAATGTCAATTTAGAAAAGGCAATTGCAGAAGGGCGTTTTCGTGAAGATTTGTATTATCGCTTGAATAAGATTCCGATTTATATCCCTCCTTTACGGCAGCGCAAAGAAGATATAGAGAGTATAGCGGCGAGGTTAATTCAAAAAATTAATCAAGATTATGGGCGGAATGTAGAAGGATTAACCGCTGATGCAATACGTATACTGCAGAATCATGAATGGCCAGGAAATGTAAGGGAGCTCGAAAATATTTTAGGGAGAGCCATCATATTTATGGCGTCAGGCGAGCAGTATATTGACGTAGTCCACTTACCAACACTCGGAAAAGCTTTACCTGTACCACGTGTTCATGTTGGTTCGGTTTCGGAAGGGTCTTTAGAAGATATGGTAGTGCAGTTTGAGGGAGAAAGAATTGTCGAATGTTTAAAGCGTTGTGGGGGAAACAAAACGAAAACGGCCAAAATGCTCGGTATTTCTGTACGAAATTTATATTACAAGCTTGAAAAATACGATCGCGCAAAAAATAGCATGCAATAAATTGCGTTATACGCAATTTATTGCATGATCATTTTGTCTGACTTTTAAGATACTGAAAATTGTGCTTGTAAGCGTTATCCCTTGCTGTTATGGGGATAATATGAGGATTTTGTAAAAATAATGCGTGTTTTTAAAAGTTGGCACGATATTTGCTTTGTAAAGAGTGACGGCGATGAGAAAGGATTGAATGCATATGAAGTTAGAAACGCTTATCGACCGCGCCGCATTGCAGCCCAAAGTGATAGCTGTAGCGGCGGCTGAAGATAATGAAGTAATAGAAGCTGTAGCGAAATCTATACAGGCAGGGTTAGCTCGCTTTATATTGTTTGGAGATGAAACAAAGATTAAAGAATTGTTAAACTCTTATACTCTCTCCGATTCCTCTGCAGTTACAGTACGTCATTGTGCACAGCCTGCGGAAATGGCTGTACGCGCTGTCAAAGAAGGGGAAGCAGATATTTTGATGAAGGGCAATATTGCAACAGCAACGCTTTTAAAGGCAGTGCTTAATAAAGAGTATGGTCTTCGTAAAGGTAAAGTGCTATCGCATGTTGCGGTGTTTGAAGTGCCTAGCTATGATCGCTTGATTTTTTTGACAGATGTTGCGATGAATATTGCGCCTGATTTAGAACAAAAGGTGGCTATTATACAAAATGCTGTACAGGTAGCGCATTCTATTGGTGTCAAAATGCCAAAGGTCGCACCTCTTGCAGCGGTAGAGGTAGTAAATCCCGCAATGCAGGCAACTGTAGATGCGGCACTGTTAGCGCAGATGAATCGTCGTGGGCAGATTACAAATTGTATAGTAGATGGGCCGTTGGCACTGGATAACGCGGTTTCAAAGCTAGCAGCTGAACATAAAGGCATCACAGGAGATGTTGCCGGTCAGGCAGATATTTTACTTGTTCCAAATATTGAGAGTGGAAATGTACTTTATAAATCGCTTGTATACTTTGCTAATTCGAAAGTAGGAGCAATAATCGCGGGTGCAAAGGCACCGATTGTATTAACATCAAGAGCGGATTCAGCGGAAGCCAAGTTGTATTCTATTGCACTTGCCGTTGCAACTGCTTCACTATAAACAAGGGGGATTTTACAATGGAAATTTTTAAATATATGGAGAAATATGATTATGAGCAATTGGTATTTTGTCAAGATAAAGAGTCAGGATTAAAAGCGATTATCGCAATTCATGATACAACGTTAGGCCCAGCCTTAGGTGGAACGAGAATGTGGCAATATGCGTCTGAAGAAGCAGCTATCGAAGATGCACTTCGTCTTGCGCGTGGCATGACATACAAAAACGCGGCGGCGGGTTTGAATTTGGGTGGTGGTAAAACAGTTATTATTGGTGATGCAAGAAAAGACAAAAGCGAAGCGATGTTCCGTGCTTTTGGTCGTTTTATCCAAGGATTAAACGGACGTTACATCACAGCTGAAGATGTTGGTACAACTGTGGATGATATGGATATCATTCATGAGGAAACGGATTTTGTCACAGGTATTTCTCCTTCTTTCGGCTCTTCCGGTAATCCATCTCCTGTAACAGCTTTTGGTGTGTACCGCGGTATGAAGGCAGCAGCAAAAGAAGCATTCGGAACGGATAGCTTAGAAGGAAAAATAATTGCCATTCAAGGGGTAGGAAACGTAGCGTACAACTTATGTAAATATCTACATGCTGAAGGTGCGCAGCTAATTGTTACAGACATTCATAAAGAGTCTGTACAGCGTGCTGTAGAAGAATTTGGTGCGAAAGCAGTTAATCCAGAAGAGATTTACAGCGTAGAATGTGATATTTATGCACCTTGCGCATTAGGTGCAACTGTAAACGATGAAACAATTAAGCAATTAAAAGCGAAAGTAATTGCTGGTGCGGCAAATAATCAATTAAAAGAAGCTCGTCATGGTGACATCATTCATGAAATGGGAATTGTATATGCGCCTGATTATGTAATTAATGCAGGTGGTGTAATCAATGTTGCAGATGAACTTTACGGTTATAATAGAGAACGTGCGCTCAAGAAAGTAGAAGGTATCTACGATAATATTGCGAAGGTTATCGAGATTTCGAAACGTGACGGAATCCCAACGTACTTAGCAGCAGATCGTCTTGCAGAAGAGCGCATTGAGCGTATGAAAAATTCTAGAAGTACATTTCTTAAAAACGGCCATCACATTTTAAGCCGCCGTTAATGACCAAGAAGATGAGGAAACTCATCTTCCTGTAAGTTTATGGAGGGAAAAACATTGTCTAGTTTTCGCATTCTTGTAATTAATCCTGGAAGTACATCAACTAAAATAGGTGTGTTTGATGATGAACGTCCGATTTTTGAAGAAACCATTCGTCACGATGAAGAAGAAATCGCAAAATATAAACGAATTATTGATCAATATGAATTCAGAAAAAGAACCATCTTAGAGGTGTTACATGCGCAAGGAATCAATATATCAAAGCTAAGTGCAGTTTGCGGCAGAGGTGGATTACTTCGTCCGATTGAGGGCGGAACGTATGCAGTAAACGAGGCGATGCTTGCTGATTTACGTGCTGGATACAGCGGACATCATGCTTCAAACTTAGGTGGGATTTTAGCGCATGAGATTGCAACGGGATTAAATATTCCTGCGTTTATCGTAGACCCGGTTGTGGTCGATGAAATGGAAAAAGTCGCTAAGGTAAGCGGTGTGGCTGGAATTGAGCGCAAAAGTATTTTTCACGCGTTAAACCAAAAGGCAGTAGCACGTGGTGTTGCCAAAGGGTTGAAGCAAAGATATGAAACGTTGAATTTAATTGTGACGCACATGGGTGGAGGTATTACAATTGGTGCTCATAAGCAAGGCCGTGTCATTGATGTGAATAATGGACTACATGGAGACGGTCCATTTAGCCCTGAGCGTGCAGGTACTGTACCTGCTGGTCAGCTTGTTGAAATGTGCTTTTCCGGTGAATATTACCGTGATGAAATTATGAAGAAGCTTGTTGGTCAAGGGGGGCTTGTTGGTCTTCTTGGCACAAATGATGCAAGGAAAGTAGAAGAGCGGATTGAAGCAGGAGATGAAGAAGCCGCTCTTGTATATAAAGCAATGGCTTATCAAATTGCGAAGGAGATTGGAGCGGCTGGCGCTGTACTTCGCGGTAAGGTGGACGCCATTATCTTAACAGGTGGACTTGCTTACAGCAAAAGGCTGGTCGAAGATATTAAATCCCATATTGATTGGATTGCAGATGTAATTGTACATCCAGGCGAAAATGAATTGCAGGCTTTAACAGAAGGTGCCTTGCGCGTACTTCGCGAAGAAGAAGAGGCAAAAGAATATATGGCAGGGGAAAAGGTGAGGGATTCCTATGGCAACAGAGTATGATTTGGTCATCATCGGAGGCGGAACAGGCGGCTATGTAGCGGCTATCCGTGCTTCGCAATTAGGATTAAAGACGGCCTTGGTGGAAAGTGGTAAGCTTGGTGGAACGTGTTTGCATGCTGGATGTATCCCGAGTAAAGCGTTGCTTCGCAGTGCGGAAGTATTTGCAACGACTAAAAAAAGTGCTGAATTTGGTGTTATGACGAGCGATGTAACATTGGATTTTACGAAGGTACAAGAGAGAAAAAATAAAATAGTCGATCAATTGCATAAAGGTGTGCAACATTTAATGAAGCAAGGAAAAATTGATATCTACGAGGGGTATGGTCGGATTCTAGGACCATCTATTTTTTCACCCATGCCTGGTACAGTTTCCGTAGAAATGAACAATGGTTCTGAAAATGAAATGCTAATCCCTAAAAATGTAATTGTGGCAACAGGGTCTCGTCCGAAATCACTTCCAGGGTTAGAATTGGACGGAGAGTATGTATTATCTTCCGATCATGCCTTGCAGCTGCAAACGTTACCTACCTCTATCATTATCGTAGGAGGCGGCGTAATAGGTATTGAGTGGGCATCTATGCTGTCTGATTTCGGTGTTGATGTAACGGTGATTGAATATGCAGATCGTATTTTACCTTTGGAAGACCAAGATATTTCTAAAGAGATGCAGCGTTTGTTTAAGAAAAAGGGGATAAAGGTTGTAACAAACGCCAAAGTATTGCCTGACACGCTTGTAAGGGGAGAAGGTGTTTCTATTAAAGCAGAGCATAATGGGGTAGAGAAAGAGTTCTCTGCTGAAAAAATGCTTGTATCCGTAGGACGTCAAGCCAATATTGAAAATATTGGCCTTGAGAATACTGACATTGTCATTGAGAAGGGCTACATTAAAACCAATAGTTACTATCAAACGAAGGAATCACATATATACGCAATCGGTGATGTGATTGGTGGCTTACAGCTTGCGCACGTTGCTTCAAATGAAGGTATTGTCGCGGTAGAGCATATCGCGGGTCAAAAGCCGGATGTACTAGATGCATCACTTATTTCAAAATGTGTGTACAGTAGCCCTGAAGTTGCATCAGTTGGTTATACAGAGCAAGAAGCAAAGGAAAAAGGGTTTACGGTAAAAACAGGGAAGTTTTCATTCCGTGCCATTGGCAAAGCACTTGTATACGGAGAAGCTGATGGTTTTGTAAAGCTTGTTGTAGACGAAAAAACGGATGATTTACTTGGTGTGCATATGATTGGTCCTCATGTGACAGATATGATTTCAGAAGCGGGACTTGCACGTGTATTGGACGCAACACCTTGGGAGATTTCTAAAACAATTCACCCACATCCTTCTTTGTCGGAGGCAATTGGTGAGGCGGCGCTTGCAGTGTACGGAAAAGCATTGCATTCTTAATTTCGGGAGGATATGAACATGACTGAAAATGTAAAAGCGAAACGTCATGAAGAGCTGGGCTTGAGTGATGAAACAGTATTAGAAATGTATCGTACGATGCTGATGGCACGTAAGATTGATGAACGCATGTGGCTGTTAAACCGTGCCGGTAAAATTCCATTCGTGATTTCTTGTCAAGGTCAGGAGGCAGCGCAAGTAGGAGCGGCATTTGCACTCGATCGTGATAAAGATTATGTATTGCCTTATTATCGTGATATGGGCGTTGTATTAACATTTGGTATGACAGCAAAAGATTTAATGCTTTCGGCTTTTGCGAAAGCAGAAGATCCAAACTCAGGTGGACGTCAAATGCCTGGACACTTTGGTCAAAAGAAAAATCGTATTGTAACAGGGTCTTCGCCGGTTACGACACAAGTACCTCATGCGGTAGGTGTAGCACTTGCAGGACGTATGGAAGGCAAGGATTTAGTAACGTTCGTTACGTTTGGTGAAGGTTCTTCTAACCAAGGAGATTTCCATGAAGGGGCTAACTTTGCGGGTGTGCATAAATTGCCTGTTATTTTCATGTGTGAAAACAATAAATATGCGATTTCAGTGCCGATTGAGAAGCAGCTTGCTTGCGAAAAGGTTTCTGATCGTGCCATCGGTTATGGTATGCCAGGATTCACAGTAGACGGCAATGATCCTTTAGAAGTATATAAAGCAGTAAAAGAAGCGGCAGACCGCGGTCGACGCGGCGAAGGTCCAACGCTGATTGAAACAGTTTCCTACCGTTTAACGGCACACTCTAGTGATGATGATGATCGTGCATATCGCTCTAGAGAAGAAGTAGAAGAAGCGAAACAAAAAGATCCGATTCACACATTTGGATTGTATTTAAAAGAAATCGGTTTGTTAACAGATGAGTTGGAAAAACAAATCACAAATGAAATTATGCAAGTTGTAAACGAAGCAACAGATTATGCGGAAAAAGCGCCATACGCGGATCCGGAATCTGCATTAAAGCACGTATACGCGGAATAAGGGGGAAGTATCAATGGCTGTAATGTCTTATATTGACGCGATTACTTTGGCAATGCGCGAAGAAATGGAACGTGACAAGCGCGTATTTGTATTAGGAGAAGATGTTGGTTTAAAGGGCGGTGTATTCAAAGCAACGCAAGGACTGTATGATCAATTTGGTGAAGACCGTGTGATGGATACGCCACTTGCTGAATCTGCCATTGCTGGTGTAGCAATTGGTGCTGCAATGTATGGTATGCGTCCTATTGCCGAAATGCAATTTGCGGATTTTATTATGCCAGCTGTCAATCAAATTATTTCTGAAGCGGCACGTATTCGTTACCGCTCAAATAATGATTGGACTTGTCCTATTACGGTTCGCGCTCCATTCGGTGGCGGTGTGCATGGTGCGTTATATCACTCTCAATCTGTCGAAGCGGTATTTGCGAATCAACCTGGTTTGAAAATTGTTATTCCTTCCACGCCTTATGATGCGAAAGGATTGTTAAAAGCAGCAATTCGTGACGAAGATCCGGTATTGTTCTTCGAGCACAAGCGTGCATACCGCTTGATTAAAGGTGAAGTGCCGGAAGAAGATTATGTATTACCGATTGGCAAGGCTGATGTGAAACGTGAAGGTGATGATATTACGGTTATCACATATGGCCTTTGCGTACACTTTGCTCTGCAAGCAGCAGAGCGCCTGGCGCAAGATGGTATTTCTGCGCATGTATTAGATTTGCGCACGATTTACCCACTTGATAAAGAAGCGATTATTGAAGCAGCATCTAAAACAGGTAAAGTACTTCTTGTTACGGAAGACAACAAAGAAGGTAGCGTCATGAGTGAAGTAGCTGCTATTATTGCCGAAAATTGCTTGTTTGATTTAGACGCACCGATTGCTCGTTTGGCTGGTCCGGATGTACCAGCTATGCCATATGCACCAACAATGGAAAAATTCTTCATGGTTAATCCGGATAAAGTAGAAAAAGCAATGCGCGATTTGGCTGAATTCTGATCAAGGAGGAAATTGGAATGGCTGTAGAGAAAATTACGATGCCTCAGCTCGGTGAGAGTGTAACGGAAGGCACAATTAGTAAATGGCTTGTAGCTGTAGGCGATCGCGTGAATAAGTACGACCCGCTTGCAGAAGTAATGACTGATAAAGTGAATGCGGAGATTCCATCTTCTTTTGCCGGTATTATTAAAGAATTAATTGCTGGTGAAGGGGATACATTAGCAGTGGGAGAAGTTATCTGTCTGATAGAATTAGAAGGTACTGAGGGTTCAGCCCCTGCAGCTGCAGTAGAGGCAGAAACTGAAACGAAAGCTGAAGCAGCGCCGGTAAAAAGTGATGTACCGAAAGCGCGTTACTCTCCGGCTGTCTTAAAACTTGCGGGTGAGCATAATATTGATTTGAATCAAGTACAAGGAACAGGTATGAATGGTCGTATTACCAGAAAAGACTTGTTGAAAGTGATTGAGACTGGAAACATTCCAGCACCTGTTGCAGTGGCACAACCAGTGGCTCAAGCACCAGTTATAGAAGGTACTAGAACAGAGCAACCGAAAGTAGCAGCTCCAGCAGTTGAAGCTGCAAAACCGGTTTCTGTACCTACGATGCCAGGGGATATTGAGATTCCTGTTTCCGGTGTACGCAAAGCAATTGCGGCAAATATGTTACGCAGTAAGCATGAAGCACCTCATGCATGGATGATGGTGGAAGTAGATGTAACCAATTTAGTAACGTATCGCAATAGTTTAAAAGATGAGTTTAAAAAGCGTGAAGGTTTCAATTTGACGTTCTTTGCTTTCTTTGTAAAAGCGGTGGCACAAGCGCTTAAAGAATACCCGCAAATCAACTCCATGTGGGCAGGCGACAAGATTATTCAAAAGAAAGATATTAACCTGTCCATTGCTGTAGCAACTGAAACAGAATTGTTTGTACCAGTGATTAAACAGGCGGATGAAAAATCCATTAAAGGTATTGCACGGGAAATCACGGAATTGGCTCATAAAGTAAGAACAAAAACATTAAAGAGTGAAGATATGCAGGGTGGAACGTTTACTGTTAACAATACTGGCTCTTTTGGATCGGTACAATCTATGGGTATCATCAACTATCCACAAGCTGCTATTTTACAAATTGAATCCATCGTAAAACGCCCGGTCATTATGGAAGGTGGTATGTTTGCAGCACGCGACATGGTAAACCTTTGTTTATCTCTTGATCACCGCGTTCTTGATGGTCTCATTTGCGGCAAGTTTTTAGCCCGTGTAAAAGAAATTTTGGAGAATGTATCAAAAGAAAATACATCTGTTTATTAAATGAAAGCTCACCTACTCGGTGAGCTTTTTCTTGTTTTCTACATGGGTACGATACAAATTTGCTAAAACATGAGTACGATACAACTCTAATTTCCGTTGTTCATGCTTGGAGATACCAACTGATTTTAACTGCTGGATATACCAGCCTTTTGAATAAATGTGTGCCATATACGCCCTCCTCATAAATGACTATTATTGTATATATGCAAAAATAGTCTAAGAAGAACAAAATACATATATCGCTGAGGAATTGGTTCAAACTATGACAAAGGAGGGAAGCTATGCATTTGTTTTCACATGCCGAGCATTTGACAGCTATAGAATGGATTCTTCGTGCCGGTATTGCTTACGTGTTTTTATTGCTGGCTGCCAAGTTAATGGGGCAGAGATCCATTGCGCAGCTGCGATTTGCGGATGTGGTGCTAGCTTTGTTGTTAGGAGGAAATCTATCTAATCCGTTGACCGATGAAAGGTTAGATTTGGGGGAGCTATGATTACAACCTTTGTTTTAATCGTATTACATGCATCAAGCTCTGCCTTAAGTTTGAAGTGGGAACGATGGAGAAATTTTTTAGAACCGTCTCCCCTTTTATTGATTCGGAACGGAGAGCTGCAATTAAAGAATTTACAGCGTGCGCGAATTAGTATTGATTATCTTTTTTCAGAATTACGACTGCAAAATATTAATACGTTTGATAAGGTTGGAATTGCATTTTGGGAACCTGGGGGAAATATTTCTGCTTTTCTAAAACCTGAATATGAGCCTCTTGCTCGAAAAGACGTAAATATAAAAGGGGAAGTAATGGAATTGCCTCTTATCGTAATTAAACAAGGGAAAATTCGTAAAGAAGCATTGGCATCTCTCGGAAACAGTGAAGCTTGGGTGCATGAACAGTTACAGGACATAGTCATTAATAATGTTTTATTAGCAACAGCTAATAGCAAAGGAATTGTCCATCTCATTTTAGAAAAATAGTTGCTGCTTTAGATGCAATATATCAGAATAAGGTATATAGAGTATGAGATGGAGGTTTTTATGGGATACGTGGAGAACCTAAGAGCTCTTGTTGGGCATAGGGCTCTTATTCTGGTAGGAGCAGTAGTATTAATTTTACGTAACGAACAAGTTTTGTTACAGCAACGCAATGAACCGCAGCAAAGGTGGGGGCTGCCGGGTGGGTTGATGGAGCTTGGTGAATCGCCCGAAGAAACAGCAAAAAGAGAAGTAGAAGAAGAAACTGGTTTACTTGTGGATGAATTGCAGCTCATTGAAGTATTCTCAGGTAAGAATTACTTAGTGAAGCTCGCAAACGGTGATGAATTTCAAACTGTGACCGTTGCTTACCATACAAAAATGTTCAAGGGAGATCTGAAGCAAAACGAAGAAACGTTGGAGTTGCAGTTCTTCTCGCTGAATGCCTTACCTGATTGCATGGTAGGTTCACATCGAATCATTATAGAAACATATAAATCGTTGATTTAAAAGCGCGCTTGAACAGCGCGCTTTTGTCATGTTGTTTCAAATTTGCCCTTTGCGCCATATGAAAAATTATAATAAGATTTACATGAGTGATAATTTAGAAAATTTTATATTTTCATCACTTTAATTGCGGTAAAGGGGGACTCGGATATGAACAAATATACCTTTCGTGAATTTGAAGATGTATCGTATGACGAGTGGAAGCGGTTGGCTGAAAAAGCACTAAAGGGGAAACAAGTAGAGAGTCTAGAACGAAAAACATATGAAGATATTGTAATAAAGCCTTTGTATACGAAGCACAATCAGGTCTTTGTAAGACCTAAACTATTGCATGAAAATAAGGACGGTATTGCGCAAGAGTTGTTCGCGCTAACTCCTGAAGAAGCCAATGCGGCTGTAAAACGTGCGATTGCGCATGGACAATCTATTCTTCACCTAGTGGTAGATGAAGCAACGAAGCGAGGAGAAGATTCAAGTGAAGATGTGGGGAAACAGGGAATTCCACTAAGTTGTAAACAAGATGTTGAAAGCGTTTTACATGGTGTGGATATAGAAAACCATTCTATCTTTGTATATGCTGGGTATCATGCAATTCCTTTAATAGGAATGATTGGTTCCGTCTATCGTAACACCAATGAGATGAAAGGTATAATAGGTGCCGATCCACTCGGATATATCGCAGAAACAGGTTATATGCCGTTATCATTGCGGTCTTGCTACGATGCAATGAAGGAGACAGTATCTTGGAGCAGGGAGAAGGCTCCGGGTTTACGTACCATATTTATCAGAACAGATGCATATCATCATGCTGGTGCAAATAGTGTGCAGGAGCTGTCCGTAGCTTTAGCAACGGGAGCAGAGTATATGCGTGAAGGAATCAAACGTGGTTTAAATCCAGCGCATATAGCGCAGCAAATGATGTTCAGCTTGTGCGTAGACACGCAATTGTTCACTGAAATCGCCAAGCTTCGTGCTGGACGTATCCTGTGGAAGAAAATTGCGGAAATGTTTGGAGCTCAAGGGAATATGCACATTCATGTCCGTACATCTGGGCGTACGAAAACAAAGTACGATCCACATGTAAACTTATTACGAACGACAACAGAAGCTTTTTCAGCCATTACAGGGGGAGCGGATACGCTTCATGTAAGTGTATATAATGAAGCGCTTGGCAACAATGATGAAAATGGTGAACGCTGGGCTCGAAACATTCAGCATATCCTACGCGGCGAGTCGCATTTGACAAAAGTATTAGATCCGGCCGGAGGTTCCTATTATATAGAAGCTTTAACAAAGGAAATTGCGAAGCGAGCATGGCGGCTGTTTTGCCGGATTGAAAAAGCCGGTGGGATGAGTATAGTTTTAAAAGATGGCTGGCTACATGAAGAGATTGCAAAAGTAGCTGAACAACGAAAGACAGATGTTTTACTTTCATACAAAAAAGTAATAGGTACAAACGTGTATATAAACCATAATGAAACTTCTAAACTCTTACAAGAAAACGTGCGGGTAAACCGGTTGACGGCATTAAAAGCGTATAAAGAAGGGCGGCATGCTGCTTTGTTTTTGCCAACGTGTGATGTAGAAGCTTGTATTACTGCTTTTAAGAACGGTACAACAATTGGTGAAGCAACAGCATCATGGGCAACACAGGGTGAGAAGATTAAAGCTTTACCTGTTATGCGAGATGCGGAGGAGATTGAGAGATTGCGAGAAGCAACGGAACGATATAAAGTAGTACACGGTTCTTTGCCCATTGCAGCTCTTGTAAGGATGGGAGAGGGAGAACTTCCTTTCTATATTGTCCCGTTATTAACTGCATGTGGTTTCTCTGTGGAAAATCAAGAAGTACAAGCAGATATCATGCTAGTATATGGAAGTGAAGCAGCACATAAAGAAACAGTAATTGCATATACAGCACTTGTGGGTGTAAAAGCGAACGAATATGAACGCTCCATTCAACACCCAGCAGACTTACTGACATTTTTGGAGGACTTTCATCAAATGCAGGAGGTGGCGCTATGAAATTACCTGATTTTACAAAGATAGAATTTGACTCACTATTTGAACAAGAAAGCAGTCTACAGCAAGAGGCATCTTTGGCATATAAAGCGAACGAAAAGATCGATATTAAAACGATATACACAGAACAAGATATTGCGACCTTGGATTATTTAGACGGTAAACCAGGGGTAGCACCCTATCACCGGGGGCCGTATGCGCTTATGTATACGAACAGACCTTGGACAGTTCGTCAGTATGCTGGTTTTTCGACTGCGGAAGAGAGCAATGCCTTTTATAAGCGCAATTTGGCAGCCGGACAAAAAGGACTGTCTGTAGCGTTTGATTTGGCCACGCATCGCGGTTATGATTCCAATCATCCGCGCGTTGTTGGTGACGTTGGGAAAGCGGGGGTAGCGATTGACTCTGTTTTGGATATGAAGATATTGTTTGAAGGTATCCCTCTTGATCAAATGTCCGTTTCTATGACGATGAATGGTGCTGTTTTACCTATTATGGCTTTTTATATTGTTGCGGCAGAGGAACAAGGCGTACAGCCTTTGCAATTATCTGGTACTATTCAAAATGATATTTTAAAAGAATATATGGTAAGAAATACTTACATTTATCCACCAGAAATGTCCATGCGAATTATCTCTGACATATTCGCTTATACCTCAAAACACATGCCAAAATTTAATAGTATCAGTATTTCAGGCTATCATTTGCAGGAAGCGGGCGCACCAGCTGATCTTGAGCTGGCTTACACGTTATTAAATGGTGTAGAGTATGTGCGCACCGGTATACAAGCTGGTCTAGATGTGGATGTATTTGCTCCTCGCCTTTCATTTTTCTGGGCGATTGGCATGAATTATTTTATGGAAGTTGCTAAAATGCGGGCTGGTCGCTTGCTATGGGCAAAGCTAATGAAGCAATTCCATCCTAAGAATGAGAAGTCGCTTGCTTTGCGGACGCATTCTCAAACATCGGGCTGGAGCTTGACTGAGCAAGATCCATTCAACAATGTAGCGCGTACATGCGTAGAAGCATTGGCTGCTGCACTCGGTCATACGCAGTCCCTACATACGAATGCTCTTGATGAAGCAATCGCACTTCCAACAGATTTTTCTGCGCGTATCGCGCGAAATACGCAATTATATTTACAGGAAGAAACGGGAATCTGCTCGGTTATTGATCCGTGGGGAGGGTCTTATTATGTAGAGTCATTGACAAATGCTCTTGTAGAAAGAGCTTGGACGCATATCGAAGAAATAGAAGCATTAGGTGGTATGACAAAAGCGATTGAAAAGGGTATCCCCAAACTGCGTATTGAAGAAGCTGCAGCCCGAAGACAAGCACATATTGATTCTGGAAAAGAACCAATTATCGGTGTAAATCAATATCGGTTAGAGCAAGAGGAACCGCTTGATATTTTAAATATAGACAATACCGCTGTGCTTAAAAACCAGCTAGCACGTCTTGAAGCTTTGAAGCAAGCAAGAGATGAGGAACAAGTACAAATAGCGCTTAGAGCTTTAACGGAGGCTGCAAAAGGAAACAATAATCTTTTGGAGCTGGCAGTGCAGGCAGCGCGTGTCCGTGCAACGCTTGGAGAGATTTCAGATGCAATTGAACAGGTGGCAGGTCGGCACAAGGCGGTTATTCAATCTGTAAGTGGTGTATATGGTTCGGAATATGACAACCGGCAGGAAATTGAACGAGTGCGTGATAAAATCGATGCATTTGCGGCAGAAGAAGGTCGTCGTCCGCGCATCTTAATTGTTAAGCTTGGACAAGATGGGCATGATCGCGGCGCAAAAGTTGTGGCAACCGCTTATGCGGATCTTGGTTTTGACGTTGATATCGGGCCGCTATTTCAAACACCAGAAGAAGCGGCACGGCAAGCGGTAGAGAACGATGTACACTGCATTGGGATGAGTTCGTTAGCAGGAGGACATAAAACCTTGCTTCCACAATTAGTAGAAGAACTTAAAAAATTCGGGAGAGAAGACATTGTTGTCATTGTAGGGGGTGTAATCCCTGTGCAAGATTACGAGTTTTTATATAAAGAAGGGGCAGCTGCGATTTTTGGACCTGGTACTGTGATCCCGCAGGCGGCAGAAAAGATTCTTGAAGAAATTCAAAGTCGTCTTGTCGGAGAAACGGAGTAAATTATGAAAGAAGAGAAGCGACCGGAATGGGTTCCTATAGAACAATCAGAAGCCTTTGCATCCACGATTATGGACGGGACAAAGCCCCCGTTTCCTGAAAATCCCCCCATTAAGAAAAGAAATATTTCTGTGGAGGAGCTAGCACAAGGTGTGAAGTGTAACGATCGGGCATTTTTAGCACAAGCGATTACATTGATTGAAAGCAATGCGCAAAAACATAAAGACAAAGCGCAGCAACTTCTCAAGTTGCTACTTCCTTACGCGGGAAGGTCCATTCGAATAGGAATTACAGGTGTACCTGGTGCTGGTAAGAGTACATTTATTGAAGCGTTTGGTACGATGCTGTGCGAACAGGGATATAAAGTTGCGGTGCTTGCTGTTGATCCCAGTAGCACGTTGACCCGAGGCAGTATTTTAGGAGATAAGACGAGAATGGAACGTCTTATTCAGCAGAAAAATGCGTTTGTACGTCCCTCCCCTTCAGGGGGAGCACTTGGCGGCGTGAATCGTCGTACACGAGAAACAATGCTTCTATGCGAAGCTGCGGGTTACAACGTTATTATTGTAGAAACAGTTGGTGTCGGCCAAAGTGAAGGTATGGTTCGAGACATGGTTGACTTTTTCCTTCTTCTTACATTGACTGGGGCAGGAGATGAATTACAGGGCATAAAGCGTGGTATTTTGGAGTTAGCCGATGCTATATTAATTAATAAAGCAGACGGAGAGAATAAAGCCCAAGCAGTGCAGACAGCTTCCTTATATACACGTATGGCCCATGTGTTTCATCCTATCACAGACGGATGGACTGTTAAAATTTCTACATGCTCAGCTCTTTTAGGTGAAGGGATAACGAGCTTTTGGCAGACAGTACGCACGTTTGAAACAGAAACGAAGTCATCTGGAGTATTTGAGCAGCGGCGCTTACAGCAACAAAAGAAATGGCTGTACACTTCAATCCGGGAGGAATTAGAGCAACGCTTTTTTTCACATCCTGAAATGAAGGCGCATATTTTTGCTTGTGAGCGTGATATTTTGCAAGGCAAAAAAACAGTAACCACAGCTGTAGCGGAACTATTAGCATATTATGAAGCGTTGTAAATGGCAATCCTTCTAGGGAATTGATAAAATGATGATAGCTACAGCAAAGGAGGATTTATGATGGTTAACTTTAACTTTTTTATGAATGATGTTGTACAACAAGCGCGTCAAGAAATTGCGGCAGCCGGTTATACGCAGTTAACAACGCCTGAGGAAGTAGACGATGCATTCAAACGCCCGGGTGTTACGCTTGTAATGATTAACTCCGTGTGCGGGTGTGCAGGCGGTGTGGCCCGTCCTGCAGCAGCGCATTCTGTACATTACGATAAGCGTCCTGACCATTTTGTAACGGTATTTGCAGGGCAAGACAAAGAAGCAACGCAGCATGCACGCGAGTATTTTGAAGGATATCCCCCTTCTTCCCCTTCATTTGCGCTATTGAAGGATGGGAAAATTTTAACGATGGTTGAGCGTCACGAAATTGAAGGGCACTCTCCAATGCAGGTTGTTGAAAAATTGCAAGGATATTTCGATCAATATTGTGAAGAGGTGTAAAAATAAAAGCTGACAACTGTCAGCTTTTTTATTTCCTCATTAAAGCAAGGGGTTTATGATTAGCTCTAAGTTTTAGGCTGTGCTAAAGCCCACTATTGATGGTGGGCACTTGTTGATTGGAGTGGAGGAGACTCTTGCAGAAAGCGAATCCCTGTAGCTGAAATTAATAATGAACTGTACCAGAGCTAAACTTTAAAAAATTAAAAAAGTTTTTATACGACCCCCCTAAAAATGAACAAGCCTCCGAATATATATAATGACCAAAGCAAATGGGGGAAGGTAATATGAAAAACGTATTCGTAAAAGGCACTATGACAACAATGTTGCTGTGCAGTCCGTTTTTGGCGGGAACGGCCTATGCAGACACAGACACGGAGAAAACAACAGAAGAAGCACCAACACTTGTGCAAGGCGATTTCTTTTACTTCATTAAAACGATGATGGAAGATATTCGTTTGGCACTAGCGACAAATGATTTAGACAAAGCGAAGTTGTTGTCTGAACAAGCTGCAGAGCGCATTGCGGAAGCGCGCGTATTAATCCAAGAGGGGAAAGACAATTACACACAAGATACATTAAAAGAAGCTGCTGATAAACTAGAAAAAGCAGATGAACTTGCGGGAGAAGATACAGAGAAATCTCCTTCTGAAACAGATAAATTGATAGTAGTAGAAGATGACGCTTCTGATAAAACGGAGGAAGAAGCGACAGAGACAGAAAAACCTGCTACAGAAAAAGAAAAAGTAAAAATCCATATCGGACACAATATTGAGGCTTTAGCAAAAGTGCTCGATAAAGTAAAGAATCCGAAGGCAAAAGCCGCCATTGCTAAAAATATAGAGAAAAGCTTTGTGAAACTTGCTGATAAAATAGAAAAAAAGCAAGCAAAGCAAGAACTTGTTATTATAGGGGAAAGCAAGCAGGAACAAATAGAGACAAAGCCTGAGGAGTCTGTGGATGTACAGGTGATGCAGTCGGAGCAAGAACAAGAAACGGTTACAACACCAGCACAACCAGCACCGGCAGTACCTGCAACACCAGCACAACCAGCACAACGTCCGGTAAAACAGGTGGTGCAAAAGCCTGAGCATGCACAAGGCTCAAAAGAAAAGAAAGAGCACCATGATAACGGTCAAAAACATGGTCATGAAAAGAAAGAGCAAGGAAAACAAGGTCACGAAAAGCATCAAGACAAGCAGTAAGACCCTGTGGTATAATGGTCACTTCTTAAAGAAGTGACCATTCTGCTATTGACAGAAGAGGGGAGAATTACTTGTGTTAAGTTTGTTGTTTAAAGTGAAAAGACCAGGAGCTGAAGAAATTGTTATGCAGCTCCAAGCCGGCAAAGGGGATTTAGATGAATTTCTTACAAAGTACCGCCCTTTTGTAAGAAAAACAGTTTCAACAGTTTGTCGTCGCTATATTACGGAGCAGGATGACGAATACAGCATCGGATTGTTTGCTTTTCATCAAGCAATTCAGCAGTATTCATATAAGAAGGGAAAGTCATTTTTTGCATTTGCTGAGCTTCTTATAAAAAGAGATATTATTGATCATATGCGTAAAGAATGTAAACATAATCTTGTCTTTTTACAAGAAGACCAGCAAGAAGAAGTCATTGAAACGAAAATGGCTTTGTCTGAATATATGAAAGAACTTGAAATATCAAATCGAAAAGACGAAATATTGCACTTTCAGACAGTATTAGGAGAATTCAAAATCTCTTTTTCCGATTTGGTAAAAGATTCTCCAAAGCATCGAGACACACGGCAAAAGCTCATGTATATCGCACAGCAATTGTCCCATGAAGAAGAATTGTTACGAGAATTATTTCAAAAGAAAAAGCTACCTTTAAGAAGAATAGAGAGTTCATTTCAGGTAAGTAGAAAGGTCTTAGAAAGTCATCGTCGCTATATTATCGCCATTTGCATTGTGTTTGTGAACCAATATACTCATATTTTGGAGTATATACAAGGAGGAAAGAGCGATGAATAAAGGGATTATTATGGAAATGAAGCGAAGTACTGTGGTCGTTCTGACCCCAAGCGGAGAATTTGTCACATGCAAGCGGGAGCGAACCTATGCGATTGGACAAGAAGTTTCAATCAGACCTATCCAGTATTGGAACTTTTCTGTTATAAAGCCAGCAGTTGCTATTTTGTGTTGTGTATTTCTGATGATGCTATATAGTAACCGGCCAGATCGGGTGTTAGCGTATGTTGCTGTTGATATTAACCCAAGCTTAGAGGTTGGAGTAACAGATCAGCTGCGTGTGGTTGAGTTGTATGCGTATAATAAAGATGGAGAGCGTGTGATTCAGCATTTATCTGATTGGAAACATCGATCACTACAAGATGTTATTAAGAATATCGTAGCAGAAAGTAGAGAAGAAGGTTACTTAAAGGGGCAGAACATTACATTTACGGCTGTTACAAAGGAAAAGGAAATGTCTAAGAGATTGAATGAAAATTTAAAAGACTTGAAGGCTACTTATGAAGAGCAAAACGTTCACGTTGTGTATCAGCAAAGTACACTAGAACAACGAGCTACGGCTAAGAAGCAAGGAATTAGTACAGGAAAGTACCTGCAAAAGCAAAACGAACAATTCAACCACCCAAAGCAAGAAGACACAAACCAACAAGGTGTAGTTCATCCAGATAAGCCAGAGACACAGGTAACAGTGCCCCAGCAGGACATTCCTCCTGTTGCACCTGTTGAACCAAAACAGAAGCAGAGACAAGGACAGGAACATCCAGTGAATCAGTCTCACTCGAAAGAAAAGAAGGATAAGCTTGAACCCAAAAATGAACGTGTGCATCCGCAACAATCGCAGCAGAAATCGGGGCAAGGCAATCATTCAAATGATAAAAATCAGCCAGAACACAAAGAAAAGCCTGAGAAAAAACAGGAAAAAGACCCGAGATAGAATGTATATATTTGTTAAAAAAGCAGAGCCTAAGGCTCTGCTTTTTGCTTTAAAAATAAATAATATTACTATATTAACTGTATGAAATCGCATAAAAATTCATTTGTAAAACTTAGAGATATTTATTTTCTTAAGATAATTCATGATTTTTTTGTAATGGAAGCTTATTTTATAAGTGTTAACTTGAAATCTATTGATAATGTAAGAAAAATACAGATGGAAAATTTAAAAAAGAATATTGTATAAATATAAAAGTGTGTTAAAATACATTTTGTAGAATAAAAATAACAAAAAATCTTCTTGCATATGTGGCTTGTTTATCACATAATAAGTAAGTAAATTCAGAAAATTTAAAACAGGGGGAGTTATAATGAAAAAGCTATTATCCATCTTATTGACCAGCTTACTTGTTGTAGGTGTGCTGGGTGCTTGTTCTAAACAAGAAGCTTCAGACAAAAAGAAAGTGCTTGTGATGGGAACATCGGCAGATTATAAGCCGTATGAATACATCGATTCAGCGAAAAGCGATGAAATTATTGGTTTTGACGTAGATGTGGCAAAATATATTGCTAAAGAGCTAGGATACGAGATTAAAATTAAGGATATGGACTTCACAGGTCTATTGGCTGCAATGGAAGCCAAAAAAGTTGATTTTGTTATGGCTGGTATGACACCAACAGAAGAGCGCAAGAAAAATGCTGACTTTACAGATGTTTACTTTACAGCTAAAAACCTTGTAATTTCCAAGGATGGCGTAGTGCAAAAAGTAGAAGATTTAAAAGGTAAAACAGTGGGTGTACAAACAGGATCTATTCAAGAAGGAAAAGCAAAGGACATTCAAAAAACAACAGAAATTAAAATTACAGACCGCAACCGTATTCCTGAGTTGTTTGAAGAACTAAAAGCAGGTCGTGTTGATGCAATTATCATTGAAGATACAGTTGCTAAAGGTTACCTGAAAAAAATGTCTGAACTAAAAAGCATTGAAATTCCGGAAGCTTCCGATGAAGCTGGTTCTGCAATTGCATTTCCAAAAGGAAGCAAGCAAACAGAGGAATTTAATAAAGTAATTGAAAAGATGCAAAAGAACGGAGAAATGGAAAAGTTAGTTAAAAAATGGTTCGGCGGTGAGTAATAATGCATAAATAAAAGGAATCTCCTGAAAGAATACAGGAGATTCCTTATTGCCTTTATAAAGGAGTAGTAATAATATCCTAAAAAGGTTTATTTAGGAAATATATGAAGGTATAGGATTGAGATAGTTGATTTGAAAGGAAAGGACGGCATACAGATGAATCTTGATTTTGCACAAATTGCGCCATCGTTACCGTATATACTAAAAGGTTTACAAGTAACACTCCAAATCGTAGCTGTTTCCGCACTATTCGGCTTTACTCTCGGTACTCTTTTGGCATTATGCAAGATTGCCAGAATTAAAGCTTTAGGCTGGTTCGCAGATGCATATACGTCCGTGTTTCGCGGGACACCACTTGTATTGCAACTCATGATTATTTATTACGGCTTACCGCAGCTTACCGGTTACGATATCACGGCATTTTTAGCAGCGGTTCTTGCATTCGGATTAAACTCCGGCGCATATATGTCAGAGGTTATCCGAGCTGGTATTCAAGCAGTTGATAAGGGGCAGACAGAAGCGGCAATGGCTCTTGGCATTCCGTATCGCAAAATGATGTCAAACATTATCTTACCCCAGGCACTTAAAAATATTTTACCGGCACTGATGAACGAATTTATCACTCTTACAAAAGAATCAGCTGTTGTAACAGTTATTGGTGCAGCGGACTTGATGCGCCGTGCTTACATTGTAGGCGGCGAGACATATTCTTACTTTGAACCGCTTCTGTTCGTAGGCGCTATTTACTATTTACTTATTATGCTGCTGACGCTTCTCGGAAAAGCGATTGAAAGGAGAATGAAAAAAGGTGATTAAGATTGAAGGACTTCATAAATCATTCGGCAAACTAGAAGTTTTAAAAAATATCAGCACAGTGATTGAGCAAGGACAAGTTGTCGCTATTATAGGTCCTTCTGGATCCGGGAAATCTACATTTTTACGCTGTATGAACCTGTTAGAGCAGCCTACTTCTGGCCGTGTTTGGATTAATGATAAAGAGGTTACAGATGCAAAAACAGATATTATGAAAGTACGTCAAAATGTGGGGATGGTGTTTCAGCACTTTCATTTGTTCCCGCATATGACTGTCTTAGAAAACTTAACGTATGCACCAGTTACAGTAAAGGGAGTATCTAAAGCTGTTGCAGAGCAAAAAGCAAAAGAGTTACTTGGGAAAGTGGGATTGCTGGAGAAAGCCAACGAATTTCCAGGACGTTTGTCAGGTGGTCAAAAGCAACGTGTAGCAATTGCACGTGCTCTCGCAATGGAGCCTGAGGTCATGTTGTTTGATGAACCAACATCAGCCCTTGATCCTGAGATGGTAAAAGAAGTGCTTGAAGTTATGAAATCACTAGCGCATACAGGTATGACAATGGCGATTGTGACACATGAAATGGGCTTTGCGAAAGAAGTAGCAGATCGGGTGTTGTTTTTAGATGGCGGTCATCTTGTTGAAGATGCGCCTCCGTACGAATTTTTCACCGCACCAAAGAGTGCACGTGCACAGGAATTTTTACAAAAAATGCTGTAGAGGCCAAAGTGCCTCTTTTTTTGTTTTTTAGTACATCACAAAAGGAAGAAACATATGTAGGTAAACCCAGATCCATACAATATCAGACGTCCAAATAACAGAGGTAATCAGAAAAGCGAATGTATAGCGCCAATGTTTAAGATAGGCAGGGGAAACAGAGAATGAAAACAGCATGTACAAAATAAAACCCGCCCCTTGCAACAATGCTTCATATGGAAGGGTAATGCGCAGTTCTAAATGTAAAAATAAAAATAATCCTTTATAAAGACCGTATAATAAGGAAATACCGAGATAAAAGCGAATTGCGCGCATATATCCTCCTTTAAAGTTAGATTGGTGCGTCCAATATATTCGCAAAAGTATACTTTTATGCAATATGTAGTACATTTTCACCTGCTTTCCTTTAAAATAAACATGAGAGGTGAAATAATGTTTAGAATTGGATATCGAACCTTAAAAACAGCTGTTGGCGCGGCATTTGCTATTTTTATTGCACAATTATTTGAATTGCAGTTTTACAGTTCGGCAGGTATTTTAGTTATCCTATGTGTGCAAAACACAAAGAAAAAATCACTTGAGGCATCATTGCAAAGGTTTGGTGCTTGTTTATTGGCGATGCTATTTTCGTTTGTGATATTTGAAATTCTTGGCTACAATCCATTAGCTGTTGGCATTTTATTACTTTTATACATACCTACTGCAGTCATGCTTCGGGTGCCAGAAGGAATTGTAACGAGTTCGGTTATTGTAATGCATTTATACTCATTGGAAAGTATTACATGGCATGCTATCGAAAACGAAATTTCTATTTTGACAATTGGCATTGGTATTGCACTGTTAATTAATTTATATATGCCGAGTGCGGAACGAGAGTTGGAACGGATGCGGGATGAGGTAGAAGCACATTTTAAGGTGATTTTAACTGAGATGGCAGCGTATTTACGAGATCGGGAACGTCAATGGAATGGCCAAGAGTTGATTACAACGGCATCTGTTTTAAAGGAGGCGCGAGATCTGGCTTTTAAAAAGCTGGAAAATCATTTTGTCAGAGAAGACAGCTATTATTATCGTTACTTTAATATGCGTTTCCGGCAATTTGAGATTTTAGAGCGTGTTATGCCGCTTGTTGCCTCTTTATCATGGACATACGAACAAGCTGAAATGATAGCGGATTTTATTGAAAATGTTGCACATGCTATCAGACCTGAAAGCACAGGTTTGATATCGCTACATTTGCTTCATGAAATGCGAGAGCAATTTCGAGAAATGCCTTTGCCGCAAACGAGAGAAGAGTTTGAAACGCGCGCAATGCTGCATCAGCTCGTCAATGAAATGGAACAATATTTGCTCATTAAAAGTGAGTTCCAAGGGAAGAATATGCAGTATCAAACTGCCCAAACAAGTGCATAGTTCTTAATTTTTACTACCAGGAGGCGTTCAATGCTGCAGCTGCTTTCTTTACTATTATTTGTTTCATTGTCCCCTATATGGCCAATTGGCGATAACCCACGTGTGGGAGACCCTTATATTATTGTGAATAAGCAAAATAATAAGCTGGCTTTCATTGATGACGGTATGATTCAAAAGGTGTATCCAGTGGCGACCGGGAAAACGAATGATTTAACACCTGAAGGCGAGTTTGATGTGGTTATGAAAGTGAAAAATCCATATTATATAAAAGGCAACATCCCCGGTGGATCTCCTAAAAATCCGTTAGGGTCTCGCTGGATAGGGTTTAATGCAAAAGGTACAGAAGGAAACAAGTACGGCATTCATGGTACAAATCAGCCCAGTTCAATCGGCAAGTATATTTCACAAGGATGTATTCGGATGTATCCGAAAGATGTGGAAGCTTTATATGAAAAAGTTCCCGTTGGTACGAAGGTATTAATTGTTCGAACAAAAAAATCATTTGAGCAGCTTGCGAAAGAAAAAGGGGCAATGAGTAGAGGAGAATAAAAGAGGCTGATATGAAAACCGGATTAAAACGGTTTTCATATCAGTCTTTTCTGATTGTCAGTCTCCGTAGTTTAAGAACCTCAGCCCTAGGGAGCTAAACAAGCCGCTTCTGCTTTTCTTCTGTCCAGCTACAGCGGCTAGCTCCTCCGGTCTGAGAACCTCGTCCCATTAAGGCAAAAAGCGCCTTTATGCGCCGAGAACCTCAGCCCTAGGGAGCTAAACAAGCCGCTTCTGCTTTTTTATCTACCAAAACATGCTTAAGCCTGTAAGTAAGGTTGTAATCAGCATCGAAAACAGCATAACGTAAACGACAACTTTTTGAGATTTTTTGCCCATAATATAACCTCCTTGTCTGTTACTTGTATTGTAGCTGGAACGCTTTTAAGGGGCAATAAAGATTTTGTTGTTCGAAATTCTCTGAAAACAAGGAGAAGTGACATGAAACAGCGAATTAAGAAAATATATGTCTAATTTTGCAATTCATGTACAACAAGGGGTGGAAGTCATGATTCAAAGAATTGATCATATTGGAATTGCAGTTCAATCTTTAGAGGAAGCGCTACCATTTTATACGAATGTGTTGAAGCTTCGATTGCTGGGAGTTGAAGAGGTAGTCTCGCAGCAAGTTAAGGTAGCTTTTCTAGAGTTGGGAGAAAGCAAATTAGAGCTGCTCGAACCTTTAAGCAAAGAAAGTCCGATTGCGACGTTTATTCATAAGCGTGGAGAGGGCATTCATCATGTGGCGCTAGGTGTGAACACAATTGCAGATAGAATTCAAGAGATGGAGCAAAATGGCATTCAAATGATTGATTCTTCTCCACGCATCGGTGCGGCGGGAGCGAGTATCGCCTTTATGCATCCAAAGTCTGCACATGGCGTTTTATATGAACTTTGCGAGAAAAAGGGGGGCGAAACACATGGTTGATATTTATGAAAAAATTAATGATTTATATGATAGAAAGCGAGAGATTGAGTTAGGCGGAGGAGACGCAAAGATTGAAAAGCAGCACGAAAAGGGCAAGCTGACAGCTCGTGAGCGCATTGATCTACTTGTAGATCCTGGTACGTTTATGGAATTAAATCCATTTATGGAGCATCGCTGCAGTGATTTTGGTCTGGGAGATAAGGCTGGTCCAGGAGATGGAGTAGTAACCGGATACGGTAAGATTAATGGGCGTCCTATATATGTGTTTTCACAGGATTTTACCGTGTTTGGAGGAGCACTTGGTGAAATGCATGCCAAAAAAATAGCGAATGTTATGGATTTGGCGGCGCAAAACGGGGCACCAATTATCGGGCTAAATGATTCTGGTGGTGCAAGAATTCAAGAAGGTGTATTATCCTTGGATGGTTATGGTCATATCTTTTACCGAAATGCTATCTATTCAGGTGTGGTCCCACAAATTTCAGTGATATTAGGACCTTGTGCTGGCGGTGCAGTGTATTCACCAGCTATCACTGATTTTGTAATTATGGTAGAAAAAACTAGCCAAATGTTTATTACTGGACCAAAAGTAATTGAGACAGTGACAGGAGAAAGTATTTCAGCCGAGGACCTTGGTGGTGCGAAGGTACATAACACAATTAGTGGAAATGCACATTTTGCAGCTACGGATGAGGAAAATGCTTTAGAGATTGTGCGAATGCTACTGAGTTACTTGCCGCAAAATTGCGAAGAACGTCCATTTATGTATGGTACACCTGATGAAGATGATTATCGCCCTGATTTAACGGATGTAATTCCATTTGATGCGGTTCGACCATATGATGTACGTCATGTCATTGATGGGGTTGTTGATGAAGGTTCTTTTTTTGAAATTCAAAAAAACTTTGCGAAAAATATTGTGACTGGCTTTGCAAGAGTAAAAGGAGAAGTGGTCGGTCTTGTTTGTAATCAGCCAAAGGTTATGGCTGGCAGCCTTGACATTGATTCGTCTGATAAGGCGGCGCGTTTTATTCGTTTATGCGACTCCTTTAACATCCCGCTAATTACGTTTGAGGATGTAACAGGATTTTTTCCAGGAGTCAAGCAAGAGCATGGTGGCATTATTCGTCACGGTGCAAAAATTCTATATGCCTATTCCGAGGCAACAGTTCCAAAAATTACCGTCATTTTACGTAAAGCGTATGGCGGGGCTTATGTGGCGTTAAACAGCAAGGCAATTGGTGCTGATGTGGTGTTTTCATGGCCGAATGCGGAAATTGCCGTAATGGGGCCACAAGGAGCAGTAAATGTCATTTTCGCCAAAGAGATTGAGAGCAGCGATAATCCGGAAGAAACAAGGGCGCGGCTCATTGAGGAATATCGTGAGAAATTTGCTAATCCGTATGTCGCAGCAAAGCATGGCATTGTTGATGATGTAATTGACCCTCGTGATACAAGAATCAAATTGATACAAGCACTCGACATGCTGCGCAATAAGAAGGAAGAGCGTCCGAAAAAAAAGCACGGCAATATCCCATTGTAATAAGGCGAGCGTCTATGCGCTCGCCTTTCGTAACTTTGATATAGTTCTGTTATAATGAAACTTGTACATAACAAGAAATAGAGGAGGCACATACATGATAAATCAAGAACGTTTAGTAAACGAATTTTTAGAGCTTGTTCAAGTTGATTCAGAAACAAAGCATGAAGCAGAAATTTGTAAAGTATTGAAGGAGAAATTTTCTGCGCTTGGCGTAGAGGTGTTTGAAGACGATACAACGGCACAAACTGGACATGGCGCAGGTAACTTAATTTGTACACTACCAGCCAAAGTAGAGGCGGATACCATCTACTTTACAGCTCACATGGATACGGTTGTGCCAGGGAAAGGAATTAAGCCGTCTATGCAAGAGGGCTATATTGTAACGGATGGTACAACGATTTTAGGAGCGGATGATAAAGCTGGCTTGGCAGCAATGCTAGAGGCAATTCGTGTACTAAAGGAAACCGATGCACCACATGGTAAAGTCGAGTTCATTATTACGGTTGGAGAAGAATCCGGTCTTGTTGGTGCAAAAGCACTCGATCGTTCTTTAATCACAGCCAAATATGGTTATGCGCTTGATAGCGATGGTAAAGTAGGGGACATTATCGTTGCGGCTCCAACACAAGCAAAACTAAAAACGATTATTCGGGGGAAGACTGCCCACGCTGGTGTAGCGCCCGAAAAAGGTGTCTCCGCAATCACAATTGCAGCAAAGGCGATTGCTAAAATGCCGCTTGGCCGTATTGATGAAGAAACAACTGCCAATATCGGGCGCTTTGAAGGCGGCACACAAACAAATATTGTATGCGATCATGTATTTATTTTGGCAGAAGCTCGTTCTTTAGTGGAAGAAAAAATGCTCGCACAGGTTGAAAAAATGAAAGCAGCATTTATCTCCACGGCAGAAGAGATGGGCGGGCAAGCTGAAGTCGATGTGGATGTTATGTATCCTGGTTTTAAATTTGCAGATGGAGATCATGTTGTAGAATTGGCGAAGCGTGCAATTACAGCTATCGGACGCACACCATCACTGCATCAAAGCGGGGGCGGAAGCGATGCGAATGTAATCGCAGGTCACGGTATTCCGACTGTTAACCTTGCAGTAGGGTATGAAGAAATTCATACAACAAACGAAAAAATGCCAGTTGAAGAGCTTGTAAAAACGGCAGAGCTTGTGGTGGCAATTATTCGTGAAACAGTGAAGTAATAGATAAAAAGGGGGTTCTAAAAGGTGGCGAAAACGGCTAATCTTTTAGGGCGCCCTTTTTAGTTACCTAATGACTAAAGCTGTAAAATGTTATTGCTTTTCGCGTATATATTGTAGCAAAACGGACCATACTGTATAATGGGAATGTATGTTCGTTTTGGAGGGATGGTATGGAAGC
The DNA here is from genome assembly GCF_023022965.1 of Ectobacillus sp. JY-23. Classification (NCBI taxonomy): domain Bacteria; kingdom Bacillati; phylum Bacillota; class Bacilli; order Caryophanales; family Bacillaceae; genus Ectobacillus; species Ectobacillus sp. JY-23. The sequence continues at coordinate 1,407,760 of NZ_CP095462.1, read as the reverse complement.
AAAAGAAATGTATCCGAAAAAAGGTCGCGTGATTTTGCATGTGGATATGAACTGCTTTTATGCGTCTGTTGAGGCAGTTAATGATTCTTCATTAAAAGGAAAGCCTCTTGCGATAGCTGGAAATGAAAAAGAGCGTAAGGGAATTATTGTGACATGTAGTTATGAAGCGCGTGCGCAAGGCGTTCGCGCTACTATGCCGCTTTGGGAAGCACGTCGGCTTTGTCCGGAGTTAATTGTAAAAAGACCAAATTTTGAATTGTACCGGTCTGCTTCTGCTGCATTTTTTACGCTCCTTTTACAGTTTACAGACAAAGTACAGCCCATTTCCATAGACGAAGGGTACTTAGACATTACAGAGTGCCATGAGCTTGGTACACCTCTTCAAATTGCGAAGACGATTCAGCAGGAAGTCATGCAACAATTGGGACTGCCGTGCAGTATTGGAGTTGCGCCTAATAAATTTCTTGCTAAAATGGCATCTGATATGAAAAAGCCACTTGGTATTACGGTGTTACGAAAGCGGGATATATCAGACATATTGTGGCCCAAACATGTGCTTCATATGCATGGCGTTGGGGAGAAAACGGCCGAAAAACTAAAGAGTGTTGGCATTGAATCGATCGGTGATCTTGCTCATGCACAAGATTATCTCCTTCGTCATATTTTGGGGGTCAATGGTCCTATATTAAAGCAAAAGGCAAATGGAATAGATAAACGACCTGTTGAAACACGCATACAAGCGAAAACAATTGGAAGTTCCAGGACATTGCCTATTGATACCGGCGAAGAAGCTGTGGTGTATAGCCTGCTAGAGGAGCTCGCAAGTATGGTGAATATCCGTTTACGAAAAAGAAACTTGATTACATATAATCTGCAGCTGACGATTAAATATCATAATCGGCGCATCACACATAAAAGTAGACAATTGTTAGAGCCTATTGAAACAACCTCTGATTTGTTTGCAGCCGCCTGTCGTTTATGGAGAGCGCATTGGAATGGTGAAGCTGTACGCCTTTTAGGAATAACCGCAACAGAGCTAGCTGATAAGGATAAAGAAGGAAAGCAATTGGATTTGTTTTCCTTTGAAGCAGATGCCAAAGAGGAGCCGCTTATGAATATAATCGCGACATTGCGTAATAAATATGGAGAAGGTGCAGTGCAACGAGGAATTCATACGTATAAAACGGGTGTAAAATAAATATAAATGCTTTTTCTATGAATACAACATTATAGATAATGAGGAAGTCTATACCAAACGTTATAAGACTAATGCAAGTCAGTTTGATACTTTACAACTTATAATATAAAGAAAATGGTTCTGGCGTTTTGTATTGCTAATAGGGCCCGCTTTCCGTAAGATAGTGGATAGATGTCGGAAAAGAGGTAAGAATTATGGATTTGGTTTTTTTAGGAACAGGAGCCGGTGTGCCGGCTAAGGGACGAAATGTTTCTGCAATCGCACTTCAGTTATTGGAAGAGCGCGGTGTGACGTGGTTGTTTGATTGTGGTGAGGCAACACAGCACCAAATTTTGTATACATCAGTAAAGCCGCGCCGCATTGAAAAAATATTTATTACACATTTACACGGTGATCATATTTTTGGGTTACCGGGTTTACTAGGAAGCCGTTCTTTTCAAGGTGGCGAAACACCGCTTACTGTATACGGTCCAAAAGGAATTCAGGAATTTATTGAAGTAGCGATGCGAGTGAGCACAACGCATGTAAAATATCCGATTCATGTGGTAGAGATTGAAGAAGAGGGTATTATATTTGAAGATGAACAATTCATTATTGAAGCAGGTAGATTGTCACATGGTATCGAATGCTTTGGGTATCGCATTATAGAAAAAGATATTGCGGGTCCGCTTCTTGTTGACAAATTGTTGGCTCTTGGCATCAAGCCTGGCCCAGCATTTAAATTATTGAAAGCTGGTCATAGTATTACACTAGAAGATGGTACACAATTACATGGAAAAGATTATGTCGGTGCACCGCAAAAAGGGCGCATTGTTACAATATTAGGAGATACGCGTTATTGCGAGACAAGTATCAGACTTGCGAAGAATGCGGATGTATTAGTTCATGAAGCAACCTTTGCGGCAGCGGAAGGGGAACAAGCATATAACTATTTTCATTCCACAACAGCACAGGCTGCTGAGGTAGCTAAAAAAGCGAGTGCGAGATGTTTAATTCTGACGCATATTAGTTCGCGTTATCAAGGAGAAGATAGTGAGAAGCTGCTGCAAGAAGCTCGTGATATTTTTCCATATACAGAGTTAGCAGAGGACCTCAAGCAATTTCTGATGACCAGATAAAAGACGATGCCATTGCATCGTCTTTTATTTTTTATTTAATAATTGTGTTAAGCCTTCACCAAGTTCCTGAGATCTCATGGTAGCACGAGTAATACAGCGAACGAGGATATTTTGAAAATCATGGTGTTCGAGCACACCAATACCAGCTTCTGTTGTCCCGCCTGGAGAAGTAATCTCTTTTCGTAGCACCGATGGATGCTTGGGTGTTTCCATTAACATCTCAGCTGCACCAATCATGGTTTGTAAAATCAAAGGCTTGGCAACGTTCTCACATAATCCAATTTGGGAAGCCGCTTTTTCCATAGCTTCTACTACATAATAAATATAGGCAGGACCACTACCTGATAATGCGGTGACAGCATGCATTTGCTCTTCTGTTACAACAGAAACTAGACCAATTTTTTCAAATATCGAAGTTGCAATTTCTATATGTACCCCGGTTGCATGAATGGACGGTGAGAGGACTGTTGCCGATTTTAAAATGGCTGCCGACGTATTTGGCATTGCTCGTATAATGGGATTGTTTTGTTCTAGCAGGTTTGTAAGAGACTCGGTAGATACGCCTGCCATTAAAGATATAATCAATTGCTCTTGATGAACATAATCTTTTATAGATTTTATCGCTTCTGCAGCATCCTTCGGTTTGACAGCTAAAATAACGATGTCTGCATCATTCATTAGCTCCTCTGTATCTTGTGTAAATGTGACACCATACATGGTTTGTAAATCTGCTAGTCTCCTACTATTATTTCGGTTGCTTACCATAATACTGCCGCCGTTCATGCTTTGAGTCAATCCGGCGATAATAGCCTCTGTAATAGAACCAGCCCCCACAAACGAAATTTTCTTCATAACATACGCCTCCTTTTTTACATAACAATTCGACCCCTACGGATATATACCTGTTATTTGTTTGAAAATAATGACAAAGCAAGGTGTGAGGTGTAAAATGAATGTACATTCATTTTTTGATGTGTATTGTGGATGATGAAGATGTATATGGAGGATTATTATGCAAATTCACTGCTTACCCCTACCGGTGCCGTTTGCAACGGAGACAGTTAATACCTACTTAATCAAAGGAGACACGCTCACGTTAATTGATACAGGTACAAAAACAGAAGCAACGCGACAAGCTCTCGTTCATCAACTAGCGCAATTCGGTTATGAGATCAAGGATATTGAAACAGTGGTGTTAACCCATCATCATGCCGACCATAGCGGATTACTCGGCGATTTCGGCGATCGAACAAATGTAGTGGGACATCCGCTGAATGAGCCGTGGATTACGCAGAATGCCGCATTTATTCAAAAATATGAACGTTTTTCGGCTTCACTTGCACGTGAGCTTGGTGTTCCGAAAGCATTTATTGAAAAAGGCCTTTCATTAACCAACACATTGAAGCTTGCATGCAAGCGTTCTTTAACTAGATCTGTATGCGAAGGAGATGAAATAGCAGAGTTACCTGGCTTTCGAGTCATTGAGACACCAGGGCATGCTTCTACTCATATCGCCCTATACAGAGAGCGAGACGGCATTATGATTGGGGGAGATGTTTTGCTGGCGCGCATTTCATCAAATCCTTTATTAGAACCTCCCTATGAGGACGGAGAACGAGAAAAGCCGTTACTGGCATATAATCAATCATTGCGTCGCTTAGCGGAGATGCCAATTTCACGCATTATGACAGGGCATGGTGAAGATGTAATTGAGGTGGGAAAGCTTGTGAGAGAGCGTTTGCAAAAACAACAAAAGCGTGCTGAGCAGGTGTTACAAATGTTAAAGGAAAGACCGATGACAGCTTTTGAAGTATGTCAGGCATTATTCCCTGGGATTTATCAAAAGCAATTGGCACTTACTATCTCTGAAACAGTTGGTCAATTGGATTTTTTAGAATATAATCAAAAAGTGAAAGTTGATTCAGTGTCCGGTGTATTGATTTATCAAAGTAGGTGATGTGAATGGAATTGAAAGGGAAAATAGCTGCTATTACCGGTGCATCCGGCGGTATTGGCGAACAATTGGCACGTTTGCTGGTGACAGAGGGCGCTACTGTTGTACTGTTAGCAAGACGTGAAGAAGAGTTGATGCGGGTTCGTCAGGAAATTGGTTCAGCATGCTATGTTTACAGATTGGATGTTAGTGACGAGAAGATGGTAGCAGATGTATTCACACGCATCTCACAAGAAGTCGGAGACGTTGATATTCTTGTGAATAATGCAGGCTTTGGTATATTTAAAACATTTGAAGAAGCCTCCTTGCAAGAAGTAAAAGCGATGTTTGATGTGAATGTATTTGGTTTGGTGGCTTGTACAAAAGCAGTGCTACCAGCGATGAAAAAAAGAAGTAGTGGACATATTGTAAATATTGCCTCGCTTGCAGGTAAAATTGCCACCCCTAAATCAAGTGCTTATTCGGCTACAAAGCATGCTGTTCTTGCTTTCTCCAACAGCCTGCGTATGGAACTGGCTACATCGGGCGTTTCGGTGACATCTGTTAATCCAGGACCAATTCGTACAGACTTCTTTAATATAGCTGATGAATCCGGTACCTATGTGAAAAGTGTAGAACGATATATGTTACGACCGGAATACGTAGCTGCTTGTATTGTAAAGGCAATCAAAATGAATAAACGGGAAATCAATTTACCCCGCTGGATGAGTGCGGGACCCCTTATGTTTGCGTTATTGCCGCGCGTGTTTGAAAAGTGGGCAGGAACGGCTTTAAACAAGAAATAATTATACAAAAGACTGAGACACTTTTTGTCGCAGTCTTTTTATTTTGTTAAAAATTCATATACAGCATCTTCAATCAGCTCGTGTAGATCATCACCAGTCCGCTGATATTCCTTCCAAATCTGATTTGCCAAGGTAGTACATTCTTCCTCCGATAAAGGCAAAGCATCTTTCTCACAATCATACTGATAAAAGCGAGCTTTTATCATCTTATGTAGCAGCAATCTATTCATACGTAAGCTCCTTGTATACTCCATAAAGCTAAGTGTCTGGTTATATCAATTAGGTATAGGCATACATATAGATTATGTACAACCTGTATAAATCCAGATATGACTAACTATCGTAGGTGATTGTAACATACATGTAAAGAGATAACAATGCATGAATCATGTGAAATTTTTTAGATTAAAAATTTATAAATATTTAATTGACTTAATAAATATACAATAATATAATCAGAATTAAATTTCGTTTGAAGCGGAGGTATATGATGAAAACAGCTATTATTGGAGCAACCGGATACGGGGGATTAGAGCTTATACGCCTGCTACAAAATCATCCTTACTTGGAGGGAGTATCATTACATGCATCTTCTGCAAACAGTGAACCACTGTTTCGTCAATATCCGCATTTGCAGCACATTATAGATAAAAACATAGAAGATATTCATATAGACCGCATTGCTTCCAAAGCAGAGCTTGTCTTTTTAGCGACGCCTCCAGGAGTAGCCAGATCTATTGTACCGCGCCTGCTCGCACATGGAATGAGAGTAATAGATTTATCAGGTGACTTTCGTCTTCGCGATCGACATACGTATGAAACGTGGTACAAACGCGAAGGAGGAGATGAATTGCACGGCGCGGTGTATGGATTATCAGAATGGCAACGAGATGCGATTACTAAGGCACAATTCATCTCAAATCCCGGTTGCTATGCAACAGCAGCTTTGTTACCAGCAGCTCCATTGATGAAGCAAGGGTTGGTTGATTCGTTAATTATAGATGCCAAATCAGGTGTTTCCGGTGCCGGTAAATCACCGACCACCATGACACATTTTCCAGAGATACAGGACAATATGAAAATATATAAAGTCAATGAGCATCAGCATATTCCAGAAATTGAACAGATGCTTGTGGAGTGGAACGAGGAAGCAAAGCCAATTACATTTAGTACACATCTTATCCCTATTACCAGGGGGATTATGGTGACGATGTATGCGCAAGCTAAGCGAGAAGTGACAACGCACTTTTTACAAGATTTATATAAGCAAAGTTATGAAGAGTCGCCTTTTGTTAGAATTCGAGAAATAGGAATGTATCCATCTCCTAAAGAAGTGTGTGGTTCTAATTATTGTGATATTGGTGTGGCATACGATGAACGAACCGGACGTATTACAGTGGTATCTGTTATTGATAATTTAATGAAGGGTGCTGCCGGGCAGGCGGTACAAAATGCAAATTTATCACTGGGGCTAGATGAGCAAACAGGTATTGGATTTGTTCCAATGTATCCATAAAGGAGGAAAAGAGATGATTGGTTTAACGGTAAACCCAGTAACAGGGGGGTCGGTTATAACACCGAAGGGATTTCAAGCAACCGGTGTACATGCAGGTATTCGAAAGGTACGTAAAGATTTGGGGATGATTTATTGTGAGGTGCCGGCTAGTTGTGCAGCCGTTTATACACAAAGTCGTTTTCAAGCAGCTCCTCTTAGGGTGACTCAGCAAAGCATTGCGGTTGCACATAAGCTACAGGCTATTGTTATAAATAGTGGTAACGCCAATGCTTGTACAGGTGTGCAAGGGGAAGAGGATGCTTATGAGATGCGATCATTGACTGCTAAACATTGTGGTATTGAGGACCATTTAGTAGCAGTAGCGTCAACTGGTGTAATCGGTGAAGTACTACCTATGGAAAAAATTAGAATGGGGATTACACAGTTAATGCCAGCGAGGTCTGTAGAGAAAGTTGATTCCTTTTATGAAGCAATTTTGACGACTGATCTTGTCACAAAGCGCGCGTGTTATCAAACAGTGATAGATGGTAAGACAGTTACAGTAGGAGGAGCGGCAAAAGGATCGGGTATGATTCATCCCAACATGGCTACGATGCTAGCGTTTGTTACAACAGATGCGGTCATTGAAAGCGATGTATTACAAAAAGCATTGTCAAGCATCACAAATCATACCTTTAATCAAATTACGGTAGATGGAGAAACATCTACAAATGACATGGTAATTGTTATGGCAAGCGGCTTAGCCGGTAATGAGTCCTTACACGAAGCGCATGCGGATTGGCCGCATTTTTATGAAGCGTTAAGAGAAGTATGCGAATCGCTTGCAAAGCAAATTGCAAAAGATGGTGAAGGAGCTACGAAACTAATTGAAGTGAATGTAGAGGGAGCGGTGTCTCCAAAAGATGCTCAAATTGCCGCAAAAAAGGTTGTTGGTTCAGCCTTAGTAAAAACAGCTGTGTACGGCGAAGATGCGAATTGGGGACGAATTATTGGTGCGCTCGGTCATAGTGATATTGTATTAAATCCCGCTACTATTGACATATATATAGGAGAATTTTGCGTGTTAAAGCAAAGTGAACCGCAAGTATTTTCTGAAGAAGCGGCAGCAAGGTATTTAGCAGGAGATACTATCGTTATTTATGTTGATTTGCATACGGGGACAGCCAAAGGTACGGCTTGGGGCTGTGACTTAAGTTACGATTATGTAAAGATCAATGCCAGCTATCGTACATAAGGAGGAGAGAGTTTGAAGGATATTATCGTAGTAAAGTGCGGCGGCAGTATACTTTCCCGTTTATCAGAAACGTTTTTTAGGAGTATAAAAGAATTACAGAAAACATGTGATGTTGTTATTGTACACGGAGGAGGACCAGAAATAGATGTGATGCTGAAAAGGCTGGGCATTGCTGTACATAAAAAATCCGGTTTACGCGTAACAACTGCCGAAGTTTTAGAAGTTGTACAAATGCAGCTTTGCGGTACTGTAAATAAAAACCTAGTAGCAACTTGCTCTGCATACGGTTTGCAAGCAGTGGGGTTATCCGGATGTGATGGAAATCTTCTGATTGCTGAGCCAATCGAAGAACTTGGTTTTGTTGGAGAAGTAGAGAGTGTGAATCGAGAGCTGATTCATCAGCTCTTGCAACAAGGATTTGTGCCAATCATTGCGCCAATCGGCATGAAAGATGGGCAGTTATACAACATTAACGGGGATACCGCTGCAGCTGCAGTAGCAGCTTCTTTACAGGCACGGCAGTTAGTATTCGTGACTGATGTGCCTGGAATTTTGTATCAAAACAATCTTGTGCAAGAAGCGGGAGAAACGTATGTACTGGAATTGATTGAAGCGGGTATTATTACAGGCGGCATGATTCCGAAAGTGCAGGCTGCACTTGCAGCTTTGGGGCGTGTGGATGAAGCGATGATTATTAATGGTTTACAAGATTTTATAAATGAAGCCGGTTATATAACTGGGACAAAAATTACGAAAAAAGTAGGTATAAAGTAATGACTCTATTTCCAACATATACACGGCGAAATCTTGAGATTATAGAAGCAAACGGTACGATTGTTCGTGATGCTACAGGTAAGACATATTTAGATTTTGTATCTGGAATTGCAGTATGCAATTTAGGTCATTGCCACCCAGTTGTGAAAGGTGCAATACAAGAGCAACTTCAGAAGGTGTGGCATGTGTCCAATCTGTTTCAAAATACGCTGCAAGAAGAAGTGGCTGAGCTTCTTGTTTCTAAAAGCGTTGGTGCATATGCTTTTTTTTGCAATAGCGGTGCGGAAGCAAATGAAGCTGCAATTAAACTGGCACGTAAATATACAGGGCGAACAAAAATTGTGACATTTCGCCAATCATTTCATGGCCGTACGTTTGCAACTATGAGTGCAACGGGTCAAGAGAAGATTCAAGAAGGATACGGTCCTATGTTAGAAACATTCGTATATGCACCTTTTAATGATATAGATGCTCTCCGGAATGTTGTAGATAATGATACCGCAGCTGTACTTGTCGAAGCTGTGCAGGGTGAGGGAGGGGTAATGGCTGCTGATATCGATTTTTTACGAGCGATAGAAACACTTTGCGAAAAGCACAATGCGCTGTTTATTGTAGATGAAGTGCAGACTGGAATAGGACGTACAGGCAAAGCCTTTGCTTATGAGCATGCCGCTGTTTCGCCGGATATCATTACGGTTGCTAAAGCATTGGGTAATGGAATACCTGTAGGTGCGATGATTGGAAAAGAAAAGCTCGCGACAGCATTTGGACCTGGCTCTCATGGTTCTACGTTTGGAGGGAATATGATTGCAATGGCAGCGGCAAAGGCTGTAATGCAAGTGGTGTTTCAAGAGGAATTTTTAGAAGGGGTAGCAAACAAAGGACTGTATTTTTCGTCCTTGTTACAGCAGAAATTAGAAAATATCCCTGGCGTTGTGGAAGTGCGCGGACAGGGGTTAATGATTGGTATTGTATGCGGAAAAGCAGTCAATAACATTATTGAGCAAGTACAGGAGAAAGGTTTATTGGTGTTGCAGGCAGGACCGAATGTACTGCGTTTACTACCGCCTCTAACCGTTACCATAGAAGAATTAGAAAAAGCCGCTGTCATTCTAGAGCATGTGCTACAAGCAGCACTATGTACAAAATAAGGAGGGTATAATATGTTGCAATCTCTTTCAAATATACAGAAAAAAGATGTACTGTCGTTAGAAGAAATGAGTTCTTCAGAAGTAAAGGAGTTAATTCAATATGCAATAACCTTAAAAACGCAACATCAACGAGGGCAGAATATTCCTCTTTTAGCAGGTAAAATCCTTGGTATGATTTTTGATAAACATTCAACGCGTACGCGTGTATCGTTTGAAGCTGGTATGGTTCAGCTTGGTGGCCATGGTATGTTTTTAAATGGAAAAGAGTTGCAACTTGGCCGCGGTGAAAGTATTGAAGACACTGCCAAAGTATTATCACAGTATGTAGATGCCATCATGATTCGTACATTTAGTCATGATACAGTGGTGACATTAGCTAAGCATGCGACTGTGCCTGTTATTAACGGTTTGACAGATTACCATCACCCATGCCAGGCTTTGGCTGATTTAATGACAATCTATGAAGTGAAAGGGACATTTGAAGATGTGAAACTAGCATATGTGGGCGATGGCAATAATGTGTGTCATTCATTGATGCTTGCTTGTGCAAAGGTTGGAATGCATATTGCGATAGCTTGTCCGGCGGGGCATTTACCGAAGCACGAAATTCTCCAATCTGCTCAAAGTATTGCAGCTTCGGTAGGGGGGAGAATAGAAGTATATCATGATCCTTGTTTGGCTGTTCAAGATGCCGATTTTATTTATACAGATGTCTGGACCAGTATGGGGCAAGAGGAAGAAATATCTGAGCGTTTGGCTACGTTTCAACCGTATCAAGTCAATGAAGAATTGATACAATATGCAAGTGAGACGTATCATTTTTTACACTGCTTGCCTGCACATCGCGGAGAAGAAGTAACCGCCTCTATCATTGACGGAACGCACTCACTGGTATTCGAACAAGCTGGAAATCGTCTACATGCACAAAAGGCGTTGCTTGTTAGTTTACTACAATAATAAGAAGTAAAGATTCTACTCAAATAGCATAAAAGGATAGCTAGAATGTTTATCTTAAATAAACATAAGAAGTACAATCCAACATTTTCTTGCGATAGACATAAGATAGCAGAAGAATATGTTGAGGAGGATGTTTATGATAAGGTATTGGCAACCGTGCTATCCAATCTTACTTCCAGGGGCTTTGTATAATACGCAAAGCTACTACAGGATGCGACAAGTCATTGGACCAAGAGAACCATATTTACGAACGTGGCCGTATTCTAATGTATATTATGGTAATTATTTTGAGGCGTAGATAGAGCAAAACCTTATTGTCAACAATAAGGTTTTTTGTTGTGTAAGGAAACACCATGCATTTCATTAAGTATGTTTGTTAAAGTAGTTACTAAAGAAAATACATATATTTTACAGAAAATTTATATAATTACAGAAAATTAAATTGACCCTAATAGACAAAATTCGATAAAATGTATGTCGTAGTACCAGTTTATTTGTAAAATCGGTTTAATACAAAATTGCGATAATAATGTATACATACATTATTAAGGGGGAGCACATGTTGAAGAAAGTAATGAGCAAAAAGATGGCAAGCGCAGCACTGGCTATGGGCGTTATCATTCCGCAAATGATGCCGACTATTTCTTATGCTGTGGAAGATACAAATGTGGTAAAGCTTCGCATTCTTGAAACGTCCGATATTCACGTTCACCTTGCTGACTATGATTATTATCAGACAAAGCAAGATCCTAAAGTAGGGCTTGCAAGAACAGCAAGTTTAATTAAGCAAGCACGCACAGAAGTAGATAACACGCTTTTATTTGACAACGGTGATGCAATACAGGGAAATCCGCTTGGTGATTATATTTATAAAGAAAAGAAAGTCGACAATCCAAATTATGTACATCCCGTGTACCGTGTGATGAATCTTTTGAAATATGATGCGGCAACTGTAGGTAACCATGAATTTAACTATGGTTTGGACTTTTTTGATAAAGCCCGTGATAACGCAGAGTTCCCAATACTGAACGCAAATGTATATATCAATGATAAAGACAATAACCCTGAAAACGATAAGAATTATTTTACTCCATACAAAATCATGGAAAAGAAAGTGAAAGACAGCAACGGGCAAGAACAAACAATTAAGGTCGGTGTAATCGGATTTGTTCCTCCGCAAGTTATGCAATGGGACAAGGCGAATTTACAAGATAAAGTAATTGCAAAAGATATTGTAGAATCTGCAAAGAAATTTGTACCGCAAATGAAGCAGGAAGGTGCGGATGTAATCGTCGTACTTTCACACTCCGGCATGGGAGATCCAAAGACTTATAAAGTAGGCGAAGAAAATGTATCTGCTTACTTAGCACAAAATGTACCTGGAATCGATGCTGTTTTAACGGGACATTCGCATGATAGAAAAGCAGAAATTATCAACGGAGTAGCCGTGACAATGCCAAGTAGTTTTGGATCTGCTTTAGGTGTAATTGATCTGGAGTTAAAGCAAGTAGAAGGTAAATGGACAGTCGACAAAACTGCTTCTAAAGCAGCACTTCGCGATATCACAGCGCCTACAGCACCACAAACAGCAGATCAGGACGTATTAAATACTATTAAAGAGGAGCATGAAGGCACAATTGCTTATGTAAATGAAAAAGTCGGCGAAACAACTACGCCAATCAATAGTTATTTTGCCCTTGTACAAGATGACCCATCTGTACAGCTCGTTACCAATGCGCAAAAAGAATATGTGGAAAAATGGTTGAAGCAGCCGGAGAATGCCAAGTATCAAAACATTCCAGTATTATCAGCAGGAGCACCATTTAAAGCGGGCGGGCGGAATGGCGCAGCTTACTACACAGATATCGCTGCCGGAACGCTTGCTATTAAAAATATGGCTGATTTATATGTATATCCGAATACAGTGAATGCTGTATTGTTGACGGGTGCAGATGTTAAGGAATGGCTGGAAATGTCTGCAGGGCAATTTAATCAGTTGGATGTAACAAAGGCAGAGGCACAAAACCTGATTAATAATGAATTCCGTACGTATAACTTTGATATATTAGACGGTGTACAATATGAAATTGATGTAACGCAACCGGCTAAGTATGATACAAAAGGTAAGACAGTTAATCCGAATGCAAGTCGTATTAAGAATCTTACATTTAACGGCAAGCCTGTTACGGCTGATCAAAAGTTTATTGTTGCGACCAATAACTATCGCGGGGCAAATGCCGGAAACTCTGGAAACGAAGATAAGTTCCCTGGTGTAAGAAATGCAGAGCTGATTTTACAAGCGCCAGATGAAAATAGACAAATTATTGTTGATTATATTAAGAAAAAAGGTAAAATTGATCCGGCAGCGGATGGAAACTGGTCTTTTGCTCCAATTGATACGGATTTGAAAGTCACCTTCCAATCGTCTCCGAACGCACAAAAGTATTTGGGTGCTGCAAAAGGTGTTACGTATATTGGTGAAGATGTGGACGGATTTGCAAAGTATGCCCTGACTTTAACAAAAGACACATCTAAACCAAGTGAGCCACCAACTACACCTCCGACAACAGAAACCCCGGCAGACGGGAATGGAGCAGCGCCGGTAGTAACAAACCCTGCAAACCCAGTCTCAGCACCTGTTACAGGACCAAAATCGACAGGTACTTTGCCTGATACAGCTACAAATATGTTTGGTATGCTTGCTGCGGGTGTAGCTGCAGTTGGAGCAGGAGCGTTTGGCTTGCTCAGAAGACGTAAAAAGTAATATAAAAGGTGCAGAGAGAGTTCTGCACCTTTTCCGGATTGTTAGGGGGAGTGTGAAGGAAAAATGAGAACTATCATTGCAGGTTTGTTATTGTTAGTGGGTCTTGTATTGGTAGGGTTTAGTGTATGGGAGATTACAGATGTTGCAAAAGAACAAGACAGGGCAATGGAAGAAGCTACAAAAACAATAACGGAAACAAAAGAAAAGGTATCAAGAGATACATTTCAGCCGCTGGAAAATCAAACAATCGGTATTTTACGTATTCCTAAAATTGATGCCCAGTTACCAATTGTAGAAGGTACCAGCCCTGAAGACTTAAAAAAAGGCGTGGGGCATTACAAAACGACAGCGTTTCCAGGTGATGGTAAACAGATTTTGTTATCAGGTCATCGAGACACCGTATTTCGAAAATTTGGTGAGCTGAAGAAGGGTGATGAGTTTATTGTGGAGCTTCCATATGGAACATTTCATTACAAGATGGATACTGCACGCATTGTACCTGCTGATGACACAAGTGTGATTGGCAGTGTACAGGACGAGGTACTCAATCTATCGACTTGTTATCCATTCGGATTTATTGGATCAGCCCCTGACCGATACATTATATATGCTTATCCTTTTGAAAAGCAGTCCTGAAAAGGACTGCTTTTATACATAGTTATCCCTTAAAATGTACAAAATGGTAAATAAACAAAGGTAAAGAAGGGGCATGTGATGAAACAATCAGGAGCGATTCCAGCAGCTAAAACATTTGAAGCGTACTTGGTGATTTTTGCTGTTATTGGTGCCCAAACAGGAATTGGTCTTGCCGTGTTCCAAAGGTTTGTTTATTTACACGCTAAGCAAGATGCGATTTTTGCGGTGGTATTAGCAGGCTTATACGCACATTTTACTATGTTTGTCATCATTCGTACCCTTCAGCGCTTTAAGGATAAAGATATATACGATATTCATCGGCTGGTATTCGGTAAATGGTTGGGTAGCTTTTTGAATCTCGCAGCTATGTTATATTGTTGTTATTCAGTGCTTATGGTGACAGTCACATACTTTGAAATTTTAACGACATATATGTTTCCCGAGATTCCAAACTGGTTTGTTAGCGGTATACTTATGATTTTGTCTATATATACAATTCTAGGAGGAATACGTGTTGTTATGGGATTATGCTTTTATAGTGTAATCCTCTCTTCCACAGTGTTATTTGTTCTGTATCAGCTTTTTCCGTATTGTGAGCTGGAAAACTTTTTGCCGTTATTTGAAGTACCGCTGTCTAAAATGCTCCGAGCGGTGTATGAGATGTCTCTTTCTTTAGCTGGGTTTGAAGGAATTTACTTTTACTATCCCTATATTCAAAATAGGGAAAAAGTTCAAAAATACGGTCAAATTGGTGTGTTTTTAACAAATATGGCATTTCTCTTTTTGATTATTTTAGCAATTGGCTTTTTCGGAGGACAAGAAATTATTAAATCTGCTTGGCCTACGCTCAGTATGTATAAAGTAGTCAAGTTTCCTTTTTTTGAGCAATATCAAGTTATAGTGCTGTGCGTGTTTATGTTAGCAATTCTACCCATTATTGCAATATACTTGTGGGGGTTAACAAAGGGCATAAAGAAACATATGCCTATCTCACAAAAAACAGCTCTATATGTCGTTGCGGTTATATTATTTCTGTGCGCGCTATGGTTTCAAACTAGAAGTCAAGTTTATACTGCGGGACTATACTTTAATAAAACAGCTTTCTATATTGTGTTTGTCTATCCTTATATTTTATTTGTATCTACATGGATTGCTGCAAAAAGAAAGCAAAAAAAAGAGCGCGCTACATCGTAGCATGCTCTCTTTTTGTAATCCGTGTAATACCAATGTTAGCAAAACCAGTTATGATTGTAATGACTGGACATAGTAAGCAGAAGAACGCAAAAGGTGCATATTGCACAGTTGGTACTTGGAGAATCCCAGATAAAAACACGCCGCTGACTCCCCACGGCACAAGCGGATTAACTACAGTACCGGCATCTTCTAAAACGCGTGATAGATTCTTACGCTCTAAACCAAGTTTATCAAAGTGACCTGCAAATGTTTGACCAGGTAATATAATAGATAAGTATTGCTCACCGATTAAGAAGTTTACACCAATTGCGGTAAGAGCGGTTGATGCAATCAGTTTACCTGTCGTTTGAACAAATTGAGCCAATGCTCCCATAAGCTGTTCAATTATTCCAAGTGCTTGAAGTAATCCTCCCATACCAAGCGCAAGAAAGATAAGTGCAGCAGATGAAAGCATGCTTTCCAAACCACCTCTTGTTAATAAGCGGTCAATGTTTTCTACACCGGTTTCAGATTTAAAGCCTGACTGCATGATTTGGATGAGATCAGCAGGTGATGTATGGGGTGCTGAAGCAAAAAGGATAATAATACCTGCTACAATACCTGCTAGCAACGATGGAATTGCCGGAACCTTTTTAAAACCCACTAAGAATAAAACTAAGACTGGAAGTAAAGTCAACCATGAGATATGAGCATGTGCATGTAATGTACTTATAAAAGAAGTAGTGTTAGCTGCTTTTGTTGGTTCCGTTTCTAAAGCTAGAAATAATATCACAGTAACCACAAAGGCTGGTATCGTCGTCCACATCATATTGCGAATATGTGCAAACATATCGACCGCAGATATGGCGGGTGCCAAGTTTGTTGTATCAGATAAAGGTGACATTTTATCACCGAAGAATGCGCCTGAAACGATTGCGCCTGCAACTAAAGCTGGATTATATCCCAGTGCTTCCCCAATCCCTAAAAATGCAAGGCCGACAGTCGCTGCTGTTGTAAAGGCGCTACCGATACTTGTGCCCACAATCGCACAAACAACAAAAACGGTTACTAAGAAGAAGCGTGTACTGAATAATTCAAAACCAAACACCATCAAGGTTGGTATTGTGCCTGACGCAATCCATACCGCAATTAAAATACCGACAAGTAAAAAGATAAAAATAGACGGAATGCCAGCCGATATACCTTGGCGCATTCCTTGCTCCATTGTACTCCAAGAGATGCGCTTGAAAAAACCAAAAGCAAGTAAAATCATAATTCCTGCTAAAATCGGGATATGAGGAGCAGCTTTAAGAGCAATCACACCTACCCCAATCAATATAAATAATCCAAATGTAAGCCAAATGGCTTGTAGTCTTGTTATCATCATCATTCTCCTCTTTTTGTATGGTTAACGTATCATAAGTATGTCGATAGGGAGAGAGCGTCGATATCGGACAATCCCTCCTGTATGACCGTGTAGCATATAAACCTCTCTCCTTTCATAAAAAAACGCCCCTGCTCTAAAAGCAGGGGCGAAAGTATCGCGGTACCACCCTAACGTTATGATTTCAAATGAAAATCATCTTAACATGATAACGGAAAAAAATCCGTTCTTCGCTACTCACGAAGAAAGCTCAAGGAGTGTAATTCGTCTCTCATCTTGCACTGATTCGCACCAACCATCAGCTCTCTGTCGTCATAAATGAAAAACTACTGAATTCCTGTCATAGCCGTGTTATAAAAATGGTTCTGTTAAAGTTCGTTGTTGATTTCCGTTATGGGGGTTCGCTTTCTGCGGGTGGCCAGGGAGCCTCTTCGGCGCTATGCGCCTACGGGTTCTCCCTTTGACTCGCTTTTTCTGCAGGAGTCTCACCCCCTGCACTCCCATCAACAAGTACAAATGCTTAACATTAGGCTTTAGCACAGCCACAAAATAAAAAACGCCCCTGCTCTAAAAGCAGGGGCGAAAGTAATCGCGGTACCACCCTAACGTTATGATTTCAAATAAAAATCACCTTAATGGGATAACGGAAAGAATCCGTTCTTCGCTACTCACGAAGAAAGCTCAAGGAGTGTAATTCATGTTTCATCTTGCACTGATTTGCACCAACCATCAGCTCTCTGTTGTCATAGATGAGTCACTACTGAATTCCTGTCTACGCTCGTTCATTCATTTGTTATTTAAAGTTTTATCACAAAAGCTTTTAAGCTGTCAATCTTTTATTTTGTATTGAAAATTTTGTTAAAAACCAATATGATATGAAAATATTGAGAAAAGGGGATGTAAAATGTGGTGTTGCTCGGAACATTAGTAAACGGAGTTGCAATTATTATCGGCAGTTTGTTCGGATTGGTATTACGTAATATTTCAGAGCGGATGAAGGCAACTGTTATGCAAGGAATTGGATTGGCTGTTCTCATTTTAGGTGTCGGAATGGGCTTGAAAAGTGAGCAATTTCTTATCGTTATTAGCAGTATTGCTATTGGCTCTGCCATTGGAGAATGGTGGAATTTAGAAGAGAAATTGAATAGTTTAGGTCTATGGATTGAGAAGCGTGTGGGTGCGAAAGAAAAAGGAAATATTGCCCGGGGATTCGTTACAGCAACGCTTGTATATGTAGTGGGAGCCATGGCAATTGTCGGCGCATTGGATAGCGGTTTACGTCATGATCATACTGTATTATTTACAAAAGCCATGCTTGATGGCATTTCGGCCATTATCTTTACATCTGCGCTCGGGATTGGTGTCATGCTATCAGCAGTTCCTGTTATCTTGTATCAAGGCTTTATTGCCTTGTTTGCCACGCAAATTCAAGCATTTGTACCAGAGGTGTTAATGGATGCAATCATTTTGGAGATTACAGCTGTTGGAGGAATTATGATTGTGGCAATCGGCTTGAATATTTTGGAGGTTGTTAAGATTCGTGTGGCAAATATGCTACCAAGTTTGCTGATTGCAATTTTATTAGTAACAATCGTTAGCTTATTTTAGAAAGAGGGTGTCCCGTAGTACGGGGCACCTTTTTTGCTAACGCGTCAACAAAAATAAAACGTAATATTCTTGTGATAGGAGAGAAAAAGAAAGAATGTACAGCTATGTTTACGGCTCAAAAGACACTTGTTTTGAGTCTGAACACATACATCTTACGAGTCGTTCTAATCTTTTTGTTCGTTCTGCTACTTATGTGGAAAACGACATGGAATTAACCATTACCTTATGTAAATTATAGTCTGAAAGTTAACATTATATGGATTGACATAGTTTCAGTAATAATGTTAACCTTTTTTTATAAACAGTTAACAAAGGGGCTGAAATTTTGTCAGTTTTAACATCTTTATCCTATGAACAATTGGTGCAAAAAAACAAAGAGTACGTATGGCATCCGTTTACTCAAATGAAAGGTTATATGGAAGATGAACCGCTCATTATTGCACGGGGAGAAGGGCGAAAATTATATGATGTTCAAGGAAATGGCTATTGGGACGGTGTATCCTCTATTTGGCTGAATGTCCACGGTCACCGTGTTAAGGAGCTTGATGATGCAATTCGGGCCCAATTAGATCAAGTAGCGCATTCTACATTGCTGGGTATGGCAAACGTACCTGCTATTTTACTAGCTGAAAAATTGATAGAGATGATGCCACCAGGCTTAAAAAAAGTATTTTATTCTGATTCAGGGGCCACGGCTGTTGAGATTGCGCTTAAAATGGCGGTTCAGTACTGGCAACATAAAGGTAAGCCGCAAAAATATAAATTTATTACGATGAAGGACGCTTATCACGGCGATACAATTGGTGCTGTATCCGTTGGTGCAATTGATTTATATCATGAAACCTTTAGGTCGCTTTTGTTTCCATCCATCAAAACACCTTATCCATATTCGTACCGCTCGCCCTACAAGCAAGAAGAAATTGTAGAAAAGCACTTGAACGAGATGGAAACTGTATTACAGAACCATGGTGATGAGATTGCAGGTGTAATTGTAGAGCCGATTGTACAGGGGGCAAGCGGTATCATTGTGATGCCACCAGGGTATTTAAGTGGTTTACGAAAGCTGTGCACACACTATGGTGTATTGCTGATTGCAGATGAAGTGGCCACTGGGTTCGGTCGAACAGGAAAGATGTTTGCTTGTGAGCATGAAAGGGTGACGCCTGATTTATTGACGGCAGGGAAAGGACTAACAGGGGGCTATTTGCCTGTTGCAGTAACAGTTGCAACTGATGAAATTTATGATGCGTTTTTGGGAGAGTATGAAGAGCAAAAAACATTCTTTCATGGCCACAGCTACACAGGAAATCCACTAGGCTGCGCGGTTGCTTTGGCCAATCTAGAGCTATTTGAAAAAGAAAGGCTTCTTAACGCTGTAGAGCAAAAATCTATACATATTGCACAAAAGCTACAAGTTTTTTCGGAGCTAAAACATGTGGGAAATATACGTCAAAAAGGTTTTATGATAGGGATTGAACTGGTTAAGGATAAAGTAACAGCAGAGCCTTACAGCTGGCAGGAACGAGTTGGTGTAAAAACATGCCGCCGCGCCAAGGAATTAGGAATGCTGCTTCGTCCCCTTGGGAATGTAATTGTATTTATGCCGCCGTTAGCATCAACGGTAAGTGAACTCGACGAAATGTTAGAGATTCTATGGGAATCTATTATTGATGTGACGGAGCGAGGCTTATGAGTGGCATGTTTGTAACGGCAACAGATACAGAGGTAGGAAAAACGGTAGTGGCAGGTGCACTAGCGGGTGTACTTAGAAAAAAAGGAAAAAACATCGGTGTTTCCAAGCCGCTTCAAAGCGGCCATCTTGCCTCTGACCCAGAGGGAGACGCAAAGCGATTGCAATGCCTCTCAGGTGTAACAACAGAGGCTGAAGAAATTTGTCCCTTTTCTTTTACTACGCCTGTAGCGCCGCGTTTAGCAATGAAGTATGAGGGGGAAGAGATTACACTAAAGCAAGTGCAGGCTGCTTACGAGCATATAAGAGCATCTTTTGAGGGTGTTATTGTAGAAGGAGCGGGCGGGCTGTTGGTTCCGTACACCAAAGACGCGCTGGTAGTGGATTTTGCGAAAGCACTCGCGCTGCCGGTTCTTATTGTGGCTCGTCCTACTCTTGGAACTGTTAATCATACCGCTCTTACTATTCAATGTGCCAAAGCACATGGTCTTAGGATAGCGGGCGTTATTTTTTCAGGTCATCATAAAGAAGAGAGAAATAGTGCTGAAGAAAATCGAAGCATGATTGAAGAATTAAGTGGTGTACCGGTATTGGGGATGTTGCCATGGTTGTCTTCGCCGGAAAGAGAAATTATATTGCAAGAATTTGAAGGCGCTGTGGATGTTGATCAGCTAGGAGTGTGGTTTTCATGAGCTGGTCGCAGTACTTGCAGGATAAGCTCATTAAACTTGATAAGCAAACACAGCTCCGAGCATTGCAGACAACTGAAAACGGCTGTGACACTTGGATCAACAAGCATGGAAAAAGGCTATTGAATCTAGCGTCCAACAATTATCTTGGACTTGCCGGTGATTACAGGTTAATAGAAGCGGCGCAGGAGTCTGCCATATATGGAGCTGGCGCAACGGCCTCCAGGCTCATTGTTGGCAATCACCCTCTATATGAGGAAGCCGAACATGCAATTGCGACTTGGAAAGAAACTGAAGGCGCTTTACTGGTGGGCAGTGGATATATGGCAAATGTAGGAGCATTAGCAGCGCTTTTAAGTAAAGACGACGTAGTGTATAGTGACCGCTTGAATCACGCGAGTATTACAGACGGAATTATGTTAAGTCGAGCCCGGCATCGACGTTATCGTCATAATGACATGAATCATTTAGAACAGTTGCTGCAGCAAGACACTGAAAATAAACGCAAGCTGATTGTAACGGATACAGTATTCAGCATGGATGGAGATACGGCTTATTTACATGATTTAGTTTATCTGAAGGAGAAATACGGTGCTTTTTTAATGGTTGATGAAGCGCATGCGAGTGGTATATACGGAACTGAAGGGGCTGGTCTTGGGCATGCGTTTCGAGATGGCATAGATTTGCACATGGGAACGTGCAGTAAGGCGCTTGGTTGTAGCGGTGCATATTTAGCTGGCAGTAAAGGGGTTATCGACTATTTATTGAATACAATGCGACCGTTTATTTTTACTACCGGGATGATGCCAAGTGCAGTTGGAACGGTTATACGAGCAATTGAGATTGTAAGAACCGACACAGTTCGTAGAGAAGCACTTCTTGCTAATAGCGAATTGCTTCGAAAAGAATTAAACGAAGCTGGTGTTTGTATTGGGACTAGTACAACACAGATTGTGCCTATTATTGCAGGAAGCAATGAAGCGGCTGTGCGATGGGCATGCATGTTGCAAGAAGCTGGTATTGCCGCAGTTGCTATTCGCCCACCAACAGTGCCGGAGCATACATCCCGAGTACGCCTAACAGTAACAGCTGAACATACTGTTACAGAAATAAAGTGGGCTGTTCAACAAATAAAAGCTGTGCTTTGGCAAGATGGTGTGCTTATATGAGACCGACCTTTCTGATGCTGTCTGGCTGGGGAATGGATACGCCTGTTTGGGGGGAACTATGTTCCTATCTAACATCTTATCGAATTCGCTTCATCAATTGGCATCATATGGATGAGGTACATGAGTTTGAGCAAAGAGTGATAAAAGCAATCGCAGAGGAAGAGAATGTTATTTTAATTGGATGGTCTCTAGGAGCATTGGTTGCACTTCAAGTGGCGCAGCAAGAACAAGTGCTAGGTATTGTTCTCCTAAGTGGTACAGCACGGTTTACCAAAGCAGTCGATTATCCAGGTTGGCCAGTGTCGTTTGTCACTCGTATGAAGCGCGGTATATTGACTGACAAAATGAAGACACTGGCAAGGTTTGATACAAGCATGTTTACCGAGCAAGAGAGTATCTATTACCAAACGTTTTCGACCCTGCGTGCTAGATTTCAAGACTATGATGTCCATTCTTTATTGGTGGGTCTTTCTTACCTATTGGAAAGAGACATGAGGAACACCTTAGAAGCAATACAAACGCCGTTACTTTTATTGCATGGTGAAGCAGACAATGTATGTCCAGTTGCAGGGGCGTATTATATACAGCAAAAAACAGGTGCACGGCTGTATGTGTGGCCTGAAGTAGGGCATGCACCTCATATAACACAAGCGAGGGAGTGTGCTGATCTAATTAAACAATTTGCAGCGGAGGTTACATAATGATTGATAAAAGCCTTCTCAAAAAGCGCTTCAATAAAGCTGCCGCAACGTATGATGAATATGCGAATGTACAGAAGAAAATGGGAGATGCACTTATTAATCTGCTTCAGGTCAACAGTAAGCCGATTTCAATTTTAGAAATCGGTTGTGGAACAGGTTATGTTACAGAAAAATTGCTGAGGTTGTTTCCGCAATCTACCATAACTGCCGTAGACCTAGCCCCTGAAATGATTGCTATGGCACGTGCACGTTTAAACAGCAACCGCGTTACATTTATATGTGAGGATGTGGAGCAGCTTCGCTTGAATACTACATATAACCTCATTATTTCCAATGCTACCTTTCAATGGCTAAATGATGTATCTCAAACACTGCTACGTCTTCATGAAGTACTCCGTCCAGGTGGGAACTTACTGTTTACAATATTCGGTGAAAAAACGTTTTATGAGTTACACACGGTGTATGAGCAAGCTTGTCAAGGCATTACAAATAAAAGGATGGGACAGCGTTTTTTTACCAAAAGTGCACTCAAAGAATTATGTGATGCATACGACCATTTATGTATATCTGAAGCGTACTATGTAGAACACTTTCCAACTGTATATGAATTTTTTCACTCCGTTCGAAAAGTAGGTGCGACAAACAGTAATACGGGCTCGTATATGCAAAGTCCAAGTCTGTTCCGTCAAGTAATAGCGCTGTATGAAAAACAATTTGGGGATTATGGATACATTCCAGCTACATACCATACATTTATTTGTTCTATGAAAAAGGGGGAGAAAAAGAATGGAAACAGAAACAAAAACAAATTGGAAGCAACTCGCGCATGATGTAATTGAAGGAAAAGGAATTACGAAAGCAGACGCGCTGCACATTCTACAAACGCCGGATGAAGAAGTGTTGGAAATTATGAATGCCGCTTACATTATTCGTCATCATTACTACGGAAAAAAAGTAAAGCTGAACATGATTATTAATACAAAGTCTGGTTTATGTCCGGAGGATTGCGGTTATTGTTCTCAATCGATTGTATCCGAGGCCCCCATTGATAAATACGCATGGCTGACGAAAGAAAAAATCGTGGAGGGCGCGCAGGAAGCTATTCGCCGTAAAGCTGGTACATACTGCATCGTTGCCTCTGGACGTCGTCCAACGAATAAAGAAGTAGAGCATGTAATCAGTGCTGTACAAGAAATTAGAGACACCACAGATCTCAAGATTTGTTGTTGCCTAGGGTTTTTAAACGAAGATCATGCAAAACGGCTAGCTGAGGCGGGCGTACATCGCTACAATCATAATCTGAATACGCATGTCAACAATTATGAAAGTATTTGTTCTACACATACGTATGATGATCGTGTAGATACGGTAGAGAAAGCGAAAGGAGCAGGTATTTCTCCTTGTTCCGGCGCAATTTTTGGCATGGGAGAAACAGAGGAACAGCGTGTTGATATTGCATTTGAGTTGCAACGACTCGATGCCGACTCAATTCCTTGCAACTTTTTAGTGGCGGTCAATGGTACGCCTCTAGAAGGAAAAAAAGAATTGACGCCAATGATGTGCTTGAAAATATTAGCAATGATGCGCTTTGTTAACCCATCTAAGGAAATTCGTATTTCAGGTGGGCGTGAAGTGAATCTTCGCTTTGTGCAGCCACTAGGCTTATTTGCGGCCAATTCTATCTTTGTAGGAGACTACTTAACAACCGCAGGACAAGAACCTACAGATGATTGGAATATGATTGCTGACCTAGGATTTGAAATTGAAGAATGTGCCTTATAAATAAAAAAACTTGCGCTTTTAGAAGCGCAAATTTTTTTATTTATATTGTTACAGCAATTGCTTTAAGTTCTCTGTTTAAGTTAGCCATTTCAATAGCGGCAACAGCTGATTCCCACCCTTTGTTGCCGGCTTTTGTGCCTGCGCGTTCAATCGCTTGTTCAATTGTCTCCGTTGTGACTACCCCGAAAATAATTGGTATATCCGTTTGCATAGACACGGCGGCAACGCCTTTTGCAACTTCATTACATACGTAATCATAATGCGTCGTAGCGCCGCGAATAACAGTTCCGAGTGTAATAACCGCATCATATTTGCCGCTCGTCGCTAATTTTTTCGCGATAAGCGGAATTTCAAATGCCCCAGGTACCCAAGCAATATCAATATCCGTTTCTTCAACGCCGTGACGCTTTAAAGCGTCTGTGGCGCCGCCAAGTAGCTTGCTAGTAATAAATTCATTAAAGCGAGATACAACAATCGCAACTTTTAAACCTGTTCCAACTAAATGACCTTCAAATATCATCATATTCTCTCCTTTTATAATTGTAGTAGATGACCAAGCTTTTCGTATTTGGTATGTAAATACGCCTCATTTTCCTTTTTGGCAGGAAATTGAAGTGGAACGCGTTCTACAACTTCCAAATCATATCCTTGCAAGCCTGCAATTTTGCGTGGATTGTTGGTGAGCAGGCGAATTTTACGAACACCTAAATCTTTTAAAATTTGAGCACCAATGCCGTAGTCACGTAAATCAGCAGGGAAGCCAAGTTTATGATTGGCCTCTACCGTGTCATAGCCTTCCTCCTGTAACTTATAGGCACGCATTTTATTTAAAAGACCAATGCCACGCCCTTCTTGCCTCATGTACAGAAGTACGCCGCCTTCTTGCTGAACTCGCTCCAACGCAGCATGTAGCTGCGGTCCGCAATCGCAGCGGAACGAATGAAATACATCGCCGGTTAAGCATTCTGAATGAACCCGAACCAGGACAGGGGTTTCAGAGGTAATCTCGCCTTTAATAATAGCAATATGCTCTTTATCATCGAGTGAATTAGAATAACCAATGGCACGAAAGTCACCAAATTGTGTTGGTAGATGAATTTCTACTTCACGTGATACGAATGTTTCGTGTCGTCTACGATAGGCAATTAAATCTTGTATGGTAATCATTTTCAAGTTAAACGTCTTAGCGATGACTTGCAAGTCAGGAACACGAGCCATCGAGCCATCTTCGTTTATAATTTCGCATATGACCCCAGCTGGCGATGTACCTGCTAGCACAGCGAGGTCAACGGCAGCTTCGGTATGACCGGCCCGACGCAGAACGCCACCTGCTTTTGCGATGAGCGGAAAAATATGCCCCGGACGTTTAAAATCTGCTGGTTTGCTGTCTTGTAGCATGGCGCGAATTGTCACGGCACGCTCAAAAGCGCTGATGCCCGTTGTTGTAGAGATATGATCAATACTAACAGTAAAGGCTGTACCGTGTGAATCTGTATTATGAGCGACCATGGGTTCAAGCTGCAGTGCTGCCGCATGCTCCTCAGTAATTGGCACACATACGAGACCGCGTCCATGCGTAATCATGAAGTTAACGGTTTCCGGTGTAATATGTTCTGCCAAGGCAATAAAATCCCCTTCATTTTCACGATCTTCATCATCGCAAACAATTACCGCTTTACCGGCGCGTAAATCCTCCAACGCTTCTTCAATGCTGTGAAACATACGCTATCCCTCCTAGTAAAATCCGTTTTCCCGCAAAAAGCTTTCCGTAAGAGAAGATTGAGCGGGAGATATTATAAACTTTTCAATATATTTGCCGACAAGATCACACTCTATATTGACGATATCACCAATTCCTTTACTCCCAAGAACGGATTTATCCAAGGTGTGTGGAATTAAAGAAACGGTAATAGATGATTCATCAACCTTAAACAGCGTTAAACTAGTCCCATCTAGCGCGATAGATCCTTTTGTAATACAATACCGCAATAAATGAACAGGCAGAGAAATGCGATAGTATACAGCGTTTGCCAAAGTGCGTTTTTCAAGAATTGTTCCGATGCCGTCTACATGTCCTGATACAAAATGTCCACCAAAGCGTCCGTTCGCTACCATTGCACGTTCTAAATTTACGGAAGAACCTACTTGCAAGGTGCGTAGAGAAGTTGCCTTAACTGTTTCAGGCATCATATCTGCAGTGAAATATTGATCCGTAAATGAAGTAACGGTTAAACAAACGCCGTTTACAGCGATACTGTCCCCAAGTTGTACATCGTTAAGGACACGCTCGGCTTGTATGGTGACTTGAACGGCTAACGCATCTTTTTGAATACGTACTACCGTTCCGATTTCTTCAATAATTCCTGTGAACATAAGTTTCCTCCTTTCGACGTGCAATAAGCTTTATATCATCTCCCATTTGCTCAACAGAGGCAATATACAATTTAGGTGCATCCTGCAAGGAAAACCCGGTTCCGCCAAAAAATGTCGGTGCTTGCTGCCCACCTATTAAATGTCCGCTCATATAAATGACTAACTGATTATACATATGAGATTCTATAAAACTAGTGTGTATTTGTGATCCACCTTCAACAAATAGAGAAGAAATGCCCTGTTCATACAGCACTTGTAATAAGTTTGGAACAGAAATTCTCTCTGTGGGCATTGATAGAATTGAAGCGTAGCTTTCATATTGTCTTATTTGTTCTTCAGAGACGCGAGCCCCGGTTACAAGCCAAGTAGGTGCCGCGTTGTCATGCAGAACTTTAGCCGAAAGGGGCGTCCGTAAATGGGTATCCAGGATAATCCGAATTGGATTTTTACCACCATTTGGAAGGCGAGTAGTCAAACTAGGATTGTCTGCAATAATCGTATTTACTCCAACTAATATGGCATCATGTTGGTGACGGTATTGATGAACATCCATACGTGCTTGTGAACCTGTAATCCATTTACTTTCCCCGGTAGTAGAAGCAATTTTTCCATCTAGGCTCATTGCTGTTTTTAAAGTAACGTAAGGTTTTTTATGTTGTATGGTATGAAAAAAAATGTTATTTAGCTGTTTGGCCTCTTCGGCTAATAGTCCGGTTTCTACCATAATGCTGGCTTCCTGTAGCTTCTTTATACCAGAGCCTGCAACAAGAGGGTTATTATCTTGCGTAGCTATAACAACACGTGCAATGCCACTTTGTATAATTTGTTCTGTGCATGGCGGTGTTTTACCAAAGTGATTGCATGGTTCAAGTGTCACATATAATGTGGCTCCCTGCGCTTTTTCACCTGCCATTTGTAGTGCATGAACCTCGGCGTGCGCCTCACCTGCCCGTAAATGGGCTCCCACTCCAACAATTTCACCATTTTTGACTACGACTGCCCCCACCATAGGATTGGGATTCGTTTGTCCATTTGTCGCGGATGCGAGCTGTAGTGCCAATTTCATGTAAGTTGTATCTGTCATAAGACCACCTTCCCGTTAAAATAAAAAGCCCCTAAGGAATGTCCTTAGGGGCTTGAGAAGTGTGTTTTCAGAAATAGGAGAAAAGCGTACGACAAATAAGCCGATTATATCTGCGTTTTTTGCAGACAATCAGTGCTGTGTCTCTCTATAAATACAAGTACGATGTTCATATAGCAGTCATGACCACGCAAAAAGAAACACTGTACAAACATACCCTACTAAAGATAGAAATGTTTAGCTTGTATTTATGTAAAAAGGCAGACTTCTCCTATAAAATTGAAAACAGAATCCTTCTCCCATCCAGACTATACTGTCGGTCCCGGATTTGCACCAGGTCCACCGCCGAAGCGGGTCACGGACTAAGAAGCAAAAGCTTCATCACCGCCGGTTGGGAATTTCACCCGACCCCGAAGGATATTGTTTGCTTGTTATTATATCACAAAAAAATAGAATGAACAGAAAAAAGGTATAATAATCTGAAAGTTTTATATGAGATAAAAAGTATATGCATATAAATTGAACAACTAACTTTTTTGGGGGATAGGAGAGAAAAATTGGTGATATGTAGTTGCTGTTATGTAAACAACTTATAGTACGAATTGACAAATAATAGATACTTAGGTCATAGTGAATAGCAGAAAAGTGTGAGAGAAGAGGTTGATTTGTGAAATATATTGTAGTTGGTATAGCTGGTGCCGTTGGAGCACTGCTGCGATATGCACTAAGTTTGTATGTACATATACCTTGGCTGTTCGGTTTTCCTGTCGCAACATGGGTTGCGAATATGAGCGGCAGCTTTCTGTTGGCGTGGCTTACAGCACGAATATTTGAGCGACCTGGTATGCACCCATATGTTGCACCTGCTGTTGGAACAGGTTTAGTAGGATCGTTTACAACGTTTTCGACGTTTAGTATGGAAGTGGTCACTTTATGGCAACATCAAGCGTATTTACTAATGGTGGTATATATGACAATGAGCGCATGGGGCGGATTTTATATGGCTTGGCTTGGTTTGTATGTCGCAAAAAAAGCGATGGTTGTGTCATGAATATACTGTTAGTGGCACTTGGGGGGAGTCTTGGAGCTGTTTTGCGATTTCTCATTGGTAACATAATCCGCACGAGGTCTCGTTCTCATTTTCCATACGGAACTTTAATTGTGAATTTCGTTGGTTCATTTCTATTGGGGGTATTATTGTCTTATGGGATACAAGAAAAGGAGCGCTTGTTATTGGCTGTAGGGTTTATGGGAGCATTTACAACGTTTTCAACGTTTCAAGTTGAATGTGTGAGGCTATATCAAAAGAAACAATATAGAATTGTGTCATGGTATATTTTCAGTAGTTATATACTATGCATCGGTGCAGCATATTTCGGTTTTTATGTCGCTCATTAAAAAAAGATCTTGCAAGCAAGACCTTTTTTTCAATGAAATGCAGCTTAGTCAGCTGGCTGCTCTGGTGCGCGAACTGCAGATTGGAATTTGCCTTTATGAGCTCCGT
Organism: Ectobacillus sp. JY-23; assembly: GCF_023022965.1. Classification (NCBI taxonomy): domain Bacteria; kingdom Bacillati; phylum Bacillota; class Bacilli; order Caryophanales; family Bacillaceae; genus Ectobacillus; species Ectobacillus sp. JY-23. Next base: position 1,378,519 of record NZ_CP095462.1, on the reverse strand, counting down.
CACAAAATGGCATGTTACCGGAAAGACCACAGCGACACAAAGAAAAAGCAGGCTTTGCAGGAAATGGATTACCTGCGCCGTCTAATAATTCTACATCACCGGTAATGCGAATAGAGCCGTTGTCGTTTACTTTTATTTGTACCTTTGTCATGTTTTCGCTCCTTATCCATTATACGTTATTATTTCATTGCTACGATGTACGTGTTTGCAAGCTTATTTCTATAGTATCATAATCCTGCTTATAGATGTGTTGTAATTTGATATATGTTTGGAATATAAGCTTATCATGTTACAATGTATACTATAACGATTTATACTATTATTGCTGTTGCACATGAGCATGCAATTTTATTGAACAAGGTGATAAATCATGAATGAAACGATGCATACACTCAAAAACGTTGCCACTGAGCGAACATGGGTGTCTTTTTTACACAATGATCATCCGTACAGTTTGCTGCACTGGTCAATTGCCGGTACGCAAACCGAGCAAAAGGACATATGGTTATTACAAGATGAAGTATCGTTCGAAGCAAAAGAATTTCAGAACTTGGATGAAGCAATTTTTTGGATTGGCGAACATATGAATGTAATGAGGGACGAGCTCGCATAAGCTGTCCCTCATTTTTCTATATATGTGGCTAAAAATCTGTCAATGGCTTCTTCATATGCTTCTGTGTTTTCTTCATATGATAATGCATGCGCACCATTTTCAGCTAAAAAAAGTTGCTTAGGACCTTGTTTGTGGTGATACAATTCTTCTGTCATAGCCGCTAAAATGTAGTCGTCAGGCTTGCTGTGAATAAAAAGCACCGGATTTTTAATACGGTCTACACAGCGAATAGGGGAAACCTCATCAATATGATAGCCATCTCTTATTTTTAACAGTGAACCAGCTAAAGGTAGCAAAGGCCAAGATGGAAGCTTAAATTCTACGTGTAAACGATAAGACAGCTGTGCCCGAAAATCAGAGAAAGGACAGTCAGCAATATAAAAATCAGCCCCATCTTCGATATCACCAGCGTATTGAAGCAGTGTGGCAGCTCCCATGGACTCACCATGAATGCCGATAAGTTTATCGGCCCCGAACTTCATTTTTACCCAATCCACTACGGCTTTTAAATCATGTTTTTCATAGTAGCCGTAACTGGTAGTCTTACCACCGGAACTCCCGTGTCTGCGATGATCATAGATAATTACATTGAACCCGCGCTTTAAAAACAAATTGCTGTATTTAATTGAATTTATCTTATTTACTGTCACCCCATGGCAAAAAATCATATATTTATCAGCTTGCTTGGCTGGTATATAGTAGGCGTGTATGCCGTATCCGAATGGGGAGCTAATTAAAACTTCTTCTTTGGGCAGGCTTTCAAAATCCTCTAATGTAAAATGTTTATTTGTTTCGCGTATTAAAATTTCTTTGTTAGTTTTTTTCTTGATATACATAATCTTATTAGTGAAAAAATAGATTAATCCAAGCATTCCTCCAGTTAGAACTGCTAAAATGCGTGCGATATTTCTCATGTATCATCCCTCCGCCCTTATTTTACCAAAAAATACGTATAGAAGCGAATCAGAGCATATTAATATTGTTTAATATGTTGCATATATTTTATATGAAGCAGATATATGTTTTGGAATATATAAAATGTTCTAAAAGGGAAAACTTGCTGTAGGAAACGGGTAACTCATATGAAAAGAGGGACCTTAATAGATGGGGTGTGTTAAAACCGGATATGAATTCAACAGGAACCTAATAGTATTATGTGAACGCAGGTAAAGAGGTGAGGCTGTGCGGATAGGAGAGATTATTGAAAGGCTAAATAGAAAAGAATCGTTGGCCGTTATTGCTAAACAAGTGGGACTCACACCTTACACATTGTCTAGAAGATTAAGGTTGCTTGGCTACGAATATGATCGTACGAAGAAGAAGAGAGTGTTTGTGGGAGAGGGAAAAGAGCCTCTGGAACAACACTTGTCCAATCTGCTTTCTTACCCGCATACACAAGTCGATTACCAACGCCTTATGTATGAAGAACTACAACAGATTCGCCTATTACTTACAAAGCCGTTGTCTCCGCCTCCTATATATCAAGATGTTATAAAGCGAAGAAGAACCTTTTCTATTAGCGAAGAGGTACTTGCTCATTTAGATGAAAGAGCCAAAATGACTGGCAAAACGAAATCTCAGATTGTGGAAGAAGCGCTTAAAGAATGGTTGTAAGTATAACTATATAAAAACAAATTGCTTGTTCAACACGGCAGAAAAACAAAGTGTAAGAACTGCTCATCTATGCATATGATTTTACGCGGCAGTCCTTAACCGCAACTACACATCGCTCGTTCGTCTCTGCCATTTGAAAAGAATGTCTGTTTTTCTAGTTGTACTTATATAAAAAACCGCGATATATACTCGCGGTTTTTTCCTTAGTTTTTCAATTGAATACGTCCTTCAATTTGAGCGGAGATAGGTTCTTTGGATACTTTTACATAGTTTACAAGTGCGTCTAAATCCACTGGACCTGGTACGATGTTTGTTGCCCTTGTGAATGGTGTAAATCCATCACCACCAGCAGCGATAAACGCGTTTGCCACAACCGTATATGTTTTCTCGTCAGTTACCAATTCGCCGTTTGATAGTTTAATATCCAGAATGCGAGAACCCATTGGTGCGGTAGCATCCCAAGTATAGGTCATTCCTGAAATTTGAAGCATACGTGTTTTACCTACTTGCCATTGCATATTTAAAATGTCACGAATATCTTTACCTGTTAACGTGAGCTTACGCAGCTCGTTACCAAACGGTTGAATGTTGTATAATTCACCCCACGTAATGTCGCCTGCATCTAAGTCATTACGGATACCACCTGGATTCATCAATGCGATATCACCATTCATCGCAAGGCGCTGTGCATCAGCAATTAGATTACCTAGAGCGGATTCTCCTGCCGCGCTTTGCGTACGATTCATAGCAACCGCCGATTTACCTACAACTTCGTTTACAAGTGGAGCAACCTGCTGTGCGTATTGTTCTACCATAGCTTTAATTTGCGGATCAGGTTGAATTGCATCGCGATATGTGGTAACAACTTCGCCTTTTTTCGCTACAACATCTTTTGTTTTGCGGTCAATCGTTAAATCAACATCTACAAAAGCAGAGCCGTAAGAATTACCTTGCACCAAAAGCTTTCCGTTAACTGTACCGTTTACGTAGGCGTGATTATGACCACCGAAGATTACGTCAATTTCCTCATCTGTTTTATACGCAAGATCAACCATCTCGCCAGTCGTATTGCCTGATGCATCTGTTACGCCCGGATTGTGAGCAAGCACCACAATGGTTTCAACTCCCATTCGCTTTAATACTTTGGCATATTTGTTAATTGCTTCCGCTTCATCTGTAAATTTCACGCTTTCAATCATTGTGGGCATAACGATATTTTGTGTATCTTTTGTTACAACACCTATAAAGCCGATTTTTACACCTTTTACATTCTTTACAGCGAACGGAGGCAGTAGAGGTTGACCTGTTTTCTTATCCACTGCGTTTGCTGCAATATATGGGAAGCTTGCACCTTCAAAATTCCCAGTTTTCTCGTGATATCCGCCGTAAAGAAGTCGTTTTAATTCTGTTACACCTTCATCAAATTCATGATTACCTAATGTTCCGATGTCAAAGCCTAATGTGTTTAAAATATTAATCGTTGGTTCATCTTGTAATAAAGCTGAAATAGGAGGGCTCCCCCCAACCATATCGCCGGCATGTACTAATAGAGTATTAGGATTTTGTTTTTCGCGTTCACGTAGGTAAGCTGCTAGGTAGTCTACACCGCCTGCTTCTCTCCCATTTACTTTCGTAATTGTGGTCAACTGACCGTGAAAATCATTAATTCCCAATAACTGAACGTCAATGTTTCGGTGATCTGATTCATTATTTTGATTGGCTGGCGCGGCCATTGCTGTAGAGACAGCTAATGCGCTCGTTAATGCGGCAACCGGAATGACCTTTTTCCACATGTAGTTTATTCCCCCTACTTATTAGTTTGACATCATACGACATTTATTTTAATAGATTTATAGGGATTAAACCACATAATTTTCGTTCTTTTATAAATATTTACAAAATTTTTTCTAATAGTTAATAAAGTTTATGGAATAAAGTTTCAAAAGTAGTGTATATGGAGAAAAGGTATGTAAAACATGTTGTACTTATATCGTTTGATATTCGAGTAAGTATATGGGAAAATGAACATTGATTTTGATAGGGAGGGTGATTGAAATGAAAAAGAAAAAACAACAGAAGTTAACAACAGCTCACAATGAATCGCAAGCGATACATGTAAAGGACAGATTAAATGATGATTTGATTCAAAAGTTAAAGGGAAAACAAAAAAGATTAACGGAAAAATTGGAACAAGAACGCATTGCTGAAATAGAGCGCAAACAGCGTGAAGCGAAAGAAAAAGAAAAGAATAAAACATTTGAAGAGTTATTTTCAGAAAGTAACTTGTCTTGGAAAGATTTTAAGTAAAGGTAAAGTTCACTTTCGTTGACTTTGTGTTCTAAATATTGATTAAATGGCAAAGAAGGATTTTATTTTTAGGAGGGATATCATGATTCCAACAGTAACATTACATAATGGTGTAAGCATGCCGGTTTTGGGCTTAGGTGTTTGGAAGGTTACCGAAAAAGAACAATTAAAGAACGCTGTTAAAGCGGCATTAGACGCCGGATACCGAGCTATTGATACAGCTGCAGTATATGGGAACGAAACTGAGGTTGGGGAAGCTATTCGTGAATCTGGCGTACCGCGTGAGGAGTTGTTTATTACAACAAAAGTCTGGAATAGCGATCAAGGCTACGAAACCACAATAGCAGCATTTGAAGCTAGCTTACAAAAACTTGGTTTGGATTATGTAGATTTATATTTGGTACACTGGCCTGTAAAAGGGAAGTATGTGGATACATATCGTGCTCTAGAAAAGTTATATGAAGATGGAAGAGTGCGGTCAATCGGGGTGTCGAACTTTCATATTCACCATTTAGAAGATGTAATGAATAATGCGAAAGTGAAACCGATGGTGAATCAAATTGAGTTACATCCAAAACTTGCACAAACAGAAATTCGTGCGTTTTGTCGTGAGCATGGTATTGCTGTAGAAGCATGGAGTCCGCTTATGCAGGGCGGTGAAATTTTTGAAAATGAAGTGATTGCACAGCTTGCCGAAAAATACGGTAAAACCCCTGCACAAATTGTACTGCGCTGGGATGTGCAAAGCGGTATTATTACCATTCCAAAATCCGTAACACCATCTCGTATCCAAGAGAACTGTGATATTTTTGATTTTGAATTATCTGCAGAAGATATGGAAAAAATCGACGCATTGAATGAAAATCGCCGAGTAGGTCCTGATCCTGACAACTTCGATTTCTAAAAAAGAAAAAACCAAAGTATAAGCGCTTTGGTTTTTCTTCATTTCATATATGTATAAGGATAGTTTTTGATATAAAAGCAGTAATATGAGAAAATGGAACAACAATCTGTACGTATATTGTGATGAAAGAGGGACTATTATGCATGCTATCGAATCTACAACTAAGTTAAGCAATGGTGTTGATATGCCCTGGCTTGGTCTTGGTGTATATAAAGCACAAGAAGGTAATGAAGTCAAAACAGCTGTGCGCACTGCTTTAGAAGTGGGGTATCGTGCAATTGATACAGCGGCTATTTATGAGAATGAGAGCGGTGTAGGAGAAGCATTGCGCGAATCTGGTGTGGCACGAAACGATGTGTTTCTAACCACAAAGCTCTGGAATGCTGACCAAGGTTATGAATCTACATTGCGAGCGTTTGATGAGAGTTTACGTAAACTTGGTACAGACTATATAGATCTATATTTGGTGCATTGGCCTGTAAAAGGGAAATATGTAGATACATATCGTGCTATGGAGAGATTGTATCGAGATGGAAGAGTACGAGCAATTGGTGTATCCAATTTTCATATCCATCATTTAGAAGAGTTGTTGGCCAATTGTGAAATCAAACCTATGGTCAATCAAGTAGAATTGCACCCCATGCTTTCACAGTTGGAATTGCGTCAATTCTGTTCGCAGCGTGATATTCAAATGGAAGCGTGGAGTCCTTTAATGAAAGGTGGAGCAATTTTTTTGCATCCGCTTATACGTGAGTTAGCTGAGAAGTATGGTAAAACACCCGCCCAAATTATATTGCGCTGGGATATACAAAGTGATATTGTGACTATTCCAAAATCTGTAACACCAGAGCGGATACGAGAAAATAGTCAAATTTTTGATTTTATGATCTCTCATGAAGATATGAAACGAATTGATGCATTAAATGAAAATAAACGTGTAGGAACAAATCCTGAGAAATATGACATAATGGAATAAAGCTTGCCAAGTGGCAAGCTTTATCATTTGAGATAATCCTCTTTCTTAGAGAGTTCAATCTCTATGTAAAGTATATATATCTTGCTTTGTCAGCTGTTGTAATTGTTTATATTCTATAGCTGTCAACGGTGCACCGAGATGCGTGTTTTCTTGTACCTGCATCACTGAGCTTGCACCTGGAATTACGGAAGCTACAACAGGTTGATGAAGACAATAGCGTAAAGCTACTTCTCCAACTGATCGATTTCCAGTTAGGTTGTGGATGTGGGGCAGTATTTCTTGTAATTCTTCAGTGCTATATGATAAATAGCCGGATTCCTTGATTCTTTGCGCACCGCTATTTGTTAATAAGCCTTTCGCCAGAGGACCTCGTGCAATTACACTGATGTTATGTTCGGTCAATAGAGGAAACAGTTCTTCAGGACGGCGGTTGAGCAGGCTGTATTCCATTAACACGCTGACAATATTCGAACGTGATACATATTCTTTTATCACATTGGGGCGAATGGAAGAAATACCGTAATACCGAATCCAGCCTTCTTGTTGTAATTCTTCAAACGCTTCGATCGTTTCATCTATGTAATCTTCAATTGTGCCACCATGTAGCTGATATAAATCAATATAATCTGTACCTAATCGTTGCAAGCTGCTTTTAACTTGCTCTTTTATATATGCTTTAGATGGGTCCCAGAACCAACCATTTTTGTCTTCCTTCCACCGATTTCCCACTTTTGTGGCCAATATAATTTGATCTCGTTTACCTTTCAAAGCCGTGCCTATAATCTCTTCATTCATGCCGTAATCATATAAATCCGCTGTATCTAAAAAGTTAATGCCTTGTTCAATTGCTGTATCAATAATACGGAGCGCTTTCTGCTTCTCTGTGCCAAGCGACATACAGCCTAATCCGACTTCACTAACCCATAATTCTGATGTACCGAGCTGTCGTTTTTGCATTCTAAATCCTCCTTACTACTATGGCTATGTTGATGATGTGTATATAGAGTGTTATCTAACCACTCTGTCATCAGTGTATGCTCTCCCTGATATTTTCGCAAGAAACTGCAAATCTCTATTGCTGTTCCAATCAATACTACTCGTCTTTTATACGAATATATGTCCATAAACTTCCTCCTAGGTTAAATGTGGTAAAATGTATGTAGGCTTTTGTTGACATAGAACAAGGAGGAAGCAAATATGAGTGGATTTGAAGAAAAAACAATACATACCACCCCTATTTACACAGGGCGGGTAATTTCTGTGCAAGTAGATGATGTAACACTACCGAACGGTGCAGTTAGTAAACGAGAATTGGTCAAACATCCTGGAGCAGTAGCCGTAATTGCTGTGAACGAAGAAGGGAAAATCATTTTTGTAGAGCAGTATCGAAAAGCGATGGAAAAGCATCTGATAGAGATTCCAGCGGGAAAGCTAGAAGCAGGAGAGGCTCCTGTCGATACAGCAGTAAGAGAGTTAGAAGAAGAAACTGGATACGCTTGTGATCAGATGGAGCTGTTGATTTCCTTTTACACATCACCAGGATTTGCTGATGAAATAGTATATTTATATGAAGCAAAAGGTCTAAAGAAACTTGAGGAAAAAGCGGCACTAGACGAAGATGAGTTCGTTACATTAATGGAGCTTACGATAGATGAGGCGCTGGCGCTTATTCGTGAAGAACGCATTCATGATGCTAAAACCATTCTCGCCATTCAATATTTGCAGCTAAAAGAATTGACAAAGATGTAAGCGCAAAAAGAATGATGTGCAAGTTTATCTATTCTTTTAAATAGAAGTTTGTAACATATTTTGCAAGGTCTGTCTCATATACTCTATAAGAATCTCTTAGAAATCAAAAAGTGATAGGGATAAAAGAGAGAGAGAGGGATCGATGTTGCATAAAACTTGGCAAGACAAGGTAGCTGTACATGTACAGGAGCATTCGTCTTTATACGTGTTTGTCTCTGTTTTGTTGCTAATGGGAGTAATATTTGGCGCTGTACTGGTGAATAGTCTGCAGGAAGGTCAAAAGCAAGATCTTTATTTTTATTTAAGTCGTTTCTTTGGACAAGTCTCAGAAGGTAAATTTGTAAGTGCAGTGGAAGTGTTTAAAGAGAGTTATTTTTCACATTTAAAATACATTGGCTTTATATGGCTACTTGGTGTATCGGTCATTGGGCTTCCTCTTATCTTTATTTTGTTGTTTTTAAAAGGTGTGGTAGTTGGATTTACGGTTGGCTTTTTGGTCAGTCAGTTGGGCTGGAATGGCTTTTTATTAGCATTTGTAGCGGTACTACCTCAAAACTTAGTTATTATGCCTGTATTTTTATTTATGACCGTCGCGGCTGCCGGTTTTTCTCTTCGTATGATTAGACATCAATTTATTAGACGAATGCATGAGCCTCTTTTGCCGGTGTTAGTGAAATATACAGGTATTTTCTTAGTTATAGGTTGCATCTTAGTGGGGGCATCTGCTGTCGAAGCTTATGTTTCTCCTGTGTTTATGAAGGGAATTATAGAAGGTATTCAAAAGAAATAACGAATAAAAATGAAGAAGAAACAACAAACGCTTGCTACTTGTATATTTTGTTTTGACACCCCCTCTTCTTTTGATATAATGGTGTAAGAGTGGCGAGGAGGGAAGTACGGAATGGAAGAAAGAATAGAACGAATTAAGAAGCAGCTGCATGCGGCGAGCTATAAATTAACACCTCAGCGTGAAGCAACTGTACGTGTGCTTCTTGAAAATGAAGAAGATCATTTAAGCGCGGAAGATGTGTACCTCCTTGTAAAAGAAAAATCGCCTGAAATTGGACTTGCGACTGTATATCGTACACTGGAGTTATTAACCGAATTAAAGATCGTTGACAAAATCAATTTTGGTGACGGTGTCTCACGCTACGATCTTCGTCAAGAAGGAGCATCTAGATTCCATCACCATCTTATTTGTACCGAATGCGGTTCGGTCGAAGAAATACAAGAAGACCTTCTTGGAGAAGTTGAAAAAAAAGTTGAAGCAAATTGGAAATTTAAAGTCAAAGATCATCGATTGACATTTCATGGCATTTGTCGTTCTTGTCAAAATATTTATGAATAAAACCTCTTTCTGATCAGAAAGAGGTTTTTTGCATACCTACCATGTATAAAGCCAACTAGGCTTGGCATATGTTGTAATAAAACAAAGTGTTTGCATCAGCAGTGTTGCTGATGGAAGTTGAATCGATTAGGTATTTGCAGACGTTACTCGCCCACTTGTACATCTCCGTGCGGCTCGTCAGGAAGTGGGATTTGGTCTGATACTAGTTGATATACTAAACATATGGAGGCATGGGTATGCGTAAGGTAATGAGTGTATTATTTGATGTAATCAAAGTATTCATCTTATTTATGGGTTGTACGATTATGTTTTATTTCGCTATACTATGGATAAATGAGGAATATCAAAACTATCACCGTTACAAACAGCCACAGAACGAATCCGTAGAACAAGTTTCCGGGACACCTTCTGACGGTTGGGTGAGTCGGGTGATTTTCTTTTATGAAAACGGGGAGTAGAGACCATTGAAAGATGCTTTACAAGATTTTATTCATTATATGATTGTGGAAAAAGGTTTGGCACAAAATACAATTGTCGCTTACGAGCGTGATTTAAAGGGATATATACAATATGTTCAAAAAGTAGAGCAGATTGTATCCTGGCAAGAAGTGCAACGATCTCATATTGTCGCATTTTTGCATCACTTAAAGATGCAGAGTAAATCTTCAAAAACATTGGCGCGTCATATTGCTTCTATTCGTTCGTTTCATCAATTTATGCTACGCGAGCATATTGCAGAACATGATCCGTCTGTTCATATTGAAACGCCGCAAGCGGAGCGAAAACTGCCCAAAGTATTATCTGTTGTAGAAGTCGAAGGCCTCTTGCAGGCGCCTGACCATACACCATTTGGAATTCGAGACAAGGCTATGCTTGAGTTGTTATATGCCACAGGACTTCGTGTGTCCGAGCTTATTAATTTGGATTTGGCTGATGTACATATTACAATGGGATTTGTGCGTTGTGTTGGCAAAGGAAATAAAGAGCGTATTATCCCGCTTGGTCGCTTAGCTACGGAGGCTATATCTACATACATAGAACGAGGGAGAACTAGCTTGTTGGGAAGACATACTACAAATGCTTTGTTTTTAAATCATCAAGGTAATCGCTTGACGAGACAAGGATTTTGGAAGATTTTAAAGAAACTTGCTCAAAAGGCTAACATTCAAAAAGATTTAACACCTCATACCCTTCGTCATTCCTTTGCAACCCATTTGCTTGAGAATGGCGCTGATTTACGAGCAGTACAGGAAATGTTAGGACATGCTGATATTTCTACTACGCAAATTTATACACATGTGTCTAAGGTTCGTTTAAAAGATGTATATAAGCAGTTTCATCCAAGAGCGTAGGGAAACCTACGCTCTTCACAATTTCCTCACAAATTGTTCGCATTTAATTTCCAATTCTAAGCTACTTGGGCAGTAGACAGATTTTCATAACGGGCTATACTTGTTGATAGAGGAGGACGATGACGTGAAAAAACTAATTATAGCAATAAGTTTGATGCTAGTTTTGACCGCTTGTGGCAAAGATGAGAGCAAAAATAACGTGACAAATGAGATACCAAAAGAGGTAAAGGTAGAGGTGAAAACGAAACCTGAACAAGTTTTGCCGAATACTTCTACTGAAATTCAGGCCATTGTTACGCAAGATGGGAAAACTATTGATGATGCTGAAGTTAAATTTGAGATATGGAAAGAGGGCTCTGAAAAGCACGACATGATTGCTGCTACATACAAACAAGGTATGTACACAATAGACAAAACCTTTTTGGAAGCTGGTATGTACAATATAGTAGCGCATACGAATGCAAAGGATATGCATGTAATGCCGAAGGTACAGGTACAAGTAGGAACTACAGAAGAAACTCAGCAAGGGCATGTGCATGAGCACGGTAATAGCGATGTGTCTATCCACTTTATGGCCGATAAATTGGTAACGGGTCAATCAGCTGATATAAAGGCCCATATTACGCAAAAAAACGCTGCATTAACAGCTGCCAATGTCCAATTTGAAATTTGGCAAGAAGGTAATGAAAAACACGAATACGTGCGTGCCACAGAAAGTGTTAAAGGGGAATATGTGGCAGCACCTATTTTCAAAGCAGCTGGCACTTATATTGTAAAAGTGCACGTGGAAAAAGGAGATATCCACGAACACACAGAACAAAAAGTGCAAGTACAGTAAACCTTCACAATTGTGAAGGTTTTTTGTGTAGGAGAGCGAATGTATTCCGTATTGGACATCGCAGCAAGAATGTTAAGCAGAAAGGTGGGGAGCAATGCGGAAATACAAACACATAGGTGTTGGTTTAATTTTCGTACTTATATTGATAATAGTGTGGCGTTGGTATGAAGAAAAGAAAGTTGTTATCGTATTAGATCCCGGACACGGTGGAATTTATCCAGGATTTGAAAAAGATGGTGTGCTTGAAAAGGATATTGTCTTAGGGGTTTCACAATATGTACGCACTGAACTGCAAAATAAAGGTTATACAGTTTATATGACACGGGAAGGGGATAAACTTTGTGATGAAGGGGGATACGTACAAGACTTAGCATGTCGACCTAAACTGAGTAGAAAAAAGCATGCAGATGTATTTATTAGCATACATGCTAACGGCTTTAATGATAGTAATGTCAGAGGAGCCGAGGTGTATTATTTTATCCCGTTTCGTGATAAGCAGCTAGCTGAAAAAATTGGATATCATCACACAAAAGAAACTGATATGCCGCTTCGTTATATAAAGTTTGGGAATTACAAAGTACTTCGTGAAACACTTGTACCCTCAGTGTTAGTAGAAATAGGATATTTGACTAATAAAGAAGATATGAAATTACTGATTCAAGATGATTTTAAAAGAAAAGCAGCAATAGGAATTGCTTCAGGTATTGAGGAATTTTTACGAAATCAGCGCAAATAAGAGACGGTTTTCCTTTTATACGTCTCTCTTATTTGTCTGACAGTAAGCAATGCGTTATAATAAGCAAGTCAAAATTGTTGTGAATATACTTAAAAAGCGGTGTAAAAGAAAGCGTAAACATGATATGATATAAGTAGATGATGTCTGACATCTGACTTAAAAAATTGAGTAACTATTTGGCAGTTTCGTACATACTAACTAAAAACAGGAGGGACGCATAAATGAATACATACAAACGTATCTTTTTAATCGTAATGGACTCCGTTGGCATAGGAGAGGCACCTGATGCTGAAAAATACGGAGATAAGGGTGCCAACACACTGGGACATATTGCTGAACACATGAATGGATTACATATGCCAAATATGGCTAAATTAGGGCTTGGTAATATTGGCACTGTTAAAGGTGTTGAGCGTACCGCGCAACCATTAGCATGCTATACAAAGATGGAAGAAAAGTCAGCAGGTAAAGATACGATGACGGGTCATTGGGAGATTATGGGCCTTTACATTGATACGCCATTTCGTGTATTTCCCGATGGTTTTCCAAAAGAGTTACTAGATGAATTAGAGAAGCAATCTGGAAGAAAAATTATTGGGAATAAACCCGCATCCGGTACGGAGATTTTAGATGAGCTTGGCAAGGAGCATATGGAAACAGGCGACTTAATCGTGTACACATCTGCCGATAGTGTGTTACAAATTGCTGCACATGAAGAAATTGTACCACTTGAAGAATTATATAAGATTTGTAAGATTGCTCGGGAGCTTACCTTAGATGAGAAATATATGGTTGGTCGTATTATTGCTCGTCCGTTTGTTGGAGAGCCGGGTGCATTTAAACGTACAGCAAACCGACATGATTATGCACTGAAGCCGTTTGGTAGAACTGTTATGAATGAGTTACAGGACGGTGGTTATGATGTAATCGCAATTGGAAAGATTTCCGATATTTATGATAATGAGGGCGTTACCAAAGCACTCCGCACAAAATCTAATATGGATGGTATGGACAAATTAATAGATACCCTTCATATGGATTTTAAAGGCTTAAGCTTTGTAAATCTTGTAGACTTTGATGCGTTGTTCGGACATCGCCGCGATCCACAGGGCTACGGTGAAGCGTTAGAAGAATATGATACACGTTTGGCTGAGGTACTAAACAAGCTAAATGATGATGATTTGCTGTTAATTACAGCTGATCATGGTAACGATCCTGTTCATCCTGGAACCGATCATACACGTGAGTATGTTCCTTTATTAGCATATAGTCCATCTATGAAGGGTGGCAAGGAAATTTCGGTTCGTCGTACTTTTGCTGATGTGGGTGCCACAGTAGCAGAAAACTTTGGTGTCAAAATGCCACAGTACGGAGAAAGCTTCTTAAAAGATTTACAATAGGGGGAGATAAAATGAGAGAGCATATTGAAACAGCGGCAGCATATTTAAAGAAAAAGTATGGAACTGTACCTGTTGTAGGTTTAATTTTGGGTTCAGGATTAGGGGTATTGGCTGATGAGATTGAATCTGCAGTCAAAGTACCATATGAGGAAATTCCTGAGTTTCCTGTGTCTACAGTAGAAGGTCATGCAGGACAACTTGTATTTGGAACCTTGCGCGGTGTTCCAGTTGTGGCTATGCAAGGACGCTTTCATTATTATGAGGGATATGATATGCAAAAAGTCACATTCCCTGTTCGGGTTATGAAAGCGATGGGAGTAGAAAAGTTAATTGTCACAAATGCAGCTGGTGGTGTAAATACATCATTTGCTCCAGGAGATTTAATGATTTTATCTGATCATATCAATTTCATGGGTACAAATCCGTTAATTGGTCCTAATGAAGCGGCATTCGGTGTACGTTTCCCTGATATGTCAGAAGCGTATTGCAAAGAGCTTCGCCATTTAGCGAAGAATGCAGCAGCGCGTTTACATATGTCGGTACAAGAAGGTGTGTACTTAGCTGTTACGGGTCCTACATATGAGACACCTGCTGAGATTCGTATGTTCCGTACACTTGGTGCAGATGCAGTGGGCATGTCTACTGTACCAGAAGTAATTGTAGCTCGTCATGCAGGAATGAAGGTTCTTGGTATTTCTTGTATTTCCAATATGGCAGCAGGTATTTTAGAACAGCCGCTCCATCATGGTGAAGTAATTGAAACCACGGAGCGCGTGAAAGCGAATTTCTTGGCTCTTGTTAAAGAATTAGTAAGCGAAATGAAATAAGAGGTGAATGACGATGAGAATGGTAGATCTAATTGCAAAAAAACGTGATGGTCAAGCATTAACAACAGAAGAAATTAATTTCATTATTACAGGTTATACAAAAGGTGATATTCCTGATTATCAAATGAGTGCCTTCGCAATGGCTGTATTCTTTAAAGACATGACAGATCAAGAGCGTGCGGATTTAACAATGGCAATGGTAAACAGTGGAGATACTATTGATTTATCAGCAATTGAGGGTATCAAAGTAGATAAGCACTCTACAGGGGGGGTAGGCGATACAACAACACTTGTACTTGGCCCGCTTGTTGCAGCACTTGACGTACCTGTGGCAAAAATGTCAGGACGCGGCTTGGGTCACACAGGAGGAACAATTGATAAATTAGAAGCTGTACCCGGCTTCCATGTTGAAATTGAGAATCAAGAATTTATTGATCTTGTAAACAAAAATAAAATTGCTGTTATCGGTCAAAGTGGAAACTTAACACCTGCTGATAAAAAGCTTTATGCGCTTCGTGATGTGACAGCTACGGTGGATTCTATTCCACTCATCGCTAGCTCTATCATGAGTAAGAAAATTGCGGCAGGTGCGGATGCAATTGTACTTGATGTAAAAACAGGCGCGGGTGCGTTTATGAAAACTACAGAGGATGCAAAGGCATTAGCGCAAGCAATGGTTCGCATTGGCAACAACGTAGGTCGCAACACGATGGCTGTTATATCTGATATGAGTCAGCCACTCGGTTTTGCTATCGGAAACGCATTAGAAGTAAAAGAAGCGATTGATACACTACAAGGTAAAGGTCCAAAAGATTTAGAGGAATTATGTTTAACATTGGGCAGCCAAATGGTTTTCTTAGCAGGAAAAGCTTCTTCATTAGAAGATGCTCGTGAAAAGCTGCTAGAAGTGATGGAAAATGGAAAAGCACTTGAAGCGTTTAAAACATTCCTATCAGCACAGGGTGGAGATGCATCTGTGGTAGACAACCCTAATCAATTGCCACAAGCGAAGTATATCATTGAGGTAGAAGCCAAGGAAGATGGTTACGTATCAGAAATTATTGCGGATGAGATTGGTACAGCAGCGATGCTGCTAGGTGCAGGTCGTGCAACGAAGGAATCGGAAATTGATTTGGCTGTCGGATTGATGCTTCGTAAAAAAGTCGGTGAAGTTGTTAAAAAGGGTGAATCCTTAGTAACAATTCACGCTAATACAGAAGATGTTGAAAAAGTAAAGCAAATGATTTATGACAACATTAAAATTTCAAAAGAACATGTTGCAGAGCCGAAATTGGTACATGACATCGTTACAAAATAATCAAAGAAGACCGTCAGGATATCCTGACGGTCTTCTTTATGGAGAATTTATAAACTTTATGAACAACCTATATGCACTTTTCTTACGTCAGCGCATGCAATACAAATGTAAGTAAAAATAGAGAGGCAATCACATACAGCGGTCTATTTACTTCGCTTTTTTTACCAAGAGCCAATTTTAAAATTGGGTATGCGATAAATCCAAAGGCAATTCCATCAGCAATACTGTAAGTCAGCGGAATCATTACAATAATCAGGAATGCAGGAAAGCCTTCAGAAAAGTCCTGCAAATTAATCTGTTGCATGTTTGTCATCATTAATCCCCCAATAATAATCAAAATTGGAGCAATTGCATTATCGGGAATAATTTGAACAAAAGGTAATACAAGCAAAGAAAGCAAGAACAGCACGCCTGTCGTTAATGCGGTTAAACCAGTTTTGCCACCAGCTGTAATACCAGCCGCACTTTCCACGGTAGAAACAGTAGGACTTGTACCAAGTAGACCACATGTTAAAACTGATAGTGCGTTTGCTTGATAGGCCTTTGTAAACTTTTCTTTCTTTTCTAGCATACCATGCAGCAATCCCATATTCTCAAAAATAAGTACCATACTTAAAGAGAATGTTGCCATCCAAAAGGTTAAGTCTGCAATACGGGCAAAAGACATAGCTCCAAATACGGAAGCATAGTCACTTATCGAAAAAGTAGAACGTTCACTTTCCAAAATACCAAATACCCACGCAATTATTGTGCCAATTGCAATCGTCAATAAAAAGTTGCCTTTGATATTCCGAATAAATAAGATAACCGCAATCACTAAAGTTAAAGTAGTTGCGATGACGTGGGGATCGTGTAAGTCTCCCATGGCAACAGCTGTATTTGTATTTGCTACGACTAAACCGCCCTTTTGTAAACCGATAAACGCTAAAAATACCCCAATACCTACCGTAATGGCTTCTTTAAGTGATTTGGGAATTGTATCGGACAAAATTTTTGCAAGTGGTGTAAAAGCTGTTATAGCAAATAAAACTCCCGACATAAAAACAGCGCCTAGTGCTTCCTGCCAACTTAGTCCCATACCGTGAACAATAGTAAATGTAAAAAATGCATTTACTCCCATGCCAGGTACAAGAATGATTGGAGCGTTCGCTCGAAAAGCCATAATCAGACATCCGACAAATGAAGTGAAAACAGTTGCCAGAATGCCCGCCTCAAGCGGAATGCCGGCATCTGCTAAAATGGCAGCATTTACGACCATAATATACACAATTGTAAAAAATGAAGTTGTGCCTGCTAGTAGCTCCTGTTTAGACGATGTTTCGTGAGAGCGTAAATGAAATATACGTTCCAACAGTCCTTTCATATTTGACCTTCTTTATAAACAAAATCCCTCTCCCACCCGTGACACCCAAAAAGGGCTCACCGTTTATTATTATACCAAAAAACGCACAAGTTATATATAGGCAAATACTGTTGTAACAGTAGCTCTAATGCTCAACATACCTGGCTCGATTGAAGGAGTTGCTTTAGCAGAAAAGGTCAGCTCTTGGGAAGGACTATTCGATTCTTCTGTTACAGTGAAGGGAACGGGATTTACATTTACACCTAGTGCACCTGCAACTGTTTTTGCTTTTTCTTGTGCTTGTTGAATAGCAAGTGTAAGAGCTTGCTTATAGTACGGTTCTGGATTAGAAATGCGAAAAGAAAGTCCCCTTGCAATGTTAGCGCCTGCTTCCACAGCCTCAGCATATACTTCACCGGCTTTTTGTACATTCAAGACTGTGATTTCATACAGATGTTCAATCCGATATCCACGGAGAAGGGCTTTTCCATCTATGTAGTTATATTCTGGTGTAATTGTATAGGAAATGGTTTGAATTTCTTCAGATTGAATCCCTAGCTGTTGTAATGCTTGTAAAAGAGCAGCTGATTTTTGGGCATTTTCAGCCTGCGCTGCAGTAACATTCTCGTTTTCTGTAGAGATGCCGAGTGTTATTACAACAACATCAGGTTTTACAGTAACAGTGCCTTCTCCTTGTAATGTTAACTGTGAATCTTTCATGTGTCGATAATCCGGATATAAGCCGGGACCGTAATGCATTGTACCCACCATCCTTTTATAGTTTGTATAAAACGAATAAAGATGCTTATATATTATATATGGATAACAACTTGGACAATTTCTCAGTATTTAGTAAATAATGTTTATGATAGGCCTATATACAAAAATCAAACAAGTAGTGAAAGAAAGGATACAATTCGTACAGGAAATCCATTATAATAAGTCTAAAATACATATAAAAGGAACGAGAACCGTGAGAGAAGATCGAGAAGCACTCATTTTACATCTGTCGGCGTCTTTTCGCCAAATGTTTCGTATGTTGCAACAGGATATTAATGAATTGTTTGATGAGTACATGCCATGGAATGAATTTTCGGTTCTGCGTGCTTTGTATACAAAAAGTCCGCAAATGGCATCTCAAATTGCAAGTGAAGTAAATGTAACCTCTAGCCACATTACAGCAGTAACAGATCGTCTCGTTCGTAAAGAACTTGTCATTCGTAAGCGCTCTGATTCAGATCGTCGAATTGTGTATTTGGAGATTACGGAAAAAGGTAAAGGAGTGGCACGTGAGCTAGAAGAGCGGCGAAAGCAGTACTATAAAGAACGGTTTGCACAGTGGAGCGATGAAGAAATGCGAATGGTTGTAGAATTATTCGAACGTGTATTATAACAGACTCTTTAGAAGACAAAAGAAATACCGTCTTCTAAAGAGTCTGTTTTTGTATATAGAGGTCAGTATAATTACTCCGATTTTCTTCCATACTTTGGATAGTATGTGAAGAAAGGACGAAGAAATGATGATTCGATTGGTACTTACAGTAGCTATTTGTACATGGTTTACTATTCCTGTTGCCGCAAAGGAGTTAACACCCCCTCTTATTATTGAGAAGGAAATGAGATATTTGAATACACATGATTATTTGCAATATGCAAGCTTATGGACAAAAGCGATGCAAAATGAGGTGCTATTCATTCATAGCCCTAAAGACAAAAATACAATCTTTAATATAACAGAAGCATCCTTAGTTACGGAGCAAGAGCTGTCTTTTCCGCAAGCCATGCAGTATATACCTCGTTTATCTAAATACATTTCACACTTTGGGGCCCATAACGTGCAAGTACGCTATGTAGAAGCTTTATATAAAGTAAAGCAAGAAACGAGTCTTCAGCGCAACGGTGAAAATTGTTTTATACAAGTGTTTGCTAAAGAGCATGGCATATGGCGCATTGCAGAAAGTGTTTCTGTTAAAAAGTCTATTTTAGATACGAATGCTTCTTCTCGTTAAAAGCATATATAGTGAAATAATTTATATGAGTGCTACTATATTCATAAAATAAGGCCGGTATTTGCATCGGTCTTATTTATATTTAAAGGAAAAAACAGGTATATAAATGTGTCTTTTGGAAAGAATAGGATTGATATTGATTGGAGGTATATTGATGAAAAGACTCTTCGGTATTTTCGTATGTTTTGCCCTATTGTTCCCAACTCAGTCGGGGTTTGCGCAATCTGAAAACACTTCTCAAAAACCAACTTCTCCAAACCTTGTAGACAATGTATCCTCCGCTGTATTACTGGAGCAAGATACAGGGCAGGTATTATTTGAAAAGCAGGGAAACGAAAAATTACCGCCTGCCAGTATGACAAAAATTATGACCATGTTGCTCATTATGGAACAAATTGAAGGCGGCAAGCTGAAACTTACTGATAAAATACGTACCAGTGAATTTGCTGCATCTATGGGAGGCTCGCAAATCTTTCTTGAGCCAGGTGAAGAGATGACCGTGGACGAAATGCTAAAAGGTATTGCAATTGCCTCAGGCAATGATGCATCTGTAGCTATGGCGGAACATATTGCCGGTTCTATGGAAGACTTTGTGAATATGATGAACAAGAAAGCGAAGGGTTTAGGGCTTAAGAATACCCAGTTTCAAAATCCAACTGGTTTGCCTGCAAAAGATCACTACTCTACTGCATACGATATGGCTGTGATGGCGAGAGAATTGATGAAATATCCACTTATTCGTCAATATACAGGAAAGTATGAAGATTATTTACGAGAAAGCACAGAAAAGAAATTTTGGCTTGTCAATACAAATAAACTAGTTCGTTTTTATCCAGGTGTAGATGGTGTCAAAACAGGTTTTACAACAGAAGCAAGATACTGTTTAACAGCATCAGCAGAAAAAAATGGTATGCGCGCAATTGCTGTTGTTATGGGAGCGCCTACATCAAAAGAGAGAAATGCACAAGTAACAAAGCTACTTGATTATGCATTTAGTCAATATACAACAAAGAAATTGTATAAAAAAGATGAAATAATTGCGAAACTTGAAGTAAGTCGAGGCAAGAAGCAAACAGTCAACTTGGTTGCCTCCGATAACGTTTCACTACTGCTTAAGCGCGGAGAGAATGCCGCAAAGGTAACAGAAGACATCGTGATGGAAGAAAAGGTAAAGGCTCCTATTAAAAAGGGAAGTGTACTAGGTACCTTGGTTGTTAAAACAGGAAATAAAGTCATTGCTAAAGAACCGCTTGTGGCAAGCGAGGATATCACAGAGGCAGGTTTGTGGGAATTGTTTAAAAGAACCATTAGCTTGTTTTCCAAGTCTCAATAACATCTAAGCGACTTGATGTCGCTTAGATGTTCCCTGTTTATTGTTTAAGAAAATTGGATGTTTCCTACGAAAAAGCACTTCTTTTGTCGTTAAGAAGGAATAAAGAATCTGTTAAGCGAAAGATGTTCCTATACTTTCCGCGCTGTGCGCCTATAAAGGAGGAAGTAAGAGTGAGCCTTTCAATTAGCATGGAAGTGAAAAGCGATGTTCTATGTATCCGGCTAGAAGGAGAGCTAGATCATCATACTGCTGAAGAGCTACGTACGCAAGTAACAAACATGGTAGAAAAAAACGGTATTCATCATATTGTTTTAAACATGGAACAATTAAGCTTCATGGACAGCTCAGGTCTTGGTGTTATATTAGGTC
The DNA here is from genome assembly GCF_023022965.1 of Ectobacillus sp. JY-23. Lineage (NCBI taxonomy): Bacteria > Bacillati > Bacillota > Bacilli > Caryophanales > Bacillaceae > Ectobacillus > Ectobacillus sp. JY-23. The sequence continues at coordinate 1,357,484 of NZ_CP095462.1, read as the reverse complement.
GATACAAGCATATCAAAAGCTTGGGCGGAGAAATGGTTGTTTGTGCCATTTCGCCTGCTGTAAAACGGTTATTTGAAATGTCGGGTTTGTTTAAAATCGTTCGTTTGGAAGCCGATGAAGAACGAGCTCTTGCAACATTGGGGGTGGCATAAATGAAGAATGAGATGCATTTGCAGTTTTCGGCATTAAGTCAAAACGAGTCTTTTGCACGTGTCACAGTTGCTTCGTTTATTGCACAGCTCGATCCCACAATGGAAGAATTGACTGAGATTAAAACTGTTGTTTCAGAGGCTGTTACAAATGCTATCATCCACGGTTATGAAAGCGATCCGGAAGGAATGGTTTATATTTCAGTGGTACTAGAAGATGGTACAGTAAGACTTACCATTCGAGATAAAGGAATTGGAATAACAGATTTAGAGGAAGCTAGACAGCCTCTATTTACAACAAAACCTGAATTAGAGCGTTCAGGTATGGGGTTCACAATTATGGAAAACTTCATGGATGAAGTTGAAGTCATCTCTGGTGAAGGCTACGGCACCACAATACATTTGACGAAGTATTTGTCAAAAAGCAACGCTCTATGCAATTAAGGAGATGCGCCTATGGACATAGAGGTGAAAAAGGACACTGGTAAAGTGCATTTAAAGGATCAAGAATTAAAAGAATTGATTTACAGAAGTCAACATGGAGATCAAGGGGCCAGAGATACATTGGTACAGACCAATATGAGGCTGGTTTGGTCTGTAGTACAACGATTTATCAACCGGGGATACGAACCAGAAGATTTATTTCAAATTGGATGTATTGGTTTGTTAAAATCCGTTGATAAATTTGACTTATCATTTGATGTTAAGTTTTCTACGTATGCTGTACCAATGATTATTGGAGAGATACAGCGATTTTTACGAGATGACGGAACTGTCAAAGTGAGTCGTTCATTAAAGGAAATTGGTAATAAAGTTAGAAAGAAAAAGGACGAATTAGCCAAATCTCTTGGACGTGTACCTACCATTACCGAGGTTGCCGAGGCATTAGAGCTTACACCAGAAGAGGTTATTATGGCACAAGAAGCAAGTAGACCTCCTTCGTCTATACATGAAACGGTGTACGAAAATGATGGCGATCCTATCACAATCTTGGATCAGATTGCCGACCAATCTGAAGCCAAATGGTTTGATAAATTAGCACTAAAAGAAGCTATTCAGCAATTGGACGAACGAGAGCGTTTAATTGTATATTTACGCTATTATAAGGATCAAACCCAGTCAGAAGTTGCAGAACGGTTAGGGATTTCTCAGGTACAAGTATCAAGGCTGGAAAAGCGTGTATTGCAACAAATGAAGGACCGAATAGGCGATTAGCCTGTTCGGTTTTTTTGTTGGCTGTGTTTGTATCTGTTGATTAGAGGGAGAGTACTAAAAAACGAACCCCTGCAACGTAAATTAACAATGATTTTTAACAAAGTCCTTTTTAAAAGATATTTGTTTCCCTAGTTTTCCCTGTCCAAGTAGATTTCATTCTTATGATTTTTAAGAAGAGACTTCTTTCATATTGGTGTTAAAAAAGTGGTATTAGAAGATTTTGTAACATCCATACTACAAGTACAAAGAAATGCTGAGGGGGGATTGTGTTGAGACAGCCTGTATATGTTAAGATGCGCCAGCGCCTACAAGTATCGCCAGCATATCAGATTAAACTGCGGGATGTAGCGCAATTATCCGGCGATGAAGAAATGGTTAGTATATTGAAGGAGTTAGTTGTATACAAGGTTACGCCTAAAGATAAGACACATGTTGTGATTGACGTAATGAAGGTGATTGAAGTAATTCGGTCTTATGAAGAGGATGTAGAGATAAATACAGTTGGTCCTGCTCAAGTCGTTATTGAGATTGTATATGAAAAAAAGAGGGTAAATCCCCTGTTTTTTGTAGGGGTATGGCTGTTGCTGTTTTTCGGATCAGGTCTTGCTATTATTTATTTCCACGAGGATGTTAGCATGCAACAAGTGCATCAGCGTATCTATAGTATGGTAACAGGGGAGTGGGTGGATAAGCCTTTAGTACTGCAAATCCCTTATTCCATTGGACTAGGACTTGGTATGGTATTGTTCTTTAATCATGTATTTCAAAAGCGAATCAACGAAGAACCAAGTCCGCTTGAAGTGGAGATGTTTCAGTATCAACAATCATTGGATCAATACGTGATGATGAATGAAAACAGAGAAAGTATGAAGAAGATTGAAGATCATTGAATATGTGTTTCTAATTTTTATCGGGTTTGCCGGGGGGCTTGCAGTCGGCGGAGGATTTGTTGCATTTTTGACAGTGCTTGGTGTTATTCCGCGGTTAACACAATTAACGAAAAGCATACAATTCATTCACGTATACGAATGGGCAGTCATTTTTGGTACCTTGTTTGGTGGCTGGGTCAGCTTGCGAGATACGATTTTTTTTATATCTGCTTATTGGTTAATCCCCATTGGTTTGTTTTGCGGTGTATTTGTAGGGATGCTTGCTGCCGCGCTGACAGAGGTATTAAATGTTTTACCAATTTTAGCAAAACGTGTAGGAGTAGAAGGGAAAATTATCATCTTGCTGATGGCGATTGTATTAGGAAAGGTGTTAGGTTCGTTGTTTCACTGGATTTATTTTATTAAATAGGAGGATTATTATGGCGATTAAAGATGATTATAAAAATAATATTAAACCTTATCAACCAAAACCACCATATGTGAAGAACTGCCTTAAGGCCTTTTTAGTAGGAGGGGTCATTTGTGCAATTGGCGAAGGATTAATGAAATTCTACATTCATTATTTTGATTTTACAGAAAAAAATGCTGGTAATCCTACAGTTGCAACATTGATTCTGTTTTCTGCCATTTTAACGGGTTTAGGCATATATGATCGCCTGGGACAATTTGCCGGTGCAGGCTCTGCTGTACCGGTAACAGGCTTTGCAAATTCTATGACAAGTGCTGCAATGGAGCATCGCAGTGAAGGAATTGTGCTTGGTGTAGCTACCAATATGTTTAAACTTGCTGGTAGTGTAATTGTATTCGGTGTAGTTGCTGCATACGTAGTTGGTTTGATTCGCTATACCTTTAAGGTATTCATGTAAGGAGGGAAAGATAGTGAGATTAACTGGCAAACAAACATGGGTCTTTGAAAATGAAATTTATGTACAGGAGACCGGAACTGCAGTAGGTCCAAAAGAGGCAGAAGGACCGCTGGGATCTGATTTTGATATAACCTATGATAACTTGCATTGCAATGAAGATAATTGGGAGCTAGCAGAAAGAAAACTAATGAGCGATTCTGTAAGCAAAACGCTCCAAAAAGTAGCGTTGCAAAATAAAGATATCGATTTCTTTTTAGCAGGTGATTTGTTAAATCAAACTGTTACCGCCAACTATGCAGCAAGACAACTAGGAATACCGTTTCTTGGTATGTTTGGTGCCTGTTCTACATCAATGGAAACACTGGCAATAGGCAGTGCTCTAGTTGATGGCGGTTTTGCCAATCGTGTATTGGCAAGTGTGAGCAGTCATAACGCTACTGCCGAGCGGCAGTTTCGTTATCCAACCGAATACGGTGGACAAAAACCAGATACTGCCACCTTCACAGTTACCGGAGCAGGAACTGCACTCATTAGTTCAATAAAAAGTCCCATACGTATTATGGCAGCAACACTTGGAAAAGTGCAAGATTTAGGAATTACCGACCCATTTGATATGGGTTCGGCAATGGCACCGGCAGCAGTACATACAATAGCGCAACACTTTCAGGATTTGGGTCGAACGGCTGCTGATTATGATTTGATTGTAACAGGCGATTTATCAGCTGTAGGTACGCCTATTGCAAAGCAAATGTTATTAGAAGAAGGATACGATATGGGAGATGTATACAATGACTGCGGTTTAATGATCTATAACAAAGATCAGGAGGTATTTGCGGGGGGAAGCGGCTGCGCTTGTTCAGCCGTTGTAACGTATGGGCATTTACTTAAGGAAATGAAAAAAGGAACGTATAATCGTATTTTGGTTGTAGCAACAGGTGCATTGTTGAACCCTACTATGATTCAACAAAAGGAATCGATTCCTACAATTGCCCATGGTGTTGTATTCGAACGGGTGAAAGGAGTATAATCATGAAATTTTTTATGGACTTTGTATATGCATTTGTAGTAGGCGGTTTGATTTGTGTAGTGGGACAACTTTTATTGGATTTAGCTAAACTGACGCCTGCGCATGTAATGGCTATATTTGTAGTCATTGGTGCTATTTTAGATGGATTTGGTATTTATGATAATTTTATTCGCTTTGCAGGGGCAGGAGCAACGGTACCCATTACAAGCTTTGGTCATTCATTGATGCATGGTGCGATGGTGGCTGCAAAGGAACACGGTTATATAGGAATTGGCATGGGGATATTTAAATTAACATCCGCAGGAATATCAGCGGCTATTCTATTTGCTTTTTTTGCGGCACTTATTTTTAAGCCGAAAGGATAAACATGATGAAAAGAAAGGTAATTTTAGTAACCGATGGAGATGAATATGCCCAACGAACGATTGAACATATGGCAAAAGTATTTGGGGGAAGATGTATTTCTGCCTCCCAGAGCAATCCAACGAGGCTCACCGGAAAAGAAATCGTTCATTTAATTTTAAAAGCGCCACATGATCCGGTGTTTGTTATGTTTGATGATAGTGGGTATATCGGAGAAGGACCTGGTGAGAGGGCACTTCAATATGTGGCGAAGCATCACTCTATCGAAGTACTGGGCATCTTAGCTGTCGCATCAAATACACACCATTCTGAGTGGACACGTGTAGATGTAAGTGTAGATCGACATGGGAATTTAACAGAATACGGTGTTGATAAATCTGGTTTGGCTGACTTGGAAATGGGTCGTATAAATGGGGATACGGTGTACTGCTTAGATAAGTTAAATGTCCCTGTCGTTGTTGGAATTGGTGATATTGGAAAGATGTATATGAACGATGATATAAAAAAAGGTTCTCCCATCACGAGAAAAGCAATTGAGCTCATCTTAGAAAGGAGTGGCTTCTATGTCGACCAAGAAAAAAGAAACCATTGATATTCCCATTTCTTCATTTTTAAGTGATAATGAAAACTATTTAAAGCAAACGGTAGGACTTGGAGTTACGTTTGATGTAGGTATACGTAAATTTAAAATTCTAGGGCGGAACATAGGTGTTTTATTTGTAAATGGGTTGGCAGACACAAGTTTTATTATTCATATTTTTGAAGAACTTGTTAATTTAAATGAGTTAGAACCACATGGACATGATATAGCCATGTCTGTAATTGAAAATAGGTTAATTCATCAGCAAGTTAGTCGCATTAAAACGATGAATGAAGTAACATTGCAAGCATTAAGTGGACTTATTGTGGTATTTATTGAGGGAGAGACAGAGGCCCTTGTAGTTGATGTACGGAGTTATCCAGGTCGTACACCAACAGAACCGGATACTGAGAAGGTAGTACGTGGTGCGCGGGATGGATTCGTAGAAAATATTATCGTAAATACAGGGCTAATTCGTCGACGCATTCGTGACCCGCGTCTACGTAATGAAATCATTCGTGTGGGAGAACGTTCGCAAACGGATATTTGTATCTCGTATGTACAAGATATTGCCAATCCTGATTTAGTTAAAATTGTCAAGCAAGAACTCAGTAACATTCAAATTGACGGTATTACGATGGCTGATAAAACAGTGGAAGAATTCTTAGTTAAGCAAGGATTTAATCCATTTCCGCTTGTTCGATATACCGAAAGGCCGGATGTAGCTGCTAATCATATCCTAGAAGGCCATGTTTTAGTTATTGTTGATACTTCACCTAGCGTGATGATTACACCTACTACATATTTTCATCATGTACAGCATGCCGAAGAATTTAGACAAAACCCTGCAGTAGGAACATTCTTGCGCTGGGTTCGCTTTCTAGGTATTATGTTTTCCTTATTCTTATTGCCATTTTGGCTTGTGTTTGTGTTTGATCCTGCACTATTGCCACCGAATTTAGCTTTTATTGGACCGAGTAAAGTTACAAATTTACCAACCTTTTTACAAATTATTCTTGCTGAGGTTGGTTTAGAGTTTCTGCGAATGGCTTCTATTCATACACCGACCTCATTGTCCAACTCACTCGGCTTAATCTCCGCAATTGTAATTGGACAAATCGCTATTGATGTTGGTTTGTTCGTGCCAGAAGTCATTTTATATGCTGCAATTTCTGTTATTGGTGCTTATGCTACACCAAGTTATGAACTGAGCTTAGCAAATAAAGTGGCAAAAATTTTCATTGTGCTGTTAACAGCATGGTTACATGAGAGTGGCTTTATGATTGGCTTAACAATTCTTATTCTTTGGTTGGCATCAATACGTAGCTTACAAACACCATATTTATGGCCGTTTTTACCATTTGATGGTGGGGCGCTCATGAAGATTTTTATTCGGCCAACGATGTCTAGTATGAAGGTCAGACCTAGTATTGTTCATCCTCAGAATGTCGATCGTACAAAATAGCAGAGAATATCTCTGCTATTTTTTATATATTCTTAACGAAGTTATCACATATCTTTTGTATACTTTATATATGGTATAGAGTGTGAGTGAAAAGCAGGATAAAGTATCACTATACATACGTCTTTGTTGGGGTAGCGATATGATGTGGCATCTAGTTATGCTACATCATGCGGCTATACTTGCAGTAATATTAATGAAGAGGTGATAAGATGGTACGACTTTTCGTCAGTGATTTAGATGACACTCTTGTGTATCAAATCAATCAAGTTTGTAATCGAGATAAAAGGGCTTTACAATGGCTTTCGGAACAAGGGACAGATATTTGCTTTGCATCAGGCCGGTTTGCCCATCGTATTCATCATGCTGTTAGAGATTTAGAAGTAGAGTATCACACTGCTAGTCTCAATGGAGCCGTATTAACAACAAAAGATGGTGTATTGTTACATGAAGAAATATTCAATCGAACTCTATCGCAAAAAATATACAAATATATTAGTGAAAAACAAATGGTTCACATTGCATGTGCAGGAGAAAGTCGATATACAGTTAGCAAAAACCAGGATTATATCTTCTTTGAGCAAAACAACGGCTTGGAAGTGATTGAAATGGAAGATTTACATGATAGATTGGGAGAAAGTATCTTTCCGTCTAAATTCTTTTTGCACGGAACGCAAGATGAAATCGCCCGAGTTGATCATGAATTAAAAGATGTGTTCGGTCATGAAGCGGAGGTTGTAATTTCAGGTCCAGGTTTTGTAGATATAATGCCTGCTGGAGTTAGTAAGGGGCAAGCTTTGCAAAAATTGATGAAGCATTTGCAAGTGTTGCCGCATCAAGTTGCATGCATAGGAGATTCTTTTAATGATATTTCCATGTTTGAAGTAACACCTCATTCTTTTTCATTACATCATGCTCCTGCGTGTGTAAAACAGCGTGCTGCTCATGTTGTCAGATCAGTAGAAGAAGCTATTATGAAATTAGCTTTTCTATAAGTTTAAGAGAAGGCTACTGCTTCCCGAGGAAAGCGAGGCCCTATAATGGAACTTAACAACAAATCTCATATAAAAAGAGAAGGAGCCTACACAGGAGGCTCCTTCTCTTTTTTACTACATAGCAGTAACTTTCAAATAAGAGTTATTTTCTAATTACATGTCTTTATTTAAACAAAGATTTAATAAAGTCTATGAAACTCGCAAAAATATCTTTGACTTGATCAAGAAATGTTTGTCCTTCTTCCGAGCTTAAAAAGGCAGATACTTGCTCTTTCGCTTTATTTAATTGATTCGTAACCTGATCCCAATCAATATTTAGGTTTTTCATTTTGTCAAATAATGTAACTAGATTATTTAGTTGCTCCTCTGTAAGAGTGATTCCAAGTTCTTTTGCTAACTTTTCAATCAGAATTCGTAAATCTTCTGTTGTTTTTGGCGGATTTTCAGCAATTGCTTCTTTTACACGTGTAACAAGCTCTACTGCTTTATCAGAACCAATTTGATCACCAAGCTTTGCAGTTGTAACCATTTCTTGGTTTGCAACTTGTTTTACTTCCTCAGGAATAGGGTTGTTTGCGGTTGTTTCATATGCTTTCATTAGGCCTGTTAAAGCAGCAGTTCCGCTTACCTGAAACGGTGCTGTAATATATATGTCGGCATCCTTGACACCTGCTGTAATCAATGCATTGGTGTACATGGCATCTGTAACCCAAGAAATATTGTGGGTTTGCACCACGAGGCCAGATCCTTTTTTTGTATACGTAATTTTAGAGGAAGAAATAGCCTTTGTCCCAATTTGAGCTTTGGGAACGTATTGACTCAAATATTTATGCTCTTCCGCATTAGAAACGAGAATGGTTTGGGCGTCGGCAGGCGCCTTCATATCGTCGAGTACTTTTTGTTTTTGTTCTGCGGTTAAGTTTTCTCCCAGTGTAATAATTGTCTCTCCTTCAGCTACATCAGCAAGTGCATAAGTTGGCACAAGCAATGTAAATATAAGGAGAAGCGCTAACCATTTTGTTTTCAATACTATCGCTCCTTTGTAAAGTTTTGAGGGCAACATGCTAATTATAATATAACTGTATGCCTTGTCATCGGACTTTAGATGGATTTTATCAAAAATAAAGACGAACGTCTATTCTGCTATTTTTATTTTATAAGCCAAATGTGGTATGATTGAGCAGTATGAACGATAAGGAGGTTGTCAGTTATGAAAAAAGGTTATATTTTAATGGACAATGGTAAAAAAGTAGAATTTGAATTATTTTCAAATGAAGCGCCAGGAACAGTAGCAAACTTTGAAAAGTTGGCGAATGAAGGCTTTTATAATGGTCTCACGTTCCACCGTGTAATTCCAGGCTTTGTAAGTCAGGGTGGCGATCCAAATGGGAACGGAACAGGTGGCCCTGGCTATACAATTAAGTGTGAAACAGCAGGAAATCCGCATCGCCATAAAGCAGGTGCTTTATCAATGGCGCATGCTGGTAGAGATACGGGCGGTAGTCAGTTTTTTATTGTTCATGAGCCACAGCCGCATTTAGATGGTGTACATACAGTGTTTGGACAAGTAACAAGCGGCCTGGAAACAGTACTAGCTATGAGAAATGGCGATATCATGCAAGAAGTGAAAGTTTGGGAAGAATAAGACCTGTTTTTCAGGTCTTTTCTTGTAGGTTGGGGAAAAGTGTGATGTTACTTAGTCTTCTCGAATTGATGGAGCTGGGTAGATTCCGTAGCTGCACAGAAAACTTTTGCAGTGGACATCAACCGATTTAATAAAGCGTTTTCTATAGTAAAACTAGTACTCTTCATAACGTTCTATTGTACTTATCATGTTTCGTAAACAGGACGTAATCTCTTCCTATGTATACTTTGTTTCCCTGGTATAAATAGTCAAGATATAATCCTTCTCACGGCTTATAAAATGATGTAAAATAAGAAATACTTACGACATTCTTAGGTGGTTCACGCATATTCTAAAAGACAATGGTGAAATTAGCTTTGTATATTATATGTAGTGGTATGGGTCAGAAAGTTTTTTTATAAGAAGGGATAAATTTTATGCTGATTCGTTTCAAAAAAAGTTACGAAAAAATTGCAATGGGTCTTCTTTCATTTATGCCTACCGAAAAGGATTTAAAAAAGCTGCAAGTAACGGTTAAGGAATATGAAGAAAACCAAAATTGGCAGCTGTATTTATGGAAAGAAAATGAAGATGTATTAGGAATTATCGGTACTGTAAAAAAAGAAGATGGGATTGTGCATATCCAGCATATTTGTGTCACACCTTCGCACCGTCATGCAGGAATTGGAACAAAAATGGTACAGGAGCTTCGTTCTATGATGCCGGGTGTTACCGTATGCGGAAATGAGCATACAGCTTCTTTTTGTGAGAAATGTGAGGCGGATCCGATACAGTTGTAAAAGGCAGAGAATTATCTCTGCCTTTTTTGTATTTGCTTATTTCTTTCGGCAATGACATCTGTACGATCTCGTAATGTATGTTTGTTGATAAGGTAAATATTGGCGGTGTTGCTTGATTGTCCCCATATAAAACCGAGTTTTTTACATTCCGTATCGCATAATTGTTTTAAATCCTCCGCGATAAGAGGCAAGTTAATATCGGTATAAGGTTCGTTTGTTTGCATACGATGCAGTGTCTCAGTAAGCAATTCAATAAGCTGTGTTGCATCAAGCCCCAGTGTGGGCATGATGTGTAATTCCCCGCTTAAAATACGAAGAGCGCTTTGCATCATGCGTTTTGCACCTTCCATGTTAGCTCTTCTGTAGTGATATAGTGATACTGCAATTTGTATGAAACCAACCAGGTAAGCATCGCGTTGTCCTTTCGGTTTTTCCTTCCAGTACGCCTCCAGTATTTCGTGACATTCAAAATAATCCCGATCTCCATGAAAGTGAATTAAGTATTGTATATACGCCTGAGGGTACAAAACTCTTCCTCCTTCTATTCGTTGTATTGTCATTGTACTATATACGTCATCCGTTTTTCCCGCAATACCTATGATTTTATCAGGATGTGCTTTTTGTAAGCGTTGAACTTAGCTAAATAACAACTGTCTCTTTATCACATTTAAGACAGAGAGGGTTTTGCTACTTGTACATATAACTTAAAGCGCAATATATATTTTTTTGTTGGATAGTGTTGCAACATGCTCTATACTTATACTGTTATAGAAAATAGTTGGTGGGATGCTCGTGCAGTACAATATTAAAATAGATGCATTTGAAGGTCCGTTAGACTTGCTGCTGCATTTAATACATCGATATGAAATTGATATATATGATATACCAGTTGCTGTTATTACAGAGCAGTATGTAAATTATATTCATACCATGAAAGAACTGCAATTAGACGTAGCAAGTGAATATTTAGTAATGGCTGCTACTTTACTGGCAATAAAAAGTAAAATGCTACTGCCTAAGCATGAAGAAGAGTGGGTTGAGGAAGAGCTCTTAGAAGACCCTAGGCAAGAACTGATGGAGCGGCTATTGGCTTACCAAAGCTACAAACAAGCAGCTTTACAGCTGAGAGAAAAGGAACAAGAGCGTGCACAGTTGTTTACAAGAGAACCTGTTGATTTCACTGACTATCAAAAACAGGAACAAGGAGAGTATATCCCTGTAGATGTTACTTTGTATGATATGTTAGCTGCCTTTCAGAAACTCTTGAGGCGAAAAAAGGTACAAAAACCACTTATAACCAAAATAGTTAGGCAGGAAATCTCTATTGAAAAAAGAATGGCAGAAATTATGCAACAATTAGAAAACGGTACAAGTAAAAAGCGATTTGATGAATTATTCGAAACAGATGAACGTGAAATACTGGTAACAAGTTTTCTAGCTATTTTGGAGCTGATGAAGAAGAAGCTGATTACTATTGAGCAGGAGCATAATTTCGAGAATATTTATGTTATGAAGTCGCAACATGCTTCAATGTTATAAAAGAGTGTGATTGAGTTCAGAATGCCAGCAAAAAGATACGGCAGGGGCCATTTACGGATAAGCGAGAATGGAAGGAGCTATGATTTTGAGTTATATCGAGCAAAAAGCGGTTGCAGAGGGATTATTATTTGCGGCCGGTGAAGAAGGAATTGAAATGTCGCGTTTTATGTATGTGCTTGGCCTTTCAATGGAAGAAGCTTCTTCTATTATAGAAGAGCTACGAGAAACATATGAACAGCCAGACCGTGGTTTTAGGCTGGTTGAGCATGGAGGAGCATATCGTTTAATTACGAAAAAAGAGCATGCTCTTTATTATAAAAAGTTAATTGAATCACCAACGTCTTCCAGTTTATCGCAGGCTGCATTAGAAACACTTGCGATTATTGCATATCGGCAACCCATCACGAGAACGGAAATTGAGGATATTCGTGGTGTCAAAACAGATAAAGCATTGCAAACATTGATGGCGAGATTACTTATTAAAGAAATGGGGCGTGCAGAAGGAACAGGTAGGCCCATTTTATATGGCACAACAAAAGAATTTTTAGATGCATTTGGTTTACAATCTTTAAAAGAGTTGCCTCCGTTACCAAAGGAAACAGAGGAATTAGAAGAAGCTGATTTGTTTTTTGATTCATTGAACCAGGTTTCCCTTGACTAGGACCTGGTTTTTTTAGAGAGAAAATGCTGGAGGGAGTGGCCGAGTATATCAATAGAAAAATGTAAAATGACGTCCTTTTGTATTGTTCATCTTCATGTGATGAAGCCCCATAATACACTGTATATTGTCTATGAATTGTATAGTGATTTTTGATTGGGAAACAATATGAAAAAGGAGGTGGCCGATTAAAGTTGATACGGATCTCCCATTGCATAATATTTATTATTTGCTTTTGCTTATCCGGTGTATCTTATGCCGGTTATTCTCCCTCTATGCCGGTAATGGGAATTGCTCGTGAATTGCAACGTACGCCTCTTACGGTTACCTTTTTAAAGGTTGGACAAGGAGACTCGGCGCTACTCTCTCTTCCAAACGGCAAGCATATATTAATTGATGGAGGTCCCCATGAAGCTGGGGAAGCTGTTATTCATAAGTTAATTGAGAAAAAAATTAAAAAATTAGACTTAGTAATCAGCACACATCCGGATATGGATCATATTGGTGGGTTAATACAAGTGATTCAGCAGATACCTGTCACAATGATACTAGATAGCGGTAAGCATTATTACTCGTTAACATACCGGATGTATATAAGAAGTGTCAAGGAGCGTAAAATTCCATTTCTTGCAGCGAAAGAAGGGCAGTTCCTGCCATTAGATCCTAATGTATCCATTCGTATATTAAATGACGGCAAGAAAAAAGATGCTAATAATGAATCTTCCATTGTTCTTCAACTTCGTTATAATAAAGCAGATTTTCTTTTAATGGGAGATGCAGATGTTGCGACTGAGAAAAGAATTATGGACCGATATAGTGTGCATGCAGATGTGTTAAAAATTGGTCATCACGGCTCTTATACGTCATCGAGTGCGCGTTTGCTTACAAATGCTAATCCTCAATTTGTTGTGTTGTCTTACGGAAAGGGAAATCCATATGGTCATCCCCATCAAAGTGTGATGAAGAGGCTACGTAAATATGGTATGCAAGTTTATTCGACTGCGTCAGGAGATATAGAATTCCAAACGGATGGAAGTAGCATCATTATTAATGAAAAAACTCCTTTGCCACTTTTAAAATGAAGAGAATGAGAAGATAGACTTGTTTTCTTCATTTTTTCTTTTCAAATTTAAAGATATCAGGTATACTTCTAAATGTATAGACAACTAAATGTCTAGTATGAGAATAAAAGTCCAATCCAATAAGAGGAGGATTTTGTATGAAACGAAAAGTTATTATCCGAGCTAAAATTTATACCGGTTATGAAGTAATTGAAGAAGGATATATTCGATATAACAACGTGATAGAAGAAGTAGGTAGTATGAAGAATTACAAAGCTTCTGGCGATGAAATAGTGTATGATGCAGCAGGTCGTATCATCATTCCAGGAATGATTGATATTCATATTCATGGCGGGTATGGCATTGATGTGATGGATGGGGAAGCGGAAATGTTACTGGCACTTGAAGATCAGTTGCTACAAGAAGGTGTTACATCTTTTTTTCCCACTACTATGACACAATCTGACCAAGCTATTACTAACGCGTTGCAAAGCGTGAGAGAAGCAAAAGAAAGAGGGGCTCACTTTCCTTATATCCACTTAGAAGGACCTTATGTATCAAAAAAGAGAGCAGGTGCGCAACCAATGGAACACATCGTTCCAGCTAATATTGAACAATTCAAGAAGTGGCAGGAAGACAGCAATGATTTAATTAAGCTGGTCACATATGCTCCTGAAGAAACAAATGGGGAAGCTTTTGGGAGGTATTTGCAAGAAAAAGGAATCATTGGCACTGTCGGACATTCTGATGCCACATTTGCGCAACTGCAAGAGCAAAATATCTTTCACGCTACACATTTATTCAACCAGATGAAACCAATGCATCATCGCGAGCCAGGCGTAGTGGGCTATGTGTTATTACAAGAAGATACCATGGTAGAAATTATCCCTGATGGTATTCATGTTCATCCAGAAATGATTAAACTTGCTTATCGTTTAAAAGGTGCAAAGAGAATAAGTGTTATTACAGACGCAATGCGAGCAAAAGGATTAAAGGATGGGGCATACGAACTTGGTGGACAAACGGTGTTTGTAAAAGAAGGAAAAGCTACATTAGCAGATGGGACGTTGGCAGGAAGTGTTCTTAAAATGGATGAAGCATTTCGAAATATTATTGCCTTTACTGGTTGTACGATTGAAGAAGCAGTGCTCATGACGTCAATTAATCAAGCAGAAGAGTTTCAGCTCCATAACAAAGGAGCACTACAGCGAGGAAAAGATGCGGACTTTGTCATGTTAAATGAAAAGTTGTTTATTGAAGATACAGTAAGATGTGGCATTCATTTAAATTATAGTAATGGGGGAGAAGTATGATGAAGATACTTACAGTAAATTCAAATGAAGAGTTAGCAAAAGCGGGTTATGATTGGATAGTAGAAGTACTACGTACACAATCTACTCCAGTTTTAGGAATGGCTACAGGTAGTTCTCCAATGGGGATATATAAACTGATGAGAGAAAATCATCTTGATGTAAGCCATACAGTCACGGTAAACTTAGATGAGTATATAAATGTGCCTGCCAATCATGAAAATAGCTACCATTATTTTATGAAGAAACAACTATTTGAGCATATCTCGTTCAAAAAAAGTTTTCTGCCAAATGGAATGGCGTCGAACTTACAGGAAGAGTGCCTACGCTATGAACAGATATTAGATGAGTATCCAGTTGATTTGCAAATACTAGGCATTGGAGAAAATGGACATATTGGTTTTAATGAACCAGGTACGTCATTTTCTTCACGAACACATGTTATCCAATTGACAGAATCAACAAGACGCGCAAATCGTCGTTTTTTTGAACATGAACGCGATGTGCCGACGCATGCTATTACAATGGGAATTGCATCAATTATGAAAGCAAAGCGAATTATGTTGCTAGCTATGGGTACTGCTAAAGCATCAGCAATCCGAGAACTGTTGGAAGGCCCTATAACGGAGGACTGCCCTGCAACTATACTTCGCGAACATCCCGATGTGCTTATCATCACTGATCAGCAGGCTTTATCTTTATGTAGTGAGGAGAGTTTGTATGAGCATCAACAAGTATTCTCCATTTCCGATTTATTATCAAATTCAAGAATGGGTTAAAAACCAAATTGAGTCCGGAGAGTGGAAACCGGGAGATAAGATTCCGTCTGAAAATGAGTTATGTGAAAAATTTAGTGTAAGTCGAATGACAATTCGACAAGCTGTCAACAATCTAGTCGAGCAAGGATATCTATCACGAAAAAGAGGAATTGGAACATTTGTACAATTACCAAAAGTGGAACAACGTCTGCAAAGTATGACAGGCTTTACTGAGGATATGAAAATGAGGGGCATGCATCCAAGTAGTACATTGCTTAGCTTCGGCATTGTCGATGCATCTGCTAAAATAGCTGGGAAATTAAAGATAGCTGAAGGAGCTTCCGTATACGAAATTCGTCGTATTCGTTTAGCCAATCAAGAGGCTATTGCTTATGAGACAACATATCTTTCGGCAGATGTTGTTAAAGACATGAATGAAACCATTCTACAGCATTCTTTGTATGAACATTTAGAAGAAAGGCTGGGGTATAAGTTACTTCGTGCTACACAGACAATTGAAGCCTCTGTGGCTGGAGAGGAAGAGGCTACCCATCTGCAAATTGCGCATCGTGCACCAGTTCTCGTTGTTGAGCAAACGTCCTATGATGAAAAAGATTTACCAATCGAATATGTAAAATGCATATATCGGGGTGATCGTTATAAATTTATTACAACCGTCTCTCGACAGAAATAGAGAAAACTTCACGCTTGTGGCGTGAAGTTTTCTTTGTTATAGGCTCTGTTAAAGTTAGTTGTTGATTTCCGTTACAGGTGTTCGTTTTCCGAGGGCAGTCAGGGAGCCTCCTCAGCGCTATGCCCCTACGTGGTCTCCCTTTGACTCGCTTTCTCACTCCCTTCACTCCAATTATCAAGTGTCAATTAGCCACATCTGAATTTAACACAGCCTTGTTATATTTACGAACGTAGCAAACAGCTTCTTTAACAGACGTTACAATATGCTGCGCATGTTGTTTAACCTCAGCATCTGCAATCTGCATGGCAAAGCTGTGTGGTGTAAGTTTAAACATGGAAATGTCATTATAAGAATCCCCAACACAAGCCATTTCATGGGGAGTAAGGCCATGTTGAGCCAGTAACAACGAGATAGAGGACCCCTTATCAACATTGACTGGAACGATATCTAAACAATTTTTGGCCGAAATAAAAGTGTTAACATATGTTGAAAAGTGCTGCTCTATTTGTTTTTGTAAATCAATTAAATCTTCTTCTTCGCCGCCTACTGAAATTTTATTAGGATGCAATGACACACCAATTTCATCTATGAGATTAGGCATTTCAATGGATGTCATTGTTGCTTTTTCTTCTAATTCCAGCACAAATGGGGTTTTCTCTTCTATATAGTAATTATGTTCATCACTTACATACCGTATAAACTTACTTCCTTGTGTGATTTGTACCAAATCTTTTAGAATGGACGGCTCAAAAGCCGCTGAAAACAAAAGTTCATTGGTTGGTGTATAGACAAATACACCGTTGACGCTAATCCGATGAAAGTCTGTCGCAACATCTTTCATTAAGGAAGCAATCTCATTGTCGAGTCGACCAGAAGCAAAACACAGCACAACACCTTCTGATGCCAATTGCTTTAATGCCAATACATCTTGCTCGTCAATGACTCCTCCGTGACCCATCATTGTACCATCAATATCACTTACAAACATTTTAATCACATGAAGCACCTCTTTCATACAGTATACGTTGTACTATTATAGAGTGGTGACAAGACTTTGTCTAAGAAACCTACTTTATAAAAGTGGCAATGTTTTTGCATTGACGAAAAACAAGCATATTTTGTAACATGAAAATAAACTGTGTTTTTACGTAAGGGGGGTGGATTTTATGAAGGAATGTCTCAAAATCAAGAAAGTTTTAAACAATAATGTTATTATTGCTTCCCATAATCAGCACAATGAGGTAGTGGTAATCGGTAAGGGGATTGGATTTGGCAGAAAAACAGATGATATACTCGATGGAGAGCGTGCTGAAAAAATATTTGTATTAAAAAATGAACGAGAACGAGAGCAATACAAAATGCTTGTACCTCATGTAAGCGAACGATTAATTGAAATTATGAACGATGTATTGCTTTATATTCAGCAACGAGTAGAGACACCTTTAAATGAGCACATTCACGTAGCGCTTACCGATCATATTGCGTTTGCGATTCGCCGCTTAAAACAAGGATTTGCAATGGACAATCCCTTTTTAATGGAAACAAAGGCATTATATCCACAAGAGTACAAGATAGCAACAGATGTGGTTGCTCTTATTAATGAACGATTACAGATAGAGCTACCAGAAGGTGAAATTGGTTTTGTGGCGCTGCACATTTATAGTGCTATAACAAATTCAGAAGTATCATCTGTAAATCAAAACTCGCGTCTCATTGCTCATCTTGTCACCTTGATCGAGGAGCAATTAGATTTGTTAATAGACAGAGAAAGCATCCATTATCTCCGTCTAGTAAGACATCTTCATTATGCGATTGAGCGTGTAAAAAAAGGAGAGAAAGTAGAAGAGCCTAAGCGATTTGCCGAAATTTTAAAGGATGAGTACCCGGTTTGTTATAATTTGGCGTGGAAGCTTGTAAAAGTAATGCAAAACCAACTGCAACAACCTGTGTATGAAGCGGAAATTGTTTACCTCACAATGCACTTACAACGATTGGTGCAAAGCAAAGTAGATGTAGTGAGGTAGTAGAGGATAAGATAAGACAAAGTGTAGCAGTGTAAATAAATCAAATGTATGATTTTGTAAGTATAATACTGTCAAAAAAAGTGTTGAATCGCTTACATGAGTTATGTATAATAGCATTACGACAAAAAGTCCATTTTTCGACAAATATTGCAACTGTTATAAAAACAGTTGCGAGTTAGTCATGGTAGTTGAATACTGCATTTATTTTTATACTCGTTCGACACGTGTTACTGATTCGATCAGGCATGAGTGAAGAAGGGAAGGAATGTTAGCTCATCAAAGGGGCATAATACCGTTGAAAGCTATATCCTACCTTTTTTCCTCATGCCTTTTTATGTTTGTCGGAAAAAATATTAATTAAGAAAAGGGAGGAAGAGTCCAAATGTTTAAAAAACTGTTTGGTGTTCTTCAAAAAGTCGGTAAAGCCCTTATGCTACCGGTTGCAATTCTACCGGCAGCGGGTATTTTACTTGGTTTTGGTAATGCATTCCAAAACGAGACTTTAACAAGCCGTATTCCTGCACTAAAAGCAGATTGGTTTGTAATGGTCGCAAAAGTTATGGAGCAATCCGGTGACATTATTTTCGCAAACCTTGCATTGTTATTTGCAGTTGGTGTTGCGGTAGGTCTAGCGGGTGGAGAAGGTGTAGCAGGTTTGGCTGCTATTGTCGGCTTCCTAATCATGAACAAAACAATGAGCGTGGCGCTGGACGTTGCAAGTAAGGTATCAGTAATTAATGCAGATACGCCAGTTAAAGTTGGGTTTACGGATCCTGCTTATGGTTATGTTCTAGGTATCCCTACACTGCAAACCGGTGTATTCGGCGGTATTATTGTCGGTATTCTTGCTGCTTATTGCTATAACAAATACTTTAATATTGAGTTGCCATCATACCTAGGCTTCTTTGCTGGCAAACGTTTCGTTCCAATTGCAACAGCAACATTTGCTTTAATTCTAGGTTTAATCATGATTGTGGTTTGGCCGCCAATTCAAAGCGGTTTAAACGCATTTTCTCACAGCATGATTGATACAAATAAAACATTAGCGGCGTTTGTGTTTGGTCTAATCGAACGTTCCCTTATTCCATTTGGTCTACATCACATTTTCTACGCACCGTTTTGGTTTGAATTTGGTTCTTACACAGACTCTGCAGGCGAAATTATTCGTGGTGACCAAAAAATCTTCTTTGCACAGCTTAAAGATGGTGTTGATTTGACTGCCGGTACATTTATGACTGGTAAATTCCCGTTCATGATGTTCGGTTTACCAGCAGCAGCTTTAGCAATGTATCATGAAGCACGTCCTGAAAATAAAAAATTAGCTGCTGGTATTTTAGGTTCTGCAGCATTGACTTCTTTCTTAACAGGTATCACAGAGCCAATCGAGTTTTCATTCTTGTTTGTTGCTCCTGTATTGTTTGCGATTCACGCAGTGTTCGCAGGTCTTTCATTTATGGTAATGCACATTTTAGGTGTTAAAATTGGTATGACGTTCTCTGGTGGTCTAATCGACTTCTTACTGTTCGGTGTACTTCAAAACCGTACAGCTTGGTGGTGGGTACCGGTAGTTGGTCTCGTATTTGCTGTAATTTATTACTTCGGATTCCGTTTTGTCATCCGCAAATGGAACTTAAAAACACCTGGTCGTGAAATCGTTGCTGATAATGACGATGAAGTGGCTGTTGAAGCAGGAGAGCTTCCTCGTGAAGTTCTTGTAGCACTTGGTGGTAAAGAAAACATTGCTTCATTAGATGCTTGTATTACACGTCTACGTGTACAAGTAAAAGACCAAAAAGAAGTGAATAAAAATCGTCTAAAAGAGTTAGGGGCAGCGGGTGTACTAGAGGTTGGTAATAACATTCAAGCAATTTTCGGTCCTAAATCGGATACGCTAAAATCTCAAATTCATGATATTATGAAAGGTCGCACGCCGCAAGTTACAGCAGCGCCTGAAGTAAAGACGACTCCTGTTGTAACAGCAGCAGCTGAAGAAATTGCAATTCCGATCGATGGTAAAATCTTACCGATTACAGCAGTTCCTGACCAAGTATTCTCAGGAAAAATGATGGGCGATGGATTTGCCATTGAACCAAGCGAGGGTACTGTTGTATCACCTGTAAACGGTGAGATTGTAAATATCTTCCCAACAAAACATGCTATCGGTATTCAATCTGAAGGTGGAAAAGAAATTCTAATTCATTTTGGTATTGATACTGTAAAACTTGGGGGAGAAGGTTTTGAAAGCTTGGTTGCACAAGGCGATAAAGTAACCCAAGGTCAACCTCTTCTGAAGGTAGATTTAGACTTTGTAAAAAATAACGCGCCATCTATTATTACACCAATTGTCTTTACAAATTTAAAAGATGGGCAAGAAGTTGTGGTTACAGAAGGTACTGCAACAAAAGGTCAAAAAGGCGTTATTACGATTAAGTAATTTGACGAAAAAAGTTCATACTTTATAATAGGTGATATGGTTGACCCTGTATCACCTATTATATAAAATGTAAATAAGACATATTGTCTATACAACCGAAACACAAAGGAGATTATTAATCATGGAAAAAATCTTTAAAGTAACTAGCGAATCCGGTATTCACGCGCGTCCTGCGACACTTCTTGTTAATACTGCAAGCAAATTCAACTCAGATATCAACTTGGAGTATGTTGGAAAAACAGTAAACCTAAAGTCTATCATGGGTGTAATGTCTCTTGGTATTCAACAAGGCGCTGAAATTAAAATTACTGCAAATGGTGACGATGCGGCTCAAGCACTAGCAGCGATTGAAGAAACAATGAAGAATGAAGGTTTGGGAGCGTAATGTCTCGTAATATCAAGGGAATTGCCGCGTCAAGTGGGATTGCAATTGCGAAAGCATTCCGCCTCGAAAATCCTGAATTAATTATTGAAAAGAAAATTGTTGAGGATACAGCTGCAGAAACGGGCCGCTTAGACGAGGCACTTGCTGTATCTAAAAACGAGTTGGCTGCGATTAAAGATCTTGCTTTTGCTGAACTAGGAGCAGACAAAGCAGCTATTTTTGAAGCGCATCTGCTGGTATTAAACGATCCAGAGCTTGTAAACCCTGTAAAAGATAAAATTACGGGTGAGAAAGTAAACGCTGAATATGCTATGAATGAAGTTGCTACCATGTTTGTGAACTTGTTTGAAAACATGGACAGTGAATATATGAAAGAGCGTGCAGCTGATATTCGTGACGTAACGAAACGTGTTCTTGCACATTTGTTGGGAGTAAATTTCTCTAATCCAAGCACAATTACTGAAGAAGTTGTTATCATTGCTGAAGATTTAACGCCGTCGGATACTGCACAGTTAAATCGTAAATACGCAAAAGGATTTACAACGGATATTGGTGGTCGTACGTCTCACTCCGCAATTATGGCGCGTTCTATGGAGATTCCAGCAGTTGTGGGTACAAAGGTTGTTATGGAACAAATTCAAAACGGTGATATTGTCATTGTCGATGGCTTAGACGGCGATGTTATTGTGAATCCTTCTGCTGATGTTCTTCGAGCTTACGAAGAAAAGAAAGCAAAATTTGAAGAACAAAAAGCGGAATGGGCGAAATTGAAAAATGAACCAACAGTAACAAGTGATGGTACGCATGTTGAGCTTGTAGCCAATATTGGTACACCTAAAGATGTAAAAGGTGTTATCGATAACGGCGGAGAAGGTGTTGGCTTGTACCGTACAGAGTTCTTGTATATGGGAAGAGACAACCTGCCAACAGAAGAAGAACAATTTGATGCTTATAAAACTGTGCTTGAAAGCATGAATGGTAAGCCGGTCGTTGTACGTACGCTTGATATTGGCGGAGATAAAGAGTTGCCATACTTACATTTACCAAAGGAAATGAACCCATTCCTTGGTTATCGAGCAATTCGTTTATGCCTTGAGGAACAAGAAATTTTCCGCACACAGCTTCGTGCATTGCTTCGTGCAAGTGTATATGGAAATTTAAAGATTATGTTTCCAATGATTGCAACACTTGATGAATTTCGTCAAGCAAAGGCTATCCTAGTTGAGGAGAAAGACAAGCTTGTTGCAGGTGGTACAAGTGTATCTGATAGCATTGAGGTAGGTATGATGGTAGAAATTCCATCTTCTGCAGTGCTTGCAGATCAATTTGCGAAGGAAGTTGATTTCTTCTCTATTGGAACAAATGACTTAATCCAGTACACAATGGCAGCAGATCGTATGAACGAGCGCGTGTCTTATCTGTATCAACCATATAATCCGGCAATTCTACGCCTTGTTAAAATGGTAATTGATGCAGCACATAAAGAAGGAAAATGGGCTGGAATGTGCGGGGAAATGGCAGGAGATGCATTAGCTATTCCGCTTCTAATCGGATTGGGATTAGATGAATTCAGCATGAGCGCAACGTCTATTTTGCCTGCAAGAACACAAATTCGTAAGTTGTCTAAAGCAGAAATGCAAGAGCTTGCGAACAAAGCTTTAAATATGTCTACTGCAGAAGAAGTGGTAGAACTGGTTAAATCCATCTAATATAAAAAAAGAGCCGCTATGCTGGCTCTTTTTTTATTGTCTGTGCTAAAGCCTAATACTGTTAATTGACACTTGTTGATTGGAGTGAGACTCCTTGACTGCCCGCGGAAAGCGAATCCCCGTAACGGAGATCAACAACAAACTTTAACAGAGCCTTTTCATCAGAAAAGCAATTTTTCAGTTGCGACAGTTGACATAGCTTATAAATTTTTATATGATTCGTTCATAGGTTTAAGCGAATGAAAGGATGGTTGCTATGGGACAAAAAGCTATTGATACATTTCGAGCCTGTATACCATTGTTCCAAGCATTGAGTGACCCAGCAAGGCAAGATATTATTTTGTTGTTGGCTGAAAATGAGGCACTCACAGTTAATGAGATTACAGAGTTCTCTTCTTTATCAAGACCTGCAATTTCACATCATTTAAAGATATTACGGACAAATGAGTTGGTAACAATTCAGCAAAAAGGAACACAACGATACTATTCACTTTCAATTGAAACGTCTGTTGCCATGCTAAAAGAACTGATTCAAACGGTGGAAGAAACTTGCATGTAGTTTATATGACGATGGCAATAATATCGTCTGGATGGACACGCAATATACCGGATGCCGGGATATTGCCCCCGGAGAACAAAGCAATGTGATTTGCGTATCCTTCAAATACAATATTTTTGTAAACAGCATGTGTATTTCGGATTAGTAATTGTGCAATATATGTTCCTGATGCTACATTTTGTAGTAGTGCACTTTCCGTGTTATTTCTCATTTCTTCTCGATATGACCAAAACACTGGAATTCCCTCCTTTGCAATAGCATATGGAGGAATGGTTTTTAGTTGAAGATTTTAAGTATAAAAAATAACGAGGTTTATACAAACCTCGTTATTTTTTATACTTGTTTTGTTTTATGACGAACGAGTATATATACTGGAAGTGCTAACAGAAAGGGAAACGAAGATTGAGAGATATATTCAAGCCATCCTTTTTGCGGATTGGACTCTTTGGCAAATTGTAGAACGGTAATGTTGAAGGCATCGCCGAAAAGAAAGAACAACAAAACGGTTACAAGATAACTAAGGACCGCCATGAAGCTTCCGTGAATCTTCAAAGTAATTCCCCCACAAATGATGTTTGTTATCATTGTAGCACATTTGTAATGAAAAATACATCAATATGTATCAGTAGTAACATAGATTACATAACAACTTCGGTCTTCGTCAATCTCTGCACTATCCCGCTTTCGGAGCCCAATGGTTGGAATAAATACATAGTCTTTTAGTAGATAGCGCAAAGCTTCCCAATGCGTACGCCCGTAAGGATTCAATTCCAATGTATACAATAGAGGCATATTACCTTCGGTGATATACTCACGAAATTCAATGTGGACACCTTTGTTAGTATAGGAGTGTTCATCAGGAAGGGGTACGACCGGTCCGAGCTTTTCAAGAATAAGCATATCCTTACCTGGTTCCATCTCGTTTGAGAGAAGGCGATATTGTTCGCCATTTAGTACTAAGTAATCACATAATTGTCTTGCATATATTTCATTTGGATCAATATTTCCCTCTTTATACGTATAGAAAGCTTGATATGTTTCCTTTTCAAAAATATAGTAAGTAAGCTCCATTTTTAAAATTCTCCTTTCTTCTTTTTTTCTTTCATCATATCATAGAGAATAGAAGAGATGTAAAAAAGAGGTGTTTTAATGCAAAAAACAAACAAGGTATTACTTAGTGTAATGACCATTGCTGGAGTAACGGGGTGTAGTAATAATACAACACTTCCTCCCAAGCCCAATGACTCGCAATGCCGTGACTATGAATTTGATTATGATGAGGGAGTATGGGAGTGTGATGATAGTAGTTCGGTTTATTATAGACATTACTATTATAGTGGCAATCGTTATGCAACTCGTTCAGACCTAAGAAAGGATGCTAATTACAAAAAATATGTGCAAAGTGATACCTTTAAAAAAGGATTTGGAAGTGCATCCAAGGTGAGTGGTTCATGAAAACGAAGCGAATAGAGTTTTATAAACGAATAGATGAATTTTGGCCAGATTTATATGGAGAGGCATATGCCTTATTCGATGTGTTATTAATGAGTGATAAAGAGAAGCAAAAGATTGCAGAGGCATCTTGGCGAGTGGGAAAACTCTTTTTTAAAACAGCAACCATACTGCGTAATTTAGATGATGCCACACTTATTACTATGTCATATCCAAAGGAAGCATTAGCTTTTATTAAAATGGCAGTTTCCCTACCTGAATCTGTTATCGCACGTATTGATTTCGTAGAGCATGAGGGAACATATAAGGTAATGGAGTTAAATGCAGACACGCCCACCTTCATTAAGGAATTATTTCATGTTAACAGACTTGTATGCAAGTATTTTAATTATGAAGATGTGAACCATGGGGAAGAAGCTCGTTTAAAAGAAGCGGTACATACGGCGATTACGACCTGCATACAAACTGCAGGAACCGCAGATCCCTACGTAGTATTTACAGCACATCAAGAAAATGTTGAAGATAGATTTACGGCTTTATATTTGCAAAAATTATATCAAGGAAAATCTTCTTTTGTGCCGCTAGAGGAGTTGCAAATTATTGAGGGAGAAGGTTTGTTTGATGAGTCGGGGAGAAAAATTGACATTTTATACAGACAAACCTTTCCGATAGAAAGTCTTTTGTTAGATCGAGATACAGAAGGAAATCCAATTGGACATATGCTTTTACAATTGGTATTAGCTGAAAAATTGCAGCTGATTAATCCTCCATCAGCTTTTTTATTGCAAAATAAAGCTGTGCAAGCTGTAATCTGGGGGCTATACGAGGAAAGACATCCATTCTTTACTGAGGAAGAGCACAGGTGGATTGCTGAATATATGCTACCTACCTATCTAGAAGCAGACTTCTTCTTAGAGAAGGGGATGCCTTATGTTAAAAAGCCGACGTTTGGTCGGGAAGGTGATACAGTTGAAATATATAACAAAAAGGGAAAAATAGAGCTGGCTGACGCACAGCAATCTTACGCAGACTATGGTTTCATATATCAACAGTATATAGAATTACCTAAAGTAGAGGTAGATGTAAACGGAGAAAGAAGACAGCTACACAAAATGTTTGGAAGCTTTTTGCTGCAAGGGGCACCAAGTGCAATTGGATGCCGCGTTGGAGGAAAGATTACAAATAATTTATCTTACTATCTTCCAATTGGCATTCCAAAATAAAAACGTGCGATTTCGCACGTTTTTTTATCATTCTTGCGCCTCCAGAATCCTAGTTCTATGAAGCTAAGCATCTAATTTTGTTTTTCTTACATCCATTCTGCAATTTGGTCGAGCTTCATACGCGAAGATGGATGACCTGGTACACTTGCTTCACCAATTGTAATAAGCATCACAGGTACATAGCGAGAAGGCACTTGGAATGTTTCAATAAATTGGGCTGCATTATAACCGCCAATTGGACAAGTGTCCCAACCTTTTGCTTTGGCAGCTAGCATAAATTGCATAGCAGCTAGAGAAGCATTACAAACAGCAGCTTCACGAGCGTATTGAGAATTGCTATAAGCGCCCGCCACGTTAGCTGCTAACTTATCTTTTGCTTCCGCCGTCATAAATCCTTGTACGACTAATGGTCCAAATACTTCATCTACGTTTTGTTCAGCCTCTAGGTCCCCTAAAACTGCTATAACAGCAGCTGCATCACGGATTTGTTGTTGATTGTATGCAATTGGATACAATTTCTCTTGAATGTCTTTGCCTTGAAATACAAGAAATCTCCAATGTTGCAAATTCCATGCGGATGGAGCTTTGCCTGCAGCAAGCAGTAATTCGCTTAGTTCTTCTTTTGAAATTGCTTTTTCAGGATTGTACGCGCGGGTTGATGTGCGCTCATTCATTACAGTAAAAAAATCTTTTGTTGTCATTTTTTGGCCTCCGTAAACTTCTATTACCAATACTTACATTTAGTAAGTAAGGATTATAAGATACAACATTATTCTGTAGGGTGTCAAGCTTTTTGCTCTTGCTAGTTAGTATGTCCGAAATATCAGGAGAGTAGGAGATGTGAGCCCTTTTTACAAAATAAGGGGTATTTGCACAAACTTATCTGTATAAAGGCTCATACAATACATAGGTAAAACAATAGGAAGTTCCGAACGCGTAAAGTGAGGGACAGACGCGAAATGAAAATTCTACATTTTTTATTAAACAATACAATTTTTCAAAATCTACTACACGATCTTAAAGCAAATGTTTTATTTGTTGGGCAGGACACAGAAGCTTCACTGTTGACAAAGAATTTGCAACCAAATTGTTTATTCATTGTTGATAATATATATGATGGTCAAATGTTATATGAAGCAGTACAGCCGGACCTTATTATTTTGGATGTTTCAAATGACCAAGTACACGCATTTATCGAGAAAATAAGTAATCCCTCGAAGGTTATTACTATTTTGCGAGAGCGTACAGCAGCTTCATTTTCTTTGTTTGACAGTGGTATTCGCCATTTTATTATGCCGCCTGTTACACCTGAAAAATTATTAGCCGCAATCCAAAAAAACTTGTATGAGCTAACACTACAAAGAGAATTGGAGGCACAAAAAGACATCGTACGTGCCTTACTAGAATTTCAACAAGATATGTTACTTTTTGTAGAAGATGATGAGCTAATTGACTGTAACCAAAATTTTCTACAATTTTTTGGTTATGACAACATTAGTGACTTTCGAGACAGCAATGAGGTTGTTGCGGATCATTTTTTAGACGAAAGAGGGTACTATTGTCCTGTTAGTAAATGGGATTGGATAGAAGATTGTCTAGAAGAACCCAGAAAAGTAAAAATGAAAAGTGCCTCGGGAACAGAGTATATTTTTCTGCTTCGTGCTTCTGGTTTACCAGAGGATGGTACGCGTTTCATTCTTATTTTTAACGATATCACTGTTATTGAAAAACAAGGGATTGAAGCAGAGAAAATGGTAACGATGGATGTACTGACTACAGCTTGTAACGCTTATAAATTTCAGGTTTTGTTTGCGGAAGAATGGGAAAAAGGCTTTTTAAACGGTACTGCTTTTTCGCTTGTATTGTTCGACTTAGATGGATTAAAAGATATCAATGATAAGTATGGTAAAGACAGTGGAGATCTTGTCCTCGCACAATTGGGTGAACTTATTACTGCACAGTTACATTCAAAAGATATCTTTGCAAGACTAGAAGAAGATACGTTTGCTTTACTTTTTCCTGCAACGACAGAACGTGAAGCTTTTCAAAGAGCAGAACAGTTACGTTTTTTTATTGAGACGAAAAAGTTTACAGGTATATCTCGTTTAACGGCGAGTTTTGGTGTTGCAATGTATAAAAATGGAATATCGCGAGAAATATTAATGGGGCGTGCAAAAGCAGCTTTGCAGGAAGCGAAACATAAAGGGAAGAATCAGGTGTCTTTATATAAAAACAGAAGAGATTAAATATTTCGCAACTTATGTTGCGTTTTTTTTTGTTTATTTGGATAATAGAAAAGGGGAACTGTGTTGGGTCAAGCCAACTAGGGGGTTCAAAATGAATAAAAAAATAAAAATTGGGATGGCTGCTATATTATTTGCCATGGCTGGTTGCTTTGGAATAAAGCTGGACAGTAATGAGCAAGAGAAGAGGCAATCGTCTCTCATTCCTATTACACAGGCAGCCAGTGTAGATGATTTAACCAATAAACTTGATACATATTTACAACAAGCCAACTTTAATGGAACGGTCTTAGTAATAAAGGATGGTATTACAGTACTAGAGAAAGCTTACGGATTTGCAGATTTTGAGAAGAAAGTACCGAATACTGTTCAGACAAAGTATCAAATAGGATCTATTACAAAAACAACTGTAGCTATAGCGATACTGCAGCTTTATGAACAGGGAAAAGTAAATCTCAATGAAAATGTTCACACGTATATACCGATATTCCCAGTAGAAAAAAATATTACTTTATACCAGCTGTTAACGCACACATCAGGTATACCTGAGATGGGAGTAGGTAAGACGCACGCCGGTGTTAAAGTACGAGAACACCAGAAAGTTGCTGAATGGATTGGAAAACAACCGCTGAATTTTGCAGCAGGCACGGGGTGGACTTATTCGGATCGTAATTATATGGTTTTAACACATATAATAGAAAGCATCACAGGCATGGCATTTCCTGAATATGCAGCAAAGTATATTTTTACCCCTGTAGAAATGACGAGTTCTGGCTTTGGAACATGGAAGGATGATGTGAACATTTCAAAGGGATATAGAAAAACTGACAACGGTATTGTACCTGCCCCCATTTCGTCCATGGATTGGTTATTCGGATGTGGAGATATGTACACAACAGTACAAGATATGAAAAAGTTAGATGAAGGAATTATAAAGGGAGTACTTCTAAAGCCGGAGAGTGTGCAGCTTATGTTTACTCCATCGGCTTATAAACAATATGGATTTGGTTTTCATATTTCTCCTGCATTTTACCATAATCATGGTGTAATATCTGGTTGGACAACATTTAATAATATTAGTACACAAAAGAACAGTTACGTTATTTTATTTTCCAATGTGCAGAGCAGTATCGGAGACCCGTTCAACGAACAGTTTCGAGATATGGTATCTCATAAAAACTAGAAAGGAAGTTGCAAAAATGAGTACAATTGGTTTTATTGGAACAGGTGTAATGGGAGCTAGCATGGTTCAACATCTGTTGCGCGGAGGATATAACGTAATAGTGCATAATCGCACGAAAGAAAAGACAAGTGTATTGGTGGAGAAAGGTGCCGTTTGGGCTAATACTCCACAAGAATTGGCAGAACAAGCAAATGTTATCATGACAATGGTTGGTTATCCTCATGATGTCGAACAATTATATACAGGGAACAATGGAATATTGGCATATGCTCAACGGGGCAGTATTTGTATTGACTTTACAACATCTACTCCAACTCTAGCTGAAAACTTGTATAAGCAAGCGAAAGAAAAGGGCATACATATGTTGGATGCACCTGTTTCTGGGGGCGATATTGGTGCAAGAGAGGCGAAGCTCGCCATTATGGTGGGAGGAGATGCTGAGGTATTTGAGAGGGTGTTACCGTTACTACAGCTGTTAGGAACAAACATTGTGTTACAAGGTGAAGCGGGAAGTGGGCAGCATACAAAAATGTGTAATCAAATTGCCATTGCTTCTAATATGATTGGTGTATGCGAGGCGATTGCATATGCAAAGCAAGCAGGTTTGTCCCCTGAACAGGTGCTAAAAAGTATTTCTACAGGAGCTGCAGGAAGTTGGTCATTAAGCAACCTCGCACCGCGTATGATGAAAGGAGATTTTGCGCCAGGCTTTTATATTAAGCACTTTATTAAAGATATGAAGATTGCATTAGAAGAAGCAGAGCGTATGAATTTATCCTTACCGGGTTTAGCGATGGCAAAAGCAATGTATGAGGAATTAGCTGCTCATGGAAAAGAAAATGATGGTACGCAAGCGCTTTATACAACGTATATACAGAGATAACGCATTATATTTCCAAGAATTGTTTAGTGTTTTAGACGAACATAAGTAAAAAGAAACGGGTCAAAGCCCGTTTCTTTTTATATTGATTTTGTTAGAAGTATTGCATTACAGATGCAAATTGTCTCCTAAGATCTCACTAAACTTCACCGTAATTTTTATCTTATGAGCGTTCGGATTCAGGTTGAACTGGAAGAGAAACCAATTCTCCGATGATACGTTTGTTGGTAGCTGTGGTTCTCTTAACGAGATACAACAAAAACAAAAAAGAAATGGGGATGGATATATATATACCGAACAGAAGAGCGCTTACAATACAGGAAACGAAACCATATATGCCAATTTCCAATTGCTCACGAAGTAATCCGAAAATAGCTGGGAATATACCGCATATCATACCAATTATGAGGGATATAATCATACTCATCTTAAATCCTCCTCTTTAAATAACAGCTCTTATATCTAGTATAGTCGTGAAGTTCAAAAAATTTACACAAAACGTTCACAAAATAGACAAAAGTAGTGGATGAGAGGAGGTGATATGCATAAAAAAACCTGCGCTAGATGCGCAAGCTTTTATGCATAAATGGGAACCCAGCCTTCGGTCGTAACGAAAATCCGTACCGCAACAACTTGACGATCTTCCATTAATGTAAAGTAGTGACGAACATTTTCAGGCACAGAAATTAAGTCTCCTGGTTGTAGTTCTACATCAAAGAATCGGCCGTCTGTACCTTGGATGACGAAGATGCCGTGTCCGCTAACGATGAAGCGAACTTCATCATCTGTATGGTGATGTTCACGTTGGAAGTTTTGTAAAAGCTGCTCTAAGTTTGGTGTGCTCTGTGATAAGGAAATTACATCGCTTGCTTGATAGCCGCGTCGAGCAGATATATCGGCAATTTCAGTAGCAAAAGTATCCAAAATTTCTTGTTTGTTCTCATCTGTCAAAGCAAAGTTTTCTTGCAAATGTGTTGGCAATTTGTCGATATCCCATTTTTCATAGATAACGCCTTGTGATTTCAAGAATGAAACAACCTCAGCATCTGTTTCGATACGTGTATTTATTTCATGAATGCGAATTTGTGCCATGATAAGCTCCTCCTTGTAATGAACATAATTTTAAGTGAAAACGAAATAAAAATTCGTATGCTTCTAAACGTCTCTTGGCATCAAAACCATTTTTCCCCCATACTGTAATGCCATGGTTTCGAATGAGCACAGCACCTGTATCTCCTGTGATATGAGGAAGAAAAGTTTCACCAAGAAGAGGAATGTCAGCATAGTTTTCAATAATAGGAATTGTAATTTTTGCTCCTTCTTCCCATATATCAAGTGCTTTAATAATCTCTTGATTGCCAATTGTTACTTCATGCTCGTATAGAGAAGAGATAACATTGTTTTCTATCGTATGAACATGTAGGACACAGCCAGCTTTAGTTTGATTATAGATATGAACATGTAAAAGCGTTTCTGCTGAGGGACGCAAATGGGTCTCTTCTATCGCACGACCGGTCTGATCTACTAAAAGAAAATCTTCCGGAGTTATTTTGGTCTTATCTTTCCCACTAGCTGTAATGAGAAATTGAAGCGGCTCATCACTTACTTTTATAGAAATATTGCCGCTTGTTGCGGGGAACCAGTCTTTAGCGGCTAAATCTTTTTTTATTTCACTCAACTCGTTCCAATATTGTTTCATGTTGCACCCC
Organism: Ectobacillus sp. JY-23; assembly: GCF_023022965.1. Lineage (NCBI taxonomy): Bacteria > Bacillati > Bacillota > Bacilli > Caryophanales > Bacillaceae > Ectobacillus > Ectobacillus sp. JY-23. Next base: position 1,325,692 of record NZ_CP095462.1, on the reverse strand, counting down.
TAATCTCTGAAGCAAGTAATCTTGAATATCGTAAAATGTTTCGAATGGTATGCAAGGTATCTCAAGTTCATTACATTTTGTTAGTAGAAAGTCACGTGCGAAGACGAGGTCGGCCTGTTTAGCGGCCTGTAAATCTGTAATGGAGTCACCGATGACAATTTTAAGTGCATTCTTTTTACCAAGTCTTCTAAGAAGAGAAGGCTTGCAAAGACCGCAATCGTTTTCGCAAGCTTTGTCACAAGCATGAACCCAATCTATACGTATGTGAGAGCCTGAGAAATCAGTTGCGTTACAATAAATTTGTTCCTGTGAAACTGACGTTTCCAATAGTGGGTGTACAAAAAAGTCCATCCCTCCTGAAATAACATAAAACTCCAGGTTATGCTTTTGTGTAAAAGCTATAAACTCTGTAAAGCCTGCTCTAATTCGCGCTTTTTGCTGCAAGAAATGAATAATATCATGTTTTAACTCTGTTGAAAGAAGCTGAAACATTTGACTTACACCATCTCGGATAGAAAGATCTTGGGATAATACTTTATTTTTGATCTCTTCTGTTTGAGGTGGCCCAAATTCCTTCATAATCGCGACAATATTGTCTGTTTCAGTAATTGTTCCATCAAAGTCGCAAAAGATTTGAATCGTCATATTTTCACCTCTTCGGAAGGGTTTCCCCATAAATACAAGGCTTTTTGCAGAGCATCATCTTTGTACTGACTCAGTGGTATGTCTTGAAGCGTTGCATCGATTGCTGCTCGGAAGGAGCGCCCACCCGCCGCTGCGCCGTCTGGGTGACCATGTACCCCGCCGCCTGCGTTGATAATGGAGTCTAGGCCAAAATCACTAATTAGAAGCGGAACGAGTCCCGGATGAATACCTGCAGATGGCACAGGGAATGTTTGTTTATAAGTGGCAGGTTCTTTCAGAAATTGGGCGATTTGCAGAGCGTCTTTTCTATTTAGGGCGACACTGCCATATGGCGACGGAAACAAGGAGAAATCTGCACCGCATAGGCGAAGCAGTTTTCCAAGTAAAAGCGGTGTTGAAATACCATAAAACTCCGACGAGGTTAGGGCACCGCTAACAGCAGGATGGGCCATAATTGGAATAGTAATATCCTTGTCTTCTGCCAGTGACTGCAAAACGTCAAGACCGTAAGCAAAGACATTAAATAACAGTACATCAGCACCGGCTTCTACCGCGCGCTTTGCTTTCTCTTTTAAATCGAATGTGCGCCCTGATAAGTTAACAGCATACAGCGTCTTTGTTCCTTGCGTTTCATATATCTCTTGTAAAACTTCTTTGCCTGCTGTAATGCGTTTTGTGAAAGGAGTTAAGGGATTATCAAATAAGATTTCATCATCTTTGACTAAATCGACACCTCCTAAGGCTTGCTCTGTTAGTTGTTCTTTTAAAAATGACAAGTCGCGTCCGAGTACGCCTTTAAAAATGCTCATAAGAAGTGGTCGATCGTGTACATTCACAAGAGCCCGAATGGCTTCTATTCCGAACTTAGGTCCGGGAAAAGCTGCTAAGATGTCGTCAGAAAATGTTAAGTCGACAAGTTTGATTTCACCATCCAGTGAAAGCTTTCCAAATACTGTTGTTAAAATTGCTGGCAGGTCAGGAGAAAAGTTTAGGCTTGGATAATGAATTTTAACTAGTCCGCGTGTAGCCGGCTTACCGAGATAAGCATCTGCTTGTTCATTCGGTTCTAATTCTTCGATACTGATAATAGTTCCTTTATATTTTTTTAATTGCTGCTGCTCTAATAAGGGTAAATCGGTCCAAGATCCTACTGTGAGACCAAGTGCGATTCCCTCCGCTTTTTTTATTAAATTATGTTGTTTGTCATGTATCAAGTATGTAGCAGTTACGCCCATTATGATTCCTCCTCAATAAAAAAACCTCTCGACAAGGAGAGGTTTTTATCTGCATCCTTATCTTTCAGCATTATGCTGCGAGAATTAGCACCGTGCTTACTAGGTAAGTCGGTTGCCGGGCTTCATCGGGCTCGTCCCTCCGCCTGCTCTTGATAAAATGGCTTTATATTTTTTGAATAATTGGATTTTCGCAAAAAAATGTTAAGTTGTCAACGCTTTTTTGAAAATTTCCAATTGTGAAATGCGATTGATTGCCTCTCGTAGACGTTCTTCTGTATGCAAAAGACCTACTCGTACATAGCCTTCACCATGGGAGCCGAAACCAGATCCGGGTGCTACCGCGACATGAGCTTGCTCAAGCAGAATGTCTGCAAATTGTTGCGAGGTATAACCCTCAGGTACTTTAAGCCATGCAAAGAATGAGCCCTCTGGTGCAGTTACTTCCCAACCAATTTGATGACAAGCAGAAATGAGAGCATTTCTACGAGATTCGTAGCAAGCAACTAATTCCGTTACACAATCTTGCGGTTGTAATAAGGCTTGACGAGCCGCTTCTTGAACAGCACCAAAGATACTTACATACATATGATCTTGCAATACATGGATCCCTTCAATCACGCTTGCATTTCCAACTGCAAACGCGATACGCCAGCCTGCCATATTATACGTTTTGGAGAATGTATAAATTTCAATTCCAACATCTTTTGCGCCCGGTGTTTGTAAGAAGCTAAGAGGTTTTTTACCTTCAAATCCAATTGCACCATATGCAAAATCATGACAAACCAAAATATCATGTTGTTCCGCAAATGCAACGGTTTCATCAAAGAATGCTGATGTTGCAATTGCGCCTGTAGGATTATTAGGATAGTTTAAAAACATCATTTTAGCTCGTTTTGCTACGTCTAGACTAATAGATGTGTAGTCAGGAAGAAATTGATTCTCCGGCAAGAGCGGCATCATTTCCATGTTTATACGTGCTAACGCTGCGCCGGACCAATAATCTGGATAACCTGGGTCTGGCACCAGAATACTATCACCGGGTTCTGTAAAGCAAATAGGTAGCTCTACAAGCCCGGCTTTACCTCCGAACAATATAGCAACTTCGGTTTCTGGATCTATTGTTACGCCATACTCTCTGGCATAAAAGTCAGCAACAGCTTGCTTCAAGGAAGATTGACCACGAAAAGGTGGATATTTATGATGAACAGGTTCTCCTACTGCCTGTTGTAATGCTTGAATAATATGATTTGGCGTTGGTCTATCAGGGTTTCCTTGTCCCAAATTAATTACATCATGACCCTGTGCTATCACTGCATTTACCTTCTGTACCAGCCCTGCAAAGAATTGCTTAGGTAGCGAAGTCAATGTCGTGGAGGGGTTGAAATGTTTCATGTATTTCACCTCTTCGGAAAATTGTTGCAATTCTAGTGAACAATCATATATTCTTGTTGGGAGTTTGTAAAGTAAAATGTAAACTATTCTTTCTATGTGGAGAAAAAGCAGTATGCATGAAGGAAGAGGAGTTTTAGAAGTATGGAAAGAAGTGTAGCTTGTGAAGATAACGAACTAGGGGGGAACTCGTGATGAAAGTAGCTTGTTTGCAAACCGATGTAATTTTTGGTGATGTTGAAAAAAATATAGAACTTGTAGAAGTGATGCTGAAGGAAGCAATGTTAGGTAAACCAGATGTAGTAGTGCTTCCAGAGTTGTGGACGACGGGCTATGATTTGCAGCGATTAGATGTATTAGCCGATGAGAATGGAAAAGCTGTGCAAGCCTTATTTCGTAAATGGGCAAGACAATTTGCTGTAACAATCGTCGGCGGATCGATTGCAAAGCGCATTGGAACTGATGTGACTAACACAATGTATGTCTATAATAAGCAAGGTGAATGCTTGATGGAGTACAGTAAAGCACACTTGTTCCAACTGATGGATGAACATAAATATTTAACAGCAGGGAGTACAACAGGGATGTTTTCTATTGAAGGCACGTTGTGTGCAGGTTTTATTTGTTATGATATCCGCTTTCCCGAATGGATGAGAACGCACACAGTGGCAGGTGCAGAAATTTTATTTGTTGTAGCTGAGTGGCCGCTACCTCGTTTAGCGCATTGGGAAACATTATTGCGTGCCCGTGCTATTGAAAATCAATGTTATGTGGTTGCTTGTAATCGGGCTGGCGCAGATCGAAATAATGTATTTGCTGGTAACAGTCTCATTATTGATCCGTGGGGAGAAGTTGTTGTACGATTGGGACAGGAAGAAGGAATTTTATATGGTGAACTTCATAGAGAGCTTGTGAAAGAAGTACGCAAAGGCATTCCGGTTTTTGCTGATCGCCGTAAAAATATTTATCAATAAGCTATTGACAAAATGGTTTTATTCTTGTTATGCTCGTTTTCGTAATCTTTAAACTTTCTAAAAACTAAAACTCTTATCTAGAGCAGGTGGAGGGACTTGGCCCAATGACACCCAGCAACCGACCGTAATACCATTGTGAAATGGGGCGATTTATTCGCCTGTAAGGCACGGTGCTAATTCCAGCAGAAAGAAAACTTTCTGACAGATAAGAGGGGAGAAGTTGCCTTCAAACCTCTTTCGTCGCGAAAGGGGTTTTTTTAAACCCCGCTATCATACATTTTGGGGGAATCTATATGACATATCAACCTTTGAACGAAGCACAAGCGGTTTCGTTAGCAAGGAAACTAGGATATTTTACAGATACTGAGACTATAACTTGTCGTGAAATCGGGGATGGAAATTTAAATCTGGTATTTCATATTATCGGAACGGATAAAAGTATTATTATTAAACAAGCGTTACCATATGCAAAGGTAGTTGGTGAAAGTTGGCCACTTTCCTTAAAACGAGCAACTATTGAGAGCCAAGCCTTGCAAATTCAGGCAAAATATGTACCTCACCTTGTTCCACAGGTGTATTATCACGATGAACAGTTAGCTGTTACAGTGATGGAAGATTTATCCCACCTAACGATTTCCAGAACAGGTTTCATTGAAGGTGAAACATACCCACTTTTATCTGAGCACATTGGCGAATTTTTAGCAAAGACCTTATTTTATACATCAGATTTTGGAATGGATACGCAGGAAAAACGAGTGCTGGATGGGAATTTTGTAAATCCGGACTTATGTAAAATTACCGAAGATCTCGTCTTTACAGATCCATTTGCCAATATTGATACAAATGCGTTTGAAGTTGCTTTACAACCGCGAGTGGAAGAGTTATGGGCAAACGAAGAATTGCGTTTACAAGTCGCGCAGGCTAAATATAAATTTTTAACCTGTAAAGAGGCTTTACTTCATGGCGATCTACATACGGGGAGCATTTTTGCTTCAAAGACGGAAACTAAAGTAATTGATCCAGAGTTTGCAACATATGGGCCAATGGGTTTTGATTTAGGGCAATTTTTTGCAAATTTATTACTAAATGCTATTTCTCGCCCGTATCATGAACGAACTATTTTATTTGAACATATAGAAAAAACATGGTTTGTTTTTGTTGAGACTTTTACAGATTTATGGAAACGGGAGGGGAAAGAAGCGTATACAACAAGTGAAAAGTGGCTGGAACACATTCTTCAAGGGGTTTTAAATGATACAGTTTTATTTGCAGGATGCGAAGTTATTCGCCGGACGATTGGATTGGCACATGTTGCAGACTTGGATGGTATAGAAAATGAGGTAAGCAGACTTCGTGCCAAGCAGCATGCACTTCGTTACGGAAGCGCGCTGTTATTGAGCAAATTTCCTGTACATATCGCCGTATTTAAAGAGGTGTTGCTACAAACAAGTGATGAGGTGACAGCATGACTGTAGGGTTAAATGTACCGCGCTCTGTTCAATGGACAGGGCAATCTATTATTTTATTAGATCAAACAAAGCTACCACTTGAGGTGTATTACAAAGAACTAAAAACAGTGACTGAGGTGTGGGATAGTATTGTAGCTTTAGAGGTTCGGGGAGCGCCGGCTATCGGTATTACAGCTGCATTCGGTCTGGTACTTGCCGCTCAAGCCACCAAAGCAGAGGAGATGGAAACATTTCTCCAAATCTTTGACTCGGCAAAATCTTATTTAGCTAGCTCAAGACCTACAGCAGTCAACTTATTTTGGGCACTGAACCGTGTAACTGCCGCAATTCAAGTGGCTTTATCAGTGGGCGAAGCAATCGCATTGGCAGAAGCTGAAGCAATTGCAATTCAGCAAGAAGATGAAGAAGTGTGCCGTGCAATTGGTGAGCATGCTTTAACACTTTTTAATGATGGAGATGCTGTACTAACAATTTGTAACGCTGGAAGTATTGCTACAGCTCGTTATGGAACGGCGTTGGCTCCTTTTTATGTGGCGAAGGAAAAGGGGTTGCATATAAAAGTCTATGCGAGTGAAACACGTCCAGTGTTGCAAGGGGCACGTTTAACCGCTTGGGAGTTGCAACAAGCAGATGTAGATGTAACTTTGATCACAGATAATATGGCCGCAAGTACAATTGCTAATAAGAGCATCGCAGCAATTATTGTCGGCGCAGATCGAATTGTCGCTAATGGTGATACTGCAAATAAAGTTGGTACTTTGGGTCTAGCTGTATTAGCCAAGTATTTTGAGATTCCGTTTTATGTAGCCGCTCCTTTATCTACATTTGATGTATCTTTGCAAACCGGTGCTGATATTGTCATTGAAGAGCGCTCAGCTGAAGAGGTCACACATATCCAAGGTATTCAAACAGCACCCGAAGGGGTTGCAGTATACAACCCGGCTTTTGATGTAACGCCTCATCATTTAATTACAGGCATTATTACAGAAAAGGGCATTATAAGAGGAGATTTTGAAACTGAAATAAAACATTTATTTTTATAATCAATTGCTTTTCCCTTTTTCTCTAGTAAAGAGTTATTTATATAGAGAAAGGAGGGAAAAGTCATGGAGGAATGGGTTCATTTAGTCGGCAATGTTGGCTTTCCAATTGTAGTTACTTTATACCTGCTTCATCGCGTTGAAACAAAGCTTGATGCAGTTGTGCTGGCAATTGAGAAGCTTCCTCAGCATATGCAAAGCATGAACAAAAGTTGAACTATAAGACAAAGGTTCTGTTAAAGTTCGTTGTTGATTTCCGTTACAGGGGTTGGCTTTTCGCGCCAGTCAGGGATCCTCCTCAGCGATATGCGCTTGCAGGGTCTTCCTTTGACTCGCTTTTCCTGCAGAAGTCTCACTCCCTTCACTCCAATCAACATGTGTCAATCAGCAACATCTGAATTCAACACAGCCAAGACAAAAAGGACCACTATCAGTCCTTTTTGTCTTATAGTATCACTTACGCAACAGAGGGCTATTAAGAGCGAGTTGAAGTTGGTTGGAGGTGAGTAGTGGCAACCTAGAACGTGTATGAAGAGGACCAGGAACAACCGCATGCATTAAATTAAAAGGATCTGGATGGTGAGGAGATCCGAGTGGGCAATCAGGGTCGGCATTTGTTAGACGTGCCTTTTCTTTACGTGTTAATAAAATATGCCCAATTTCATGGGGGAATGTATACATATTTGCGTATGATGCAGCTGCATTTGTTAAAATAACGAATCCTTTCCACGTATCATGGTAACGCTGTGAATAGGCGCAGCCAATGACGTGTGGCTCCATAAAGTAGTTTCCACCCACGTAGCAAATGTAAATCTCGGAATTTGGTGCGAGCTCCAGACAACTTTGGAGCATATTGTGAACTTTGGGTTGCTGAGCAAATGGCAATGTATAGCTAATTTCACGATCATGAAAAGTAAAGGGAAGGTGCTTCATCTCATCCAGTTGGAATGTAATTGGATGCCAAATGGAATTGGTTAGCATCACATCTCTTGCAAGTCGATTACTTCTTGTATAGGCGTGCTGAGTTGTGAAAATACTTATATTGATATAAGTCATATAACACCTCAAATATGTGATGTAACAATATATGTAGAAAGGGTGGATATGCCTGTATATTTGTCCTACTTTTGTATAAATAGAAGTGATTTGAAAAATATGAAAATGACGGGGGAAGCCGACATTTCATTATTTTAAATAAATTTTTTCAAAGTTTTTATATCGTTCATAGGTGTTTTTTGTGTACTATTAGATAAGAGAGGCGGAAGGGGCATATTCTCTTTGCCAAGTAATGCATTTAAATTGTTAAGCATATGCAAAAATTGTTCATCCGTAACCATTTTACTGGCATGTAAATAGCAAGCCATAGAATAGGCAATCGGACTTGTGTCTACGGTGACATTCATATTTACGTTAGAGTTTCCGCTGTTAGATACACTGGCGCGACTGCGCATGTCATCATCCTCCTTTAGTAAGAAGCAGACCACAACGAGTAGTCTGCTTTTTATAATCCAATTATAATGATTCGTTTTCTCTCACTAGTCTGTTTAGCAATGGTAACAGATTTGATAGCAATTCTTCGTTTGATACGCTATTTGTTGTTGGAGAAACAGCTGTCTGGCCGCCTTCCAAGTCCCCACGATTTTGAAGAGTAGACCCTAAATTTAAGTTAACATTGGAGTTACCACTCTCTTGTACATGAGCGTGCACGTGTGCTGTTTTTTGATTTTCAGCAGATCTTGTACCTGTGCCTAATACATCTTCTACCTCATCCGTAACACCTGCCACAAAATTTTGCCCTAAAATATTTGCCAAATTATTTCTGCTTCGTCTAGCCAAACTAACCTCTCCTTTATCTGTCGTTTCAATATGGTTACACCATACAATATGCGAATAGGGACAAATGGACCTGGACAAATGAACTAGTACAAACGTTGGTTTTTGTACTGGCATTTTTTTGTATAAAAGAGAAGCATCAACATATACATATTTTGGCGTTAGTGTATAGTCATGAAATAGCAGATAATAAACAAAAGGAGGCATTGTATGTTTATTGTTATTTGTATTACAGCTTGCTGTCTTTCTTTTTTGTTAACAAGTTTGTTTCACAACACAATCATTCCGTACATACCTTCCTTTGTATATGCGTTAGGAAGTATATATTTTTTATGGTTGCACTTTTATATAAGCGGTATAATAGGAAAAATGTTATGCGGCTGGGCGGTTTTATTTGGAATTACTGCGTTGCTCACTTTTTGTGTATCTGTATGGATAGAGGAAAGAAGAACGTATTGATTTAGTTTACAACTATAGAGTGACATGTTACCATGGGATTTGTAAATGATGGGAAAGGTGAATAGAAATGAAGCTTAAAATACACAAATCAACATTAACAATGACTCGCATCGGAGCAGCTGCAATAGATATGTTTTTAATTTCTTTTGTGTATGGAGTAATTGTAGCTATTGCAACAGGAAATTATAGTGCAGTAACTAATCGTTTTTATGTTAGTTTTGGAAATTACAAGTACGATCTAATATTCGCTTTAGTGTTGATGCTATTATATTTTGTATTTTTGCCATTGGTATGGAAGGGTCTTACGGTTGGGAAAAAAATTACACGTACACGTATTGTAATGGAAGATGGAGATCAAGTAGGATTAAACACATTACTTTTGCGTTTTATCACCATTGTTCTGCCTAACATTATTTTGCTTGGAATGCCCGCTATTGTGAATATATACATTATGCTGTTTCGAAAAGATAACAAAGGTTATCATGATATTGTAGCAAAAACAAAAATTGTATCCGTTTTGTAATAATTGATTTGTAAAAATAATTTAAATTTTGTGCAAAATTTTACAAAATTCGATATGGATAACAAGTATAATAGTTTTTATATAGGACTGGCATCTCCTATATAAGTACCCTCCATTGAGAGGCGCGCATCGATGAGCGTGCCCTTTTTTTGTGGGACAAATCGTTCAAAGGTTACTGTGGTCACATAATTGTTAGCGCTTTCATATCATGGTTAGTGTTATAACAAGATGTGATGGAGGTGACATAAATGGAGAATATGACAAAATTCTTCCTTGCAGCGTTTGTAGGATGGTTATGGACAATGGCTGCAGGAACAATCGATAGCTCTCTTACTTCTTTTTTCCACTTTTTTAATATCACTGCACTAGATGGGTTTATCGATTTTCTGAAATATATGGTGACTTTTATTGGTTGGTTTGCAGTTGCGTTCTTTGGATGGCGTGTACTCTTAGATGCGTGGAAACAAGACTAATCAATGCAAAAGAGAAGGAATTATTTCCTTCTCTTTTCTTGTTCTAAGAACATTTCTAATCGATCGCAACCTTCTTTTAACATTTCCATACTGTAAGCGTAGGAAAGACGAATGTAACCTTCACCGTATTCTGAAAAAGCACTGCCCGGTACAACTGCCAAACCAGCTTCTTTCACAAGACGCATTGCAAAGGAAAAGGAGGTTTCACCGAATTGACCAATATAAGGAAACAAATAAAAGGCGCCGCCAGGACGTTTAACATCAAGTCCCATTGCTGTTAAACGGTGGTATACATAATCGCGTCGTTTCTTATATTGATGGCGCATCATACGAGGCGCATCTTTTGCTACCGTCAAGGCTTCAATTGCTGCATACTGTGAAATAGAAGTAGCGCATGTTACGTTGTATTGATGAACCTTTAACATATGTTTGGCAATATAAGCAGGAGCAAACAAGAAGCCAATGCGCCAGCCTGTCATAGAATGAGACTTTGACAGACCGTTAATTACAATCGTTTTATTACGCATTGACGGAATTTGAGCGATAGAGTGATGTGATCCCTCGTATACCAGTTCGCTGTAAATTTCATCTGAAAGGACGAATATATCTTTATCTTGTAGAACGGATGCAATGTCTTGTAATTCCTCAAGTGTTAACGTAATCCCAGTTGGATTAGAAGGATAAGGGAGCACCACACAACGTGTTTTATCAGTAATAGCAGCTGCTAGTGTTTCAGCGGTTAAACGAAAACCCGTATCTCTTACATCTACAAAAACAGGAACTGCGCCGCATAAACGAATAATGGGTTCATAGCCAGGATAAATAGGTACGGGTAAAATAACCTCACAGCCCTCTTCTAAAATGGTACGAAATGCCGCATCAATGGCTTCGCTTGCGCCGACGGTTACAATCACCTCATCCGTTGGTTCATAGGTGAGAGAATACCTTTCCTTTAGAAAGTTAGATGCTGCTATGCGCAACTCAAGCATGCCGGCATTATGTGTATAACTGGTCACATTATCGGATATGGCACGTTTGCCTGCTTCTTTGACAAATGATGGTGTCGGAAAGTCAGGTTGTCCAATTGTTAAGGAGATAAGGTTATCATATTCTTGAATCATATTAAAAAAGCGCCGAATACCAGAAATCTCGATGTTTTGTACACGTGTATTTAATAAATGTTCCATGTTAAGCAATAGCCTCCGTCATTAAGGTCTTTTTATTGTAACACATTTTTTAGTTCGGTTATGTCTGAAATATTGTGTGTGTTATACTAAATTATTATGAATAGCGGGACTGGAGGTAGCATATGATTCAGGTTTTGGAGATATTGGAGGGTGGTTTTTCTTTCCAAAAAACAATCGAGGATGTAACTGGTTGTAACGGTACATGGTATTGGATTGATGTTTGTGCACCTACTAAAGAAGAATATGATACGATATTGGGGCAAAAATTTCAATTTCATAATAAAGCTATCAAGTCCTGTCAAATGGAAGGTCAAAGACCACAAGTCTTATTTTTTAAAGATTATCATTTCCTTGTGTTTAATGTCATAAATGAAGTTAATGATGAAGCTGTAGAAGTGAATGTATTTATAGGAAAGAATTATTTAGTTACAGTGCATAAGCATTCTAATGAGGTTATAGACCAAGTATGGCTTGAAGTCGTCAATGGTGTGGTAGAAGAGGAGGAAGAGATAGGGAAAGGACCATTGTACCTGCTGCATTACATATTAGATCAAATGGTAGGTTCGTATTTTCAACCAATCTATGATATCGAAGATACTCTAAATGAAATGGATGATTACATTAGCGTTAGTACCACAAAACATTCCTTAAAGGAGTTATTTCAAATTCGCTCCAAGTTGGCGAGGCTGCGTCGCTCTTTAGTACCAACAAGAGACGTATTATATCGATTAATTCATTCTCGGCGTTTTGAGCGATTTGAAAAAGAGGAGAACGATCGAGAAAAGCATTTTCAAGATATTTATGAACATGTCGAGAAACTGGTGGAAATGTTAGAAGCAAATCGAGAGCTTGTAGCAGATATAAGAGACAGCTATGTATCCATAACATCAGATTTCGCAAATGATATTATGAAAAAACTAACAATTATTTCAACAATTTTTATGCCCTTAACATTTATAGTAGGTGTCTATGGAATGAACTTTAAATTTATGCCTGAGCTTGAGTGGAAGCCTTCTTACTTTATTGTACTTGTTGTGATGGCCAATTTAGCATGGTGGATGTACATGTGGTTTAAGAAAAAAGGTTGGTTTGATAAATAAATACAATAGATATAGTATCTTTTCCCAAACGTTTTTCAAAAAAGTGAATATAATACCAAACCTATCATATGTATGTTGATAATCTTACGAAAACGGGTGGTGAAAGAATGCGGCAAACGTTTAAACAAGCATTCATATATGAGCCTTTGTATCGTTATGAAGTGACTGCACTTCCGCATGAACTCGAGCTATTTCAAAGCAAAACACTGAGAAGACTTAAATTTTTAACACATTATGGAACAGCTTCTCTTTTTTCATCTATAATGCATTCGAGGCTAGATCATACAGTCGGCGTATGGTCTATTATTTCTCGCTTTTTTCCACAAGAACAAGAGTTGCGATTAGCAGCACTTCTTCATGATATTGGACACTTACCGTTTTCACATGCAGTCGAGAAAACCTTGGGGTTTAATCATCATCAAAATACAGAAAAATTAATAGAAGAAGGAGAAATTGCAGGGATTTTAAGGAAGTATGGATTCAAACCAACAAATATCACCACGCTTTTAAATCAAGCTACACCTTTGACTAATACAACGTCATATTTGGGGGCAGATCATTTTGATAGTTTTTTAAGAGACGCATATTTTGAAGGTGGTGCGGTGCATAATCCATATGAGCTTGTAAATAAAATTCATTTTAATGGCAATATAATTGAAACAGATATAGAGACAGGATTGCACATTATGGACGCAATGGTTATTGATCATACTTCGTTTTTGAGTCCGTACGCATTAGCTATAGATGGATTATTGGCAAAAGCAATTGAGGCTTACAGTGAGTTTCATGGTATAAATACTTCATTTATTGAACCGTTGACTAATTATGAGCTGATATATCATCTGCAAACAAGTGAATCTCCGCTTGTTAAAGAATTGATGAATATTATATTATGGGAACCTTATCGTATTTCTGTTTCAGAGGAAATCGAAAAGGGAGCACTACAGGTGGAAGTAAAAAAAATTTACGATAAAGAAGTATTGGTAGATGGAAAACCGATTACGTTAATTTCTCAAGCAGCACGTGAGAAATTGCAACAAATTCGTGATCTACAAAAAACATACTATGTTACGTATGAAAAATAAAAGCTCTATATAGGCAGTGAGAAGAGTGTGTAGGGAAAAATATAAGGGTAGGTACTGTACCTTGCGCTTGACTAGATAAGTATAGAATACAAAAACACCCCGAGTCGGAGTGTTTTTAATAACCGTAATCCCAATCAATTTCATTTTCACACCATACCATTGTAGCATCAGATGGTATGGTGTAGGTTTCAAAAGTGTACTTCTCTACATCCTCTAGAATTGTAATACAATTATCTTGTAAAAAAACGGCTGTTCCCTTCATAAACCAATGTCCCCCTTTGATAGTACTACTAGTATAAATTGTATGTGAATGCATGAGTAGCAACTATAGGCAGGACAAGAGTGTCAAAAAGCTGTAACAACTTTTGTTTCATAATGTTCACTTTTTATTACGTCTTATGGGCGAGAAGGTGCTTTATCAGATTTAAAGCGTGTGAAAATATTACGAATGGATTTAAATACTGTTTGTTCCTTTGATGCGGCAATCATTCGTTTTGTTTCCTGCATTTCTCGAATGAGTTGCATAAGTTGTTCATCTCGTGTGGTTTCCTTTTTTTGCATGTGATTGAATAGCTTACCCATCTTTTCCTCTTGTTTGGCTTCTTTTTTATATAAGTGATTGAGCAAGTTGTTCAATTTTTCTTCTTGTTTATCTTCATTCTTGTGTACATGGTGTACCAAATCGTGAATCATTTCTTCTTGTTTAGATTCCTTTACATACACCTGTTGCATCAATTCATCTAACTTATCATCCTTTTGACGATTTTGCGAGATTAGCGTGGAGTTTTGATGAATGATGGCTTCATTGAGTTGCGCTAATGTATCAAGCTTACCCATGAACTCGTCAAATTTTTTATTTTGCCGTTGAATGGTAATACTTACATCTTCTACAGAAGTAATGGGCTTTACAGGAACAGATATCAATGTATCTTGATGTTTGTCTTGTAGTAATGAAACGACAGCACTATGTATATCTTCGTTGAGACCTTCAACCTTCTCATGTAAGGACTTAATCAAGTGCAAATCTTCATTTGTATATAAGCGTGTGTTGGAAACCGTATGAAACTCGAAGCCATATTGCTCCAAGATTTGACTGTATTTCCGTATCATGTTACCAGGAATGCCAATCTTATTGGAGGCATCCTTTGTTTTAAAAGTCCCGTTCATAAGCCAATTCCCCCTAAAAAATAATTCGTACTTACAAATTCCACCTCTTTATTTATTCTTCCTTTGAAAAAGAATGTCGGATGATTGTAAGTTTTCTACAAGACTCGCTTAAAAGAGTGAAAAGACGCCAAGAAAACAGAGAGAAATGTTGTAATTTGACATAGCATTAAAGCAGTATTGCTACATGAGGGGACAGAAGAGTGTAGCATGACATATTTTAAATGTTTACGAAGAAAGTGCAAGGGTTCCTACATATACATATTAAGTGAGGAAAATTCAAATCAATGTGGGTGGTGTCAGCATTGTGTTAGAAGTAGTTATTTTTGTACGCGGTGAAGAAGTGGGAGCTGCTTGGGGAAGCACAATAACGGTTAGGCCAGACCAACAAGTGCATGTTAAAATAGAAGTATGTAACAATGGCAGAGATGAAGTTAATCATTTTTCGTTAAGTCACATGCTTCGTGACAATATGGTCTTGATACCGGTTACGTTACACGCGCAAGAGGGTGAAGCGACGGTGCTTTTCCGCCTAATAAGATGGATTGTTCCATCTTTGCAGCCTGGACAATGTGCAATATTATATTTTGACGTAATGGTAGGAGATAATAATTCTCCCATTTTAACTGCGAGTTATACGTATCAGGTGTTAAATGTGCTAAAAGGTCCATATTTGGCTAAAAAAGCTGCATTTCAGAAAGATGGCATGTAATCATCCTATTAACCTCTTTTTAGATATATCTTACATTAAGATTATTTTAAAATAATGCTACAACGTTCTTTAAAAAATACCAAAATACGCATATAATGGATATTGTGTAGAATGGATGGTAAATTTAAATAGTTAGGAAATTACTGCAATAAAAGAACGGTCATAATGCACTTTGTTTACTCCTTTTTATTTAATTTAGACTAAATAGGCGATACTGTAGCTATCAAATAAACAACTATTATGCCTATGGAAGAGTTTTGTAGGCATTTGAGGTTAGCCTGATTTTTATACTTTATGCTATTTTATATCGAGATAGAATCCTAGTAAGCTAGTTTACAGGGAACGGAAAGGATCTGGTAACATGCTAACTGCCCTACATAAAAATAGAGGGTTATTTTTGACAGGATGTATCGCTATATTCATAATTATATTTTTGTCTGTAAAGTCTTTTTCAACTTTAGCAAATGCAGAGGAGCGTTATACCATACAGCTTGTAAGCGAACAGCCGACAGGAGATTTAAAAAGGGCAGAGCCTGAGAAATATAATGGAAAAATACGTAAAGTTGCTTATTTGACATTTGACGATGGCCCAAGTGTATATCAAAAGCCTATTTTAGATGTACTGGCTCAGCATGATATAAAAGCAACGTTCTTTTTGGTGGGACCTAATGTTGCCAATCATAAAGAGAGTATGAAGCGCCTTGTGAAAGAAGGACATTATCCGGGTTTGCATAGTATGACACATAACTACAAGAGGTTATATCAAGAAGGCCAAATCGCAGTTGAAATGAAACAGGTTCAAGCTATTATACAAGAAGTAACGGGCGTAAAAGCGCACTTGACACGTTGTCCTTATGGAAGTATGCCCGGGTTAACTAAGCCATTACGTGATCAACTGGTGGCAGATGGCTTTAAGGAATGGGATTGGACCATTGATTCATTAGATTGGAAATTCCCTGGAGATCCAAGTGCGGTCACACATGCAGTTCTTTCTAAAGTGTCGAAGAATGTGGAGGTAATTCTTCTACACGAAAAAGAGCAATCTCTACAAGCGTTACCAGCTATTATTGAAGGCTTACAAAACAAAGGATATGATTTTGAAGTATATAATGAGAATGCACATTTTTCATTAAACTTTTGGCATGATAATCGGATGTAAGGAACGGTGAACAGATTGTACAGATTAATCATCATGGTGACTATTATTACATTGTTAACTGGATGTGGGACGAAACCCGAAGACGAGCTGTATAAGGTGTTTGAGAGTGCAGCTAAGCAAGAAAAAAATATGTTTGAAACAACACAAAAATTACAGGCTCTTGAAGTAAAAAGCAAGCAATTGTATGAAGAAATTTTAATTACCGGTCAAGAGAATAGTGAACATGCAAAGGAATATCTTATAAGAGCAATAGAAAATACAAAAGAACGTGAGAAGATATTACAAGAAGAAAACAAAATGCTTGATACTGCTTATCAGCGTATGGAAGATGCAGCTAAAAGTATTCGAGATTTAGAAGAACCCCAATTAAAAAAGCAGGCTAAAGTTGTTTCAAAAGCCTATGCAGATCGTTATCAGGCGTTTCGTGCTATGCAAAATAGCTATCAGAAAATGTTAGAGGCTGAACTTGTTTTGTATGAAAAACTTCAAAGTAAAGATGAGAAGTTAAAACCGATTAATATACAAGTCAAGCATGTAAATGAACTGTATGTAGATGTGGAGACAAAAAAGGAATTCTTCAATACGTATACCAAACAATATAATGAAGCAAAAGCATCCTTTTATCGTATGGCTAAGTTTGAAATAGAGTCCAATGCATGAGCAGCGGACTCTATTTTTTTGTATATGCTCGCTTATACCAAGGTTCAGGTTCTAATAGCTTTTTTTCTTGTTCATATGCTTCAAGACCGATGTATTGTTGCAATATTTTTTTTGCTGTAGATAAGCCCATTTGCGCTTTAGGATTACGATATGTTTGATTGAGTGCACCAAGATGAGGAAGTGTACGGAAGTCTTCTTTAGAAGGTGGGATATGGAAATAGTAGTCACCTGCGTGTACCAATACATCAGATTGCTGTTGACTTAAGCGAGGATTACGTGAAAAATGCAATCCTTTTTTTACTGCCTTTCCTTCATGAATCAGTTTCTCAAGTGCACGTTTTTTAAGCCAATATAAGTATTTGGGATTTGTGGCGGCTTTAGCGTGGCGATTTACAACGAACACAGCCTGAGGAAGATGTGCAAATGATGCGGATGGGGTTTCGTTCATGCTTTTGCCTCCTAAGTGATGACATAAATTTTTGTTTTATCCATTTGTAAAATGAAATATGATAAGTACAAAGATATGGCATTTTTATGTATGCATACTACAGTTCACGAGATGTATATACATTATCATGGATTCCTATCCGTTTGCAATATCTGTTCTTTTTACTGTGCAATTGTTGGCTTCGCAAGCAATGCTCTTGTACAATAGTGAAAAGCTGCGATATAAGTACAATAAAATCTAGTTGTACTTATATCGTTATGATAAGAAAGGTGATACTGATTGATTGCAAAATATGGCATTATCGATATTGGATCAAATACAATCCGCTTAGTGATTTATGAAAAACAAAGTGAAGGAGTATATCGTGAAGTTGAGAATATAAAGGTAACAGCACGACTTCGGAAATACTTAGAAAGTGGCAAGTTAAGCACAGAAGGCATCGCGTTACTGTTGCATATCTTAAGACAATTTCAAGAAAGTACCCGCTTTCATCAGCTACAACATGTAATTTGTACTGCGACAGCCACAGTTCGACAAGCGAGTAATCAAGCTTACATACAAGCATTAGTTGAACAGCAAACAGATTTTACTTTAAAAGTCTTATCAGAATACGAAGAAGCATACTATGGATACTTGGCAGTTGTAAATACAACCTCGTATAAAGAGGGTATTACAGTTGATATTGGAGGAGGGAGCACCGAAGTTACTTATTTCCGAAACCGTGAACTGCTACATTATCATAGTTTTCCGTTCGGTGCGTTATCATTAAAGCAGCAATTTATTGCAGCGGATGTTCCAACATCAGCTGAATATATGCAATTGCAGCGGTTTTTGGCAGAGCAATTCCAAACCTTATCTTGGCTAAAACAAGATGTTCCTGTCATTGCAATTGGCGGAAGTGCACGAAACATGGTGAAGGTGTACCAAAACATAATTTCTTACCCTGTATATGGTCTTCATCAATTTGAAATGAGTCTGATAGACGTAGAAACAGTCTTGAATTATATGAGGGTCTTGTCAGTTCATGAATTGCAAAAGTTAGAGGGACTGGCAAAGGACAGGGCAGATACCATTCTTCCTGCTGTCACTGTATTTCAAAGTCTCTTAAAGTATACAGGAGCACCTTCATTCATATTAAGTAGAAATGGATTACGTGAAGGGCTGTTCTTTCAAGAGCTTACCGCACCTCTTGGTGTACCATATTATCCAAACGTTTTAGAAGAAAGCTTTTATTTGTTGGCTCGTGAATATGAAGTTGATATGGACCGAGTCTTAGAGCTTATGAAGCATGCAATCATGTTATGCGAAGAGTTACAAGCTTGTCACGCTGCTACGTTTTCTCAACAAGATTTGCAATATATGAGAATGGCGGTCAAAGTATATAATATTGGGAAATATATTGATGAAGAAGCGAGTAGTCAACATACGTTTTATTTACTTGCCAACAAAAGTATTAACGGTATGACACATAAAGATCGTGTGCGACTTGCTCTAACTGCATCCTATAAATCAAAGTTATCCTTTAAAACCTATATTCGTCCGTTTGAGACGTGGTTTACGAAAGAAGAGCAAAGAGCAATTCGACTTGCGGGGGCTATTTTACAACTTGCTGCTACGTTGCATGCGACGAAACGCCCGGTAGTACAGAGTCTAAAGGTTGAAGACCGTGGAGATTTGTGTCTCCACATTCAGTGTAGTCAAACAGTATTTGCGGAAAAAATTCAGGCTGAAAAGCAAAAAAAACAGTTGGAAAAAGTATTGAAGCGAAATATTGAACTACACTTTTATATGTAGATCGCACGAGTAATTTGTGTTGCCATATGAGTATGGTTTACAAAACTTTTACATTAGGTGTTACGATGATTTGCTATGATAACTATAGTAAAAAAGCTTAAAGGAAGTGCGTTTTTTATGGAAACTCTACATAATGATGCCATTAATCTTAATGATACTGCGTATTTTAATAATCGCGAACTTAGCTGGCTTGCGTTTAATGAACGGGTATTGGAAGAAGCGTTAGATGAACGAAATCCCTTATTGGAACGTTTGAAATTTACCAGTATTTTCAGCTCTAATCTAGATGAGTTTTTTATGGTTCGAGTCGCAGGCTTAAAAGATCAAGTGAAAGCGGGCTTTAACCAACCGGAGAATAAAGCAGGACTAACCCCTAAGCAACAGTTGAATGAAATTTCAAAGAAAACGCACTCTTTAGTAGAATTGCAATATGAAACCTATCAACATACTCTCTTGCCAGCACTAAAGCAAGAAGGGATTGAGCTGTTGTCATTTCAAAATTTAACAAAGGAACAACGCTTATTTATTGAAGAGCTTTTTGATGAACAGATCTTTCCTGTTTTAACACCTGTTGCTGTTGATGCATACAGGCCATTCCCTATGTTACTTAACAAAAGTTTGAATTTAGCTGTTATGCTATACGATGAAAAGCAAGCTATTGAGGAAAACAGAACGAAACTAGGAATTGTCCAAGTACCCTCTGTATTGGAGCGTTTTATTTTTGTACCTTGTAAGGAAGGAAAACAAAAATTTATTTTCCTAGAAGATGTAATCAGTAATTTTACTCATAAATTATTTACAGGCTACCGTGTGTTGTCTGTAACACATTTTCGTATTACAAGAAATGCAGATTTAACAATTCATGAAGAAGGCGCTCGTGACTTACTAAAGGTGATTGAAAAAGAGCTAAAAAGGCGTAAATGGGGTGCGGCAGTTCGACTGGAGATTGGGAAGCAAGGAATGGATGAGCGGGTATTATCTTTAATGCACGGTGTACTCGAGGTACATGATAAAGATTTATATATCATTGATGGTCCTCTTGATTTAACCTGTATGTTTTCGCTGTATCGAACACTTGCGCATACGTATGAGCATTTGATATACGAAGCGATGATACCGCAGGCGCCGCAAGATTTGGCGTCTCATGAGGATATATTTGAAAAAGCTTTAGAACAAGATATCTTATTGCATCATCCATTTGAATCCTTTCAGCCTGTAATTGATTTTGTACAAGAAGCCGCAGAAGATCCGGATGTATTGGCAATTAAACAAACATTATATCGTGTAAGCGGTGACTCAAAAGTAATTCAAGCATTGAAAACAGCTGCGGAAAACGGCAAGCAAGTAACCGTCCTAGTAGAATTGAAAGCAAGGTTTGATGAAGAAAATAATGTGCATTGGGCAAAAGAGCTGGAACAAGCAGGATGCCACGTTATTTACGGTGTGAGTCATTTAAAAACGCATAGTAAAATTACACTGGTTGTAAGAAGAAAACATGGCAAGGTTGAAAGGTTTGTTCATTTAGGGACAGGGAATTATAATGACGTTACAGCCAAGTTTTACACCGACATCGGATTTATTACCTCCCGAAAAGAATTTGGCATTGATGCAACTAATTTCTTTAACTATCTAAGTGGCTATACCATGAAACCGCAATTTCACAAAATTTCAGTAGCCCCTCTCGACATCAGAGATACATTTATTGAACATATTGAAGAGGAAATCCGTCTTCATCGACAATATGGGGATGGTTATATTATTGCAAAAATGAATTCCTTAACTGACAAAATGCTCATTCAAAAGCTGTATGAAGCATCAAGAGCAGGAGTGAAGGTAGATTTAATTGTTCGAGGTACATGCTGCTTGCGTCCTGGTATCCCGAAAGTAAGTGAGAACATTCGCGTCATTAGTATCGTGGGGCGCTATTTAGAGCATAGTCGTATATATTATTTCCGTCATCATGGTCAAGAGCAAGTATATTTATCATCTGCTGACTGGATGACAAGAAATATGGAAAAGCGTGTGGAAATTGCATTTCCAATCCTAGAAAGTGGTATGAAGCGTCGTGTTGTTGAGTTGTTGCTGCTACTACTTTCAGATAATGTAAAAGCTCGTGAACAAAACGTAGAAGGCGAATATCAGTATGTAAAACGAATGGATAAACAAGAAGTTGATAGTCAGCTCATTCTGTTTGAGATGGCCTATGATGAGACGGATGAAGAGTAAAAGACCACAATGGTGTGGTCTTTTATAATTTTTTGGTTTAATAAGGTCCGTATGGTACTGGAGCGCATGGATAAGGTCCGCATGGATAAGGTGCATAAGGATAAGGTGGATAGAAAGGTCTAGGTCCAGCCAACAAAGCTCCGCCCAGTAGTCCCCCCGCAATACCGGCTAAAAACGGAAACCCGAAAAATGGAACGAACCGTGCATCGCCCGGTGGAACGGGAGCAGAACGATAGGCAACCGGTTGATAGTGATATGGATACATCGTAATACCTCCTTCTTTAAGCTCTATGTATTGTATGGGAAATTGTCCTTTACGGAGCAAGTACAATCTATAAATAGGCAATTTATATCTTTATATTTATATGATTATAAGTAAAGAGTTTTAGACGAAAGAGAAGATAAAAAAGCCCACTTCTTTAGGGAGGACGTTCACAAATAGCAAAGCAGACTGCATCTAGTGTAACATGGTACGCTATTTCGCTAACCTTTTGATTGCGCCATCCTTTAAACAAAGAATTTTAACAAGTTTAATTTTTAGAAATTTTAAACAAAATCAACTATTTAGCTATAAGAAATGATAAAATGAATATGCATTCAGTTAAGGAGGTATAGGAGATGAAAGGAAAAGTAGCAATTGTTACAGGTGGGTCAAACGGAATGGGAAAAGCAATCGCCGCTCGTTTAGCAAAGGAAGGGGCATTTGTTGTCATTACCGGTCGTACACTTGAAAAGCTAACAGAAGCTAAGCAAGAAATAGAACAATTTGAAAACCAAGTATTGACTGTACAGATGGATGTTCGTCAGCCAGAGCATGTGGATCATATGGTTACAGAAACGCATAAAGCCTTTGGGCGCATTGATTACTTGGTAAATAACGCTGCCGGAAATTTTGTTTGTGCAGCAGAGGACTTGTCTGTGAACGGGTGGAATTCTGTAATCAATATCGTGTTAAATGGGACGTTTTACTGCAGTCGTGCAGTCGGAAGGTACTGGATTGAACATGGTATTAAAGGAAATATTATCAATATGATTGCGACGTATGCTTGGGATGCGGGGCCAGGCGTCATTCACTCTGCTTCTGCTAAAGCTGGTGTATTGGCAATGACACGTACGCTGGCGGTAGAATGGGGACGCAAATATGGAATACGTGCTAATGCGATTGCACCGGGACCAATTGAACGTACAGGAGGCGCAGAGAGGTTATGGATCTCGGAAGAAGCTGCAAAGCGTACGTTGACGAGCGTACCACTCGGCCGTTTAGGAACGCCAGAAGAAATTGCAGGTTTAGCTTATTATTTACTCAGTGATGAATCCGCTTACATAAATGGGGCGTGCATGACAATGGATGGTGGACAGCACCTTCACCAGTACCCATTCTAATTAATAAGAAAAGGGTGACCTTTAGGTCGCCCTTTTCTTATTTTGTTTTTGGTACAACAATTTCACCATTTATAATCTTTTGTTTATAAGCTTCAATTTGCATGAGTACCTCTTGCGTTAGATTATCAGTGCGTTCGGACAACTGAATGCCACCTTCTTTTAAGCCATATACAAGGTTTTGCCCATCGCTGTACGTTCCTTCTTTGGCTTGCTTAGCTACATCGTACACTGCGACATCCACTTTTTTTATCATAGACGTTAAGGTAACGTTTTCTGGCATACCTTCTTCATATTGGTCACGATCTACGCCAATTACCCAAACGAATTTTCCTTTCTTTTTAGCGTTTTTCGCTTCTGTAAATACGCCGCTGCCTGTGCCGCCGGCTGCTGTATAGATAATATCAACATTTTGTCCGTACATACTAGATGCTAATTGTGCTCCTTTTTCAGGGTTTTTAAAAGAACCCGCATAGCCTGTTATAATTTCAATATTGGGATTAACCGCTTTTACGCCAGCTTTAAACCCGTATTCAAATTTTTGAATTAAATCAATGTCCATGCCACCAATAAAACCTACTTTATTTGTTTTTGTACTAAGAGCGGCTGCTACACCTGCAAGGAATGAACCTTCTTCTTCCTTAAAGGTAACGCTTGTAACATTTTTTTGATTGACAACATTGTCGACGATAACAAAATGTTGATTAGGATACTGCTGTGCTGCACTGTTAATGGCTTTATCTAAAAAAGAACCAATTCCGAAAATAAGTGGATAATTTGCATCTGCAAACTTTGTTAAGTTTGGAACATAATCGCTATCAGAAGAAGATTGAATATACCGGTACCCATTATCTTTCATTAAATTCGCTTCTTTACCAAATTTAGACAAACCTTCCCAAGCAGACTGATTGAATGCTTTATCATCAATGCCGTTTAAATCAGTAACCATGCCCACTTTAAAGGAAGTATCGGCTGAATCTGTACTGTTGCATGCTGACAAGATTCCTGCAGAGAGGAGTGCTGAAGATAAAACGAATATTAGTTTTTTCATGTTGTTCTCTCCTTTACGTAATTGGAACCCCATAAAAAAAGTCATTGCTCCGGTTTCTTGAGAGAAGGAGAAATGACAAAAACAATCTCGTTCCCTCATAGTCCGACTGTTTACGGTAGTCGGGTAGAAACTTTTGGACCATATTACCAAATTTATATGAGGATCATATGAAATTGGTCTTATCGTATCAGTGATTTTAATTCCGGTCAATAAAAAGTATGATGTCTGACGACAAACCCTTTTGTATTTTTGACAAATTTGTGACTGTTTACACCTGTACGTTTACAAGAGTGGAAAAATACGTTACATTAAGAATCTCTTTTTTCTTCATAGTAGAAAATGCTAATTCCCCTTAGCATTTTACCCCTCTTTCTCTACACGTGGTGTAGGGATTTTTTTAATATAAGTATTTTTTTAAGTGTAGCAGTCAAACAAGAGCGCAAGACGTGTGCTATATTATATGTGATCTTACCTGAAGTGAGCTTTTCTTAGATAGGGAAGATAGCCCTTCAGCTCCTACCATTCTCTCCTGTTTAAAAAAGAGTGGTTGTTTGTTATCCGCATCTATTTATATGTGTTGCTCTTTTTATTCTCATGATATAATCGTTGAAAACGAGGAGGTGCTTGCGTGGATGCGTTAGACATTATGACGAACTTAGATAGCGTCTTGCCGCACTTTCAAGCGATTTTTAGTGCGGACGGACATACTGTTATTGGTTATGAAGTGATAGGAAGGGTTGAAACGCAGCAGAACATTGAGAGCTTGAGTTCGTTTTTTGGAGATGATTCTGTTCCTGATGAGTATAAAAGAGAAGTGGATGAAATTATCACGGCGAAAGCGTTGGATATGGCAACAAGCACAAATGAAGAATATTTGCTGTTTTTACATCGAGATGCCACGTTGCTATTACATGATGCTGATAACCAGTTCTTGTCCAGCTTGTTACATTATGAAGAACAAGGTTTAAAGCTGAGCAATATCGTATTAGAAATTACTGAGCATGATTTTAAAGGTGATCTTGATCAATTAAATCATTTGTTACTCTATTATCGTACATATGGTATTAAGCTTGCTCTTAACAAGGTGGGTGCTGGGAGAAGCAACTTAGAGCGAATTAGCTTATTGAATCCCGATATTTTAAAAATTAGTCTTAAGCAACTTGGGCAAAATTCACAATTTCAAGCACATCAAGACATCTTATACTCTTTATCGCTACTTGCAAGGCGCATTGGTGCCACTCTTTTATATGAAGATATTGATGCGTTTTATCAACTGCAATATGCGTGGCGGAACGGTGGACGCTATTATCAAGGCAATTATTTAAAGGAATCTCTTTCTCATTTTTTATCTGTTGATGTACTAAAAGACAGATTACGAAGAGAATGTCACGATTTCATTTTACATGAGAAACGTCACCTACAGCGTATATATGATGTGACGAATTACTTGCAAGCCTATATGGAGCAGATATTACTTAAGTATCCTCAAGGGAAAGATTTAAATAAATGGCTGCTTTATTGTGCTAACGAAATTGGAAATTACGGTTTTCGCCTTTACATTTGCGATGAAGATGGGTTTCAGCAGTGTGGTAACGTCATAAGAAAATCTGGAAAATGGAGTATATACCCAGAATATCACCAAAAAAATTGGAGCTGGCGACCATATTTTTTAGAAAATATCATGAAATTACGAACAGATAAAAAGGGAAGATTATCAGATGCTTATGCAGATATTGAAACAGGAGAAACTATTCGTACCTTCAGTTTTCCAATTGAAGATAATCGTTATCTGTTTGTCGATCTTACATATGAATTTCTATTTGAACAAGATATTATGAGATAAGGTGTGAACTATGGTTCGCACCTTTTTAAATTTTTTAGTCTACCCTCCAATAACTTGGAAATATTGATATATATCAACAATAAATGCTGTCTATTGCTGTAGTGATTTTGCGAATGAAAACAACGCAATCTATTAGAAGATATTGCTACAATATAGATATATAAAAGATTGTGCGTTGTAAAGGACAAGCTAAGGAGGTTGAAGAATGAGGAAATATGGTGCTTGGGTTGGTTTTTGTTTACTATTAGCGTTTATTATTGGACAAAGTGTAGCATCGGCAATCGGAAAGAATGAGCAAATTGATAAACAAGAAATTTACGAAACAATTGAAGCTGGTTATGCAGCACAGTACAAAATTCGTGGTAAACAGTGGGCACCAGAAAAAATGTACGATATATTAACACCATATTTCACAAATAATTTCTTGCAAGTGTTCACTGACGAAAATAGTGGTGATACAAAGGCAAGTGGTGGATACTTACTGGAGGAAAAAGCCCCTTTCTCTTTTGGGAGTACTACAAAGGTTACATATGATGATGAGCACAACCTGGTATATGTTTATGAAAAAATAGAAAAGAAGAAAGTATATGAAGTTGTAACGCTGGTAAAAGAACAGGGGAAGTGGAAAATAGGGGGATATAATGCATACGAAACTCTACCTAAGGAAATTGTCAAATAAGACGAGCCGCTTGTATAACGCAAGCGGCTTTTTGTGTGAGGATTTGTATGCTGCAGTTTCCTTGTTTATAAAGTCAGGAACTCTAGAATTAACAAACAATTGTATGAGAGACAAATGATGCTTCTGTGTAAGCTTCCAATGCTTTTTAATTATAATTGTAGTAGCTGTTCTAGACGCTCTATATTAAATCCAATAACAGCTTCTCCGTTAATAATAACGGTGGGTGTAGAATAAGCTTGATACTGTTCTGTAAGGCGTCTTGCAGCATCAGTGTCTACTTTAATATTATATTCTGTATAAGTTAATTGATGGTGCTGAAAAAATAACTTTACAATCTCACAAGGGGGACATTCTGGCTGTGTATATAATTCAATCTCTTTCATAGTATCTCCTATTTGTATAAGTTTGCTTCTAATTATAAAATAGTTTGGGGAAGAACGACAAGGATGAAGGTAGTTTTCACCATAGTAAAAAAGAGGTGAAAAAGTGAGGAATTACTGGTATGTGTTCTTAATTGCTTTTCGACTAGGTTGTACATCGTTTGGAGGGCCGGCAGCTCATATTGGTTACTTTCGTCAAGAGTATGTTGTAAAGCGAAAATGGTTAGATGAGCAGACATATGCAAGTTTAGTGGCTTTGGCAAATTTTTTACCAGGGCCGGCCAGCAGTCAGGTGGGAATTGCCATTGGTACGTTACGAGCAGGAATAGGGGGCGGCTTTTTTGCGTGGCTTGGATTTACACTTCCTTCTGTTTTCTTGTTAACAGTGTTTGCTTTTCTAATAAATCGGCACGGATTTGAACAAGCATCTTGGATTCAAAGTTTAAAATTAGTAGCAGTTGCGGTCGTGGCACAGGCTGTCTTTGACATGAGCAAAAAGCTAGCGCCTGATCGATTACGACAATCTATTGTATTAGCAGTTGCTGCATTCGTTCTTGTGTTGGAGCAGCCGTTCATACAAATAATTGCGTTGATAATCAGCGGTATGATTGGTTATTTTGCCTATCAAAAGGAGCACAATGATTTCGTGGCGGTTACATTTTCTCTTTCTAAAAGAACAGGAATCATCGCGTTCGGCTTATTTTTCATATTATTATTAATTTTACCTATTCTTAATGCAAGTACTTCATCAGAATTATTACATTTGTTTGATGGGATGTATCGAACAGGTTCATTGGTATTTGGAGGTGGCCATGTTGTCTTGCCGCTGCTTGAGCAAGAAGTAGCCATAAACAAAGATGTTTTTTTAGCAGGCTATGCACTTACGCAGGCTATGCCGGGACCTTTATTTACATTTGCAAGCTATGTTGGGACCGTGATGTATGGAATTGGAGGGGCGGTTATTGCTACCACTGGGATATTTTTACCTGCTTTTTTACTTATAATCGGCGGGTTGTCATTTTGGAATATTTTGCAACGTAAACATGCCGTTCGCATAGCATTGCTTGGTGTAAATGCAGGTGTGGTAGGAATATTACTTGCAGCATTATACGATCCTATTTTTACGGATACAATAAAAAGCGATGTAGATATCGTTTTGGTACTGTTTTACTTTATGTTATTTCAGGTCTGGAAGGTAGCACCGTGGAAGATTATATTATTAGCTTTGTTAATAGGGTTGTTTATTTTATAATTTTTTTCGACAAATTTATTGAGTTTCCTTGGGCAAACCGTTATTCTAGACATTGAGGCAATTTTTCTGTTACATACGGATAGAATCAATGCTAATGTAAAAGCTAGTTACAGGAAGAATATAGAAAGGAGAGATGGTTATGTCTCTACTCCAAGGAATTTTAACTCGCTTAATCAGTTTAAAAGAACAAGCTGCAAACGGTGAAGTGGCGCAGCGTTATTTTGAGGTTAACGGCGAACGTAAGTGCAGCGTGAAATATTTTGATAAAAGTGATACATATGAACTAGAAGTGTATCAACCAGGTGAGAAGCCACAAACATATCAATTTGATAACATTGATATGGTTGCTATTGAAATTTACGATATGATTTCATAAAAAAAGCAGTGTCCAATTTGGACACTGCTTTTTTTATGAAGGCTATGTGAAAGCTTGTTGTTAATTAGAGTCGAGGGGGCCTCTGACTAGGTGAATTCCTGCAGCGAACATTAACATGGACTTTAACAGAATATATACGAAAAGACATAGGGAGTTTTTTTCTATTAGAATATATATTCACTAAAAGTATGCAGGATTATAGTTTTTTTTCGTATAATGGTAAGCATGCCTGCATATATTGGAAAAAAGTCTGCCTCTAAAAAGGACGTGACATATATGCAAGGATATCGTTTTTATAATTTATCAGAACAAAGTATGGATTTTGATACGGTATTTTTACGTATATATGAATTCATGCGTGAAGACCCTCTTCATGTTTATCGTTTATCAATTGGCACAGACTCACAAACCCATCATGACAGTACAAGATTCATCACTGCAATTCATCTCCATCGAATAGGAAAGGGGGCATGGGGATGCTTACGTAATCAAACGGTACATAGAAAAATGGAAAGTCTACGAGAGAAAATTCATTTAGAAACTTATTTTAGTCAAGAGATAGCCTATCTATTTACCTCAGAGCATTTGGGACTATTAATGGAACTGTTACACCCCTATAAAGAAGCGAAATTTTCCATGGAGATTCATTTGGATATCGGGAACTATGGGTTAACAAAAGAGTTCATTTTAGACATGACAAATCGTGTGAAGGCGATGGGATTGGTTGCAAAAATTAAACCAGATGCTTACGCCGCATTCAGTTATGCAAATCGATATACAAAATAAAGCAAACTGTAGGACTACCAATATCGGTGGTCATTTTTTCTCTTGTTATGGTACAATAAAAGATGGAATTATATAATGTTCTTTTTAGATGAAAGGGAAGAATGATCGAGGTGCACCCAGGGGCAAGGCCTCAGAAATCTACGTGCTGAGTATACGGATAGAACGTGGCGTTCTTGTACTTTTGTTTTCTTGTAGCAAAGCTATTGGTACTTATATGAATAAGAATATACAATGTAGAATTTAAACGAAAAGAAATTAAAAGATGGGGGAACACAGCAATGAATAGTCTTCCTGCTGAAGGATTTAAAAACATATTTGTCAAGGATTTACTGATTTCCTCAGAGAAAGTGGCACATGTACAGATTGGGAATAGCTTAGAACATGCGCTTCTCCTACTGGTGAAATCCGGGTATTCCGCAATTCCTGTATTAGACCCCACCTATAAGTTAAAAGGCTTAATTAGTACAGCGATGATGCTCGACGGTATTATGGGGCTTGAGCGCATTGAATTTGAGAGATTAGAACATATGAAAGTAGAAGATGTTATGAACAGCGAAATTGTGAAGTTGCAGCTGGATGATACATTTACAGAGGCACTGCAAGCAGTTATTAATCATCCGTTTGTATGTGTGGAAAATGAAGAGGGTTATTTTGAAGGGATTTTAACCAGGCGGACCATCTTAAAACTTTTGAATAAACAAGTGCGTAAACAGAGTAAGTGACAGGCGTGCAGCTTCTATAAGGAGCTGCTCGTTTTCATGGAAAGGAGCTGTAGATTTGCAATTAGATGATTTTCGGATGATGGTTATACTAGCTGAAGAGCTAAATATGAGAAAAGCTGCTGAGCGGTTGTTTGTATCACAGCCTGCGTTAAGTCAAAGGTTGCAGTCCATGGAAAAACAGTGGAATATGAAATTTTTTATTCGTTCGCAAAAAGGGTTAACAATTACACCGGCTGGGGAAAAGGTAGCTACCTACGCAAAGGACATGCTTATGCAAGAGGAGAATATAAAAAACGAGTTGTCTTCTTTGCAAGAAAAAACGCACGGGACATTAAAAATTGCTGTTGCATCTATTATTGGTCAATATTGGCTACCGCGGGTATTGAAAAAGTTTGTAGAGGCATATCCGTATGTACAGATCTCTTTATTTACCGGATGGAGCAGTGAGGTGCAGAAGTACTTCTATGAAGGGGATGTACACCTTGCGATATTAAGAGGCTCTCAAGAGTTTCCAGGTAGAAAATGGCATTTGCTCACAGATGAATTGTATTTAGTTGATACAGAGATTGCGAACGCAAGAATGCTTCGTGAGACAAATAAACCGTTTATTCAATTCAAAAGCGATTCCACTTATTATTCACAAATACAGGGATGGTGGTATGGCTTGTTCTCACATCCCCCAAAACGTACCATTGTAGTGGATCAAATTGAAACATGTAAGCAAATGGTGCTGCATGGTATCGGATACGCTATTTTACCATCTAGTGTCTTGCAGGAAATGCCAGATCATGTGTATAAGATGCCTCTATCGGTGGATAATAAACGACTTACGCGAGAAACGTGGCTATTGGTCAATGATACGGCATTAGAACTAAAGCAAGTAGAGGCATTTGTGGAGCTGCTTATGCAATTTGTTTCAAAAAAGTGAATCTTTCAACTTGCTGTTATTGCCATGCTTTGATAGAGTAACAAGTATGAAACGTTTAGGAGGAATTCCGCTATGAAAATGATGGATGCAAATGAGATTATCACATTTATTCAAAAGAGTGAAAAGAAAACACCAGTTAAGGTGTATATAAAAGGTCAGTTGAAAGACATTGAATTTCCAGAAAGTCTACAGGCGTTTGTTTCTAAAAAGACAGGTGTCCTTTTTGGAGAATGGTCTGAAATTAAAGCAGTGCTGGCGCGATATGAAAACGAAATCGTCGATTATGTAGTGGAAAATGATCGTCGTAATTCGGCCATCCCTCTTTTGGATTTAAAAGGCATTAAGGCGCGTATCGAGCCGGGTGCAATTATCCGTGACCAGGTAGAAATTGGTGACAATGCTGTTATCATGATGGGAGCAGTTATTAACATCGGTGCTTCTATTGGTGAAGGTACAATGATTGATATGAATGCTGTACTTGGCGGTCGTGCTACAGTAGGGAAAAATGCTCACATCGGTGCAGGGGCGGTACTTGCTGGTGTTATTGAACCACCTTCAGCTAAACCTGTAATCGTAGAGGATGATGTGGTAGTAGGTGCTAATGCAGTTGTTTTAGAAGGTGTTACAGTTGGCAAAGGTGCGGTTGTAGCAGCGGGTGCGATTGTTACAGAGGATGTTCCTCCTTACACAGTGGTAGCGGGTGTGCCGGCACGTGTCATCAAAGAAATTGATGAGAAAACAAAATCTAAAACAGAAATTAAACAAGAGCTTCGTCAATTAAATCCGGAAAACTAAACAAATGTAAAAAGCGTAAGTACGTGAAGTGCTTGCGCTTTTTTGTAAACGGTGGTGGCATATATGGAGAATGTATTCATTCAGATACGAAGAGACTTGCATCAAATTCCTGAGCTTGGTTTCCAGGAAACGAGAACACAACAATATATATTGAACTATATTCATTCTTTACCTAAAGAACGCTATGAGGTACAAACGTGGAGAACGGGAGTGCTTGTAAAAGTATTAGGTCGTAACCCAATGAAAACCATTGGGTATCGCGCTGATATAGATGGTCTGCCAATTGAGGAAGAGACCGGATATTCTTTTGCTTCTTCACATCAAGGAATGATGCACGCTTGCGGACATGATTTGCATATGAGCATTGCACTTGGTGTGTTAACTGAAATTGTAAATCATCCTGTAGATGATGATGTAGTGTTTATTTTTCAACCGGCAGAGGAAGGCCCAGGTGGTGCGCAGCCAATGATCGAAAGTGAAGAATTTAAACGCTGGAAACCTGATTTGATTTGTGCATTGCATATTGCACCTGAGTATCCTGTTGGAACGATTGCTACAAAAAAGGGATTGCTATTTGCAAACACATCTGAATTGTTCATTGATTTGAAAGGAAAAGGCGGACATGCGGCATACCCACACCAAACCAATGATATGGTTGTTGCTGCTAGTTATTTGGTGACACAATTACAGTCTATTATAAGCAGAAACGTGGATCCTTTGGATGCGGCTGTTATTACAGTTGGGAAAATTACCAGCGGTACTGTACAAAATATTATTGCGGAAACAGCGCGTCTTGAAGGCACAATTCGTACACTTTCGGCCGAGTCTATGGAGAAAGTAAAGGAAAGAATTGAAGCGGTTGTACAGGGGATTCAGGCTTCCTTTCAATGCAAAGCAATTATTGATTACGGCTCAATGTACTATCAAGTTTTTAATCACGAAGAACTCACTGTGGAATTTATGGATTTTATAAGAAAAGAGACAGATGTACAGGTAATAGAATGCAAAGAAGCTATGACAGGAGAAGATTTCGGCTATATGCTTCGAGAAACACCTGGGTTTATGTTCTGGCTAGGAGTAGAGTCGAAATACGGATTGCATCATGCTAAGCTACAACCAAATGAAGCGGCTATTCCTGCAGCAATTTCGCTACTGACTAGATATATCTCTTTTAAAGGAACGCGTTAAAGGGATTGTATATAGGTGAATTTGACTCACATGATATAAAGTGTGTTAAAATGGTCAATAGTAAAATGGAATTCATAATTTGGAGGAGTTTTGTGTGGGTGTGAAGAAAAAAGAGTTTGCTGTTATTGGACTTGGACGTTTTGGTGGTAGCATTTGTCGTGAACTCGTACAATTGGGTATGGAAGTAATGGCAATTGATATGGATGAAGATCGTGTAAATGAATACTCTAGCATAGCTTCTCATGCTGTTATTGCAGATACAACTGATGAAATGGTTTTAAAAAGTCTAGGTATCCGTAACTTTGATCATGTTGTGGTAGCGATAGGTGATAATATTCAGGCGAGCATTCTTACAACATTAATTTTAAAAGAGCTTGGTGTAGAAAATATAACCGTAAAAGCACAAAATGACTATCATGAAAAGGTCCTTCGTAAAATTGGTGCTGATCAAATTGTTCACCCAGAACGTGATATGGGAGCGCGTATTGCTAATAATATTGCCTCAAGTAGTGTGTTGGATTATTTGCAATTATCGGATGAGCACAGCATTGTTGAAATTATTGCAAATGAAAGATTAAATGGTCAAAATTTACAAAATTTAGATATTCGTGCGAAGTTTGGTTTGAATATTGTAGCGATTAAACGAGAAAATCAAGTTATTGTTTCACCGCGAGCAACTGAAACGTTACGTAGTGGAGATGTATTGGTTATCATAGGAAGTGACAATGATGTGGATCGGTTCGAGGATTTCTTAACACCTTAATACAAAAATGCCCCGCCGTATTGGCGGGGCATTTTTAGTTATAAGTGGTTGAAAAACTATCAGAAATTCTCGTTAACTCCTGTGCTAGAAAGCATCCTCGCATAGAATCACGGGGTACTGTGTTTTTCTTGTTACACTTCCATGATAATTGGTAAAATCATTGGCTTACGCTTGGTTTTTTCATATAAAAACGGTGCCAAGGTGTCTGTAATTTCATTTTTAATTTCAGACCATTGCGTTGTTTTACGCTCCATGACTCTATTTAGATGTGCTGCAATTAATGTTTGCGCATCATTAATCAAATCGCTACTTTCTCGCATGTATACAAAACCACGTGAAATGATGTCGGGACCAGCTGCAATTTTAAATTCCTTCATGTCAATACTTACTACAACAATAACGAGGCCTTCTTCAGAAAGGATGCGTCGATCGCGCAAGACGATATTTCCAATATCACCTATACCATTACCGTCAATATATACAGAACCAGATGGAACTTTACCGGCAACTGTGGCTTCATCATCGCGAAGCGCCAATACGTCCCCGTTATCTAAAATAAAGCAGTTCTCTTCAGGCACGCCGCAATCGATAGCAAGCTGTGCGTGCATTCGTTGCATGCGGTATTCACCGTGAATAGGCATAAAGTATTTTGGCTTAATTAGGCGTAACATTAACTTTTGTTCCTGTTGACCGCCGTGACCGCTTGTGTGAATATCTGCTAAAGGCCCGTGAATAACTTCTGCGCCAGCACGGTACAATAGGTTAATCGTACGGCTCACACTAATTGTGTTTCCTGGGATAGGTGATGAGGAGAACACAACTGTATCACCAGGAATAATTTGAATTTGACGGTGTGTACCATTGGCTATGCGAGAAAGAGCAGCCATTGGTTCGCCTTGACTTCCTGTGCATAAAATAACAACTTGGTTAGCAGGAAGGCGATTGATTTGACCAGCGTCAACAAATGTTTCTTTTGGGCAACGAATATATCCTAACTGCTGACCAATATCGAGCGCCGCTTCCATACTGCGCCCAAATACTGCTATCTTACGGTTGTTGGCAACTGCTGCTTCCACAACTTGCTGAAGACGATGAATGTTAGAAGCAAATGTTGCAAAAATAATGCGTCCATCTACTTTGCGGAACATATCATTAATGCTGTCTCCTACTCGTCTTTCAGACATTGTAAAATTTGGAACTTCGCTGTTTGTGCTATCTGAAAGTAGACATAGCACGCCTTCTTTTCCAATCTCAGCCATTTTGGTTAGGTTAGCTGGCTCCCCAACTGGTGTGAAATCAAATTTAAAGTCTCCCGTATGAACAACTTGTCCTTGTGGAGTTTTTACCACAATACCGTAAGAGTCAGGGATGCTGTGTGTAGTACGGAAAAATGTCACAGCGGTATGTTGGAAGGAGATAATATCATCTTCCTTAATCTCAATCAGTTTTGCTTTGCGAAGCAAGCCATGTTCTTCGAGCTTATTTTTAATAAGACCAAGCGCTAGTTTGCCCCCATAAATCGGAATGTTCACTTGGCGAAGTAAATATGGAATTCCACCAATGTGGTCTTCATGTCCGTGCGTGATGAAAAGACCTTTAATTTTTTCTTCGTTTCTTACAAAGTAAGTGTAATCAGGTATTACATAATCAATTCCCAAAAGCTCGTCTTCCGGGAATTTAATGCCGGCATCGATAATAATAATTTCATCTTGATATTGAACCGCATATGTATTTTTACCGATTTCGCCTAGTCCGCCCAAGGCAAATACAGCGGTTTGATCTGATTTTAAGAATTTCATGCGTATTGCATCACTTTAAAGTTTTCGCTTTGTTTCTCGTATTCAAGATGAGCACCGGCAAGCTCTTGAATGAATTCGATATTATAATGAAAAGGTGATAATTTTGTACGAACGTCACGTTCAGATTCTCCTTCTACGTAAAGCACCTTTGTTTTTTCACGAACAGGCGCCTCCATAGCAGAATCTTGATAAAATACTTTGAAAATCATTGTAAAACCTCTCCTTGTCTCTATTTTTGCGCTACCTTTAACCTATTATAAAGGAAAAGGACTATATTTTCATGTTTTTTCGATAGAAAGAAGAGAAAAGCCTATTAGGCAAGGTTCCTCTTACGTATAAGACCGTTCCAGTAGCACTTTAGTTTTTCTTTTAGTTTTCTTTTCATTATTGACCTTCCTTTCAGGTTTTCAAACATAGGTTTTGTTTATAGTATGAGAAGAGAATTCAAAAATCATGTATGAAACAGTAACTTGACAATTCGTATATAATATATAGGTGCAGATAGAAAAACACCATCCCTTTTACATAGGAGCAAAGAGCTAACCCTGTGAGGAAAAATTCGGCACTTATAAAAATCTATTCTAAGCAACATATTCCAGCAAGAAAGATGTCCTGCTACGCTGCAAGTATTGCCTATGTTTATTTAATAAAGTGAAGGAAAGAGGGGACAGATTTGGGAAAGCTATATGGCGCATTGCTTACGCTGAGTGTAATTTGGGGTGCTTCATTTTTATTTATTAAAATATTGGTAGCTGATTTAGGGCCTTGGGGTGTAGTATTTTGGCGCTGTTTATTTGGTGCAATTACACTTCTTTGTGTGTTAGCGGCAAAGCGAGAAGCGGTTGCTTGGAAAGACTTACCGTTTGGGATGATTGTGTTAGTAGGGTTTGTGAATAATGTATTGCCCTTTGGATTTATTGCAATTGGTGAAACAAAGGTTTCTAGCGGTATGGCTTCCATTATCAACGCAATGACACCTATTTCAACTGTTATTGTCGGGTATGTATGCTTTAAGCTACACGTGAGACGAGCACAGTGGATGGGTATTCTTCTTGGTTTCTTCGGGATTTTACTAGTAATGCGGTTCGATGTGAAACAGTTTGTTAACGGTGATATGAACGGGGTATTGCTAGTGTTGCTCGCGACTTTATGTTATGCCGTCGGTACACAGCTCTCCAAACGTTTTTTACAGCATCTTTCTGTGTTAGTAATGTCGGCAACTACACTTCTATCCGCCTGTGTTATCAGCTTTTTTAGTATGGTATTAGTAAGTGATGAGGGCTTTCGTATGGTATCCTCCTCACAGACGTTTGTTTCATTAGTGGGACTGGGAACCTTCGGGTCTGGTTTTGCGTATTTGTTATTTTATTATATGGTAAAAGAAGGAAGTGCAGAGTTTGCTTCTTTTGTTACTTATATTGTTCCCTTATCCGCTTTGCTCTGGGGAAGTCTTCTATTGGGAGAAGACATTACATATCACATGCTGATTGGTTTAACACTTATCTTTGGAGGGATATACCTCTCAACGTTTCAAAAGAAGCAGTCAACAACAGGAAAGGACTATGGATATGAACAATAAAATTGTATTTTTTGATATTGATGGAACACTTCTTGACCATGACAAACGTATTCCTGCGTCTACAAAGAAAGCAGTTAAACAGCTACAGGAAAATGGTGTTCATGTAGCAATTGCTACAGGCAGAGCCCCATTTATGTTTGAAGATATTCGCAAAGAATTAAATATTCATAATTATGTTAGCTTTAACGGACAATATGTTGTATTTGAAGATGAAGTTATTTATAAAAATCCGCTTCCTGGAGATAAGTTGCATGAGTTTACGCAATTTGCCAATGAAATAAATATGCCGCTTGTATACTTGAATGAAAAAGAAATGAAGGCGAATGTTTCAAATCATCCGTTTGTTAGCGAAAGTATGGGAAGTTTGTTTTTTGACTACCCACTATACGAACCCAATTTTTATCAAAATCAAGAGATTTATCAAACTTTATTATTCTGCGAAGCTGGAGAAGAACAGCAATTTATACATGAGTATCCTCAATTCCACTTTATTCGTTGGCATGCTTATTCTATGGACATTATTCCAAACGGCGGTTCAAAAGCAAAAGGCATTGAGCGTTTTATTGAGAGACTTGGATTTAAACATGATCAGGTTTATGCATTTGGCGATGGTTTAAACGATATTGAAATGATTTGTGAGGTTGGAACAGGTATCGTAATGGGAAATGGACATGAGAAATTAAAACAAGTAGGCAAATACGTAACTAAAGATGTAGCGGAAGACGGTATTTTACACGGCTTGCAGTGGGCAGGGCTGCTATAAAATATGCGTACTTAAAGTTCTTTTTTGATTTTTACTGCAGCGCTCGTCTTCTGTGAGCGGTCAGGAAAGTTTTTGGCATCGTGTCTGCGGGGAATTCCCTTGGCTCGCTTCTTCTTATTACTGTCAATTCCAGTTATTAATAGTGAATTTTAATACAGCTATTAGAAATAAAAAAGCAGGCAATGCCTGCTTTTTTATCGTTCTAAAGGAGTTGCATTTTCTGGATGTGCGAATGGATTTTCCTCATTAATGTGATCGTAAAACATAACACCGTTTAAATGGTCGATTTCATGCTGGAATACAATAGCTGGCAATCCTTTTAGTCGTAATTGCACTTCTTGCCCGTTCAAATCCACACCTTTAACGGTAATGCGCGCATAACGAGGAACAAAACCAGGTACCGCTCGATCTACAGATAAGCATCCCTCTCCACCACTTAAGTAGATACGGTCTACAGAATGACTGATGATTTTAGGGTTAAATAAAGCATAGCTATACAAAGTACCATCCGTGTCTGTTACATGAACAGCGATATAACGTTTACTCACACCAATTTGTGGTGCTGCGATTCCGATGCCTGGACGAAGCTCGTATTTTGCGGCAAGTTCTGGATTTTGGCTATTTTTTACGAATTCTAACATACTTGTAAGGGTATGTATATCCTCTTGGGTGGGAGGTAATGTTACTTCGGAAGCTCTTTGTCTCAGCACTGGGGCACCTTCACGTACTACATCTTTCATAGTAAGCATATGGATCTCTCCTTTCTGTATCTGTAGTGTAACAAAGTCAGTGAATAAAGTCATTGCCTAAACGTAGACATTACAAATTATAATGAGGTATGAACAAGAATGATAAAAAAAGAAAGAGCCGCAGCTCTTCCTTTTTCATGTTTTTTTCTTTTACATTAATGGATGCAAGCAGCACCGACGATGATCAAAAGAATGAACAATACAACAATTAAAGCGAATCCGCGTCCGGCACCATAGCCGCAGCCACCATAGCCGTAAGCCGGCGCAGTGTAAGTTGGGTAACAATATGTGTATCCTTGCATGAAATTTACCTCCTTTTTCGTTTCCGCTTATATTGCGGTTAGTATAACGTATGAAAAAACGGAAAATGTGTGTAGATAAATGCCCAGTGACTAAGAAAATAAACAATTTTTATCATAAGTTGAATGAGATTTTTCTAGTGATAAGAAGTAAAGCTTCGTCTAGGTTAAGTTGCGTGTAAGTAAAGGTGTAATTATGTAAATGAATGTACGGGAGTAAAAACGTCAGAATTTAAAACGTTTACATATTATACTATGATAAGACATAAGGAGAAATGGGAATAATATAACAGAAGGCTGTTGTTGATTAATACAGGTATTGATAAAAGGGGTTTAAAGGAAATTGTAAGCTCTTTTATTTTTCGAGAAAAATTCAAAATCAAAGTGATTGACAGGCTTCGTGCAGAGTTGTAAACTAAAAAACGTGATTATTATTGTATTAATTATTTGTTGAAAAAGATTAGTACAGATGGTGGCATTTCCAAATACCTTTACACAGTCAGCATATAGACTGTGGAGGGAGCACGGCTCCTGCCGATAGTATGTTCATAAAACAGGAAGAGGTGAACGGAATGGGTACTGAAACGAAAAAGGCCCTGATAAATGTAGATGAGCAATTCAAAGCAATTGAATCCACATTTCAAACAATCCAAATTTTAAATGAAGAAGGCGTAGTAGTAAATGAAGATGCAATGCCTGATTTAACTGATGAGCAGCTTAGAGAACTAATGAGCCGTATGGTTTATACGCGTGTATTAGATCAACGCTCTATTTCTTTAAACCGTCAAGGTCGCTTAGGGTTCTACGCACCAACTGCAGGACAAGAAGCTTCTCAATTAGCAAGTCATTATGCACTTGAAAAAGAAGACTTCGTATTGCCTGGATATCGTGATGTGCCGCAAATGATTTGGCACGGTCTGCCACTTTACCAAGCGTTCTTATTCTCTCGTGGTCATTTCATGGGTAACCAAATCCCTGAGGGCGTAAACACAATTTCTCCGCAAATTATCATCGGTGCACAAATCATCCAAACTGCAGGTGTAGCACTAGGTATGAAATTCCGTGGTAAAAAGTCTGTTGCAGTAACGTATACAGGTGACGGTGGTGCATCTCAAGGTGATTTCTACGAAGGTATGAACTTTGCGGCAGCTTATAAAGCTCCTGCAATCTTTATCGTTCAAAACAACCGTTTTGCGATTTCAACACCTGTTGAAAAGCAATCTGCTGCAAAAACAATTGCACAAAAAGCAGTAGCTGTAGGAATTCCTGGTATTCAAGTAGATGGTATGGATCCACTTGCTGTATATGCGGCTACACGTTTTGCTCGTGAGCGTGCTGTAAACGGTGAAGGTCCAACGTTAATTGAAACACTAACATTCCGTTACGGCCCACATACAATGGCTGGTGATGACCCTACTCGTTACCGCACAAAAGATTTAGAAAACGAATGGGAAAAGAAAGATCCAATCGTACGCTTCCGTAAATTCTTAGAGAATAAAGGCATTTGGTCTCAAGAAGATGAAGAAAAAGTAATGGAGCAAGCAAAAGAAGATATTAAAGAAGCAATTGCTAAAGCTGACCAAGCTCCTAAACAAAAAGTAACTGATTTGATGAAAATCATGTACGAGAAAATGCCATATAACCTACAAGAGCAATTTGAAATTTACACAGAGAAGGAGTCGAAGTAAGCCATGGCGCAAATGACAATGATTCAAGCAATCACAGATGCGTTACGCGTCGAAATGAAAAACGACCCTAACGTATTGGTGTTCGGGGAAGACGTGGGCGTAAACGGCGGCGTATTCCGTGCAACGGAAGGACTGCAAGCTGAATTCGGTGAAGAGCGCGTATTTGATACACCACTTGCAGAGTCCGGTATCGGAGGTCTTGCAATCGGTCTTGCTTTAGAAGGCTATCGTCCGGTTCCTGAAATTCAATTCTTTGGTTTCGTATATGAAGTGATGGATTCTATCTCCGGTCAAATGGCGCGTATGCGTTACCGTTCCGGTGGTCGTTATACGTCTCCAATTACTGTTCGTTCACCATTTGGTGGCGGTGTTCATACACCAGAACTACATGCGGACAGCTTAGAAGGTCTTGTTGCGCAACAACCGGGTCTAAAAGTTGTTATTCCTTCAACACCTTACGATGCAAAAGGTCTTTTGATTTCTGCAATTCGTGACAACGACCCTGTTATTTACTTAGAGCATATGAAGTTATATCGTTCATTCCGTCAAGAAGTACCTGAAGGCGAATATACAATTGAAATTGGTAAAGCTGATGTAAAACGTGAAGGTACGGATGTATCTGTTATTGCTTACGGTGCAATGGTTCATACTGCACTTAAAGCTGCTGAAGAACTTGAAAAAGAAGGTGTTTCTGTAGAAGTGGTTGACCTTCGTACAGTACAGCCTTTAGACATTGATACAATTATGGCTTCTGTTGAAAAAACGGGTCGTGTTGTAGTAGTACAAGAAGCACAAAAACAAGCTGGTATTGCAGCAAATGTTGTAGCTGAGATCAATGACCGCGCTATCCTTAGCTTAGAGGCACCAGTTGTTCGTGTAACAGCTGCTGATACAATCTTCCCGTTCTCTCAAGCTGAGAGCGTATGGCTTCCAAATCATAAGGATGTTGTAGAAGCAATCCAAAAAGTAATGAACTTTTAATCTTGGCTGTAAAAGAAATCAGAACATCTGATTTCTTTTACTTGTATAAAATCGTGCGTTTCAAGCGACGATAAACACGACAAACAGTACAGGGAGATGAAATCCGTGGCATTTGAATTTAGACTACCAGATATTGGTGAAGGTATCCACGAAGGTGAAATTGTCAAGTGGTTTGTAAAACCTGGTGACGAAGTAAACGAAGACGATGTACTTTTAGAAGTACAAAATGACAAAGCAGTTGTAGAAATTCCTTCTCCTGTTAAAGGAAAGGTATTAGAAATCCTTGTTGGTGAAGGTACAGTTGCAGTAGTAGGAGACGTGTTGATTAAATTAGACGCTCCCGGCTATGAAAACTTAAAGTTTAAAGGACATGATGAAGAGGAAGCACCTAAAGCCGAAGAAGTGAAAGAAGAGGCGCCTCAAGCTGTAACAGCTCCAGCGGCTGAAGCTGAAGAGAATGTACGCGTAATTGCGATGCCTTCTGTGCGTAAATATGCTCGCGAAAAAGGTGTAGATATTCGTCTTGTACAAGGTTCCGGTAAAAACGGCCGTGTAGTAAAATCTGATATTGATGCATTTGCAAATGGTGGACAAGTAGCTGTGGCTGCAGTAGAAGCGCCAAAAGCAGCAGATCAACCGGTGGCAGAAGCAGCGCCAGTTGCAGAAGCGCCAAAAGCACAACCAATTCCAGCTGGCGAGTATCCTGAGACTCGTGAAAAAATGAGCGGTATCCGTAAAGCAATTGCCAAGGCAATGGTAAATTCTAAACAAACAGCACCGCACGTAACGCTAATGGACGAAGTTGATGTAACGGAGCTTGTTGCACATCGCAAAAAGTTCAAAGATGTTGCAGCTGAAAAAGGCATCAAGTTAACATACCTGCCTTATGTTGTAAAAGCATTAACATCTGCACTTCGTGAATATCCAATGCTAAACACATCTTTAGACGATGCTACGCAAGAAGTTGTTCACAAGCACTACTTTAACATCGGTATTGCAGCAGACACTGATAAAGGTCTTCTTGTACCGGTTGTAAAAGATGCAGATCGTAAATCCATTTTTGCTATCTCTTCTGAAATTAACGAGCTTGCAACAAAAGCGCGTGAAGGCCGCTTAGCTCCAAATGAAATGAAAGGTGCATCTTGCACAATTACAAACATTGGTTCTGCAGGCGGACAATGGTTCACACCAGTTATCAACCATCCTGAGGTTGCAATTCTTGGTATCGGCCGTATTGCTGAAAAACCTGTTGTGAAAAACGGTGAAATCGTAGCAGCTCCTGTATTGGCGTTGTCTTTAAGCTTTGACCACCGTCTAATTGACGGCGCAACTGCACAAAAAGCATTGAACCAAATTAAGCGTCTATTGAATGATCCACAATTACTTGTAATGGAGGCGTAATGTGACATGGTAGTAGGAGATTTCCCGATCGAACTAGATACAGTCGTTGTTGGTGCAGGCCCTGGTGGATACGTAGCTGCAATTCGTGCTGCGCAACTTGGTCAAAAAGTAGCGATTATTGAAAAAGGTAACCTTGGAGGCGTGTGCTTGAACGTAGGATGTATTCCTTCTAAAGCATTAATTTCTGCAGGTCACCGCTATGAGCATGCTAAGCATTCTGATGACATGGGTATCATGGCTGAAAATGTAACAGTAGACTTTTCTAAAGTACAAGCTTGGAAAGATAGCGTTGTTAAGAAGTTAACAGGTGGCGTAGCTGGACTTTTAAAAGGTAACAAGGTAGAAATCATTAGCGGGGAAGCGTATTTTGTAGATGCAAACACATTGCGAGTAATGACTGAGTCTGCTGCACAAACATACACATTCAAAAACGCAATTATCGCTACAGGCTCTACACCAATTGAAATTCCTGGCTTCAAGTTTTCTAAACGCGTTATTGACTCTACAGGTGCATTAAGCTTACCTGAAATCCCTAAAAAGTTGGTTGTAGTAGGCGGCGGTTACATCGGTATGGAGCTTGGGACTGCTTATGCAAACTTCGGCACAGAAATTATAATTTTGGAAGCTGGCGAAGAAATTTTAGCTGGTTTCGAAAAATCCATGAGCTCTATCGTTAAGCGGGGCTTAAAGAAAAAAGGCAACGTGGAAATCCACACAAAAGCGTTTGCTAAATCTGTACAAGAGACAGAAACAGGTGTAACTGTAAGCTTTGAAGTAAACGGTGAAATGAAGTCTGTTGATGCTGATTATGTTCTTGTTACAGTTGGTCGTCGTCCAAACACACAAGAGATTGGTCTTGAGCAAGTAGGCGTAAAAATGACTGACCGCGGCGTTATTGAAATTGACAAACAATGCCGTACAAGTGTATCTAACATTTATGCAATCGGTGATATCGTTCCTGGACCACCACTTGCACACAAAGCTTCTTATGAAGGTAAAATTGCTGCAGAAGCAATTAGCGGACATCCGGCAGAAATCGATTATATTGGTATTCCTGCGGTATGCTTCACTGATCCAGAATTGGCGTCTGTCGGTTATACAAAGAAGCAAGCTGATGAAGAAGGCATGCAAGTAGTTGTGTCTAAATTCCCGTTCGGTGCAAACGGTCGTGCATTATCTCTAAACAGCACTGATGGTTTTGTACAACTTGTAACTCGTAAGGAAGATGGCTTAATCGTAGGTGCTCAAGTAGTGGGTGCAGGCGCTTCTGACATTATCTCTGAGCTTGGCTTGGCAATTGAAGCTGGTATGACAGCTGAAGATATTGCGCAAACAATTCATGCTCATCCAACATTAGGTGAAATTACAATGGAAGCTGCAGAGGTAGCACTTGGCATGCCAATCCATATTGTAAAATAAAAAACAAAAAAGAAGCGTCTTTGGACGCTTCTTTTTTTTGTTCTCTACATGAAAAAAGCTCATATAGTAATAACAAATGCGGATGTACAAGGAGTCGGTTTCATGCGAAAAAACGGACTAGTTATGATGTACCATCTTGTGATTTGGATTGGATATTCAATCGTTATCATGCTGTCGCCGAGAGATAGATTACAATCTAAAATTATGTTGTTTGTTATTTTTTTCTATTTTGCGTATGTTGTGGCATGTTCACTTTTACAAAAAAAGGGTAGGGCATTTCGGATCTCAATTGGCAATTGTGTATTTTCATTTTTACTGAGTCGTGCTGCTCAAATTTTTTTCTAGCGCTTATAAAAATACATTATTCTTCCGTTAAACAGATGTAATTCCCCAGACCATTTTTTTGCGATGAACCGGCAAAATTCATTTGCTTTTCCTTTATCACCAAATGTAGCGTTTTTGGGTAATGAAACTTGGATAA
The DNA here is from genome assembly GCF_023022965.1 of Ectobacillus sp. JY-23. Taxonomy (NCBI): domain Bacteria; kingdom Bacillati; phylum Bacillota; class Bacilli; order Caryophanales; family Bacillaceae; genus Ectobacillus; species Ectobacillus sp. JY-23. The sequence goes on along the minus strand of NZ_CP095462.1, from coordinate 1,280,815 downwards.
CAGATTGTTCCGTCCCTATAAAAATAGAACGATAGCGTTCATGGTTTGATGTTAAATGTAACGTAGATGCGGATGTTTCCACAACTTCATATGGAAATGCAGATTGTTCATAAGACCAGTTTAATTGTTGTCCCGTTTGTGAGGTAACCTTTTGATAAGTGTATAATAAATCCTTTACATCCTGAATAGAAACTGTTTGTTTAGCTGAATTTGGAACCAGTTTTACAAAAGCATGTTGCATAAAACTTCCCCCTTGTAACGTCAATATCTGTATTTTAACATTTTTAAAAAATTTAGAAAATAAATAAAACATAAGTAAATCTTATTTTGAAAGTATATTAATACAAATTTATTTGCACAAGCTTTAAAATGTAACATATTATGAACTATAAAATTTATTATTGTGTCACAATAAATGGTATTGACCGAAAGAGTATAACATATTAAAATAACAGTAAGAAAAATAAAAGCGGTTACAAAAACTCTTCGAACCTAGGGGGAATGGAACATGGGAACAATTGTATGCCAAATTTGTGAAAACACGATTGCTCATTTTGAAGATGAAAAAGTAACAGTATTGTACGGAAAGTGCTGCTCTGGTTGCAATAGCTCAGAAAAAAAAGGTGAATAGAAACAAGAGTCTGCATGTGCAGACTCTTGTTTTGCTTTTATACTACACTTGTAGTGTGTCCGATTGTAGCGATGATAGCATCTTCGCGAATTGGAACAACTTTTAGTGTTGTTTGTAGCTTTGTCGCATACTGGCTCATTTCCACACTATTAATACGTGTCGTAAGGTCTGAAAGATAAGCAGACAAAAAAGCTCCTGGAAAGCGCCTTGTATTAAGTGTAATAATAATATCTTCTTTTGTTTTTACACCAACACCATGGCCGTAAAATAAGTTGTCATTTAGGTATATGGTATTTTCTCCTTGCCACTCGATTGTAGCAGGATTAACCTGCGGATTTTTGAAGTACACAAGATCTCCAGGAAGAAGTTCTCCACCGTTTTTAGTCACTAGCTTCAAGTCTTTATCGTAATCCCATGTATAAAGCAACAAATCAGCAAAGAGCTCATTAAAGGCTTTTTCTGTGTATAAATCTAGCAGGGCTTTGTAAATGACAATAATCATGGCTGTTGCACATTCTGTTCCGTATTTGGAACCGTTTTTAAAAATATCACGTATTGCAAAAGCAGGTAATTTATCACGCTTTAGACGAAAGCCACCTTGAGGCGTTATTTCCCAAAACGTATTGTTGCAGTATGCATATTTAAAAGTTCTAAACTGTATCCCGCTATTAAAGAGATCAATACAAGCTAAAATAACACTTACACGAAATTGTACATCAAAAGCAAGCTGGTTAACCGTTTGATAAGCATATACTTCTTGATTACTGGTCATCCCATCTAATATCTTTTGTTTTTCGTCGAAAAAAGGCTCTGTGGAATCTTCTAGCAAAGGAAGCACAACAGAGCGACCAATGACAATCATAATCCACCTCACTTTACGTTTTCTGCAAGATTTTAAGGTATATGAACAAATAGAATGCTAAGATGAAAACAACAAAAAAACGTAAGACTGCTTTACTCAATTATGAGTATGATTTGGCGAGAACTTTTTGGACCCTGAAAATACCTACGTGCCCTCTGGTTCTTTTATCTAGGATGTGATAAAACTCGTTATTGATTTGCAGGACTCTTTTTAAACTGCTTTCCCTATAGGAGCTCTCATCTCCTCTATACCAATCAATAAGTACCTCTTATCGATATCAGACTTTAACACAATCTTTATCAAAAGAATGTTGTTTTTCGACCTGTTCATATACTTTTTTTGTTATCCTATGAGATATGGGCAAAATGGGTGAAAAAATAAGCCCATCAAGTGATGGGCTTATATTCCTTAATAACGCGTAATGTTTTTAATTCCATGTCTTCAGGCCCTTGAACAGGAAGACCTGCTTCCATATTTTTTTGAATGTAATCAAGGTTATCCTGTGTAATGATTTCACCCGGTGTAAAAATTGGGATGCCTGGTGGATATACCATTACAAATTCCGCAATAATTCGTCCTGCAGCTTCTTCAAACGGTACAATTTCTGTCTCTGAATAGAAGGCATCTCGCGGTGATAAAGCTAATACGGGAATATCAGGAACTTGTGCGGCAATTTCTACATTGCCATCTGTTTTTGATTGGAATGTAGCAGATAAATCACGAAGAGCAGCAATTAAAAGGGCTGCCTCTTCTTCGGTATCCCCTAAAGTGATGATACAGAGAATATTGTATAAATCTGACATTTCCACCTCTATATTGTGTTTTTCACGCAGCCAGCGCTCTGCATCGTGTCCTGTAATGCCAAGATCTTTTACTGATATGATGAGTTTAGTTGGATCAAAATCAAACGTAGCATCTGTACCCAGTCGCTCTTCTCCTGGACAATACAGCATATCAATATTATTAACAGCACGTCGAATTTCTTGTGCCAATGCAATTGTCTGGGTAAGTAAAGCTTTTCCTTCTGTTGCTAATCGTTTACGTGCTACATCAAGAGAAGCTAATAAAATATACGAAGTAGATGTAGTTGTAAGCATGCTAATGATAGATTGGACGTGCTTTACGTTTATAAGCCCTTCTTTGACATTTAAGATTGAGCTTTGAGTAAGTGAGCCTCCCAGTTTATGAACACTTGTTGCAGCCATATCTGCACCTGCCTGCATTGCAGATAGAGGCAAGTCTTCATGAAAGTGGATATGAACACCGTGTGCTTCATCTACAAGAACTGGTACGTTGTAAGCATGTGCAATATCAACGATTTGTTTTAAATCGGCGGCAAATCCAAAGTAGGTCGGATTGATTACTAATAATCCTTTAGCATCCGGATGAGCCTCTAATGCATGTTTAACCGAAGCAATCGTCATACCATGTGAAATCCCAAGCACGGGATCGATTTCTGGATGAATAAAAATAGGCTTTGCGCCTGAGAAGATAATCGCAGACATAACGGATTTATGCACATTTCGCGGTACTAGGATTTTGTCACCTGGTCCGCATACGCTCATAACCATCGTCATAATTGCACCGCTTGTACCTTGTACGGAGAAGAAAGTATAATCTGCTCCAAAAGCTTTAGCAGCCAATGCTTGTGCTTCTTTTATCATACCCTTTGGATGATGCAAATCATCTAAAGGTGCAATGTTAATTAAATCAATGGATAAAGCATTATGCCCAATAAATTCCCTGAATTCAGGATCCATTCCTTGTCCTTTTTTATGACCAGGAATATGGAATTGAACGGGATTTTTTTTGCTGTGTTCAACTAAGGCTGTGAACAACGGTGTTTCAAATTGGGACAATCTATACACCCCTTTACCTATAATAAATTTATCTGAACAGTAGCTGTCATTCGATACAAAACAAATGAATTATATCACTAATAAAACTGAATGTATAGGAAAACTATAGATTTTTCATTTAGTCAATTTGATTGCCTAAAATTGGCTTGTAAATTTAGACTTTGTAGTAAAGAAGTGCAAGGTGCAAATTAATTGCAATATGTTTGTTTTTTTACTTCCATTTGAAGTGAATAAGGTTGTAAAGCAATAGTGTAGAAAATGTTCATAGTGTGTAGAGTTCAGTTAAAAATCAATCATAATTGAAAAGAAAATATTTTCCCTAGTAGGAGAAAATATTTTCTGTCCCAAGAGCGTGAAAAATTACGTTTGATATACTAGCGTAAGCTTAGAACAGTCAGCGCAATAGTATGTATAATCATGCTAGAGACTCTTATTTCAAGGTATAAATGCGGGGATGCCTAATGAGATAAGAAACTTATGATGTTTAGGAAGCGAAGAAGGAGTGCTAAGCGTTAGTGAAGAAGTAGTGTAATAAAAAGGAGAGTGGTATAATGAACTGGAGCACACGTCTTACAAAGTTACTGAACATTGAATATCCAATTGTCCAAGGTGGCTTAGCGTATTTGGCATATGCGGATTTGGCAGCCGCTGTTAGCAATGCTGGTGGGCTTGGACAGATTACGGCGATGAGTCTGCCTTCTCCCGAGGCGCTTCGAGAGGAGATACATAAGGTACGCCGTATGACAAACAAACCGTTTGGTGTAAACTATGCAATTGGACAGCATGGTAGACCCTTTGAGCATATGCTAGAGGTTGCTGTTGAAGAGAATGTTCCTGTTGTGACAATGACAGGTGGGAACCCAGCTCCTATTATGAAGCAATTAGAAGGCACGGCTATCAAAAAGCTCGTGTTGGTTGCGGCGAGACGGCAGGCTATGAAAGCAGAAGAACTTGGTGCTGACGCTGTTATGGTGGTCGGACAAGAAGGCGGCGGACATCTGGGTCGCGAAGATGTAGGAACAATCGTATTAGTACCGCAGGTTGTTGATGCTGTATCCATTCCTGTTGTAGCTTCTGGGGGGATTGGTGACGGTAGGGGCTTAATGGCGGCCCTTAGCCTTGGTGCGGAAGGCATTGAGATGGGGACACGCTTTATTGCTACGCAGGAGTGTGTGCATGCTCATCAGGCTTATAAAGACGCTTTGATACAGGGGTCAGAAAGTGACACAGCAGTTATTAAAAGAACATTGGGAGCACCGGCCCGCGTAATCCGCAATGCTTGGACAGATCAAATTTTACAGCTAGAACAGCAAGGGAAAGGTTATGAAGAACTTCAAGATTATATTAGTGGAACAGCAAATAGGGCGTACATATATGAAGGTAACGAAGAGCAAGGATTCGCATGGGCGGGACAAGTGATGGGAAGAATTAAAGATATCCCTACTGTTCAAGAACTATTTGTCCGCATGTTAGATGAAGCTACTACAATTCGAACAAAATGGAAGTCATGAGGTGAAGGCATGGAATATCAATATCCTATGGACTATACTTGGTCCACGGACGAAATCATTGATGTAATTCATTTTTATGAGGGCGTTGAGAAAGCATATGAAGCAGGGCTACAAAAGGATGTATTTATGCGCTTATATCGCCGGTTTAAGGAAATTGTTCCAAGTAAAGCAGAAGAAAAAAAGCTATGTAATGAATTTGAAGAAATGAGTGGGTATTCCGCTTACCGTGTTGTACAAGCGGCAAAATTGCTAGGAGACAGCGACAAAATTAAGATGTGAAAATTGCATGTCATTGAAGTGTGAATCGTCCAAATCCTTTAGTTTGGACGATTTTTTGTTATTTTTACCAAAATTACTTTAAACAGCATAGCTTAGTAAATAAGTAGTAACTCAATGAAATGATAAGTGATATAACGGGATAAGGGTTTTAAATGTACTTTTCACAGCTTCTGTAAAATCATTTCCGTTCGCCAAAATAGGATCGTTAGCTGCAAAATGTCGTCCAATTAAAAATTCAGCTTTTTTAATGTCACGAAAACGTTCAAGAGCGTTTGTTAACTCAATTTCATTCATCGAAGTTACATCTTTCTTCATATGGTCTTGTGAAATAAGAAAGTTTTTTGGAACGGTTGCCTCAATCAAGTTCAAGTTGTTTAAAAATGCACGCGCAATTTCCGCCTTATTAGGCAATTCATAAATAAATGCTAGCCAAATAAAAACATGGTCATCAAACAAACCGATTTGAAAGTGCGGATGTTGTTTATAGCCCCGTTTGTTTGCAGCAATCGCTAACCAAGTATCTTTGGGCGGATTCACTGTACGGCGAGCATGTTTAGCTATATGTAAGAACATTTCTTGACCAAGATGTAGGGAAAGATCGTCTGTTACTATTTGACCGATAGTACGGAACTTTGGACGAATACGTTCTTCAATTGCTGCCATTCGTGCGTCAAGACCTTCTATATGAAAAGTATTAAAATCACTTTTTGTAAAACCTTCGAATTGTATCATCAACGATCTCCTTTGTGGCATTTATTTCTCTTTTTGAAGTCTTAAAAGATAAACTATAGCTGTCGTATTATCTGTAACAAAAGGTCAGGTTTCGCAAACCATCACTCGGTAAGTCTACAATGATGTATTAAGAGCGCGCGGGGAAAAGTAAATTGATATCTATTGTAGCATAGCTTGTACCATTCGAAAAAAATGGTGCTCAAAAAATTTTTTAGGTAAAAATACAAATTTGTTGCATAGAGGATTTATCCCACATAATATAGTATAAAACAAAATAACTGAAAATTAAGTAAATTAAGCTTAGGGGCAAACTACATGAAGGTGGGAGGCAAACAAATGAGACAGGTAATTAACGCACTGAAAAGAACAGATGCAGAAAAGCGGATTCCGGTATTGCGATTAGAGCTCGATTACGAATTAGCGGTATTATATGATGCGATGGTTGAAAATGACGAAACGAAAAAAGAAGAGTGCAAAAGAAAGTTAGAGACGCTCAGACTTGAAATGATTCGCCTAGAAGCGTAATAATAAGGTATGTATAAAACCAAAATTGGTGCGAACCTTATGCATAGGTTCGTTTTTTCTGTGAAAATGAGGTGTTGCAATGGATTGGAATGAGGTAGCGTTACATGCAAAACAGTGGATGCTTGAAGCGGGGGGGCTGCTCAGAGATTCTTTAGAGACGTCTCTCACAATTGAAACGAAATCAAATGCCTCTGATCTTGTAACCAATATGGATCGACATATTGAACAGTTTTTAATTGGAAAAATCTTAGAACAATATCCGCTTCATCGTATTCTTGGTGAAGAAGGGTACGGAAATGAAGAAGGGTCTTTACAAGGAACGTTATGGCTCATTGATCCGATAGATGGCACGATGAACTTTGTTCATCAAAAGCGCAATTTTGTAATCTCTATCGGTATCTATCATAATGGACAAGGAAAGATTGGCTTAGTATATGATCCGGTCCATGACGAAATGTACAGTGCTGTTCAAGGACAAGGTGCTTATTGTAATGATATTGAGATTCCGAAATTAAAGGCAGGGATAGTGGAAGAAAGTGTAATTGGTATTAATGCGACATGGCTGACAAGAAATCGTATGCTGGATTATGAACGTATGGGTGAATTGGTACGACGTTCTAGAGGATCTCGCTCCTATGGATGTGCTGCATTAGAGATGGTGTATGTAGCGACGGGAAGACTAGATGGATATATCACACCAAGACTATCTCCTTGGGACTTCGGCGGGGGAGCAGTTATTTTATCGGAAGTCGGAGGCATTGTTACAAACTTTAACGGGGCAGTTTTGAGTCCTATTGAAAAAGGACCTGTATTAGCAGCGAAACCTGGTGTTTATGAAGAACTTTTAACATATGTAAAGTAAAAACAGACAATGCGACGCACTCTTTCAGACGTCGCATTGTCTGTTTTTAAGCATGCTTACAATTAAAAGTGGCAATACTGAGATACATAAATGACTATGTATCAGGATTGTTTACGTAATTTTCGCTTTGTGACAAATCCGTAGCCGATAGAAACAATCGTTCCAATCACACATACAATGGCACCTGCAGAGCTTTTTTCTGCAATCATAATACCGATGCCTATCATAAAAATAACGGCAACAAGAGCAATCATCAACAACCGATATTGAATATGTTCCATGTTTTCACCTTCCGCAATAATCTCAATTCATGTAGTCTAAAGATAAAAGAACAAATCTTCAAACAGTTTATTCAGTATTTTTATTGTACTGTATGAAATGGTGAGAAAACAACTATATCAATAAAGAAAAACGATATTCTTTTAGATGAATGGGAAAAGTGAGACGTGCCATACTCAGTTCGGATTTGTAATGTATGCAGAGGAGGCGCAATACGGTAAATAGGGTATGTGAGTCAGATATATCATTATGAAAGCGGTTTAGTGAGTAATACGCTACATTAGAGATTGCAACCGGTAGGTTTCGCTCTTATAATAGAAAAGGATGAAAAAGAGACACTAGGAGTTGGATATATTGAAAAAACGAGAAGATTTACGTAATATCGCGATTATCGCCCACGTTGACCATGGTAAAACCACATTGGTTGACCAGTTGCTTCGTCAAGCGGGAACGTTCCGCACCAATGAGCAAGTAGATGAGCGCGCGATGGATTCTAATGACTTAGAGAGAGAACGTGGTATTACAATTTTGGCTAAAAACACAGCCATTAATTATAATAATACGCGCATTAATATTTTGGATACACCGGGCCATGCTGACTTTGGTGGAGAAGTAGAGCGCATTATGAAAATGGTAGATGGCGTACTACTTGTTGTTGATGCTTATGAAGGATGTATGCCACAAACACGCTTTGTATTAAAAAAAGCGTTGGAACAAAAGCTGACACCAATTGTTGTGGTTAACAAAATTGACCGTGACTTTGCTCGTCCAGAAGAAGTGGTTGATGAGGTATTAGACTTATTTATTGAGCTTGGTGCTGATGAAGAACAGTTAGAGTTCCCTGTTGTATTTGCTTCTGGTATTAACGGTACAGCAAGCTTAAGCCCAAATCCGGCTGATCAAGAAGAAAATATGAAATCTCTGTTTGATACAATTGTTGAACATATTCCGGCACCAATTGATAATCACGAGGAACCACTTCAATTCCAAGTTGCATTGCTTGACTATAATGACTATGTAGGGCGTATCGGAATTGGACGCGTCTTCCGCGGTACGATGAAGGTAGGACAACAAGTTGCTTTAATGAAGCTTGATGGTACTGTAAAGTCTTTCCGTGTAACAAAAATCTTTGGTTTCTTCGGTTTGAAGCGTGAAGAAATCCAAGAGGCAAAAGCGGGTGATTTAGTAGCAGTATCTGGTATGGAAGATATTAACGTCGGTGAAACAGTTTGTCCGGCTGAGCATCAAGAAGCGCTTCCTGTACTTCGTATTGATGAGCCGACATTGCAAATGACGTTCCTTGTAAACAATAGTCCGTTTGCAGGCCGTGAAGGTAAATTCGTTACAGCTCGTAAAATTGAAGAGCGTTTGCGCGCACAGTTGCAAACGGATGTAAGTTTGCGTGTTGAAAATACGGATTCTCCAGATGCTTGGATTGTATCTGGACGAGGAGAGCTTCACTTATCTATTCTAATTGAAAATATGCGCCGTGAAGGATATGAATTACAAGTATCCAAACCGGAAGTAATCATCAAAAATATTGATGGTGTACGCTGTGAGCCGGTTGAGCGCGTACAGGTAGATGTGCCGGAAGAGTATACAGGTTCCATTATTGAATCTATGGGCGCTCGTAAGGGTGAGATGCTTGATATGATTAACAATGGAAACGGTCAAGTGCGTCTTGTGTTCATGGTACCAGCACGCGGCTTGATTGGTTATACAACAGAGTTCTTAACGCTAACACGCGGATACGGCATTATCAACCACTCATTTGACAGCTACCAGCCGATGCAGCCAGGACAAGTCGGTGGACGTCGTCAAGGTGTGCTTGTTTCCATGGAAGCTGGAAAAGCGTCTACGTACGGTATTATGCAGGTAGAAGACCGGGGTATCATTTTCCTTGAGCCTGGTACAGAGGTATACGAAGGCATGATTGTCGGTGAACATACGCGTGAGAACGACTTAACAGTTAACATCGTAAAAGTAAAACAAGCGACAAATATTCGCTCTGCAAATAAAGACCAAACAACAACAATGAAAAAGCCTCGCATTATGACACTTGAGGAATCTTTAGAATACTTAAACGAAGATGAGTATTGTGAAGTAACACCTGAGTCTATCCGTTTGCGTAAAAAGATTTTGGATAAAAACGAACGAGAACGTATTGCTAAAAAGAAAAAGTATGCGGAAATGGAGCAATAAAATAAGAATCCCGACAAAATTGTCGGGATTTTTTTTGTAGACAGTTCAAATAAAGAGCGTTACTCTTATAGTAACATAAGCAAAAGGGGAGAAATAAAAGTGGATGTATTGGAGAGAATGTCATTTTTTGCAAGGCTTTACAATGTAGCCGAGAATCCGGAAATTGGCATGTGGTGGCTGTACGGTACAATCATTGTACTTAGTATATTGGTATATAATCTTGGGTTTGCTAGAAAGCTACCGATGTTGCAGAATGTCATTATATACATACTGCTTATTTTAGGTTGCTCTATTTTAACTTTTTTTGCAATCTTTTTACCTGTAGCGGAAGGATTAGTGGTAGCGGCTATCGTATTGGGAATTTATAAACTGCGTTTGCATCAAGCAAAGCAGGCTTAGGAGGGACCGATGCGTTCAATACAGGATGCTCTTTACAATTGGTTAACTATTAAAACTGTAGCAGAAGCTAGGCCGGATGACGAAGCAGCAAAGGAAACATATGCATTGTTTGCAGATATGCTTTTTCATGAACATGGCGTAACAGAAACAAAGCTCGAAAAATATGAGGAAATGTATATGGTATATTACACTGCTCATGGATTGGAGAAAACGGCGCGCTTTCCATCTGAATTAATCGATTGCTATGTGGAACAAATGGAGCGTGAGCCACAAAAGTTTCAAAACTATAAGTAAAAGGTGACCCGCTTGGGTCACCTTTTACTGTACGTGTAGGCAAGTGATATAGCATATAACATATGACCAATTATCCACAGACTAAAGGCAAACCAATCATTTGGCGCCGGTACATCTTTTATGGCCAGTACGGTAAGAGGAAAGTATAAAAAAATAGTTGGTAGCGTGAGGAGGTAGGCAGTTTGCCAAGGATGCCAACCGCGATTTGCCAGTATATGCAACACCATGCCGATGAGCAAAGAAATAATTAAGTGAAAAGAAAACTCAGTCGCTTCAGACCATTGTTGATTCATATAGGGAATAAAATCGACGTTGAGGAGCAGGGTGTATACCTTGCTTCCTGTTAGAGCTTGCATGAATTTTAGAGATAAACCTAATACAATCCCCGCAATTGTACCTGCAAAAAGCCCTTTTTGCACCTCACCACTCCTCTTCAGTCTTTTTATCGCGATAGAGATGGAAATTTCCTGTTGCTAACCGTGCCTTTGTTCGCACGGTAATTCTATCCTGACAGCTTTCGCACATATATGTATGAATAGGGCGATTGCGCAACCGTTTTGCAATAGGGTTTTCATCATCCAATTTTTCAATGGTTTCACATAATACACATTTGACTCTCATATTTTCACCTCTATTCAAAATCCATTACTTTTAGTATAGCACGTTTCAAACAGTAGAAAAAAATATTTTAATTATTCAGAATTAAGTGTATCATGAAAGAAAGGGAGGTGTGACAATGGCAAATGCAGTAGAATCTACATTAAATGACGAATTGCTTTATGCTTTACGTGAGGAACGAATTGTAACTGTTGCAACAATTGATTTTGAAAAGGCTGCTCCAAATGTTAGTGCAATTTCTTGGGTATATGCTATGGACATGGCAACCGTTCGTTTTGCAGTAGATCAACGCTCTCGCATTGTAGAAAACATCCGCCATAACCCGAGCATTGTATTAAATATAATGGCAAATGAGTCGGTCTATTCTGTAGCAGGAAGTACTCGTATCATAACAGATCGTATGGAAGGGGTGCCTCTGAAATTAGCATTACTCGAGGTACATATTGAAGAGGTGCGCGATGTCATGTTTTATGGGTCTAAACTATCTACAGAACCAAAATATGAAAAAACATATGATTTACGTGCAGCTACTAAGCTGGATAATCAGGTGCTGATAGCAATTAAACAAATATAAAATATGCTTCTATACGATGTTACATGGGATTTACACAGATGTTTTTCTTGTAACACATTCTATCTCTGCTTGGTGTGACATATATTGATAGCAAACGGTTCGTCCTATCGGATAGAATCTTGTTCAGTGGAGTCGGGGGGTAGCAGATTGAGCAAAATATATGTGCTTGACACGAATGTGCTTTTACAGGATCCATTGTCAATTTTTTCTTTTGCGGACAACGAGGTAGTAATCCCTGCAGTTGTGCTGGAGGAAGTGGATTCTAAAAAACGTTACATGGATGAAGTTGGGCGAAATGCTCGCCATGTATCTAAACTTATTGATAAATTTCGTGAAATTGGTAAGTTGCACGAAAGCATTCCGCTTGAAAATGGCGGCACATTTCGTATTGAATTAAACCACCGTTCGTTTGTGCAATTGCAAGAAATTTTTGTGGAAAAAACCAATGATAATCGTATTTTAGCAGTCGCGAAAAATCTGTATTTAGAAGAACAGAGCAAACCGGATGGCAGACCTGTTATTCTTGTGAGTAAGGATGTTTTGGTGCGAGTCAAAGCTGATGCACTGGGATTGCAAGCAGAAGATTATTTGAGTGATCGTGTAATTGAAATGGATAATATATATACAGGCTTCTTAGAGTGTTACATACAAAAAGAGATTTTAAATAAATTTTATGAAAAAGGGGAACTAACAGTCACGGATTTGGCTAATCATCCATTTTATCCCAATCAATTTGTTTTAATGAAAGATGTAGTTGGTGGGTCCGGATCAGCTGTTGGTATTGTGGATCAGACCGGTAAAAAGGTTAAGAAACTTGTATTTCAAAATGAACAAGTTTGGGGTGTGCGTCCGCGAAATGTGCAGCAGATTATGGGAATGGAAATGCTGCTGCGGGATGATATTCCTCTCGTAACGCTAATCGGGAAAGCAGGTACTGGTAAAACATTGTTGGCGCTTGCCACCGGATTGATGCAAACGGAAGACTTAGGATTATACAAGAAGCTACTTGTGGCACGCCCGATTGTCCCAGTTGGAAAAGATATCGGCTACTTACCGGGAGAAAAAGAAGAAAAACTTCGCCCGTGGATGCAACCAATTTACGATAATTTGGAGTACTTATTCAATACAAAAAAACCAGGAGAGCTGGACGCAATTTTAGCAGGGATGGGTTCCATCGAAGTAGAGGCCCTCACCTACATTCGTGGGCGAAGTATTCCAGAGCAATTCATTATTATTGATGAAGCACAAAACTTAACAAAGCATGAAGTCAAAACGATTTTAACACGTGTGGGAGAGCGGAGTAAAATTGTGTTGATGGGAGATCCGCAGCAAATTGATCATCCGTATTTAGATGAATACAATAATGGTTTAACATATGTGGTAGAGAGATTCAAAGAACAAAAAATTAGCGGGCATGTCAAGTTTGTCAAAGGTGAGCGTTCGAACTTGGCACAACTTGCTGCTGATTTATTGTAAAAAAAGGGGCGCTACAACAAGCGCCCCTTTTTATATAAAACAAAATATAACCATTAACAACAGTCGTTAGTTTTTAAACTTTATATAACAGTAAGCTGTCTAATGTGCGTAATTGGAGCGGTTTTGTTGCGTCCATCGCCAAAATAAAAGTGTGCAGGCCCATCTTTTAGGGGCTTGCCCTCTTTTGAAAAGCCAAGAATAGCTTCCATGGCTTCTTCCATAGTAAGGGTATATGTATTCATTTCTGTTTTGAGCAAAACCTTTTGCGCATCAGTACCCGGCATGGCGTGCTCTAAAAATGGCCGTAAGGGTATACCGAATGTGCCTTTAATAATTTTTTCTTTCTCAAATCTAGAGATACTTTTATTAACCGGCGGGAATACCGCCCCTTCACGAATCTCTCTATCCCAATGAGCAGAAACCGCTTTTTTGTAAGCTTCTAATTCATCAGAATTGGAACGTTCTTCTTCAAAATAGGTAAGCAAATCTACTTTTCGATCATCAAAAATCCATACTCCAGGATCTAGTGTGATGGAGTAAGATACATTGCCGTTGATGAATATAATATCACTCATTGTGACTTCCCCCTCTGCATATACAATTCCCATACACCTAACAATGTTTATACGAGCTAAATAAAGTAATGAATGCACTTGGAAATAAGCCATTCTTGTCCTCTGGCTATGTTAAAGCGCTTATCTAAGTATAATCTGGTTATGAAGCGTTGTCATCTGTAATGGAGTAGAGAAATATTTCTATTGCATTTTCCTGTAACTATCTTTAATATTAAAAGATAGTTAGGAGAGTTGGACGGAAACGGAGGGAATGAATTTGGCGTCTGAGACAGTAACAAATCATCAGGAAAAGGCACTAGCCCTTCTAAAAGCTGATGCAGAAAAGATTTTAAAACTCATTCAAGTACAGATGGACCATCTGACTATGCCCCAATGTCCGTTGTATGAAGAGGTGCTGGATACGCAAATGTTTGGATTGTCCAGAGAAGTTGATTTTGCCGTTCGGCTCGGGCTCATTGAAGAAGTGCAGGGGAAAGAAATTCTTGGGGAATTAGAACGAGAATTGTCCGCTTTGCACGATGCTTTTACAAAGAGACAATAGCGGGTTCAAATAGAGAGCTCAAACTCATGTTTGAGCTTTTTTATCATTCATGCTATACATGGCAGGATGAATGCGCAGATACATAGAATAAAGGAATTATCACGCAAGAAAGAGGAATGAATATGAAAAAGTCATGGAAGTCATTGGATTACTCTTTAATACTTCCGCTTATTTTGTTGTGTGCGTTCGGTCTGATTATGGTATATAGTGCAAGTTCAATTGTGCCTTTAGTAAAGGGGAGTTTGAAAAAAGTCGGTTTGAAAAGTGATTATTTTTTCCTTTCACAGTTGAAAATCATGATACCAGGTCTTTTATTGGTGTTACTCATCTATCGTTTGCGTTTATCTGTGTTTAAAACGCGGCTAGTTACATTAATGATTTATACATTTGTACCTATAATATTACTGCTGACGGTTATTAAAGGTGATGTAGTAAACGGTGCGAAAGGTTGGATTTTTGGTGTGCAGCCTGCGGAATTTACTAAGCTTGCAGTCATCATTGCACTTTCCCGTTTCTTGGCAAAAAAGCATGAACAGCCGATATCATATATGCAAGGGATTGGCAGTATAGCGTTTTTTTTAATAATGGTACTTGGATTAATTTTAATGCAAAAAGATTTAGGGACAGATTTGTTAATTGCTGCTATTATTGGCGCCATGCTCTTGTGTTCAGGTGTTTCTATCAAATTACTTGTAAAGCGTTTTACAGTTACCGGGATTGTATGGGCCCCAATGCTTTATATTGCCTACAACTATGTTTTGAATGCCGAGCAAAAGTCTCGTTTCACAGCTGCCGCAAATCCATTTGCAGATGCTAAGGGAGACGGCTTTCATCTCATCAACTCCCTTATTGCTATTTCGGAAGGTGGCGTAGGAGGGGCGGGACTCGGAAACAGTATTCAAAAGCTTGGATTCTTACCAGAACCTCATACAGATTTCATTATGGCAATCATTGCAGAAGAGTTAGGGATTATGGGTGTTCTTATCGTGCTGGTAAGCTTGCTCACTATTATACTTCGTTCGTTTCAATTGGCACGTCAAAGTAAAGATCCGTTTGCGAGTTTCTTGGCAATTGGTATAGGCAGTATGTTGGCTATACAGACTTTTGTAAATATAGGTGGTGTAACAGGTTTGTTGCCTCTTACAGGTGTGCCTGTTCCGTTTATTAGCTCTGGTGGTAGTTCCTTGCTTGTCAATCTCATGTCGGTAGGACTGCTGTTAAATATATCAGCTCAGGTTCGAGCACAAGAAACAAAACCAGATTTATCACCAAAGCCTCATCTTGTGGTGATAAAGTAAGGTTAGATACAGAGGGTAGCTGTTTCATTTTCATATAGTATTCTAGAACAATAAAAAGCTGTCGATTTCATTCGGTAGCTTTTTGTTACGTTTATTTAAAGAAGCAATGTCAGAATACAATATGTATGAATTTGATAACAGTGAGAAGAATAGCTATATATTGTAGTAGTAAGCAAAGAAAATGTCGATAAAATGGCTTAAGATGACTAATTGTTAATAAAAACATAAAAAATAAACAAATTAGTATGTTATATTAAATGTATGTGACATACTTTTTGTGTGGTGATTGTTTTTTGTGTGGTATAATAAATTTGTGTAACAGATAGTACAGAATACTTATCATTTTCTTCAAAATAAGGTATGATGATTAAAATAGTTTTCATACCTGCCGTCGCAGCAAAGTAGAGGGGGATTTATATGGAAAAGTTGCAGAATATTCAAAAAGTGCTAGTTGCTAACCGTGGCGAAATTGCGATTCGTGTGTTTCGGGCGTGCACAGAGCTAGGACTTCGTACAGTAGCTATTTATTCGAAGGAAGATACTGGTTCCTATCACCGTTACAAGGCGGATGAAGCTTACTTAGTAGGAGCCGGAAAAAAGCCAATTGATGCGTATTTGGATATTGAAGGCATTATTGAGATTGCAAAAAGTAATCAGGTTGATGCTATTCACCCTGGCTACGGGTTCCTATCGGAAAATATTCATTTTGCAAAGCGTTGTGAAGAAGAAGGCATCATTTTCATAGGTCCTAAAAGTGAACATTTAGATAT
Organism: Ectobacillus sp. JY-23; assembly: GCF_023022965.1. NCBI lineage: Bacteria > Bacillati > Bacillota > Bacilli > Caryophanales > Bacillaceae > Ectobacillus > Ectobacillus sp. JY-23. The sequence goes on along the minus strand of NZ_CP095462.1, from coordinate 1,264,528 downwards.
GTTTGGCGATAAGGTAAAAGCAAGAGCGCAGGCACAGGCAGCCGATATTCCGGTAATCCCAGGCAGTGATGGCCCTGTAGGAAGCCTGCAAGAAGTCGTTGCGTTTGGAGAAGAGCATGGATACCCAATCATTATTAAAGCCTCGCTAGGTGGGGGCGGAAGAGGAATGCGTATTGTTCGCAACGCTTCTGGTGTTGAAGAGGCATATCATCGTGCAAAATCAGAGGCAAAGGCTGCGTTTGGAAACGATGAAGTGTATGTAGAAAAGTTTGTGGAAAATCCAAAGCATATTGAAGTGCAGATCCTGGCAGATAAAAGTGGTAATATAGTTCACTTATACGAGCGCGATTGCTCTGTACAACGCCGCCATCAAAAGGTAGTTGAGGTAGCGCCGAGTGTTTCTTTACCGGAAGGTCTTAGGATGGCGATTTGCGAGGCAGCTGTACAGCTTTGTAAAAATGTAAACTATTTAAATGCCGGTACAGTAGAATTTCTTGTAAAGGAAGATAAATTTTACTTTATTGAAGTAAATCCTCGTGTACAAGTAGAGCATACTATCACCGAAATGATAACAGGTGTTGATATTGTTCAAACACAAATTTTAATTGCAGATGGGTTTCTGCTTCACAGCAACAGAGTTGGCATTCCCGCGCAGGAGGAAATCCGAACAAATGGTTATGCCATTCAATCACGTGTGACAACGGAAGATCCGTTAAATAACTTTATGCCAGACACAGGTAAAATTATGGCATATCGTTCGGGCGGCGGGTTCGGCGTTCGTTTAGATACTGGTAACAGCTTTCAAGGAGCCGTTATTACGCCGTACTATGATTCCTTACTCGTTAAGGTAACCACGTGGGCGCTCACATTTGAGCAAGCTGCGGCAAAAATGGAGAGAAACTTAAAAGAATTTCGAATTCGTGGCATTAAAACAAATATTCCATTTTTAGAAAATGTGGTCAAACATCCAAACTTTATGTCGGGTGAATATGATACCTCTTTCATTGATTCATCACCTGAATTATTTGTGTTTCCAAAGAGAAAAGACCGCGGAACCAAAATGCTTTCTTACATAGGTTCTGTTACAGTTAATGGTTTTCCAGGTATTGGTAAGAAAGAAAAGCCAATTTTTGCTGAGCCGCGTATGCCGAAAGTCAAATATTCTGAACCAATCTCGTCCGGTACAAAACAAATTTTAGAAGAGCGCGGCGCAGATGGACTTGTCAAGTGGGTGCAGGAGCAAAAGCGTGTACTTTTAACTGACACAACGTTCCGTGACGGTCATCAATCACTTCTTGCAACACGTGTTCGTACGCAAGATTTAAAGCGAATTGCTGAGCCAACAGCACGTTTATTGCCAAATCTATTCTCTGCAGAAATGTGGGGCGGTGCCACATTTGATGTTGCCTATCGTTTCTTAAAAGAAGATCCATGGGAACGTTTGTTGCACCTGCGCGAGCGTATGCCAAATGTATTATTTCAAATGCTGCTCCGTGCTTCTAATGCAGTAGGTTATAAAAATTATCCCGATAATGTTATTCGTAAGTTTGTTGAGTCTTCCGCACAAGGCGGGATTGATGTGTTCCGTATATTTGATAGCTTAAACTGGGCGGAAGGCATGAAAGTAGCTATTGATGCAGTTCGGCAAAATGGTAAGCTGGCGGAAGCAGCCATTTGTTATACAGGTGACATCCATGATTCGTCACGCAGTAAATATGATTTGAAATACTATACAAATTTGGCGAAAGAATTGGAGAATGCGGGAGCGCATATATTGGGAATCAAAGATATGGCTGGTTTATTGAAGCCTGCAGCTGCGTATGACCTAGTATCTAGTCTAAAAGAAACAGTTTCTATTCCAATTCATTTGCATACGCATGATACGAGTGGAAACGGCATTTTCACTTATGTAAAGGCAATTGAAGCTGGGGTAGATATTGTTGATGTTGCAGTGAGCTCTATGGCTGGCTTAACGTCACAGCCAAGCGCGAGTACGTTATATTATGCACTTGAAGGAGACGAAAGATGTCCGGATATAGATATTAAAGCTCTAGAGGAGCTTTCACATTATTGGGAAGATGTTCGTAAATATTATGTAAGCTTTGAAAGTGGCATGAATGCGCCTCATACGGAAGTGTATATGCACGAAATGCCAGGTGGACAGTACAGTAATCTGCAGCAACAAGCGAAAGCGGTTGGTTTAGCAGATCGTTTTGATGAAGTAAAAACCATGTATCGTCGTGTCAATGATATGTTTGGTGACATTGTCAAAGTTACACCGTCTTCTAAAGTTGTGGGTGACATGGCGTTGTTTATGGTGCAAAACAACTTAACAGAAGATGCGGTATATGAGCGTGGTGAAACACTGGATTTTCCTGATTCTGTCGTTGAGTTATTCGAGGGATATTTAGGACAACCACACGGTGGTTTCCCGAAAGAGCTGCAGCGCATTATTTTAAAAGGAAAAGAGCCTATTACCGTACGCCCGGGTGAATTGCTGGAGCCTGTGGATTTTCAGGATTTACAGGAAACATTATTCCATAAGTTGAAGCGTCAAGTAACAATGTTTGATTTATTGTCGTTTGCCTTATATCCAAAGGTGTTCATGGAATATCAAACGATATTTGATAAGTTCGGCAATGTTTCCGTTTTGGACACACCGACATTTTTCTATGGGATGCGTTTAGGAGAAGAAGTAGAGATGGAAATTGAAAGAGGGAAAACACTAAATGTTAAACTTGTTTCCATCAGTGAGCCGCAAGCCGATGGCACGCGTGTTGTATACTTTGAATTGAACGGTCAACCTCGTGAAGTAATTATTAAGGATGAAAGCATTAAATCAGCGATTGCACAGCGTATTAAAGGGGACAAAGACAACCCACAGCATATTAGCGCGACAATGCCAGGTACGGTTATTAAAGTACTAGTAAAGCCAGGTGACACGATTAAAAAAGGAGAATCCTTGGCAATTACAGAAGCTATGAAAATGGAAACGACTGTACAAGCACCGTTTGCTGGTGTCATTAAAGAGCTGTTTGTAAAAGATGGCGATGCTATCCAAACAGGTGATTTGCTAATCGAACTTGTAAAATAAAAAAATCCTATCCCCATTGGGGATAGGATTTTTTAACGTGTTTTACTTCTTCTTGCAAGCATGCACAGATAGCACAGTACAGCAAACAAGCAAGAAATAAACAACGCATGTAACAATGCAACGTATAGATTTAGTTCTGTATACACAACAAGCATACCGGAAACTGCTTGCAAGGACACAAGAATGAGTGCAACTAGCCAGCCCCAATAGATAACACGCTCATGCTTATACTGACGAACGGCTAAAACAGCCGCGTATAAAATCCAGAAGAAGATAAGCATCGCAGCAAAGCGATGACCCATCTGTACCCACTCGTGAAATTGAGTAGGAAGAGCGCTGTTTTTGCTACAAAGCGGGAAGCTTGGGCATGCTAAGCTCGCTCGCTCATGTCGTACAAGAGCCCCTGTGTATACAACGATGTAGCTATACAATGTAATACCGTAAATGTGAAACTTCATTTTTTTATCAACAATAAGGGCTTGCGCATTAAACTTCTTGTCCACTTCAAAGATCAGCAGTGTCAGCAAAATAACAGATGCGAACGAAATTAAAGAAATACCGAAGTGAAGTGCCAATACAGCAGCTGATTGTCCCCAAACAACAGCGGCAGCTCCAAGAAGGGCCTGTGCAATTAGAAATAAGAAAGAAACGACAGCAAGTGGTCTTGCTTCACGTGCTTTTAAGAAAAACCAAGATAACACACATAATAAAAGCACTAGAATCCCCGCAGAACCTGAAACAATTCGATGGCTTAATTCGATGACCGTTTCTAAAGTCAAAGGATCGGGTATGATTTTTCCGTGGCAAAGCGGCCAAGATTTACCGCAGCCTTGTCCGGAGCCTGTTTTTGTCACAAGAGCTCCCCCAAGTAAAACAAATAATAAAACAAAGCTTGTTATAACGCCTAGAATTTTTAACAAACGTTGCAAACGGTTCACTCTCTTTCTCTATGAAGTTATAGTGGTACATATAAATACAAGTAGAAAACGATGCAGCACCGGATGGGGCATCAGGGTTAACTCATAACTGTAACATATAAATTTAGGCTATGGTTTCCTGAATAACTTTTTCATTGTGTCTACCGCATTACAATAATATCCGCGGTAAAAGCAAGAAAACAAATTTCAAAATGAAAACGCTATTCCTACAGATTGCTATTATACACGATAGCTCATAGGACAGAGCAAGTGATATATGACAAAAAAAGTACAATTTTAGAAAGTATAGCGAGATACATTTATGAGTATAAACAATTGTGTGAGAAATTTGACAAAATGGTTTATCATAATAAGGTATTTCATGTTATGATTATAGTAGAAAGCGCAATGTTGTGAAAAGACACAAAAATTTTAAGTTTCTTTCACAAATTCTTCATGAAATATGTTTTAATATAGTCGAGTAAGTTTATAGACTAAGTGATAGGGCTGCCGTTCTTAGATGAGGGCAGGATAAGTACGGTTTCTATTTTTCTATAAAACAATATTTCTACTGTAATAATATTGTTATATAGGTCTGAACTGAAAATGTACGTGGTTTTAAAAGAACGGTATTTGTGGTCTTGAAAATGATTTGTTATTCATGTATAAGATCACGGCCATGTAACGTACATCAAAATTTGTACGCGCTTTCTCTCTCAACGAGACAAATAAATAGTGGAGTTACATAGGTAATGCCGAGTCGTTGCCATTTTGATATGTATGCATAAAAAACGGACTTGTCATGCGGCAAGTGAATGGGGGGCGAAGGGCTTTTCGTTCGCGGTTTTTTATGTACTTCTTCATGAAATACGCTTGCATAGCTGTTGAAGAAGAAGGGGGAATTTTTACATGGGGTTTACTTTAATTTTTATAAAGTACAATCTAATCAACAAAGAAAGTGGGGTTTATGAATGATGAAACAGTGGCGACTGGTTTCGCTCGTTTCCTTGCTGGCTTTACTGTTAGGGGGATGCGGTAAAGACTTTCAATCTACCTTGATTCCGCAAGGTGAAGTGGCGAAGATGCAATATGATTTATTGCTATTATCAACTGCAATCATGGTACTCGTTGTATTGGTGGTTACGGCGATCTTTATTTATGTAGTCGTGAAGTTCCGTCAAAAGAAAGGGCAGGAGAACTATATTCCAAAACAGGTGGAGGGCAATCATAAGCTTGAAATCATTTGGACTGTAATTCCGATTCTTCTCTTGTTGGTGTTGGCTGTTCCAACTGTTACATACACCTTCAAGTTAGCAGATGTAAAGCCTGCGCAAAAGCAAAAGCTTGATAAAGATACGATTGTTATTGATGTAAGTGCACGCTTGTACTGGTGGGAATTTGCTTATAAAAATGAGAAGATTGTGACTTCTCAGGATATGGTGATTCCGACAGGGAAGAAAGTGTACTTAAACCTGAAGGGAGCAGATATTAAGCACGCATTCTGGGTACCTTCATTAGCAGGAAAAATTGATACCAATCCGGACAATGTGAACATGATGTGGTTGAAAGCTGATAATCCTGGCACTTATAACGGATTTTGTACAGAGCTTTGCGGACCTTCCCATGCTTTAATGCAGTTTAAGGTAAAAGCGGTTAGTCCGGAAGAATATGAGGCTTGGACAGCATCCATGAACAAGCTTGATGGTAAGCAAACAACAGCATCCGCACAAGCAGAAGAAGGACAAGAGATTTTCCAAAAGAGTTGTATTGGTTGCCATGCGGTAGATGCAAATGACGCACGACCAGCGGCTGCACGTATCGCGCCAAACTTAGCTAACTTTGGCGATCGTGAGTTGGTAGCTGGTATTGTAGAAAACAATGAAGAAAATGTAAAACAATGGTTAAAGGATCCTGAAGGCATGAAGCCGGGGAACTTAATGACTGGTAAATACGGCAATTTAACCGATGAGCAAGTGGATGCATTAACTGCGTATCTGCTAGGTTTAAAGGTTGAGAAGTAAGGGGAAGAGGGGGTAAAGACGTGAGTTCTGTAGCAAAGAAAAAAAGTGTTCTTTGGGACTACTTAACAACGGTTGACCATAAGAAGATTGCCATTCTCTACTTGATGGCAGGTGGCATATTCTTTTTAGCCGGCGGCTTAGAAGCGTTGTTTATTCGTTATCAGTTGGCGATTCCCAACAATGATTTTCTTGTAGGGGATGCATACAACCAGGTTCTGACGATGCACGGCACAACGATGATTTTTTTGGCAGCCATGCCGCTTGTGTTTGCATTTTTGAACGCGGTTATACCGCTTCAAATCGGGGCACGAGACGTAGCGTTTCCGTATATTAACGCACTAGGCTTTTGGTTATTCTTTTTTGGTGGCGTTTTCTTAAATGCAAGTTGGCTTTTAGGGGGCGCACCTGATGCAGGGTGGACATCTTACGCATCACTAACAATGGCTGCAAAAACACATGGTGTGGATTTTTACATACTGGGGCTTCAAATTTCCGGTATCGGAACATTAATTGGTGGTATTAATTTCTTGGTAACGATTATTAATATGCGTGCACCAGGTATGACATATATGCGTATGCCTTTGTTTACTTGGACTGGGTTTGTAGTATCTGCTTTAATTTTGTTTGCGTTTCCTCCGTTAACGGTAGGTTTAGCTCTATTAGGACTTGATCGTTTATTCGGAACACAGTTTTTTAATCCGGCTCTTGGTGGCAACACAGTAATTTGGGAGCATTTATTCTGGATTTTCGGTCACCCGGAAGTATATATCTTGATTTTGCCGGCATTTGGTATTTTCTCCGAGATTCTTGCAACGTTTTCTAAAAAGCGTTTGTTTGGATATTCTTCCATGGTATTTGCAACGGTATTGATTGGATTTTTAGGATTCATGGTATGGGCGCATCATATGTTTACAACGGGTCTTGGTCCAATTGCAAACTCCATTTTTGCAGTAGCAACCATGGCGATTGCGGTACCGACTGGTATTAAAATTTTTAACTGGCTCTTTACGATTTGGGGCGGAAATATTCGTTTTACAGTAGCGATGCTGTACGCAGTTTCTTTTATTCCAACGTTCGTAATGGGCGGTGTTACAGGTATTCAGCTAGCATCAGCTCCAGCTGACTATCAGTTCCACGACTCTTATTTCGTAGTAGCGCACTTTCACTATGTTATCGTGGGCGGTGTTGTATTAGGTCTATTAGCAGGTGTGCATTATTGGTGGCCTCTTATGTTTGGTAAGATTTTGGATGAAGGTCTTGGTAAGGTATCGTTTTGGTTGTTCTTTAGTGGCTTCCACTTAACGTTCTTCATTCAGCATTTCTTAGGCTTAATGGGAATGCCGCGTCGCTACTTTACTTTCTTACCAAATCAGGGTCTAGAAACAGGGAACTTAATCAGTTCTATCGGCGCAATCTTTATGGCATTGGGCGTAATTGTGCTATTGTACAATATCGTGAAAACAACAGCTTCTGGTAAACCTGCCGGCCGTGATCCTTGGGGAGACGGACGTACACTTGAGTGGGCATTGCCGAGTCCGACACCAGAATACAACTTTAAGCAATTACCGTTTGTACGTGGTTTAGATGCATTCTGGATTGAGAAAATGGAAGGTAAAAAAGAAATGACGCCGGCTGAGCCTGTTGGTGATATTCACATGCCAAACTCATCCTTCTTACCGTTCGTGACGTCGTTCGGATTGTTTGTTGCAGCGTTTGGGGCCATGTATATGGAAGGTGGAAAAGACAAGCTGTGGCTTGCAGTAGCGTTAATTGGTTTACTGATTACACTCGGTGCGATGTTCCTTCGCTCTGTAATTGATGATCACGGCTATCATATCCATAAAGAAGACCTAGAGGATGACAAGGGGGGGAAGGCATAATGCATGCAGAAGAGAAATTCACAGCTGAAACATTCCCTGCTGATGCAGAAAGAGCGACCCTTGAAGGGAAAAATAAGTTTTTAGGATTTTGGTTGTTCCTTGGGGGAGAGACGGTACTGTTTGCCTCTCTCTTCGCCACATATCTATCTTTAAAAAATTCAACAAATGGTGGTCCGTCAACACAAGAAATGTTTGATATGACACTTGTGTTTGTTGCGACAATGCTCCTGTTAACAAGTAGTTTAACAAGTGTGTATGCTATGTATCATATGAAGAACTTTAACTTCAAGCAAATGCAATTTTGGTTAATTATTACTGTATTGCTTGGTGCAGGGTTTTTAGGTCTTGAAATTTATGAGTTCAATCACTATATACATGAGTATAAGTTGACGATGAAAAGCAGTGCGTTTGGTTCAGCATTCTATACGCTAGTTGGTACGCACGGTGCCCACGTATTCTTCGGCTTGCTATGGATAACAACGTTGGTAGTTAGAAATGCGAAGCGCGGATTAAATTTATATAATGCACCAAAGTATTATGTTGCTTCTTTATATTGGCATTTTATTGACGTAGTTTGGGTGTTTATTTTCACTGTAGTATATTTGATGGGGATGGTGGGATAAACAATGGCGACAAAACAAACTGGAAATCCGAATGTAGATCTTGCCTATCGTAGAAAGAAAAATGCAGAGGAAATGAAACATCAGATCATTACTTTTGCATTGATGATTTTCTTAACGGTTGTAGCATTCGTTGCAGTTGCATATCCAAAAACGTTCACTCCACTTTTTGCGGTACCGTTTATTTTGGTGTTGGCTGTTGTGCAAGTTATTTTTCAGTTGTATTATTTTATGCACATGAGTCACAAAGGACATGAGGCTCCTTCATTGTTCTTATACTCCGGTATTTTGGTTGCGTTTTTAACTGTGCTGGCATTTGTAACGATTGTTTGGCTGTAAGATGACAAAAAGGGATTGATGTACATCAATCCCTTTTTTATCAATAATATAAAGAGGAGCGTTGCAACATGAGTAATTTATGGATTTTCGGCTTTGAGGCATTATGGAGTCCTGTGTTCTTCATTTTTACAGCTGCGATTATAGTTGCTTATTTTCTAATTATTGGGAGATACCGTTCTCGTTTTCCTAATGCTGAGAAAGTAAGCAAACGACAGCAAGTATACTTTGTAAGTGGAATGATATTATTGTATATGGTTAAGGGCGGACCACTTGATTTGCTTGGTCATATCAGTTTTAGTGCCCATATGACGGAAATGGCTATCTTGTTTATCGCGGTGCCACCATTGCTCATTTTAGGCATGCCTCAATGGCTTCTTGTATATGCGCTTAGCTACCAGTCTGTGCGGGCTACAGTAAACATATTTGCAAAGCCACTTATTGCTTTGTTTGTATTTAATGGATTATTCTCCTTGTATCATCTGCCGTTTGTTTTTGATGTGGTAAAGCAAAGTCAGCTGTTGCACCCTATCACATTGGCAATTTTATTTTTTATGGCCATTATGATGTGGTGGCCTGTACTAAATCCATTATCGCAGATGCAAACATTAAGTGAAATTCAAAAAATAGGTTATATCTTTGCCAACGGCATGTTGTTAACACCCGCCTGCGCACTTATTATTTTTGCAAGCAAACCGTTGTTTTTAACATATACCGATCCGCAAGCCTGGCTAAAGGCAATGGAGCTGTGTGTTCCCCCGGATACGCTCTCGTCTTTACATTTAAGCGGTCCTGAATTTTTAAATTGGCTACCTCCTCTAGAGGATCAACGTACGGGCGGAATTGTTATGAAAATTGTACAAGAGCTTGTATATGGTACTTTAATTGGCTATGTGTTTTTTAGGTGGGTGAGACAAGAAAGAGAAAAGGAAAAAAGCGGTGTGTATGATGTGCCGCCATATATGCGCTCCGAATAAGATTATTTGCCGTCCGAACCGCCTTTGCTGTATGTGCATAGAATGAAAGAAAAAGCAAAGCGGGGGCCGATGATGGGGCTTGAACGGATAGATGCAATGGAGACTTTGCATAAAGCAGATCAAACATTGAAGGAGCTCATACATGTGCTTGTGTGCGAAGTGAATGGTGTGGTTCACACTGTTTCAAACATAAGGGAAACTTTGCTTGGAATCACTTGTAGTAAGCGTGAAGAAAAAGGGATTACTTTGTCGTACGAAGAAAAAGGGATTGTGATTAGAATAAAAGTCGCTTTGTCTTTGTATTTTCCTATACTTGAAACGTCTTGTTTTGTACAGAAGCATGTCAAAAAAGAAGTAGAAACAATAATAGGAGTGCCTGTTCAGGCTGTTCACGTGCATGTCGTACGAGTAATGAAGAAAAAATAAAAAGCAGCAAACATGCTGCTTTTTATTTTTAATCCGTAGGCAATGCTTTTAAGGCTGCGCTTACATTATGTAAAAGCTGTTTGCTTTTTTGTACTACGTTGTTTGGAAATTGTTCTTTTTCACCATACTCTACACCATGTGGATAATAATGCTTGCCAAGTAACGGTGTCAGAAGTTTTACACGAGCGTGACGTCCCCCTAAGTCACCCTCAATTGCATAAGCTTGTACACGTAAATAATATACATCTTTCAATAATTCGAATTTATAGTCATATGTTGCACGTTCATAGTCCCATTGACCAGCTAAAACGAATCCGTAGTCATTCATAATTTCAGTTAGGCGAGAGAAATCAACAATTTGCTCATCTAACTCTGTCCCATTCAACTTCATGGTATGTCCCCCTTTGTATGAAAATGCTGTCTAGATTTATAATAGTACGAATAGTAAGAAAGCGCAATTAATTATGGAAATAAACTCATTATGAAATCTTAATGAATATGTCCTGCATCGTAAAATATGATATATTGAGAATACATAACATGTACGTTTATATATACAAGTAAAAAAGATAGTACTTTTGAGATGGGAGAGAAGAAGGGTTGATGAGTAGCAGTCAGTATTTAAGAAGACAGCAAGCTCGTTAACTCATATACCTTCAAAAATGGTTTTTCTACTTTTGATATATATTACGTTGAAACAAATACTTGTATATATGTTAGTGCGAGTGTGAGGTAGTTGAAATACAGGAGGCATCTTGATTGAAAACACTTCTTAGAATTATTGCTGTAACAATTGTTCTATTAGTAGGGAATCTATACGGCAAACTGCTGATAAATGAATATATAACAACAAAACCCCAACAACAATCTAAGCCGCATACACCTGAAAATCTCACCAAACATGCAGAACCATCGGTTTCCCGATTGCTGGGTAGAGAGTTAGAAAGTTTGCTTGCAGAATACGGGGAGCCAGACCGCGTTGAACCATCTGCTTACGGATATGAATGGTGGATTTACAATCAAAACTTGCAAAGCTACGTGCAATTCGGAGTTCAAAATCATAAGGTAGTAACTATCTATGCTGCAGGCATAAGTGCAAACGTATTTCCTTTTCGTATTCAGCAAACACATGCTGAAATTTACGAACAGTTTCCATTTTCATATGAGATTGCATTAAAGCATGAAAATAGCAGCTATCAGTTTGAGTTATCGGAAGAACAATTTAATGAACAACCTCTTGTTGCATTGCAAAACGGATGGGCGCAGTTATATTTTGATAAGTTTACACGTGAACTAGTAGGTGTTCGCTTCATGGATGAAGAGGTGCTTTTAAAGCAACGACCATATCAGCTTGTGTACAGTGGAGAACTCTTGGAGCCGCCAAATTTATCCTATAGCAATCTTATGCAAGTTGAACAGGGCAATGCCAAGCAAATTTTAGATTTGACGAATGTGATTCGAGTACAACATGAATTGCCGCTTTTGAGCTGGGATGAATCAGCAGCGCAAGTAGCATACTTACACAGTAAGGACATGAAAGAAGAGAATTATTTTGCGCATGAATCTCCTAAATATGGTACACTCGGTGACCGGTTAAATAAAGGAGCGGTACAATTCAAAGCGGCTGGTGAAAATATTGCTGCGCATTATCCAGATGCTATTGCAGTTGTGCAAGGGTGGTTGAACAGTGAAGGACACAGAAAGAATGTGCTGAATGAACAATTTACAAATTTAGGTGTAGGGGTACACCAAACATTTTATACAGAGAATTTTTTGCAGAAATAAGGCATATGGTACGCCTAAAAATAGGCGCACCATATGCCTTATTTGATCTTACAATAGTAGAAAGGAGAGGTGATTACGATGACAACGGCAAACAAACAATCGCACCCATCCGTTCAGAAGTTCAAAGAATTTGTAAGAAATCATCCAAAAATGATTTATGAGGTGCGAAACGGATCAAAAACATGGCAACAATTTTATGAAGAATGGTATTTACTCGGAGAGAATGATCCAATTTGGAAGGTATATAAGCAAGATGGTGAGCAAGAACCTGTTGCAGCGGCACAGGAAAGCGTTGCTGCAGCTGGTGTCATGGGGCAAGTGATGTCATTCATTAAAAATATCAATATGGATCAGGTGCAATATCATTTAAACAATGTAACAAATACGATAGGTAGTGTACAGCAAGTTATTCAGCAATTTAAAGGAAGCACTGGTGACCAAAGTAGTACACCCCAACAAAACAATCCGTTTTTCTTTCAAAAAGATTAGGAGGAAAATCTGTGCGCAAAGAAATTATGGATTATGTACAGTCTCAAGAGGATTTGCAAAAATTTATTCGAGAACAGCCATATTGGTATCGTAAGCTATCGCGAAGTCCTGATGAGCGAGAGAATTTTGAATTAGCTGCATTGCAATATTATCAAAAAACAATTCCAGATCGAGTTGCTAAATTTCAAAATCAATTGGCAATGGCATCCATTATGGTTGATATGTTCCAATATATGAAGCAACAAAACGGTTTGTAAAACTATCCGTCATGTAAAAGTTCTGATACAATGGAAGGTGAGTATAAAAAAAGGAGCTGTTTGCATGACGGAAATTTGTTTGGTCCGACATGGACAAACTGATTGGAATTTTAAACAAATTATTCAAGGGAGAGAAGATATCCCATTAAATACAGTTGGAAAAAAACAAGCTGAGCAAAGTGCGTCTTTTTTGAGCCAAGAGAAATGGGATGTAATTGTAAGCAGTCCATTGCGTCGTGCGAAAGAAACAGCAAGTTTCATTCAAAACGCAGCAGGGATTCCAGAGTTGCATCTGGATGAACGCTTTATTGAACGGGATTTCGGTAGTGCTTCTGGGCGACCTGTTGCTGAAGTTCGGGAACAAATTGCAAAGGGACAAGTTGCGGATATGGAAAGTGACGAGCAACTGGTAGAACGATGTTTTTCTGCTCTATGTGATGTCGCCCAGCAACACAAGGGAAAAAGAATTATTATTGTTGCCCATTCCCATACCATCAAAGCTATTCTTCATGCCATTCATCCCCAAGAAATTCATTTTCAGACGTCTCTTCAAAATGCATGTGTAAATTACGTAGCTTTGCAGGACGAGGCATGGCATGTTCGTCGGTATAATGTGGCTGAGCATATTGTGTAAGGTGTTAGGACTTCTCTGAAACATATGCTATCATAAAAAATCGGAGGTGTCTTATATGATTATTGCTACGCTAGAAAGCGTATTAATATTAGAAGAAGCCGAGCAGCTTGCTCGGATGATTATAGATTCTGAGGAAGCGGCGGTGTATCGTGCTGCTTATCATGATTTACAACAAGATGAAGAAGCACAGCGTTTAATTCGGGAGTTTGTCAAGAAGAAAGAGCTGTATGAAGAAGTGCAGCGCTTTGGCAAGTACCACCCAGACTATAAAAAGGTTATGCAAGAGATTCGAGACATTAAGCGGGAAGTTGATTTACACGAACGTATTTCTGCTTTTAAAAAGGCTGAGACTGCGATACAAAAACTATTAGATGAAGTTAGTGTTTGTATCGGCACTGAAATTTCACCGTATATTAAGGTTCCTACGGGAAATCCGTTTTTTGATTCTGCAGGAGGTTGTAGCGGTGGTTGCGGTACGGGAGGGAGTTGCGGTTGCCGCAAGACGGGTTGACCTGAAAAGGTCCCCGTTACGTTTAAAATAGGATGAGTTAAAGAAGAGATAAATCCTTCTACACAGATTAAATCTCAAGTTATGCGGTGTTAATACGTATATAAATTTAGACGAACAAAGGAGATTAATATGTTCGGACAACGACAGAGTATTATTGTATATCTACACTCGTTAAAGCATGCTAAGCTGCTTCGTAAATACGGCAACATCCACTACATATCAAGGCGATTAAAGTACGTTGTACTGTACTGCGATATGAATCAATCCGATGCTCTACAGGAGAAGTTAAATGCTTTCCCGTTTGTGAAACGTGTAGAACCATCTTATCGTCCATTCTTAAAAACGGAGTTTGAGAACTCTAAACCAGATCGTGCGAAAGAATATGACTATAAGATTGATTAATATAAAGAAAAGCTCTGTGCAACCGCACAGAGCTTTTCTTTATATTAATGTAGTGTTCAGTGCCTAAACGGTCCGCTCCGCTTTTTTATTTCATAGGTGGGATGAGGTGGTTTAGGCGTAGTATGGCGATAAGGTGGTTGTAGTATAACGTTGTTTCTGCGAATGTGTCAGATGGTTTTACCGATATTGTAATGATTGGTTTGTCCAGTTGTTGTGCAGTTTCTTCAAATAACTGTATACGTTTGCTTGTTCTATCAGGTAAGACAGGTATACCTTCACGACATATGTAAAGGGGTTGAAAGTCACCCGGGGTGGTAGGATGAAGAACGACAGCAAGTGAACATACATCACGATTCTGTTTTTTTGTAGTAAACATAAGCATATGTGCCAGGCGTGATTCGTTGGCTCTGGCAATTGCAAGAAGTTCGTATAAATCTGAATAGCCTTCTCCGAGCTCGATAAAGCGTTGAATCATAGTAACAATCCTCCTCTAAGTAACAACTTTTATTTTACTGTAAAAGTGAAAATAAAAAAACCCTGCCTAAGCAGGGTCCTTCTCAATCTAGTGCAACACTAGCAAGAAGGCAAAGGGAGAGGAGAAACCGGAGGAAGAACTTATGGGGAACGTAAGTCTTCTCCGCGGTTGGCAACAACATCGCAAGTGATGTTGTTACGTCTATTTTTATCCATTACATAGAAAGATATACACAACGTACCAAATTTTCTACCTCGTTGTTTTGATTTGCTTGTTTTTATGTTAGGATGAAGTAGGATTACAAGAAAAAGGTAGTGAATGCAAATGAGAGTAGTTTCAGGAATATGCAAAGGTCATCCATTAAAGGCTGTTCCCGGTAATACAACGAGGCCAACAACTGACAAGGTAAAAGAATCGATATTTAATATAATTGGTCCTTATTTTGATGGAGGTCTGGTGCTGGATTTGTTTGGTGGTAGTGGTGGTTTAGGAATTGAAGCATTGAGCAGAGGGATGGATCGGGCAGTGTTTGTAGATCGCGATACAAAGGCGGTGCAAATTATCAAGCAAAATTTGCAAAGCTGCCGTTTAACGGAAAAAGCAGAAGTGTATCGAAATGATGCCGAACGAGCCTTAAAAGCTTTAATTAAACGAGAAGTA
Organism: Ectobacillus sp. JY-23; assembly: GCF_023022965.1. Taxonomy (NCBI): domain Bacteria; kingdom Bacillati; phylum Bacillota; class Bacilli; order Caryophanales; family Bacillaceae; genus Ectobacillus; species Ectobacillus sp. JY-23. Next base: position 1,249,044 of record NZ_CP095462.1, on the reverse strand, counting down.
GCTTTTGATCTTATTTTGCTCGATCCACCTTATAAAAATCAGAAGATTGTTTCTCTTATTAGTGTAATTGAGCAGCATTCTCTTCTCACCCAAACAGGTATCATTATGGCTGAGCATGATATAAGCGTGGAACTTCCAAGTGAAATTGGGGCTCTTTCTTTAGTGAGAAGCGAAGACTATGGCATTACAGCTATTTCGATTTATAAGTTAAAGGATGGGGAGCATGAATGAAAAAAATCGCGATTTGTCCTGGAAGTTTTGATCCCATTACCTTAGGACATCTAGATATTATTAAGCGCGGTGCCAAAGTGTTTGATGAAATATACGTTGTTGTAATGAACAACTCTTCTAAGAGTCCGCTTTTTACGGCAGAAGAGCGAGTAGCGCTTATTGAAGAGGTTACGAAGGATATGAACAATGTAAAAGCAGATGTTCATAGCGGTTTATTGGTGGAATATGCTCGTGAAAAAAGAGCGAGTGCTATTTTAAGAGGGTTACGTGCGGTTTCTGACTTTGAATATGAAATGCAAATTACCGCTATGAATCGGAAGCTTGAAGAAGAAATTGAAACATTTTTTATTATGACGAATAACCAGTATTCTTTCTTAAGTTCCAGTATTGTTAAAGAAGTAGCAAAATATGGTGCTAGTGTAGTGGATTTAGTGCCTCCTGCTGTTGAACAAGCGTTGGCAGCAAAATTTAAAACCCCGTAAACACGGGGTTTTAAATTTTGCGAACTAGTAACAACACATATACATATAAACAGAACAAGGTCATGGCAGGACCGTATGTATATAAAACATGCCAAGTGTCTGCGGCCGGCTGTGCGACGACCGGAATGGCCCCTATATGGGTAGATTGCTTTTCATAAAGAGGTTTCCATAAAATAAGTGTTAATATAGGCGCGATAAGGCTTTGGACAACTCGAGCAATAAAATATGGCTTAAAGCGAATGTCTGTCTCTGCTAAAATACTGGCAACCTGTGCTTGAACGGATAAGCCGCTAAAGGCCAAAATAAAGCTAGCAATCATTGCTTGATGCAGAAGTGGTGCTTGTGCCTGACTTGTAAGCTGGTTGCCAAGTGTAATTTCAAAGATGCCGGCAAGAATGGGTGCGCTTAAAGAAGTTGAGACATGAAGCGTGTGAAGAATATACTCAATACCGTAGCTAAATAGTGTTGTAAATTGGATAATACTGAGCATTTTATTAAGTACAGAAAATAAAATGATAAACCCACCGATCATTAACAAAGTTTGGACAGAAGAAGAAATCGCATCGCCAATCATTTTTCCGATGGGACGCGTATCTTCTAAACGCTTGCGGTGTAAGGCACTAAAAGCTTTTTGTAAAGAAGCTGTTTGTTTTTTATCTCGGCTTGCTTCTTCTTTGTGACCATGAAAACGCATCATCAGTCCTACAAGTAAGTTGCTGATGTAGTGGGCTGCTGCTAATAAAATGCCCAGCTTGGCATTAGCAAAAAAACCTACGGAGACTGCGCCAAAGATAAAGAGAGGATTGGATGAGTTTGTAAAGGAAACAAGGCGCTCTGCTTCAATTTGTGTCATTTGTTTAGTCTGTCTTAATCTCGCACTCAGTTTCGCACCTGAAGGAAATCCTGAGGCCATCCCCATAGCCCAGACAAACCCTCCTGTACCTGGCACACGAAAAAGGGGTCGCATAAATGGCTCGAGCAATACGCCGATAAAGTTTACAACGCCCAGTCCAATCAATAACTCTGATGCAATAAAAAAAGGCAGTAAAGAAGGAAAAACCACTTTCCACCACATATCAAGACCGCGTACAGAAGCTTCTAAACACGCCTGCGGATTTGTGATGAGTGAAGCGGTCAAAAGTGAAATGGTGCCGGCCATAAGCACCGTTTGTATTTTAGAACGCATGAAACTCCCCCCGTTTTGTCCAAGCTCTCATTATTAGTATACGAGGATAGGGGCAAGCTTTAGACCATAAGATAGAATATATACAGGAAAAGGGTGAGTGCAGTGAGAGAGCCAAAAATTGGTCTTGCTTTAGGCTCAGGGGGCGCAAAAGGGTTTGCCCATGTTGGAGTAATTAAGGTTTTAAAGGAAGCCGGTATTGCAATTGATATGATAGCGGGAAGTAGTATGGGTGCACTGGTGGCTACGTTTTATGCAGCTGGCTGTGATGTTGAGCGATTATATCGAATCGCTCAATTGTTTAAACGAAAGTATTATTTGGATTTTACCGTTCCTAAAATGGGTTTTGTAGCAGGTAAGAGAGTAAAAGATATGATAGCCATGTTCACATATAATAAAAGGCTGGAAGAATTGGACATTCCGACGGCTGTCGTCGCCACTGATATATTAAGCGGCGAAAAAGTGGTTTTTACAGAAGGTCCGATTGCCCCAGCTGTTCGTGCCAGTATTTCGATTCCTGGCATTTTTGTGCCGGAGAAGATAGATAATCGCTTGCTTGTCGATGGCGGGGTGATTGATCGTATCCCTGTATCAGTTGCCAAAAGTCTAGGAGCAGATATAATTATTGCTGTAGATGTTTCTTCAGGAAAGGTGAACGGCGAGGTAACTTCTATTTTTGATGTGATTATGCAAAGCATTGAAATTATGCAGCATGAACTTGTGCATCATCGTAAAGTTGCTTCAGACTTAATGATGTGCCCTGCTGTTGAGAATTTCAGTTCGCGCGCCTTTACAAACATTGAAGATATCATTCGTGCAGGAGAAGAAGAGGCGATGAAACATATCCATGAGATTCAACAACGAATTGAAAAGTGGAAGGAGAACCATCATGTTTAAGCGACTGCGTTATGTTACTGTTTTTATGTTTGCTGTTATATTGGCGTTTGCTGTTATGTATGTACCGCTTCCTTACTACATTACAAAGCCTGGTTTGGCAGAAGATCTAAAACCGTATGTGAAGGTAGAGGGAGGCTATAAAGAGGAAGGTGACTTTATGTTAGTCACGGTTTCCATGTCTCGTGCTAGTATTACGAGTTACATAGCAGCTAAACTAGACCGCTATCAGGAGATTTATCCAAAGGAAGCAATCCTGGGGAAAGAGGAAAACGATGCGGAGTATCAGTTTCGTCAACTGCACTTAATGCAAGAGTCACAAACAGCAGCTATATATAATGCTTATCAATATGCTGGAAAATCGGTTGAATTTGAAAATCGTGGCGTGTTGGTTGTTTCTGTTGCTGACAATATGCCGGCCAAGGGAAAACTTGAAATTGGAGACCGTCTAACTGCAATAGATGGTAAAGAGCTTCATACAGCAGATGAATTTATCGCTTATGTCAAAGGAAAAAGAAGTGGAGAGAAAGTAAAGATTGAATTTGAAAGACAGGGAAAAAAGGAGTATGCCACACTGGGGCTCGCACCTATACAAGGAGAGGCTAATCGAGTAGGAGTGGGTGTGCAAATTACAACAGATCAAAAACTAAAAGTAAGTCCCGATGTTAAAATAGATGCTCATCGCATTGGTGGACCTTCAGCAGGTATGATGTTCACGTTGGAGATTTATAATCAATTAACCGAAGCTGATTTAACAAAAGGATACGAAGTAGCAGGAACAGGAACAATCAATGCAAAAGGTGAAGTAGGACCAATTGGTGGAATTTCACAAAAAGTAATTGCGGCAGACACAGCAGGAGCAGACATTTTTTTTGCACCAAATGAAAAGGGAAATAAGAGTTCTAATTATCAAGAAGCAGTTAAAACTGCAAAAGATATAGGAAGTAAAATGAAGATTGTACCTGTAGATGTGCTAGATGATGCATTAACTTACTTGAATCAATTACCACCGGAACAAGCGGACTAACTCTAAGAAATATGCTTTCTTATATTTGGAACAAAGGGTGTCCTCAAATGATAGGACACCCTAGTAATTTTCTCGGCTATAGTAAAAATGGACGTGAAAGCTTAACCAAGTTTCATGTAAACAAATAAGATGTCACATGGTGGCTTTCCATATCATGTGATTCTCTCCTTACCTAAACAGAAATCATTATAGGCAAATTGGTAGCCTTATATATTCCATCGAATAGGGTGTTGTACATATTCTTGTTTTAATGCGTGAGAACGGAACGGTTCGGGTAAAATAGCATAATACACGGCGCTTGCTCGTATATCCAAGTTAAGTAAAGGATGAGAGTGCTTGCTATGGGACAAAAGAGGAATTGGAATATTTTTTTTAATACTTGATATATAAGCTTGTCCGGTCTTTGACATGCCTAGGAGACGGATATAGGGAGCTGTATCCGCGAGATTCATTTCATCTTTTGTCGCATGTGTTAACGTATGTAAGCATAGCCGCTGCAATCTGGTCCATGTATAACGCTTTGTTTTAATGGTTTGCATCAAATTTTCAAAAGACGTTGCTTGCTGAATGGCATGCAACAAGCGATTTTCCAGCCCTTCCTCAGCTTCGTAGATGCCACGTAATTGCTCTGCGGACATAATGAGCAGTTTGTATTTTAACAGATGGAAGTAGTGCTCCCACATATGAAGCAATCCGTAGGTTTGTTGGTATGCCTGTAATTCCATTTTTGTTGCAAGAGGCATGACCCCGCTCGCGTCTTCAATTGGAGACGTTTGCAGATGCTTACGGATGCTTGTTGCACTCGCTATAGAAGAGGAGGAAAATGTTGTATCATGGTATTGTGCGTTTAAACGTTCGACGGTGTGCGCTTGTATGCTACTTCCTTGCTCTTGTATTTGTTCAATATAATGAAAACCGAGAATGTTATTAGGTTTGGAAAGATCCAAGCTGTCAATGCCGATATTCTTATAAGCGTCAGAGAGGGCTTTGGGATAGCTAACGCCTGTTTCGACTTTTTGCTGCAGTGCTTGATTGAGAGCCTCTATACGAGTTCTTCTTTCTTGCAAAGCTTGATAAAAAGGAGCGATGTTACCAATTTCGCTGCCGAAGCAAATTTCCTTTACCTGTAGCGCGTCTAGTATAGAAATGGCGCCTCTTGCGAACGTTTGTGCATGCTGTGTGGAAAAAGCATAAGGTATTTCAACAACAACATCAGCACCGCCCGCCAATGCCATCTTGGTTCTCGTCCATTTTGAAACAAGAGCAGGTTCACCGCGTTGTAAAAATGAACCGCTCATGGCTGCTATGACAACATCAGCATTAGTAATCTTTTTGGTTTGATCCAGATGATAGGCGTGGCCGTTATGAAACGGGTTATATTCAACAATTACACCTGCGGCTTTCAAAGCATTCTCTCCTTTCTGTTGAGTTTTTATTTGTAATCATGTTATTGTATATATTGCCTGATAATAACTACATTATAGTGTAAAGAAAAAATATTGACAAATACATAATTGCTCGATATAATTTTCTTTGTTGCCTTAGGGGTGATTTTATGAAATGGTCAATCCATCAATTAAACAAATACCGAAGCAAAGGGCTTACGTTTGACGAAACAGTGCAGTTTGATGATTTGCAAGACTGGCCGGAAGTACGCGACTTATCACCTGTTAAGGTGAGCGGGAAAGCGGACCTCGGAGCGAGTAAGTACACATTTCATTTGCGCATTCAAGGTACGATGATATTACCTTGTTCTAGAACGTTAGTAGATGTACCGCTCCCTTTTGACATTCAAACAACCGAGGTGTTCTTAGCTTCACAAGAAGCATATGAAGCTGATGCAAACATTCATTATTTACAAGGAGAAGTACTTGACTTACTACCTGTAATTAAGGAAAATATACTTCTGGAAATACCTATGCAGATTTTCAGTGAGACAGCATCAGACGGAGCACCGACACAAGGTCAAGGCTGGCAAGTAATTTCAGAAGATGAGAAGACAGAGAAAATTGATCCTCGTTTGGAAGGACTTGCAAAGTTTTTTGACAAGAAGTAGAAGACCGGTCGAGGCCTTCAATGATACTAACTCTCTCTTTTAAGGAGGTGGGAATAATGGCTGTACCTTTTAGAAGAACTTCTAAAACAGTAAAAAGAAAGCGTCGCACGCACTTCAAATTGGCAGTGCCAGGTATGGTAGAATGCCCAAACTGCGGTGAAATGAAATTAAGTCACCGTGTATGCAAAGCATGCGGAACTTACAAAGGTAAAGAAGTAATCAGCAACTAATGCTGGTAAGCGCAGAGGATTATTTCCTCTGCGCTTTTTATTTATTGCTGCCTTTATAAGAAACAATTATATATCTCTCCTCTTATAAGAACGCTATAATTCATATAAGGGGTGATAGGATGAAAAAGGTAATTGTACAACGTAAAAATGGCTTTTTATGGGTAAGATTAAACCGGCCCGCGTGTAGAAATGCAATCGATTATGATGTGATGCATGTACTTGAGGAAATATTGGAGACGGAAAGGAACGGGGAAGAGCGTGCACTTATTATTACTGGTAGTGAGTCCTCTTTTTGTGCAGGTGGCGACCTGCGTGTATTCCATGCTTTAAAGACAGAAGCGCAGGCATATGAAATGCTGGCAAAAATGGGACGTGTGTTATATAAACTTATGACGTTTCCAAAACCTACTATTGCATTCATAAACGGCATTGCTATCGGAGGTGGCTGTGAAATTGCGACGGCTTGTGATTATCGCTTTGCCGTTCCGGAAGCGAAGCTTGGATTTGTGCAAGGTGATTTAGCAATCACGACCGGATGGGGCGGTGCTTCTATGCTACTTGAAAAGCTTCCGTATGATAAAGCAATGCAAATGCTTTGGTCTGCACGGCGCTATACGGCGAAAGAAGCAGAAACAATCGGTTTTCTAAATGGTGTCTTTCAGAGCGAATCTTCGTTTTGTACAGAATGGCTACAAGATGCATTTGTACAACATGCAGAGGTACTAACAGCGTATAAACGTGTTGCTATCCGGAAATGGCAAGCGAGTAATCTTGCAGAACGGATGCAACAGGAAATACGTGAGTGCGCTGTTTTGTGGGAAGGAGAATCGCATCATTGTGCTGTAGCAACTTTTTTGAAAAAGTAACGCCATCTACAGGCACTTGGGCAATTGATAGTGTTTTGCTAGCAAGAAAATTGTTCAAAAGTGCAACCCTTTTTTAGGTATAGAAGACATGGAAAGATAGTGTTAGAAATCTAGAGGGTATCTTACGTGCGTGTATATGTAAAAAGTGTTTAAACATTAAAGAAATAGCGAAGCAAGGGTGCAAGGAGGCTTCGCGTAACACACATGACTGCCACTTTGATTGTAACCATATACACTCTGTTCTTCTCTTCTATCTAAAAATATCAGTAATGTATATTCTATCTCTTCTAGCAGTTGCATATGTTGTAAGTAAAAATGTGCTGGGAGGGATAGAATTGGCTACGACGCGTCAGGATGCTTGGACAGAAGATGAAGATTTGCTGTTGGCTGAAGTTGTATTGCGCCATATACGTGAAAATGGAACACAGCTCTCCGCCTTTAAGGAAGTGGGACGCAGTTTATCTAGAACGCCGGCTGCCTGCGGATTTCGATGGAACTCAACGGTTCGAAAACAGTATAAAGAGCAAATCGATGAGGCAAAAAGCCAACGTAAAGGTACTGCAGCTGAGGAAGTGATTGTAACAGAACGACGGTCATTAACTTTGGCTGATGTCATTGCGTTTTTACAAAATTATCAACCGGAGCAAGAGTTGTCTTCCGGACTATTTCAGCGTATCCAGCAGTTAGAAGCGAAAGCGGAGCGGTTGGAAAAAGAAAAGCAAGAACTGTCTAAACAGCTTTCCGTATATGAACAAGAATATAAAACGCTATTTGCCTATCTAGATCAACGACGAAGTGTAGTATCGCCTGATAAAAGTGAAAGTATACAACTATTGCGGAGCAGAGACACTCTTGAGAAGGTCGAAAAATAAAGAACAGCCCACATTGGGCTGTTCTTTTTTTGCTTAAGCACTCTCGCCGCTTACTGCATCAACGTTTGGCTGGGGACGCCATATATAAAACGGTGCATCTTTGATGACGACCTTTTCAAATCCTTGCTTTTCCCAAAACAGTTCAGATTGTACACGGGCAATTGTTTTAATAGGTTGTCGTAAGCTCTTTGCATAGTCTACGAGAGCGCTTCCAAACCCTTTGCGCTGAAGAGTAGGCAAAACTTCCAATTTGTATAGCTCTATATAATCTTCTGTTTCATAGAGGCTCATGCGCGCTACAAGTGATTCTCCGAAATATATGCCGTAGAAGGGTGATTCACTATTATCTTCAATAATATTTGCTTGTAAATCTTCAAGCATAGAAAGCTCTTGTTCCCCGTAGCGTTTAAACTTTTTAAACTCTTCAAGTGTTTTATAATTGACGAGCAGGCGCTCTACCTTTGGAATGTACATATTGTCACGTCCTTTTGTCTTAAAATATAGAAAAATAAAAATATTTATATTTATATTATAGCGTATGTCGCATAAATTTTCACGTATATTTCAGAATTTTAGGCATGTTAAAATGAATGCAGATGAATGTGAGTTTTAATACAATATGAGGTGGTCAGATGAAGATTGGTATTGTTGGAGCTGGAGCTGTAGGGCTATTGTTTGGATTTTATTTAGGGAAACATGCGCAAGTTACTATGTATACTCGTACGTTAAAACAAGCGGACTTAATACAAGAACAAGGTATTGTTTGTTATACGTCAGGAAAGGCAGAAACAACAGCAGTAAAAGCAAAAGTGTTGGGAGAAGAGTTACCCGCTGATGAGTTTTTACTGGTTGCTACAAAGCAGTATCATATAACAGATTTATTACCTTTGCTGTCTGAGTGTGAAAGCAAACGAATTATTTTTGCGCAAAATGGCATGGGACACCTTAGTGCAATGCAAACTATACAAAAGAGCATAGCGGTTGCCATTGTGGAGCATGGGGCAAAAAAGGTGAGCGGAAATGAAGTGGAGCATACCGGACAAGGAGTAACGAAGTTTGGTATTGTACAAGGGGACTCTATGGATTTCACTTCGTTTTTAGCTTGTTTTACATCCGCTTTCACCGTGTTAGAAGAGCTTGACTGGAAACAGGTCATGCAACATAAGTTAATTGTAAATGCTTGCATTAATCCTCTTACAGCTTTATATAGGGTATCAAATGGAGAACTTATTTATAACGCTTACTTCTATCAAACGATGCGGCAACTATTTATCGAAGTCCTACAGCTTCTGGATGTACAAGAAAGTGAATTTCATTGGAAACGAGTATGTGAGGTGTGTGAACAAACAGCTTCAAATAAATCATCTATGCTGACGGATGTGACAAGCAACCGACCGACCGAGATAGATGCAATTTTAGGCTATTTGCTTCAGTTGCCAAAAGCACGTGAGGTGAAAGCCCCGCTCGTATCCTTTTTACATAAATCTATAAAAGGATTAGAAATGTAAGTTAAAATTTTTGCTTTTACTTGTTACTTTGCATACAATTTGGTTGGTGAGCAATGTCTCGAGATGAAAGGAAGACGTTTTATGGAACTATATGAAATTCCTGTGGACGTGCTTGGTGGTGCCGCAGGAGACTATATAAAAAATAAGAGCACAATTACGTCCTTTTTTGATTATGTGCCGTACGGAGTGGAATTTGCGAAGCGTGCGAAACATTTAGAAGGGCGTACGTACCCAAGAGAACAACTGGCAGCTTATTTTGCTCGATACAATGAAGAGTTAGGAGCAGGCGCTAGAACGTTAGAAAATATTCGTGCGTTTCGTGAGGAAGATGCGCTAGTTGTGGTTGGGGGGCAACAGGCTGGTATATTAACAGGCCCGTTATACACAATTCATAAGATTGTTTCTCTTTTACAACTTGCAAAAGAGCAAGAACAGCAATTGGGAAAACGAGTTGTACCTGTTTTTTGGATTGCGGGAGAAGATCATGATATGGATGAAATCAACCATGTTTACGTAACGAGCAAAGGAAAGTTAAAAAAATCGGTGTTGCCGCAAATGTATGAAAAAAAGGCAAGTGCATCGCAGGTAGAGTTGCCACAAGACGTGGCATTAGCCTGGGTGGAAAGTATTTTTAAAACATTTAGAGAAACAAAGTATACGAATGAGCTATTAGAGCTTGTGAAAGTATGCTTACATCGTTCGCGCACATATACAGATTTCTTTGGGCGTCTCATTACGGAGCTCTTTAAAGAAGAAGGCTTAATTTTAATGGACTCCGGTGCACCTGAGCTTCGCCGTATTGAAATCCCTCTTTTTCAGACGTTGATTCAAGGAGAAGTGCAAATTCGAACGGCCTTACAGCAAACGCAACAGCGTATTGTGGAAAATGGGTATAAACCTCTTATTACAACAAAGCCGGAAGCTTGTCATCTGTTTTTGGATATAGAGGGAGAAAGATGGTTGTTAGAGCGCAGAGATGACGTATTTGTTTGTAAAGACGGGGAGTATGTATTTACCGAGGTAGAACTGTTAGAATTGCTGAAAAAAGAACCGCAGCGCTTTAGCAACAATGTTGTAACACGACCGCTTATGCAGGAGTATGTATTACCTACATTAGCATTTGTAGGGGGACCAGGAGAAGTCGCCTATTGGGCTGAATTGCAGGGGGTTTTTCACGAAGTAGGATGGATGATGCCACCTGTTGTGCCTCGTTTCATGTTGTCGTACCTTGAAGGGCATATTGCTTCAGATATGGCTGACTTGGGGCTTGATGTAGCTGAATTGTTTTCGAAAAAGCTTGGAGAAGCACGAGAAGCGTGGCTTTCTGCACAGGTACAAGAGCCTGTAGAGGAAATCTTCGCTCGGGTGCATGAAGAAATGATGCGTTCCCATGAGGCAGCTCGTGAGTTAGTTGAACGGATAAATCCGAGTTTGCGGTCTTATGCGCATAAAAATCAAAGGAAAATCGAAGAGCAATTACAGCTTTTAGAACGGATGCTCCGAAAAAATATTGAACAAAAGCATGATGTGAGTCTGAATAAGTTCCGCCGTGTCGAGTTGTCCTTGCAACCTGCAGGTGGGCTACAAGAGCGAACTTGGAATGTGTTGTATTACTTGAATGAGTACGGACTAGATTGGATTCATCATATCATGCAATTATCCTTTACATGGGACGGTACCCATAAGGTAATTAAATTATAAAATCCTGCACATGTGTGCAGGATTTTTTTGAAAGTATGTGGAATTAACTGTAAATGGTAAGCCGTTCGTAAAAAACGTAATCAATATGAGAAGGTATATATATAGCTGTTATACGAATAACACTATGTCATAAAAGTAAGGGAATTATCTTCATAAATCGACAGGATTTTTGTTAACATTTTCGCAAAAGATGATAAAATTTAGTATATAATAAGAAAATGCGTGTAGTTTCAACAGCATGAATTCATAGAAGTAGGTGCAATGATGTTCAATCATACAACAGTTTTATTAAAAGAAACGGTAGATGGCTTACATATTAAGCATGATGGTATATATGTAGATTGTACGCTTGGAGGAGGCGGTCACAGTGCATATTTGCTTTCACAACTTTCCGAAGCCGGCAGATTAATTGCTTTTGACCAAGATGATATAGCGCTGGCTCATGCAAGAGAGAAATTTGCGGCATACGGCAATCGTTTTATGGCAGTAAAAAGCAATTTTCGTTACTTAAAAGAGGTATTACAAGAGATTGGGATTGCACAAGTAGATGGTGTACTCTTTGATTTAGGTGTATCTTCTCCGCAGCTGGACACGCCAGAGCGCGGGTTTAGCTATCATCACGATGCCCCGCTTGATATGCGCATGGATCAAGATGCGTCTGTTAGCGCTTATGATGTCGTCAATACATGGCCGTATGAAAAGCTTGTAAAAATCTTTTTTCAATACGGGGAAGAAAAATTTTCTAAACAAATTGCGAGGAAAATTGAAGCTTATCGTGAAAAGCAGCCAATTGAAACAACTGGTCAATTAGTTGAGTTAATTAAAGAGGGTATTCCTGCAGCTGCAAGACGGACAGGCGGACATCCCGCAAAACGTGTGTTTCAAGCAATACGGATTGCTGTGAATGATGAGCTAGGCGTATTTGAAGAAGCAATTGAAGCTGCGATCGAAGTGACAAAATCGGGCGGTAGAATCAGTGTCATCACCTTTCATTCTCTTGAAGACCGAATTTGTAAAACAACGTTTAAAACACATAGCAGCTTACCGCCTTTACCACCGGGCCTGCCGATGATTCCTGATGAGTTCAAACCGAAGCTGAAATTAATTACCAGAAAGCCGATTTTGCCGTCTGAACAAGAGTTGGAAGAAAATAACCGAGCGCGGTCTGCAAAGCTGCGCATCGCTGAAAAATTATAGGAGGGATATGCATGAGCAATTTAGCCGTAAAGTACAAAAAACAACCATCCGGCATTGAAGCTACACAAAATGCATCCACATCTGTTCAGTCAGCGAAAGTCACAGTAATTGAAAAAGTATTGTATACTGCGTTTGTTGCTTTTTTATTGTATGTTGCTATCATATTTATTGGAAACAAGGCTGCTTTATACGAGGTGAATACGGAGGTTTCGCAGCTACAGAAGCAGATTGATAAGCAGCTGCAGACAAACAGCGATTTAAAAGCAGAAGTAGAACTGTTAAGTCGTTATGAGCGAATCGCTGAAGTAGCAGGGCGACTGGGCATGACAATTGATGCAAACAATGTTAAAGGGATTGGGCAATAACATGAATACGCAGGCAAGAAAATTCCATATGAATACAGGAGCAGGATGCTTAGCCGCAATTTTTTGCCTGCTCTTTTTTATATTGGTGGTTCGGTTTTTGTATATTCAAATTGGTAAAGAGGCATATGGGCAGTCACTGGAGGCTTTAGCTGCTGCTAAACATAACCAGGAAGGCTCAATTACAGGTGTGCGCGGGAAAATTTATGATCAGCACGGTGAAGTACTTGCACAAGATGCATCATCCTATAAGCTAATTGCTATGTTAAAAGGTGACGAACCGATTAAAGATAAAGAGGAAACGGCGGAGAAACTTGCTACCGTTCTTTCGTTACGCAAAGAGGAGATTCTTGATTACTTGAACAAGCCCTTATATCAAGTGGAGTTTGGATCGGCTGCTAATAATTTGACGGCTGAACAAAAAGAGCAGATTGAAAGTATGAAGCTACAGGGCTTACTGTTTACAGAAGGAAAAACACGTGTGTATCCAAATGGCGATTTTGCTTCATATGTTATTGGATATGCAAAAGCAGAAGAGAACAAAAAACTGAAAGGCCAATTTGGACTTGAACAAGCCTTGGATAAGGAATTGCAAGCTGAAAACGGTAAAGTTGCCTATAAAGGGGATTCCAGAGGATTGGCATACGGTAAAGAAGATGTAATACCTGCCAAAAACGGAAATGATGTGTACTTAACATTAGACCAGCGTATCCAAAGTTTTCTCGAAGAAGCGATGAACAAGGCTGCTAAGCAATATGAACCAAGCATGCTTTTAGGAATTGTTGCAGACCCCAAAACGGGCAAAATTCTAGCTATGTCTAGTAAACCAAGTTATGATCCAAATAAGCGCAATATCTCCTATTTCTTAAATGACCCAGTTTCATATGCATACGAACCAGGTTCTACAATGAAGATTTTCACACTGGCAGCCGCTGTTAATGAGGGTGTATATAATGGACAAGCATTCTATCAATCGGGGCGCTATTATGTTGGAAAGACTCCAATTAGAGATCATAATGGCGGTGACGGTTGGGGAAGCATTACCTTTGATGAAGGTGTACAACGCTCTTCCAATGTTGCATTTGCCATCTTGGCACAAAACAGTCTGGGCTTTGATAAGTACAATCAATATTTACATAAATTTCATTTGTATGAGAAAACGGGTATTGATTTGCCTGGTGAAGCAAAAAACACGATTTTATTTGATAAGGATATCCAAAAGATTACTACAGCATTTGGACAAGGATCCACGGTTACTCCAATTCAACAGATTCAAGCAGCTACTGCGATTGCAAACAATGGAAAAATGATGAAGCCCTATGTGATTGATAAGATTGTGGAGCCGGGCACAAATAAGGTTCTTCGTCAAACAACGCCGGAAGAAGTAGGACAACCGATTACAGCTGAAAGTGCACTTAAAGTGCGACAATTACTTGAAACAGTTGTTACTTCCCCAAAAGGAACAGGGACATTATATAAAATAGACGGCTATCCGGTTGCTGGAAAGACTGGTACGGCCCAAATACCTGGAAAAGATGGAAAATACATGTCCGGGCGTGAAAATTATATCTTTTCTTTCCTCGGAATGGCCCCTGTTGAAAAGCCGGAGCTTCTTGTTTACGTGGCGATTAAGCAGCCGAAGCTAAAGGATACGGAATTTGGTGCCACACCGCTTTCGGACATCTTTAAATCGGTGACAAAAAATAGCTTGCAGTATTTACAAATTAAGCCATCACAGGTTAAGGATGTAAAGAAACTAGCCCAGCGTGAAAATGTACGGGTGCCTGGCGTACAAGGACAAGCAATGGAAGCAGCAAAATTATTACTTGAAAAAGAAGGGCTTCGTCCCATTGTTCTAGGCAAGGATAAGGTTGTTTCTCAATCTTCTGCAGGTCGCGACGTATTAAAAGGAGATAAAGTATTCTTATTAGGGACTGAGAATAAGATGCCGAATATGGGCGGCTGGTCGATACGCGATGTGATGAGTTTAGGTGATTTATTAGGTGTGCAAGTAAAGATAAGTGGAAGCGGTTATGTTACAGAGCAAAGTATTGCTGAAGGAACTGTCGTTCAAAATGGCGCGGTATTAGAGGTTAAACTTGCGCCTCCTATTGAGCCGCAAGCAACTGAGGAAGCACCGCCAGCAGGGACTTGACGTCACCCGCTTACCATGTTCTAATCAAAAAGGTACAAGCATATATTGGAACGAGCGATAAGGAGGTTCTGATATATGCGCGTATCAAATGTAACTGTTCGTAAGCGATTGATTTTTGTGTTGGTTTTTGGGCTGCTCATCTTTACAATCATAGATATTCGCCTTGGCTATGTGCAGTTCGCACTTGGTAAGTTCTTGACGGACCGAGCCAAAGATTCTTGGAGTCGCAATATTCCCTTTCAGCCCGAACGAGGCAAAATTTTGGATCGAAACGATGTAGAGCTTGCTACAAATAAAAGTGCGCCATCTATTTTGGTCGTGCCCAGACAAATTCAAGACCCTGCCGAAACGGCAGAAAAGCTGTCTGCGGTGCTTGGGGTGCCGAAAGAACCTGTTTATAAGCACGTCACAGCTAAGGCATCTGTAGAGTGGTTAAAGCCGGAAGGGCGTAAAATTTCACATGAAAAAGCAAAAGAAATTCGGGCGCTCGGTTTGAAGGGTGTATATATTGCAGAAGATTCTATTCGATATTATCCATTCGGTACTTATTTATCGCATGTACTTGGGTTTGCTGGAATTGATAACCAAGGATTGCTGGGTCTTGAATTGTCTTATAACAAAGAGTTAACCGGGGATAAAGGGTATGTTCGTTTTTATGCAGATGCCAAAGGGAAACGCATGCCAAATGTTGGTGATGACTATCAGGCACCGGAAAGTGGCTTAGATTTAAGGCTAACAATTGACTCACGTGTACAGACCATTATGGAGCGGGAATTGGATGTAGCACAGGCTACCTATAATCCAGATAGCATGATTGCCATTGCCATGAATCCAAATACAGGTGAGATATTAGGAATGTCCAGCAGACCAAACTTCGATCCTGCAAACTATAAAAATGTTGCCCCTGAGGTATACAATCGTAACTTGCCGGTTTGGAGTACATACGAGCCTGGCTCGACTTTTAAAATTATTACCTTGGCTGCGGCAGTAAATGAAAACTTGATTGATCTTCATAAAGACACCTTTAATGACGATGGCGCTGCAGAGGTAGGTGGTGCTACATTGCGCTGTTGGAAACGAAGCGGTCATGGTCATCAAACCTTTTTGGAAGTGGTACAAAACTCATGTAACCCTGGCTTTGTAAAAATGGGAGATTTGCTCGGGAAAGAGAAACTCTTTAAGTATATCCATGATTTTGGTTTCGGACAAAAAACGGGCATTGACTTACAAGGAGAAGGTAAGGGAATTTTATTCAACTTAAAGCGAGTCGGACCTGTCGAGCAGGCAACAACAGCTTTCGGACAAGGTGTTTCTGTCACGCCAATTCAGCAAGTAGCTGCTGTTGCAGCTGCTGTAAATGGTGGCACTCTATATCAGCCATATATCGCAAAGGAATTTATCGACCCAAAAACAAAACAAGTCGTAAACCGGAAAACCCCTGTAGCAAAACGCAAGGTTATTTCCGAGGAAACGTCAAAGCAGGTTCGAGAAGCACTAGAGAACGTTGTTGCAAAGGGTTCAGGTAAAGGTGCGTATATTGATGGATATAGGGTTGGGGGGAAGACTGGAACGGCACAGAAGGTAAAGGATGGACGCTATATGGAAGGAAACTATATCGTGTCTTTTATTGGCTTTGCACCTGCTGATGACCCACAGGTTGTTGTATATGTAGCAGTCGACAATCCAAAGGGCACCATTCAATTCGGTGGTGTCGTAGCTGCTCCTATCGTTGGGAATATGCTGCGGGATATTTTGCCAACTCTTGGTGTAGAACCGCGCAAAGGCGGTATTGAGAAGGAGCTTACTTGGTTGGATACTCCAACAATTGAAGTACCGGACTTGGTGGGAATGAAAACAGAAGAGCTGCAAGAACAGTTGGTTGACCTTAAGCTTGAAGCAAGCGGTAGTGGAGAAAAAATTATTGATCAATCTCCTAAGCCAGGGGTAAAAGTAAAACAAGGTTCTAAGATCCGTATCTACTTAGGAGATTAATGGTATATATTTTATGATAAACTATATCAGTACAACCAGCAAAACAGACATGTTTTTTGGACGGCAGAGAAGAACGTGCGATGTATGGTTATGGATAGGGACTAGAAGATACATGTGCCGTGTAACACCAAGCGGTTCTCATACTTTGTTTTTCTGTTATGTTGAATAAATAGTTGGTATCTATATAGTGTGAACATTACAGCTTTAAAATATATAACAAAGCACGCATCTTACTTTTGTATGAAGATGCGTGCAATACATTTCAAGAACAGAAAGGATATTATACAATGGAGTTGCATACACTTTTAGCATGCTTGCATGATTTTCCTGTATTACCTGCGGAAAACCCAGAAATAACATCCATTGAAATGGATTCCAGACAAGTAAAGGAGAACAGTTTATTTGTTTGTATAAGCGGCTTTACTGTGGATGGCCATGATTATGCTGAGCAAGCAGTCGCCAAGGGGGCGGCTGCTATTGTAGCGGAACGACCAGTGGCAGTTGCTGTTCCGGTTATTCTTGTGAAGGATTCAGCACGGGCACTAGCCGCACTAGCAGATGCATTTTACGGACATCCCACACAGCATTTGCATCTAATCGGCATCACGGGAACAAACGGGAAAACAACCACATCTCATATTATCGATAGTATTTTACGAGAGTATGGGCGTAAAACGGGACTTATCGGTACGATTCATATGAAGGTTGATGATGAAGTAATAGAGGTGAAGAATACGACACCTGATGCTCTTACGTTACAAAAAACGTTTGGATATATGTTGGAGAAGGGAATTGATCATGCGGTTATGGAAGTTTCATCGCATGCCCTTCATTTAGGTCGTGTACACGGCTGTGAATATGATGTAGCGGTATTTACAAATTTAACACAAGATCATCTAGATTATCATAAAACAATGGACGCCTATAAGCATGCCAAGGGTTTGTTATTTGCACAGCTTGGCAATAGTTATCGTTATCCAAGATACGCCGTTTTAAACGAAGATGACCCGGCTTCGGCAGACTATAAAATTGCAACGCAAGCTACTATCCTTACATACGGTATTCACGCTGAAAGCGATATTATGGCAAAACATATTGAGATGACTAGTAGCGGCACGAAGTTTTTGCTAGTTACACCTCGTGAGTCTATGCCTGTTACAATGAAGTTAATTGGTATGTTCAATGTCTATAATGTTCTTGCTGCTATAGGAGCGACCCTTGCTTCGGGAGTTCCACTTGCAACGATTGTGCGTGCAATTGAAGCGATAAGTGGTGTGTCAGGGCGTTTTGAGATTGTAGATGCTGGACAGCCGTATGCGGTTGTTGTGGATTATTCCCATACGCCCGACAGCCTTGAAAACGCCCTTCGTACCGTTGCAGAAATTGCACATGGAAAAATCTATTGCGTTGTTGGGTGCGGGGGAGACCGCGATCGTACTAAGCGACCGCTCATGGCACAAATCGCTGTAGAATACGCGGATTATGCTGTTTTGACATCTGATAACCCACGCAGTGAAGACCCACAGGCTATTTTAGATGAGATGACTGCTGGCATAAACGATGCAAAACCTTATGAAGTTATTGTAGATCGTCGCCAAGCGATTGAACATGCAGTAAAATCGGCAAGTGCCGGAGACGTAATATTAATCGCTGGTAAAGGGCATGAGACGTATCAAATTATTGGAACAGAAGTATTTCACTTCGATGATCGTGCTGTTGCGCGCGAGGCAATTGAGAAACGCTCAGGTATGAGCAACTAGTGGAAGGAGATTTTATATGCTTGAGCAAGGCCTGTTTATTACAATCGGTTTAGCATTTTTAATAGCGGTTGCGTTATCGCCCATTTTCATTCCGTTTCTACGTCGTTTGAAGTTTGGACAAAGCATCCGTGAAGAAGGACCGAAATCACATCAAAAAAAGACTGGTACACCCACAATGGGTGGTATCGTCATCTTTTTATCACTCATGATTACCACCATATTAATGGTTGCCAAGTTTGGTAAGTTAAACACAGAAACGTATTTGTTATTATTTGTTACATTTGGGTATGGCTTAATCGGATTTTTAGATGACTTTATCAAGGTTGTAATGAAACGAAACCTAGGGTTAACGTCTAAACAAAAGCTTGTCGGGCAAATCTCGATTGCTATTGTATTTTTCCTATTTTATCAGATGTACGGATTTGCAACTGATTTACGAATACCAGGTACCGATTTAAGCATAGAATTAAGCTGGGGCTATTTTATTTTCATACTATTTCTGCTTGTCGGCTCATCTAATGCAGTAAATCTGACAGATGGACTAGATGGTTTGCTAGCTGGTACGTCCGCAATTGCTTTTGGAGCATTTGCGATGCTGGCGTATTATCTAGGGCATTATGAAGTAGCTATCTTTTGTATGGCTGTAGTAGGTGCTGTTCTTGGCTTTCTTGTTTTTAATGCGCATCCTGCCAAAGTGTTTATGGGAGACACAGGCTCTTTGGCGCTTGGAGGTGCGATTGCGGCTGTTGCCATTTTAACGAAGCTTGAGCTTCTTTTGGCTATTATTGGTGGTGTATTTGCACTAGAAACACTTTCGGTTATCATACAAGTTATTTCATTTAAAACAACAGGCAAGCGCGTATTTAAAATGAGCCCGCTTCATCACCATTATGAATTGAGCGGCTGGTCTGAATGGCGAGTGGTTGTTACGTTTTGGTTTGTTGGTTTGTTATTTGCAATGTTAGGAATCTATATTGAGGTGTGGATGTAATTGAAAAAGATTAGTGGATATAATGGAAAAAACGTATTGGTATTAGGGATAGCAAAAAGCGGATATGCGGCTGCAACGCTGTTGCATAAGCTAGGCGCTCATGTAATAGTCAATGATTATAAGCCATTGGAAGAAAATCCGATGGCGCAGGCGTTAAGTCGTTTAGGAATGAAGGTAGTGTGCGGTCATCATCCTCTTTCGTTGCTTGACGGAACAGATTTAATCGTGAAAAATCCAGGTATTCCGTATACAAATGTCTTGCTCCAAGCAGCATTACAAAAGGATATTCCGATTATTACAGAAGTAGAATTAGCTTATGAAATTTCAGAAGCACCTTTTATCGCTATTACAGGTTCTAACGGAAAAACAACAACTACTACACTTATTTTTGAAATGCTGAGAGAAGGACGGAAAAAACCAATTATTGCTGGCAATATCGGCACAGTCGCTTGTGAGGTTACGCAAGAAGCAAAACCTGATGAGCATGTGGTCATTGAATTATCTTCATTCCAATTAATGGGAACTAGAGTTTTTCGTCCAAAAATTGCTTTGTTTTTAAATTTATTTGAAGCCCATCTGGATTATCATGGCACAAAAGAAGAGTATGGTCGAGCAAAAGCAAACATTTTTAAAAATCAAAACGAAAACGATTATAGTGTGATTAATGCTGAGGACCCAGAAGTGATGAAGCTTGCAGCTTCTACAAAAGGGAAAAGAATATATTTTTCAACCAAGCAATCGCTACCTGATGGCGCTTGCATACAAGATAGTCAACTTATCTTCTGTGGTGAACCTATCATGCCCATTCAAGACATTGCACTTCCGGGGGAGCATAACTTAGAAAATATTTTAGCTGCAGTAAGTGCAGCGAAGCTTGCTGGTGTAAGTAACGAAGCTATTCAGCAAGTATTAAAAACCTTTACCGGTGTAAAGCATCGTTTGCAGTATGTAGCGACTGTAAATAATCGTAAATTTTATAATGACTCAAAGGCGACGAACATATTGGCCACACAAAAGGCTTTATCTGCTTTTGTACAGCCCGTTGTTTTACTTGCTGGTGGATTAGATCGAGGCAACGAGTTCGACGAACTCATTCCGTATTTACAACATACAAAAGCGATGGTGCTATTTGGGCAAACAGCTGATAAATTAGCTAAAGCAGCGGATGCTGCCGGTATAAAAGCGGTTAAAATCGTCAATAATCTCGAACAAGCTGTACAGGAGGCATATACGCTATCCAAAGAAGGAGATGTTGTCCTGTTGTCGCCTGCATGCGCCAGCTGGGATCAATTTAAGACTTTTGAAGACAGAGGAGACATGTTCATACAAGCCGTGCATAAGCTAGTATAAATGAGCGGTTGTGAGGTGTTGTGTATTGCCGACGAAAAAAGCCCCGGATTTCATTATTGTGGTGGCAACGTTGCTTTTGTTGACGGTAGGCATGATTATGGTATACAGTGCCAGTGCCGTATGGGCGACGTATAAGTTTCACGATTCCTTTTTCTTTGTAAAACGCCAGTTGCTTTTTGCTGGCGTTGGAATTATTGCAATGGGTTTTATTATGAGGGTTGATTATTGGTTTTGGAGGCAACATGCGAAAACCATTTTACTTGTTTGCTTTGCGCTCTTAGTACTTGTATTAATCCCTGGGATAGGGATGGTGCGCGGTGGTGCGCGGAGCTGGATCGGTATAGGCGCGTTCTCAATTCAGCCGTCAGAGTTTATGAAGTTTGCTATGATTATCTTTTTGGCAAAATTTTTATCCGAACGGCAAAAAGTAATTACAACTTTTAAGCGTGGGTTGGCTCCATCTTTAGGAATTGTGTTTACTGCATTTGGAATGATTATGTTGCAGCCGGATTTAGGAACAGGAACTGTTATGGTTGGAACTTGTGTTGTGATGATTTTTGTGGCGGGCGCCAGAATTATGCATTTTGCAGTGCTGGGGATGATGGGGATAGGTGGTTTTGTAGCGCTCATCGCTTCAGCTCCTTATCGTATGAAGCGAATTACATCCTACTTAGACCCATGGTCTGA